>NZ_CP032707.1:1292500-2492500 GCF_003627995.1 Brevundimonas naejangsanensis | reverse complement strand
TAGCCCTCTTCGTTCATCAGGCCGATGCGCACCGGCAGTTGCGCCGTGGTGCGACCGGCGCTGTCCGGACGGGCCCGGGCGACGAAGTCGAGATAGGTCGCTTCATCAATGTCGAAGTAGACTTGGAGGGGGTCTACGGAGACGATCGTCGTCAGCACGGTCGCGCCCGCCGTCGCCACATTGCCTTTGGTCGTCATGATGCGGTCGACACGGCCGCTGATGGGCGCCGTCACGCGTGTGTAGGAGAGGTCCAGACGCGCCGCATTCACGGCTGCACGGGCCGCCTGCACCTGGGCCTGCCGTTCACGTTGCGTCGACCGGGCCGTCTCCAGGCTCTTCACCGAGACCGCGCCATTGGGGGCCAGACTTTCCGCGCGGCCAAGATCCGCGTCAGCCTGCGTCAGTTGGGCTTGCGCCTGCAACAACTGGGCCTGGGCGGCTTCGAGCGCGACCTGGAACGGCCTGGAATCCAGCTGGAACAACAGCTGACCGCGGCGTACGAACCCGCCCTCGGGCACACTGACGCTCTGGATCGGCCCGCTGACCTGGGGCCGAAGGTCGACCGCTTCCGGCGACGCCAGACTGCCGGTGAACTCGGCGGCCGGCGCAACTTCGCGGGTAATCACCTGTGCGACGGGGACCGTCGGCGTCCCCGGCGCAGCGGCCGCGCCCTGCGCGAAGGGGGTGTCCTGGACCACGTAGATCAGGCCAGCGCCGATCAGGAGGCCTCCTGCTGCGACCACCGCAGCTTTCTTCGATATTCGCATTCGTTCCGATCCTGAGGAGCGCCGCGAATTCCGGCCCGATGCCGGGGTGCTCTCCTACCGATCAACGGCTGGTGCCAGCTACAACCCTTGTAAGGTCAAGCCTCCCGACTTCGTTGGCACGCGCCCTTTCCGCCAGTCTGCGAATGCGCGCAGGCGGAACCGATGACGCCAAGGCCGGCCTGCCTCACAGGGTGGACCACTCCGGCAAGGTCGCCGGCCTGTCCTACACCCCGAGCTGAAAATCCGAATGCCTAGGAGAGGCTGACCGGCGAAGGCTGCGATCACGACCCAACTGCACACGGGCCGGCGATCGACGCATGCGCCGCATCTGACCGTCGCCAATACCCGTGGCCGCTTTCGAAATGCCTGTCTCGGGGCCGGAGCGAAGCCCCTTGACCTTACCAGTGCTGGAAGCTCGACCCTTGGCCGAACAATGGTTGCGTCGCCGATAGTTCGAAAAGCGATCGGCGCGCCTACAGCCGTGTCACCTTGAAGAAGGCCCCGCCATGATCGACGCCCCGCCCCACGTGCTCATCTACACCACCCCGACCTGTCCCGACTGCCACGCCCTGAAACGGTGGCTTACCCAGCAGGGCGTCGCCTATGAAGAACGCGATCTGACCGAACCGCAGATCGCCGAAGAGGCCAAGGCCCGCACGGGCGTGCGGGTGGCGCCGATCACCTTGGTCGGCACAGAAGTCTTCTACGGCACATTCCCGAGCCAGAAGCCAGGTCTGACCAAGGCGCTCGGTTTGACGAAAAACGCCTGAGGACCGGTGTGATGACGGTCAATCGCATTGACATCCGGCTGGTCGGGATCAGCCTTGAAGCGTCGCCTGGCCAGACCCTCCTGGAGGCGGCGCTCGCTGCCGGCGTGGCCTATCCTCATGGTTGCAGGTCGGGACGCTGCGGCTCATGCAAGTCTAGGCTGATTGAAGGCGAGATGGATTTACTCCCACATTCACGCTTCGCCCTCAGCGAGGAAGAAAAGGCCCAAGGCCTGATCCTGGCCTGTCGAGCGCTTCCTCTTACGGATGCGGCCGTGGCTTGGCTAGACAGCGACGAGCCTGACGCCGCCCAACCCTCAAATCGTATGAACGGCGTCGTGACCTGGCTTGAGGACCTGACCCATGACATCAAACTGGTTCGAATCGTCCCCGAGAACGCAACGCCCTTGCACTTTTCCGCCGGACAGTATGCGCACGTCAGCTTCAAGGGCGTCCCCTCCCGCAGCTATTCCATGGCCAACCGCCCGGGCGGCGATAGCTTGGAATTCCACATTCGCCGCGTCCCGGGCGGCGCTACCTCAGAGCATGTGCATGACGCCCTGAGCCCCGGCGACCAGGCCCAGCTCGAATTCCCGCTCGGTTCCTCCGCTCTGCGCCGAGACCATTCAGGTCCCATCCTGTGCCTGGCCGGCGGCTCGGGGCTCGCGCCCATCAAGTCGATTGTCGAAACCGCCCTCGCTCACGGAATGGATCAGCCGGTTCACGTCTACTTCGGAGCTCGAGCCGTGCGCGACCTCTACCTTGTCGAACATTTCCAAGCCCTCGCCAGAAAGCACGCCAACCTGACCTTCACGCCGGTTCTGTCCGAAGGACCGTCCGCGCAGTATCGGAGCGGATACGTGACGCAGGCCTTGGAGCAGGATCTCGCCGACCTCGCTGGATGGAAAGCCTATGTCGCCGGACCGCCGCAGATGGTGGATGCGGCCATGGAGGCGACCTTTGCACGCGGCCTGCAGAGGGAGGATATGCACGCCGACGTCTTCTATACCCCCAGGAGCCCCTCACGTAGGTTCGCCCCTGGCCACTGCGGCCCAAAGATAAGGCCCGCCGCGAGTTCCTCGCGGCGGGCCTTTTTCAATCGCAGCCTCGGCCCAGACCTGGACCGCTGTTTCTCAGCCCGCGACTGCGGGATACCCGGCTTCTTCGAGAACCTGAAGAACGGCCGCCATGGTCGCCGTCGTCTCGACCTTGACCATGCGAGAGGCAGGATCGGCCTCGATCCTGGCATTCAGGTCGAGGGATTGGATCGCCCGGGTTACGGATCGGGCGCACCCCCCGCAGGTCATCTTCTCTATTCGGAGTTCCATGAGATTTCTCCTTGTCTGGGTCTCATGTCGCTCAAGCTGGGGCATCCAACCGTGTCAGGGTCAAGGGAATCCAGCGAGAAAACCTGTGTTGACCCTAGCCGTCTCGGGCGATGACTACCGGCCTGGCGGATTTCTAAGCGTGCCGGTGGCGCCTGTATTCGCTCTCCGGATTGGTCCAGTATTTCCGCAAAGCAATCTGGATCGAGATATGGAACACCTTCACGCCTCTTCGGACCAAGCTGCTCATAACGGGTCGCACAGCGCCCGTGATCCGGTTTGCGGCATGTCGGTCGATCCGCATTCAACCCCGCACAGGGCGGACAATAGCGGCCGCACCTACTATTTCTGCTCTGCGGGATGTCAGGCGAAGTTCCTGGCCGAGCCTGATCGATATCTCAACCCCGTGGCCGCCGCAGAAGCCGAACCGGCGCCCGAGGGGACGATCTATACCTGCCCTATGCATCCGGAGATCCGGCAGGTCGGGCCGGGGTCCTGCCCGATCTGCGGCATGGCGCTGGAGCCGGTTCTGGTCAGTCTCGAAGCCGAGCCGAACGAAGAACTCATCGACATGACGCGGCGGTTCTGGATCGGGCTTGTGCTGGCGCTGCCTGTGGTGGTGCTGGAGATGGGCGGGCACTTCCTCGGCCTGAACCATGTGATCGGCCAAGGGATTTCGAACTGGCTGCAGCTTGCGCTCGCGACGCCCGTGGTTCTCTGGGCGGGCTGGCCGTTCTTTCAGCGCGGCTGGCGATCGCTCGTCACCCGCAAGCTGAACATGTTCACCCTGATCGCCATGGGCACGGGAGCGGCCTGGGCCTACAGCGTGGTGGCGACGCTGACGCCCAACGTCTTCCCTGACGCCTTCCGGCAGCCGGGCGGTTCGGTCGCCGTCTATTTCGAGGCGGCGGCGGTCATCACGGTCCTGGTGCTGCTTGGCCAGGTCCTGGAGTTGCGCGCCCGCGAGAGCACCAGCGGCGCGATCCGCGCCCTGCTTGATCTGGCCCCGAAGACGGCCCGGCTCATTCGCGGCGACGGGACCGAAGAAGAGGTCCAGCTCGATTCGGTGCAGGTCGGCGACCGACTGCGCGTGCGTCCTGGCGAAAAGGTGCCCGTTGACGGCGAGGTGGTCGAAGGGCGCAGCGCCGTGGATGAATCGATGGTCACGGGCGAGTCCATGCCGGTGACCAAGGACATCGGCGCGACGGCGATCGGGGGGACCATGAACCAGTCCGGGGCGCTGGTCATCCAGGCCAAGAAGGTCGGGCGCGACACCATGCTGTCGCAGATCGTCCAACTGGTGTCCGAGGCGCAGCGCTCGCGCGCGCCGATTCAGCGGCTTGCCGATCTGGTGGCGGGTTGGTTCGTGCCGGCGGTCATCGCCGTCGCCGTCCTGGCCTTCATCGCCTGGTCGGTCTGGGGGCCGGAGCCGCGCTTCTCCTTCGGCCTGGTCGCGGCGGTTTCGGTTCTGATCATCGCCTGTCCTTGTGCGCTTGGACTGGCCACGCCGATGTCGATCATGGTCGGCGTCGGGCGAGGCGCGCAGGCGGGCGTCCTGATCAAGAACGCCGAGGCGCTTGAGCATATGGAAAAGGTCGACACGATCATCGTCGACAAGACGGGCACGCTGACCGAGGGCCGGCCGGCCGTCACAGCCATCGTCGCCGCACCGGGGTTCACGCAAGAGGAAGCCTTGCGTCTCGCCGCCAGCGTGGAACGGGCCAGCGAGCACCCGTTGGCGCTCGCCATCGTGCGGGCGGCCGAGGAGCGTGGCGTCACGACCGCGCCGGTCGCCGATTTCGACTCGCCGACCGGCAAGGGGGCGCTGGGGGTAGTCGACGGCCAGCGCATCCCGCTCGGCAATGCGAAATTCCTTGCTGAACAGGGCGTCGACGTGGCGCCGCTGGCTGAAGAGGCCGACCGGCTGCGCGAGGATGGAGCGACGGCGATCTTCATGGGGGTCGATGGCCGCGTCGCGGCGATCTTCGCCATTGCCGACCCGGTCAAGGCCTCGACGCCCGAAGCGCTAGCGGCGCTGAAGGCGCAGGGAATACGAGTGGTCATGCTGACCGGCGACAACTGGACGACGGCGAAAGCCGTGGCCCGCCAGCTCGGCATCGACGAGGTCGAGGCCGAGGTTCTTCCTGATCAGAAGAGCGCCGTGGTGCAGCGGCACAAGGCGGCAGGCGAAGTCGTCGCGATGGCTGGAGACGGGGTCAATGATGCGCCCGCCCTTGCCGCCGCCGATGTCGGCATCGCCATGGGCACAGGCACAGACGTGGCGATGGAGAGCGCCGGGGTCACCTTGCTCAGGGGTGATCTGACCGGGATCGTCCGGGCGCGGCAGTTGTCGGGCGCGGTCATGCGCAACATCCGACAGAACCTGTTCTTCGCCTTCATCTACAACGCGCTGGGCGTGCCGGTCGCGGCGGGCGTGCTCTACCCCGTCTTCGGCATTCTGCTGTCGCCGATCATCGCCGCCGCCGCCATGGCGCTGTCCTCGGTCAGCGTGATCGCCAACGCCGCGCGACTGCGAAGCGTGAAACTGTAACGGCAGGCCGCCGACGCCATCTCCCGGGTTTCGGTGGACGAGACATGAGCGCCCAAAGCGCCCGAGGCCGGAGCCTCGGGCCGCGCCCTTCCTAGTGAACCATGAAGCTGACGGTCCCGGTCATCCGGTGGCCGTCCGGCGCCTCTGCGGCCCACGTCGCCCGATAGATTCCGGGCGCGAGACGCGGCAAGGGGGCGCCGACGCTCAGAGCGGCGGGCGCTTCCGGGGCCGTGACCACAATCGGCGCCTGGCCCTCCATCGTCAGGGTGACGGTCCTGAGCATCATCGGATGGGGGAAGGTCACGTTGAAGCGCTCCGGCGAGCCGTGCGTCATGGCGCCGTCAGCGGGGTTGGTGACGATGCCCGAGGCGGCTGATGCCTGCGGGTGCATTCCGGCGTGGCCGGAGTGGGGATCCTGCGCGAAGGCCGCGCCGGCGGTGAGAGCCAGCGCAGTGGTGAAAGCCAAGGTGCGCATCATTGTCAGCTATCCTTCAGTGTTAGAACCAGGCCTTGAGGCCGACCACGAAGCGCGTGTCCTCGGGATCCTGGCCGCGGGCCTTGGCGTAATCGGCCGTGTCACCCAGCGAGCGGCTCCACTCGACGCCGACATAGGGGGCAAACTCCTTGCGGATTTCATAGCGCAGGCGCAGCCCCGCCGTGACCGAGGTCAGGCCCGAGCCGAGCTCCAGTTCCGGGATGTCGCTCGCCGACATGTCCAGTTCGAGCGCCGGCTGCAGGATCCACTTCTGGGTGATGCGCTGGTCGTATTCGGCTTCGAAGCGGGCGGTCAGGTCGCCCTCGGTCGACAGGAAGGCGGCGGCGCCCATCTCGAACCAGTAGGGGGCCACGCCTTGGACGCCGACGGTCAGGTGGGTCGTGTCGTCGCCGTCGGGACGGATGTCCTGGCGCACGCCTGCCTGCAGATCCCAGAAGGGGGCGATGGCGCGGCTGTAGAGGGCCTGGAACTCGGCCTCGTGCAGCTTGCCGCCGAACTCGCCTTCGCCCTCGGTCTTCCACCAGAAGCGGTTGATGTCGCCGCCCGTCCAGCCCTGGGCTTCCCAGCTGTAGCCCTCGGCGCCGTCGCCGAAATTGGCTTCGATGGTGTCGATGAATACGGCGGTCGAGCGGATGTCGCCGTTCTCGGCCAGCAACTGCCTGCGCGCTGCAGCCATGACGTCCGGGTCGAACAGCAGGTCGGCGGCGTGGGCCGGGGCTGCGCGGGCCGCGGCGGGGGGCGGAGTCTCGACCATGCGGCCGCCGACGGCGTCCACGCTGGTCGGGATATTCGGATCGCCGCGTGTCGCGCTCATGTCATGACCGGCGTGGGGGTCGGCCTGAGCCGCTGGGGCCGGAGCCATGGCGTGGCCCGCGTGGGGATCGGCCGCAGCAGCGCTGTGTCCGGCATGGCTGCTCATGTCGTGTCCGGCGTGCGGGTCGGCCTGGGCCGCTGGGGCCGGAGCCATGGCGTGGCCCGCGTGGGGATCGGTCGCAGCAGCGCTGTGTCCAGCGTGGCTGCTCATGTCGTGGCCGGCGTGCGGGTCGGCCTGGGCCGTTGTGGCCGGAGCCATGGCGTGGCCCGCGTGGGGATCGGCCGCAGCAGCGCTGTGTCCAGCGTGGCTGCTCATGTCGTGGCTGGCGTGCGGGTCAGCCTGGGCCGTTGTGGCCGGAGCCATGGCGTGGCCCGCGTGGGGATCGGCCGCAGCAGTGCCGGGTCCGGGCTGACCGCTCATGTCATGGCCGCCGTGCGGTCCGGCCTGTGCGCTGGAGGCTGCGCCGTGCATGGGACAGGGCTTGCCGTCACGCATCATCGGGCAGTCGTGCGCGGGCTTGGCCGACGGAGTCGCCGCTTGAGCAGCGGGCGCGGCAGCGGGCGCATGTCCGGCATGTCCGGCATGGCTCTGGGCCAGGGCGGGGCCGCCCGCGGCCAGCATCAGCGGTGCGAGCGCAAGCGAGAGAGAGAGGGACTTCACGAGGCGGCTCCATCCAGCGGGCGAATGGTCACGACGTTGAACATGCCCGCGTGCATGTGCATCAGAAGGTGACAGTGGAAGGCCCAATCGCCGGGCGCGTCGGCGGTCAGGTCAAAGGTGACCTTGCCGCCGGGGGCGACGTTGACCGTGTGCTTCAACGGCTGGTGGCCGTCATGACCGTTCACCAGTTCGAAGAAGTGGCCGTGCAGGTGGATGGGGTGGGCCATCATGGTGTCGTTGACCAGGGTGACGCGCACGCGCTCGTTCAGCTCGAAGCGGATCGGCTCGACAACCTCAGAGAATTTCCGCCCGTCGAAGCCCCACATGAACCGCTCCATGTTGCCGGTCAGGTGGATCTCCATGGTGCGCGAGGGCTCGCGGCGGTCCTGGTTCGGCGTCAGCGAGACCAGATCGGCGTAGACCAGTACGCGGTGATCGACGTCATCCAGACCCTGGGGCCTGTCGGCCAGGCGGTTGGAGGGGGCGGGCGAAATCATGTCCACGCCGACGCCGACCGCCATGTCGGCCGGGGCGTTGTTCGGGTCGCGCATGTTGTGGCTCATGCCGCCGTGGTTCATCGGCGCGGCGGTTGCGGCCGCGCCCGCCGCCGTACCGTGGCCCATGGCCGCGTGGTCGGCGTCGGCAGCGCCGTGGCCCATGGCGCTGTGGTCCATTCCGCCATGATCCATGCCGCCCATGCCCATGTCCTTCATGGTCAGGTTCGGGACCTTACGCAGCGGCGGGACCTCGGCCGCCATGCCCAGGCGCGGCGCCAGCGTCGCCCGGCCCATGCCCGAACGGTCGATGGCCTCGGAGACGATGGTGTAGGCGCGATCCTCAGTGGGACGGACGATGACGTCATAGGTCTCGGCGACCGAGATCTGGAACTCGTCCACCTCGACCGGGCGCACGTTCTCGCCGTCGGCGTTGACCACGGTCATGGCCAGCCCAGGAATGCGGACGTTGAAGATCGACATGGCCGAGGCGTTGATGACGCGTAGCCGCACCCGCTCGCCGGGCCGGAACAGGCCGGTCCAGTTCTCGTCCGGCCCGTGGCCGTTGACGAGGTAGGTATAGGTCGAGCCGTTGACGTCCAGGATGTCGCGCGGGTCCATGCGCATGGAGCCCCACATCCGCCGCTCGGCCAGGTTCATGCGGTCGGATCCGTCCAGCAGACCGGCCAGGGTGGTCTTCTGCATGTTGAAGTAGCCGGGGCTCTTCTTCAGCTTGTCGAGGATCTCGTGCGGATGCAGGAAGCTCCAGTCCGACAGGACCAGGACGTGCTCACGGTCATACCCGACCGGATCGGCGCCCGCCGGGTCGATGACGATGGGACCATAGTGGCCGATCGCTTCCTGAAGTCCCGAATGGCTGTGGTACCAGTAGGTGCCCGACTGCTTAATCGGGAACTCATAGACGAAGGTCTCGCGCGGTTTGATGCCGGGGAAGCTGATCCCCGGCACCCCGTCCATCTGGAAGGGCAGCAGGAGACCGTGCCAGTGGATCGAGGTGTCCTCGTCCAGCGTATTGGTGACCGACAGCCGCACGTTCTGGCCCTCGCGCATCCGCAGCAGGGGCGCGGGCAAGAGGCCGTTGACCGTCACCGCGTGGCCCGTGCGGCCGCCGACGGTGAAGTCGGAGCGGCCCACCGTCAGGTCGATGTTCGGCCCCGTCAGCGTCGGCAGGTCGGCGCGCAAGCCAGCCGACCCCGTCTGGGCCCAGGCGGGCAACAGGCCCTGAAGGCCCAGGATGCCGCCGCCCAGGGCGGCGCCTCTCAACAGGGTTCGACGGTCCAGGGATGATGTCGCCATGTCGTTCAGATCTCAAGGTAGCCGTTCGCCAAGGCTGGCGCGCGGGAAAGAGGATGATGGTGATACGCGAAGAATGCGATGGCCCCTCGCCCCCCCTGTTGCGGCAGGGCGCCGCAGGCTCTGCCAAGGTCCAGACCTCTGGTTTTCGACGTGCGTCGGCCTCAACCCATCAGGGCCAGGTTCAGTTTCTGTCGCGCGCGGGCGATGCGGGTTTCCACCGCCTTGGGGGTGACGCCGAGGACTTCGGCGATCTCTGCGTGAGAGCGGCCTTCCAGGGCGGCCAGCAGAAGCGGCGCCTTCAGCGCGTCGGGCAGGTCGGCCAGGGCGCGATCAAGGTCGGCCATGCGGCGGCGGGCGTCCAGCCGTGCCTCGGCCTCGGGCGCCTCCTCGCCCACGGCCATGGCTTCGGGACCGTCCAATCCCATGACGCCGCGCACAATGCGGCGCACGGTCCGCTTTCTGCCCCAGTCGCGGCACTTGTTGACGGCGATGCTGCGCAGCCACGTCGCAAAGGGCCGCGTCGGATCATAGCGCCGGATGGCCAGCCACGCGGAGGCGTAGGTTTCCTGCAGTAGGTCCTGAGCCTCGTCCGCATCGCCGACATACCGGCGGACGAAGCGGTACAGCTCGCCGCTGGTCGTCGCCATCAGGGCGGAGAAGGCGCGTCGATCGCCCTGCGCGGCACGGATTTCGTCTGTGTCGTCGTCGGCCGCCACCCCGGGCTTACCTGGGCTCTTGCGTCAGGGCGCCGGCGATTTCCCTGTCAAAGACCCGAGCCTGTTCCGGCGTCAGCACCGCGCGCATCTCGAACACATGGGCGATGGTCGCTTTCTGAAGCGCGCCCATGGCGTCGTGGAAATGATCGACCGCGGCTCGCACCTCGGGGCTGTCGCCCTGGCTGGCGGCGATGGCCTGGGCCAGTTCGCGGTTGGCGGCGCGGACGTCGGCCTCCAGCGCTTCGCGCCGAACGGCGAAGCGGGCCTCGATCTCGTCCAGGCGGATGTCCTGTTCGACCGTGAGGTCCAGCTTCTGATGCACGATCTCATGCAAGCCGGGCGTCTCATGCCGTTGCATCATCCAGCCGGCGCCCAGCCAGGCTCCGCCGGCGCTGGCCAGGCCCGCCAGGACCACGGTCAGGGCGATCGACTTCCAGTTCGAGCTCATCCGCCAAACTCGACGCTCGTCATCGGCGACAGGCCGGCCGAGACGCTGAAGACCTGAATGTCGGACGGCCGGGGCTTGAAGGTCTGGCCGAGGACGCCGCCGTTGGTCACGCCGACCAGCAGCGCGAAGGCCAGGACGGCCAGGCGCACCTGACCCTGGCGGCGCTGCGCCTGCCGCTCCTCTATGCGCCGCCAGACGCGGCCTTCCAGCCCAGTCAGGTGCGCCGCTTCGTCGCTCGAAAGCGGCGTCGCCAGCATGCGCTCGATGTCGTCGGTCATTGCAAATCCTCGCGGCCCCGACGGTGGATACGCGCCCCGTCGTTCCTTCCCTTGAAAGCGCATGAGGGGGCGCGCGTCGATAGGCGTATAGGGTTCATTCGGCCGTCGCGGCCGCTGCGCCTTGAGCTTGAGGGGGAAGCGATGAAGGTTCTGCGTTATTCAACCCAGATTCATAAGTGGGTGGGCCTGGCGGTGGGGCTGCAGGTGTTGTTCTGGGTCGCGGGCGGCCTGGTCATGACCGCCATTCCGATCGAGACCGTGCGCAGCGAGCACCGTCTGAAGGCTGCGGCGCCCGCCGCCTTGCCGCTGGATCAGGCCTTGCCGTTGGCCGAAGCCGCGCGTCTGGCCGGCGTGGCGCCCGCGCGCGCCGAGTTGAAGACCACGCAGCGCGGGCCGGCCTGGGTCCTGACCCCGCTTGAGGGCGCGCCCGTCACCGTGGCCGCTGCGACCGGCCGGCCCTTCACGGCCATGACGGCGGACGAGGCCTCGGCCCTGGCGGTCGCGGCCTATCGAGGCGAGGCGGCGCCCAGGCCGGCGGTCCTGCTGGATCAGGCGCCGAAGGAGACGGGGCGCGAGGGGCCGATCTGGCGCGTGGACTTCAACAACGCCGAGCGCACTACCTTCTATTTGTCGCCGCAGACCGGCGAGGTGGTGACGCGGCGCTCGGCGGTCTGGCGCTTCTACGACTTCTTCTGGCGGCTCCACATCCTGGACTTCGAGGACGGCGACAACTTCAACCACCCCTTACTGATCGGCCTGACGGCCCTGACGCTCAGCATCGTGGTAACGGGCTTCATCCTGCTGTGGATCCGCCTGGCGCGCGACTTGAAGACCGTGCGGGCGGTGCGGGCGGCCCGCCGCAAGGCCGCCCTCTAGGACCCGTCGCTACAGGGCTGCGGGTGGCGGCAGCGTTCCCATGACCGCGATCACGGCCAGAATCGCCAAGGCCACAGCGAACTCGACCGTCAGGCTCTTCTTCAGATGGGGAAGCGCCTGACCGGCGTCCCTGGCCATCAGAGGCGCGAGGCGAAAGCGGTGGACCGCCGCCAGGCCGACCATCAGGCCGAACAGGACAAGTTTGATCATCAGAAGATCGCCATAGGGGCTGGTCCACAGTTCAAGCGCCTTCGACGGCCCGACCAGGAAGGCGCTGTTAATCAGGCCGGTCACGACCAGGGCGCCGACCGCCGCCGTGCCGACCCCGGCGAAGCCGGTCAGGCTACGCGCCACGCTGGCGTCCCAGGAGGGATTGCTGGACGGCCGCCGACCTATCAGGACGGCGAAGGCGGCCAGGGCCCCGATCCAGATGGAGGCGGCCACGGCGTGGACCACGTCCGAGATCAGATGCACCGCATGGCCCGCGCCTTCGGTCGCCGCGCCGTGGCCGGTCCAGGCGAAACTAGCCGAGACGATGACGCCCAGCAGCGTCAGCACGCTCCACGTCGGACGACCGGGCCGCAGCAGCAGGGTCGCCCCCAGGGCCAGGGCGGCCGCCAGCGTCCGCACCATCAGCGCCTTGCCCAATCCCATGCCTGTGACCATGAACGCCAGGGAGGCGGGCTTGACGGCTTCATTCAACGACCCGGCCATCATTGCGGTCTGGGCCAGCAAGGCGGCGGGCGCGGCCACAGCCAGCGCCGCCGCCGCCCAGATCAGGACCTGACGCGGCCAGCGCAGCTCCAGCGACGCGACGGCCCGCTGACTGTAGAGCATGAAGGCGGGCAGCCCCAGCAGCAACGCCCCGGCGGCGTACTGCACGCCGCGCAGGACGACGATCCAGATGTCGACCATTTCAGCGGACGGTGAAGTCGTAGCGGCCGGTCATGCGGTGGCCGTCTTTGGAAGCGATGCGCCAATTGACGACATAGGCGCCGGCGGGCAGCGGCCGCGCCAGCGTCCCGGTCAGGGTCTTGCCGTCCTGTGAGACAGCGACCCTGGTGGCGACCTTCGCGCCCGCGGCGTTCACGACGTCGAAGCCGGAAAAGGCCGCCACGGTCCGCTCGCTGAAGGTCAGGCTGATCGACCGGGGCGCGGACACGGCGGAACCGGGCGCCGGCGTCGCGCTGACGAGACGGGCGTGCGCCGCCGCCGGCCCGGCAAGGCTCGTCACAGCCGCTGCGACGGCCACGAAAGAGGCGAGGTTTGAATGACGCACGCGCAGTCTCCACAGTCTCTGGCCGACACTGGCCGCGATGTGATCTACGCGCCGGGCGCGCGCGTCCCTCACCATCTTAGGGGACCGCTTGCGGCTAGCGCGCTGCAGGCTCAGCGCCTCGGAACGTCATGAAGGGCGCGGTTCGACCCGCCCCAAAGCGCATGACGTCGTAGCGATCCGGAACATAGCCGGGCGCCTCCATGCCGGGCGACCCGATCGGCATTCCGGGCACGCCGATGCCTCGTGAGGCGCCAGGAGCCTTCAGGAAGGCGTTCACAGCGATGGCCGGGACGTGCCCCTCGATCACCTTGCCGTCGACCACGGCCGTGTGACAGCTCCAAAGAGATTCCGGCACCCCGAGTCGCGCCTTCACCGGGCCCAGGTCGTCGGTCGGGACGATACGAATGGCGTAGCCGGCCTTGCGGATGTGTTCGACCCAACCGCCGCAACAGCCACAGGAGTCGCTCTTGTAAACCGTCATCTCCGAGGCCTGGACGGTAGTGGGCAGGCCAGCCAGCACAAAGCCAGCGCTCCCCAGGAGGGCGGCGCCGACGGCGAGGGAAGTGATCTTCCGCCTGTCCATGCTCAATCCTCCCTTGCCGGATAGCCCGCGACATTCAGCGACCTCAGCCGACCCTGACGACTGGAACCGGTCGCGACCTTAATGCTGTGTGCCTGGATATCGGCCCTGATCGAAGCGGGGGCATCCACTGTATGGTTCGCCTTCTCAATGGAAGCGACACAGCCTCCGAATTTCATATCGGGAATCGACAAATCTATAAATCCGCACGGCGGGGCCGACATGAGGCAAACCTTTCAGCAGTAACCGTGGCCGGTCTAAACTTTGCCCCTATGGGAGAGTCAACCGTCTGCTTGAGCTTCGAGTTTTTCGAATGCGACCATTGGTCTTTAATGGACTAGTCAATCGCCCTAGGGCGAATGACTTTCGGACGCAAATGCTCGTGGTTCGGAGGGCAGGAAGCGGCGCGAAAGGGAGATGGCGAGGGGGTTGACCTGCCCATCGTTGGAAACTCCATTCCATGTCGGATGTCATAGCGGGAGCAGTTCCAATGGCCTCCATCATCGCCCTGCGGCCAAGTGTCGATGGGTCTTTGCCGAAAGGCGCCTCTGGTCTTGCCTGCGTCGGACGCTCGATGTTCGCGGCAGGCGACGGCCTTCTTGAACATGCGCCCGGGGCTGCTGCGCCTGCCGCATCTGTCGAGCGCGCCCGGACCCGGGCGGCCGGCGAGGCGTATAGCGCGACAGCTCTTCCAACACGTGTGTTGGAGGGCCTCGCCACGACCTGTTTCTCAACGCGACGTCGCATGCCGGAGGCTGAAAAGGCATGAGACATTGGCCCGAAACCTACCGAAACCTCGCAATTTGGACCCTGCAGGGCTGGCTGGCGATGTTCTTCCTGGCCGCCGGCTACGCCAAGCTGACTGAACCCATGAACATGCTGGTCATTCTCCTGTCATGGCCGGCCCAGGTTTCTCTGGAAATGGTCCGCGCCCTCGGTGCGGTGGAGGTCTTGCTGGCGATCGCAGTGGTGGCCCCGCTCTTCTCGCGGTCTTTGGGGCGCCCCGTACTTGTGTTGGCGTCGATGCTGATGCTGACGCTTGAGACGACGATGCTGGTCATCCATGTCGCCTATTTCGATTGGGGTCATGTGGCGACCAATGTTGGCTTGATCCTCATCACCGCCCCCGTTTTCATGCAGCGAACGCGTGAAGCTGCGCCCAACTGAGTTCCGGAAGGGGCATTCCATGTCGCACGCACACGCCTGTCATGATCATGCGGGCCACGATCACGACCACACGCCGGTCGTCACCCAGGGCAACGAGCGCAAGGTCCTTCTGTCGTTTGGCCTGATCTTCACCTTCACGATCGTCGAAACGGTCGGCGGCCTGCTTTCGGGCTCGCTGGCGTTGCTGGCGGATGCGGGTCATATGCTGGCCGACGCGGCGGCACTCGGACTGGCCTACCTCGCCTTCCGCTTCGGCCGTCGCTTGGCCGATGCCAGACGAACTTTCGGCTACCTTCGCTTCGAGGTGGTCGCCGGCTTCATCAACGCCATCACGCTTTTCGCCATTGTCGGGTGGATCGTCTACGAGGCGTGGCAGCGCTTTCGGGCGCCATCGGCGGTGCTGGCAGAGCCGATGCTGGCCGTCGCCATCGCGGGACTCCTTGTCAATGTCCTAGTGTTCTGGATCCTGACCCGCGGAGACGCCGAACATGTCAATATCAAGGGCGCCGCCCTGCATGTCATGGGAGACCTTCTGGGGTCGGTCGGAGCCGTAGCTGCGGCCATCGTCATCTCCCTGACCGGTTGGACGCCGATCGATCCGATTTTGTCCGTGGTGGTGTCCCTGCTCATCCTCGGCAGCGCCTGGAAGCTGCTTGGAAAGTCGTTGCACATCCTGCTGGAAGGGGCTCCCGACGACGCCACGCCGGATGCGGTCATCAAGCGGGCGAAAGAAGCGGTGCCGGGCGTCGCCGAGATCAGCCACGTCCACATCTGGTCCATCACCTCCGGTCGCTCCCTGGCGACCATGCATGTGCGGCCGACGCCGGAGGTGGACGCACGCACAGTGGTCCAGGCGGTGGAGCGACTACTGAAGACGGAGTTCAATATCGAGCACCCGACGATCGCGGTGGATTGGAATGAGGAGAGCGTCGCTTGCAGCCTCTCCTCTGCCCCGGTGTCGGCCGGCCACCGATAGAGGATTCGGCTCTCGGACTTGGACCTCCGCGACCACGATCGCCTCCCTGTCAGTTGCCAGTCTACGCTCTCAGCATCTCCTCGCGCCACAGCATCAAGAGCGGCCATTGCCACCTCGCCTGACATCTAGTCGGCCTGCCTGGGCCCCAGGGCCTCGATAATCAGGCAGGTCGAGATCGTGCCGTTGCGGCATTGGGATAGCAGAGCCGACAGTCCGCGGCGCAGGGCCTCCAGATCGGCGATCTTGCGTTCGACCTCGGCCAGATGCGCCCCTGCAAGTTCATCGACTTCGGCGCAGGACTGATCGCGGCGATCCGATAGAGCCAGAAGGTCGCGCACCTGTTCGATGGAGAAGCCCAGATCGCGGGCGCGGCGGATGAAGGAGAGGCGGTTCAGTTCCGCCTCGCCATAGGCGCGGCAATTGCCTTCGGTGCGAGCAGGCGCGGCCAGCAGGCCAATACGCTCGTAATAGCGGATAGTCTCGACCTTGGTGTCGGTCCGCCGTCCTAGTCGCCATCGGCCTTCCGGTGGCCGATCCGTTTCGCACAGGGTGTCGCCGCAGCAATTAGCCATGAGCGGATCGTGCACCCTGTAGTAGATACAGGGTCAAGCCCACCGTCGGGAAGCGCCAGGAGCGGCCATTCGCACCTGCGCCGAAAGCCGACATTCCGATCCTCGCGCGGACGTCCGCTTTTGGGCAGTGTGCCGAGGGCCAAGTTCGACCCGTTGCGGACATTGCCTGCCCGGCTAGGATCGAGGCATGAACCTTCTCTCATCGCTTGCGGCGGCCCTAATTGTGGGCATGACTGCGCCGTCCCCCGTTGAAGCAGCAAGCTGTGAGGTGGCTATGAAAAATGATCCAGCGGCTTGGCTTGGCGCTCTTAGTCAACGCTGGTCTCACGAGGCCTATCCACCAGTTGAGGTGCGTCCGGTCGCCTTGGAACGGGCGGAGAAGGCGTTGGCCTACACCTATCCAGGCTCCTATCGCAGCGCGGTCCTAACCATTGGCCTGCCGAGACCGACCGTCGAACTATGGGACGCAATAGACGATAGATCGGATCTTCCGCACCTGGGCGACTTCTTGACACCAGACGAGGCTGTCGAAGCTACCCGAGATTGGAGGCCGCTCGGTTATCCTGATGATCTGGCCCCTTTCGCGACCGATAGCTCGGGCAACCTGCTCTCGTTTCGCATGAAAGATCGCAGTGACGCCGTCTACATCTGGGATCATGATTTGGGCACGGTCGAGCAGGTCGCTCCGTCCTTTGCTGCATTGCTGGAGGCCTATTGCCGCCTGCCAGAGAGTGCGGGGTAGGTCCGCAAACCACTCTTTGCAGACGCTGAGAATGTCCGCTCTTGAGTCGGCAGCGTAACCCGGCAAACGTGCTGTCTCTTCATCCTCATCTCCCGAGCCAGGCCAGTCATGCAGATCGCGATCCTAACTCTTGACGGATTCAACGAGCTCGATTCCTTCATCGCAGCAGGCATCTTGAACAGGATGAAGTCACAGGGCTGGGCAGCCCACATCACCTGTCCTACGCCGGAAGTCACCTCGATGGCTGGGGTGACGATCCAGCGCCAGAAGCCGCTGGAGTTCTTGGCCGACGCCGACGCCGTGCTGATTGGCAGCGGGATCAAGACCCGCGATTACGCCGCCGACCCCACGTTCCTGTCGCTCCTCCCGCTGGACCCGTTTCGTCAGCTGATCGGCGCCCAGTGCTCTGGCACGCTTCTACTAGCCAAGCTGGGGCTGATCGGCGACCTGCCCGCCTGCACCGATTTGACGACTAAGCCTTGGGTCATTGAGGCGGGCATCAATGTCGTGGATGCGCCCTTCGCTGCCCATGGCAATGTCGCGACTGCCGGTGGCTGCCTAGCCTCACAATACCTTGCCGCTTGGATGATTGCGCGCTCGGCGACCCCGTATGACGCGGAAGAAGCCATCCACTACGTCGCGCCCGTCGGCGAGAAGGCGGAATACGTCCAGCGCGCGATGGCGGCAGTGACGCCGTTTTTGAACGCTGGAGAAATGCGGGCCGCATAATCCAGCATCATCCGCTTCCCACCCTTAAGCGAAATTCCGATCACGACCGAAGCGGACTTTTCCATTGAAAGATCAGGCAGGCTCGCGGAATTAAACGAAGCTCATTTTGTTGCCGTCAAGATCACGGACGTAGGCTCCATAGAAGTTGGGGCCGTATTGCGGGCGGGGCCAGGAGCGCCCTCGTCGCTTCCGCCATTGGCTAGTGCTGCTGCATGGGCAGCGTGAACTTCAGCCCACACTTTCGGATGATCGACCTCTGTCGCCATCGAGAAAATTTTGTCGAACCCATCCTCGTCGAAACGCGTTCCCCCAAACCTCACGTCTGCGCCATCGGCTATTTCCACGACCAACCGTAGATCACGATCATCCATCAAGCGCAGGACGTATTGAACGACTTCCTCGACAGTCTTGTCCGTCCTGAGAAAGAGTGCGTCCCGCCCGCCGTGCCACGCGGGACCTAGCTCGAAAGCCGCCCGAAGGGCTGCGAGGCGGCGCGAGCGGCCGTCATCTCGATGTCCACCGAGATCAAAATTTTCACCAGTTCCAAAACTCAGCATCAGTGTTTTCATGAGACGCCCCTCCGATTGGGACGGTCCGCTCGCGGGCGCATGACAAAACCTTAAGCTGGCAAGAGCGCGGTTTCTGTCATGTTGGCTCTCACTAGGGAGCTATGCATGTCCAAGTCGACGGGGTTTTCCAGCGGGGCAACGCTCCTCAGTGCTGCGGCGCTGGCTATTGTCATCGGCGGCATGGCGCTCAACGCTGCAGCTCAAAGCGTAGCCCCTACTGCATCAGGTGGTTGGCTCGTGGATGCGGCTCGAAACAGTGAAACGGAAGCTGCCCGCGTGTTTATCGCCCATGGAGCGGATGTTGATCATTTCCGTTCCGGCGACGGAACACCGTTGATTGTCGCAGCCGCAAAGGGCGACATCGCCATGGTCCGCCTGCTGTTGGAGCAAGACGCCAATGTCAACAAGCCAGCCGCTGGCGACGGGAATCCCCTTATCGCCGCCGCTGCACATGGCCATACAGAGGTGGTTGATTATCTCATCGCACAGGGCGCGGACGTAAACGCCATCGTCGTGGATGATGAAACTGCGCTGATCAACGCGGCAAGAGAGGGTCATCTTGAAACAGTTCGACATCTCGTCGCCAGGGGCGCGGACGTCAACTTGGCCGTTAGGGTCGATCTTCGATCCGGCGGCACAGAGTTACGCTCGCCGTTAAGTCAGGCGCATCGTAATCGCCATCATGACGTGTCTGCCTTCCTGATCTCACAGGGCGCGCGAAGATAAAGTCTCCTGAGGGTCGGTTAGCGACGAAGGTCCCCGGTCCGCAAGCGGACACTCAGGCGTGGCGACCATCCATCCCGAAAGCGGACTCTCGGATTGACCGAGATGAGTCAGGTCCGGCTATTCGCCCCCAAGCCTCATTTTGTGCATAGGGGCCATTCCGCGAAACGACACCCCCAGTTCGAATGCGCCGCACTCCCCTTCCGGCTGTCTCCGCAACCTCTCCCTGAAAATCAGGGTCTCACCCCGCTGCCTGGGTGAGACCCTGATGTATTCAGGAGATGCGGCCGCTCTAGAAACGGGCGGTGATGAAAACCGAAGTGTAGAACAGGTCTTCGCCGTCGCCGGTTTCCTTGAGGAAGTCGCCGGCCGAGACGTGGTTGACCATGAAGCCAGTGGAGACGTGGCGGCTCCAGTCGTAGTCGAAGCGGGCTGTGGTTCGGATTCCGACCTCTCGCGACTGCCCCTCATCGGCGCCCCGGATCAGCGCGGGCGCCAGGCTGTAGACGCCGTCGTCTCGTGACAGGCGGCGCAGGGCCGTCACGCCAAAGTTGGCGTTCAGCTTAGGGATCGGATTGAGGTTCAGGTTCATCCCGGCGTGGACCATGTTGGTATAGCCGAACTCGGGCGTGAAGGACTGACCGCGGCCCCACAGGGCGTCGAACCCCTGGGCCTTGTCGTCGGTCGGGTCGTCATCGCCCGAGCCGGCGTCGATGCGGGCGCCGATACGCGGCTTCCACGCTCCGGGCAGTTGATAGCCCGCCTCAAGCCCGACGAACCAGGCTTCGACATCCTGGCCCGTGGCTGTCTCGCCGCCCTGAAGCATGGCTTCGACGTCATAGGACAGGGCGTCCTTTTTCGCGGCGACACGAAGCGAATAGGTGTCGCGCTCGCCAATGAAGTCGGCGACGCGGGCCGTCTCCTGGTCGGTATGGATGTAGACGAACTCGATCTCGCCCTTGCCCAGAACGCCGTCCACCTTGCGCGCCGCGTGGGCGGTCAGGAAGGTGAAGTCGCTGTTGCTTTCGTTCGCCCAGGCGCCGTTCAGATCGCGCACCGTCTGGCCCCCGATCAGGCCCAGACGCCAGTCGCCCTGGGCGGCCTGGACGCGCAGGGCGTCATAGGCGCGACGGGTGTTGGGCCCGTTGCGCGGGTCCATCAGCCGCCCCTTGCCCAGCAGGATTTCCTGTCGCCCGCCGCGAGCGAAGAAGCGGCCGTCGTCGCCGTAGTCAGCCGCGTATTCAACGAAAAGCTGATGCCCCTCGATGTCGTTATGGTCGACCGGGTTGCGGGTCGGGACGTTGTCGCCATTGGTCCCGGTGGCCTGCAGTTCGCCATAGACGCGCAGGTTCGGCGTCAGGTTCAGGTCGCCCCAGAGGCGCAGGCGATGCTGGAAGTCGAACCCGTCATCCTCGACGCCTCGGCCGAAGTTCAGGTGCTCGCGGGTTTCGGTGCGCAGGCGCGCCTCGCCGCCCAGGGTCAGATAGGCCTGCCCTCCCACGGGGATGTATTTCAGCTTCGCCCACGGGGAGGTGCGCAGCGCCGGGTCGGCCAGATAGGAGAAATCGTCATCGTAAGGCAGGGGTGCGAAGACGACAGGCTGGGCCGCAGCATCCTGGGCGTGCGCCAGGGGGCCAGGGCGCAGGTCGCCAGGAGGCTCAGGGCGCACGGGGTCGCACGCCGCCAGAAGGTGGTCGCCATAGGGGTTTCCTCGTTCTTATTTGTTGTTCTGGAGCGAGCCGTCCCTTCCCCGAACGCCCGAAGGCCATCGGGGAAGAGACGGCCAGCGATCAGTTGGCCGCAGCGCTCGGGCTCACCCGAGCCACAGCGTCAGGCGCGGGGTTGTCTCGGGTTTCCGGGGTGCGGAAGACCACGATCAGCGCGGGTATGGACATCACGGCTGCATAGATGGCGACGGCGAGACCGCTGCCGGTCACCTTCAGCAGGATCGCGCCCAGGATGGGGGCGATCGAGCCGCCCGCCACCGACGCCAGCTGATAGCTGGTCGACAGGGCCGTGAAGCGGATGCGGGTCGGGAACAGCTCCGCCATGAAGGCGGCCATGGCTCCCAGAATGATACCGTGCGAGCCCATGCAGAGCATGGTGAACAGTTGCAGCTCCATCTGGGTGGTCTCAGCCGGCTTCAGCGTGAACAGGGCGAAGCTGGTGATGGCCGACAGGAACAAGCCGACCAGCAGGACCGGACGACGGCCGATGCGGTCCGCCACAAGAGCGGCGACGAGGACGACTCCGACCTCGAACAGCGAGGCCCACAGCAGGGCGGTCATCACCGGCCCGCGCTCGAAGCCCAGGTAGGTCGTCGCCATCAGCACCAGGAAGGTGCTGAAAATGTAGAGGAAGGTGTTCTCGGACGCTTTCAGGAAGAACGCCGTCAGCATGCGGCGCCACTGGGTCGCGAAGGCTTCCTTGAGCGGGGCGTGTTCGACCGTCGCGCGCTTGGAGGCGAGCTCGACGAACTCGGGGGATTCCTCGACCCGGCGACGCGTCCAGAAGCCCAGCAAGATCAGAAGCGCCGACAGGAAGAAGGGCACGCGCCAGGCCCATTCCAGGAAGCCGTCGCTGCCGAACAGACGCTGGACGACCAGGATGACGACGGCGGCCAGCACATTGGCCAGGGGACCGGCGAACATGGTGAAGCTGGTCCAGAAGGCGCGGCGCCGCGACGGCATGGATTCGGCGATGATCAGGATGGCGCCCGTCGCCTCGCCGCCCACGGCGATGCCCTGAACGATGCGCAGGACCAGCAACAGAATGGGCGCGGCTATGCCGATGGTGGCGTAGGTGGGCAGAAGGCCGACAGCGAAGGTGCCGAAGCCCATCATCAGCAGGCTGACGACCAGCACCTGCTTGCGGCCAATCCGATCACCCAGAATGCCGAAGATGACGCCCCCCAGCGGGCGGGCCAGAAAGCCCGCCGCGAAGGTGCCCAGCGCCAGCAGCGTGGCCATGAAAGGGTCCGCCGCGCTGAAGAAGAGCTTGTCGAACACCAGCACCGCGCACATGGCGAAGGCGAAGAAATCGTACCATTCCAATGTGGTGCCGACTGTACTCGCCACCATGAGATTAACGCGTTTCACTATGGTCTCCCCGGCCCGGCTGACCGGGCGCAATTTGATGAACTTATTGTCCGTTTCTTATTGTTGGGCGCGCGCCTTTTAGAGGGCGAGCACCAGTCGTCCGCCATCACGGGCTCGCGAACAGCACGAGATCAGGCGGCCGCCCTCTGCCCGTTCGGACGCCGTCAGGACCTTATCCCTGTGATCGGCCTCGCCTTCGAGCAGACGCACCTCACAGCTGCCGCACAGGCCTTCGCGACAATCGCTCTGGACATCGATGCCAGCGGCTTCGAGCGCGTCCAGAAGGGTTTCGTGCGCCGCCACCGTGAGGGTGCGCTCACTGTCGGCCAGCTCGACCTCGAAGGCCGTCTCCTTGTCGGGATCCAACCCCGTGCCGACCGCCGAGAAATGCTCGATGTGCAGGCGGTCGGGCGCGGCCTCCATCCGGGTCTGAAGCTCGGCGAGCATCTCCTCCGGGCCGCAGGCATAGACGTGTCCGTCCTGCGGGAGCGTGCCGATCACCTCGGCCAGGCTGAGGCGACGCTGCTCGTCGGCGCAATAAAGCGTGGCGACGTCGCCGTGGTCGCGCAGCAGACGCTCGACCAGGGCCATGTTGGCGCGGGCGCGTCCCGCGTAGTGGACGCGATAGGGCTTGCCCAGGGCCTTCAGGCGATCGGCCATGGCGATGATCGGCGTAATGCCGATGCCCCCCGCGATCAAAGTGTAGCTGGCGGCGTCTTCCTTGAGGCGGAAGTGGTTCTTGGGCCCCGAATGCGGACCGTCATCCCTTCCTTCAGGCTCTGATGGAAATAGAGCGACCCGCCGCGCCCGCCGTCTTCGCGCAGAATGGCGATGTTGAGCGTATCGGCCGAGGGCTCGCTGCACAGCGAATATTTGCGGCTGTATTCGCCGATTTCGAAATCGACGTGCGAACCTGGGCTCCAGCGCGGCAGGCTCGCGCCCTTCGGGTCTTTTAGCGTGACGCCGAGGACGTTCTCGCCAATGCGTTCCAGACCGGCCACGACCATTTCGCGGGTCAGGTCCTGCTTGGACGGCGGTCCGATCTTCACCGGCAGCCGGCTTTCCAGCAGACCCGGGTTGGCGCGCTCGGGGTTCTTGGCTGGATCCCAGCGAACCAGCAGGTTGTCAGGACCGCGGAACGACGTGTTCGGCAGGTAGTGGAACTCCTGATCCGGCACGATCTCCATGTGAGGCAGACGCTTGGTCAGCTCCTCGAAGAAGATACGGATTTCCATCCGGGCCAGGTTCTTGCCGATGCACTGGTGGCTGCCATAGCCGAAGGTCAGGTGATCGGTGGTGTTCTCGCGATAGATGTCCAGGACATCGGCGTTCTCGAAGAAGCGCTCGTCGTGGTTGGCCGAGGCCTGTACGACCATCACCTTGGCGCCTTCGGGAATATCCACGCCGCCGACCACCGCCGGCTTCATGGCCAGACGGCGCCAGGCCACGACCGAACCCGACAAGCGCAGGCATTCCTCGACCGCATTGGGGATCAGGGCCGGATTGGCGCAGATGGCTTCCCAGGCCGAACGGTTTTCCAGCATCAGGCGGAAGGCGTTACCCGACGCGTGGGCCGTGGTTTCGTGCGAGGCGACGATGCCGGCCATCATCATCGAATGCAGGTAGGAATCGGTGACGACGCCCGGCATCTCCTTCTGCATGCGGATGGAATATTCCATCCAGCCGTTGCCCGACGGGTCCTTGCGCATCTTGTCGAGGACTTCGCCCGAGAACTTCCAGAAGTTGCCCACGGCCTCGGCTACGGCGACCTGTTCATCGACGGTCGGCCGTCCCCAGGTGTTGACGACGTGCGCGATCGAATATTTGCGCAGCGTCTCCATGTCCTCCTCGGGCACGCCCAGGAAGTGAAGAGCGACCGTCAGCGGCACCTCGAACAGCATGGATTTGACCAGATCGGTCTCGCCGCTGTCGATAAACCGATCCACGCACTCGCGGGTCACGCGACGAACCATGTCCTCGTGATGAATCAGGTTCTCGGGCAGGAACGAGTTGATCAGGACGCGGCGGCGCGCCATGTGCGCCGGCTCGTCCTCATTCACCAAGGTACGGCTCATGCCATAGTCGTACTTCTTGAGGACGGCGTTCGCCTCGGCCGAGTTGGGCGTCATCTTCTCGAGGGCGATCGACGGCGAGAAGGTGATGTTGTCGCGGAAGACCGCCTTCACGTCCTCGTAGCGGCTGACAATCCAGTAGCCCAGTTTCTCGCTGAAGAAGACCGGCTCGCGGTCTCGCGACCACCGCAGGGCCTCGGCCGGATCGATCTGATACGGCCCCTCGAACATGTCGAAGGTCTCGGGAGTCGCGTCGAACGGACATTTGCCCGCCCGGGAAACGTCCGCGACGGGCGACGGCGTGGCGCCGCTGAACGGGCAGGACCCCGCAGATTTCGCGTCAGCGCCGATCATGTTGTGACCGTCCATGATCTCCCTTTCATTATTGAATGCTCGTTTATCGAGCTTGTATGCTCTAAAATCGATCTCATTGGCCCAACGGTGTCAAGAGGCATGCGAGACCAGGTCGCGGGACGCGGGGGGCGTGCTAGGTGATCGAGGCCCCCTCTAGAGGAAGGATTCGCTCGGCATGGCTCCACGTCAGTCAACTGTCGGAAACGCTGGCAAGGACGCCCAAAAAGACCCGAACGTGGTCCAGACCCTCGACCGCGGGCTGACGGCCCTGCACGCCGTCTCACAGGCCGCGGAAGGCCTGACCGTCGCCGAATTGGCCGTGCGCATGGGCCTCCATCGCGCCATCACCTACCGACTGGTGCGGACGCTGGAATTGCACGGCCTGGTGATGAAGGCGTCTGGCGGAAAGTTCTTCCTGGGCGCTGGCGTCCTGCCCCTGTCGTCGCGGTTCGCCCCGCAGTTGCGGTCGATCGCGCGACCGTTGCTCCAGGACTTGTCCAACAAATCCAATGCCTCGGCCTTCATCTCGATCGCGGATGGTCAGGACTGCATTCCCATCGACGTGGTCGATGCCGACGCCAGCGTCCTGCATGTCACCTACAGGATCGGCAGCCGCCACCCGCTGACGCGCGGGGCCGCTGGCCACGCCATCCTGGCCAGCCGTCCGCCGTCTGACACCGACAGCGAGGCCGTGATTCAGGCCCGCGCCAAAGGAGTCAGCGTCTCGATCGGCGAGATCCAGCCCGGAGCCGTGGGCGTGGCGAGCCCCGTGCTCATGCCCGGCAACACCTTCAGCGGGATCGAGGCCAGCGTCGGCGTGGTGGCTTTGAACAACCTTGATGTCGAGGCCTCGCGTCTGCACGTCATGGCCTGCGCCAGGGCTCTGTCCGAGCTTCTCAAATAAACGTGAGGGGCGGCTTGAGGATCAGCGATCCCGTGTCATCTCGAACCAGAGGAGGCCGCAGCTTCCGCTCGGGTCAGAAGGCGCGAAAGCATTTCGATCTCCTGGGGCGTGAAGCCCTCCAGGATTCTCGCCTGGACCTGTAGGGCCTGGGGCGCCACCTCTTGATAGACGGCTTGGCCTGCAGCCGTCAGGCTCAGCATATGCGAACGTTGATCGAGGGGATTGGGAGAGCGGCGCACAAAGCCCCGCTCTAGCAAGACGACGGCGGCGCGACTGACCGTCACCTTATCCATGCGGGTGCGACGCCCGATGGCTTGCGGCGTGAGCGCGCCATCCTCGGCCAGGACGGCGATCAGCCGCCATTCCGGCGTGCCCAGATCATGCGAGGTCCGATAGGTGGCGGCCACCGCGTCGCTGACCGCATTGGCCGCCACGGACAGCAGATAGGGGATGAAGTCGTCGAGGCGGAAAGCGGGCTTCGGGCTCATGACCGACAGTTGACACCCTCGGGGCGTCGCGTCAAACTGGTTTCAAATGAAACTAAATAGGGACGGATGCACATGATCGTTCAGGCTTCGAACAACCCGCCGTCTGGGGGTGTCTCCGGCTCAAACCAGCGAGCCTATATGACCGGTTTCGGCAGCCATTTCGCCAGCGAGGCGATTGAAGGCGCCCTGCCCGTTGGCCAGAACTCGCCGCAGCAGACCCCGTTCGGCCTCTATGCCGAGCAACTGTCGGGCACGGCCTTCACCGCGCCCCGCCTGCACAACTTCCGCAGCTGGCTCTATCGCCTTCGGCCCTCGGCCAACCACGGGGCATTCAAGCCTTATGAGGTCAAGACCCGGCTGGAGACGGCCCCGTTCCAGCGGCCGCCCTCGCCCAACCGCATGCGCTGGAATCCCCTGCCGATCCCGAGCGAGCCGACCGACTTCATCGACGGCATCGTCACCTATGGCGGCAACGGCGACGTCGGGACCGGCGGCGGCATCGGCATCCACGTCTACGCATGCAATCGCTCGATGGAGCGGGTGTTTTTCAACGCCGATGGCGAACTGCTGATCGTGCCTGAACAGGGCGGACTGACCATCGTCACCGAGTTCGGCGTGATCGACCTGGAGCCGCAGCAGATCGCGGTCATTCCGCGCGGCGTGCGCATGCGGGTCGAACTGAAGGGCGCCAGCGCGCGGGGCTATATCTGCGAGAACTACGGCGCCCTGTTCCGCCTGCCGGATCTGGGTCCGATCGGCGCCAATGGCCTGGCCAACCCGCGCGACTTCGAAACGCCGGTCGCGGCCTATGAGGACATCGATCAGCCGGTCGAGCTGGTGCAGAAGTTCCAGGGCGGCCTGTGGACCACGACCCTGGACCACTCGCCGTTCGACGTGGTGGCCTGGCACGGCAACCTTGCCCCCTACCGCTACGACCTGCGTCGCTTCAACACCATCAACACCGTCAGCTTCGACCACCCCGATCCGTCGATCTTCACGGTCCTGACCAGCCCGACCGACACCCCGGGCACGGCCAACTGCGACTTCGTGATCTTCCCGCCGCGCTGGATGGTGGCCGAGCACACCTTCCGCCCGCCGTGGTTCCACCGCAACGTCATGAGCGAGTTCATGGGGCTGATCACCGGCGCCTATGACGCCAAGGCCGACGGCTTCTCGCCCGGCGGCGCCTCGCTGCACAACCAGATGAGCGGCCATGGCCCCGATCAGGCCAGCTACGACGCCGCCGTCAACGCGGACCTCAAGCCGCACAAGCAAGAAAACACCATGGCCTTCATGTTCGAAAGCCGCGCCGTGATCCGCACGACCGACTTCGCCATGGAAAGCCCCGCCATGCAGCTGGACTACGACGACGTCTGGTCCAATTTCGAAAAAGGAAATCCCCACTCGTGAGCCGTCCAGTAGTCGACCATACCCACGCCCCGGATCTGAAGACCTGGGTCGAGGGCGCCAACGGCCACGCCGATTTCCCCGTGCAGAACCTGCCGCTGGGCGTCTTCTCGCCGCGGGGTGGCGATGCGCGCATCGGCGTCGCCATCGGGGACTTCATCCTCGATGTCCGCGCCGCCTTTGGCGCAGGCCTGCTGCCGGGCCAGTCGGCCGAGGCGCTCGAGGCCAGGACGTTGAACACCTATATGGGCCTGCCCGCCAGCCAGCGTCGGGCTCTGCGACACGCCCTGTCGGCGCTGCTGACCGAGGATGCGAACGCCGCAAAGGTCCAGCCCCTGCTGCACCCCGCCGCAGACTGCACCATGCATCTTCCCGCTCAGATCGGCGACTACACGGACTTCTACGTCGGCATCCACCACGCGATGAACGTGGGCGCCCTGTTCCGGCCAGAAAACCCCTTGCTGCCCAACTACAAGCACGTGCCGATCGGCTACCACGGCCGGGCCTCGTCGATCCGCGTCTCAGGGACGCCGGTGGTTCGCCCCAATGGCCAGACCAAGGCCCCGACCGCCGAGGCGCCGTCGTTCGGACCGACCAAGCGTCTGGATTACGAGTTGGAAATCGGCGTCTGGATCGGTGCGGGCAACGAACTGGGCCAGCCGATCAGGATCGAGGACGCCCTGAACCACGTCGCCGGCTTCTGCCTGCTGAACGACTGGTCCGCGCGCGACTTCCAGGCCTGGGAATACCAGCCGCTTGGCCCGTTCCTGGCCAAGAACTTCATGTCGACGATCTCGCCGTGGGTCATCACCATCGAAGCCATGGCGCCCTTCTTCGTGGCCCAGAAGGCGCGCCCGCAAGGCGACCCCCAGCCGCTGCCATACATCTGGGACGAAGCGGACCAGGCCGGCGGCGCTCTGTCGGTGGACCTCAAGGTCTCCATCACCAGCGAAGCCATGCGCAAGGACGGCGTCGCGGCCATGCAATTGAGCGAAGGCCCGGCGACCAATATGTATTGGACCGTCGCCCAGATCGTGACTCACCACGCCTCGAACGGATGTAATCTCAACCCCGGCGACCTGCTCGGCTCGGGCACCATCTCGGCCCCGGAACGCTCAGGCTTCGGCTCGCTGATGGAAATCACCCGCGGAGGCGCAGAGCCGGTTGAAATCCCCGGCGGCGTCCGCACCTTCGCCGAGGACGGCGACCAGATCGCCCTGTCGGCCCGCGCCACGGCTGACGGCTACGTCTCCATCGGCTTTGGCCCCTGCGAGGCCATCATCAAGCCGGCCCTGCCGCTGGCCTGATCCCTTCGCCAGGCGTGAGGCTCCCGGGCAGTAACCCCCGCAGCGAGGCGTTGCGGGGGTTTTGTCGTATTGGCCGGAGCCCGACGCTCGCTTTTCGGACGCGGCTGTCATGGAGACAAGTTTGCATTGGACCGAAAGCACCTCGCGCCATGATCTCAAGGCCCCGCCGGCGCTGCCGGCGGGGCCTTTCTTTTGAGTCTTTCCGCTCCCTGGTTTGGTAGGAAAGGCGCCCCTGGCTCCACTGGCGTCTGAGCAATCGTGCCCGAGGTGCGCGACGCGTCGATGGGACCTCGCCTGAGAACACTGGCGCGCCCAGTAGACGCCATGTCGATCTCAGGGGCCCGCGGCGACGCCGCCTACAGATAGTGCAGGAACAAATGAAACCTGTTGCAACGCGATGAAATGCGAAACTATGTGGACCCCATATGGACCCCAAGGAGACGTGCAGCGGAGAACGCCCGAGACCAGGGTCGCACAAATAGCTGCAAAATAAGGGGAAAATGGTACGCCCCCCCGGGCTCGAACCGGGGACCCTCTGATTAAAAGTCAGATGCTCTAACCAACTGAGCTAGGGGCGCACATCGCACTGGCGAAGCGGGGCGGAACATACGAGCGTCCGATCGAACCGACAAGCCGTCAATTGCAGAAAATGTTGATAGAATTTCGGATCGAACCGGAAATGCTGCGACTGCGCTGTTTAACGAGGACGAGGTTCACCCGAGGTTCAGGATGGCCAGTCCATTCGGGGGTTGAAACGGCGGGAACTCGCGCGCCTGATCCACGTTGCAACCCAAAAGGGGGATTTCCGTTGAACCGCTCGATCCTGAACCGACTGCTGCTGGGCGCGAGCCTGGCCACGACCGCCGCCCTGGCCGCTTGTGAAGAGCCGCAGCCCCGGCCGCAGCCTGCGGAACCGCCCATGGTGGAAGAAGCCGCCCCCGTCGCCGAGGAATCCGCGCCCCCCGTCACGGACGAAGCCCCCGAAGCCGTCGAACCCGCGACGCCGGTCGAAGCCCTGCCGACGGACCAGCGCACCTCCGAACAGACGGTGCAGCCGGAAAGCGATACGCTGTTTTACTGATTCCACTGCTCGGAGCCGCTGTCTCCGAGTCGCCCGTACGCAGCCAGGGTTCAGAATTGACGTCGAGGCTTCCTCTCCTTCTCGCCGGGATGGCGCTGTGCGGCATAAGCAGCCACGCCCTGGCGGAGCCCCGAGCCCAGATTCGCGGCGAACTGGATGCTGAACTGAAACGGCAGCTGGAGCGTGCGATCGGTGAAGTCGACGGCGCGCCCGCCAATCGATTCGAGGCCCGCCGCCGCGCCCGAGCGGCCCTAAGCTCGGCCGAGGCCCTGCTGCGTTCGGAAGGCTATTACCAGGCCTCGCTCCAGGATGAGGTCGAGGGCGAGGAGCACCCCGTCGCCGTGGTGCAGGTGTCGCCGGGCCGTCGCTTCCTGCTGGGCGACACCGTGGTCGACTGGGTCGCCCCCGCGCCGGACGTCGAGACCGGCCAGGCGGTCGTCGCAGAAATGAAGCTGCCCCCGGGGGAACCTGGCCGTGCGGCGGACATCCTGGCGGCCGAAGGGCGTCTGGTGGCGGGGCTGACCCGGCGCGGCTACGCCGACGCCAAGGCCGAGCCGCGACGCGTAGTGGTGGATCACGCCGCCTTCGCCGTTCAGCCGACCTTCAACATCGCATCCGGCGCCCTGGTGCGCCTGGATGGCATCCAGTTGCGCACGCGCGGCCCCACCAGCGCCGACTGGGTGGAACGTCTGGCGCCCTGGACCGCAGGCGATCGCTATGACCCCGAGGATGTGGCGGAACTGGAGCGCCGCCTGCTGGACACCGGCGTTTATGACGGGGTCGGCGTAGCCCTGTCCCCGCTGGACGACGTGCGGCCCGATGGGCTGCGTCCGGTGGTGGTCACCCTGGCCGACCGACCGAGCAGCCTGCTGGAGGCCGGCGCCACCTATTCGACGGCCGAGGGCGCCGGCGTCGACGTGTTCCGCACCCGCTACAACCGCTTCGGCCGCGCCGACACCCTGAGATACGGCGCCCGCCTGGCCAGCATCGACAGCCGCATCGGCGGGGAATGGTCCCTGCCCCACTGGCGGCGGCCGGGGCGGACGCTGAAGCTGTCGTCCTTCATCGTCAACGAACAGACCGACGCCTACGATCGCAGCGCCATCACAGTCGCCGCCGACCTGTCGCAGCGCCTCGGAAAGACCTCTTGGTTCAGCTACGGCCTGGGCGTCGATGCGGGCCAGTACACCGAAAACCGGTTCGATCCGGTCACCCAGGAGCCGCTCACCTTCGACCGCGACCTGGCCATCGTGACCGTGCGCGGCGGGGCCTACATGGATCGTTCGAACGATCCCCTGAACCCGACGACGGGCTATCGCCTGTCAGTCTCGGCCCAGCCCACGGCAGTGGCCGGCGAGGACACGGTGCTGTTCCTGCGCACCGAAAGCCAGGCCACGGCCTACCTGCCGCTTCAGGACGGCGCCAGGACGGTGCTGGCTGGACGTCTCCGCGTCGGCTCCATTATCGGCGGCCAGGAACTGACGGTGCCTTCGGACCGCCTCTTCTATTCCGGCGGCGGCGGGTCGGTTCGCGGCTATTCCTTTCAGGGCATCAACCCCCGCCTGCCGAACAACAAGCCGCGCGGCGGCCTGTCCATGTTCGAGACCTCGGTGGAGGTGCGTCGCGACATCGGCGAGAAGTTCCAGGCCGTGGCCTTCGTCGACGCCGGCGCCGTCGGCTTCCAGGAAACGCCCAACCTGAATAACATGCGCTACGGCGCGGGGATGGGCGTCCGCTACAAGCTGCCGTTCGGTCCCGTGCGCGCCGACGTGGCCTTTCCGCTGAACAAGCGCGAAGGCGATTCCGGGTTCCAGCTCTACGTCAGCATCGGCCAGGCGTTTTGACCGACACTCCCCCGCCCCACCAACCGGACGAGGCCGCCGCCGACACCCCCGCGGAAAAGGCGAAGCGCAAGCGCACGCGCCTGGAACTGGCCGCCTTCATCGCAGGGATGGTCGTCGCGGGTCTGCTGGCGCTCACGGTGATCCTGACCGTCGGCGGGCGGATGTATCTAGTGTCCGATCCCGGTCGAGAACTGATCACCAGCTTCGTGGCCGGCAAGAAGATCAGCCGCTACGGCCGCATCAACGTCGAGGGCCTGCAAGGCGACCTTTTCGATGACTTCCGGCTCAAGCGCGTCACCATAACCGACGCCAAGGGGTGTGGCTGGAGGCCACGGACGTTCGGGTCGACTGGTCCTATTGGCCGCTGCTGGCGCGGCGCTTTCACGCCACCGAGATCACGGCCGGCCAGATCCGCCTGATCCGCCGCCCGGAACTGGAGCCGAAGCTCGAGCCCAGCGCCCCGCAGGCCCTGTCGGTCGACATCGACCGCTTCAGCGCCAACGTCGAACTGCTGGAGGACTTCTCCAAGGAATACGGCCGCTGGGCCCTGAGCGGCGACGCCGCCATTCCGCGCAAGGGCGTCAAGAAGGCCAACGTCGACGCCTACAGCCTGAGCCGCAAGGGCGACTATCTGCGCCTGGCCGCCGCCTTCGGCGACAAGCCCGAGGACCTGCGCGTCAACCTGCGCGCCACCGAGGCGCAAGGGGGCCCCATCGCCGGCGCCCTCGGCTATTCGCCGGACCAGCCCTTCTCGGCCGTGGCCGTGGTCAACGGCGAGGTCGTGGACGTGGCGGTGCGCACCGGTCGTTTCACCCCCCTGCTGGTGAAAGGCCGCTATGGCGACGACGGCTCCCGGATTTCGGGTTATGCCGACTTCTCGGGCTCGGACCTGCTACAGCCCTTCGTCGAGCGCATCGGCCGCACCGCCCGCTTCGGCTTCGCCACCACGCCGGACCCCGCGCAAGACGGCGTGCAGGGCGTGGCTTGGCGCTTGATCGCCGACAACATTGAGTCCAGCGCGCGCGGCCTGATCCGCACAAGCGACCGCACCGCGCCCGAAGGCATCAGCCTAGAGATCAACACCCCGTCGCTCAGCCGCCTGATCGGCCGGCCCATCGCGGGGCCGGCCGCCTATACTGGCGTGTTCAAGGGCAACGCGGAGGTCTGGACCCTGCAAGGCTCGGCCAGTCTGCTGAACGCCGACCTCGCCTCCTATCGGGCAGCGCGCATTTCCGGCCCGGTTAACATCGCCGCCAACAAGGGCCGATACGACGTGACGACGGACGCCCGCGCCGTCGGCGGCTCTTCGGCCGGCATCATCGGCGCCCTGCTGGGGGCGACGCCGCGCCTTCAACTGGAAGGCGCCCGGATAGTCGACGGCGCCTATCTCGTGAAGAAGGCCGACCTGCGCGGCCAGGGCCTGACCCTGACCGGATCCGGCGGGCGCAGCCTGAACGGCGGATTGAACTTCAACGGCCAGGCCGTCCTGACCGATCTGTCGCGCATCCGACCGGCCGCGCGCGGCGCCTTCAGCGGACCGATCCGCGCCGCCTCGGCCAGGGCCGGCGCCCCTTGGACCTTCAGCTTCGACGGGCGGGGCGCGGGCATGGCCGTCGGCATGGAAGAACTGGACCGCCTGCTCGGCCAGACGCCGCGCCTGCAAATGACGGGATCGCTCAACAAGGGCGTGGTGTCGGTCGATAGCGCCGAACTGACCGGCGCCGCGGGTCGCATGGGCGCCCAGGGCCTGATCGAAGGCTCCAAGCTGCGCCTGGCGCTGGACTGGAACGCCCACGGCCCGTTCGGGGTCGGTCCCGTGGCCATCGACGGCGCGATGACCGGCGACGGGGCCCTGACCGGCACCTGGGCCCAGCCGCGCGCGGACCTGCGCGCCGCTTTCGACAAGCTGGCGGCGGGAGGGCTGACCCTGACCAACGCCGACCTGATCCTCAGCTTCCGCAAGGGGGACGACGCCTCGGACGGACGGATCGTGCTGAACTCCGGCTCCAACTACGGACCGGCGCGCGCCTCGGGCAACTTCCACCTGGGCGGGCCGCGCTTGCGGCTGACGGACGTGGACGTGAACGCCGGCGGGGTGACGGCGCGCGGAGACGTCGCCTTGTCCAACAACTTCCCCTCCAGCGCCGATCTGGTCTTCAGCGCGCGCCAGGGCGCCTTCCTGGCCTCGGGCGAGGCCAGCGGCCGGGTTCGGCTGACCGAAGGCGGCGGCGATCAGACCGCCATCCTGGACGTCACCGGACGCAACGTCCGCCTGGCCGGCCAGACCTGGACCGTGCGCAATCTGGCCTTGAAGGGCCAGGGCACGCTGGAGCGCCTGCCCTTCACCCTCGCCGCCGACGTCGGCGGCGCCAATCCGATCCAGTTCAACGGCACGGGGGAATACTCGCGCCAGGGCGGCGCCCAGAGCGTGACCCTGCGCGGCGGCGGGCGTGTGCGCGACGTCGCCTTCACCACCCGCGGTCCGGCCGTGTTCGCCATCAGCGGCGACGGCCGCGTCGCCCGCCTGGACCTGGGCGTCGGCGGCGGGGTGCTGACCGGCGAGCTGAAGCAGGACAAGCAGGGCAGCGTTGTCCAGGCCGACCTGGCCAATGTCGAGATCGGCTCCCTGGCCCCAGACCTGCGCGGCCAGGTCACCGGCCGGGTGTCCCTTCAGGGTCAGGGCGAGACCCTGCGCGGCTCGGCCAATGTCGACCTGCGCCAGCTGCGCAGCATAGACGCGCCGCGCGGCCTGGCCGTCGACGGGGCGCTGAGCGTCGAACTGAACGACAACGTCCTGCGGCTGCGGGCTCAGGCCCAGGACGGCACGGCGGTTCAGGCGACGGCCGACGTGTCCCTGCCGGTCGAGGCCTCGGCCGCCCCGCTGCGCCTGGCGATCGCCCGCACCCGCGACATGTCCGGCCAGGTCGCCATCCAGGGGCAGATCCAGCCCATCTGGGACCTGTTCCTGGGCGGCGCCCAGTCGCTGTCGGGCCAGGTGAACGGCCGCGCGACCCTGGCGGGAACGCTGAACGCGCCGCGCCTGAACGGCCGCCTCGACCTCAGCCAGGGCGCCTTCCGCGACAGCGTCACGGGCCTGCGGCTTGAGAACGTGACCCTGGCCAGCCGCTTCGACGACAGCCGCGCCGTGATCGAACGGTTCGAGGCCACCGACGGCGTCAAGGGCGTGGTCTCCGGCGGCGGCGACATCGGCCTGCGCCAAGGCTCGGGCTCGACCCTGCGGCTGGAGCTGACCCGCTTCCGCATCATCGACAACGACATCGCCGAGGCCCGCGCCAACGGCCAGCTGACCGCCGTCCGCGGCGCCGACGGCAACATCCAGCTGAGCGGCGATCTCGATATCGACGACGGCCAAATCTCGCCCAACCTGCCCGGCTCGAACGGGGTGGTGAAGATGGACGTGGTCGAGATCAACCGCCCCGGCGGCGACCTGGTCGAGACCGAACAGAGAGGGCGCGGCCCCCAGATCGGCCTCAACCTGAACCTGACCGGGCGCGAGATTCACGTGCGCGGCCGGGGGCTGAACGTCGAGCTGTCCGCCAACGCTCGCGTGCGCGGCACCATCACCCGGCCGCAGCTGACGGGCACAGCCAATGTGGTGCGCGGCGACTATGAGTTCGCCGGCAAGCGGTTCGTCTTCGACGACCGAGGCTCCGTCACGCTCTCCACCGATCCGGCGCGCATTCGCCTGAACCTCGAGGCCGTGCGCGAGGACCCGGCCCTGACGGCGGTGATCAAGGTCACCGGCACGGCGGCCGAGCCCAAGATCGCCCTGACCTCCACCCCTGCCCTGCCCCAGGACGAAATCCTGTCGCAGGTGCTGTTCGGCCGCTCGGCGGCGCAGCTATCGCCGTTCGAGGCGGCCCAGCTGGCCTCGGCCGTGGCCTCGCTGGCGGGCGGCGGCGGTTTCGACGTCATCGGCAACCTCCGCGAACTGGCTGGGCTGGACCGGCTGTCCTTCAGCGGCGAGGCCTCGAGCCTGACGGTCGCGGGCGGCCGCTACATCACCGACAAGGTCTATCTGGAAGTCATCGGCGGCGGCGAAGGCGGGGCGGCGGTCAACGTCGAATGGCAGGTGCGCCGCAACCTGGCGATCAGCTCCAAGTTCGGCGGTGAAGGCGACGCCAGCCTGTCCGTCCGCTGGCGCCGCGAAGGCCCCCGCCCGGGCGGCGACCGGCGCGACCGCAGACCCAACGCCGCCAGACGCTAAGGAACGCCGAGTCCCCCATCGCCCCTGTTCCCGGCGCGCCCATTTTGTTCTTGATTTGTTCCGCTCATAGCCGCATCATGCCCCCATGAGTAAGGCGATGAGTGGACGCGGCGCACGTTCGAACGCCTCGGGTCGGTATGAAGCCGACCGGCGCGAGGCCTACGACGACGGCTGGACGGATCAGGACGAGGCGGCCGCCCCGCTTCGCACCACCCTGTCCCCGGAACGCGCCTGCACCATCATCGCCCGTAACACCAGTCCAGACGTCGGCTTCGATCGCTCCATCAACCCCTACAAGGGCTGCGAACATGGCTGCATCTACTGCTACGCCCGTCCGTCCCATGCCTGGATGGGCCTATCCCCGGGCCTGGATTTCGAGAGCCGGATCTTCTTCAAGCCCGACGCCGCGCGTCTGCTGGAACAGGAGCTCTCAAAGCCCCGATACGTCTGTCGGCGCATCCACGTGGGGGGCAACACCGACCCCTATCAGCCGGTAGAGCGCGAGACGAAATCGACCCGTTCGATCCTGGAGGTCATGCAACGATTCAGACAGCCGTTCAGCATCATCACCAAGTCGGTGCTGATCGCCCGCGACACCGACATCCTGGGCGACATGGGGCGGCGGGGCCTGGCCTCGGCCTTCGTCTCCATCACCACCCTGGACCGCAAGCTGGCGCGGGCGATGGAGCCGCGCGCCTCCACCCCCGCCAAGCGGCTGGAGGCGATCAGCCGTCTGGCCGAGGCGGGATGCCCGGTCGGCGTCGGTTTCGCTCCCGTCATCCCCGGGCTGAACGACCATGAGCTTGAGGCCGTGCTGGAGGCGGCGCAGCAGGCCGGCGCGACCTCGGCCATGTATGTGACCCTGCGCCTGCCGCTGGAGATCAAGGACCTGTTCCGCGAGTGGCTGGCCGACGCCCGGCCCGACCGCGCGGCGCGGGTCATGTCCCTGGTCCGCCAGGCGCGCGGGGGCAAGGACTACGACCCCGACTGGGCCCAGAGGATGAAAGGAACCGGCCCCGTCGCCGAACTGATCGCCACCCGTTTCAAGGCGGCGGTCAAACGCTACGGCCTGGATGGCCCTCGCCACGCGCTGGATGAAAGCCAGTTCCGCGTCCCGGCCGACGCTCGGCCGCAACTGGACCTGTTCGATCTTGCGTCCTGATCAGCGGCGGAACACGCCGACCAGTTCGATGTGCGTCGACCAGATGAACTGGTCGATCGGCGTGACCTTCTCCAGCCGGAAACCGGCGTCGACCAACACCCGCGCGTCGCGAGCGAAGGTCTGGGGATTGCACGACACGCCGACGATGACCGAGGCCTTGGTCCCCGGAAGTTGCTGCGTCTGCTCAAGCGCGCCGGCGCGCGGCGGGTCCAGGACGATGGCCTCGCAGCCCTTCAGGTCATGCGGGGACAGCGGCCGGCGGAACAGGTCGCGCGCCTGGGCCTCGATGGGTTTCAGGCCGTGGGCCGTGCTCACGCCAGCCTTCAGCGCGGCGATGGAGGCGGCGGCGGAATCGGCGGCCATGACGCTGGCGACCTCGGCCAGGGGGAAGGTGAAGGTGCCTGCGCCGCAGAACAGGTCGGCGACCTTCTTGGCCCCTCTCACCGCCGCCACCGCGCGCTCGACCATGGCCGCCTCGGCGGCAGGCGACGCCTGCAGGAAGGCGGCGGGCGGCAGGGGCACGGACGCCCGGCCGAAGCGAACGCGCGGCTGGCGCGCCATCACCAGCGTGTCTCCGTCCAGGCTGAGCCGGGCCAGATCGGCCTCGGCCGCGGCGGCGATGGCCAGAGCCAGTTGGTCCCCGTTCAGGCCGCCCGAACGCTTCTCGACGCCCGTCACGTCGACGTCCAGGCCCGCGTCGGTCAAGGTGACGTGCAGCGTCGGCGCCGACTTCGGATGGCCCAGGAAGGGCGCGGCGACCCTCGCCAGCGCCGGCAGCGCCGCAGTCAGGCGCGGGTCCGACAACGGACAGTCGGTCAGTTCGACCACCCGCCACGACTTGCGCGCCTTGAAGCCCAGGATGACTCGTCCGTCCGGTCCCTTGCGCGCGTGCAGCGCCAGACGGCGACGGCTGGCCAAGGGCGTCGCCACCGTCGGCTCGACCTCGGTCTCCAGCCCTTCGCGGGCCAGGGTCTGGATCACCACCTCGCGCTTCCAGGCCAGATAGGGCTCGTCGGCCCAGTGCTGCAGCGGCGCGACCCCGCATTCGGCATAGGTCTCGGAATGGATCGGCCGCCGGTCGGGGCTGGCCTCGAGCAATTCAAAGCGCGCGGCCCGGCTGTCCTTGACCTCGGCCGCCACCACCTCGCCGGGCAGGGCCCCGGGCACGAAGACCGGCCCATTGGCGGTGTCGGCGATCCCGTCGCCCTGATGGCCCATGCGGGCGATGGTCAGCGTCTGCGTCATCGGATGCGTCATGCGGCGGCTTCTAGCCGTTTCGACGTCGAAATCGAAACATGAACGAAGATGAACGCAGCGATCAAAAGCCGTTCAGCTTCGCCGCCCTATCAAGGGCTGCAACAGACGGCGGCCTGACCCGTTCAGGACGACATCCGTCGAAGGGACAAAAACGATGATTGCTCCTCTCTCGAAAAAAGCCTCGGCCGCTGCCGTCGCCATCATTGCCTGCGCTTCGGCCGTCGCCCTTCCCGGCATTGCTTCGGCCCAGAGCTACGGCTATCCGCCGGCCTACGGCTACGGTTCCTACAGCCAGGGAAGCTATTACGATCCCTGCGTCCGCGATCAGCGTGAACGCGCCACGACGGGCGGACTGCTGGGCGCCGCGATCGGCGCCGTCGCCGGCTCGCAACTGGCCGCGCGTGGCCGTCGCACCGAGGGCAGCGCCCTGGGCGGCGTCCTGGGCGCCGCGATCGGCGCAGGCGTGGGCAACAGCTCTGCCGCCTGCAACAGCCCCTATCGTCGCGACACGGGCTATTCGGGAACCTACGTCCCCCCGGCCTATGGCTACGACAACCGGCCCTACGACTACCGCGGCTATGACGACCGTCGCTACGACGATCGCCGCGATGGTTCTGACTACTATCGGGACTATCCCGACTCCTACGCCGCTTCGCGCCGCGACACCGACGAGTGCCGCCTGGCCGAGAGCAACATCCGCCTTCCCGACGGTCGCATGGAGACGCGCTACGTGCGCACCTGCATGGACCAATCGGGCCGCTATCGCGTCGTCGATTAAGTTTCAGCCCCCCTGTCAATCGACGATGTGATGAGGGCCGCTGGACATCCGGCGGCCCTCAAATCGTTTGGGGTCAGGCCTTGCGCGCCCAGAGCAGGAACTCGACATTGCCGTCACCGCCGGTGATCGGGCTGTCGGCGACCTCGCGCACGGGCCAGCCGCTTTGCTCCAGCCAGGCGCGCACCCTGGCCACGGCGGCGGCGTGGGCCTCCGGATCCTTGACCACGCCCTTCTTGCCGACCGCCTTGGGACCGCCCGCCTCGAACTGAGGCTTCACCAGGGTGATCAGGTCCGCGCCCGACGCCGCCAGGGCCAGGGCCGCCGGAAGCACCTTCGACAGGCTGATGAAGCTGGCGTCGCAGACGATCAGAGACGGCGCCTCAGTGATCACGGCGGGCGTCAGGTCGCGGGCGTCCGTTCTCTCCAGATTGGTCACGCGCGGATGGGCGGCGACCCTGGGATGCAGTTGCCCCGTGCCGACGTCCACGGCGAAGACCCGCACCGCGCCGCGATCCAGGCAGACCTCGGTGAAGCCGCCCGTCGAGGCGCCGACATCCAGCACGATGCGCCCCTGGACCGCCACCGGCCACAGGTCCAGCGCCCGTTCCAGCTTCAGCGCGCCGCGTCCCACCCAGCGATGAGCGGCCTCGGCTTCGATCTCGGCGTCCTCGGCGACCTTTTCGGAGGGCTTGGCGACCAGGCGGCCGTCCGCCTTCACCAAGCCTGCTTCGATGGCGGCGCGTGCGCGCGCGCGGGTGTCGAAGACGCCACGCGCGACGAGAAGCAGGTCGATCCTCACGCCCTGGAAGTCCTTACAGAGCTTCCAGCCGCTTGAGGGCGGCCTGGAGCCTGGCTTTGCCTTCCTCGGCCTCGGCCAGTTTTGCGCGCTGCTCCTCGACCACTTCGGCGGCGGCGCGGGCGACGAAGTTGGGGTTGCCCAGCTTCTTGTTCACATGGCCGATGTCGCTGTCGAAGGCGGCGATCTCCTTCTCTAGGCGCGCGCGCTCGGCGGCAAGATCAATGATCCCGGCCAGCGACAGGGCGACCGTCGCCCCGCCCGAGACGAAGGTCACAGCCCCGGCGGGCGCGGCGTCGGCCACGGCCACCTCGGACACGCGGCCCAGCGTCAGGATCAGGTCGCGGTGACGCGCGATGCGCTCGGCCGTGCCGGCGTCCGGGGCGACGAAGGCCAGCGGCGGCTTGGCCGACGGCGGCACGTTCATCTCGGCCCGCAAGGCGCGGATCTCGCCGATCAACTCCACCAGCCAGCCGATCTCGGCTTCGGCGTCCGCGTCAACGAAGGCGTCCGGCAGCACCGGCCAGGTCTCGCCCATCAGCAGGCCGTCGCGGGCCGGGCCTTCCTTGCCCAGTTCGGCCCACAGCTCCTCGGTGATGTAGGGCATGACCGGGTGCAGCAGCTTCAGCGTCTGGTCGATGGTCCAGGCCGTCATGGCGCGGGTCTCGGCCTTGGCCGCCTCGTCCGAGCCGTTGAACACCGGCTTGGCCAGCTCCAGATACCAGTCGCAGAAGACGTTCCAGATGAAGCGGTACAGCGCGCCCGCCGCATCGTCGAAGCGCCCGCCCTCGATGGCGTCCGCCACCTGGCGCTCGGCCTTGGTCAGTTCGCCGCGGATCCAGCGGTTGATCGTCTGCTGCACGCCTGCGGGGTCGAAGCCCTCGACGCGGCGCGCCTCGTTCATCTGGCTGAAGCGAGCCGCGTTCCACAGCTTGGTGCCGAAATTGCGATAGCCTTCAATGCGCTGCTTCGACAGCTTGATGTCGCGCGTGCCCGACAGGATCGCCATGGTGAAGCGCAAGGGATCGGCGCCCAGCTCGTCGATGATGTTCAGCGGGTCGATGACGTTGCCCTTGGACTTCGACATCTTCTGGCCCTTCTCGTCGCGGACCAGACCGTTGATGATGACCCGCTTGAACGGAACCTCGTCCATGAAGTGCAGGCCCATCATCATCATCCGGGCGACCCAGAAGAAGATGATGTCCGCCGCCGTGACCAGGTCGCTGGTCGGATAGAAGCGCTCCAGATCCTCGGTCTTCTCCGGCCAGCCCATGGTCGAGAAGGGCCACAGGGCGGACGAGAACCAAGTGTCCAGAACGTCCTCGTCCTGGGTCAGCATGACCTCGGAATCATAGTCCGACAGCGCCTGTTCGCGGGCGTCCTCTTCCGTTTCGGCGACGTAGATTTCGCCATTCGGGCCATACCAGGCGGGGATGCGATGGCCCCACCACAGCTGACGCGAGATGCACCACGGCTCGATGTTGCGCAGCCACTCGAAATAAATCTTCTCATAGCTCTTGGGCTCGAAGACGGTGGCGCCGTCCTCGACCGCCTTCAGGGCGGGCTGGGCCATGACCTTGGCGTCGACGTACCATTGGTCCGTCATCCACGGCTCGATGACCACGCCCGAGCGGTCGCCGTGCGGGACCATGTGCTTGGTCTTCTCGATCTCGCGCAGCCAGCCTTCTTCCTCGGCGCGGGCGACGATGGCCTTGCGCGCGGCGAAGCGGTCCAGGCCCTCGTATTCTGCGGGCACGTCCGGCGTGTCGGCGGCGGTGATGCGGCCGAAGGCGTCCATCACGTTCAGGGCTTCAAGTCCCGCGCGCTTTCCGACGCCGAAGTCGTTGAAATCATGCGCCGGCGTGATCTTCACCGCGCCCGAGCCCTTGGTCGGATCGGCGTAGTCGTCGGCGACGATCGGCACGCGACGGCCGGTGATCGGCAGGGTCACGAACTTGCCGACCAGGCCCTTGTAGCGTTCGTCCTCCGGATGAACCGCCACGCCGGTGTCGCCCAGCATGGTCTCAGGCCGGGTCGTCGCTACGACGATGAAGCCGCGCGTCTCGAACTCGGTCGCCTTGCCGTCCTCGTCGAAGGCGACCGGGTGCTGATAGGTCACGCCGTCGGCCAGCGGATAGGCGAAGTGCCAATAGGCGCCGTCGACCTCCTTCTGCTCGACCTCCAGGTCCGAGATGGCGGTCTGGAAATGCGGGTCCCAGTTTACCAGCCGCTTGTCGCGATAGATCAGGCCGTCCTTATGCAGTTGCACGAAGACCTTGCGGACGGCGGCGTTTAGCCCCTCGTCCAGGGTGAAGCGTTCACGCGACCAGTCGCACGACGCGCCCAGGCGGCGCAGCTGGCGCACGATGGTCCCCCCGGATTCGGCCTTCCACTCCCACACCTTCTCGATGAAGGCGTCGCGGCCCATGTCGCGCCGACCCGGCGCGCCCTCGGCCGCCAGCTTGCGCTCGACCACCATCTGGGTGGCGATGCCCGCATGGTCGGTGCCCGGCAGCCAAAGGACCGCCTTGCCCTTCATCCGGTGATAGCGGGCCAGGATGTCCTGGAGCGTGTTGTTCAGGGCGTGGCCGATGTGCAGGCTGCCCGTCACGTTCGGCGGCGGAATGACGATCGAATAGGCGTCGGCGGCGCCGTCAGTGGGCTTGGCCGCGCGCGGGGCGAACAGGCCGCTCTCCTCCCACTGGGAGTAGATGCGCGGCTCGGCGGCCTTGGGTTCGAACGTCTTCTCAAGCATGGTCATCTCGTTTCCCCGACGGCCGACGCGGGCGCGTCGTCGGTCGAGGCTGGAATTCTTCGGTAAAGCAAAGGGCGGTCCCGCCGGAACCGCCCTCACTGACTTAATGATCGCCGCAGCCCACGGCTAGGCCAAATCAGACCCGGCGCGGCGAGAACCAGCCGTCGTCCGTGCGCCGGACCGAACCCGCGACCGCCAGGACCGCCAGGGTCTGCTCGATCCGATCCGTCATCCGACGTCCGGGCCGATCACTGAAACGGCGCGCCAGTTCGACCGGCCGCAACGGACCGCCCTCGCGCCTCAGGTGTTCGAGAAGGGCGCCCGCGAGGGCGGCGGGCGTCCCGGGCCACGCTTCGCGCACGATGGGCCTATCGAGCGACACCTCGGTCTGAACGGCGCGGACCGAAACCTTGACCCGTCCCTGTTGATAGGCCGGGCGCAAGAAGCGGATCACTCCCCTCATCTCCTCCTCCCGTCGCGCGCGGTTCAAGGCCATCAGCGCACCGAGCATGGCGTCGTCGCCCATGCCACCGTCCCAGCCGTAGGCGGTCAGCACCATGTCATCGAGGCGCTGATGCAGGTGATGAAGCAAATGGACGTGCCCCCGCTCATACTGGTCCCTTTCTGCGGCGCTGAAGTCTGCACCGACGATCAGGCGCTGACGCAGGTTGTAGAGGCCCGTCATCGTCAGATCGTCATGACGGGCCAGAACATCCTGACGCAAGTCGTCGATTTCCTTCGCCAGAACCCCGGTCTCCTCTCCGATCCATCCGTCCAGTTCAGGAAAGGGAAAGGCATCGAAACAGGCCGTCTTGGTGTAGGTGGGCCGATCCTCCAGCCGCCCGCCCCGGGCCAGCGCCCACAGGCCATGCACCCGTGACGACAGGACGCCCAGCACGCGCGGGTCGTCGGAGGCGATGGCGATCACCGCATTGTCGGGCAGGACGTCGGCCTCGAGGAAACGGAACCAGCGATGCTTGGCCGTCTCGACCGTGGCGATGTAACGGGACAGGCCCTCCAGCGCCGGACGAAACTCGCTGCGCGGCTCGCCGAAAATCCACCAGTTGTCGCGGTAGGATTGGCGGTTGTTCAGATCCCGCTCAGGCTTCACCGTTTCAAGCAGGTGCTGAAAGACGGCGGGATGGCGCAGCCGCGCCTCTCTCTCCGACCATCCGAACAGGTCGATCACGCGCGCATCGCGGGGCCGCGACGCCAAATCACGACCGTTGCGATAGGCGAAGATGGGCCGCCCCGCCTCCTCGTCCGACGCCGCCAGCAACATGGCGGCGCGCTCTTCGGAAACGATGAAGCCTGCGCCATGCAGCTTGACGCCCGCCGAGCAGAGCAAGGCATTGGCTTTCAGCGCCTTCGGCGCGTTGAGGGAAAGGCCCAGGGTCAGGTCAGGACCAATCACGCCCCGTCGTTCGCGAAAGACGATGTCCGGCGTTTCCGCCTCGGCCTCGCGTTCTTCGATCACGGTCAGCAGTCGTCCCTGACCATCGGGCCGCCCCCGCTCCGCCACCGTCATGGCGATCCGCACGTCGGCGCGGCCGACGCCCTTGATCCACGGATGGTCGGGAATGGCGAAGGTCAGGCGCATCGGCGGCTCGCCGTTCAGGTGGTGCTCGAGCACACGGCGGGAGAAGGTCTGGTTGATGGAGTTGGTGGTGATGAAGCCGAACCGACGCAACCGACTCCCCTTGGCGGTCAGAATTTCGGCCGCGCGATCCCACCAGGCCGCGACCAGATCGGCCGAGCGGAAGCGCCCCTGGCGCACCTGCCACAGGGCGTCGACATAGCCGTCGCCCAGTTCGGCCCTCAGGTCCTTTCCGCCGATGAAGGGCGGATTGCCGATGATGAAGTCCGCCGCGGGCCACGCCGTCGGGCGCGGATCGATCAGGCGCACCACCTCGCGTTCCTCATGACGCGGGCCAAGCGGATCGACGCCCGCCGGGCCCCTTCGCATCGTCCGTACGCGGGTCAGGGGACGACCGACGGCGTCGCGTCGGATCTCTTCCCGATCGCTGGTGATCAGCGCATCGACCTGATGGATGCGATGAAAATTGCGCAGGATGGGCTCGGACGGCATGGCGTTGCGCCACGTCCGGAAATGCCACTGGAGATAGCCGATCCACATCACCATTTCGGCGATCCAGACCGCATACTCGTTCTTCTCGAGGCCCCAGAACTGTTCAGGAGTGACCGTGTGGCCGTCTAGGCCCAGCGCTGCCTGGCCTTCGCCCAGATCAGCCAGGGACGTCAGGATTTCACTTTCGAGATCCTTCATCATGTCCATGGCGACATAGAGAAAATTGCCTGTGCCGCAGGCAGGATCCAGCACCTGCGTCTTGCACAGGGTCGTGTGGAACTGGCGGACGATCCCGCGCGCGCCCAGCACTTCGCCGCGCAGATAAGCGCCCAGGGCATCGGCCTCATGCGCCTCCCAATCGGCGCGCAGTGGCTCCATGACCGTCGCTTCCACGAGCCGCCGGACATAGGCTTTGGGCGTATAGTGGGCCCCCAGTTCAACGCGCTCGGCCGGATCGAGCGCCTGCTCCAGAAGGGCCCCGAAGATCGCCGGTTCGACCGAGGCCCAGTCGCGCTGGGCAGCCGCGATCAGTGCCTCGAGTTCCGCTTCGGTGATCGGCAGGGCCGCCGAATGCTGAAACAGCCCGCCATTGAAACGCTTGAGATCCTGGCGAATGGCGGCGCAATGGCCGCCCTGGTCCATGCGTCGAAAGAAGTCGTCCGCCCCCAGGTGAAAACGGTCGGCCGCGCCCCGGTAGCTCTCGAGGAACCGCAGAAAACCCCGCTTCTCGATCAAGTTCACGCTATCAGCGAACATGGCGAAGATGCACTGCATGATGAACAGCGCCGTTCGGCTGGCTCTTGCGGCCTTGGCGACCGGATCGGCGCGGCCGTTCTCGTCCTTGGGAATCCGGCTGCTGATCGACCGCACCAGCCAGGCCAGACGCTCGGCGATGTCGGTCGTCACCTCGGCCACGTGGGCGGCGGGATCCAGGCTCATGGCGTCCGCCCAGACGGAACGCAGACGCTGACGCACGGCGGCGTCGCGCAGGTCGTTCATCCCGATGCGATAGCGGGCGCGGTCGGGAAAGGGGGCGTAACCCTTGCCCTGGCGATTGAAGTCCGCCCAGAGGTCGATCGAACGACCGACATCGACCACCACGATGAACGGCGGCCATTCGTCCAGCGCCTTGGCGTAGTTCTCAGCCTGCCGCTTGGCGTTGAGCATGATGCGCTCAAGAGCGCCGCCACAGGGCTGAACCCGCTTGCGCCCGCGCCCCGCCAACAAAGCCAGGTGCGGCAGGGGATCCAGGTCGCCGCCCGCCCCCCGTTTCCTCGACTGCTTGGCCTCGAGCACAAAGGCGCCGCGCCGATAGCAGTCTATGGCGCCTGACTGACTGCTTCCGTCCTCGTGGACAAAGCGCACCGGCCGCTCGAAGCAGTAATCCAGGTCGCCGACCCTTTCCTCGTCCGGCGCCGGCACGCCGATCAGGGCGCAGAGTTGACTGATGAAGGTTTGATAGTGCGACCGCTCGCTGATCGTCGCCGTCGACCATCGCGAGATGAATTCTTCCACATCCATAGGTTGCTCCCCCGAACAAGCGAAGCAACACTAGATTGAATTTCGTCCTCGTCACAACCCTGACGAGATTAACGCCTTTTGAGATCCCTCAGGACCGCCTGGGCCGCGTTGTGCCCCGGGGCTCCCGTCACGCCGCCGCCGGGGTGAGCGCCCGACCCGCACAGGTAGAGGCCGGGGACCGGCATCCGGTGATCGGCGTGGCCTAGAACGGGCCGCGCGCTGAACAGCTGATCCAGCGTCAGCCGCCCGTGGAAGATGTCACCGCCGATCAGACCGAACCGCCGCTCTAGATCGCGCGGCCCCAGCGACAGCCGCCCCACCACCGAGGCCTTGAAGCCCGGCGCATGGGCGTCGACCGTGTCGATCATCAGATCGGCCACCGTGTCGCGATGCTCGTCCGCCAGATCGGGCGAAACGTGCTGGCAGAACAGGCTGGCGACGTGCTGGCCCTCCGGCGCCAGACGGTCGTCCAGGGTCGAGGGGATCAGCATCTCGACGATGGGCTTGGACGACCAGCCGTTCAGCCGCGCCTCGGCGTGGGCGCGGTCCATGTAGGCCAGCGTCGGCGCGATGATGATGCCCGCCGTAAGGTGGTCGCCCCGCTCGGGCAAGGCGGTGAAGCGCGGCAGCTCGGACAAGGCCACATTCATGCGGAAGGTGCCCGAGCCCGAGGCGTAGCGGCTCATCCCCTCGGTGAAGTCCGCAGGGACCACGCCGGGATCGACCAGCCGGTCGAACAACAGGCGCGGATGCAGGTTGGACACGACGGCGCGGGCGCGGACCACATCGCCCGCCTCGGTCACAGCGCCGACCGCCCTGCCCTTTTCGGTCAGCACCTCAGCGACAGGCGCGTCCAGCCGGACGTCGACGCCCTGCTCGGCGCAGGCGGCGGCCATGGCCTGGGTGATGGCCCCCATGCCGCCGATGGCGTGGCCCCAGGCGCCCTTCTTGCCGTTCACCTCGCCGAAGACGTGGTGCAGCAGCACATAGGCCGAGCCGGGCGTATAGGGGCTGGCGTAGTTGCCGACGACGCTGTCGAAGCCGAACAGCGCCTTGATCGGATCGCTCTCGAACCAGCCGTCCAGCCAGTCGCCCGCCGATTTGGCGAACAGGTCCAGCAGGTCGCGCTGCGCGGTCATGCCCAGCCCCGAAACCCGCCGCCCCAGCGACGCCGCCTTCAGCATCTCCGGCAAGGCCGCCAGCCAGCCGCCCTCGACGACGTTAGGCGGCGTGGTCAGGATCAAGTCGCGCAGGATGGCGGCCACCGTCTCGAGCCGCGCCTCATAGTCGGGCAAGCGTTCAGCGTCGCGGGTCGAGAATCTGGCGACCTCGGCCTGGGTCCGGCCCTCGCCGGCCAGGAAGTAGCGCCCATCTTCCAGAGGCAGGAAGTTGGCGACTCGCCGCTCGACCACCCGCAGGCCGTGGCGCGGCAGCTCCATGTCGGCGATCACCCGCGGGTTCAGCAGGCTGACGGTGTAGCTGGCGGTCGAGTTGCGGAACCCGGGATGGAACTCCTCCGTCACCGCCGCGCCGCCGACGACGCCCCGCCGCTCCAGCACCGTCACCTTCAGCCCGGCCCGCGCCAGGTAGAAGGCGCAGACCAGTCCGTTGTGCCCGCCGCCCAGAATAACGACGTCCGCCCGTGTTTCCGCCATGCTCGCTCCCTCCCCGATCGAGGGAGCCACGCTAGTCCTAGGCCGCGCGTCCCGCCAGATAGCGGCGATGCAGCATCGGCTTGCCCAGCCAGTAAGCCAGTTCGGCGGGGCGGCTGATATCCCAGACGGCGAGATCGGCGGCCTTGCCCGCCTCGACCGTGCCGATCTCGTCCTGCAGGCCCAGCGCGCGGGCCGCGTTCCGCGTGGCGCCCGCCAAGGCCTCTTCCGGCGTCAGGCGGAACTGGACGCAGGCCAGGTTGATCGCCGCCGTCATGGAGGTCAGCGGCGAAGTGCCGGGGTTGCAGTCCGTCGCCACCGCCATGGCCACGCCATGCTGACGCAACAAGGCGACCGGCGGAAGTTGCGTCTCGCGCAGCATCAGGAAGGCGCCGGGCAGCAGGACCGCTGTCACGCCCGCCTCGGCCATGGTTTTCACGCCCGCCTCGGTCGTGTGCTCGATATGGTCGGCCGACAGGGCGTGATAGCGGGCGGCCAGCGCCGCGCCGCCGCCGTTCGACAGCTGGTCGGCGTGCAGCTTGACCGGCAATCCCAGTTCCTCGGCCTTGTCGAACAGGCGGCTGACCTCCTCGACCGAGAAGGCGATGGGTTCGCAATAGGCGTCGACCATGTCGACCAGACCCTCGGCGTGGGCGGCGGGCAGGATGTCATCCACAGCCTTATCCACATAGGCGGCGCGGTCGGCCCTATGCTCGGGCGGCACGGCGTGCAGGCCCAGATAGGAGGTGCGGACCCGCACCCCGGCCTCGCGCCCGATCCGCCGGGCGACACGCAGCATCTTCAGCTCGCCGTCGTGGTCCAGGCCATAGCCGGACTTGATCTCGACCGTGGTGACGCCGGTGGCCTTCAGCCCCTCCAGACGTTTGCAAGCCGAGGCGTAGAGCTGATCCTCCGTCTCCTCGCGCGTCGCCTTGACCGAAGAGACAATGCCGCCCCCGGCGCGCGCGATCTCTTCATAGGTCGCGCCCTCCAGTCGCCGCTCGAACTCGCCCGAGCGGTCCCCGCCGAAGACCAGATGGGTGTGGCAGTCGATCAGACCTGGCGTGACCCAGCGGCCGCCCAAACTTTCGGTTTCCACAGCCTTATGCACAGGCAGATCGGCACGCGGCCCGACCCAGGCGATGCGCCCGTCCTTGATCAGGATGGCGGCGTCCTCGATCGCGCCATAGGGGGCACCGCCCTCGGTCATGGTGGCGACGTGGCAATCGGTGATGAGGCGGTCGTAGATCATGAGCCTTCTCCCCTCGTGGGAGAAGGTGGCTCACGAAGCGAGAGGGATGATTGGCCAATGAAGCACGAGAGGCTGGCAGCCCCCTCATCCGAGCCGCTGCGCGGCCCACCTTCTCCCACGAGGGGAGAAGGGAAAAACATCGTGATCATCGCGCGGCCACTCCAGCCAGGATTTCGCAGAACCAGCGCCCGGCGGTCAGGGAGCCGAGGTCGCCGACTTCCAGCGACGGGTCGTATTCGGTCAGGTCAACGGCGCGCACCTTGGGACAGGCCCCAATGGCGCGGGCGGCGTCGAAAAAGTCGTGCACCGAGACCCCGCCGGGGCGCGCGCCGGGACTGGCGGGCCACTGGCTGCGGTCGATGACATCGATGTCGAAGTCGACGTAGATGACGTCGCACAGCGACGACAGGCGCTCCAGTTCCTCGACCACGACGCTTTCCAGACCGCGCTGACGGCACTCGCGCGCCGTACGGACGCTGATCCCGGCCGCTTCAGCTTTCTGGTGCGCGCGGCGGGTGTTGGCGAAGGGGGCGAGGCCGACCTGGCTGATGCGCCGGCCGTCCATGCCGTCGTCCAGCAGGGCCTGGATCGGGTTGCCGTTGGTCAGGCCCTGATCCGTGTCACGCAGGTCGAAATGGGCGTCCAGCGTCAGCACGCCGACGCGATCCAGACCGAGGGCGTGGACGCCCGGACGGGTGATGGCGTTGTTGCCGCCGACGAGAATGGTCAGGGCGCGATGCGCCTGAGCCGCAACGGCGTCGCGTACAGGCTCAAAGGAATCGAAAGGCGAGACGGCCTTCAGCGCCACGTCGCCGGCGTCGTGGACCTTGATCTCCAGCTCCAGCCCCGTCTCGACGTCATAGGTCGACAGGCGCGGCAGGACGGCGCGCAGAGTCTTGGGGCCCAGGTCGCACCGACCCGGCGTCAGCGACCGCTCATTCAGCGGCGCGCCGATCAAGGCGACGGGGGCGTCGGGATGGTGGCCCACCAGATCCGCCACAGAGCGCCACCCCAGGGCTTCAGACGGTTGGCTCATCGGGGTCATCCTTTGGTCGGGGAAAAGCGCGCGACCAGATCATAGGCCGCGCCGGGGAAAATCTGTGAGGCCCAGGTCACGCCCTGGCCGTCGCGCCAGGTGCGGCGTTCCAGCCGCAGGCAGGGCGCGCCATCGGCCAGACCCAACCCCGCCGCCGTCTCGTGGTCGGCGCCGACGGCCGAGATGCGATGCTCGGCCTCGGTCCAGGGCATGTGGGCCAGCAGCCAGCCGCCCGGCGGCTGGGCGGTGAAATCGGCGGCCTCCGCTTCGGGGGCGGCGCTCAGCGAGATCAGGCGGCGCTCGAAAACGAAGGGCAGGTCGTCGGCCAGATGCAGCGTCTCCAGCTCGATCACCCGCTCGCCCAGTCCCTCGTCGGCGCGCGCGGGGCGGACGATCCGGCCCAGCAGGCGGTGGGAATAGGCCAGCCCCCTGCCCTCGACCTCCGACTGGATGCCGGGGATGGAGACCAGGGCCGACGAATGGACCGGCGGATGGGCCACCACGGTCCCGGCGCGGCGGCGACGCACCACCAGTCCGCGCGCCGACAGGTCCGACATGGCGCGCGACACCGTCATGCGGGCGCAACCGTATTCCGCCGTCAGCTCGGCCTCGGTCGGGATGCGGAAGCCCGGCCGCCACTCGCCCGAGGCGATGCGGCGCTCGATGTCGCCCGCGATGCGGCGATGAAGCGGCTCCTGATCCATGACGCGAAACTGCCCCTTGCGCGCGTTAATGTCTAGACATAACACTGCCCCCCATAGACGGCCCAAACTGCATACGGGGCCGCATGGAGGAATCGATGAGCGCCACGCCCAACACCCGCATCATCCGCAGCCCGCGCGGGTCTGAAAAGACCGCCAAGACCTGGGCGGCCGAAGCCGCCATGCGGATGCTGATGAACAACCTCGACCCCGAGGTGGCCGAGCGTCCTGAGGACCTGGTCGTCTATGGCGGCATCGGCAAGGCGGCCCGCAACTGGCAGGCTTTCGATGTCATCGTGGAGCAGTTGCAGAAGCTGGAAGCCGACGAGACCCTGCTGGTGCAGTCGGGCAAGCCGGTCGGCGTGTTCCGCACCCATGCCGACGCCCCGCGCGTGCTGATCGCCAACTCCAACCTGGTGCCCAAGTGGGCGACCTGGGAGCATTTCAACGAGCTCGATAAGAAGGGGCTGGCCATGTACGGCCAGATGACCGCCGGCTCGTGGATCTACATCGGCACCCAGGGCATCGTTCAGGGCACCTATGAAACCTTCATGGAGGCGGGTCGGCAGCACTATGGCGGCGACTGGTCGGGCAAGTGGATTCTGACGGCGGGCCTGGGCGGCATGGGCGGCGCCCAGCCTCTGGCCGCGACCATGGCCGGCGCCTCGTGCATCACCATCGAGTGCCAGCGCAGCCGCATCGAGTTCCGCCTGCGCACCCGCTACGTCGACGTCATGGCCGAGACCCTGGACGAGGCCCTGGCCCTTCTGGAGCAGTCGTTCAAGAACAAGAAACCCTTGTCGATCGGTCTGTTGGGCAATGCAGCTGATCTTCTGCCTGAAATGGTCAAGCGCGGCGTGCGTCCCGATCTGGTGACCGACCAGACCAGCGCCCACGACCCGGTCAACGGCTACCTGCCCTCGGGCTGGACCGTCGCCGAGTGGGAGGAGAAGCGCGTCAGCGACCCCGCCGCCGTCGAGGCCGCCGCGCGGAAATCCATGGCCGTCCACGTTCAGGCCATGCTCGACTTCCACGCCATGGGCATCCCCACCGTCGACTACGGCAACAACATCCGTCAGGTCGCCTTCGACGAGGGCGTGACCAACGCCTTCGACTTCCCCGGCTTCGTCCCCGCCTATATCCGTCCGCTGTTCTGCCGCGGCATCGGCCCGTTCCGCTGGGCCGCCCTGTCGGGCGATCCCGAGGATATCCGCAAGACGGATGAGGCGATGAAGAAGCTCTTCCCCGACAACGCCGGCCTGGACCGCTGGCTGGACATGGCGGGCGAGCGCATCGCCTTCCAGGGCCTGCCGGCGCGCATCTGCTGGATCGGCCTGGGCGACCGTCACCGCGCAGGCCTGATGTTCAACGAGATGGTGGCCTCGGGCGAACTGAGCGCCCCCATCGTCATCGGCCGCGACCATCTGGACAGCGGCTCGGTCGCCAGCCCGAACCGCGAGACCGAGGCCATGATGGACGGCTCGGACGCCGTGTCCGACTGGCCGCTGCTGAACGCCCTGCTGAACACGGCGTCGGGTGCGTCGTGGGTGTCGCTGCACCACGGCGGCGGGGTCGGCATGGGCTATAGCCAGCACTCGGGCGTCGTCATCGTCGCCGACGGCACCGAGGAAGCCGCCAAGCGTCTGGAGCGGGTCCTGTGGAACGACCCGGCCACCGGCGTCATGCGCCACGCCGACGCCGGATACGAAATCGCCAAGGACGCCGCGCGCGAACACGGCCTGAACCTGCCCTCGCTGGACCTGTAAGCTTATGACCACCACCATTGAAATCGGCGCCGCGCCGCTCACCCTCGCCCAGCTTCGCGCCGCCCTGAGCGGCCCGGTCACGGTCAGCCTGACCGACGCCGCCTGGGCCAATGTCGAGAAGGGCGCCGCGGTCGTCGCCGCCATCCTGGCCGAGGGCCGCACGGTTTACGGCATCAACACCGGCTTCGGCCTACTGGCCAACACGAGCATCGCCTCAGAAGACCTTGAAACCCTTCAGAAGAACCTGGTGCTCAGCCACGCCTGCGGCGTCGGCGCGCCGCTGGACGAGAACGTCACCCGCCTGCTGATGGTGCTGAAGATCGCCAGCCTGTCGAAGGGCGCTTCGGGCGTGCGGCGTCACACGCTGGAGGCCCTGATCGGCATGGTCAACGCCGAAGTCCTGCCGCTGATCCCGGCCAAGGGCTCGGTCGGCGCCTCGGGCGATCTGGCCCCCCTGGCCCACATGAGCTGCGTCCTGATCGGCGTCGGCGAGGCCCGCTGGCAAGGTCAGACGCTGGACGCCGTTTCGGCCCTGGCCAAGACCGGGCTGAAGCCGGTCGTCCTGGGCCCCAAGGAAGGTCTGGCCCTGCTGAACGGCACCCAGTGCTCGACGGCCCTGGCCCTGACCGGCCTGTTCGCGGCCGAAGACGTCTTCGCCGCCGCCATCGCCGCCGGCGGCCTGTCGGTCGACGCCCTGCTGGGCTCGGACGCGCCGTTCGATCCCCGCATCCACGCCCTGCGCGGCCAGCCGGGTCAGATCGACGTGGCCCGTCGCCTGCGCGAACTGCTGACCGGCAGCGCCATCCGCGACAGCCACCGCCACGACTGCGCCAAGGTGCAGGACCCCTACTCGCTGCGCTGCCAGCCGCAGGTCATGGGCGCGACGCTGGACGTGCTGCGCAACGCCGCCGCCATGCTTGAGCGCGAGGCCAACGCCGTGACCGACAATCCGCTGGTCTTCATCGAGGACGGTGACGTCATCTCGGGCGGCAACTTCCACGCAGAACCCGTTGCTTATGCAGCAGATCAGATCGCCATGGTCCTGTGCGAGATCGGCAATATCTCTGAACGCCGCACCTCCATCCTCGTCGATCCCAAGATGACCGACCTGCCCGCCTTCCTGGTCAAGGACAGCGGCGTGAACTCGGGCTTCATGATCGCCCAGGTGACGGCGGCGGCCCTGGTGGCCGAGAACCGCATGGTCGCCCACCCCTGCGTCATCGACACCGTGCCGACCAGCGCCAATCAGGAAGACCACGTGTCCATGGCCACCCACGGCGCCCGCCGCCTGCTGGACATGGCCGCCAACACGGCGACCGTGGTGGGAATCGAGCTTCTGGCAGCGGCGCAAGGAATCGACTTCCGTCGTCCGCTGACTTCGTCGAAGGAGTTGGAGGCCGTTTACGCCATCGTGCGCGAGGCGGCCGAGCCCTATGCCGAAGACCGCTACTTCGCCCCGGACATCGCCCGGGCGACCGAAGGCGTGCGCGCGGGCCGTTACCGCGCCTTCGCGGGTGATCTGCTGCCCTCGGCCTGAACCCTTCGGCGGCTCGATCGCTTTCGTCTCAGCACGAAAGCAGGACGCCGCCGATGGCCAAGAGCGCCGCATTGCTGACCGCCGCATTGCTGACCGCCGCCGCCCTGACCCTGACCGGACTGGGCGCGGCGGGGTGGGCGGCCTGGAACTCTACTTCGGCGGCCCACGGCGAACGCCAGGCGGGCCCGACCATCGCCATCGAGGTGGTCCCCCCGCGCGAGCCGAATCTGCGGCCGGGCCCAATCCTCTCGGTCGGCGAATTACGGAACGGCTATCACCACGATCCCGAAAGGCTGAAGGGACCGGCGGCGTCAGACCTGCCGGTCGAAAGCGCCTGGCTGGAATGGTATCCGCCCCTGCCCGCGCCGACTTCGATCATCGTGGCCGTTCCGCTGGAGCCCCCGCCGGCCCGGCCTCCGGCGCCGACCTTGGACCGGAACGACTACAACTTCGGCTTCGATGCGCCCCGGCCGGACTACGCCGCCGAACGCGAGGCGCGTCAGTCCGCCCTGTCGAAAGCGCCGCCCGCCGCCCCTGACAGCATCTTCTATTGAAAAAGGCCCCGGCGAAGCCGGAGCCTTTTCCTTGTCAGCGCATGGTGGTGACGGTGACGGTGTAGTCGCCTTCCTGAGCGGCGCTCAGGCTGTTGGCGCGGAAGGAATATGCGCCCGGACGCAGGTCCTGGGTGATCATGGCGCTGGTGCCACCGCCGCTGTCATCGTCGGAGGCCAGGCTGTCTCCGTCGCACTGAGGTCCTTCATGCAGCGAGAGGTACGCGTCGAACCCCGCCGCATCCATGCGCACGGCGACGCGGCCGGCGCGGCTGACGGTCAGGGCGTAGCAGTCGTAGAAGGAGCCGTCGCTGGCCTGGCGGTCGCTGAACTCCAGCCGCCCCTGACGGCCCTCCCCGACCGAGATCGGCAGGACCTGGGTGGTCGGACGCAGCTGCTGACCCGCGGACACGCTGAGCTGGAAGGAGCCCGTCTCGCCCTCGCTCAGGGTGTTGGCGCGAATGACCCACAGTCCGCCCGTCGAGGTGAAGCGCAGCTGGGAATCCGTGCCCATGTCGGGGCCGTCGTCATTGCTGACCGTGGTGTCGTCGCAGTCGGCGCCGGGGCCGGCCATCAGATAGGCGTCGAAGTCCGACGACCGCATGGTGACGGTATAGACTTGGTTCTGCTGCGTCTGGACGACGTAGCAGCGGTAGTGCGACCCGTCGTCCATGCGGGCGTCCTTGCCGCTGAAGTTTCCGGTGACGGTCTGCCCCGGCCGGAGGGTGCTCTGGGCGGCGGCACCGCCGGCCACGGCCAGGGCCGCCGTCAGGACCGACGTCATCAGCAAGGCGCGCATGGGAATCTCCTCAAAAGTGCGGCGCGAATCGTAAGGGGCGGAAATGCCCAGTTCATTTGGCAGGAAGCAACGGAACTCGTTTAAGCGCCGCTAAATTCGCGGCGTTCACGCAAAAACACGTCGTGCGCAGTTGGCGGATCGCCAGCTGGAAGCGGTCGATGACCGCCTCGGTCGACACCGTCGCCGCCTGGATCACGCCGGAGGCCATGCCGACCAGGTCGGCGCCCAGGCGAATGGCCTTGGCCGCGTCCACGCCGTCGCGCACGCCGCCCGAACCGATCAGCAGGGCGTCCGGCAGGGCGTTGCGCGCCTCGGCCACGGCGCGGGCGGTGGGAATGCCCCAGTCGGCGAAGGCCAGGGCGTGGGCCTTGTCGGCCGGATCAGTCGCCCGCTCGCCCTCGATCAGCCCCCAGTTGGCGCCCCCGGCCCCAGCGACGTCGACGCCCGCCGCGCCCATGGCGATCAGGCGCTGGGCCGTCACGGCGGAGATGCCCGCCCCCGTCTCCTTGACGATGACCGGCGCGTCGAGGTCGCGGATCAGGGCCTGGAGCGCGGCGCCCACGCCCCACCAGTCGCGGTCGCCCTCGGGCTGGCAGGCCTCCTGCAGAGGATTCAGGTGAACGACCAGGGCGTCGGCGCCGATCATCTCCATCGCGCGCAGCGCCTCGTCCCGGCCGAAGCCGCGCGTCAGCTGGGCGGCGCCGATATTGGCCAGGATCGGCGTGTCCGGCGCCCTGCGCCGCAGGCCGGCGTCCAGGCCGCCGGTCGCCCCGCCCTCGAGGGCGGCGCGCTGCGACCCGACCGCCAGGGCGATGCCCAGGTGCTGGGCCGCCTCGGCCAGGCGGGCGTTGATCGCCTCGGCCCGGGCCGGGCCGCCGGTCATGGCGCTGATCAGAAAGGGCGCCTTGAGCCGCCGCCCCAGGAAGTCGACGCCCAGGTCGATGCTGGCGTGGTCCAGGTCCGGCAGGGCCTCGTGCACGAAACGCCAGTCGTCGAAGCCCGCCGACAGGGCGTGTCGTCCGCCGCCGGCCAGGACGACATCGAGATGCTGGTCCTTGCGGCCGAGGATCAGGGCTGCGGTGCTGTCTGCCGCGTCGCTCAGGGCTGGCGCTCCACCATCAGCACATAGTCGCCGGTCGCGTTCGGCCCATAGCTGCGGGCACGCACGACATAGAGGCCGTCGCGCGGCGCGGTCCAGTTCAGGCGGGCATGGGTGTCGGAGAGGCCGTCGTCGTCCTGGGCCAGGCTGACGAACTCCCCGTCCCGCTCCTCGCCGACCTCGACCAGGGCGTCGAAACTGGGGGCGATCATGGTGAAACGCAGCTTCTCCTCGGCCTTGGCCCGGAAGCGATAGGCGTCGTAATAAATTCCGTCGTCCGTGATGGCGTCCCGCTCGGACAGGGTCCCGCGCGCGGTGGACCCGACCAGCAGGCTGCCCGGCGTCGGCTCGCCGCCCAGATCGATGAATTCCAGAGAATACAAGCCCTGGCTGTCGCGCGCCCAGGGGCGCGCTCGCAGGACATAGTCTCCCGTCGACGGCAGGGTGAACGTCAGGCGGGCGTCCGTTCCCTGCCCCAGGCCGTCGTCGTCGCTGGCCAGGACGGAGAACCCATCGCCCGCCGCGCCGATCTGCAGATAGGCGTCGAAATCGCCGGAGCGCATGACGGCCTGGACGCGCTGCCCCTCGGTCCCGCTAAAGCCATAGGCGTCGTAAAGCCGGCCCTCGTCATCCGTGGCGTCGCCGTCGGCGAGTTCCCCATCGACCGTCTGGCCGAAGGCGATGGCGGCAGGCGGCGGCGGCGGCGCGACCTCCTCGATCTTCAGCGTATAGGCGCCCTCGCCGCTGGAAAAGGCGCGCGCCTCGACCAGGTAATCGCCGTCCTGAGGCAGGACGTAGGTCAGGCGGGCGTTCAGGTCGCCGCCGCTGTCATCGTCGGTCGCCAGGCTGTTGTGGTTGGCGTCGAACAGTTCGAGGTAGGTGTCGAAGCGGTCGGCGTTCAGGCTGATGGCCACCCGCTGTCCTTCGCGGCCGGTGAAGCGGTAGAGGTCCGACGGAGCGCCGGAATCGCTGACCCTGCTGGCGTCGGTCAGGCGTCCGCGAATCTCCTCGCCGATGACGGCGGGCCTGGTTTCAGGCGGCGGCGGGCCCTGCTCCAGCGACAGGCGATAGCCGCCCTCGGCCCCGTCGCTGTAGGCGGTCGCCTGTACGACATATTCTCCCGCTTCGGGCGCCGTGAAGATCAGGCGGGCGTTCAATCCGCTGTTCCCGCCGTCGTCGTTCTCGGCGAGCTGCACGAAGGAGCCGCCGACCATGCGGCCGACGCGCAGCACGGCGTCGAAATCGTCGGAATCCAGCCGGATGGCCACCCGCTCGCCCGCCGCCGCGCGGAAGGCGTAGGCGTCATAGACCCGTCCGTCGTCGTCCTCGGCGTCGTTGGAGGTCAGCCGCCCCGTCACGTCACGGCCGATGGCGATCCGGCCCGGCCGCGGCGCGCGCACGGCCGGCCGCTCGCTCAGCGCCAGGACGTAGTCGCCGGTCTCCAGCCCGGCAAAGGTGCGGGCGCGCACGATGTAGCGCCCGGCCTGGGGCGCCGTGAACCGCAAGCGCGCGTTCAACTCGCCCGCCGCGTCGTCGTCGCTGGCCAGGGCCGCGCGCGCCGTCTCCCCTTCGGCAAAAACCTCAAGATAGGCGTCGAAGTCGTCGGACCTCAGCTCCGCCTGAAGCCGCTGGCCCGCGCGCAACTGCACCCGATAGTCGTCGTAGCGATAGGCGTTCTCGCCCCGGGTGCGGGCGTCGTTCTCCTCCAGACGGCCGCGAACCTCCTCGCCCAGCCGGGCATCGACCGCCGACTGCGCCACAGTTGCCCCCGCAGTAAGCAGGGCGATCGCGCTGGCCGCGAAGAACAGGGAGTGGCGCATGAAAAACCTCTTTCTAGGCGTCCATCATAGACGCCGAAGCACGGCGGCTGTAAATCGCGGCCACGCTTTCCAGTTCCGGATAATGGAGGCCGCCATGGCTGCCGAACCCGCCCGCGCGACCCTGATCGACGGCAAGGCCTTCTCGCAGACCCTGGTGACGCGCGTGGCAGAAGCCGCCGCGCGGCTGGAAAAGGCGCACGGCCTCAAGCCCGGCCTGGCCGTCGTCATCGTCGGCGAAGACCCCGCCAGCCAGCTGTATGTCCGCAACAAGGGCGAGACGACGCTGAAGGCCGGGATGCGGTCGGACACCCATCGCCTGCCCGACACCACGACCCAGGACGAACTTCTGGCCCTGATCGCCCAGTTGAACGCCGACAAGGGCATCCACGGCATCCTGGTCCAGCTGCCCCTGCCCAGGCACATCGATTCGACCGCCGTGCTGGACGCCATCTCGCCGGACAAGGACGTGGACGGCTTCCACGTGGTCAACGCCGGGCGCCTGGCCGTCGGCCTGCCGGGCCTGGTGCCTTGCACGCCGCTGGGCTGTCTGATGCTGCTGAAGGACCAGTTGGGCGACCTGTCGGGCTTGAACGCCGTCATCGTCGGCCGCTCCAACATCGTCGGCAAGCCTATGGCCCAGCTGCTGATCGGCGAAAGCTGCACCGTCACCGTGGCCCACTCTCGCACCCGCGACCTGCCCGCCCTGTGCCGCACCGCCGACATCCTGGTCGCCGCCGTCGGCCGTCCCGAGATGATCAAGGGCGACTGGATCAAGCCGGGCGCCACCGTCATCGACGTGGGCATCAACCGCGTCCCCTCGCGCGATCCGGTCAAGGCGGCCGAGGGCAAGACCCGCGTGGTCGGCGACGTGGCCTTCGACGAAGCCGTCGAGGTCGCGGGCCGCATCACCCCCGTCCCCGGCGGCGTCGGTCCCATGACCATCGCCTGCCTGCTGGCCAACACCTACACCGCCGCCTGCCGCGCGGCGGGCGTGGAGCCGGAAGACCTGGGCGGCTGAAATTGCTAGCCCTCCCCCCGATGGGGGAGGGTTGGGTGGGTGCAGGCAGGCGACATCCCATGGGGCGGCGGAGATGCCCGGCGCGCCTCGTGCACCACTCCCTGAAGCGTCCCGCCCTCACCCCCATCCCCTGCCCTTCCCCCATCGAGGGGGAAGGGGGATCATTCTCTGAAAATTCCAGCCTTGAAGCGGAGCCTTTCGGCTCCGATAGTCTTTAGCGGATCAGCGGTCCTGACGACCGCTCGGAGGACTTTCATGGCTGGTTTCTCGCCCCGCATCGCGGCTGTCGCCGCCGTCGTCGTCCTGACCCCGGCCGTGGGGGCTTGCGGCTACAACACCATTCCGACCAAGGAAGAGCGGGCCCAGGCCGCCTGGGCTGACGTCCAGAGCCAGTATCAGCGCCGCTCGGACCTGGTGCCGAACCTGGTCGCCACCGTCCAGGCCGCGGCCATTCAGGAACGCACCACCCTGACCCAGGTGATCGAGGCCCGCGCCAAGGCCACCAGCGTCAACATCGACGCCTCCAAACTGGGCGACGCCGCCGCCTTCCAGCAATACCAACAAGCTCAAGGCGAGCTGTCGTCGGCCTTGTCGCGGCTGCTCGTCACGGTCGAGGCCTATCCCCAACTGCAGGCCAATCAGAACTTCCTGACCCTGCAATCGCAGCTGGAAGGCACTGAGAACCGCATCGCCGTGGCGCGCCGCGACTACAACGAAGCCGTGCGGGACTACAACACCAGCCTGCGCACCTTCCCGACGGTGATCTGGGCCAAGACGCTGCAGAGCGGCTCCAAGCCCATGCAGTTGTTCACCGCCACCGCCGAGGCCCAGAGCGCCCCGAGCGTGAACTTCAACCTCGGCGTACCCGGCGCCCAGCCCGGAGGCGGCGCGCCCGCGACCGCGCCAGGCGCCGCGCCCGGTTCGACCCCGCCCGCCGCAGCCCCGGCCTCGGCTCCGGCTCCGGCTCCGGCTCCGGCTCCCGCTCCGGCGGCGCAGTAAGCCTGACATGACCCCTTCGGCCCTTGCAGCGAAAGACCGGCCCGCGCCGCTCCTGATCGCGGCGCTGCTGCTGGGCCTCGTCCTGTGGTTGGCGGGCCTTCCCGCCCTGGCCGCCGATATCCAGTTCCCGGCCCTGACCGGTCGGGTGGTCGACGATGCCCAACTGCTGACGCCCGAACAGGAACAGGCCCTGACCGGCAAGCTGGCGGCCCTGGAGCAGCAGACCGGCGACCAGCTGGTGGTCGTCACCCTGCCCTCGCTGCAGGATCAGGAGATCGAGGACTACGGCTATCAACTGGGCCGTCACTGGGGCATCGGCCAGAAGGCGAACAACGGCGGCGCCCTGCTGATCGTCGCCCCCAATGAGCGCAAGGTGCGGATCGAGGTCGGCTATGGGCTCGAGGGCGTGCTAACCGACGCCTATTCCTCGCTGATCATCCGCAACGACATCCTGCCCGCCTTCCGCCAGGGCGACTATGCGGCGGGCATCCTGGCCGGGACCGACGCCATCATCGCCCAGCTGACCGCCGATCCGGCCGAGGCCCAGGCCCGCGCCGAGGCGGCCAAGAGCGCCGCCCCCGAGCGGACAACGCCCGTCCTGCCCGCCGTCGTCATTCTGATGATCTTCGCCTTCATCGTCTTCAGCATGGCGCGCGCGGCGGCTGGCGGCCGGAAACATCGCGGTCGGGGGAACGGCCTGGCCCCCATCCTGATCTGGGCCGCCAGCGAGGCCTTGAGGAACCAGGGTCGCGGGGGACGCGGCGGTTGGGGCGGCGGCGGCTTCGGCGGCGGCGGCGGCGGCGGATTTGGCGGTGGCGGCGGCGGCTTCGGCGGCGGCGGCGCCTCGGGAGGGTGGTGATGCGATTCACGGACGAAGACCATGCGCGCGTCGCCCAGGCCATCGCCCGCGCCGAGGCCGACACCTCGGGCGAGATCTTCTGCGTCGTGGCGCGGCAGGTGTCCTCCTATCGCGACGTCAGCCTGGGCTGGGCGGCGGCGGCGGCGTTGCTGCTGCCGTTGGGGCTCATCCCCTTCGGCTTCAACGGCGACTGGCTGGCGTTCGGCGGCGGCTGGCAGGCGGCGCATGACACGGGCGGCGTGGGCGCGATCGGCCGAGCGCTGGGCGCCTATGCCCTGGTTCAGGCCATGATCTTCCTGGCGGTCTTCTTCGTCACCCTGATTCCGCCGGTCCGGCGCCTGCTGACGCCCGCCGCGCTGAAGCGGACCCGGGTGCGCCGCGCCGCGCTGCAGCAGTTCCTGGCCCACGGCCTGCACCTGACCGAGGCGCGGACCGGGGTGCTGATCTTCGCGGCCCTGGACGATCACCAGGTCGAGCTGGTGGCCGACGAGGCCATCCATTCCTGCGTCAGCCCCGAGGTCTGGGCCGACGCCGTGGCCGCCCTGACGGGCGCCCTGCGCCAGGATCAGCCGGTCGAGGGCTTCGAAAAGGCGGTCAGCCTGTGCGGCCGGGTCCTGGCGGAACGGTTTCCGCCTCGGCCCGCTGATGTGAATGAGATTCCTGATAAGCTGGTTGTCATCTAGCCCGGTTACAGGGGACCTCGCGACGGCCGCATTGAAGCGCGACGGTCGCTGCGTGTGCTGGGCAAGGAATCCATGCCGAGACTTCTGACCTACAACGTTCATCGCTGCGTCGGCGTCGACCGCCGGCTGGACGTGAACCGCATCGCCGACGTCATCGCCGAGCACGAGCCCGACGTCGTCTGCCTGCAGGAGTTGGACGTCGGCCGCGCCCGCACCGGCTGGGTCGACCAGGCCTTCGCCATCGCCCAGCGCCTGGCCATGAGCGTGCAGTTCCACCCCGCCATGCGGGTCGAGGCCGAGCTTTACGGCGACGCCATCCTGACCCACCGGCCCGAACGGCTCGTCCGCGCCGCCGCCCTGCCCACCCTGCCCAATCTGAAGGGCCTGGAGCCGCGCGGCGCCCTATGGTCGGCGATCGACTTCGACGGGGTGGTGGTCAATGTGTTGAACACCCACCTGGGCCTGGTGCCGCGCGAGCAGCGCCTTCAGGCCGCCGCCCTGGTCGGCCGCGATTGGCTCGGCGACCCCATGTGCCAGGGGCCGACCATCCTGACCGGCGACTTCAACGCCACCTCCATCACCCGCCCCTATCACGCCCTGGCGCGGCGGCTGGACGACGCCCAGCGGCGCCTGGGGCTCAAGCCCTCGATCAAGACCTTTCCGTCCAGCTTTCCCGCCATTCGCATCGACCATTGCTTCGTCAGCCCCGAAATTCGGGTGACGGGGGCCATGACGTCAATGTCGGCCCTGGCGCGGACGGCGTCGGACCATCTGCCGCTGATCATCGATTTCGAGGTCGGTCAGCCCGGCGCCTGACCGCCTTCCGAGCGCGGCCGGGTGCGGTGCGAGCGGTTCAGCCGCTTCCACGGCCGCCAGGCGTCGGACGCGGACATCGGGTCCCCGAACTGCCACTCGGCGAACATCCGCTCGATCCGCGTCGGCTCGGCCGCGCCGAGCAGCTTCATCCGGTCCGAACCGAAGGTCTGCATAGCCCGCCCCGCCGATCCCAGCAGGGACTCCGCCTCGGCGAAGGCGGCGCCCGAAACGCCGATGAAGTGGCCCAGCGAGTGATGGCGGAAACGGCGGATCACTTCGACCTGTTCGGCGGTCGTCGCTTCGACCGAGACGTCGCATTCCGTGTCCAGCCCCATGGACCTGTTGTTCAGATTGCTGGAGCCGATGCGCAGCAGCTTGTCGTCGATGATCGTCATCTTGGCGTGGACAATGATCCGCTCGCCCTCGGCCGTCACCGGATAGAAGGCGGTGAAGCGATCATGGCGGTCGGCCTGCTCCAGCCGATACAGGACCTCGGCCCGGGCGGTGTCCATGGTCAGGCCGTCGAACCAGCTGGGACTGCGGCCGGTCGAGACCAGGACCACCTCAGGCCCGTCCTCCTCGGCCAGCCGCTCGGCCAGGGCCGCCGCCAGCAGGGGGGAGGTGAAATACTGGTTCTCCAGATAGATGAGCGACCGCGCGCGCCGGATGGCCTCCAGGTGCAGAGCCTCGTTCTCGCGTACCTCTGGCCGTCCGTGCACGCGAGGCTCGGTGCGGGACACGCCGACCTGGACCTGGGTCAGCGTCGGCGCCACTCCGTCGGGCCAGGGGTCGGCCCCTCCGGCGGCCGGATGGGGGCCGATCACGTCGCCCGTCTCCCGCCGCCAGCGCTCACGCGCCAGGTCGCCCAGGACCTTGGCCGCCGGTCCGTCCATCACGCACATCACCTCATGCCGAGGGGGCGGAATGATACCCGTCGGCTCGCAGCGGCGCGGATCTCCCGAGGCGTGCTCCTCGGTGTCCCAGCGGTCCGTCGAGATGTCGCCGCCGCCGCAGAAGGCGATGCGGTCGTCGATCACCACCACCTTCTGATGGTGGCAGGCGCCCAGAATGCCGGGACCGTCCAGGCGAAACTCCACGATGCGCCGCCGGAACCAGCGCTGGGCCTTGTGCGGATAGAAGCCTTGGGTCGCCGCGATCAGCAGCGGCGAGCGCCAGATCAGCAACCGCACGTCCAGCTCGGGCTTCTGCCGCACCAGGGCCTTCAACTGATGGCCGATCTCGGCGCGCTGATCGGTCAGCGGGCCCTCGGGATTCAAGCGCGTCCGCGGGTCGAACTGCCAGCCCAGAATCAGGATGGAGCGCTCGGCCTTGTGCAGGGCCGAGGACAAGGCGTCGAAATAGGCCTTGTTCTCCATCAGGGGGGCGAACCGGTGCGCCGTCGCCGACCGCCACACCCCGGTGGCCGTCTCCAGCAGGCTGCCCTCGTAGAACTGGTCTGCTCGCATACCCCCCGCAATGGCTGATTCGGGTGACGGCCGAATGCGCGTCCCGTTCAGTTCAGACGCCGGCCGGGACGGATCGTTCCATTTTCGCATCAGTCGGGTCAATGGTGACGCTTCACGCCTTCGCCGCATTGTCGCCCGAAGCGGATTCTGGCATATTGAGATTATGCAAGCCCTGATCGAGATGCTGGCCGGCCTGATCGCCCTGCTCGCCGCAGCGGCGTTGTCGCAATTCGGCGTCGATCTGAACGCGCCGCCCAAGCCCGACCGCGAAATCCAAAGGGTGCGGGAATGCGGCGACAACAAGCCGGCGACCAAGGTCCAAGTGACCGCCCCCGCCTCCTGCTGATCCACAGATCACGCTGATCGCCGTCGTCAATCGGCGACCTATTCCGCGCACGAGCCTTTTCGCCTTCCGATCCAGCCGTTAGGGTCCATCGCCTGCGCCCTTCGCCGCCTTTCGCCTGGCGATTAGTGATCGAGAACGACGCCCATGAAATCCCGCCATCGGCCGCCGCTCAACCTGACCGAGTCCGAACCCGCCTCCCTGGAGACGGGGTCCTCGACCACGCCTGAAGCCGTCGAGGCCGCGAACGAAGCGTCCCTGTCGCCCGCCGAACTCCAGCCCGTTCTCGAACCCGCACCCAACTCCATGCCGCCGCGCCCCATGTCCGAGCGCCAGCGCCGCCGCCTGGCCGAGCAGCAGGCCCTGGCCGAGAAGCGCGCCGCCGAGGCCGAGAAGGCCGAGCGCGCCCTGTCGCCTTTCGCCGAATCCGCCGACGCCCCGCCCGCGACCATCCCGCCCGCAGCGCCTCCGGCCCGCCAAACGGCCAAGCATGGGGGCAAGACACCCGCCACGGCCGGGGCCGGCAACGCCTATCTGATCGCCGGCCTGGCCTCGGCCCTGTGGGTCGGCGGCCTGGCGTCCTGGTTCGCCTATGAGCTGGGCTCGGGAATGTTGGAATTGGATCCCCTGCGCCTGGCGGTTTACGCCCTGATCCTGCTGGCGCCCGTCGGCCTGTCCATCCTGCTCGCCCACGCGGTGCGTCAGGGCGCCGGCCTGGCCCAGGAAACCCGGCGCGCACGCGAAATGGCCGACGCCCTGGTCGGCCCGACCGCCCTGGCCGCCAATCAGGCCGGACAGGTGCTGAACACCCTGCGCGACGACATCGACCGCGCAGCCCAGTCGGCGGAACGCGCACGCGACGACCTGGCGTCCCTGCGCGAGGCCCTCGTCAAGGAATCCAGTCTGCTGAACGAGGCGGCGGAACTGGCCGGCGGCACGGCGCGCCGCCTCGCCGAACAGCTGTCGCACGAGCGCGAACAGATGGGCGTGCTGGGCGGCAAGCTGGAAGGCCAGGCCTCGGCCGTGGTCGAGACGGTCGAGCGCCAGTCGCGCATGGTCGCCGACGCCTCCGACCTGGCCCAGACCCAGCTGCGCGAGGCCGAGGCCGCCCTCGCCGCACGCGCCGCCGACCTGGCCGCCGCCGCCAACGAGGCGCAGGAAGCCGCCCGGGCCGCGTCCGACGATCTGGCGCGTCAGACCCTGCGGCTGGAGACCGCCGGTTCCGGCGTCGCCGAACAGATCCAGTCGGTCGAGGAAGGTCTGGGGCAGCAGCGCGCCGCCCTGGTCACGGCCGCCTACGCCCTGCGCACCGACCAGGAGGACTTCTCGGCCCAGATCGAGAGTCAGCGCGCCCAACTTCTGGATCATCTGTCCCAGACTCGCGCCGCCGCCGAAGACCTGAACCGGCAAGGCGACCATGCCGCCGCCGCCATCAAGGCCCAGGTCGATGCCGTGGTCGACCAGTTCAAGGCCCTGGTGGAGATGTCGCAACGCGAAGCCGACGGCTTCGACCATGCCACCAAGCTGTCGCTGGACCGGTTCGAGGCCCTGGCCGCCGAATCCCGCGACCTGCTGGTCGAGGAGACGCGGCGTGCGCTGGAGGCCCTGCAGGCCACCGCCGACGAGCAACGCGCCGCCGCCCAGGCCGCGATCGAACAGGCGCAGATCCGCGCCGACCGTCTGGGCGAGTCCCTGTTCGACGCGGCGCAGAAGGCCGACGAGGCCGCGGAGGCCCGCATCGACGGCGCCCGCCGCATCGTCGCCCAGACGGCCGACATGGTCGACATGACCGGCGAGAAGCTGGTCGAAAGCCTGCAGACCACCCTGGCCCAAGTGACAGACATCCTGGGCGCCGTCGAACAGGCTGTCGCCGAGATGGACGAACGCGCCGCCCGCCTCCCGGACGAGGCCCGGGCGCGGGTCGACGCCGTGCGCGCCACGGTCGAGGAGGGCCTGAACGCCCTGACCGCCGCCTCTCGAAAGGCGGCCGAGGACACCGAGGCCCTGGACGCCGGCTTCCAGGACCGCGTGCGCCGGAACTATGAGATGCTGACCGAGGCGGTTCGCCTGATGGGCGCCGTGTCCAGCGACGGCGGAGCGCGTCGTCGCCCGACCGTCCCGGCTCCGCGCGAGGCCGCGCCCCCGGCCTCGACCGAACCCAGGCGAGCGGCGCCGCCGTCCAGCCTGACGTCCAGCTTCGGCCTGCGCGGCCGTCTGCGCCCTGTCGCCCCCGATGCCGGGATCGAGGCCATTCCCGCCGCTCCGGCCCCGATCGAGACGCCGCCCGCCGACCCCGTGCTGGACGCGGGCGGGTCGCTCGACTGGCAGGACCTGGTCCAGCCCGAACAGCCGCCCGCCCCCCAGGCCGACCCGTCAGAACCGCTGGAGTTGACGGCCGCCATCGGCTCGCCGCAAGAGATCGACGCCCTGGCGGCGCGCGTCACCGCAGCCATCCGGCGCATGGGGGTCGACCCCAACGCCCTGCTGCCGCGCCCACGCGTGGAAGAGGCCGCCCAGGCCTTCGCCGGCCACGACCCCGCTCGCGCCCGCCAGATCGTGCGCCGCGTGGCCCCCGCCGCCGTCCGCAGCGTGTCGCGCCGGGTGCTGAGCGACGACGACCTGCGCACCGACGCCGAAGCCTATGTCCGCGCCTTCGCCCACGGCTTGAAACTTCAGGCCGAGCGTGGAGACGCCGGCGACGTGCAGGCCCGGCTGGCGACGGACGAAGGCCGCGCCTTCATGTTGCTGGACGCGGCCGTGGGCGACCTTGGCTGACCGGCGCCTCGGCTTCACCGCACTTCGGCGCTTCGCGGACTTGACCTGATGCCGCTTTTCGCAGCACCGTCTCGCACAGAGACGCGCCGGGGGGCGCAAATGGGGGCCTCTCTCCTTTGATGGATCTGGATTCCAGCGGCCGCCCTGACCGGCGGCCCGTCATCGCCATCTGCGTCTGGTCGCCCTTCTATCGGGCCTGGGATCCGATCGAGGACCTGTCCGGCGAACCTTGGAATCCGCCTGGAGCGCGCACGCTCGCGACGCCCGGCGACGCCTCGCCCGACGCCCTGGCCGAGCGGCTCACCGAACAGTTGGCGCGCGGCGAATGCTCGGCCCTGCTGCTGGTCGGTCGAACCAGTCATGCCGGGGCCTTCCGCGTGCAGATGCGCGCCGAAAACCGCCGCCTGGGCGAGGCTGGCCGCCTGGACAGCACCGGCCCGGGCGTCGCGCGGGTCACCGCGCCCGTCGCCGACATCCTGCGTGATCTGGCGACGGCCGGCGTCTCGGCCGTCGCCGCGTCCGACGCCGAAGAGGACGCCGGAAGCTACATCCTCTACCGGGTCCTGGCGGACCTTCCGGACAGTCTGAACTCCCCCTCGATCGGCCTGTTGCGCATTCCCGACGGCGAGAGCGAAGGCACCGTCCGCACAGCGGTCAAGACGGCGGCCTCGGCCATGGCGCGTCGCCTGGCCCCCCTGCCCCGCTCAAGCGTGGCCTGAAGCGGGCTTCGACGCGGCCGGGTCCTGCGACCGCACCCAGAGGCCAACCAGGCCGCCGACCATCGCCAGCGCCGCCATGCCTAGATAGGCCTTCAGCCCGACCGCGTCGTACAAGGGGCCGCTCGCCAGGGTCGCCAGGCCGATCAGCACCCCGGCCGACAGGGCCGAGCTCAACGTCTGGGCCGCCGTATGGCTGTCAGGCGGACACAGCCGCTCGACGATCTGCACCCCGGCCAGATAGGTGGCGGCAAAGGTCAGGGCGTGCAGCATTTGCAGCGGCCCCAGCAGCCACAGCGGCGGGGCGAAGGCCATGGCGCTCCAGCGCAGGACGGCCGCGCCCGCGCCGATGAACAGCATGGTCCAGGGCCCGATCCCGGCGCGTCGCCGCCACGGCTCGATCCACCACATGAAGCCGATCTCGACCACGACGGAAAAAGCCCACAGCATGCCCGTCACGCTCTCGGCCATGCCCTGGGCGCGCCAGGCGATGGCTGAAAAGCCGTAGTAGAAGGCGTGGGTCGCCTGCACCGCCCCGATGGCGAAGATGGCCGCCATGAAGACCGGCCGGCGCAGCAGCCGCCCCAGGCCCTGGAACCGCTCCAGCCGCGAGACGGGACCGCCCTCCGCCACCGGCTCGGCGGGCAGGACGCGCCAGGCCGTGACGGCGATCAGCAGCGAGGCCGCGACCGCCCAGACGATCACGGCGTCCGACGAGACGTGGGTCAGCAGCGCGCCCATGGCCAGATTGGCGACGACGAAGGCCGCCGAACCGCAGCCACGCGGCAGGGAGAAGGCGAAGCCGTCGCGCCCCGCCAGCCGCAGGGTCATCACGTCGCTGAGCGGGATAAGGGCCGCCGCGGCCGTCGCCCCGACCAGCCAGCACAGCGCCCAAGGAAGGAAACCCTCGACCAGGCCCGCCCCGCCGTATCCCGCCGCCATGGCCAGGCCCAGCAGGGCGATGGGCGTGCGCCGCAGGACGAATCCGTCGGCCCAGACCGCCAGCAGCGGCCCCGTCAGCGCCCGCGCCAGCATGGGAATGGCCAACAGGGCGCCGATCTGGGCGCCGCTCAGCCCCTGATCGCGGAACCACAGGCCGGCGAACGGCAGGGTCACGCCGCTGGCGCTGAACAGCAGGATGTATTGCAGGGCCATGCGCGGAGCGGACGTCATGGGCGCCGCGATAGCAGACTTCGCGTTTTTTGTGGTCTAGACATTAGGCATGAGCCCTGACCGCAAACTGCTCGCCTTCGCTGGTTTCAACGGCGCCATGGCTGTGGCCCTCGGCGCCTTCGCGGCCCACGGCGCCGCCCCCGCCGTCAAGACGCTGCTGACGACGGGCGGCCACTATCAGATGGTGCACGCCGTACTCGCCGCCGCCCTGGCGCTGTTCGGATCAGGACGCCTGCTGACCCTGGCCGGATGGCTGGCCAGCGCGGGCGGCCTGATCTTCTGCCTGGCCCTGGCCATGATCGGCCTGATGAACCTGCCCGCCATGGGCGCCGTGGCGCCGATCGGCGGCGCCCTCATGATCGCCGGATGGGTCCTGATCGTCTTCGCCGCGTTACAGTCCAACCTCGCCAGGGCCTGACGAACAGGCCCGAGCAATCTTCAGAATGGCATCAACCGTGAACAGCACTCCGCGCCGCGACCTCTACCCGGAAATCGAAGCCTACGCCTCGGGCTGGATGAAGACCGACAGCATTCACGAGATCTATTACGAGGAAAGCGGCAATCCCCACGGCGTGCCGGTCATCGTCCTGCACGGCGGCCCCGGCGGGGCGGTCAATCCGGGGATGCGGCGCTATTTCGATCCGGCCAAATACCGCATCGTCATGTTCGACCAGCGCGGCTGCGGCCTGTCGCGGCCCAACGCCTCGCTGGAGAACAACACCACCTGGGATCTGGTCGCCGACATCGAGCGACTGCGCGTCATGCTGGGCATCGACAAGTGGGTGGTGTTCGGCGGGTCCTGGGGTTCGACCCTGTCGATGACCTACGCCATCAAGCACCCGGAGCGCTGCCTGGCCCTGGTGCTGCGCGGCATCTTCCTGCTGACCAGGAAAGAACTGCACTGGTTCTATCAGGAGGGGGCCTCGATGATCTTCCCCGACGCCTGGGAGCGGTTCCTGGCGCCCATCCCCGCGGCCGAGCGCGGCGACCTGATGGCCGCCTACTACAAGCGTCTGACCGGCGACGACGTCGAGGAGCGCAACCGCTGCGCCGTGGCCTGGTCGACCTGGGAAGGCGAAACCGTCAGCATCCAGGGGCCGACGGGCAAGCCGGACAAGTTCGCCGACCCCGAGTTCGCCGTGGCCTTCGCCCGCATCGAGAACTGGTACTTCACCAACGGCGGCTTCTTCGACAGCGAGAACTGGATTCTCGAGAACATCGACCGCATCCGCCAAATCCCCTGCTGGATCGCCCAGGGGCGCTTCGACGTGGTGACGCCGATCTCGGGCGCATGGTCGCTGCACCGCGCCTGGCCCGAGGCTCATCTGGACATCATCGGCGACGCCGGCCACGCCTCGTCCGAGCCCGGCATCATCGACAGTCTGGTGCGCGCCACCGACTGGGCTGCGGCCTTATAATCTGTCATCCCGGCCATTCTTCGTCATCCCGGAAAGGGCGCAGCCCTTATCCGGGACCGCCGGAAGCGCCGACATCTGACAGTCCTGCGCCCGTGGCGGTCCCGGCTCGGCGCGGCTCGCGCCGCTTGGCCGGGATGACGCGTGGCAAAGTCAGCCCGTCGGCTTCGGATTGGTCTTCTGCACCATTTCGCTGAGCTGGAAGCCGATGCGGCGCGCCTCGCGCTCCTCGGGCTTCTTGACCGCGCTCAGCACCACGTTGATCTGGCTGTAGTGCTGGATCAGACGCACCGGCTTGCCGTCGGCGTTGCGGCCGAAGAACATGATCAGGTCCGGCCCCCAGAAGCCGACGTCCAGAATCTGCATCGTCCCCTCGCCCGGCAGGCCGACGACACGGGCGCCGATCTCCTCGTCCTTGTCGAGGTTGGCCTCGAACTCCTCGATCAGCTTGGACAGGCGGACGAAGGCCCACTCGGCCGGGTTGTCGCGCATCCGCAGGCCCTCGACCTGGACCGCCGCCTCATTCTTGGGATCGGCGAGAATCGGCTGCGGACAGGGCGTGTCGCCGCAGTCGGAGAACATGGCCGGATCAGCCTTGGGGATGGGAGCGGCGTCGGTCGGGTCCGTCATGGCCCTAGATTAACGCCGCTGCGGCTGGATCAGAAGAGGCCGTGTCCCTTGGGCAATTCGGCGTAACGATTGACCTTGACCGCCATCACCAGGCCGAAGCCGATCATGACCGTCAGCATGACGGTGCCGCCATAGGACAGCAGCGGCATGGGCACGCCCACCACAGGCGCCAGACCCATGACCATGGCCCCGTTGATCAGCACATAGACGGCGAAGGTGGCCGTCACCCCCGCCGCCGCCAGACGGCCGAAGTGGCTGTGCGACAGGGAGGCGATCCGCAGGCTGATCAGGATGATGGCCACATAGCAGGCCAGCAGGCCCACCGATCCCACCAGACCGAATTCCTCGGCCATGGCGGCGAAGATGAAGTCAGTCTGCTTCTCGGGCAGGAACTCCAGCTGGCTCTGGCTGCCCAGGCCGAAGCCCTTGCCCAGCAGGCCGCCGGAACCCATGGCGATCTTGGACTGGACGATCTGATAGCCCTTGTCCGACATGTCGGCCTCGGGGTTCAGGAAGGTCAGCACGCGGTGGCGCTGGTACTCGTGCATGCCGAACATGATGTAGGGCGGCACCAGCACCATGGCGGCGATGGCCGCCGCGCCGATGATCCGCCAGCTCAAGCCTGCCATGAACATGATGGCCGCCCCCGTCAGGCCGATCAGCATGGCCGAGCCGAGGTCCGGCTGGTGCGCCACCAGCAGAAAGGGCGCGCCGATGATCGTCACGGGCCAGAGCAGCTTCCAACTGAGCCGGGCGTCCTGGGCCGAGGCGCCGTGATACCAGCGGGCCAGGGCCAGAACGACGCCGATCTTCATGATCTCGGACGGCTGGATGCGGGTGACGCCGATGTCCAGCCAGCGCGTCGCCCCCATCGCCGTGTATCCGAACAACTCAACGCAGACGAGCAGGAACAGAGCAACGAAATAGATCGGATAGGCCAGCCGATACCACCAACGGAGGCTGATCAGCGCCAGGATCAGCATCAGCACCGCCGAGACGCCGAAACGGATCAGATGGTTGGCCGCCCACGGCTGCCACGACTGCTTGCCCACCGAATAGAGCATCAACGCGCCGACGCCGGAGACGATGGTCACCAGGATGACCAGCCGCCAGTCGATCTGGCCCAACTTGACTGAAAGGCGTTCGCGCTCGCCGGGGCGGGTCAGGGCCGAGGCGGTCATCGCGGCTCCTCCGACAGATAGGGGCGCGGCCCGCTGGATGCGGCGGGGGCCGGACGGGCGGACGGCGCAGCCTCGTCGACAGGCGCATCAGGGGCGGCGCCGAAATTGGCCTCCTCCTCGCTGATCGGGCCGGTCGGCTCGGGCGGCAGGGGACGTTCGATGCGGGCGCGCATCTCGGGGTCCTTCAGCAGGGCCACCTTCATCACCTCGCGGGCGCGCGGCGCGGCGTCGGCCGAGCCGCCCGACGGGGCGTGCTGGATGATCAGGGCGATGGCGTAGCGCGGCGCGTCGTGCGGAGCGAAGGCGACGAACAGGGCGTGGTCGCGACGGCTCCAGACGGCGTTGCGCGGCCCGCGCGATTCCCCGGCCTTGTAGTCGCGCGACTGGGCCGTGCCGGTCTTGCCGGCCATCTTGATGTCGCCCAGGCCCAGTTGCGAGGCGCGATAGGCGGTGCCGGTCACGTCGTTGGCCACGGCGGCCATGCCCGCGCGCACAATGTCCAGGTGCTGGTCGCTGAACGGCAGGTCCGGCACGTCGCCGCCCGAGGGCTGCTCCTTGCCCCCGATCGACTTGATCAGCCGAGGCCGGATCGCCTTTCGGCCGTTGGCCAGGCGCGACACCATGACCGCCTGCTGCAAGGCTGTGGCCGCCACCGCCCCCTGTCCGATGGCCACGGACAGGGTCTCGCCGGGATGCCAGACGGGATCGCGCGGCCGCGCCTTCTTGACCCAGGCCGTCGTCGGCATCAGCCCCTTGGACTGGCCGGCGATGCCGATGTCATAAGTCTGATGATAGCCCAGATCCTCGGCCACCCGCGCGATCCGGTCCACGCCCGCCCGGTTGGACAGATGGTAGAAGTAGGTGTCGCACGAGTTCTTGATGGCGTTGTGCATGTCCATCGCCCCGTGCCCGCCGCGCTTCCAGCAACGGAAGGTGCGCCCGCCGTAGCGATAACCGCCGGTGCAGACGACGCGCTCGGCAGGATCGATGCCGGCGTCGAGGAAGGCCAGAGCCGTCGTCATCTTGAAGGTCGAGCCCGGCGGGAAGGTGCCGTAGATGGCCTTGTCTAGCAGGGGCTTGCGCTCATAGTCAGCCAGGGCGCGATAGACCTTGGACGGCACGCCCGACACGAACAGGTTGGGATCGAACGACGGCGACGACACCATGGCCAGGATGTCGCCGTTGCGCACGTCCATGACCACGCAACCGCCCGACTCCTCGCCGAAGACCTCCAGCGCGCGCTGCTGGACGTCGTTGTCCAGCGTCAGCACGACCTCGGCCCCCTGCACCGCCGGCCGCGATCCGGCGATGTCCTCGGCCACGACGCGGCCACGGGCGTCCACCTCGACCCGGTTGCCGCCAGCGACGCCACGGAGGTCAAGATCTAACGATTTTTCAATGCCTTGTCGGCCAATCCGAAATCCGGGATTGAACAGGATCGAGGGCGGATCCTCGCCCTTGTCGCGGATGGCCTTCACATCGCGGTCCGAGACCTTGGCCACATAGCCGACGACATGGGCGTAGGCCCCGCCGTGGGGGTAGTAGCGGGCCTCGTTCATGTCGGCCATGACGCCCGGCAGCTCGGCGGCGTGCAAATTGACCCGGGAGAACTCCTCCCAGGTCAGGTCGCTCTTGACGGGAACCGGAGAGAAGCGCGGAGCCGCGTTGACCTCGCGGATGATGGTGCGGCGGCGCTCCAGCGTGTCGGGCAGCAACTGGCCCAGCAGATCCAGCGTCTGGTCCAGGTCCTTGGTCTCGTCGCGCACGACCAGGACCCGGAAGCTGGGCCGATTGCCGGCGATGACGACGCCGTTGCGGTCCTTGATCAGGCCGCGCGGCGGCGGGACCAGGCGGAAGTTGAACTGGTTGTTGGTCGCGAGGGTGGCGTATTCCTCGGCCTGGACCACCTGAAGCTGAGCCAGGCGGCCGGTCAGGGCGACGATGCCCAGCGTCGCGCCACCGCCCAGCAGAAGGGTGCGGCGCAGGAATGAGCCCTGCCGCTCGTTGACGTCGGAGAAGAAGATGGACGGTTCGCTGCTCATCGGAATCGCACGTCCGCGTCGTCGAACCGCTCGATCAGCCAGTCCGCCAGCGGGAACAGCAGCAAGGTCGGAATCACCTGCCCCGCCATGGCCAGCAGGCTGGGCCCATTGCCCGCATCCATGCGCGTCACCGCATAGGCCACGGTGAAGGCCAGCCCCGTCGAAATCACATAGAGGGCGAACAGCACGATGGTCGCCTGGCCCGACAGGAATTTGGCCGCCAGCAGGATGACGCCGTAAACCGCCAGCAGGCTGATCGCCCAAAGGCCCAACGCCCCACCCCAGAACAGGTCGAGGAAAAGACCCAGGACGAACAGGACGGCCGGCGCCAGCATCGACGGGCGGATCAGCGGCCAGGCGAAGGCCAGCACCAAGGGCCAGACCGGCTCGGGCAGCGGCAGGCCGAACAGGCGCAGCGGTATGGCGAAGAGGACGGTGGCGGCCGCAGCGATCAGCGCCGGATAGCCGATCCACTGCATCGGACCGACCATACGCACCGTGATCGTGCGCCTCATCCGGCCCCCCCTCAGGAGAAGCGGCGGGCTGGGCCGCCGGCTGAGCAGGCGGCGCCGAAGCCGAGGGCGCAGGCGCGACCGGCGGCGGGGCGGCGTTGGCGGCGCGCACACGTTCAGCGGCGGCCGCGGCCGCTGCGGCGCGGCGCGTGGCCACATCCTGGATGACCGCGGCCTGGGCCGGGCTGGGCGGCGGCGCGGTGTTCAGACTGGCCAGGGGCGGCGCGTTCAGGGCGTTCTGGTCGGCCAGTTGGCCGAAATCCTGGAACAGCACCACGCGGACATAATCGATGGCCGTCCGGTCGCTGTAGAGTTTGACCCGCCAGGAGCCGTCGACGCCCTTGGCCACGACGCCGACCGGCAGGCCGCGCGGGAATCCGCCGCCGTCGCCCGAGGTCAGGACGCGGTCGCCCGCCTGCACCGCCCCGGCGCCTCGCACATAATCCAGACGCGGGCTGGGGCTGCCGTCGCCGGTCAACATGGCCCGCGCATCGGTGCGCTCGATCAGGACCGGCACGCGCGACGCCACGTCGGTCAGCAGGACCATGCGGCTGATCCCCGGCGAGACGCCGGCGATGCGGCCGACCACGCCGTGCTCGCTAAGCACCGGATTGCCGATGCGCACGCCCTTGGCGCCGCCGACGTTCAGCAAGCGAGACCGGGCGAAGGGGCCGCGCGCGTCGGTGATGGCCCGGCCGGTCGCCATGGGCACGGGCGGCTCGGTCTGCACGCCCAGCATCTGTTCATAGCGGGCGTTGACGTTCTTCAGCGCCAGGGCCTCGTCGCGCCAGGCCCGCATCTCGACCAGTTCGTGACGCAGCCTGCGGTTCTCGGAAACAGCGAAGAAATAACCCTTCACATAGTCGATGGCGCCGCCGGTCCAGCGGACGGGCGCGGCCAGCACGCCGCCAGCGGTCCCCGCACCGACCTCGAAGGCCGCACGCGCGGGCTCCAACTCATCGACAGCCGAATGTCGGCGATCGGCGAGCAGAAGCATGACGGCGGCGACGACGCCGACGACCACCGTGACCGCGGCCGTCCAGGCCAGCGGCACCTTCAGATTCTCGAACGGTCCGTCGCGAAACGCCACGGCCAGCCTTCCTGCTAGAGAATCGGGACCGGCGGATCAGCGTCCGCCGGCGGGTGAAAGCCTATCGCACGAACCGCGCCCCCGAGAAGTCGGCCGGCGACAGGCTACAGCCTCAGAGCGTGGACTCGAGGACGCCCTTCATCCACGACGGGTGTTCCAGCACCTTGCCGCAGCCGATGGCGACGCAGGACAGCGGATCGTCGGCCACCTGAACCGGAAGGCCGGTGTGGTCGCGGATCTCGACGTCCAGGCCGCGCAGCAGGGCGCCGCCGCCCGTCAGCATGATGCCCTTGTCGGCGATGTCCGCGGCCAGTTCCGGCGGCGTGGCTTCCAGGGCGACCTTCACAGCCTCGACGATCTGCGAGACGGGTTCCGCCAGGGCTTCAGCAGCCTGACGCTCGCTCATCTTCACTTCGCGCGGCACGCCCTGCATCAGGTCGCGGCCCTTGACCTCGATCGACAGGCCTTCGCCGTCGGCCGGGATGCGGGCGGTGCCGATGTCCTTCTTGATGCGCTCGGCGGTCGTTTCGCCGATCAGCAGGTTATGGTTGCGGCGCATGTAGCTGATGATGGCGTCGTCCATCATGTCGCCGCCGACGCGGACCGAACGCGAATAGACGATGCCCGACAGCGACAGCACGGCCACTTCGGTCGTGCCGCCGCCGATGTCGACGACCATCGAGCCGGTCGGCTCGTGGATCGGCAGGCCGGCGCCGATCGCGGCGGCCATGGGCTCGTCGATCAGGCCGACGCGGCGGGCCGAGGCGTTCAGGCAGGAGTCGTTGATGGCGCGACGTTCCACCGCCGTGGCGCCCGACGGAACGCAGACGATCATCTTCGGATTCACAAAGCCCTTGCGGTTGTGAACCTTGCGGATGAAGTGCTTGATCATCTCCTCGGCGACTTCGAAGTCGGCGATGACCCCGTCGCGCATCGGGCGGATGGCTTCCATGTGGCCCGGCGTGCGGCCCAGCATCTGCTTGGCCTCCAGGCCGACGGCGTGGACGATCTTGCGGCCGCCGACGTTGCGCAGGGCGACAACCGACGGCTCGTTCAGGACGATCCCCTTGCCGCGCATGTAGATCAGGGTGTTGGCCGTCCCCAGATCCATAGCGATGTCATTGGAAATCATGCCGAAGAGGGGTGAAAGCATGGGCGTCGGTTACCGCTTGTTCGGGCCTGCAAGGGCGTGAGTTTTATTCGTCCGCTCCGGCGACGCCCTTCCCCTGCTCCACGCGGGCGCAAAGCTGTCCTGACCGTCTTCGCCTAGCCGACTACAGGCCCGTTTGCCCTCATGACGCGGCGATTGCAAGCGCCTATGACGCCTCGATCACAGGCTTGTCACGGCAAGGCTGGAAAGCCTTGCCGGTCAAGCTTTCCAGCCCCGCTTGCGAGGCGACCGCTCAGACGGCGGCGAGGCCCTCGGCGTTAAGCACGCGCTGCACGGCCGGGCGCGACTGAACCAGGTCCAGATGCGCATTCAGCTTGGGGAAGCGCGCCAGATCCAGCAGCCCCGCCTGACGCGCCCAGCGCGTGAAAACCATCAGATAGCCATCCGCCATCGAATGATCCGCGCCCATGACCCAGGCGCCGGCCAGAAGGTGGTTTTCCGCCAGGTCGTACTTCTGGAGCGCGATCTGGATCGCCTCGTCCTTGGCCGGACCCTCCAGCGGCGGCCTGGAGAACAGCGCCTTGCCGATCGCCGGATGCAGCGACGACGCCAGCCAACCGTTGAAGGCCTGCAACCGCGCGAAGGCGAACGGGTCGTCCAGATCGGCCAGTCTGGCGTCCGGATGAGTCTGCGCGACATAGGCCAGGATGGCCGCGTTCTGGGTGATCACGCCCCGGGGCGTCGCCAGCGCCGGCGTCACGCCGGCCGGATTGATCGCCAGATATTCCGGCGTCCGCTGCTGGCCGGCGCGCAGGTCGATCTTCTCAACCTCATAGGTCGCGCCCGCCTCTTCCAGGCCGATGTGCGAGGCGATGGCGCAGGCGCCGGGCGAATAATAGAGCTTCAGCATCAATCTTCTTCCGATCAATCGACTACAGGTTGCGCGCCGCCTCGCGGCGCTTCACCCATTCGCGCACGGCCAGCATCAGCACAAGCCAGGCGACCGCGACCGCCGCCAGGATCAGCGAGGTCCATACCCCGTCGCCGCTGACCGCCGCCATGAAGGACCCGCCGAAGAAGGCGACCAGCGCCGTCTTGGGCAGCACGCCCAGGGCGCACCCGGCCAGATAGGCCGGGAACGACGCCCGCACGGCGCCGAAGGCCATGTTCACCACGATGAAGGGCGCCGAAGGCACGTTGCGGATGATGAAGCTGGCGGAAAAGGCGTTGCGGCCGACGAAGTTACGGATGCGCTCCACCGTCCCGCCGCCCAGACGCTCCAGCGTCCGCGCGGTCGGCCCACGCCCCAGCCAATAGGTGACCGCCGCCGAGCCCACCGTCGCGATCCAGCTGTACAGAAAGCCGAACCACGGCCCGAAGGCCACGACGCAGGCCGCGATCAGCAGGAACTGCGGCACGCCGATGAAGGCCGACAGGGTGAAGACCACGATGGCCGCGATCAATCCCCACGGCCCGACGCGATAGCCCGCCAGCCAGGACTCCAGCCGGTGTTCCGCGCCCAGGGCCAGATGGCTTTTGCCAAAGGCGAACAGCACGACGATTCCGCCCAGCAGCAGCACGCTGACCGCCAGGGTCCGCCAGCGCCGCGCCTCCATGTTCAGCAGAAAATCGACGACTCTTCGCATGAACTTCGCCTTTATCGCCTTTTCCTGCTCGGCGGAGAGCACAAACATTGTGCCCCCCGGCGGGGTTTCGTATGCAAGCCTCGCCTCCCCCGGCCCTCACATCCTCCAGACGGGATAGACATGTCCAGCCTTCAGTCCTCCGCCCTCGCCCGCGTCAAGCCTTCGGCCACCCTGGCCGTGACCGCCCAGGCGCGCGAACTGAAACGCCAGGGTCGCGACGTCATCGGCCTGGGCGCCGGCGAGCCGGACTTCGACACCCCGGACAACATCAAGGCGGCGGCCATCCAGGCGATCAACCGCGGCGAGACCAAGTACACCGACGCCGACGGCATGCCCGAACTGAAGGCGGCCATCGTCGCCAAGTTCGCCCGCGAGAACGGCCTCAAGTACGAGACCAACCAGATTCACGTCGCCTCGGGCGGCAAGCCGGTGATCTACAACGCCCTGGTGGCCACGCTGAACCCCGGCGACGAAGTCATCGTGCCGGCGCCCTACTGGGTCTCCTACCCGGACATGGTGCTGCTGGCCGGCGGCGAGCCCGTCACCGTGATCGGCCAGGAAGCCGACGGCTTCAAGCTGCGCCCCGAGGTGCTGGACGCGGCCATCACGCCCAAGACCCGCTGGATCATCCTGAACTCGCCGTCGAACCCGACCGGCGCCGCCTATACCCGCGCCGAGCTGGAAGCCCTGGCCGAGGTGCTGCGCAAGCACCCGCAGGTCTGGATCCTGACCGACGACATGTATGAGCACCTCGTCTATGGCGGATTCGAATACCTGACGATCGCCCAGGTCGCGCCCGACCTCTACGACCGCACCCTGACGGTGAACGGCGTGTCGAAGGCGTACGCCATGACCGGCTGGCGCATCGGCTATGCGGGCGGCCCCAAGCCGCTGATCGACCTGATGCGCAAGGTGGCCAGCCAGACGACGTCCAACCCGGCCTCGATCAGCCAGTGGGCCGCGGTCGAGGCGCTGAACGGACCGCAGGACTTCCTGGCCGAACGCGCCGCCGCCTTCGAAAAGCGCCGCGACCTGGTCGTCTCCATGCTCAACCAGGCCGAAGGCGTCCGCTGCCCCACGCCGGAAGGCGCCTTCTACGTCTATCCGTCGATCGAGGGCCTGATCGGCAAGACGGCGCCGTCGGGCGTGGTCATCGACAACGACGAGACCTTCACCGCTGAACTGCTGAGCGCCGAGGGCGTGGCCGTGGTCCAGGGCGCGGCCTTCGGCCTGAGCCCCTACTTCCGCGTCAGCTACGCCACCTCGGACGCGGCGCTGGAAGAAGCCTGCACCCGCATCCAGCGCTTCTGCGCCAGCCTGAAATAAATACTCTGCAAGCCCTCCCCCTCGATGGGGGAGGGTTGGGCGGGGATGTAGGCAGGCCGTCTGGAATGAGGTCTCGGAGACGCCGTCGCGTCTCGCTCGCTCCACCTGTCTCGCGCTCACCCCATCCCCGCCCCCTTCCCCATCGAGTGGGAAGGGTGAAGTTCATCTCGCCTGCCGCTAGTGAACCGGCGCCGGCGGGATAACCACCGTCGGCGCCCATCGCATCACGAAGCTGAGACACCACCGCGCCGCGCGCTCGGAATTATCGACAACGCCTTCTGGATCGCGGGTCATGCGGCAGATGGAGTCCGGCTGCCACTCCACCTCTGATCCGGCATAGAGAACGATCGGTCCGTAAGGCAGCGTACCCTCACGATAGGCCATGTTCAGCCCGTCGGGCGACCGCACCGCCACCACTTCCCCGCTCTGCTGATCACGCCCGCCATCCAGCAGGGATGCAACCTGCGCATCGACGTTCGAGGGCTCCAGCCGGAACAGCTCCGCCGTCAGGGCGTCGCCAGCTTCAGGCGTCATGGTGAAGCGCGGCGGCTCCTGCGCGGCTACTTGCCCAGCGACGAGCAGAGCCGCCAGCATCAGGTCGCCCGGCTGACGGCGAAATCGGCCAGGTCTTCCAGCGCCGAGCGCCAGGGGCCGGCAGGCAGGACCTGCAACGCCGCCTTGGCCCGGTCGGCATAGTCCCCCGCGGTGTCGAGCGTGGCGGCTAAGGCGCCGCTGCTCAGGATCAGTTGGCGGGCCCGTTCGAAATCCTCGGGCTGGCGGTCGCCCTTGGTGATGACGCGGTCCCAGAAGAGGTCCTCGGTCCCCTTGGTGCGCTGGACGGCCAGCAGCAGCGGCAGGGTGGCCTTGCCCTCGTTGAAGTCGTCGCCCGCATTCTTGCCCAGGGTCTCGGTCGCGCCGCCATAGTCCAGGGCGTCGTCCGCCAGCTGGAAGGCGATGCCCAGGGCCATGCCGTAGTCGCGCAGGGCCGCGACCTGCGCGTCCGTCGCGCCCGCCCCGACCGCGCCGGATTCGGCGGCGGCGGCGAACAGCTCGGCCGTCTTGGCGCGAATGATCTGCAGATAGGTGTCCAGGTCCAGGTTCAGGTCATGGGCGCGCGTCAGCTGCAGCACCTCGCCCTCGGCGATCACGGCCGAGGCCGTGGCCAGGATGCCCAGGGCGCGCAGGGAATCCGTCTCGACCATCAGCTCGAAAGCGCGGGCGAACAGGAAGTCGCCGACCAGCACCGATGAGGCCGCGCCCCAGATCAGGTGCGCCGCGACCTTGCCCCGGCGCATTTCCGAGCCGTCGACGATGTCGTCGTGCAGCAGGGTGGCGGTGTGGATGAACTCGACCGAGGCGGCCAGCTTCTTGGGCCCCTCGATGTCGTCCGCCTGGCCGACCGCGCGCGCGGCGGCGACCGTCAGCAGCGGCCGCAGGCGCTTGCCGCCCGCCGACACCAGATGCTCGGCCAGCAGGGGGATCACGGGCACGTCGGACTGCATGCGGGCGATGATCAGGGCGTCGACCGCCGCCATGTCGTCCTTGGCGAGACGAACAAGGGCCTCCACATCGCCCTTGGGGCGGGAAGCGACGGCGAGAGCTGCGTCCACGAAAATCTCTTTCAACACTGGGGGCGAAGGGGGAGATTCGCCCGGATTTGATGCGCATCCGCTTGCCCGAACGCGACGCGGCGCACAATGGTGGCGGCGCCATGATGGGTCAAGACGAGTCCGCCCCCGCCTCCCTCGCCGCCTGCGTCGCCGACGTCGCGGAATGCACCCTGCTGGGCGGACGCGTGCGTCTGCGCCAACCGGCCAAGGGCTATCGCGCGGGGATGGACGCCGCCCTGCTGGCTGCCGCCGTCGAGGCGCGCCCCGGCGAGCGGCTGATCGAGGCCGGCTGCGGCGCGGGCGCCGTGCTGATGCAGGTCGCTGCCCGGCGCCCCGGCGTCCTCCTGACCGGACTGGAGCGCGACGCCGCCGCCGCCGCCCTGGCCCGCCAGAACGCCGCCCTGAACGGCGCCGAGGCCCGCACGACCATCCTGGACGGCGACGTGGCGCGCGGCTTTCGGGCCCTGGACCTGCCGCCCTTCGACTGGGCGGTCAGCAACCCGCCCTTCTTCGACGATCCCGGCGCCCTGCGCGCCCCGGCCGAAGGCAAGCGCGGGGCCTGGATGGCTGACGACGGCCTGACGGCCTGGGCCGGCTTCCTGCTGAAGGCGGTACGCGAAGGCGGCCGCATCGTCATCATCCACCGCGCCGACCGCCTGGCGGACATCTTGTCGCTGCTGTCGCCCAAGGCCGGCTCCTTCGCCATCCGACCGATCCAGCCCTATGCGGACCAGCCGGCCAAGCGGGTGCTGGTCCAGGCGATCAAGACCGGCAAGGCGCCGCTGCGCCTGCTGCCCGCCCTGGTGCTGCACGACCGTTCCGACGCCAAGCACAGCCCGGAGGCCGAGGCGATCCTGCGCGGCGAGGCGGGGTTGGGGTTCTGAACGCCGACCTCTCCCTCCCCGTGACGGGGAGGGAGAGGTCGGCCTGCCTTCCTTCGTTTTTGCTTCTCGCGCCAAACCGGACGCGTTATTTCGCCCCATGTCCCTGCGCTCCCTCTTCGCCACCCAGGTCTATGAAGCCTCCCTCGCCCAGACGCGCGGCTGGCCCGAACTGAACGAGGAACTGCTCGACCTCTGCCTGGTCATGGCCGAGGAGGACGAGGCCGGCATCGAATGGTGCCGGGCCAACCACTATCCGGGCTACACCTCCTACGGCTCGATCAACGACCTGCCGCAGCGGTTTCCCGAGTTCGCGGCGCTGAAGCGCCTGCTGGACAAGCACGCGGCAACCTTCGCCAAGGCTCTGAATTTCGATCTGGCCAAGAAGCTCCAGCTCGACAATCTGTGGGTCAATGTCCTGATGCCCGGCGGCGGCCACACCGGCCATATCCACCCGCACGCCGTCCTGTCCGGCACCATCTACATCCACGTACCCGACGGCGCCTCTTCGCTGAAGATCGAGGACCCGCGCCTGGCCATGATGATGGCCCGCCCCGGCCTGACGCCGGAGGCCGGCGAAGCGGAACAGCCCTTCGTCTATCTGAAGCCCGCGCCCGGCACGGTGCTGATGTGGGAAAGCTGGCTGCGCCACGAGGTGCCCGCCAACCGCGCCGAGGAACAGCGCATCTCGATCAGCTTCAACTACGCCTGACCGCCCTTTCCGCGCCGCATTTGCCCTGAACCCTGCCCTCAAGGTGAAGCTTGAGGGGGCTACCATGCGGGCATTGGGACTGGCGACGATGCTGGTGGCGGCGAGCCTCGCCGCGGGCTGCGGCGAGCGGGCGGACGCCCGTACAACGGCCGAATCCACCGCCGAGGGCGCGCCCTATGTGCTGCAGGGCACCCAGGTCTGGAGCGTGCCTGATCCGGTCTCGGGCCGTGACTACGAGGTCTTCGTCAGCCTGCCCGCCAGCTACGAGGCCGAGCCGAACCGGCGCTATCCGGTCCTCTATGTCACCGACGCCGACTACGCCTTCCCCATCATCCGCCAGATCGCGCGGCGCGTGAATCTGGACGGTCCGGTGATCGAGGAGTTCATCCTGGTCGGCCTGTCCTACGCCAGAGGCGACGGCGGCGCCGACAGCCGCCGCCGCGACTACACCCCGACGCCGAACGGCCCGCGCAGTTCGGGCGACGCAGTGCACGGCGGCGGAGCGGCCTATCAGGCCTATCTGAAGACCCAGGCCCTGCCCTTCGTGGACCAGAAGTTCCGGACCGATCCGGCCCGTCGCGTTCTGCTGGGCCATTCCTACGGCGGTCTGCTGGGCGCCCAGATCATGTTCACCGATCCGACGATGTTCGGCGGCTATGTGCTGGGCAGCCCCTCCTTCTGGTACGACAAGCGTCACATGATGAAGATGGAGGCGGACTACGCCCGCACCCACCGCGACCTGCCTGCTCAGGTCTTCATGTACGTCGGCGGCTTCGAAGGCCCCGGCCCCACCGCCCGCCACGACAACGAGACGGACATGGTCGGCGACATGCGCACCATGGAGCGGCTGCTGAAATCGCGCGCCTATCCGGGTCTGAGCGTGCAGTCGACCGTGCTGGAAGACGAGGACCACCTGACGGTCGCCCCCGTCGGCTTCACGCGGGCGTTGATGGCGGTCCTGCCTACCAGGCCCTAGCGCCGCCAGCAGCGTCCCCTAACGGTCGCAGCGGATAGAGACCGTCGCAGGAATGCAGCGCCTTCAAACCGCCCCGCGTTACGGCTAGAGATTTGCTCAAAGGGCGCGCGACGGCTACATCCCGCGCGACTTCCCATTCGATCAGACGACAGGGCGTAAACGCACCTCATGGCGCAACAATATATTTTCCAGATGCAGGGCCTGACCAAGGCCTATCCCGGCGGCAAGAAGGTCTTCGAGAACATCTGGCTCAGCTTCTACAACGACGCCAAGATCGGCGTCGTCGGGGTCAACGGCTCGGGTAAGTCGACCCTGCTGAAGATCATGGCCGGCCTGGACCACGAGTTCCAGGGCGAGGCCCGCGCCGCCGACGGCGTCAAGCGCGGCTACCTGGAGCAGGAACCGCAGCTCGACCCGAACCTGAACGTTCGCCAGAACGTCGAGGCCTGGTGCGAAGAGAAGCAGTGGGTCAACCGCTTCAACGAAGTCGCCAACGAACTGGGCGAAAACTACACCGACGAGCTGATGGAGGAGATGACCGCCCTCCAGGAGAAGATCGACGCCGGCGACGTCTGGGACATCGACAGCCGCATCGACCAGGCCATGGGAGCCCTGCGCTGCCCGCCCGACGACTGGGAAGTCACCAACCTGTCGGGCGGTGAAAAGCGCCGCGTGGCTCTGGCCCGCCTGCTGCTGTCCAAGCCCGACATGCTGCTGCTCGACGAACCGACCAACCACCTGGACGCCGAGTCGGTGGCCTGGCTGCAGCACCACCTGGAGAACTTCCCCGGCTGCGTCATCCTGGTGACCCACGACCGCTACTTCCTGGACCTGGTGACCAAGTGGACGCTGGAGCTGGACCGCGGCAAGGGCCACCCGCACGAGGGCAACTACTCCTCGTGGCTGGAAGCCAAGACCAAGCGCGTCGTGCAGGAGCAGTCGGAATCGGAAGCCCGCCAGCGCGCCCTTACCCGCGAACTGGAATGGGTCCGTTCGGGCGCCAAGGCCCGTCAGGCCAAGTCCAAGGCCCGTCTGGCCGCCTATGAGAAGATGGTCGCCGAGCAGGAGAGCTCCGCCAAGGCCCAGACCTTCGCCGCCATCCAGATTCCGCCCGGCCCGCGCCTGGGCAACGTCGTCCTGGAAGTGACCGGCCTGAAGAAATCCTATGGCGACAAGGTCCTGTTCGACGACCTGAACTTCAAACTGCCGCCCAACGGCATCGTCGGCGTCATCGGCCCCAACGGCGCCGGCAAGTCGACGATGTTCAAGCTGATCACCGGTCAGGAACAGCCCGACGGCGGCACCATCAAGGTCGGCGAGACGGTCAAGCTGGCCTATGTCGACCAGTCGCGCGACGACCTGAAGCCGGACGACACCATCTGGCAGGCCATCTCGGGCGGCACCGACGTGATGATGGTCGGCAAGCGCGAGATCAACACCCGCGCCTATGTCGGCTCGTTCAACTTCAAGGGCGGCGACCAGCAGAAGAAGGTCGGCCAACTGTCGGGCGGTGAGCGCAACCGCGTCCACCTGGCCAAGACCCTGGCCACCGGCGGCAACCTGATCCTGCTCGACGAACCGACCAACGACCTGGACATCGAAACCCTGCAGAACCTCGAAGAGGCTCTGGAAGAGTTCGCCGGCTGCGCCGTGGTCATCAGCCACGACCGTTGGTTCCTCGACCGTCTGGCCACCCACATCCTCGCCTTCGAAGGCGACGGCCATGTGGAATGGTTCGAGGGCAACTTCGAAGCCTACGAACAGGACAAGATGCGCCGCCTGGGCGCGGACAGCATCATTCCCAAGCGCATCCAGCACCAGAAGTTCGGTCGCTGATCCAGCGGACAGACTGACAAGCGGCCCTCCGAGCAATCGGGGGGCCGTTTTTCTATGCCCTCCCCTCCCGCTCCTCCCGGCGGACGCCGGGATCCAGTAAGAGCCCAAGTCACCAGGAGATCGAACGTCGCTCCTGTCGCCAAAGCACTGGATCTCGGCGTCCGCCGGGATGAGCGGTGAAAAGGAGAAGACTGGCGCTCCGGCGAAAGCGGGATAGTCTGCGCCCATGACCCAGCGTCCCGCCGTCCTGATCATGCAGCGGCATCTGGCCCCGCTGAGCGCCTTCCTGGAAGGCGCCTACGACGTCTATCGCTTCTGGGAAGGGCCGCCGATCGAGGCGGCGCAGGATATCCGCGCCCTGGTCGTCGCCGGCGAGTTCGAGCTGGACAAGGCCCTGATCGAGCGCCTGCCGAACCTGTCGCTGATTGCCTGCTTCACTGCCGGGTACGACGGCATCGACGTGGAGTGGTGCCGCGCGCGCGGCCTGCCCGTCACCCACGCGCCCGGCGTGAACCATGAGGACGTGGCCGACCACGCCATCGGTCTGATCCTGGCCGCGCGCCGCCAGATCGCCGAGGGGGATCGCACGATCCGCGCGGGCGAATGGAGCCTGTCCACGCGCAGCATCACCACCTCGCTCGGCGGCCAGCGCCTGGGCATCGTCGGCCTGGGCCACATCGGCGAAGCCGTGGCGCGGCGCGCCGAGGTCATGCGCATGGACGTCCGCTGGTGGGGACCGCGCGACAAGGACGCCGCTTGGCCCCGCGCCGACAGCCTGATCGACCTGGCGCGCGGGTCCGACATCCTGGTCGTCGCCTGCCGGGCGAACGAGAGCAACCGGGGCCTGATCTCGGCCGAGGTGATCGAGGCCCTGGGGCCGTCGGGCCTTCTGGTCAACGTCGCGTGCGGGCAGCTGGTGGACGAGGACGCCCTGATCGCGGCGCTTCGCGACGGCCGCCTGGGCGGCGCGGCGCTGGACGTCTTCGCCCAGGAGCCGACCGAGGCCGCGCGCTGGGCGGGCGTGCCGAACACCGTCCTGACGCCCCACACAGGCGGGGCCACCACCGAGGCGGTGCAGGGAATGCTGATGCTGCTGCTGCAGAATCTGTCGGCCCATTTTGCCGGCGAGGCGCTGAAGACGCCGGTCGAGGAGTAGGGCCGTCCCTCTCCCGATGGGAGAGGGCTTGAGCCTCCAAGAGCCGAAGGCGATTGGCCAAGGCGAAAGGGTGAGGGTTCGCGGCCAAAGGCGGCTGAAAGCCGTCGCGCTGCGGCTGACGCCGACTGACACGGTTACCCCTCACCCTTTCGCGCAAGAACGATCGCTAGCCCTCGCGCGCGCTCAAGCCCTCTCCCGCCGGGAGAGGGAATTCGATCTTCCTGACGGCCTTTTTGGCGTTTGAAGACCGATCCATGCCCGCGGTTCGGCCAATGAGCCCCCCACACAGCCAGATTTTGCTTGCATAATCGTATAAGGATATCTTTATACGCCCATGACACTGACCGCTGACCAAACCGTTGAGGCCCTGCGCGCCGCCGGCGAACCGACCCGCCTGCGCGTCCTGTCCCTGCTGGCTGCGGAGGAGCTGTCGGTGATGGAGTTGTCGCGGGTTCTGGACCAGAGCCAGCCGCGTGTCTCGCGCCATCTGAAGCTGATGGCGGACGCGGGCCTGATCGAGCGATTTCCCGACGGCGCGCGCGTCTTCTACCGCCTGTCGCACGACGCCCTGGCGCGGCGGCTGATCGACACCGTGCTGGACCTACTGGACGACGGCGAGGGCGAGGCCGACCATCGCCGCCTGGACGAGGTGCGCAAGGAGCGCGCCATCGACGCCGCCCGCTATTTCGAGCAGATCGCGCCCCAGTGGGACCAGATGCGCAGCCTCTATGTCTGCGAAAGCGCGGTCGAGGCGGCGGTGGAACGCGCGGCCGGGTCCGGCCCGTTTGAGCGCGTGGTCGACCTGGGCACCGGCTCGGGCCGGATGCTGACCCTGTTCGGCAAGAAGGCGAAGATGTCGGTCGGCCTCGACCTGTCGCAGAACATGCTGAACATCGCCCGCGCCAACGTCTCCAAGGCCGGGCTGGACAAGGTCGAGCTGCGCCACGGCGACATCTTCTCGACCCGCCTGCCGCACGAGAGCGCCGACCTGGTGATCGTTCACCAGGTGCTGCACTACCTGGCCGATCCCGCCGCCGCCGTGGCCGAGGCCGCGCGCCTGGTCATGCCGGGCGGCAAGCTGCTGATCGTCGACTTCGCGCCCCATAATTTCGAGCACCTGCGCGAGGCGCATCAGCACCGCCGCCTGGGCTTCGCCGACACCGAAATCGGCGAATGGCTGACGGAGGCGGGCCTGACGCCCTCCGCCCCCATCGCCCTGCCGCCCGACACCGAGGGCCTGACCGTTCACATCTGGACCGGCGAGCGCGCCGCCCAGTCCGCCCGAAAGACCGCGTGATGGCCCCCTCCTCTCTCGCCGAAGCCCGCGCCCTCCTGCTGTCGCCGCTGGGGCCGGTGGCGCGCGCCGGATCGAACCGCAACGCCGTCAACGTCTCCTTCGAGTTCTTCCCGCCCAAGTCAGACGAGGCCGAGGCCAATCTGTGGAAAGCGATCCGGCGGCTGGAGCCGTTGAACCCCGCCTTCGTCTCGGTCACCTACGGCGCGGGCGGCTCGACGCGCGAGCGGACCCACCGCACCGTCCAGCGCATCATCAGCGAGACGACCCTGCGTCCCGCCGCCCACCTCACCTGCGTCGAGGCCAGCAGGGACGAGGTCGATGAGGTCATCGAGGGCTACAAGGCCATCGGCGTCGATCACATCGTCGCCCTGCGCGGCGACCCGCCCGGTTCGGCGGGCATCGGCGGCGCCTATACGCCTCGCGCCGACGGCTACGCCAACGCCACCGAACTGACCGCCGCTCTCAGCCGCATCGGCGGGTTCGAGGTCACGGTCGGCGCCTATCCGGAAAAACATCCGGAAAGCCCCTCCATCGACCACGACATCGAGGTGCTGAAGGCCAAGGTGGATGCAGGCGCGACGCGCGCCGTCACCCAGTTCTTCTTCGACATCGAGGCCTTCCTGCGCTTCCGCGACCGGGTGCGGGCGGCGGGCGTGACCATTCCCCTGATCCCCGGCGTCATGCCGGTGACCAACTTCGCGGGGCTGAAGCGGATGACGGCGGCCTGCGGCGCCGCCCTGCCCGACTGGCTGGCGGCCCATTTCGACGGCCTGGACGACGACCCGGAGACCCGCAAGCTGCTGGCCGCCTCCATCGCCGCCGAGACCTGCGCCCGCCTGCAGGAAGAGGGCTTCTCAGACTTCCACTTCTACACCCTGAACCGGGCCGAGCTGGTCTATGCGATCTGCCGGGTCCTAGGCGTGCGCGAAACCAAGGCTGTTGCGTAGATGACGTCTCCCCTGACCCGCCCCGACCGGATCGCCGCCCTGCACGCGGTGGTCAAGGAGCGCATTCTGGTGCTGGACGGCAGCTGGGGCGTGATGATCCAGCGCCGCGACCTGACCGAAGAAGACTTCCGCGGCGAGCGCTTCCGTGACCACGGCCACCCGCAAAAGGGCAACAACGACCTGTTGATCCTGACGCGGCCGGACATCATCGCCGACCTGCACGACGTCTATTACGCCGCCGGCGCCGATATTTCGGAGACCAACACCTTCTCCTCGACCACCATCGCCCAGGCCGACTACGGGCTGGAAGACGCGGTCTATGACCTGAACTATGAAGGCGCCCGCATCGCGCGCGAGGTCGCCGACCGCTGGACGCAGAAAGAGCCGCACAAGCCCCGCTTCGTCGCCGGCGCCATAGGCCCCACCAACCGCACCCTGTCGCTGAGCCCCGACGTCAACGACCCCGGCTATCGCGCCGTCACCTATGACGAGGTCTATGAGGCCTACAAGCAGCAGGCCCGCGCCCTGCACCACGGCGGCGTCGACCTGTTCCTGATCGAGACGGTGTTCGACACCCTGAACTGCAAGGCCGCGATCAAGGCGATCAAGGATCTGGAGGACGAAGGGCTGGAGCCCCTGCCCCTGTGGATCTCGGGCACCATCACCGACCGCTCGGGCCGCACGCTCAGCGGCCAGACGGCCGAGGCCTTCTGGAACTCGGTGCGTCACGCCAGACCCTTCGCCGTCGGCTTCAACTGCGCCCTGGGAGCCGAGCTGATGCGGCCGCACATCGCCGAGCTGAGCCGCGTCGCCGACACCCTGGTCAGCGCCTATCCCAACGCGGGGCTGCCCAACGCCATGGGCCAGTATGACGAGCAGCCGCACGAAACGGCCCACTTCCTGGAGGAGTGGGCGCAGTCGGGTCTGGTCAACATCGTCGGCGGCTGCTGCGGCACCACCCCCGACCACATCCGCCACGTCGCCGACGAGGTCGCAGGCGTGACCCCGCGCGTTGTGCCGGAGCGCCCGGTCGCCCTGCGCCTGGCGGGCCTGGAACCGTTTGAGCTCGTGTCGTGATCACGTGCTGCTCTTTCCTTCTCCCCTCGGGGGAGAAGGTGGCCGCGAAGCGGTCGGATGAGGGGGCTGCCCACAACGCGCTCACCCTCAGCCGTTCAGCCTGCGGAACCCTACCCCTCATCCGTCATGCTTTGCATGACACCTTCTTCCCCAAGGGGAGAAGGACTGCCTTTGGTGCGTGCTGATGCGTCCTGTCTTCATCAACGTCGGCGAGCGGACCAACGTCACCGGCTCGGCCAAGTTCAAGAAACTGATCATCGCGGGCGACTATCCCGCCGCCCTGTCGGTCGCGCGCCAACAGGTCGAGGCGGGCGCCCAGATCATCGACGTCAACATGGACGAGGGCCTGCTGGACGGTCCCGCCGCCATGCGCACCTTCCTGAACCTGATCGCGGCCGAGCCCGACATCGCGCGAGTGCCGATCATGATCGACTCTTCCAAATGGGAGGTGATCGAGGCGGGCCTGAAGTGCGTGCAGGGCAAGCCGATCGTCAACTCGATCAGCATGAAGGAGGGCGAAGACGCCTTCCGACACCATGCCGTCCAGTGCCTGCGCTACGGCGCCGCTGTCGTGGTCATGGCCTTTGACGAGGTGGGCCAGGCCGACACCGCCGCGCGCAAGATCGAGATCTGCACCCGCGCCTACAACATCTTGGTCAACGAGGTCGGATTCCCGCCCGAGGACATCATCTTCGACCCCAATATCTTCGCCGTGGCGACGGGGATCGAGGAGCACGACAACTACGCCGTCGACTTCATCGAGGCGACGCGGGTCATCAAGGCCACCCTGCCCCACGCCCGCGTCTCGGGCGGGGTGTCGAACGTCTCGTTCAGCTTCCGCGGCAACGAGCCGGTGCGCCGGGCGATCCACAGCGTCTTCCTGTATCACGCGATCAACGCTGGTCTGGACATGGGCATCGTCAACGCCGGCGACCTGCCTGTCTATGACGACATCGACGCCGAACTGCGCGAGGCGGTCGAGGACGTGATCCTCAACCGGCCGCAGCGGACCAACGTGTCCAACACCGAGCGGCTGGTGGACATGGCGCCCCGCTACAAGGGCGAGAAGGGCGCGGCCAAGGTCGTGGACCTGAAATGGCGCGACGCCCCCGTCGCCAAGCGGATCGAACACGCCCTGGTCCACGGCATCACCGACTACATCGTCGAGGACACCGAAGAGGCCCGTCAGGCGTCCGAGCGCCCGCTGCACGTCATCGAAGGGCCGCTGATGGACGGCATGAACGTGGTCGGCGACCTGTTCGGCTCGGGACGGATGTTCCTGCCGCAGGTGGTGAAGTCAGCGCGCGTCATGAAGCAGGCCGTGGCTCACCTCGAACCCTTCATGGAGGCCGAAAAGGCCGGTCAGGAGCGTCAGGCTGCGGGCAAGATCCTGATGGCCACGGTCAAGGGCGACGTCCACGACATCGGCAAGAACATCGTCGGCGTCGTGCTGCAGTGTAACAACTATGAGGTCGTCGACCTGGGCGTCATGGTTCCCGCCGACCGTATTCTGGATGCCGCTATCGAGCACAAGGTCGACATCATCGGCCTGTCGGGCCTGATCACGCCGTCGCTGGACGAAATGACCTTCGTCGCCGCCGAGATGGAGCGGCGCGGCTTCGACATCCCCCTGCTGATCGGGGGCGCAACCACCAGCCGCACCCATACAGCGGTGAAGATCGAACCGGCCTATCGCAAGGGCTCGACCACCTATGTCATCGACGCCAGCCGGGCCGTCGGCGTGGTCTCTGGCCTGCTGTCCCCGACCGACCGGGCGAAGAACGAGGCGGCCACTCGCGACGAATACATCCGCATCCGCGAGCAATACGCCCGTGGGCAAGAGGTGAAGGCCCGCGCCACCATCGAACAGGCGCGCGACAACCGCTGGCGGCCCGACGAGGGCCAGATGCCCGCCCTCGCGCCTTCCTTCCTAGGTGTAAAAGCATTCGACGCCTGGGACCTTCAGGATCTGGCCGACCACATCGACTGGACCCCCTTCTTCGCCAGTTGGGAGCTGATCGGCCGCTATCCGCTGATCCTGGAGGACGAGATCGTCGGCGAGGCGGCGCAGGACCTGTTCCGCGACGCCCAGGCCATGCTGAAGCGCATCGTCGAAGAGAAATGGTTCACGGCCAAGGGCGTCGTCGGTTTCTGGCCCGCCAATGCGCGCGGCGACGACGTGATCGTCTGGACCGACGAGAGCCGCACGACCGAAGCCGCCCGCTTCCACGGTCTGCGCCAGCAGATCAAGAAGTCCAACGGCAAGCCGAACCTGTGCCTGTCCGACTTTGTCGCCGAAGACGGCGCCGACTATCTGGGCGCCTTCGCCGTCACCGCCGGTCACGGCGAGCTGGAAAGAGCCGCCGAGTTCAAGGCGGCGGGCGACGACTACTCCGCCATCATGGCCACGGCCCTGGCCGACCGCCTGGCCGAGGCCTTCGCCGAGCGGCTGCACAAGGAAGTTCGCACCCAGCTGTGGGGCTACGTTCCCGACGAACAGACCTCGGTGCAGGATCTGATCGAAGAGAAGTATCAGGGCATCCGCCCCGCCCCCGGCTATCCGGCCCAGCCCGACCACACGGAAAAGGCCGCGCTGTTCCGTCTGCTGAACGCAGGCGCCAACGCCGGGATGAGCCTGACGGAATCCTTCGCCATGTCGCCGCCCGCCTCGGTCAGCGGCCTCTATTTCGGCCATCCGGGCAGCCACTATTTCGGCGTCGGCAAGATCGACCGCGACCAGGTCGAGGACTACGCCGCCCGCAAGAGCTGGGACGTCGAAACCGCCGAGCGCTGGCTGGCGCCGATTCTCAACTACGACCCCCAGGCAGCCGTCAGGCCCGGATGATCACCTTCAACGCCTTCGTCTCGGCGGCGCGGCCGAACGTGTCGTAGGCGTCAAGAATCTGATCCAGCGTGAAGCGGTGGGTGATCAGCTGGCTGGGGTCGATCCGTCCGGACCCCACTGTCTTGAGAAGCATCGGCGTGGCGGCCGTGTCCACCAGGCGGGTGGTGATGGCGATGTTGCGGGACCACAGGGTTTCAAGGTGGAGATTAACAGCCTTGCCGTGGACGCCGATGTTGGCGATGACCCCGCCCGGCGCGACCAGATCCTCGCACAGCTCGAAGGTCGCGGGGACGCCGACGGCCTCGATAGCCGTGTCGACGCCGCGCCCGCCGGTCAGGGTCAACACGGTCGCAGCCGCCTGCCCATCGCCGCTGTTGATGACATGGGTCGCGCCGAAGCGGTGCGCGACCTCCAGACGGCCGTCGTCGAGATCGATCATGATGACGGCGGCCGGGGAATAGAGCTGCGCCGTCAGCAGGGCGGCCAGGCCGATCGGCCCCGCGCCGACGATGGCCACCGTCGCGCCGGGCGCGACCTTGCCGTTGAGGACGCCGCACTCGAACCCCGTCGGCAGGATGTCGCTGAGCATCACCATGGCCTCCTCGTCCACCCCCTCCGGGATGGGATACAGGCTGGTCTCGGCGTGCGGCGTGCGGACGTATTCGGCCTGCGTCCCGTCGATCGTATTGCCCAGTATCCAGCCGCCCGTGGTGCAGTGGGAATACATGGCGCGGCGGCAGTAGTCGCACTTGCCGCACGACGAGATGCAGGAGATCAGCACCCGGTCCCCGGCCTTGAACGTCGAGACGGCGGGGCCGACCGACTCGATCACCCCCACGCCTTCGTGGCCCAGGATGCGGCCCGGCGCGCAGGTGGGAACGTCGCCCTTGAGAATGTGCAGGTCGGTGCCGCAGATCGTGGTCATCAGCATTTTGACGACGGCGTCGCCGGGGGCCTGGATTTCGGGCTTGGGCCGATCCTCCAGAGTCTTCTGGCCGGGTCCCTTGTAAACGAGCGCCTTCATGATGCGGGCTCCTTCAGCGCGCTGTCGGTTCGCGCCGCGCAGGGCGGCTTGCGGCCGACCCTCGCCCATCTTCGCCCGGATCGACTTGACCGCCGTCAAGTTTCGCAACGCGTGGAGCGTTTTCTCCGCGCCCGCGATCAGCGGTGCGCGCGCGTGATGACGCGGGCCCGCGCGGCCACCTCCTCCGCGTGACGCGCCACCACGTCGTCGCGAATGCCCGAGCCGATGCCGCCGAAATTGTAATGGCCCAGGGATTCCAGCCCGGTCACGGCTGCGAAATGATCGTCGAAATGTTTCCGCATGGCGTCCCATGCGCCCGAGCGTTCGACCCAGTGCTGCGGCGCGCCGGAACTGGTGAAGCTGACCAGCTTGCGCCCCGACAGCAGGGGCTTGTTGCCCTCGCGGCCGAAGGGGGAATAGCCGAATCCCATGCCGAACACGCGCTCGACATAGCCCTTGAGCATGGCCGGCGGCGCGTTGAACCAGAGCGGGTAGAAGAAGGCAAAAAGGTCCGCGTCGCCGATGGCCGCACGCTCGTCGACCACGTCCGCCCTGGGATGGAAGGCTTCATGCCCCGGCAGTTCCTGGGCATGTAGCAAGGGATCGAAGCCCATGCGGTAGAGGTCGCGCAGATCCACTTCGGCGCCCTCCTCGCGCGCAGCGGCGGCATAGGCCTCGGCCATGGCCATGGTGAAGCTGCGGGCCCGTGGATGGGCGACGATGAGCACCTGTTTCATCCGACTTCCTCCAATCCATGCACACCCGTCCGCAGCCGGGGGGCCCCGGCGCCGATCGCGACCTACGCGCGGACCGGCAGGGTCAGCGCCTCCTTCAAACGGGCGATCAGGGCCTCGCGCGTCGCGTCATCCGGGGCGCCCTGGAGCGCCTCATTGAAGGCCCCGAGCAACTCGGCCCGGCTGTTGCGCCAGTCGGGCTTGCCCGCCGCTCCAGGAACCATTCGACGGCTCGCGTCCACGATGGACGCCGCCGTGGCGGTCAGGGCGAAGACCTCATCCAGCGTCGGAGTCAGAAGCTGTCGTTCGTCAAATCCGGCGGCGACCAGTCTCGGTTTCAGGCCTTCACGGGCTTCGGGCTCGCCGTGCACCAGGAACACCTTGCCCGCCACCGGCGCGCGCGCCTTCAGCCAGGCGACCAGCCCGTTGGCGTCGGCGTGGGCGGAATAGGCGTCCATCTGGCGGATGCGCCCATTGACGCGCACGTCATCCCCCTGAATCCGCACCGATCGCCGTCCCTCGAGCAGGACCCGGCCGAGAGTCCCCGCCGCCTGGAATCCCGTGATCAGAACCGTCGTCTCGCGACGCCAGAGCAGTCGCTTCAGATGCCTCCGAATCCGGCCCGCGTCGCACATGCCGCTGCCCGCCAGGATGATGTGCCAATCGCGCAGCCGCTCCAGCCCGTCGCTCTCCTGCGGCCGCATCAGATAGTGGAGCCGGGGCGCACTCCTCAGTTCGAGATAGGGATTCTTGTCGGCCTCGACGTTCCAGCCCCGGCGCAGAAAGACGTCCGTAGCCTCTATGGCCAGCGGGGAATCCAGGAAGATGTCCGTCGCCAGTTCAGGCGCTTCGCGCATCACCGCCAGCAGGTCCAGGATCAGGTCCTGGGCCCGTCCCACGGCGAAGGTCGGCATCAGCAGAGGACCGCCCGCAGCCTTGGCCTGCCGCATCTCCTCGGCCAGGACGTCGCGCCGCGCCTCCGCCGTCAGATCCTGCCGCTCGCGATCGCCGTAGGTGCTCTCCAGGATGACGTGATCGACGCCCACCGGCCCGTCGGGCGTCGGCAGCAGGGGCTGGCGCCCGGACCCCAGGTCGCCCGAGAACAGCAGTCGCACGGGTCCGTCCGCCTGGGTGACGACCACTTCGATCGACGCCGCCCCCAGAAGGTGGCCCGCCGGCCACCATCGCGCCGCCACGCCGGGCAAGGGCTCGATCCGTTCGCCGAACTTGACCGTCCGGAACAATCTCAGCGTGGGCGCGACATCGGCGACCGTATAGATGGGCTCCACCTGATCCAGGCCTCGCCGCTGCTGACGCCGGTTCAGATGGGCGACGTCCCCTTCCTGAATCTCCGCGGCGTCGGCCAGCATGACCTCGCACAGGTCGCGCGTGGCGCGCGTCGCATAGATCGGGTTGCGATAGCCGGCGCGCACCAGCTTGGGCAGCAGGCCGGAGTGATCGATATGGGCATGGGTCAGGAAGACGGCGTCGATCGACGACACGTCGAATGGAAAGGCGTCGTGGTTCAACGCCTTGAGCGACTTCGATCCCTGAAACAATCCGCAGTCGACCAGAAAGCGCGCCTCGCCGGTTTCGACCAGCGCGCAGGACCCGGTGACGCATTCAGCCGCGCCATGGAAGGCAAGGGACAGGCTCATGGAGCGCTTCCGAGCGGATTATCGGCTCATTCTGGCACAGAACCCCCCGGCCGTCATGTCCGCTCCGCCCGGGCCCGCAGCCGCGTCACCGGCCGTCGGGCCGCGCCTTAGCCCGTCACCGGCCCCTTCACGCCCGCCGAGGCCATTTCCTGGGCCGCCTGCTGGAAGCCGTAGTCCGGCACGATGTCGCCGTCGCGGTCCGCAGCCTCGGCCCAGCGCGCGACCAACTGCTCGCCCGCGTCGGCGCCTCCGCCGATGCGCACGCCGCGGGTCAGGGTGATGTTGGCCGTCGCGAAATGGCCCGCGCCCGCGCACAGGATGGCCCGCGTCGGCGCCTCCTCGCCCACCAGGGCCAGAAGACCGGGGCTGACCAGAGCCGGATCCAGCGCCTTCAGCACGTCCTCCGACAGGATGCCCGCCGTCATCTGGGTGGCCGCGGTCGGGGCCAGGGCGTTGACCTTGATGCCGTACTTGGCCCCCTCGATGGCCAGGGTCTGCATCAGCCCGACCTGGGCCAGCTTGGCCGCGCCGTAGTTGGCCTGGCCGAAATTGCCGTAGAGGCCCGACGAGGAGGTGGTCATGACGATGCGGCCGTAATTCTGGGCGCGCATGATCTCCCACACCGCCTTGGAGCAGATGGCCGCGCCCATCAGGTGCACGTCCACGACCAGGCGGAAATCATCCATCGTCATCTTGGCGAAGCTCTTGTCGCGCAGGATGCCGGCGTTGTTCACCAGGACGTCGATCCGGCCCCAGGCCCCCATCGTCGCCTCGACCATGGCCTGGACCGCGTCGACGTCGGTCACCGACCCGGCCGCCGCCATGGCCTGGCCGCCCGCCGCGACGATCTCCTCGACCACGGCCTGCGCCGCCGCCCGGGTCAGGTCGTTGACCACGACCTTGGCGCCCTGGCCGGCCAGATAAAGTGCGTGGCAGCGACCCAGGCCCCCGCCCGCACCGGTGACGATCGCGACCCGATCCTTCAACACCATGGCTGACTCCAAAAACAAAACTGATGGGAATGAACGTCGGGGGCGGCCTGGCCAAGAGCGCCCGCCGGATGCGACTCTCATTGTCGGCCCATCGTGCCTCGCCCCTCGGCGCGCCTCAATAGAGGCGCCACGAACCTCAGGGGCCGCCGGTCGGCATCGCCCACTGAAGACGACCGCGCGCTCGCTGTCGCAAACAACGACCAGCCGATTGACGATGACGGGGATCAAAAACCCATAAGGCGGCGCTGAAGCGCTCAATCCTTTAGGGGACGCTGGCTGGGGAACTAGGACTCGAACCTAGAATGACGGTACCAAAAACCGTAGTGTTACCATTACACCATTCCCCAGCGGTCCGGCGTCTCGCTACGGTGTGCCGCGGCGAGGGCGGTCAGATACGCCAAGGTTTCGGGGGATGCAACACCTGAAAACGAAAGAATTTTCATCGACACGAGACTTTTTTCAGATGGGTCGATTACCCGCTTGCGGGGGGCGGTCGGCATGGCTATAAGCCCCCTCCTCGACGCAGACGGCGGCCCACGGATCGCCTGATTGCGAAAGTCGGAGTGTGGCTCAGTCTGGTAGAGCACCGCGTTCGGGACGCGGGGGTCGCAGGTTCGAATCCTGCCACTCCGACCATCTTTCCTTCCCTGCATTGTCAGAACTAAAGCGACACGGCCCCGGCCGTGCCTTTTCGCGCGTCGCTGCTAGGCTGGCGACATGACGCAACTGCTCCCCCCCTCCGAAATTCTGACCTTCTGGACCGACGCCGGCCCCGACAAGTGGTTCGCCAAGGACGCTGCCTTCGACCGCGCCTTCACTGATCGCTGCTGCGACACCCACTACGCCGCCGCGCGGCGGGAACTGGATCATTGGGCGCAAACGCCGCAGGGCGCTCTGGCTTTGATCATCCTGCTGGACCAACTGCCGCGAAACGCCTTCCGCGACACGGGCCACATGTTCGCGACCGACCCCCTGGCCCTTATGTTCGCTAAGGAGGCGATTCAGCGCGGCGACGACCGCAAGGTCGCGCCGCAACTGCGCCCCTTCGTCCTAATGCCGCTGATGCATTCCGAATCCCTCACGGACCAGGAACTTCTGCTGACCCTGCTGGACGAGGCCGCCGAGCCCGACACCTACAAGTTCGCCCTCATCCACCGGGACATCATCGCCCGCTTCGGCCGCTTCCCGCATCGCAACCCCTGCCTGGGGCGCGAGACCACTCCAGAGGAGGCGGACTTCCTTAAAGCCGGAGGATTTTCAGGCTGATGCCAGGCAAGCTTGGCCGTTGCCGCCATGGCATAATGCGGCTATTTCAGCGCTGAATCATAAACAGCGATCACTTGAAATTATGCCCAACCTTGTCCGTGGTCTGAGCGCCGCAATCGCACTAACCTTGGCGTGCACCTCCCCTGCGGAAGCCCAGCTCTTCGGCCGTCGCGACAACCGCGACAACAATGCAGCCGCGCGCGTGATCAACGAAACGCCGCGCTGCACGCAGAACCTGGGCACGGTGACGATCGCCGACACCCAGGCCGCCCTGTTCAACCAATTGGGCCTTGGCTCGCCGTCGGAACTGCTGCGCTATCTGGTTCGCGAATCCGGCTGCTTCACCCTGATCGAGCGCGGTCCCGGCATGGATGTGGTGGAGCGCGAACGCGGCCTGGGCGGCGCCGGGCGCATCCGCACAGCAGATTTCGTTCTGGTCGCCGAACTGGCCAATCCGATTGACGCCGACAGCAGCGACAGCCGCGGGGGCCTGCTCGGAAGCCTGGCCGCCAACGGCGGGCGCCTGCTGCTTCAAGCCGGCGTCGCCGCCATCACGCAGGGCGAAGGCGCCGAGATGGGCGCCGGCATGGCCCAGATGCTCAACATGGGCGCCAACGCCGCCGGCAATCAGCTGAATGCGGCGCTGAGCAATCGCACCGTCGATTCCATCAAGACGCTGAAGAAGGACATCGCCAAGGGCAAGGAAGACGCCCAGGTCGTCTTCTCCCTGTCCAGCGTGCCCCTGGCCGAGACGGTGGGCTATACTCGCGCCGTCGCCAACAAGGACGACTGGCGTCGCCTGCGTATCCGCGACAACCATTTCGGCGGCCGCGTCGGCGCCGGCTATGAGAGCGAGGACGAAGGCAAGACCCTGGCCCTGGCCCTAGTACGCGGCTACGCCGACCTGGTGACCAGCCTGGGCGGCACCGGCTCCAGCGTTCCGGAGGTCACGCTCGCCAACCGGGAGGCGATCCGCGCCCAGGCAGCCGCCCAAGAGGCTGAAGCCTCGCGCCAGGCCGCCCGCCCCGACCGCGCACGCTCGGAACAGGCCCGGATGGACGAGCCGACGCGGCGCGGCGCCGCTCGTCCGGCTGCGTCCAGCCTGACCCTGATCCGCGCCGCGCTTCTGCGTCGCGCTCCCGGCGGCGACGTCGTCCGCCCTCTGGCCGCCCAAGACGTCGTCTTCCCCACCGGCAAGGAAGACGGTGACTGGATCGAGGTGCTCGACGCCGCTGACAACGTCGGCTGGTTGCAGCGCGACCGCCTGGCCGACTGAAAACCAAACGCCATCGCTGTCGCCGCGACACATGACGACAGAGCCTGAATCCAACAGGAGTTTTTCGCCTTGAATACCCGCATGCTGGCTCCCGCCCTGGCCGCCCTCATGGCCGCCTCGGTCCTGCCGACCGCCTCCGAAGCCCAAGCCCGCCGCAGCAGCGCCCAGCGCACCCAGGACGCCCAGATGGCCCAGATTCCGCGCTGCGTGCGCAGCCTGGGCACGGTCACCCTGGCCGACGGCCAGTCGGACTACTGGCGCGAGCTGCAGCTGTCGCCGCCGCAAAGCCTGCTGCGCGTGGTCATCCAGCGCTCGGGCTGCTTCACCCTGGTGGACCGCGGCACGGGTATGAGCGTCGCCCAGCGCGAGCGTGAACTGGCTTCGGGCGGCGATCTGCAGCGTGGCTCCAACGTCGGCGGCGGCCAGGTGCGCGCGGCCGACTACGTCTTGGTCGGCGAGGTCGCCAGCCAGAACGCCAACTCGGGCGGCAGCGCCCTGGCCGGCCTGGCCGGCGCCGCGATCGGCGGCCGCGCGGGCGCCATCGTCGGCGGACTGCGCACGCGCCGGATGGAAGCCAACACCGTCCTGTCGCTGACCAACGTCCGCACCTCGGAAACCGCGGCCGTGACCGAAGGCTACGCCGCCAAGAGCGATCTGAGCTGGGGCCTGGGCGCCGGCGGCTTCGGCGCGGGCGCGCTGGGCGGCGGCAGCTATGAGAACACCGAGATCGGCCGCATCGTGGCCCAGTCCTTCATCCAGGCCTACACCGACATGGTGACCCAGATGGGCGGGCTGGAAGGCAGTTCGGCGGCTCATGAAGCCCCGGTCCAGACCTACACCGTCCAGCAGGCGTCGACCCTGCGCTCGGCCCCGAACGGCGGCTCGGTCGTGCGCGCCCTGCCCGTGGGCCTGCGCCTCTACCCGACCGGCAACCGCGAGGGCGTCTGGTGGGAGGTCATGGACGACAACGACAACCTGGGCTGGGTCCAGAACGAGCGCCTCGCAGCGGGTCGCTGATCGCAGTTTCACGTTGCTAGGACTAACGCCTGCCGAGACGTTCGGCGGGCGTTTTTCTTTTGCCCCCTCACCCCCGCTCATCCTGGCGTCCGCCGGGATGAGCGGGGATCAGGGACACGACTTTCCTGTGAGCAAGCGAATGGTGCGCCTGCGCCTGCCTGCGAATCAGCGGCATCCTCGTTTCCCATGAACGCCGCCCCCGCCCTCGCCGATCTTGAAGCCCGCACGGCGGCCGCGCCGGCCGACCATCCCGAGTGGCAGTATCTCAACCTGCTGCGGGACATCCTCGACAACGGCGTGCGGCGCGACGACCGCACCGGCACCGGCACGCTGGGCGTCTTCGGCCGCCAGATGCGCTTCGACCTGTCCAAGGGCTTCCCCCTGCTGACGACGAAGAAGCTGCACACGCGGTCGATCTTCATCGAACTGCTGTGGTTCCTGCGCGGCGAGACCAACATCGCCTGGCTGAAGGACAACGGCGTCAGCATCTGGGACGAATGGGCCGATGCGAACGGCGACCTTGGCCCCGTCTATGGCAAGCAGTGGCGCTCCTGGGCCGCCCCGAATGGCCAGAGCATCGACCAGATCAGCAAGCTGGTTCACGGCCTGAAGACCAACCCCAACAGCCGCCGCCACATCGTCAGCGCTTGGAACCCGGCCGACGTGGACGACATGGCCCTGCCGCCCTGTCATTGTCTGTTCCAGTTCTTCGTCGCGGATGGAAAGCTGAGCTGCCAGCTGTATCAACGCTCGGCCGACGTCTTCCTGGGCGTGCCCTTCAACATCGCCTCCTATGCGTTGCTGACGCACATGCTGGCCAAGGTGGTGGGGCTGGAGCCCGGCGACTTCGTCCACACCTTCGGCGACGCTCACCTGTATCTGAACCATCTGGAGCAGGCCGAACTGCAGCTGAGCCGCGCGCCCCTGCCCCTGCCGACCCTGAGCGTGGCGGACAAGGACGATCTGTTCGGCTTCGACCTGTCGGACTTCGTGCTGAACGACTACCAGTCCTGGCCGCACATCAAGGCCGCCGTCGCGGTCTGACCCGGCTCGATCCAGAATGAAACTTTCCGACCTCCAGGCGGACGTCCTCCGCATCTCCGACATCTATGCGCGCGAGCACGCCATCGACCGCGACCGCGACTGGGCCCTGCTGAAGCTGCAGGAGGAGTTGGGCGAACTGACCGCCGAGCACCTGCGCCTGACCGCCCGCGCCCGCGGCGCCGCCGACGCCCAGGCCCTGGCCGACGAGGCGGCCGACGTTCTGGGCATGCTGCTGATCTACTGTGATCGCGCCGGCGTCGATCTGAACGCCGCCATGGAACGCAAGTGGCTGAGGTGGCTTAAGGCCGAGGCTTGAAACTGCTGGAGCCGGACGCCTAACTCCTGCGGACGGGAGCGGCGCCGCGCGGCTCCCGATTCGACCGGAGAACCGCCTTGGCCCTGCCTCACGTCGCCCTCGTCGTCGCCCGCGCCCGCAACGGCGTCATCGGACGGGACGGCGACCTGCCGTGGCGGCTGCGCTCGGATCTGCAGCGGTTCAAGGCCGTGACCATGGGCAAGCCCTGCATCATGGGCCGCAAGACCTGGGAAAGCCTGCCGCTGCGCCCCCTGCCCGGACGCCTGAACATCGTCCTGACCAAGGACGAATCCTACGCCGAGGCGGGCCTGGCCAAGGGCGCCGTGGTCTGTTCGACCCTGGACGAGGCCCTGTCCATCGCTCGCGAACAGGCGGCCGAGGACGGGGTGGACGAGGTCTGCGTCATCGGCGGCACGGCCGTCTTCGCCGCCGCCCTGCCGCGCGCCAAACGACTCTACATCACCGAGGTCGAGGCCGAGCCGGAGGGCGACGCCGTCTTCCCGCCCTTCGACGAAACCGCCTTCGTCCAGACCGCGTTCGAGCCGCATGAGCCGGGCGAGAAGGACGACCACGCCTTCGCCTTCACCGTTTGGGACCGCCGCTGACATTTCAGGAGAGCCGCATGATCGTCGCCACCACCAACGACCTGCCCGGTCATCGCGTCGTGCGCTGCCTGGGCGTGGTGCGCGGCATCACCGTGCGATCGCGCAATCTGGTGTCGGACGCCATCGGCGGCGTACAGTCGATGATCGGCGGCCGGGTCGGCGCCTACGTCAAACTGGCCGAGGCCGCGCGTCAGGAAGCCTATGACGACCTGATCGTTCATGCGCAGGAACTGGGCGCCAACGCCATCCTGGCCATGCGCTACGACGCCAATGAGATCATGCCCGGCGTCACAGAAGTGCTGGCCTACGGCACGGCCGTGGTGGTCGAACCCGCCTGACCTAGCGAGCTATCGTCACGCTGACCGGGGCGCGGGCCGCCACAGCCTGGGCCACCGAGCCCATCAGCCACTCGCCCAGGCCCTTGCGGTCACCCGTGCCGACGACGATGTGGTCGGCGCCCAGTTCGCCCGCCGCCGCGATCAGGGCGTCGGCCGGATCGCGCCCTTGCGTCGCCACGCACTGAACCTCGGCCCCCAGGCGCCGGGCCTCATGCGCGGCCGCCTGCAGCAGGGCGCCCTGCTCCGCATCGGTCCAGCCGCGAATGTCGGGATGACCGCCCCCGGGGCTAAGCGGATTGACGGCGACCAGGGCCAGACGCGCGCCGCGCGCGCGGGCCAGTTCCGCCGCGACGCGGACGGCCGCCGCCGCGTGGCCGCTGCCGTCGACGCCGCAGACGAGGACGAACGGGTTCGTTTCGGTCATGCGTTCTCTCCCTCCAACCCCAGGGCCACGGCCACCCGGTGCGCCACGGCGTCGAAGCGGCGGGCAACGTCGCCTTCAGGCTCGGCCGCGACCAGGGGCCTGCCGGCGTCGCCCGCCCGGCGCAGCGCCCCGTCCAGCGGCAGATCGCCGAGATAGGGAACGCCCAGGCGCGCCGCCTCGGCCTCGGCGCCGCCGGTCCCGAACACCTCGCCGCTCATGTTCTCGACCAGGCCCAGGGTCGGCACGCCGACCTTGTCGAACAGGGTGTGCGCCCGGCGCGCGTCGGCCAGGGCCACCTCCTGCGGGGTCGAGACGATGACGGCGCCGTCCAGCGGCGTCTTCTGGATCAGGGTCAGTTGCACGTCGCCCGTGCCGGGCGGCAGGTCGACCACCAGCACGTCCAGCGGCTGCGCTTCCGTGCCCCAGCGCGTCTGGGTCAGCATCTGGGTGATGGCCTGGGACGCCATCGGCCCGCGCCAGATCATGGCGTCCTCGGCCTTGGTCAGCAGGCCGACCGACATGGCCTTCAGACCATGGGCGACATGAGGAACGATCGCCCCGTCCTCATAGGCGGGCTGGCCCGACAGGCCCAGCATGGTCGGCAGCGACGGGCCGTAAACGTCGGCGTCCAGCACTCCGACCGACAGGCCGCGCGCCGCCAGCGCCGCCGCCAGGTTGACCGAGACCGTGGACTTGCCGACCCCGCCCTTGCCGCTGGCCACGGCCAGGACACGCTTCACATGGGCGGGGCGCTCGGTCGGGACCGGCGCCTTGGGCCGGCCCTGGTCGGTCGCGGCCTTCGACAGGCCGGCGGTGCGGCGCGGCGGCGTCGCCACGGCCTCGGCCGTCAGGACGACCGACACCCGCTCCATGCCCGGCAGGGCCTTCAGCGCGGCCTCGGCCGCGTCGCGCACCGGGGCGTAGAGGGCGGTCTCGTTGGCCGGGACCTCAATCACGAAGCCCGCGCGCCCGTCGGCCACCACCAGGCCCTGGACCAGCCCGGCCGCCGCCAGGCCCTGGCCCGACTTCGGGTCGGTCACGGCGTCGAGGGCGGCGAGAACGGCGGCGCGGTCGGTCACGGGGGAGACTCCTTAAAGGCCCGTCGGACTTGCCGGGCCGGCAGGGTGCGTTCTATCGCCGTATGCGTCCGTTCGCGAGTTGATCCTTTGCCTCAGCCCCTCGTCACCCTGATCGCCGGCCCTACCGCCTCGGGCAAGTCGCGCCTGGCGATGGAAGTCGCACGCGCGACGGGGGCCGTCATCGTCAACGCCGACAGCCAGCAGCTCTACGCCGACCTGCGCGTGCTCAGCGCCCGGCCGGCCGCCGAGGACGAAGCCGAAATCCCGCACCGCCTCTACGGCGTCGCCGACGCCGCCGACGCCTGGTCCGTCGGCCGCTGGAGCCGAGCCGTCATGGATCTGCTCGCCGAACTGGAGGCCGAAGGGCGCCCCGCCTGGCTGGTCGGCGGCACGGGCCTCTATTTCAACGCCCTGACCAAGGGTCTGGCCGACATCCCGCCCGTGCCGGTCGAGGTCCGCGACGCCGTGCAGGCCGAGTTCGACGCCGAGGGCGAGGCCGCCTTCCGCCGCCGACTGGCCGAGGTCGACCCGGCCGCCGAAGCCGCCGTCTTCCCCGGCGATCGCCAGCGTCTGGTCCGCGCCCTCAGCGTGCACCGCGCCAGCGGCCGCCCCCTCAGCGCCTGGAAGGCCGACACTCGGCCGTTGCTGGCGCCGGGAAGCTATGACGCCCTGGTGGTCGAACCGCCGCGCGACCGGCTCTACGCCTCCTGCGACGCGCGGGTGGACCTGATGATGGCGCAGGGCGCGCTGGAGGAAGTCCGCGCCCTGACGGCGCGCGGCCTCGATCCCGACCTTCCGGCGATGAAGGCGGTGGGCGTCCGCGAACTGGCGGCCCATCTGGCGGGCGACCTGCCCCTGGACGCCGCCGTCGCGGCGGTGAAGCAGTCGACCCGCAACTACGCCAAGCGCCAGCTGACCTGGTTCCGCAACCAGCAAAAGGACTGGCCGCGACACCCCGGTTTCGCCTGAAACAGGTCGGCCTCGCCAAGACCCTTGGAAGGCGGCGCGGCGCACCCTATATTGATCCTGCTCGGGTTCGCCCGGGCTATGGCGATAAACGCGCCTGTAATAAGCGGACCGGACCCGGGTGCGATTCCCGGCGGCTCCACCAACTTCTTCCCCGCGTTATCGGCGGAGGCAGCATGGGGCCGACTAGCATCGACGGACGTGTAAAGAGGATTGCTTTCGCTCGTCCTGGCCCACCGTATCGGGCCTTTATCTAACTGCGAACGATAACTTCGCTGGAGAAGTCCGCCTCGCCGCGTAATGCGGTTCGGTTGATTTCGAACACTTAAGTCCTGGGGGTTCAGATCCTCAGGCGGGGCCCGGGGGGCGCCTGGCAACAGAAGCCCCTCACTTCAGGCCGCGTTGGGAGCCTGGCGACAAAATCCCGGCGCTTCTTCTCAAATCCATGATTTTCGATCGCACAGGGCGTGTCGCGTCTTCCGTCGCTCGCCTTGGACGGGTAACAGTCGCGCGTTCCCCTTTTCAGAGGCGCCGATGACGGATCAAACTCCCCCTGTCGACGAGATGCACTACGAGCAACTCGCCCAGGACGCCCTGCGCGGCGTGATCCGCCTGGCGCTGGAGCGCGCGGCCGAGCCCGAGGGCATTCCCGGCGCGCACCATTTCTACATCACCTTCAAGACCCGCGCCCCCGGCGTCAGCGTGCCGCCCGACATCATCGCCAAATATCCGGACGAGATGACCGTGGTGCTGCAGCACCAGTATTGGGACCTGGCGGTCGAGCATGACCTCTTCTCGGTCATGCTGAAGTTCGGCGGCGCGCCCAAGGTTCTGACCGTCCCCTACAGCGCCGTGGTCCGCTTCTACGACCCCAGCGTGCAGTTCCTGCTGCAATTCGACGAGCCCGAAATCGTCGAGGCGGAGGTCGCTCCGCTCTCGCCGCCCGCGCGCGACCCCGACGCCGCCCCGCCCCCGCCCGCGGGCGACGATGGGCCCAAGGTCGTCTCGCTGGACCAGTTCCGGAAGAAATAGGCCGCAGCCTGCGTCGGGCGCACGGCGCCACGTCAAGACCAAGGCCCCGCCTGCTGCATCAGGCGGGGCCTTTTTCCTGCAGGCTAGTTTCTGATCAGTTTATAGCTGACGGTCGTGCCAAGCTTCAGACTCTCGGACCTGAGCAGAATCGAACCGTCGGCCGCCGGCGTGAGGATGATTTTCGATGTCGGCTCGCCGTTGATGTAGTCGATTTCTTCAAGACTCCCATCGGCCAGTTGGCGAACGCTCGCCGTGGCGCCCGCCAGATCGCCGATCACAGGAACAGCCGGCCCGCCCAGGGTCGCTTCGAAGCTGTAGCCGTCGCCGGATTCAAAACTGAAAACACCGTCCGCTAGACGCATCGTCGCGATAAGGCTGTTTTCCGAAATGCTGGCCACGGCCTCGCTTTTCCACGACCCGGAAATCGCATGAGCGCCCGCCGCACCGGGGGCTACCCGGCTCATGGCGGCCTCACCGGTGCTGGCCATGCCGTTGGGGGTGCTCATGTCGGTCCATGTGACCTTCAGCGTGTTGCCGTCGGCTGAAACCTGGCTACGCGTCGCGTTCACCTGCCTGCCCTTCAGCCTCTGAGCATCGTCTATGGTGCGGTCATCCACAATCCGCAGGGACATCTCATCCCAATAGGAATAGCCCTCGACCTTGTGGAACTGACCATCAGCTGGAATGGCGTAGGCGGGCACGCATGAACTGCAGCTATATATGCCGTCCTCCAGCGACCAGACCTGCGGCTTGTCCGGCAACTGGGCCGATGAGAGATCTATCTTCCACACGCCATCGTAGGCGCTCTGAGCCAAGGCCGGCGTCGTCATGGCGAGAAGACCGGCCAAAGTGAACAGGACTACCCTTTTCATCATCGACTCCCTCTGGAGATTGGCGCGTCACGTCCGCCATGAAGGAGTCAATATTGCGCGAACGGCGTTCTGGTTCCCAACCGCACCCCTCTCGCGCAGGCGACTTACGTTCGCTCACCCCCTGGGAAACACCCGGATGGTGATCCGCTCGCGCTCGCCCTCGCGGCGTTCGACCAGCAGGCGCGCGACCTGGCTGTCGTCGTGGAACAGATAGCCCTTGATGGCGTCCAGCAGGGCCTTGGCCAGATTGTCCAGGTCCATCCACGGCGGATCGCCGACGTGCTCCATCACGATCTCGACGACATGGTCGCCCCACGATGGACGTGACGCCCACTCCTTGCGCATAAACTCATAGACCAGCGGCTTGTAGTATTTGGCCTGGGTGGTCAGGCCGTCGATGGTGATCTCGACCGCCTCGCCCTGCTCCCGCGCCCTGACCTTTCCGGTTCCGATCCAGCCGTGCACGCGCCGTCCGCCTTTCGTGATCAGCGGCTCGCCTTGCTCCGCCGCGCCTGCGTGCTACACCGCCCGGCATCTTCCCGCCACGCCTGAGAGACGAGTCCCGCGCACATGAGCAACGTTCGTATCGAAACCGACACCTTCGGCCCCATCGAGGTCGCCGCTGATCGCTATTGGGGCGCGCAAGCCCAGCGCTCGCTCGGCAACTTCAAGATCGGCTGGGAGAAGATGCCGCTGCCGATCGTGCGTGCGCTCGGCGTCGTCAAGCGCGCCGCCGCCGAGACCAACCGCGATCTGGGCAAGCTGGACGCCAAACTGGCCGACGCCATCATCGCCGCCGCCAATGAAGTGATCGAAGGCAAGCTGAACGACCACTTCCCGCTGGTCGTCTGGCAGACGGGTTCGGGCACCCAGTCGAACATGAACGCCAATGAGGTGATCTCGAACCGCGCCATCGAGATGCTGGGCGGCGAGATGGGCTCCAAGAAGCCGGTCCACCCCAACGACCACGTCAACATGAGCCAGTCGTCGAACGACACCTATCCGACGGCCATGCACGTCGCCTGCGCCGAGCAGGTGGTCAACGACCTGCTGCCCGCGCTGAAGCACCTGCACGCTGCGCTGGACGCCAAGGCCAAGGCCTGGGCCCACATCATCAAGATCGGCCGCACCCACACCCAGGACGCCACGCCCCTGACGCTGGGCCAGGAGTTCGGCGGCTACGCCCACCAGGTCGCCATGGGCATCGAGCGCATTGAGCTGACCCTGCCGCGCCTGATGGAGCTGGCCCAGGGCGGCACCGCCGTCGGCACCGGCCTGAACGCACCCGTGGGCTTTGCTGAAAAGGTCGCCGAGAACATCGGCAAGATCACCGGCCTGCCCTTCACCACGGCGCCGAACAAGTTCGAGGCCCTGGCCGCCCACGACGCGATGGTCTTCACTCACGGCGCCATCAACACGGTCGCCGCTTCGCTGTTCAAGATCGCCAATGACATCCGTTTCCTGGGCTCGGGCCCGCGCGCCGGCCTGGGCGAGCTGTCGCTGCCGGAGAACGAGCCGGGCTCGTCCATCATGCCGGGCAAGGTCAACCCCACCCAGAGCGAAGCCCTGACCCAGGTCTGCGCCCAGGTGTTCGGCAACAACGCCGCCATCTCCTTCGCCGGTTCGCAGGGCCACTTCGAGCTGAACGTCTACAACCCGGTGATGGCCTACAACTTCCTGCAGTCGGTGCGCCTGGTCGCCGACGCGGCCATCAGCTTCACTGACAACTGCGTCGTCGGCATCGAGCCGCGCGAGGACAACATCAAGGATGGCCTGGAAAACAGCCTGATGCTGGTCACCGCCCTGAACGCCAAGCTGGGCTACGACACCTGCGCCAAGATCGCCAAGACGGCGCACAAGAACGGCACCACCCTGCGTCAGGAAGCCGTCGGCGGCGGCTATCTGACGGACGCCGAGTTCGACGAATACGTCCGTCCCGAGAAGATGATCGCGCCGCAGTAAGCTGGCGCTCATCGTCAAAGAGGAAGACGCCGGCCGGGTTCGCCCCGACCGGCGTTTTTCATGCTCAGCGCTTGTCGCGGATGGTCCGGCCCACCGGCGCCAACGACAGCTTGGCCAGTTCGACGTTCTTCAGCGCGAACGGAATGCCGATCAGGCTGACGAACTGCGGCACGGCGATCAGGATGTGCGCCAGGGCGATGTACCAGCCCGCCAGCGCCAGCCAGATCACGTTCAGCCCCAGGCCCAGACATCCCTGCCCCAGGTCGGCCGGGTTCGGATCGCGCCAGACGATCTCGCGTCCGAACGGCCAGAAGGAATAGCTGGCGATCCGCCAGGCCGAAAAGGCCCACGGCAGGCCGACGACCGTCAGGGCCAGAATCAGGCCGCCCAGCAACCAGGCGAAACCCGAGGCGAACCCGCCCAGGACAAACCACAGCAGGTTCAGGATTAGTCGGATCAAGGTCGTCTCCCCATGGCGCGCGACGGCGCGACGTCCCTGATATGGCGAAAGGCCCCGCCGATGTCAGCGGGGCCCGGGTGAATTCGCGTTAACGCCGCGCCTAGTGCTTCACGACCCAGCGCGCCTTGGCTTCGTCCTTGGTCATGCTGAGATGGACGTGGTCGTCCACGCGGTCGACCCAGCTGACCGGGATCATGTGATGCTTAAGACCGGCGCCCAAATCCATCTTGGCCAGTTCGATCTGGTCGCCCATGACGTGATCCACACGTCCGACATGGCCGCCGTCGGAACCGACGACTTCCTGATGTTCCTTGATCATCGAGGCGTTTATCATTGGCGCTCTCCGTTAATGTGTGGGACTGCGTCGGAACGGCCTCGCCGCCCGAGGGTTCACCGCAAAGGCTGGCCAGGGAGTTCACAATGTCGCTGATCGTCCACCACGCGCCGCAGTCGCGCTCGACCCGCTTACTGTGGCTGTTGGAGGAACTGGGCGCGGATTATCGCGTCCACTATGTCGACATCCAGCGCCGTGACGGCCAGGGCCGCGTCGATCCTGCCAACCCCCATCCGCTGAAGCAGGTTCCCGCGGTCGAGGTCGACGGCCAGGTGCTGATCGAGTCGGTGCTGATCTTCCTGTTCCTGACCGACCGTCATCCCGAGGCGAAGATGGCGCCGGGACCGAACGATCCGCGCCGGGCCGAGTATCTGTCGTGGCTGGGCCTCTACAACAACGTGCTGGAGACGGTGCTGACGTCCGGTCCGCCAGCCGGCTGGAACGACGTCCAGAAAGCCGCCTATGGCGAGTTGGACCGGCGCTGGCGCGCCGCCATCCAGGACGGCGGCTACATCCTGGACGAGTTCTCGGCGCTCGACATCCTGCTCGGCAGCCTGCTGCAGTGGTTCCGCGGCGCCATGCCCGCGGGCGAGCCCTATGACGCCTACGTCCAGCGCATTGGCGCCCGCCCGGCGCTGAAACGCGCCTGGGCCAAGGACAGCCCGGATGGGCACGTCTGATGGGCGAGATCGTCAACCTGAACAGGGCGCGCAAGGCTCGCGACAAGGCGGCGGCCAAACGCACGGCCGAGGCCAACCGCCTGACCTTCGGCCGCACCAAGGCGGAGCGCCTGACGACGCGGACGGAGCGCGACCGCGACGCCGCCCGCCTGGAGGGCCACAAGCTGGACGAGCAGGAATAGCTGACTTCCCCGTCATCCCGGCCGCAGCGTAGCGGAGAGCCGGGACCGCCGCGGACGCCGCCGCTTGATGCGGTCCCGGATAGCCCTACGGGCTTCCGGGATGACGCTGGGGGTTCAGGCCGCCGAGCGCTTGGGCGCGCGGATCAGGAACAGCTGCCCCGCCAGCACCAGGGCCAGGCCGACGAAGGCCAGGACGCCGAAGCGCGCGCCCTCGAACATCACCGACACCAGCATGGCGATCGGCGGCGTCAGGGCCGAGATGTAGCTGGCCAGGGCGTATCCCCTCGCGCGGGCGATGGTGAAGTACAGGCCGAAGGCGATCACCGAGCCGAACACCGCCAGATACAGCAGGGAGATGACATAGGCCGGGCTCCACGCCACCGACCAGGACACCCCCGTGACCAGGGCGTACAGCGCCAGCGTCCCCGTGCCATACGCCATCGCCCATGCAGTCGACGGCAGCACCTGCGAGCCCGCCTGCTGGCCCCGCCAGGCGAACCAGTTGCCGAAGGCCGAGGCGACGACGGCGATCACGGCGAAGCTGACGCCCGCTACGGCGTGAGCGCCCAGCCCCGCGCCCATGACTTCGCCCGCCGAAAGAACCCCGACGCCCGCCACGCCCAGGCCCGCCCCCAGCCAGGCGGCAGACGCCGCCTTCTGGCCCGAGGCGACGCGGAACAGGATCAGGTTCAGGAAGGCCAGGGCGGCGAAGATCACCGCCACCACCGCCGAGGCGATCTTCTCTTCCGAGGCGTAGACGAAGGCGTAGCTGATGGCGAAGGAGAACAATCCCTGGCCGAAGGCCGCCAGATGTTGGCTGCGCGTCAGGGCCAGCCGTCCGCCCGTCGCCTTGACGATCAGGGCCAGCAGGGCCGAGGCGATGCCGAACCGCAGCACCACCGACACCACCGGATCGACGGCGCCGAGCTGAAAGGTGATGGCATACCAGGTCGTGCCCCAGATCAGGGCGCAGATCCCGACCCCGCCGAAGGCGAGCATGGCGGGCGACGACAGGCGCGAAGCAGACTGGGACACGCAGGCGACTCGGTCGAAACGAAACGGGAACTTCCGATAGCACCGCTGCGTGCCCGATGTCTCTCAACTGTTGCAGCCATATGTGACGCCGATGCGTTCTGCTAAGCTCACATTCCACAGGAGACGCCGATGCGACTGCGCTTCACCACCGACACGCACCATTCGGTCATCACGCGCGGCGCGCCGAACCGCGCCGACATCGTCATGGTGGGCGCGCGCTGAGCCTTGAGCGGTCTCGTCAAACGATCGGTGCTGCTGTCCGGCCACGCCACCTCCGTGGCGCTGGAGCCCGAGTTCTGGGCCGTGCTGGACGCCGTCGCGGCCGAGCTGGCGCTGAGCCGTTCGGGTCTGCTGATCCGCATCGACGAGTGGCGGGGCCGCCGCCCCCTCGCCTCCGCCTGCCGCATCCTGGCCCTGCAATGGACCGGCGGCGACCGCAGCTTCGCAGAGAGGACGCCCGATGAGCCCTGATCGCATCGACAACAACCGCCTGATCCCCGCCGCCGTCTTCGGCGGCCTGGTGGCCGTCGGCCTGATCGGGAGCGGCGCCCTGATCGGCCAGGGCGTGGTCAACGCCCGCGCCGGCGACCGCTCGGTCACCGTGCGCGGCCTGGCCGAGAAGGACGTGAAGGCGGACCTGGCCGTCCTGCCGATCCGCTTCACCGCCTCGGGCGACGTCCTGTCAGAGGTCCAGGCCCGTATCGACGGCGACCTGGCCATCGTGCGCCAGTTCCTCAAGGCCCAGGGCTATCCCGACGACGCCGTGGACCTGGGCCAGTTGGGCGTGGCCGACACCCGCTCGCGCGAATACGCCAGCCAGACCGGCGGGCCGCGCTTCATCTTGAACCAGACCGTCATCGTCCGCACCAACGACGTGGACCGGGTCCAGACCACCACCCGCAACCTGAACGACCTGGTGCGCCAGGGCGTGGTGCTGCAGGACTTCAACGGCCCGTCCTACATCTTCACCAAGCTGAACGACGTGCGCCCGGCCATGATCGCCGAGGCCACCGCCGCCGCCCGCAGCGGCGCCGAACAATTCGCCAAGGATTCCGGCGCCCCGCTGGGCCCCATCAAGACGGCGGGCCAAGGCTCGTTCGAAATCCTGTCCCGCGACGGCACGGGCGATGAAGCCAGCTCGCCGAACAAGAAGGTGCGGGTGGTCACGACCATCAGCTACCGGCTGAAGTAGCCAGCCAGTCAGCCAGGACGACGGCGTCATTATGCTCTTCGTCCCTGGCGCCATAGACCAGGGTCGCCGGACGAGCGCCGATCGCCGCCTTCAACTCGGCCACGGCGTCGGGATTGGCTTTTAGTTCGTCGTGGTAACGGCGCTGGAACTCCGCCCATCGCGCCGGGTCGTGACCGAACCAGCGGCGCAGCTCCGTGCTGGGGGCGACCTCCTTGAGCCACAGATCGACGTGCGCCTTCTCCTTGGTGAGGCCGCGCGGCCACAGGCGGTCGACCAGGATGCGCGTGCCGTCACCGGCGGCTGGCGGCTCATAGACTCGTTTGAGCGCGACCTTCACGACCTCAACTCTTGGGTTCTGGAGCGGCCACGCTCGGCGGCTCGGTCGGCCTGGGCAGTTCCTGCGGCGCGGGGCGGTCAGGCACCTCCGGCAGGCGCGGCGTGGGCATGTGAATGTCAACGTTCAGGTTCGGCGTTTGCGGCGCCAGCGGGCGCCCTCCAGCGAAAACGAACCACGCGATGACCGCCACGGCGACCAGAAGGCCACCGACGATGAGGGCCAGCCCCGTTCCCCCGCCCTTCCGCGGCGTCGGGGCGGAGTTGATCGTCGTCTGATGCACGACGCGTTCGGGGGGGATGTTCGGGTCCGTCATGGAAACGTCCCTCAACCGCCGCCGGGCGCGGCCGGCGCGGAGACTTCGGGCAGGTTGACGTCGACATCCACCTTCTTGGTGTCGGGGGCTCCGCCCCGGCCGAGCAGGAACCAGGCGAGAATGGCCACCACCACGACCAGCCCGCCGACGATGAAGGCCAGGCCCGCGTTAAAGCCACCGCTGGAGTTGTCCGCCATGCAGCATTCCCTTCTTGCGATTTCTCATCTCGAAGAACGACAGTCTCGGTTGAGGGTTCCGCCTCCGATGCGCGGACGGGGACTGACTTTGCGCGTTGTGCTGGTTATGTTCTCGGTTCAGATTCCGGCGGGACCGCCCCGTCTTCCGAGTATGTTCCGCCCGTGACCGACCTGCCCGCTCCTCGCATCTCCGACCTCGCCCGCGCCCAGAGTCCGCAAAGTGCTCCGCAGAGCGCGGCGGCCGACTATCTGGCGGGCCTGAACCCCGAACAGCGCGAGGCGGTGGAGACGACCGAGGGGCCGGTCCTCGTCCTCGCCGGCGCCGGCACGGGCAAGACGCGCGTCCTGACCACCCGTCTGGCGCACATTCTGGCGACCGGCCGGGCCAAGCCGTGGGAGCTGCTGGTCGTCACCTTCACCAACAAGGCCGCGCGCGAGATGCGCGAGCGGATCGGCCATTTGATGGGTCCCTCGGCCGAGGGGCTGCGCTGGCTGGGCACCTTCCACTCGGTCGCGGCGCAGATCCTGCGCCGTCATGCGGAGTTGGTCGGGCTGAAATCCAGCTTCACCATCCTGGACACCGACGATCAGGAGCGACTGCTGAAGCAGCTGCTGGAAGCCGCCAACATCGACACCAAGCGGTTCACGCCCAAGTCGCTGGCCCATATGATCGACCACTGGAAGAACCGCGGCTGGACGCCCGACAAGCTGCCGCCGGGCGAGGACTTCGCCAACGGCAAGGGGCCCGCCCTGTACGCCGCCTATCAGGCGCGGCTGGCGACGCTGAACGCCTGCGACTTCGGCGACCTGCTGCTGCACAACATCACCATTCTGTCGAAACATGCTGATCTGGCTGAAGAATATCGTCGCCGGTTCCGCTATATTCTGGTGGACGAATATCAGGACACCAACGTCGCCCAGTACCTGTGGCTGCGGCTGCTGACCTCCTCGACCGGGAACGTTTGCTGCGTCGGCGACGACGATCAGTCGATCTACGGCTGGCGCGGGGCCGAGGTGGACAACATCCTGCGCTTCGAGCGCGATTTCCCCGGCGCCAAGGTCATCCGGCTGGAGCGCAATTACCGCTCGACCAAGCACATCCTCGGCGCCGCCTCGGCCCTGATTGCGGCCAATCAGGACCGGCTGGGCAAGACCCTGTGGACCGAGGACGACAGCGGCGACAAGGTGCGCGTGCGCGGCGTCTGGGACGGCGAGGCCGAGGCCCGCCTGATCGCCGACGAGATCGAAACCGCGCGCAAGCAGGGCATGAATTACAAGGACATGGCCGTCCTTGTTCGCGCGTCTTTCCAGATGCGGGCGTTTGAAGAACGCTTCCTGATGCTGGCCATTCCCTATGTCGTCATCGGCGGCCCGCGCTTCTTCGAGCGGGCGGAAATCCGCGACGCCCACGCTTACTTGCGGCTGATCCAGTCCGAGGACGACGACCTGGCGTTCGAGCGCATCGTCAACACGCCCAAGCGCGGCATCGGCGACACCAGCGTCCAGAGGATCCTGCACATCGCGCGCGAGAACGGCGTCTCGGCCATGCGGGCGGTGCGCCACCTGATCACCACGGACGAGCTTCAGGCCCGCACCCGCACGCCGCTGGCCAACTTCGTGCGCGATCTGGACCGCTGGCGCGATCTGATGGCCATGGGCACGCCGCACTGGCAGGTGACGGAGACCCTGCTGGACGAGAGCGGCTACACCGCCATGCAGAAGGCCGACCGCACCAGCGGCCAAACCCGGCTCGACAACCTGAAGGAACTGACCCAGTCGATGCAGCAATTCGAGACGCTGCAGGCCTATCTGGAGCATGTCTCCCTGGTCATGGACCTGGAGCGCCGCGACGAGAACGCCGATGGCTCGGGCTCGGTGCAGATCATGACCCTGCACGGCGCCAAGGGGCTGGAATTCCCTCTGGTCTTCCTGCCGGGCTGGGAGGAAGGCGTCTTCCCCAGCCAGCGCAGCATCGACGAGAAGGGCGTGAAGGGGCTGGAGGAGGAACGCCGCCTGGCCTACGTCGGCGTCACCCGCGCCAAGCAGGACGCGCGCATCAGCTTCGCCGCCAACCGCATGGTCTATGGCCGCTGGACCTCGCAACTGCCCAGCCGCTTCGTCGATGAACTGCCCCTCGCCCACGTCGAGCCTCAGTCCGACACCGGCTACTACGGCGCCTCGACCGGGATGAAGGAGGCCAAGAGCCGCTGGGACGACGCCCCCTCCTTCGGCGGCGGCTATTCCAGCCCCGGCTGGAAACGCGCCCAGACCTACACCGCCGCCCAGACGCCCAAGCCCGCCTACGCCCGCCGCGCGGTGATCGAGGGCGAAGGCCGCCTGATCGCCACCGCCGATCCCAAGGCGACGTCCGGCTGGTCGCGCGGCGACCGGGTCTTCCACCAGAAGTTCGGCTACGGCCACGTCCGCGCGGTCGAGGGCAACAAGCTGGTCGTGACCTTCGACAAGGCGGGCGAGAAGAAGGTCATCGACACCTTCGTGGAGAAGGCGTGACCGCCGCTTCCGCTTGCGCGCTCCCGTCGCCGAGCCTACCAGACCCTGCCCCGAATCGCCGCAAACTGCCCTGATGGACGATCTGTTTTCCAAGCTCGACGACGCCGAACCGGCCAAGCCCGCCCCTGCTCCTGCGCCGGCTCTCGCGCCAAGGCCTGCGCCTGCGCCCCTGGTCGCGGCCCCGGCCGCGCCCGTGCATGATCCCAAGGTCGAGCTGACGTCCCACGCCAGCACGGCGACGGCGGCTGCCACCGGATACTCCGCCTCCTCGATCGAGGTGCTGGAGGGGCTGGAGCCCGTCCGCAAGCGCCCCGGCATGTACATCGGCGGCACCGACGAGCGCGCCCTGCACCACCTGTTCGCCGAAGTCCTGGACAACGCCATGGACGAGGCGGTGGCCAAGCACGCCAAGCTGATCACCGTCGACCTGGACGCCGAGGGCTATCTGTCGGTGCGCGACGACGGGCGCGGCATCCCGGTCGATCCGCACCCGCGCCATCCGGGCAAGTCGGCGCTGGAAGTCGTCATGACGGTGCTGCACTCGGGCGGCAAATTCTCGGGCAAGGCCTATGAGACCTCGGGCGGCCTGCACGGCGTCGGCGTCTCGGTCGTCAACGCCCTGTCGGAGAGCCTGGACGTCACGGTGTGGCGCGACGGCTTCGAATGGCGCCAGTCCTTCAGCCGCGGCCATGTGCAGGGCCCGATCCAGCAGGTCGGCCCGTCCAGAAAGAAGGGCACCTTGATCCGGTTCAAGCCGGACGAGCAGATCTTCGGCGTCGGCGCGACCTTCAAGCCCGCCCGCCTGTTCCGCATGACGCGGGCCAAGGCCTATCTGTTCCGCGGCGTCGAAATCCGCTGGACCTGCGCGCCCGAACGCATCACCGACCAGACCCCCGCCCAGGCGACGCTGCACTTCCCCGGCGGCCTAGCCGACGCCCTGGCCGAGCGCGTGGGCGAGATCGAGACGGTCACCCCCGTCTTCGCCGGGCGCGTCGAGCGCAAGGGCGAGGCCGGCGCCCTGGAATGGGCCGTCACCTGGTCGCCGATCGGCTTCGGCGACGTCGACAGCTTCGTCGCCTCCTACTGCAACACCGTCTCGACCCCCGACGGCGGCACGCATGAGGCCGGCTTCCGCGCCGCCCTGGTCAAGGGGCTGAAGGCCTATGGCGAGCTGATCAACGAGAAGCGCGCCGCCCAGATCACGGCGGAAGACGTCATCGCCAACGCCGGCGCCCTGATCTCCATCTTCATCCGCAATCCCGAGTTCCAGGGTCAGACCAAGGACCGCCTGTCCTCGCCCGAGGGCGCGCGCCTGGCCGAGCAACTGCTGCGCGACCCCTTCGACCACTGGCTGACCGAAAGCCCGAAACAGGCCAACGCCCTGCTCGGCTTCGTCGTCGACCGCGCCGAGGACCGCCTGCGACGCCGCAAGGACAAGGAAGTCCAGCGCGCCGCCGCCACGCGCAAGCTGCGCCTGCCCGGCAAGCTGTCGGACTGCTCACGGCAAGCCGCCGAGGGCACCGAACTGTTCATCGTCGAGGGCGACTCGGCCGGCGGCTCGGCCAAGCAGGCGCGCGACCGCACCACCCAGGCCATCCTGCCCCTGCGGGGCAAGATCCTGAACGTCGCCTCGGCCACGGCGGATAAGCTGCGCCAGAACATCGAGCTGACCGACCTGATGCTGGCCCTCGGCGTCCAGGCGGGCAGCCGCTTCAGCGTCGACGACCTGCGCTATGAGCGCGTGGTCATCATGACCGACGCCGACGTCGACGGCGCCCACATCGCGGCCCTGCTGATCACCTTCTTCTATCGCTCCATGCCGGACCTGATCCGCCAGGGGCGGCTCTATATGGCCCTGCCCCCGCTCTATCGGATTTCGGCGGGCCCGCTGTCGGAATACGCCCGCGACGACGCCCACCGCGACGAGCTGCTGGCCACCGTCTTCAAGGGCAAGAAGACCGAGATCGGCCGGTTCAAGGGTCTGGGCGAGATGATGGCCTCTCAGCTTAAAGAGACCACGATGGACCCGAAAAAGCGGACCCTGGCGCGCGTCTCCCTGCCCGACAGCGAGGAAGAGATCGAGGACCTGGTCGAGCGCCTGATGGGCCGCAAGGCCGAGGCACGCTATCAGTTCATCCAGGAAAACGCGCGGTTCGCCGTCGCCGACCTCGACGTCTGACGGTCGTCTTTCCCGCGACAACTGCGCAGCTTGACCTTCCCCTTGTGGGAAGCCTCAGAAAACGCGCCTGATCTCACGGGAGACGACGCATGACGATGACGGCGACGGACCGCAGAAGCCTTCTGCGCGGCGCGGCTGGGGGGCTGGGCCTGCTGGCGGCGCAAGGGTTGGTTCCCGCCTGGGCGCGCAGCGGCACGCCGGGCCTGGCGCCGACGCTGCCGACGCTGCACGGGCCGGACGTGGCGCTGAGGGTGGGCCGTTCCGACTTCACCCTGGGCGGCCGCACCGGCCGCGCCGTGACCGTCAACGGCACGCTCCCGGCGCCGCTGATCCGCCTGCGCGAGGGACAGAATGTCCGCCTGTCCGTGACCAACCATCTGGACGAAGACACCTCGATCCACTGGCACGGCATCCTGCTGCCGTTCCAGATGGACGGCGTGCCGGGCATCAGCTTCCCCGGCATCAAGCCCGGCCAGACCTTCGTCTATGAGTTCCCGGTGATCCAGTCGGGCACCTACTGGTATCACAGCCATTCGGGGCTTCAGGAAGCCATCGGCCACTTCGGCCCCATGATCATCGACCCGGCGGGCGCCGATCCGGTCGCCTATGATCGCGAGCAGGTCCTGGTCCTGTCGGACTGGAGCTTCCTGCATCCGCACGAGATCCTGGACAAGCTGAAGAAGAGCCCCGGCTACTTCAACCGCCAGAAGACGACGCTGGCCGGGCTGATCGACGGGTCGGACCGCATGGACCTGGCCGAGCGGCGCATGTGGGGCGCGATGCGCATGGACCCGCGCGACATCCTCGACGTCAACGGCTCGACCTACACCTATCTGGTCAACGGGCATGGGCCGGACGAGAACTGGACCGGGCTGTTCCAGCCGGGCGAGCGGGTGCGGCTGCGCGTCATCAACGCCTCGGCCATGTCCATCTTCAACCTGCGCATCCCGGGCCTGGCGATGAGCGTGGTCAACGCCGACGGCGTGAACGTCCGCCCGGTCGAGGTCGATGAACTGCAGATTTCGGTGGCCGAGACCTATGACCTGATCGTCCGCCCCCTCGAGGACCGCGCCTACACCATCGTGGCCGAAGCCATGGACCGTTCCGGCATGGCCCGCGCCACCCTGGCCCCGCGCCTGGGCATGACGGCTGAAGTCCCGCCGCTGCGCGCCGTCCCCAACCTGACCATGAAGGACATGGGCATGGGGGGCGAGATGGACCACGCCGCCATGGGCCACGGCCCGGCCGCCGGCGCCGCCGCCGATCACGGCGCGATGGATCACGGCGCCATGGACCACTCCGCCCACGGCGCGGCGCCCGCGCCCGATCACGGCAGCCATCAGTCTGGCGGCATGGACCACAGCATGCGCGACCGCAGCCTCGCCCCGCCGGGCATGGCGGTGGGCGTCGGCGTCGACATGATCGCCCCCATGCCGGTCGACCGGCTGGGCGACCGGCCGCTGGGGCTGGAGGACGCGCCACACCGGGTGCTGGTCTATACCGATCTGGTCTCTCTGGAGCCCAACAGGGACCAACGGCCGCCGTCGCGCGCGCTGGAAATCCACCTGACCGGCAACATGGAGCGCTTCATGTGGGGCTTCGACGGGCGGAAATTCTCCGAGATCGTCGAGCCGATCCGCTTCGAGCGGGACGAGCGGGTGCGCGTGACCCTGGTCAACGACACCATGATGGCCCACCCCATCCACCTGCACGGCCACTTCTTCCAGCTGGTCAACGGCGCGCCTGACGGCCATCAGCCGATGAAGCACACGGTCAACGTCGCCCCCGGCGGCAAGGTCAGCTTCGACCTGACCGCCGACGCGCCGGGCGACTGGGCCTTCCACTGCCACATGCTGATGCACATGCACGCGGGGATGTTCAACGTCGTCACCGTCCGCCCCCTCGACGGAGCCGCCCGATGAGCCGCGCCCTGTTCGCCGCCGTCGCGGTCCTGCCCCTGATGCTGGCCGCCGGTTCCGCCGTCGCCCAGAGCCACGGAGGTCATGCAGGCCACGGCGCCCCCGTCGCGCCTGCCGCCGATCCCCACGCGGGCCACAATATGAGCCCGGCTCCGACGGCGGGAGCCGACCCGCACGCCGGTCACGGCATGAACGGGATGCCGAAGGTTCCGGCCCAGACGCGCGCCGCCGACCCTCATGCGGGGCACGACATGGGCGCGGCTGCGGCCGTTCAGACGACGACGACGCAGCCGACGGCCAAGACCTGCGCCTGCCCGAAATGCGCCGACGGCGGCGCGGCCCATGACTGCTCCATGCCCGGCGCATCGACGGCCGATCCCCACGCGGGCCATGACATGGGCAACATGTCGACGGCTCCGGCCGCGGCGCCCGCTGCTGATCCTCATGCCGGCCACGACATGGACGCGATGCAGACGGCGCCCGTCGATCCTCACGCCGGCCACGACATGGGCGCTCCCGCGGATCACGACGCCCATGCCGGTCATCAGGCCGCGAGCGCCCCAGCCGCCATCCCCGTCGCGGGACCGCCCCCCGGCGCCCTCTCCGGCCCGGCCCATGCGGCGGACAGCCTGTTCGGCGCCGAGGCCATGGCCGGGTCGCGTCGCCAGCTGCTGCGCGAGAACGGCAACGTGCGCGCTACCGCCGTCATCGTCGACCACGTCGAGGCGGGCTTCGGCGACAGGGCCGAGACCTACGGCTGGGACGTCCAGGGCTGGACCGGCGGCGACATCAACCGCTTCTGGTGGAAGACCGAGGGCGAAGGCGACGTCGACGACGGCCTGCACGGCGTCGAGGTGCAGGCCCTGTACAGCCGCGCCGTCGCGCCCTTCTGGGACGTGCAGGCCGGGGTGCGCCACGACTTCAACCGGGGCCGCGACGACGCGACCCATCTGGTTCTGGGCGTCCAGGGCGTGGCTCCGCACTGGTGGGAGGTGGACGCCGCCGCCTTCCTGTCGACCGAGGGCGACCTGACCGCCCGCGTCAGCGCCGAATACGACCAGAGGATCACCCAGACGCTGATCCTGCAGCCCGCCTTCAGCCTGGACCTGGCGGCCAGCGACATCCCCGAACGGGAAACCGGCGCGGGCCTGGTCGCGGCGACCGCCGCCCTGCGGCTGCGCTATGAGATCCGCAAGGAGTTCGCCCCCTATGTCGGCGTCGAATGGCGCCGGGCGTTCGGCGACACGGCGGACTACGCACGGGCTCGCGGCGAGGATGCGGACGGCGCCCGGCTGGTGGTCGGGATCACGGCCTGGTTCTGAGGCGCAGGGCTGCCCACCGTTCCACTCATCCCGGCGTCCGCCGGGATGAGTGGAAATGAGGCCGCTGCGGCGAGAGGTCGCGCCTGGCGCTCAGCCATTGAGAAACATTCTCAAGACCGCTACCGCCAAACCTGTCGTCATCAGGAGAGCCGCATGAGCCGTCGCCTCGTCACACTCGCCGCCGTCGCCCTGGGCGCCCTGGCGCTCGCCGCCTGCGGCCAGAAGGACGCCGCCGCCGACAAGGCCGGCCAGGGCGGCGTGCTGAACCTCTACACCGCGCGCCACTACGACGCCGACCAGAAGCTCTATGACCTGTTCGCCCAGAAGACCGGCATCGAGGTCAAGCGCATCGAGGGCAAGCCCGACGAACTGATCGCCCGCATGAAGGCCGAGGGCGCCAACAGCCCCGCCGACGTCTTCATCGCCGCCGATGCCGGCGCCCTGTGGCGCGCCCAGGACGCGGGGCTGTTCCAGCCCGCCGCCTCGGACGCGCTGGACCGCCTCATCCCCGCCAATCTGCGCGCCCCGGACGGCCAGTGGTTCGGCTTCTCGCGCCGCGCCCGCGTGGTCGCCTACGACCCCGCCAAGGTGAAGCCGGAAGAGATCGACGACTACGCCAAGCTGGCTGCGCCGCGCTTCAAGGGCAAGCTGTGCGTCCGCTCGGGCGACAACGTCTACAACCTGTCGCTGGTCGGCGCCCTGATCGAGGCCTGGGGGCCGGAGCGCGCCAAGCAGTGGGTCGAAGGCGTCGTCGCCAACATGGCCCGCCCGCCCGAAGGCGGCGACCGCGACCAGATCCGCGCCGTGGCGGCGGGGGTCTGCGAAGTGGCCCTGACCAACAGCTACTACTTCATCCGCATGGCCGCCGGCGACGACGCCGGCGACCGCCAGATCGCCGAGAAGCTGAAGCTGGGCTTCCCGTCGCTGGACGGCCAGGGCTCGCACGTCAACATCTCGGGCGGCGGCCTGGCGGCCCATGCGCCGAACCGCGCGAACGCGGTGAAGTTCCTGGAGTTCCTGGCCTCGCCGGAAGCCCAGGCCATCGTCTCGCAATACAACTATGAATACCCGGCCGTGGCCGACGCCGCCCCTTCCCCCGCGGTCGCCCCCTACGCCGACTTCAAGGCCAACCCGATGTCCGTCGCCCGCTATGGCGTGCATCAAGCTCAGGCCCAGTCGATGATCAGCGCGGCGGGCTGGCGATAACCACGATCCCGGCCAGCCAGGATCAGAAGGCCCGCCGTGCGCGTCGCGGCGGGCCTTCGCCGTTGCGCCTCATGGCCCTCGGCGCGGCCGTGGTCGCCCTGGCGCCGCTGGCGGGCGTGGTCTGGGCGGCGATGCAGCCGGGCCTGGCCGATATCGCCGGCAAGGACGTGGCGCGCTACGCCCTGACCTCGGGCGCTCTGGCCCTGGGCGTGGCGGCGGCGACGGCGGTCGTCGGCTCCCTGGCCGCCTGGCTGACGGCCATGCATCGGTTTCCGGGGCGGGACGTCTTCGCCTGGGCCCTGGCCCTGCCGCTGGCGGCGCCCGCCTTCGCCCTGGCCTACGCCTACGCCCAGTTGTTCGACGTGGCGGGGCCCCTGCGGATGGGGATGCGGGCCGGGTTCGGCTGGGACCTGCCGATCCAGATGCGGTCGGCGCCGGGGGCGATCTTCGTCCTGAGCTGCGCCTTCTACCCTTACGTCTTCCTGGCCATGCGGGCGGCCTTCCTCAACCAGTCGGTGCATCCCCTGGAGGCCGCGCGCACCCTAGGCTGTTCGGCCCGCCAGGCCTTCGTCCAGGTCGCCCTGCCCCTGGCCCGCCCGGCCCTGGCGGCGGGCATGGCCCTGGCCGTGATGGAGACCCTGGCCGACTATGGCGCGGTGCAATTCCTCAGCGTCCAGACCCTGACCACGGGCGTGGTGCGAGCCTGGTCGGTCTATGGCTCGCCGGCCTCGGCGGCACGCTTTGCCCTGCCCCTGCTGGCGACGGCGGCGGTGCTGCTGTGGCTCGAGCGCTGGGGCCGCAGGGGCCGAGGCTATGAGAGCGCCCACGCCCGCTATCGCCCGTTGCAGGCCGAGGCCCTGACCGGCTGGCGCGCCGTGGCGGCCACCGGATTCTGCCTGACCCTCCTGACCCTGGCCCTGATCCTGCCGGTCGGCTTCCTGCTGCTGCGGTCGCTGGAGGTCACGCCCGGCTGGTCGCGGCTTCTGGCGGCGGCGGGACGGACGCTGGGCATGGGCGCGCTGGGCGCGGGCGCCACCGTGATCCTGGCCACCCTGCTGGCGTTGGGCGCGACGCGGCTGCCGGTGACGGCGCGGATCGCCAGCCTGGGCTATGCGACGCCGGGCGCCGTCATGGCCATCGGCCTGCTGGCGCCGGCCGCCGTGCTGTGGCGGCTGTCGCCGGGCTCCAGTTCAGGCCTGGTCGTCGGGGTGGCCCTGCTGACCTACGCCTATGCCGCGCGCCTGATGGCGGCGGCGCTCGAGCCCATCGAAGCCGGCTTCGCCAAGGTCACCCCCGCCATGATCGGCGCCGCCCGCAACCTGGGCCGCAGCGAGACCGGCGCCGCCCTGGCGATCCAGCTGCCCATCGCGCGCGGCGCCCTGCTGACCGCCGCCCTGATCGTCTTCATCGACGTGCTGAAGGAGCTGCCGGCCACCCTGATCCTGCGGCCCTTCGACTTCGACACCCTGGCGGTTCTGGCCTCCAACTACGCCGGCGACGAGCGACTGCCGCAGGCAGGCTGGCCCGCGCTGATGATCATCGCCCTGGCCCTGCCCGGCGTGATCTGGCTGACGCGCAAGATCGCCGCCTCCCGCCCCGGAGCTTCGCAATGACCGCCACCGGAAACGCCCCGGCCCTGACCGTTCGCGGCGCCACCCGCCGCTTCGGCGCCCGCCTGGCCGTCGACGGCGTCGACCTGGACCTGCACGCGGGGCGCATCACCGCCCTGCTCGGCCCGTCGGGCTGCGGCAAGAGCACCCTGCTACGGATGATCGCCGGGCTGGAGCCGATGGACGGCGGAACCATCCACGCCGAGGGCCGCCTGCTGGCCGACGCGACCCGCGCGACCCCGCCCGAGACGCGCGGCGTCGGCCTGGTGTTCCAGGACTACGCCCTGTTCCCGCACCTCAGCGTCGCCGACAACGTCGCCTTCGGCCTGAAGGACCGGCCGCGCGCCGAGCGCCGCCGCACGGCGCTGGAGTGGCTGGACACCGTGCATCTGGCCGACCGGGCCGACGCCTGGCCGCACATGCTGTCGGGCGGCGAGCAGCAGCGCGTGGCCCTGGTGCGCGCCCTGGCCCGGAGACCGCACACCGTCCTGCTGGACGAGCCCTTCTCGGGCCTGGACCGCCATCTGAAGTCCGAGGTGCGCCAGACGCTCATGGGGGCCCTGCGCGCCGCCGACGCCGCCGTCTTGATGGTCACCCACGACGCCGAGGAGGCCCTGCTGATGGCCGACGACCTGGCGCTGATGGACAAGGGCCGCATCCTGCAGACCGGGGCGCCCGACGACGCCTATCTGCGGCCCGTCTCGCCCGCCGCCGCCCGCCTGCTGGGCGAGACCGAACTTCTGGCGGCCGAGGTGCGATCAGGCGTGGCGACCACGGCCTTCGGCGCCCTGCCCGCCCCGGACGCGCCCGACGGCCCCGCCTGGGCCATGATCCGCCCCGGCGACGTCCGGATCTCGATCGACGGCGTCCCCGCGCGCGTCGCCGCCGTGGCCTTCGGCGGCCCCTTCATCGAGATCAAGGTCCAGGCCGACGGCCAGACGCTGAGACTGCGCACGACGGATCCGGCCCCGGCCGTCGGCGAGGCCATCCAGGTGACGCTCGCCGCTGATCGCGCGCGCCTCTACCCCCGCCCCTGAGCGCCGCCGTCCCGCCCTTCGGCGCCTCAATAGGTCCGGCGCAGTCCAAGCCTCAGGGTGCGCGGAGGGCCATAGCCGGCGACGCCGGTTGCGGTTTCGGACACCTCGACCGCCGCGTCGAACAGGTTGTCGGCGGCGAGCCAGACGACAGTGGCGGGCGTCGCGCGCCATTCCGCGCGCGCATCGAGCGTGACCGCGGCGCCCAGGACGCGGCTGTTCAGGTCGTCGTCGAACCTCTTGCTCTCATAGCGGGCCTGAGCGGCCAGGGTCAGGCGGTCGCTGGCGCGCCAGTCCACGCCCGCTGTCGCGCTCCAGATCGGCGCCTGGGCCGGGCGCAGACCGGTCAGTTGCGGCGCGGCCGAACCACCGTCCATGCGAGCGTCGGTGATCGACACGGCGCCGTTCAGCGCCAGGCCGCCTCCCAAGGTCTGACGCGCCGCCAGCTCTATTCCCCTGGCCTCTATGACGCCGGCGTTGCGGCGCTGGCGCAGCACGCCGCCGGCGGGGACGAAGCCCGCGCGCGGGAAGGTTCCCGGCCCTTCGCCGATGGTCACATTGACGATGGCGTCCTCGATCCGGTTCCAGAACAGGGTCGCGCCGAAGGCCGAAACCGCGTCCTCATAGGCCAGGCCCGTCTCCACGCCCTGCAGCGTCTCGGGGACCAGGGCGGCGTTCGCCTCCGTCAGATCGTTGCCGACACGGAACGGACGGTGCAGCTCATTCAGCGTGGCGGGCCGAAAGCCGGAATAGGCCGCCGCCCGCGCCGCCCAGCCGGCGCCGACCATGCGCCGCGCCGCCAGGCGGGCGCTGACCACCTCGCCCGAGCGGTCGGGGTCGGTCTCATCCAGGGTTGCGGCCCCATTGGCCCGGTCGCGCTCCCGGCGGCGGCCGTTCTCATTGCGCCAGCCGTCCAGACGCAAGCCCCCTGCCACCAGCCACCGGGCGTCGCTCCACGACGCCTCGCCGTAGAGGCCCGCGACCGAGGTCTCGCCCCCCGCGGTCCGGTCGCGGGTGAAGGCGCCGCCCATGAAGCGGAAGCGTTCGCGGGTCTCGCCCTCGTTGAAGCGGGCGTCGGCGCCCAGCTCCCCTTCCAGCCGCCCGCCCGCGACGTCGCGCGAGGCCCGGCGCAGGGCGGCGTTGACGCCCCAGCCGGTCGCTGGGGTCCCATGCTGATCATTGGCGGGCGTGGTCGTGCTGCGGTCCGCCGCCACGGCGACCGAACTGTTGGCGAAATCGCTTTCGCGCCGCCAGACCTGCAACCGCCAGCCATAGGCGCCTTCTTCCGGCCGCCGCGCCGCCGTGGCCGACAGCAGATGGCCGCGGGCGCTGGAGCGCGCGCCCGACAGGCCCGAGCCGCGCTCCTCGTCATAGGCCGAGGCGCGCAGGGACAGACGAGCCTCGCCGAGCGGAGCATCCAGCCGCAGCGCCGCCGCCCGGGTCTCGAGATCGAGCGGCGTGTCCGCCTTACCCGCCACCGCGCCGCGCACGGGAACATAGCCGTCGCTGGTCTCGTAGAGGGCGGAGCCGGTCAGCCGCATCCGTCCGGCGTCGATCCCGCCCGATCCCGCCAACCGCGCCCCGCCGCGCTCGGCGATCGAGGCGTCCAGCACCCCGCCGCGCTCGCGCTCGCGCAGTTGGATCACCCCCGTCAGGGCCCCCGCGCCGTAAGGCCCGGCGCCCGCCCCCCGCACGATGTCCAGGCTCTCCAGCGCCTCGGTCGGCAGTTGCGACCACAGGACCCAGCCGCCGAAGGGATCGTTCAGCGGCACGCCGTCCAGCGTCACCAGCGTCCGCCCCGCCCCCGACGGCGCGATGGCCCGCAGCGAGATTCCCTGGGTCGTCGGATTGGCCGACAGGCTGGACGTGCGCCGGAACAGCGACACCGCCGGAACGCCGGCCAGCGCCTCGTCGAGGCGCGCCGAACGGTCCAGCGTTTCCCCGTCCAGCCGGATCACCGAAAAGGCCGCCTCGCCCGCCGCGGGCGGCAGGCGCGCCGCCGTCACCACCACCTCATCGACGACCGTCGGCTGAGTCTCGAACACGGCGCACTCCCTCCCCGCCGGCCCTTTCCGGCGGGCGACGCCCCGAAGAGATAATCGATCGCTTGATCGGTGTCGCCTGACGGGCTGCGCCAACCGGCTTCCCGGGGCGTTTGGCGTATTTTTCGCCGAACGGTCGCGGCTCCGCTTGACTCCCTCAGCGGTCGAGAGCGCATATAGAACAAATGAGGAACATTTGTTCGCAAGCTGACGCCTTGACGGCGTTGAAGGCCCGACTGGAGGCGCTAGATCCGTCTCGTGGCCGTCACGCCTTGCCCCAAACCCAAGCCGGGGGCGGCGGCGATACCTTCACGCCGCTGGCCGTCGGAGTCGTGCACGATCTCTACGCCGCCGCCCCCGCCGACGCCGTGGCCGTCAACGCCTTCGGGCTGGGGCTGGCGCTGCAGGCGGCGAAGGGACGACCCATTGTCTGGGGTCTGCATGAGATGATGGCGCAGGAGGCTGGCCGCCCCTATGCGCCCGGCCTGCTCCAGATGGGGCTGTCGCCGCGTGATCTGATGCTGGTGCGGGCGCGGGACGTTCAGACCTTGCTGGCCGTCGGTGAAGACGCGCTGCGCAGCCCCGCCGTCGGCGCCGTGGTCTTGAGCGCCTGGGGCGAGGCCAGGGCGATGTCGCTGACCGCCAGCCGCCGCCTGGTCCTGGCGGCCCAGACCGGCGGAGGAACCCTCTTCCTGATCCGGGCGAGCGCCGAGCCGGCGCCCAGCGCGGCCGAAACACGCTGGTCCGTACGGGCAGCCCCCTCCCGCCCGCTCGAAGCCGATGCGCCAGGCCGGCCGGCTTTTTCCGTCACCCTGCTGCGGCATCGCGGCGGGGCCGCCCCTCGAACCTGGATCATGGAGTGGGACCGTGAACGGCAATCCTTCGTCGAACCGGCGCCGCTATCTGGCGATCTGGTTCCCTTGGCTGCCCAGCGACCGGCTGGAGCGAGAACGACTGAGACAGGACACGGCCGCGCCGCCTGACGCGGTCCCGCCCGATCCGCGTCCGCCCGTCGTCCTGGTCGAGAAGATCAAGGGCGCGCTGCGGCTGGCGGCGATCGACCCGGGGGCGGCGCGGGCGGGCCTTTCGCCCGGCATGACCCTGGCCGACGCGCGAGCGCGCACGCCCGTGCTACGCACCATCGTCCACCGGCCGCGAGCGGACGACGCCCTGCTGGCCGCCGCCCTGGAGGATTTCGGCCGCTTCAGCCCCATGGTCGCGCTCGATCCGCCGCACGGCCTGATGCTGGACGTGACCGGCTGCGCCCATCTGTTCGGCGGCGAGGCCGGGCTGATGCGCGCCGCCCAGGCGCGCGCGGGGCGCGCCGGTCTCCAGGTCCGCTGCGCCCTGGCGGACACGCCCCAGGCGGCGCGCGCCCTGGCCCGTTTCGGCCCCGGCGGGGTGTTCGACAGGGACGTCGCCCGCCCCGCCCTGCGTCGCCTGCCGGTCGCGGCGCTGGAGTTGGCGGAGAAGGACGAACAGGCTCTGCGTCGCGCGGGGCTGAAACGGCTGGGCGATCTGGACGACCGGCCCCGCGCGCCCCTGGCCGCCCGTTTCGGGATCGACTTTCCCGCCCGGCTGGCGCGCCTCCTGGGCGATGAGGACGTGCGCATCACCCCGCACCGTCCGCCCGCCCCCATCATCGTCGACCGCGTCTTCTTCGAGCCGATCTCGGCCCCTGAAGACGTGGAGCGCGTGTTGTCGGATCTGCTGGCGGACGCCGCCGACCAGCTGGATCAAGCCAGCCAGGGCGGCCGCGCCTTTCAGGCCGGCTTCTATCGTATCGACGGCGCAACAAGGCGCATCACGGTGCGGACGGGGCGGCCCACGCGCGACGCGGGCGCGATCCTGCGCCTGTTCCGCGAACGGCTGGCGGCGCTGGAGACGCCCCTGGAGCCCGGCTTCGGCTTCGACCAGATGCGGATGGCCGTGCCCGTGGTCGAGCGCCTCGCCCCCGCCCAGACCGGACTGGCGGGCGAGCCCCCCGGCGACGAGGATTTGAATCGGCTGATCGACCGGCTGACGGCGCGGCTGGGACCCGAGGCGGTGCTGCGGTTCCAACCCCTGGGCTCGCACCTGCCCGAGCGGGCGGCCCGGACGGTTCCCGCTTCCGCCCCGGCCGACGGCGCGGATTGGCCCGCCCCGTCGCCCGAGGACCCGCCGCTGCGTCCCCTGCACCTGTTCAACCCGCCCCAGCCGGTCGAGACCCTGGCCGAAGCCCCCGACGGCCGCCCTTTCCAGTTTCGCTGGCGCCGGGTGTCGCACCGCGTCGTCCTGGCGGAAGGGCCGGAACGCATCGCCGGGGAATGGTGGCGCGCGCCGGATCAGAAGACGCGCGACTACTACCGCGTCGAGGACCGCCAGGGCCGCCGCTTCTGGCTGTTCCGCCAGGGCCTCTACGGCGAGACGGACGAACCGCGCTGGTTCATCCACGGCCTGTTCGCATGAGCGCCCTGAATCCGCGCGGCGACTATGCGGAACTGGCGGCGGCCAGCAACTTCTCCTTCCTGCGCGGCGCCTCCCACCCCAAGGATCTGGTGCTGACGGCGATCCTGCGCGGCCATGCGGGCCTGGGGCTGGCGGATCGCAACACCGTGGCGGGCGTGGTGCGGGCCTGGAGCGCGTTGAAGACCCTGCGCGCCGAGGGCCTGGCTCCGCCGGAAAAGATGCGCGACGGCGGCAGTCCCGGCGAAATCGCCTACATCGACGACCCGCTCAACGACCCCGCCCTGTCGGACGAGGTGAAGCGCCGCGCGGCGGACTTCCGCCTGCTGACCGGGGCGCGCCTGGGTTTCAACGACGGGACGCCCGACATCGTCGCCTATCCGGAAACGCGCGCAGGCTGGGGCCGGCTGACGCGACTTCTGACCCTGGGCAATCGCCGGGCGAGAAAGGGGGAATGTGAGATCGGCCTGCGCGACCTGCTGGCCGACCCCGAGGGCCTGCTGCTGATCGTCATCCCGCCGGAACGGCTGGAAGGGCTGGAGGCGACATTGACCCGCCTCGCGGACGCCGCGCCGGGCGCCGTCTGGCTGGGCGCCGCCATGCTGAGGCGCGGCGACGACCGGCGCCGCCTGGCGCGGCTGAAGGTCCTGGCGGCGCAGGCGGACGTCCCGCTTCTGTCCATCAACGACGTCCTCTACGCCTTGCCCCAGGACCGCGACCTTCAGGACGTCCTGACCTGCATCCGCGAGGGAACGACCATCGAGGCCGCCGGACGTCGCCTGGCGTCCAACGGCGAACGCTGGCTGAAGCCCCCCGCCGAGATGGCTCGCCTGTTCAGGGACGCGCCCGAGGCCGTGGCCGAGACGACCGCCTTCCTGGCGCGCGCGACGTTCGACCTGGCCGATCTCAGCTACCAATACCCGGAAGAGCCGATCCCGCCCGGCTGGAGCCCTCAGGCCTGGCTCGAAGACCTGACCCGCCGCCACGCCTCCATGCGCTACCCGGACGGCGTTCCCGCCAAGGTTCAGGCCCTGCTGGACAAGGAACTGACCTTTATCGCCCGCAAGAAGATCGCGCCTTATTTCCTGACCATCTACGACATCGTCCGCGTGGCGAGGAACAGACGCATCCTGTGTCAGGGGCGAGGATCGGCGGCGAACTCGGCGGTCTGCTACGTCCTGTGCATCACCTCCGTGGATCCGGCGGAATCCGACCTGCTGTTCGAGCGCTTCCTGTCCGAAGACCGGGACGAGCCGCCCGACATCGACGTCGACTTCGAGCACGAGCGGCGCGAGGAGATCATTCAGCACATCTATGAGCGTTATGGCCGCCACCGCGCGGGCATAGCCGCCACCGTCATCCATTTCCGTCCCCGCAGCGCCATTCGCGAGGTCGGCAAGGTCCTGGGCCTGACCGAGGACGTCACCGCGCGTCTGGCCTCCAGCCACTGGGGCAGTTGGGGAACCGAGATCGGCGACCGCCACGTCGCCCAGGCTGGACTGGACGCCGCCAATCCCATGATCGGCCGCGCCGTCGAGATGGCCTCGCGCCTGCTGAATTTTCCGCGCCATCTCAGCCAGCACGTCGGCGGCTTCATCCTGACCCAGGATCGGCTGGACGAGATGGTCCCCATCGGCAACGCCGCCATGCCGGACCGCACCTTCATCGAATGGGACAAGGACGACATCGACGCCCTGCGCCTGATGAAGGTCGACGTTCTGGCGCTGGGCATGCTGACCTGTATCCGCAAGGCGTTCGACCTGATGAAGAGGCATCAGGAGGTGGAGCAGGACCTGGCCTCGGTGCCTCAGGGCGATTCCGAGGTTTACGACATGCTGTGCCGGGGTCAGTCCATCGGCGTGTTTCAGGTGGAGAGCCGGGCGCAGATCAACATGCTGCCTCGCTTACGGCCCCGCCGCCTCTATGACCTTGTCATCCAGGTCGCCATCGTCCGCCCCGGGCCGATCCAGGGCGACATGGTCCACCCCTATCTGCGTCGTCGAAACAAGGAGGAGGAGGTCGTCTATTCCTCGCCTTCGCCCGAGCACGGCCCGCCCGATGAACTGGAACAGGTGCTGGAGAAGACCCTTGGCGTCCCCCTGTTCCAGGAACAGGCGATGAGGCTGGCCATCGTCGCTGCGGAGTTCACCGACGCCGAGGCCAACGGCCTGCGCAAGGCCATGGGCACTTTCAGGGGCGACGGCAGCCTGCACAGCTATGAGACGCGCATGGTGGGGCGAATGATCGCGCGCGGCTATGACGCCGACTTCGCCAAGCGCTGCTTCGAGCAGATCAAAGGCTTCGGCTCCTACGGCTTCCCTGAGAGTCACGCGGCCAGTTTCGCGCAGCTGGTTTACGTCTCCTCGTGGATCAAGCGGCATCACCCCGCCGCCTTCGCCTGCGCTCTTCTGAACAGCCAGCCGATGGGCTTCTACGCCCCCGCCCAGATCGTGCGGGAAGCCCACGAGATCGGCGGCGTCGAGGTACGCCCCATCGACGTCTCGCACAGCGACTGGGACAACGGCCTGGAGCCGACGGCGGGCGAACCGGCCCTGCGCCTGGGCCTGCGCCAGATCGACGGGTTCAGGGAAGACTGGGCGGCGCGCCTGTCCGCCGCGCGGGCCGACGCCCCCTTCGTCGATGTGGAGACCCTGGCCCGACGCGCGGCCCTGCCCGCCGCGGCGATGCGCAAGCTGGCCGACGCCGACGCCTTCCGCTCGCTGGGGCTGGACCGACGCGAGGCGCTGTGGGCGACGCGACGGCTGCCCGACGACGACGCCCTGCCTCTGTTCGCCGCCGCCGAGGCGCGCGAGCGGGGCGCCCGCGAACTGGGCGCCGAGCCCGACGCCAACCTGCCGCAGATGCGGCTGGGCGAGCACGTCGCCGCCGACTATCAGACGACGCGCCTGTCGCTGAAGGCCCATCCGATGCACATTCTACGCCCCCTCTTCGCCGCCGAGCGGGTGCGGACCTGCGCCGAGACGGAAAGCCTGCGCGGCGGCTCAAACGTGCGGGTCGCGGGGGTGGTGCTGGTGCGCCAGCGGCCGGGCAAGGGTAACGCCATCTTCGTGACGCTGGAAGACGAGACCGGCATCACCAACGTCGTTTTGTGGGCGCGGATGTTCGAGAAGTTCCGTCGCGAGGTCATGAGCGCACGCCTGATGGAGGTCGAGGGCGTGATCGAGAAAAGCCCCGAACAGGTCGTCCACGTCGTCGCCCGCCGCGTCATCGACCGCACCGCCGAACTGGCGCGCCTGTCCGAGGATCACGAGACCGAGGTGCAACTGGCCCGCGCCGACGTCGTCGCCCACCCGCAACCGCCGCGCCATCCCTCGCACCGCCACCCGCGCGACGTGCGCATCCTGCCCGGCTCGCGGGATTTCCATTGAAGGCCACAGGCGGAGTCGCCGACGGCTGGCCGCCCCGCGTCAGGGCCGGCCGTCAGCGCAGATAGCCTTCGGTCAACGCCGCCCAGTAGGCCGCGCCCACGGGCAACAGCTCTCGATTGAAGACGTACTCGGGATGATGAACCATCTTGCCCGGCCCCCCGCCGAGGAAACAGTAGGTCCCCCTCTTCTTCTGCAGCATGAAGGCGAAGTCCTCCGACGCCAGGAAGGGCGGGCCGGGATAGACGACCTGTTCATCGCCAAAGGCCGCCCGCGCGATGCCGACGGCCTTCTCGGTTTCCTCGGGGTCGTTGACCAGCACGGCGCCCGGAACGCCCTCGTGAATCTCGAAGGTGCAGCCGAAGGACTGGGCCTGATGCGAGACGATGCGGCGGATGTTGCCGAGCACCATCTCCCGGTCCTCGGGCGTGGTGGTCCGCACCGAGAAGCGCAGGATGGCGCTCCCCGCCACCGCATTGCCCGCGTTTCCGGCCAGGAAGGCGCCGATGGTCACGACCGCGCGGTTCGCGGGGGCCACGTTGCGCGACACGATGCTCTGGATGGCCATGACAATGGATGAGCCGGCGACGACAGGGTCGATGGTCTGTTCCGGCACGCCGCCATGCCCCCCCTTGCCGATGACCTCCACCTCCCAGTTGTCGACCGAAGCCATCATCTCCCCGGGCCGGAAGTAGAATTTGCCCGCCTCGAGGCCCGGGATGTTGTGCATGCCGAAGACGGCGTCGACGGGGAAACGCTCGAACAGCCCGTCGTCGATCATGGCCGGGGCGCCTTGCATCGTTTCCTCGCCCGGCTGGAAGATCAGCCGTACGGTCCCGTTGAAGTTTTTCGTCTCCGCCAGGTATTTGGCGGCGCCCAGCAGCATGGTGGCGTGGCCGTCGTGGCCGCACAGATGCCCCACGCCTGCGCTGCTCGACTTATAGGGCAGGTCGTTCTGTTCCTGGATCGGCAGGGCGTCGAAATCGGCCCGCAGACCGATCGCTGCGCCGCCCTCGCCCGCCTTGAGGGAGGCGACGATGCCGTTCTTGCCGACACCGGTCTCGATCTCATAGGCGCCGAAGCCGCCCAAGGTCTCGGCGATGTAGTCCGCCGTGCTGGTCTCCTGCATCGACAGTTCCGGATGGCGATGCATATGCTCGAACCATTCGGTCATCTGGTCGCGGTTCTGCTCCAGCTTTTGGACGATGGCGGTCATCGGTCAGCTCTCCTCTGGAAAGAACAGGCTCAGCCCCGATCAGGCGTCTTGCCTTTGGGCACGGTGGTTAGGATCGAGAGGATCGCCACCGCCACCATCACCAGATTGGCCAGAAAGGCGAAGAACGCGGCCTCGCGCGACGCCAGGTTCGTTTGATTGCCGGAGAAGGTGATGACACCCTCGATCCAGCGCACGCCTTCGTTGCGGCCGGCGATGGCCGTGTAGATCGTGGACGAAACCGCCACGCCGAAGGACGCGCCGAGCGACGAGGCCATCTTGTAGATGCCGGCGCCTGCCCCGCCCTGGTCCTCGGGCAGGTTCGACAGGGCCGCGTCGGTCGAAGGCGTCGCATAGAAGGCCAGCCCTAGCCCGAACAGGGAAAAGGAGATGATCGCCAGCACCGTATAGGGCCCCAGCATCAGGTTGGTCGGCATCAGCAGGAGGATCGACGCGACGACGATATAGCTGCCCCACAGCATCGGCTTGCGCGGACCGAAGCGTTGCAGCAGCTTCTCGCCGACGCGGATGAAGGCCATGATGGTGACCGCATAGCCGATGGTCAGCAGGCCGGCCCGCTGGGCCGACATCTCCCCGCCCTCCTGCAGGACCAGCATGGCGATCATGATGATCCCCGCCGTGGCGTTCAGCAGCAGGTTCGAGATCGTCGCCCCGGTGAAGGTCATGTTCTTGAACAGGCGGAACTGGACGAAGGCGTTCGGATTGTTGCTTTCGATCCGGTAGAAGGCGAAGCCGAAGATCAGGGCGACGGCCAACAGGATCAGAGAGGCCGGACTGGCCCAGCCGAACTGCGCGCCCTGGGTCGCGAAAACCTGCAGCGCCACCATGGCGATCATGAAGGTCAGGACGCCGAGGAGGTCGAACCGATAGCCCTCCTTCGGGGGCGCCTTGCTCTCAGGCGTGCCGCGCACCATCAGCATCCCGACCAGGGACACGATCGCGGCGATGATGAAGATCCAGCGCCAGCCGATGTTCTGCGCCATCAGCCCGCCGAACAGAGCGGCGAAGCCCGACCCGCCCCAGGACCCCATGGACCACAGGGAGATGGCGCGCTGGCGTTCCGCCCCGTCCCAGTAGGCCTTCACCAGCGCCAGCGAGGCCGGCATGATGAACGCGCCCGACAGCCCCTGACAGATCCGGCCCAGCATCAGGAAGGCGCCGCCCATCGATCCTGACGGCGCCAGTCCGACCAGCAGGCAGCCGACGATCGAGAAGACGAAGCCGAACATCACCATCTTCACGCGGCCGACCCGGTCGGCCAGGCCGCCGATGACGACGATGAAGATGCCCGAGAACAGGGCCGTGATGGACACGGCGATGTTCATGAAGGTCTGTTCGAGCCGGAGATCCGCCGCCATGGTCGGCGCGATGTTCAGCGTCGTCTGGGCGAACAGCCAGAAGGCGAGCACGCCCAGAATGATCCCGTACAGCAGCCGGTCATTTCCCCGGTAGGTCGACGATGCAACCTCATCCATGGAGACCTCCCGCGAGCCTGCCGGCACACACACCGCTCTGACTGCCGAACGGCCCGATTATGCAATCCGTTCCGAGCTCCGCGGTCCCTGCGCCTGTCTCCGCAGGCCCAGCCTGGATGTGCTAGGCTTGAGTCATGACCGAGCTTGAAGCGACTGTAGAAATCCAGCGGGTTCTGGTGCCGGTGCTGGACCTGTGCGGGACCTTCGCCTTCGCCATCAGCGGCGCCCTGGCGGGCGTTCGTCGTCGCCTCGACGTGTTCGGCGTCCTGGTGCTGTCCTTCGTGGCCTCCAGCTTCGGCGGCATCGGCCGTGACCTGCTGATCGGAGCGACGCCCCCCGCGGCCCTGGTCGACTGGCGCTATCTGGCCGTCTCCTTGGCGGCCGGCCTGATCACCTTCTTCTGGTGGCCGCTGATCGAGAGGCTGCAGACGCCGGTCCGCCTGCTCGACGCGATCGGTCTGGCCTTCTTCGCGGTCGCCGGCGCGGAAAAGGCTCTGGCTTTCGGCCTGAACCCGGTGATGGCCGTGCTCCTCGGAATGCTGACCGGGGTGGGAGGCGGCATGGTTCGCGACATCCTCCTGGCGGAAATTCCGGGCGTCCTCCGCTCGGACCTTTATGCCGTCGCCGCCCTTCTGGCCGCCGCGATAGTGGTCGGCGGCCATATGCTGCACCTGCCGGTCGTCCCGACCGCCATCGTCGGCGGCCTCCTCTGCTTCACCCTGCGCATGATCGCGATCCGCCGGGGCTGGGGCCTGCCCATCGCCCGCTAGGCTGACCTGGCACGCGGCCAGGCGCGCATCCGTTGTGATCGGCCGAGCGCCAGACGAACACAAAATTTTATCTCGCCTGCATCCATTACTGCTCCGCTTGGCCTCTCATTCGCAAACCCTCATTCTTTTCGGATCATTCCCATGCGACACCCAGCTTTGGCTCTTTCGGCGGCCCTTTCCCTCATGCCGATGGCGTCGTGGGCGCAGTCGGAGGTCGAGGTCAGGATTTCATCCGGCGACGCGGTGCTCGCCGGCACGCTCGCCCTGCCCAAAGACCCCCCGCGCGCCGCTGTCGTGTTGATCCAGGGCGCCGGCCCCCACGGTCGGAACCAGGTGATCTCAAGGGCGCCGATGTTCAAGGAACTGGCCGACGGTTTGGCCCAACAGGGCATCGCCAGCCTTCGCATCGACAATGCCGGGGTCGGCGCCTCTACCGGCCAGCGCGTCCAGCACTTCAAGCAGCGGCAGCCGCACATCATCGCCACGTTCGACGCCCTCGCTGAGCGGCCCGAACTTCAGAATGTCCCGCTGGGCCTGATCGGCCACAGCGAAGGCACATTGGTCGCCTCGTCCATCTGGGCGGATCGCAAGGACGCCATCGACTTCATGGTGATGCTCGGCGCCCCGGGTCGACAAGGACGCGCGGTCTGGGTCGAGCAGCAATCCAATCCTGCGCGTTTTCCGGACCACGGCCCTGAAGACCACCAAAGGCTCCGCGCCGCGTTCGACGCCATCGCGGAAGCGTCCATCGCGGCGGACCGGGCGGCCGTGACGGCGGCCGTCGATCATCTCTTCGAACTGGTGCGCGCGACGCCCGAGGAGATCGCTGAGAACAAGCCCGGCTTCATTGACCGGATGGCCAGTCCCGAAATGCAGGTATGGCTCAGCCACGACCCGGCGCCCGTGTTCGGCCAGATAACCGACCCGACCCTGCTGGTCTGGGGCGATGCGGACTCGCTCACCTCGCCCGTGCAGAACCTGCCCGTCTTCCTGGCCGAGAAGAATCCTGCCGCCGAGATGACGTTCATCGTGCTCCCGAACGAAGATCACTTCTTCCTGCGCGGCGAAGGACTGGCGCCGGGACAGCATCGTGCTGGAGCCATGAGCCTCAGTCCCGCCATCGTGACGACCGTCAGCGACTGGATCGCCGCTCAGGCCCGCGAATGAAGGAAAGGGCGGCCGCGGCCGTGCCTGCCTTACGAAGCGCCGACGGCGAAGGCACGCGCTGGACTGCGGCTACAGCACCTCGAACAGCCCCGCCGCCCCCATGCCGCCGCCGACGCACATGGTGACGACGACGTAGCGCACGCCGCGACGGCGGCCCTCGATCAGGGCGTGGCCGACCATGCGGGCGCCGGACATGCCGTAGGGGTGGCCGATCGAGATGGCGCCCCCGTCGACGTTGAGCCGCTCGTTCGGGATGCCCAGGACGTCGCGGCAGTAGAGGACCTGGACCGCGAAGGCCTCGTTCAGCTCCCACAGGCCCACCTCCTCGGTCTTGAGGTCGAAGCGTTCCAGCAGGCGCGGCACGGCGACCACGGGGCCGATGCCCATCTCGTCCGGCTCGACCCCCGCCACGGCCATGCCGACATAGCGGCCCAGCGGCTTAAGTCCGCGACGCGCGGCCTCTGCGGCCTCCATCAGGACGCAGGCCGAGGCCCCGTCCGACAGCTGGCTGGCGTTGCCGGCGGTGACGATGCCGTCGGGAAAGACGGTGCGCAGGCCGGCCAGGCCCTCTGCCGTGGTGTCCGCCCGAGCGCCCTCGTCCCGGTCCAGCGTCACCTCGCGCCAGGACACCTCCCCGGTCTGTTTGTCGGCGACCTTCATGCGCGCGGCCATGGGGACGATTTCGTCTTCGAAGCGGCCCGCGGCCTGGGCGGCGGCCGTCCTCTGCTGGGACTGCAGGGCATAGGCGTCGCACGCCTCGCGCCCGATGCCGTAGCGCTTCGCCACCACCTCGGCCGTCTGCAGCATCGGCATATAGGCGTCCGGCGCGTGCTGCAGGACCAGGGGATCGCTCTCGACGCGCAAGGCCTCGGTCTGGACCATGGAGATGGACTCCACCCCGCCCGCCACCGCTACCTGCATCCGGTCGACGATGATCTGCTTGGCCGCCGTGGCGATGGCCATCAGGCCCGAGGAGCACTGGCGATCGAGGGTCATGCCGGGGACCGCGGCCGGAAAGCCGGCGGCCAGGGCGGCGATGCGGCCGATGGTGTGCTGCACCCCTTGCGGCAGGGCGCAGCCGATCAGGCAGTCCTCGATCTCGGCCGGATCGACCCCTGCGCGCTCGACCGCCGCCCTCAGGGCATGGGCCGCCAGGGCGGGCGAAGACGTGGCGTTGAAGGCGCCGCGATAGGCGCGGCCTATCGGCGTCCGCGCGGTCGAAACAATGACGGCCTCACGCATCAGCATATCCTCCTTGCGGCAGGCGGCCCCGCCGATGGCTCGGTCCACAATGGGCGGACCTCCGTCTTATTCAAATCACTTCTCGGCGGGCTCCGGCCGGCATGGGCAAGCCACCGCCGCGTCCGCTTCACGCCGCAACCCGAGCGGGCCGCGCGAGCGCTGCCCCAAACAGTCTAAGTCAAACGTCTTAGGTCGAACGGCCGCGGGGCCTAGACGTCGGCGGCGCGCGAACTAGGCCTGCTGGCCAAATCGACGCCCATCGGCGGCGGGCGGATAGTGTCCGGAAGCACAAAAGGCCGTCGTCCGGATTGCGGCGTCGGCGATCCGCCCGGACGGTCGTCCCGACTGCGCGAGCGGCCGCCAAGGCACGCCCTCTTCATCGTCGGCCCCGACATACTCGGAGGTCGTCATGGTCGCGCTCAATAAACACGATCTGGAATTCATTCTGACCCAGATTCGCATCGCCGAGGCGCACGCCAACGGCACGCCGCTGACCGAGATCCGGCTGGACGCCTCGGGCCGGGTCATCACCGACCGGGCCTGGTACACCTCGGCGGCCTTCGACCCCAGCCTGCCGCTGGCCATTCCCGACGCCAAGACGCCCTACGGCCTGCGCACCGTCGACGGCAGCTACAACAACATCGTGCCCGGGCGCGAGCACTGGGGGGCTGCGGACCAGCCCATGCCGCGCCTGCTGCGGCCCAACTTCATCAATGAGAACGACGACAGTTTCGCGCTGGGCGGGCAGACCGTCACCAACAACGACTACGGCGTCATCGGCGCGCCCTCGGCGGGCAACGGCGGCCATTCGGGCAATGTCGCGGACGCCGATCCGCGCCTGATCTCGAACCTCGTCGTGGACATGAGCTTCAACAACCCGGCCGCCATCGTCGCCGCCCTGACCTTCGCGGGCTCGGCCGACGTCTATGGCGACCTGGCCGTGGTGCGCGCCGCCCATGCGGCCCTGATCGGGACTCTGACCACGATCAACGCCGACGCCGGCATGACCGAGGCCGAGAAGCAGGTCGCCCGGGACGCCGCCCAGGCCACGTTCGACGCGGTTCTGGAGGCCAAGGGGCTGGAGGCCGAGAACGGCTCCCTCATCATCCCCAATGTGGCGGCGGACGAGGGCCTGACCGCGCCGTTCAACGGCTGGATGACCTTCTTCGGCCAGTTCTTCGACCACGGCCTCGACCTGATCACCAAGACCGACAACGGCACCATCTACATCCCCCTGGCGCCCGACGATCCCCTACGGACGCACGGGCCCGACGGCGTGCCCGGCACGGGCGACGAGGTGGGACCCGAGAACGCCTTCATGGCCCTGAGCCGCGCGACCCCGGTCGCCGGGCCAGGCCCCGACGGGATCATGGGCACCGCCGACGACACGCGGCACGAGGCGCTCAACGTCACCACCCCCTTCGTCGACCAGAACCAGACCTACACCTCGCACCCCTCGCATCAGGTCTTCCTGCGCGAATACGCCACGGTGAACGGGCGGACCGTGGCCACCGGAAGGCTGCTGGACGGCGCCAACGGCGGTCTGGGCACCTGGGGCGACGTCAAGGCTCAGGCGCGGGCCATGCTGGGCATAGAGCTGAGCGACCTGGACGTGTTCAACGTCCCCCTGCTGCGCACCGACGCCTACGGCCGCTTCATCCCCGACCCGGTCACAGGCTACGCTCAGGTGATCCTGCACATCGGCGCGGACGGGGTTCCGAACACGAGCGATGACGTCGTCATCTCGGGCACGGCGGCCAATCCGATCAACCTGATCGCCATGGCGACGACCCCGGTCGTCGTCGGCGGCGTCAGCTATTTCGGTCCCGTGCGCACGCCGCACGCCTTCCTGGACGACATCGCCCACGCCGCCGTGCCCGGCACGCTATTCGACGCCGACGGCGACCCGACGACGCCCGGAACCCTGATGGTCCAGGCCGATTCCGACACCACGGCGGGCAATAAGATCGCCACGGACTTCCGGGGCCGCAAGGTCGCCTATGACGACGAGCTGCTGAACGCCCATTTCGCCACCGGCGACGGGCGCGGCAACGAGAACATCGGCCTGACCGCGGTCCACCACGTCTTCCACTCGGAGCACAACCGCCAGGTCGACGCGCAGAAGCTGACCATCCTTCGCACGGCCGACATGGCCTTCATCAATGAGTGGCTGGCGACCGACATCGCGGGCCTGCCGCTGAACTTCGCGTCGCTGTCGCCGCTGAACCAGCTGGCCTACGCCAACACGCTGAACTGGGACGGCGAGCGCCTGTTCCAGGCCGCGCGCTTCGCCACCGAGATGCAATACCAGCACCTGGTGTTCGAGGAGTTCGCCCGCCAAGTGCAGCCGATGATCGACGTTTTCGTCTTCAACAGCGCGCCTGACATCAATCCGGCCATCTTCGCCGAGTTCGCCCATACGGTTTACCGCTTCGGCCACTCCATGCTGACCGAGAACATCAGCCTGGTGTCTGCGGCGGACGGATCGCAGAGCGAGATCGGCCTGATCCAGGCCTTCCTCAACCCCGTCGCCATGAACAGCCTGGGCACGGCCGATCAGGCCACCGCCGCCATCGTCGCCGGCATGACCCGCGTGCGCGGCAACGAGATCGACGAGTTCGTCACCGGCGCCCTGCGCAACAACCTGCTGGGCCTGCCGCTGGATCTGCCGGCCATCAACATCGCGCGCGGCCGCGACGCGGGGATTCCGTCGCTCAACGACGCCCGCGCCCAGCTGTACGCCGCGACCGGCTCGACCTTCCTGGAGCCCTACAAGAACTGGGTCGACTTCGCCGCCAATCTGAAGAACCCCCTGTCCGTAGTGAACTTCATCGCCGCCTATGGCACCCACGCCAGCATCACCGGCGCGACAGATTCAGCGTCCAAGCGCGAAGCGGCCTGGAATCTGGTCTTCGGCGCGGCGGGTGAAACCACGGCCGAGCGCGCCGCGCGGATCGCCTGGCTGAACGGACCCGCGGCCCAGACCGGGGTCAACGCCATCGACTTCTGGATCGGCGGCCTGGCCGAGAAGAAGATGCCGTTCGGCGGCATGCTGGGCTCGACCTTCAACGCCGTGTTCGAGGCCCAACTGGAGAACCTGCAGGACGGCGACCGCTTCTACTATCTGACTCGCACCCAGGGCCTGAACTTCCTCAACCAGCTGGAGGAGAACTCCTTCTCCAAGCTGATCCTCAAGAACTCGGCCCTGTCCGATCCCGGACCCGACGGCATCCGCGGCACCGGTGATGACATCGTCAACCGCCACATCGGCGTGAACGCCTTCGCCGACTACGACCACTATCTCGAGGTCAATGCGGCGATGCAGCTGGAGGCTGACCCCGTCGGCAACGACCCCGTGCTCGAAGGCATGGGCCGGGGCAAGGTCCAGCGCGACGATCCCCTGACAAGCGCCGTGGAGACCAATTTCCTGCGCTTCACCGGCGGCGAACACGTCTCGGTCGGCGGCACCAGCGGCAATGACACCATCATCACCGACTTCGGCGACGACTCCATCTGGGGCGGAGCGGGCAATGACCGCATCGAGTCCGGCGCCGGCGTCGACCTGGTCAACGGCGGCGACGGCGACGACATCATCACCGACAGCGGCGACTCCGGCGACTTCCTGAAGGGCGAAGGCGGCGACGACGTCATCGCCAACTCCAACGGCTTCGACATCCTGATGGGCGGAACCGGCAAGGACGTCTTCTTCGTCGGCGTTGACTCCACCGAGGTGTTCGGCGGCGAGGGCGATGACTTCATCCTGGGCGGCGACGGCGCCGACTTCCTGATGGGCAACGAGGGCGACGACTGGATCGAGGGCGGCGCAGGCTTCGACGTCATCGCCGGCGACAACTCGGAGCTGTTCTTCAACTCGACCATCATCGGGCACGACGTGATGTTCGCCGGTTCCGACGAACAGGACTTCGACGCCGAGTCCGGCGACGACATCATGGTCCAGGGCGAAAGCGTCATGCGCAACGAGGGCATGCTGGGGTTTGACTGGGCGATCCACAAAGGCAGCGCTCTGGCGGCCGATTCCGATCTGACGACCCCGATCTTCACCACCGACCAGGCCGACATCCTGCGTAACCGCTTCGACGCCGTGGAGGCGCTGTCCGGCTGGAACAAGAATGACCGGCTCTGGGGCGACAATCGCGCGGCGCCCACCGATAGCGGCAACGTCCTTGCTGGAGCCGAGGGCACCATGATCGGTCACGAACTGGACCAGGCCGGCATCGACCGCATCGCCGGCCTCAACCAGATCATCACCCCCAATCTGATGACGACGCGTCCCTATTGGGCGGACGGCACGGGGACCGTGAAGTCGGTCTTCGTCGGCGGGAACATCCTGCTGGGCGGCGGCGGCAGCGACGTCATCGAAGGTCGCGGCGGCGACGACGTGATCGACGGCGACGCCTGGCTCAACGTGCGGATCTCGATCCGCAACGCGGCGGGCGCCGAAATCGCCACGGTCGACAGCCTCAAGGACAATGTGACGCTCGGGGGCGTGACCAAACCGCTTTCGGTCTGGATGCTCGATCGCGCCATCACCCCGAGCCAGCTCCACATCGTGCGCGAGATCAAGCACGACGACAGCGGCACCGACATCGCCGTCTATTGGGACGTCCGCGCCAACTACGACATCACCTCAAATCCTGATGGAAGCATCACCGTCTTCCACCGCGCGCAGACCGTGGGGGCGATCGATCCCGCCACGGGCCAGAACCGCGTGTCCGACGGGACCGACACCATCCGCAACATCGAAGTGCTGCGCTTCGCCGACGGCGACGTCAGCCTCTCGCCGCCGCAGCTCTTCCTGCAGCAGGTCCTTCGCCAGTACGCCGACAACTTCAATACCGCGAGCTTCGCGAACACGACGGGCAATGCGCCTTGGGCGTCGTCCTGGGTCGAATCCAACGACAGCGGCGGCGTGACGACCGGCCAGATCCGGATCGACGCCGGCAACAACAACGTCCTGCAGTTCACGCAAGGCGATGGCGCGCAGATTCAGCGGACCGTTAATCTGGCCGGCAAGCTGTCGGCGTCGCTGGCCTATTCGGTGGCGGAAACCGGCCTCGACGCCGGAGAAACCGTGACGGTCTTCTTCTCGCGGGACGGCAGTGAAGCGGCGATGGTCCAGATCGACCTGATCACCGGCGCGACCAACAATGCGAACAGGACCATCGCGCTCGCCGGCCCCTTCACCCAGAACGCCTTCATCCGCTTTGTCGCGTCAGGCATTTCGGCGACCAATGAGACGGTCAACATCGACAATCTGACCGTCACCTTCACGGAGTCGGCGAGCAGAGACTATGAGACCACCTTCACCGAGGACGGCGCCGATCAAAGCATCGCGTCCAACCCGCTGATCGTCGAGGATCAACGGATCGTCTCGGCGCGCGTGGTCCTGACCAATGCCCAGGCGGGCGATGCGTTCGACGTGCCGAACAACCTGCCGGGGAACATCACCCGCACGATCGACACCTCCGTTCCGGGTCAGATCATCGTGACCCTGACCGGCAACGAGCCCAGCATCGCCAACTGGCAGGCGGCGCTTCAGGCGGTCGAGTTCCGCAGCACGTCACAGAACCCCAGCACGGTGGATCGTATCATCGAGGTGACCGTCAATGACGGCCTTCTTTCCAGCCAGGTCGCCCGCACCATCGTCAACGTCGTCGCGGTCAATGATCGGCCGGCGGTCAACAATGACACGGTGATCACGAACGTCACGACCGGATCCTTCACGATCCCCGAATGGGTGCTTCTGCGCAACGACGACGACGTCGACGGGAACACCATCAGCATCACCGGGCTCAGCGGCGCCAACGGCCTCACGGCGACCCGATCCAACGGCGTTGTGACCGTGACCGACACGGGCGGGCCCGGCGGCTCCTTCGTCTACACGGGCAACGACGGCTCGGGCGCCGCAAACGCCACGGACACGGCGACGGTGGCGGTCAACCGAGACGTGACTGGAACCATCAATGGCGCGAACGGGGCCGAAATCCTGATCGGCGACAACGCCAACAGCACGTTCGACGGGGCGGGAGGCGACGACGTGATCCTCGCCAGCGGCGGCAACGACATAATCCTCTGGAATGTGGGCGGCGGTCGTGACTTCGTCGACGGCGGCGCAGGCACGGACACCTTCACCGTCAACGGCAACAACACGGCCGAGGCCTTCGTCGTCTACTCCCGCGTCGCGGCGCTGGCCGACGGCATCCTCGGCCTCCGTCCCGAGACCGAAATCGTCGTGACCCGCAATGGCGTGGTTATCGCCGAGCTCGACAATATCGAAGAGATCTTCATCAACACCGGCCCGGGCAACGACACCGTCACCACGCGCGGCAACTTCGACCCCACCAGCCTCAGCTTCTCGACCATCACGATCAATGACGGCGGCGGCAACGACACCGTCGACATCACGGGCATGGAGTCCGCGCACCGCGTCGTCCTCCGCTCCAACAGCGGCAACGACACCATTGTCGGCAACCTGCGGCCCCAGGACGTGATCGAACTGGCCCAAGGAAAGACGCTCCAGGATTACGTGAAGACGTTCAATCCGAACGGCAGCGTGCGGCTGGCCAGCGACACGCACACGGTGACCTATTTCGGCAGGCCCAGTGTGGCCGCCGACGGCGTCGTCCTGCCGACCTCCAACAGCGCCTTCGACCTGCCGATGGACCAGGAGGACTTCCGCGACCTGCTCGACATGGTCCGCGACGGCCTGGTGCGCGACGCTTCAGGCCTGGGCAACAACATCGGCGCCCCGACCCTGGCCAACGCCGGCCAGCCCTTCATCCGCCTGACGAGCGCCCATTATGCGGACGGCGCGGCCGCCCCGCGGCAGACCACCCTCACCCCGCGGCAGATCTCCGACCTGGTGACCAACCAGGACAACGACGGCGACGGGATCGAGGACGACATGCCCAACGCCTTCGGCGGCACGGCCCTGCTGGCCGCCTTCGGCCAGTATTTCGACCACGGCCTGGACTTCATCCGCAAGGGCGCGCCCGGCTCGGTTGAGATCGGCTCCGACGGTTTCCCCATCTCGGCGCCGCGCGCCAACATCATGCCCGGCACGGGGGTCGATCCGGACGGCGTTCCCGGCAACGGCGACGAGATTCCGGCGCGCTACATCAACGACACCTCCCCCTTCGTCGACCAGAACCAGGCCTATGGCTCGCATGACGCGATCACCGATCTGCTGCGGGCGTGGACGACCGGCGCCGGGGGCCAGCCCGTCCAGAGCGCCTATCTGCTGAAGGGCGCGGCGGACGCCTCGGGTCACGCCAACCTGCCGACCCTGAACGATATTCGCGCCAACTACCGGATCATGACCGGCGGCCAGGACCTGACGGCCGAGGACATCGCCAACTACGACGGCACCGGCGAGCCCCTGCTGATCGACTTCGTTCCCGTCTACAGGACCGATCCGGCGACCGGCGCCCGGGTCCTCGATCTGGACGCCATCGGCCACTACTTCGTCGCCGGCGACGGGCGTGCGAACGAGAACGTGATGCTCACCTCGATCCACACGGTCTGGGCGCGCAACCACAACCACTGGGTCGACCGCATCAAGGAGGCGACGGGCGGGACCTGGACCGAGGACGAGTATTTCGAGGCCGCGCGCATCATGAACGTGGCGGAATACCAGCGCGTGGTCTTCACCGAGTTCACCCGCGCCATGGCGGGCGGCTTGCCCGGCATCGGCGGCGACGATAACGACGACGAGCATGGGTTCGAGGGCTATGATCCCACGGTCGACGCTTCCATCTCGCTCGAGTTCGCCCAGGCGATCTATCGCTACGGCCATTCGATGATGAACGAGACGGTGGCCTATCGCGCCGCTGACGGTTCGCTGAAATCCATGTCCCTGGTCGACGCCTTCCTGAAGCCCGAGGTGGTGGCCGGATTGGGCATCGAGGCGCTCCTGGCCGGGGCGGCCTCGGTTTCCCACCAGGCCATCGACGTGGACGTGGTCAACGCCCTGCGCAACCAGTTGGTCGGCCAGCCCCTCGACCTGACCGCGCTCAACATCTTCCGCGGCCGCGACGTGGGCATCGCCCCCTTCAACACCGTGCGGGCCGAGCTCTACGCCAAGACCGGCCTGGCCAGTCTCAGGCCCTATGCCGGCTGGGAAGACTTCCAGGCGCGCAACCGCCTAACGGCCGCCGTGGTCGATCAGTTGAAGGCGGCCTATCCCGACGGCTTCGAGAGCATGGACCTGTGGATCGGCGGCCTGTCCGAGCGGGCCATGCACGGCCAACTGGGCTCGACCTTCGGCTACATCTTCCTGGATCAGCTGAACCGGCTGCAGCACGGCGACCGGCTCTACTATCTCGAAATCTTCGATGACTCGCTCTTCAAGGACAACGCCTTGACCTTCGCCGAGATCATCATGCGCAACACCGGGCTGACCAACCTGCCCGAGTTCATCTTCCAGCCCAACCCGCCGCCTCCGGTCGAGGACGACGATGAGGAAGACGGCGACAATGACGACGACCCCGTTCCTGGAGGCGACGACGAGGATGACGAGGACGATGATGACGATACGGCCTCTCCCCCTGGCGACGACGGCGAGGAAGACGAGGACGACGAGGACGAGGACGAGGACGACGGCCCCGTCGCGCCTTCGGCTCCGACCGGCCAGACCCTGACGGGAACGTCGGCCGATGAACGTCTGACCGGCGGCTCCGGCGACGATCTCATCGTCGGCGGGTCGGGCGACGACCTGCTGGAGGGCGGTTCCGGCGATGACCGGCTGGAAGGCGGCTCTGGCGACGACCGGCTCTGGGGCGGGTCGGGCGACGACCTGCTGGACGGCGGGTCGGGCGATGACTTCCTCTACGGCGGGTCGGGCGACGACGTGCTGAGAGGCGGCTCAGGCGACGACCGGCTGGATGGCGGCTCAGGCGACGATGTCATGACCGGCGGGTCGGGCGACGACGTCTTCGTCTTCGGCGACTGCGATCGGGTGACCGACTTCGCCATCGGCCAGGACCGCATCGACATCAGCGCCTTGGGCGTCACCGCGCCGACCTTCGCCTCCATCGTCGCGGTCAGCGCGGCCGGATCGGCGACGGCTGTCACCATCGGCGGCAAGACCATGCTGCTGGACGGGCTCGGCGGCGCGACTCTGAACGCTTCGGCCTTCATCCTGGCCGGCGACGGCTCGGAGACGCTGGCCTTTGTGCCGGGCGGGGAAACCCCAGCGCACGTCGTCGATCCGACCCTGCTCGATGAGTCGGATTCCTTTGTCCTGGGGCCCATCCAGCCGACCGCGCGAAGCATCCGGGGATGCGAGCACGACGACGATCAGGTCGTTTCCGGCCGCTGGACCGCTGCCGCGTTCGCTCTGCAACTGCCGTCCGTGGCGCCGGAACCTTGCCCGGAACATGATCCGGCCTCGGACGACGACGGCTACGTCTATGGTTGACGGCATCCCCCACGGGCGGCGCGCCTCCTCTCCTCCGAGGGGGGCGCCATCCCGTGAAGGCGTCGTCTCTGTCGAGGAGACATTCCGGTGAAGATCGTACTGGGCGGCATGCCAAAGCCTTTCGAGGCCGCATTGAAGGCCTGCCGCGGCTATTTCTGGCTGGCCGCCTTCTTCAGCGCCCTGGTCAACCTGCTCTACCTGGCCCCGACCATCTACATGATGCAGGTCTATGACCGGGTGGTGCCCAGCGGCAGCGTGCTGACCCTGGCGTGGCTGACCGTCGTCGTCTGCTTCGCCCTGGCCACCCTGGCGGCCCTGGACGCCACGCGGAACCGAGTGATGAGCCGGGCGTCGCTGCGCCTGAACCGCATCCTGGCAGGCTCCATTCTGGACCATCTGATGATGCGGCGGCGGCTCGCGCCGGGCGAGCCGTCGACGGCCCAGGCCATGCGCGACTTCGACGCCTTGCGCACCACCCTGACCGGGCCCGCCGCCATCGCCCTGATGGATATCCCGTGGACGCCGATCTACCTGATCGTCGCCTTCATGATCCATCCGTTCCTCGGCGGCCTGATCATCGTCGGGGGCTGCGTGTTGACGATCCTGGCCCTGGCCAATGAGCGCAGCACCCGCCAGGGCTCGGCCGACAGCCGCCAGGCCTCCGCCCTGTCCCACGCCGCTCACGACACGGCGGTGTCCATGTCGGAGGTCATCCGCGCGCTGGGAATGCGCCGCGCCGTGGTGTCGCGGCAGTTGGAGGCGCGCTCGCACGCCTTGGCCGGCGGCCTCGACGCCCAGATGCAGGGCAGCCGCTATACCGCCCTGGTGAAGTTCACGCGCATGGCGCTGCAGTCCATGGCGCTCGGCCTGGCCGCCTGGCTGGCGGTCAAGGGGCAGATCTCCGTGGGCGCCATCATCGCGGGCTCGGTCCTGCTGAGCCGAGCCTTGCAGCCGATCGAACAGACGGTCGGGGCCTGGCCGTCGATCGCCCAGGCCCGACAGGCCCTCGGCACGCTACGGACCCTGCTGGCGGACGCGGAGGTCGCGGCCCAGCCGGTCCTGACCCTGCCGCCGCCGCTCGGCCACGTCGAATTGCTCAACATCAGCGTGCGCAATCCCGAAGGCACCGCCTACCTGCTGCGTTCGGTGTCCATCGCCCTCGTCCCCGGCGAGATCGTGGGCCTTATCGGTCCGTCCGGCGCGGGCAAGTCGACCCTGTCGCGCGTGGCGGCCGGCGCCCTGGAGCCCGACGGCGGCGAAATCCGCATCGACGGCGCCAGCTACGCCGACTGGGACCCCGAGAGCCTGGCCCGCCACATCGGCTATCTGCCGCAGGACTGCGGCCTGTTGCCAGGCTCCATCAGCGACAACATCGCCCGCTTCAGCGACGCCGGCTCGGCCTTGCGCGAGGAAATCGACCGCAGGGTGGTCGAGGCAGCGATGCGCGCGGGCGCGCATGAGATGATCCTGCGCCTTCCCGGCGGCTACAACGCCCAACTGGGCGCCAACGGCCAGGGCCTTTCAGGCGGTCAGGCCCAGCGCATCGCCCTGGCGCGCGCCCTCTATGGCGACCCCAAGGTCCTGGTCCTCGATGAACCCAGCGCTTCCCTGGACGCCGAGGGGGAACTGGCGCTGCGCAGCGCCATGGACGCGGCCAGGGCGCGCGGGACGGCGATCCTGATCGTGGCGCATCGGAGCGCCGTGCTGCGCAACGTCGACCGCCTGGCCGTGCTGAGCAACGGGATGATCGAAACCCAGGGGCCCCAGGCCGAGGTGCGCGACACCCTCGCCGCCAACGCCGCCAAGAGCAACGTCGTCAACATGAAGCCGAGGTAGCCCGATGGCCGCCCCCCTGTTCCAAACGAAGTCCGGCGTTCTCGATGCGGCCAACGACCATCTGGAGCGGCCTCACCGCGAAGCACGGGTCGGCTTTCTGATCGCCGCGGCCTTCTTTCTCGGCCTGCTGGGCTGGGCCGCCGTGATCCCGCTGGACGCCGGCGCCATGGCCGACGGCGTGGTCGCCGTCTCGGGCAACCGGCAGGCCGTCCAGCATCGCGACGGCGGCATCGTGACCGATCTCTATGTTTCCGAGGGGCAGACGGTGAGCGCGGACCAGCCCCTGCTGCGCGTGGCGACGCCCGAACTGGCGGCGTCCGAGCGGGCCATGACCAGCGAACTCATCACCCTCCTGGCCCGTAGGGCTCGCCTGACCGCGGAGCGCGACGGGCGCGCCGCCCTGGAGGAACCCGCCGCCTTCGCCGCCCTGACCGAGGCTGATCGCGCCCTGGCCGCCGAAGCGTTGGCCGGACAACGCCAGTTGCTCGCGGCGCGGCGGTCCTCGATCCAGACCGAGCACGCCGTGCTGTCGCAACGCATCCGTCAGCAGTCGGAGCAGATCGGCGGCCTGTCTCACCAGATGGCGTCCAATCGCGAGCAGCAGCGGCTGTTGAACGAGGAACTGGTCGGGATGCGACGGCTGCTGCCTGACGGCTTCGTCGCGGTGAACCGCATCCGCGCCATGGAACGCGCCGCTGCCGAACTGGACGGCGCCTACGGAGCCCTGAGCGCGGACTCGGCCCGAACCTCGGAAGCCGTCGGCGAGACGCGGATGCAGATGATGTCCCTGGACCGAGCCCGGCTCGAGGAGGTGGCCACGGAATTGGGCGAGTTGCAGCAGCGTCTTGACGAGATCCAGCCCAAGCTCGCCGCCTCGCGCGAACAACTGGCCCGGTCGATCATCCGCGCGCCCGCCGGCGGCAAGGTGGTCGGCCTGAAAGCCTTTACCGTGGGCGGGGTGGTGGCCGCCGGCTCCACCATCATGGAGATCGTTCCCCAGGACCGCGCCCTGGTCGTCAAAGCCCGCGCAGCGCCGACCGACGCCGACGACCTCAAGATCGGCATGGGCACCCAGGTCCGCTTCCCGGCCATCCAGGAACGCAATCTGCCGATCCTCAAGGGCGCGGTCAGTCGGGTCTCCGCCGACAGCTTCGAGGATGAGCGGACCGGCGTCCGCTACTTCGAGATCGAAGTGACGGTGCCGCCCGAAGAGCTCGACAAGATCCGCCGCCTGCGCGGCGAGACCGGGCTGAGAGCGGGCCTGCCCGCCGAAGTCCTGGTGCCCTTGCGCCGCCGCAGCGCCCTGAACTACCTGCTGGAGCCCCTCACCCAGACCTTGTGGCGCTCGGGCCGACAACACTGAAAGGGAACGATGGGGCACGAAGTCATCACAAGGCTATGATCATGACGACATTCCGTGGATATATTCATCAAATGACTATAACCAAGGCCAATACCCACGCCATATAAAAGTAGAGCTTCCAAGAAATATTGTAGAAGTTACAATATTAAAGCATAATTGTGACCTCTCCATCGCGGAGATGGCCATTCCATGTCAGCACATTTGTCGATGAACACAATCGTGGTGGCCGACGGCCAGCCGCTTTATCGCGCCGGTCTAGTGGCGACGCTGCACAACTACCGCGTGGCGAAGGTCATTCGCGAAGAAGCGGATTTCCCCGGCGTGCTGGCCTCCCTAGCCGCGGCGCCGGACACGCGCCTCGTCTCCATCGACCTCGAACTACCCGGCATGGGGGCCTTGTCGGGCGTTCGCCGCCTGCGCAGCCGCCACCCGGCCGTGAAGGTGGTCGTCGTCGACTGGCCGGAAGCGCAGCGGGCGGTTTTCGACGCCCTAGCCGCCGGGGCGCACGGCTATGTGCCCAAGCAGCATTCCCCGTCCCAAATGGCCGCCGGTTTCCAGGCCGTGCTCAAGGGCAACATCTACGTGCCGGCCAGCGTATGCGACGAGCCGTCGCCGCCATGCGACTCCAGCCGACGCGACGGCCAGCCCCAGTTGCTGACGCGCCGTCAGCGCGAAGTGCTGACGCTGCTGACGACCGGACGGTCCAACAAGGAGATCGCCCGCGCCCTCATGATTTCGGAAAGCACCGTCAAGGTTCACCTCGCGGCGGCGTTCCGGCTTCTTGGCGTGCGCAGCCGCATGGCGGCGGCGACGGCGCTGCGCGGGTTTGCGGCGGCGGCCGGAAGCGACGGCGTTGATCCGTCGCGACACCATCCGAAATGACGGCATCACAAATGAAGAGACTCTCCGAAAGGCTTCGAAGGGTCCCGTCACAATTCATTTCATATCCGGCGCTTATCGACGCCTTCGGCAGTGACGCCGCAAGACACTGAAAGGTCAGGATCAATCACCCCGCCCGATGGCCAGGGGCTTCTGCATGGCCGATCCCTCGCCCAGCCCGAACGCCAGCGGCGACAAGGCCAGAATGATCCGGCTGCGCACATCCGCCGTCACCTCGTCGATCGGGCGACGTCCGGTGGCATGGACCTGCCCCACTTGGGCCTCGAAGGTCGCCGTCAGGGTCCGGGCGCAGCCGGACCGGCCCCGAGATCGCTCTGGATGGCCGGCAGGGCCACGCCCTGCGCTGATCCGTCGATGAAGGTCAGGCTGGAGCCCAGGACCGTGGCGATCAAAACCCAACGCTTGCGAGCGGGGGTGACAGCGCTCCGCTAAGAGCCTGACGCTAGGCCATATGTCCCCCGACAGCATCAATGCCTATCAGGGGGCCTCACAGCCCAAACTGATGCTGCTGACCGACTGCACGAAAGCGGTCGGCAGCCCGACGCTTGCTATGCTCATCGCCGATGTGGCGACTGTGCCCCAGAAGCAGACATGTGCAGGCTGCCGCACTCCCGACATTTGGCAGATAGAGGCTCAGGTCAGCTCTGAACCGCGCTGCCACAACGACCGCGGCCGTACCGACCGTCGTCGCCGAGAGGGGTTGCGGTCCCCTCTAGAGCGCCAGGCGCCGTAAAATCAGCGACTTAGTCGCGCCTCGACCTCGGGTGCACGTGAATCTGCAACGTCGTGAACAGCCCTGAAATCGTTTTAACTGGAGATCGCCACGAGGGCCTGGACGGTCCGAATCCGCATTCTCGCAGCGAGCACAATCGTGACTCCAAAACGGCGGACATCTGCGCGATCCTCCCTCCGGCGATGGATGAGCCTGCCGCCCAGGCGCGTTCGCTTCGGAACAGATTGATGGGCAAGATGAACGTGAACTGGCGTTTCTGGATCGACCGCGGCGGCACCTTCACCGACATCGTCGCCCGCGCGCCCGACGGCGCCCTGAAGACCGGCAAACTGCTGTCGGTCAATCCCGAGCAATACGCCGACGCCGCCGTCGAGGGCATCCGTCGCATTCTCAAGGCCGCCCCAGGGCCGCTGGCGGCGGGCCTGGTCGACGAGGTCCGCATGGGCACCACGGTGGCGACCAACGCCCTCTTGGAGCGCAAGGGCGAGCCGACCGTGCTGGCGATCACGGCGGGCTTCGGCGACGCCCTGAGGATCGGGTGGCAGGCGCGGCCCGAACTGTTCGTGCGCCACATCGTGCTCAACGATCAACTCTATAACCGCGTGGTCGAGATCGATGAGCGGGTCATGGCCGACGGCGCCATCGACCGGCCTCTGGACGCCGCCAGGGCGCGCGCCGATCTGGCCGCCGCCCATGCCGCGGGCTTCCGCGCCGTCGCCATCGTCCTGGTCCACGGCTGGCGCTTCACCGCCCATGAGCGCCGACTGGCCGAGATCGCCCGCGAGGTCGGCTTCCAGCAGGTGTCGCTCAGCCATGAGGTCGGGGCCCTTATCAAGCTGATCGGGCGCGGCGACACCACGGTGGCGGACTCCTATCTGTCGCCCATCCTGCGCGCCTATGTGGACAAGGTCGGGGCCGACCTCGGCGCGGCGACGCCCCTGCAGTTCATGCAGTCGTCGGGCGGGCTGACGGCGGCCGACGCCTTCCGGGGCAAGGATGCCATCCTGTCGGGGCCGGCGGGCGGGGTGGTCGCCATGGCCGAGACCGCCAGGGCCGCAGGGTTCGATCGCGTCATCGGCTTCGACATGGGCGGCACCTCGACCGATGTGTCCCACTTCGCGGGGGACTATGAGCGCACGTCCGACGCCGTGGTGGCGGGGGTGCGGCTGCGCGCGCCCATGCTGAGCATCCACACTGTGGCGGCGGGCGGCGGCTCCATCTGCCGGTTCGACGGCGGACGACTGCGGGTCGGGCCTGAGTCCGCCGGGGCCTCGCCGGGACCGACGGCCTATCGGCGCGGCGGGCCGCTGACGGTGACCGACTGCAACGTCATGCTGGGCAAGCTGAGCCCCGACTTCTTCCCTGCCGTCTTCGGCCCCCACGCCGATGAGCCTCTGGACGCCGACGCCGTGCGGATGAAGTTCGAGGCGATGGCCGTCGAGGTGACCGCCGCCGCAGGCCGGGCCGTCACGCCGGGCGAACTGGCCGAGGGCTTCGTGACCATCGCCGTGCAGAACATGGCCGAGGCGATCCGCTCCATCTCCATCCAGCGCGGCTATGACGTCACCAAATACGTGCTGAACTGCTTCGGCGGGGCGGGCGGGCAGCACGCCTGTCTGGTGGCCGATGCGCTCGGCATGACGAAGGTGCTGCTGCATCCGTTCGCCGGCGTCCTGTCGGCCTACGGCATGGGCCTGGCCGAGGTGCGGACCATCCGCCAGACAACCGTCGCCCTGCCTCTCGACCCCGCCGCAGACACCGACCTGGCCGACCGTATCGCCGAGCTGACTCAAACGGCGCGCGCCGATCTGGAGGCGCAAGGCTTCGCCCCCGACGCCGTCGCGACCGTCGCCCGCGCCGAGATCAAGTTCGCCGGATCCGACACCACCCTGACCGTGCCGTTCGGCCTCGCCGCCGACATGGCCGCCGCCTTCGAGGCGACGCACCGTCGCCGCTTCGGCTTCTTCGCCGAGGACAAGGCCCTGGTCGTCGAGACCCTGGAGGCCGAGGCTGTCGGCCGGTCGGATCAGGCATTGGATGCGGGCCAGGCCATCGCCGTCGAAGCTCCCGCGCCCCAAGCCGCCGCCGCCCTGACCGTTCGCATGGCGGGCGTGGATCACGACGCGCCTGTCTATCGCCGCGAAGCGTTGAAACCCGGCGCCCATGTCGACGGCCCGGCCATTCTGCTCGAGGACACCGGCACCACCGTCGTCGAGCCGGGCTGGCGCGCCTCGGTCGACGCGGCGACCAATCTGTTGCTGGAGCGGGTCGTCCCCCTGCCCGCCCGCACCGCTATCGGCACGGACGTCGATCCGATCATGCTGGAGGTGTTCAACAGCCGCTTCATGGCCTGCGCCGAACAGATGGGCGAGGCGCTGCGCGCCACGGCCTATTCAGTGAACATCAAGGAGCGGTTGGACTTCTCCTGCGCTGTCTTCGACGTGGACGGCGCCCTGATCGCCAATGCGCCGCATATTCCGGTGCACCTGGGCTCGATGGGCGAAAGCATCCGCACGGTCATCGCCTCGCGAGGCAATGACCGCGACGGCCGGGGCATGAAGGCGGGCGACGTCTATATGCTGAACGCCCCCTACAACGGCGGCACCCACCTGCCGGACATCACCGTCATCATGCCGGTTTTTCTGGAGGACGACGCCGCCCCGGCCTTCTTCGTCGCGGCGCGTGGCCACCATGCAGACGTGGGCGGGATCACGCCAGGCTCCATGCCCGCGACCTCGCGCAGCGTGGACGACGAAGGGGTATTGATCGACGACTTCCTGCTGGTGGACGCCGGAAGGCTGCGCGAAGCGGAGACGCGCACCCTCTTCGCCTCCGGACCCTGGCCGTCGCGCAACGTCGACCAGAACATTTCCGACCTGAAGGCCCAGGTGGCCGCCTGCACCCGCGGCGCCCAGGAGCTTATCCGCATGACCGGCGAGTTCGGCCGCGAGGTGGTCACGGCCTACATGGGTCACGTCCAGGACAACGCCGAGGAGGCCGTCCGCCGCGCCATAGCCGCTTTGAAGCCCGGCGCCTTCGTCTATGAGATGGACGGCGGCGCGGTCATCCGCGTCCGCATCGACGTGGACGCCGGGGCCCGCAGCGCGGTCGTCGACTTCACCGGGACCAGCGATCAGCTGCCGACCAACTTCAACGCGCCGCTATCAATCGCGCGGGCGGCGACCCTTTATGTCTTCCGCACACTGGTGGACGACGCCATTCCGCTGAACGAGGGCTGCCTGAAGCCGATCGAACTGATCGTGCCGGAAGGGTCGATGTTGAACCCCCGCTATCCGGCCGCTGTCGTGGCGGGCAACGTCGAGACCAGTCAGGCCGTGGTGGATGCGCTCTACGGCGCGCTGGGCGTCCTCGCCTCCAGCCAGGGGACGATGAACAACTTCACCTTCGGCGACGAGACGCGTCAGTATTACGAGACCATCGCCGGCGGTTCGGGCGCCGGACCCGACTTCGACGGGGCCGCCGCTGTCCAGACCCATATGACCAACAGCCGGCTGACCGACCCGGAGGTTCTGGAGACCCGCTTCCCGGTCCTTCTGGAGGAATTCTCCATCCGGCACGGCTCCGGCGGCGAGGGCCGTCATCGCGGGGGCGACGGGGCGGTACGCCGGGTGCGCTTCCTGGAGCCGATGAGCGCGGCCATCCTGTCCAATCACCGCCGCGTGCCGCCTTTCGGCGTGGACGGCGGCGAACCGGGCGCGCTCGGGGTGAACCGGGTCGAGCGGGCCGACGGCCGCGTCGAAGCCCTGGGCGCCACCGCCGAGGTCGCCATGACGCCGGGCGACGTCTTCGTTATCGAGACGCCCGGCGGCGGCGGCTTCGGCGCGAAAGACCCTTCCTGAGACGGCCATTCCGCGCAAACATTCGTCCAGGGAGGGACGAACCATGCTGGTGCTGCTGGGGATATTGATCGTGGTCGCGGGCTTCGTCGCCCGGATCAATCCGCTGGTCGTCATCCTGGTCGCGGCGATCGCCACCGGGGTGCTGGCGGCGGTTGGGCCGGGCGTCGACGCCAGGGGCCTGATGACGGCGGGGATCGACACGATTTCGCGCTTCGGCCAGGCCTTCAACGACAACCGCTACTTCCACATCACCTGGCTGGTCCTGCCGGTGATCGGCCTGCTGGAAAGGGCGGGCCTGCAGGAACGGGCGCGCGACCTGGTGACCAGGGTCAAGGCGGCGACGGCCGGGCGGCTGATGCTGATCTACCTGCTGGTGCGGCAGTCGACCTCGGCCCTGGGTCTGACCTCGCTTGGCGGCCATCCGCAGATGGTGCGCCCCCTCATCGCCCCCATGGCCGAAGGCGCGGCCGAGAGCGAGTTCGGCCCTCTGACCGACAAGGCCCGCTTCCGCATCCGCGGCATGGCGGCCGGCACGGACAACGTCGGCCTGTTCTTCGGCGAGGACATCTTCATAGCCATCGGCTCCATCGTCCTGATCGTCGGCTTTCTGGAGCAGGCGGGCATCCGCGTCGAGGCGCTGCACGTCTCCCTGTGGGCCATCCCCACGGCCATGGTCGCCTTCCTGGTTCACGGCGCGCGCCTGTTGATGTTCGACCGGCAGGTGAAAAAGGACATGGCCGTCCCTGACGCCGCGGACGAAACTGAGCCGAAGGCGGGCATGGGCCGATGATCACGCTCGAGCACGCCTATGTCGCGACCGGGTTGATGTTCGCGGCCTTCTCCATCCTCAGCCTGCGCGATCCGCTAAACCCGACGCGGTTCCGCAGCGCCCTGTTCTGGGGGCTGATAGCCCTGTCGATGCTGTTCGGCAGTTGGCTCGGCGGCTTCGGCAACGGGCTACTGGTCATCGCCCTGGTCGTCATCGGCGCGACGGGCAAGCTCGGCGTCGGCAAGCCCGCCACCACCACGTCCGACCAACGCCAGGCGAGCGCCGCCCGCTGGCGTAACGCCCTGTTCGTGCCGGCGCTTCTGGTTCCGCTGGTCGCGGTCGGCGGGACCCTGCTGGCCAAGCATACGCTCGCCGGCGCCTGGCTGATCTCACCGGTGCAGACGACCCTGATCTCCCTGGGGCTGGGCTGCGTCATCGCCCTGGTCGCCGCCATGGCCTGGTTCCGTCCGCCGGTCATGGCGCCGGTCCAGGAAGGGCGACGGCTGATGGACTCCATCGGCTGGGCGGCGCTTCTGCCGCAGATGCTGGCCTCGCTGGGCGCGGTCTTCCTGGCCGCCGACGTGGGCGAGGTGGTGGGCGACCTGATCGCGCGGGTCATCCCCATGACCTCGGCCTTCATGGCGGTTTTCGCCTATTGCGCGGGCATGGCGCTGTTCACCGTCATCATGGGCAACGCCTTCGCCGCCTTCCCCGTCATGACCGCCGCCATCGGCCTGCCCATCGTGGTTCATCAGTTCGGCGGCGACCCGGCCATCGTCTGCGCCATCGGCATGTTGGCCGGCTTCTGCGGGACGCTGATGACGCCCATGGCGGCCAACTTCAACGTGGTCCCGGCGAACCTGCTGGAACTGCCCGATCGCAACTCGCCTTTGAACGGGGTCATCCGCGCCCAGATTCCGACGGCGGCGATCATGCTCCTGGCCAATATGCTGCTGATGTACTTCCTCGCCTTCCGGTTCTGACATGACCCAGACCCTCGACGCCGCCCTCGCCTCCCGCTTCGCCGCCACGGCGCTGGGCCATGTGACGCGGGAATATCCCAACCACATCATGCATGTGCTGACCGGGCCGCAGGACGCGCGCACGCCGCGCGACATGCACCCGATCTTCTTCGGCAGTTTCGACTGGCATTCCTGCGTCCACGGTTGGTGGACCCTGTTCACCCTCTATCGCCTGCATCCCGGCATGGCTGAGGCGCCTGCGATCCGCGTCCTGGCCGACGACCTGTTCACGGCCGAAAAGGTCATGGGCGAGGCCGCCTATCTGGCGCGACCCGAGGCGCGCGGCTTCGAGCGCCCTTACGGCTGGGCCTGGCTCTTGATGCTGGCGGCGGAGGTGGAGCGGCATGACACCGACGAAGGCCGTCGCTGGGCTGAGATCCTTCGCCCGTTGGCCGGGATCTTCGCCGACAGGTTCAAGGCCTTCCTGCCGCTGGCCGACTATCCCGTGCGGACGGGGACCCACTACAACACCGCCTTCGCCCTGCGGCTGACGCTGGACTACGCCGACGTCCATGACCCGGACCTGGCCGCTCTGTGCCGCGACGCCGCCCGACGCTGGCACGCTGAGGACCGCGATTGTCAGGCGTGGGAGCCATCGCAGGACGAGTTCCTGTCGCCGGCTCTGATGGAGGCTGTGCTGATGCGGCGCGTGCTGTCACCCGACGATTTCGCCGCCTGGTTCGACGCCTTCCTGCCCGCCCTGTCCGAAGGACGGCCCGCAAGTCTGCTGACGCCCGCCCGCGTCAGCGACCGCGCCGACGGCAAGATCGCGCATCTCGACGGTTTGAACCTGAGCCGAGGCTGGTGCTGGCGCGAAATCATCGCGGCGTTTCCCGTCGGCGACGCGCGCCGCGCGATCGGCGCCCGGGCGGCGGCGGCCCACCTGGACGCCGCCCTCACCCACGTCACGGGCGACTATATGGGCGAGCATTGGCTGGCCAGCTTCGCCCTTCTGGCCTTGCTGGAACCCTGAACGGAGGCGTCAGGCAGCCCTGCCCGGTCATCAGCGGAGGCCGTCCCTGTCCATAAATGCCGTCAGGCGGAAATGGGCGAATTTTAGTGAGTTTTTCTCTTTAAAATCAGCAGCTTGATTAATGCTGCCATCCGCCTCGCCACTGGCGCGACGGCATGGAGCAGAGTCCGCGAAGGCAACCGCCGCGATGCCGTCAGAAATGACGGCATCACAAAAGCGAGACCCTCCGAAAGGCTTCGAAGGGTCTCGTCAGAATTCACTTTTACGTCAGTGACTTATCGGCGCTTTCTCAAGCGATATCGAAATCTCCCGAAAGGCCAGGATCACTCCCACTCGATTACACAAAACCAATTTACTGATTTGTTTTAGCGTAGTTTTTTCATTGTTGGCCCGCCATTGCCGATCCGGAAACCGACAAAATTTGAGCATATTGAAAACACTTAGAAAAAGGGCTGATGTAAAAAACGCGTTATCGAGACATCTTTCGAGACGTATTGACAACGACAAACTCACCGTTTGCCATCGACTTTTGCAAGGCGCGTCAAGAGATACATAATACCACGCGACGCTTTACTTAAAAACAAGGCCCCTACAGCTGTACACCGGCGTCGCGGCACCAGCGCCTTGTCCGACGCCGCCTCGGTATCCGCGCCCCCAGCGGCCATCAGGCTCGCCCGGGTCGTATCCTGCGGCGGTCAGCTTTTCATGGACGATGCGGATGCTCATCGCGATCTCCAGTTCAGGTTGTGGGGACTCGCCCTCTCTAGCGAGCTGGGATAACAACGACTCTTGAAAGCCCTGCCGCTGCGCCCTTCCTCCGGCGCACCTGCCGGGCGGCAAGCCAAGCGAGGGCTCATGTCGAAGAAGTGGGGGCGCAGGCGAGGCGCATGGTGGCGACGACTGCTGACGCTGGAAAACGCGCTGATCGGGCTGGCGACCGCGATCCTCGCGCTGCTGGCCGTCATGGTAGAGGTCGGCGCTCCGTGATCTGGCCCTGGTGGGTTCAGGCCATGCTGGGCGCCGCCGGCCTCAGCTGGTGCCTCGACACCTGGGCCAAGCTGCGCACCCGCCCACCCTGGGCCCCAGGCCTGATCCCGGTCACGGCCGGACTGACGATCGTCAGCCTGGCGCTGATCTCTGTCGGTCTTTGGCGCTGGGCGACCGGCTGAACCCGCTCTCGTTCTTTGCCGCAGCCCTTTTCATAACCGAGAGAGCGCCGGCCCTTAAGGGAACAGAAAGCGCCGCTCTGAACTCCATGAACGCATTCTCGTAGGCGAGGAAGGTTCTCGCCAATGGCGCTTGCGCAGGCCGCCGCCAACGAAGCGGTCCGCGGTCACGAACGCAAGCTACGCCATCGCGAAGCGAGCGCTCTGACTCGGGCCGCCCGCCTCGCCGAACTGGAACATCGGGGAACCTCGAGATTGGCTCTCTGAGGAACACTCTCCCCTTCCTGTTGATGCTGCCCAGAGTTGAGACCATGCCTGGCGCGAGCTCAGCGCCAGGCATGGCCTTCCTATGCGCCTGGGAAAGGCAGAAGGCGAACCTCTGGCCTTGCCTCACCCAGGCAAAGGCCGTCCTTTCGTGTCAGTAATCCCCAAAGCGACATCCCATTCGTTGACCTCAGCCCGTTCAGTTCCGGCTGAAAGTATCAACGTGAAGCCACCACCGGGTGGAAACTCAACCGCATGAACCGTGTGGCCGGCCTCCTCCACGGCGAGCATTCCCCTTTTTAGGCTGGCCCTTGAAAACGTCGCCCGCGTCCGGCTTCCTCCGCTCATCTAGGCCGCCTCCCAGACCCGGTTCAGGACCTGGGCCGCCAGCGCCGCCTTGTCCTGCGGGAGAAAGCGACCGTAGTGGTCGGCGACCGTGGCCGGCGTGTCCTGGATAGCGTAGCTGGCCTGCTCATACGAACCAGTCAGCTTCAGCACGTGGGTCGCCAGGACATCCCTCACATTGTGCGGCCCGTGGGGAAGCAGACCCCGGATCGCCCCCCTCCCCGTGTAAGGGTTGTAGATCCCATAGCGCTGGATCACCTGGCGCCAGGCGCTGTAGAAGGTTTGCTGATTGTAGGCGGCGTCGCGGCTCGAGGTCTTCACAGTCTTGACGAAGAAGGTGCCTGGATCGCGCGAGCCGTTCAGCAAGGCCGGTCGATGGCGCCCCACATAGGCGTCGATCCACCGATACAATCCGCCGAGGTCTGGCAACAGAAGCCGGAACGGGCGTTTGGAGAAGTAGGCTGAGCCGGAGTTCTTGAAGGCTACGCAGGGAATGAAAACCTCCCAGCCGCCTTCCCTCTCGCTCCAGCGCAGCTCGCCGCACCGCCGGACCTCCAGTTCCCTCTCCGGCGTCGGCGGACTGCCCCGGGGACGCAGCAGCAGTTGTCGCAGGTTCTTCTGCCGGACGCCGAGGTGCAGACCCAACCGCAACATCAGGAAGGACCTGACCGCCTCCGCGGCGGCCCGTGGATAGCGCCTCTCTTCGGGCATGCGGCGCAGAATCTCCTCCGTGATCTTGCGATATTCGCCGACTGGGCTCGCGGCTTCGAGAATGGGCAGGATGGGCTCGAAGGGGTCCCGGTGAACCCGTGCGACCCGCTCGATCTCCTTGGATCTGGCCAGGGCATGGCGATGCACCCGCTCGCAGGCGCCGGACCAATCCCCACAGATCCGGTCGATGTCCGCCTGCCCGACAACGCCGGGAATGGGTCGGATCCGCTCCGCCAGCCACGGGCTCTGCCGGAGCCACCCTGTCTGGCTGCGCGAGAAGGCTGCGCCGAGCAGCAGCATCTCGCTCTCCCAGCCGGTGAAGAAGCCCCGGCGTCGTTCGCGCCACTGGACGTACCAATCCCAGACTGAAGGCAGAACGAGCAGCGCAAAGGTCAGGTCCTGTCGGGGCACGCCCAACCCGCTCACTTCGTCGTCAGGCGGGGCGGCCAGGGCGCCGAACAGCAGAGCCAGATGCTCCTCGCGCTGTGCCGCTGTTTCCGCTCCCCATACGCCGGAGCGCTGATAGCCGATATCCGTCAGAGTCGCCGACTTGAACCGCAGGAGCGCGTCCATCTCGGCCCGAAGGTGCGCCGGGGCCGCCAGTTCGGCGGGTCCGGTTCCGTCAAAGCGGAGCGCGAACCGATGCTTCGACACGGTCGAATGATAGCGATGATAGGCCGTGCCGCCGGACAGAATGGTCGAGCGCACCCAGGTCAGGATTTCCTCCTGCTCTTCGGCTGATCGCTCATCGAAGTCATCCGGCAGGTGCCAGGCGAGACGTCGGGATTCAGCGTACTGAATCTCTGGGGGAACAAGTCCTGAGAGAGCGCGTCGTCGCTGCAACCGCGACCGAAGATAGCCGGGCTCAAGGCGATAGCGATGCTCGATAATATCGAGGACCTTCAGGCTGGCGGGCGTCTGCGGGACCTTCAGCCCCCGCCGCCAGGCCGCGAGGGTCGTCCGGTCCGTCAGCCCGCCGGCCGACACGATGGCTCGGTGCAGGCGATGAGAGTTCTCCCCATGCCGGCGGATCTGGAGATCCAGCGCGGCGTGGAAGTCCCGGGGGTCATCATGAACCTCCCACAAGGCAGCGGGATGGATGACGACAGGCAGCGGCGGGCGACCTCTCCTTCTCTGAATGGGTTCGCCAACCGGCGGGGAAACGACAAGCTTCGAACTGCGCACAAAAACTCCACTGGAAACATCGCCTTACAGGCGACGGGTGGAGAGACGAATGCAGAGCCCCCAGACCCTAAATGCTCGCGCAGAATTTTGCGGATCTATCGCCTCACTTCAGCAGCAAGGGCTACGCGCAAGCAGAACAATTTTCACCGAATCACGATCGCTGAATACTATTCGGAGAAACCTAAAGGGACGGGCCCCGTGGCTGAAACGTCGTCGGCAGATATTGCGGCCGCCATCGAAGCGTTGAAGAACCCCTGCGATCTGGACGCCATACTAGCGTGCGCGGCGTCCCACACCGACGACAGTTCGTTGACGCCGCGCACGGGGTTGCTTCACCCTCGCTTTCGCGAGGATGTCCCGCTCATCGACGATCTGGCGCGCATTCTTGCGGATCAGTGCGTTTTTTACGCCCTACCGCGTCGCAAGCGCCTAGAGCTTCACGAGCAGATCAAGGCGGACATTTCCAAGATTGCGCGCACCATGGCGATCGTGCGCGACGTCTTTGTCGACTTCAATGCCAAGCATCCGTCCCGGGCAAGCGAAGTCGGAGAGGTGCTGGCTTACTGCATCGCTCAGACCCGCCTGTCGGCGGCTCAGATGGCGTCGAAAATGGCGCTCAAAACTTCGACCAATATGCCGGTTCATGGTTTGGACGGCGTCCATGCCAAGTTCGAAAATAACGTACTTACGGTCTATTTCTTGGAAGCGAAGCTGGCGTCAAGTGCCCGTATCGGGGCGCTGCGCTACGCCAAATCAGCTGCCGAGTTTTCAGCGAACAAGAAGCAGTATAATCGCGAATATCAATTGGTCGGCGATCTCGGGCATTTCGACTCTCTCGAGGGTCCCGCCCGGCAAGCTGCCCTCGATTATTTTGATATTTGGAACAACCCGACCGCGCTGCCTCTGCGCGAGCGTTACGTCGGCGTGATTTGTCACTCCGAACCAAAGCACTTCGCTGATCAGCTGACGATCGACGACGAAGCGATCGACATTCACGAGCACCACTTCAATAAGCTCTACGCCGCCGACCTCGATGGCCATCGCACCTATGCAAACAAGGTCATCACGAAAGCTGGCGGCAACCCAGCCAAATCCATTCTCTATTTCGTGGCTGTGCCGGACATCGATGAGTTGAGGAAGGCGTTTTACAACGCCATCGGTCTCCCGATCCCACCCGGCCCATGGGACGACGAGGATGACCTAGACGACGATGACGTCGGGGACGACGTCGCTGATACTCCAAGCCCTGATGATATGCAGGACGGGGCGTCATGAGTTTCACCGAGGACCTTGCCGAACGACTGCTGTCCAACAAACAGTTCGGCCGCGACTACGATGCCCTGCAAGCCGAGGCGGCGCGATCGACGCTACCGGAGAATCTGTCTCTGGAGGCGAAGCCGCTCGACACAGACGCAGTCCACAGGCTCCTCTACTGCGCCAGCGTCTTCCTCCAGACTGAGAGCGAACCGTTGCGCGCCCTCGCCCAGTCGATCGCGCTGGGAAGCTTGTTGACCAACCGCGAAGACGTGGCGGCTGAAAACGCGCTGCGCCTTCTCACTGACTTGGGCAATTTCCCGGCCTTGGCCTACGCCGAGATGCGCCATGATGAGGACGGCGTTGGACTGGGCCAAAGTCTGCGCGCTGCGCTTTCGCGAGACCTGAATGCGTTCGACGTCGGCGATGAGCGACTGGCTCTGACCGACTTTCAGAAGCGGGCATGGGACCGGCTGCAGATCGCGCGTGCTCTGGCAATCTCGGCGCCGACTTCCGCCGGCAAGTCCTTTCTGGTGATCGAGCATCTGTGCCGCCTAGCGGAGCAGGCGACCGCATTCACAGCCGTCTACGTCGCCCCCACACGGGCACTGCTTTCTGAGGTCTACGCCAAGGTGCAAAAGCGCCTGCAGGGCCGCGATGTTTGGGTCTCGACGGTTCCATCGCCCGGCGAGGATCGCTCGCCGCGCCAGATCTTCGTGCTAACCCAAGAGAGGCTTCAGGTGCTTCTCGCGGTCGCAGACCCTGACTTCGACCTTATCGTTGTCGACGAGGCGCAGAACATCTCGGACGGCGCGCGTGGGATGATCCTGCAGGAGTGTCTGGACCAGATACTAGTGCGCAATCCCAAAGCCCGGCTGATCATGTTGGCGCCCGGGGCTGCGGGCTTTCTCGAGCTTGGCCGGTCGTTCGGCGCGCCGGACCTGGAGCCAGCCCTTTCCCGGCTGCCCTCGGTCATTCAAAACAGGATTTTGGTCAGCCCGGGGCGCGTCCCCAAGACGTTGACGTTACGCCTGATGACCGAGACTGGATCGGTCAAGCTGGGTACGCTGACGGCGGATCGTGGGTTCCAGCACCCAGACAGCCGCCTAGCGGCTGTCGCACTCGAACTGGGTCGACACGGAGGGTCGTTGGTCTATGCGACAGGGCCCAAAGACGCCGCAAACGTCGCTCGTCTTCTCTATATAGGCTGTTCGGACAAGGCCGAAGCGCCGCTCGAGGCGCTGTCGAAGTTTATCATCAAGCACATCCATCCTGAGTATGCTCTAGCCACGCTGGTTCGAAGGGGCGTCGCCTTCCACTACGGCAAGATGCCCACCCTGCTTCGCGAGGCCATCGAGGGGGCCTTCAAAACCGGCGACCTTCAGTTCCTCGCCTGCACGACGACTTTGTTCCAAGGCGTCAACCTGCCTGCCCGCAACGTGTTCATTCATACGTCTACGCGCGGCAGAGGCACTGAGCTCAATCCCGCGGAGCTGTGGAACTTCGCTGGGCGAGCGGGCCGCATGAACTCCGATGTCGTCGGCAATGTCTTTCTCGTCGACTACGAGAATTGGCCTGAGCAACCGATGGATAAGTTCGTCGGATACAAAATCGAGCCCGCGTTCCGCAAAACGGTAGAAACCCAGAGACCCGCCATCCTCGAGGCCTTGGCCGGCGACATGCCGCCGGTGTCCAAGCGCGACGAGACCCCCACCAAAGTTCGTGCAGCCGCTGGCCTGCTCGTTTCGCGCGCAGCCCGCGGCGACGTCAGAAGTTTCCTGGAGCGGACTCTGCCTTCCAGCCCCTTGGCAGAACGTGAGGCTCTCGCGAAATTCGCGGAAAAGGCACACGCGGACATCGACCTGCCTGCGTCGCTTCTGGCGACAAACTGGACCGTCGATCCGTTCGGCCTTCAACGGCTGTTCAAGTATCTCGTCGACCAGATCGCCGACGGCAACGCCGATGCGATGATTCCACAGAACCCTCTCATCGATCCCCTGAAAGCGCGTGAGCGCTACGAGAATCTGTTCGGACGCATCGAAACGCGGGTCAATCTCGGCGCCTTTGGTAAGCTGCATAAGAAGGCCGCGTTGCCAGCTGTGAGGTGGATGGAGGGCAAGCCCTATCCCGTCATTCTGTCCAGCGAGGTGGTGAGCGCCAAGCGGCGGTACGCCAAGGAGATGAGGGCCTATGAAGAGCTGAAGAAGGCCGAGCCGCTCACACGCAAACAGCCGCCTCGCCCGATCAACGTCAACAACGTCATCCATGACACGTTCGACCTAATCGAAGATGTCATCCGCTTTCGCTACGTCCAGCTCGGCAAAGCCTATTACGACGTTCTGGTCCTGGCGCTGCGGAAGAGCGAACTGGATCATCGCATCCCCGAGATTTTCAATTTCGCCCTGGCCCTTGAGCTGGGCGTCTCCACTCGTTCGGGCTGGTCGTTCATGGAGTTGGGACTATCGAGGATCGCGGCAACGGCTCTGGAACCCCACTTCCCCGACTCAGACATGACCGCCGCCAAGGCGCGCCATTGGCTTCAGACCGAAGACATGACGGAGTTCCGCCTAGGGCCGATCGTGCTGGCCGAGTTGATACGGCTGGGTCTCGCCTCGCCGCTGACCTTGGCAGGCGCGGCCCATGACGGCCTCTCGGATGACGATCTTCCAGCCCCTCTGTCCTGGACCGAGATCGACGAATAAAAGCGCTGCGTCGCCCACCCTAAGTCTCAGGTCGTCAGCCAGCGGCTAGCGACCAATCAATCCATGACCGGGCGCTTAAACGCAGACCTTGCCGAAGTCTGCTTTGAGCCAAAAGCCGCAGACTGCTACCGAGCCCGCCCTACCCCGCTCGCAACTTGTAGAAACGGACTACAAGCTTCGAACCGCCCACAAAAACTCCACTGGAAACATCGCCTTGCAGGCGACCGGTGGAGAGACTATTGCGCAGGCCTCAGCCCCTAAATGCTCACGCGAAACTGTCGGCTCGCCGTTTCAGCGGAGGCTACGCCGCTTGACAGTGAAGAACGCGTCGTCGACAGCCAGCCTCGCTCCCGCAAAGGTCTCCGCGAGCGGCTCCAGGTGAACGAGATCGCGTCGTTCGCCGAAGACTCGAGTAAGAGACGCGAGGACCTCGGCAGCCTCCGGGCTCCCCGTTTGGTCGGTCCAAGCGAGAGCCTCAGTCAAATTCTAGGGCGAGACCCTCGAACAGACCCTCATCGGTGATCACCTCGATCTCGATATGGGTCTGACGGGACACGCGCTGGATGACGGCGGCCGCGACTCGAGCGGCCCGGAAGGGTCTCAAGCTGGACCTTGCCGCACCCGAGACAACATCTGGCGTGGCGACGGCTGCCTATTCGCTGATCGGAAGGCCCCGTCTACACTCTGGAACGCTCTGCCGCTTGTGCAAAATCGGCATCCGTTTATGGAGGGCGTCAGGAGGCGACATGACTTCAACCAATAACGCGCTCGACCTGGATGCCTTCGACCAGCAGGTCATTGCACTCGCAGATGCCCGGATCGCAGAGGGTGCTCCCGCACTCATCAATGCTCTTGGCGTTCGGCTGGGACCGGATCTCGGCAAGATGAAGCTGCAGACGGGGCAGTCCTTCCAAGCCTACATTAAGTCACGCCCTGCTTTGGCGAATCGCTACGACATCGTTTTGGTGAAGGAGAATACGCCGGGGCTCTGGCCCAAAGGCCGTGAATATGAGCCCGTTCCGACGGCCTTCGGTCAAACCCCTCGTCGGTCGAGAGCGCCCCGATATCTTCACTGGCTCTGGGCCGCATTCGCGGAATCGTCCGACGGTCGCCCGCGCTACTTCGATCCCGAGCAGCGGCAGATTCACCTTGAGGACACGCCCCAGCCAACTTGGGTGGAGATTCCGGCGTACTTAATTCGCTCGGGAGATGAGCCGCTTACGGTACCGGAGATTCACCGACGCATTGAGGAATGGTTCCGCCTCACGGGGTTGGAATCGTCTAGCTTCCTCGATCTAGCTGCTCCCGTAACGACTGCGAAGTCCGGACGGACAGTGCTGGACCTGTTGATCAGCAGTTTGACCGTTAAACAAATGCAAGGCGTGACGCTTCCGCTCGATGTCGTCGCTGAGCTCTCCAAACGCCACGCGTGAGTTTCCCACTGGTCATTATCGCGGGCGCAGACCAAGATCTGTTCAATGCCTTGAGCGCGACCTCGGCGGACCGGTTCGCGCCCAACGGTGCCCGCATCATAAAGCCGACCCATAACGGGCTCAGCCGGGAGCACGCCGAGGCTCTGCTTACTGCGGCTCGCGCCGAGCTCAAGGCGCTCAGGGAAACGCAGCCGGTCAACATCATTGTCCTCGCGGTGTCCGAGGCGAACACAGACGACGCGGAGTTTCGGCGCGCCTTCTTCCCGTTCGCCTACTATCAGCGTATCAATGCTCCAGACCTGTCAAACGCCCGCTCGGTCAACGCTCGCAACCGTCTTCGCAACGCGCTGGTCGGCACCTTGCGAACGACGGTTCTGGAGGCCCGCAAGCGTGCCGATCTCGTTAAAAAGTCAGTGTATCGAGCGAACCCAGGGCCTCTCGTGCTGCCCCTGCGAAATTTCCAGAGCCGGCATTTAGCGACCCTGCTAGAAACCGTGTTCGACCGCCTTCCCACTGCGCGGGATCCGGAAGCGCTCCTGGCCCAGGCGGAGCTTGAGTTTCTCCGTCACGAGCCCTGGATCACCCCACCAGGTTCATCGCGTCGCTGCCTCAGCGATCGTCGGCACTATTTCAACAGCCCCGGGCGGCATCGCCACGGCTACTATCAGAATGTCAAAGACAGCGATCATGGCCTGACCTGCCTGCTCAACGCGCGAGCCCGGCTCGGTGGTGCCCTAGTTCATGACTTTCACTTCGACTGTGCGCCGGTGAAAAAACTCGATCGGCGCTACAACGACTGCCATGGCGATGAACATCCGCCAAAGGAAGGCTATGTGAATATTGCGCCCGGCGACGGGATCATCGGTAGTCCGAAAAAAGATACGCCGGCGACATCCTGATGTCGCCGGCGTCTATCTCCTTGCCTTCCTCATCAACGGGATGCCGGCCATCTCGGCGGCTCTTCCCTCGTAGCCTTGGGATCGTAACGACCATTGTGAAGGCGCTTGGCCAGCGGAGTTCACAATCTAGGCGCTACGAACGCGCCGGGTTTGAACGCAAGGATCCAATCCCGACTTCGAATGGCTTTCCGGATAAATCCAGTCCGCCCTACGTGTGAGTGCATCGACAATCAGTGAAACTGATAACGACGCCGAAAAAATCGTGGCAGGCTCTCCATAACGTCTGCGTGCCCATAATCTACGAACTCCCTCCGCCTGAGGCAAGTACGATAAGCGTGCAATCGCCCTCCCAGTATCTCCGTGCGGCGAGCTCACAGTACCTTCCGGAACAGTTCCTGGCGCGTTTCACGAGTTCAAGGCTGTTGAGAGGGGGAAGCATTGAGAGTTTGGGCACCAGTCAAGCTCCCGAAGGTGAAGCGCTGCTTGGTGCCAGCGCGAGTTCAGGAGTTTCAGCCGAACCGTACGAACTACCTCAGAGAGTCGCGACCGGCATCTAATTCAAACCGAGGCCAGAGGTCTAAAAGCAGTCAGCTCTAGCTTCAACAACGCAACTTGTAGAGGAACCTGCAGAGTATGGCGCCGCTAGGAAAAAATGTAATAAAAACAATGAATCTGTTCTAACCAGCCGTTCACAACTGCTCGCCATCGAGATGCGCGCCGTGGCGGATACGGTGGCGCGAAGCCGGGCTGGCCAGCGCAGAGCCTGATGGGCATCGTTGTTGAGATCACCTCAGATTTTATCCTGCCACCGGGCACGACCTCTCGTCGCCGTCGTTGGCACATCACTCCTTTGAAGCTCCTACAGTTGCTCAGCTTCCCATTGCTTGTACGTCTTGCCTTCAGGTGTCTTCCACGCGGCGGGCCCCTGCGTCTGTCGCCCATAAACAATAGCGGCAGCGGCGCTTGCCGAGTTAAAAGCGCAACTTTCAGTGAATATACAGTGCTTTCCTGAAGGTTGGAGGATACGGGATTGAATTAACTGCTCATGCAGTTTTGCATATCCACTAGTTGACCTTTCTTTCCCCATCCAAACGAGTCGAGCTTGAGATCCGGCCTGAACCACGAACTCCCCGTCGATCAGGAAAGCTTCAGCCTTTAGATTGTGCTTTTGCGTGTTGATTAGAAACTTTTGAGGGTCGCTTGGCAGCACCTTATCCAGATTATTACCATTCTTCTGGATCGTGGGCCTTGCATGCTGGACGAACATGTCAAGCCTGACGGCAGGCAGAACCAGAAACACGAACTCCAGGAAGGCTTCCATGTTGGCGGCCCCTGACTCAGACAGTCCAGGCTTGGGCGGCGCATTGCCATTCTCGAGCGACATTGCCCCGACCTTCAGGGCTTCTTCCACTAGCCGCGCTTCGAGGTATTTAGCGTGCGCTTTGTTGAGACTGTTATCGCTAGACGTCACAAGAAATGCGCTTGTCCACCAATCTTTTTTGGCGCCGTGTATCTTGATACGATTGGCGACGTTCTCGGCTTCGCCAATATACGCGAAAAGCTTTCCATTCTTCTCGCCGACAAGAATGTAAACGCCCGTGAGTCTTGACGACGGTCGCTCGAGCGCTTCTTTCAAACGCGCCCGCGGCGTGACAAGCACATGCCCAGCCCAGTTGAACACACCAGCGGTTACGATACCTTCCGGTCTACCGTCAACGAAGAATAATTCGAGCGAACGTCCCTTTTTGCCGATCGACATTCAGACCTCATACTTCCAGATTTCCATTTGGCGCGTTGATAATCGGATTACTTCGGTCTTCCGACCACCGACTACCCCACAACTCGCCGCTTGCCATCAGTCGGCAGACGGACGCCCAAGACCGAAGAAGGCCCGCTCCACATCCACCGCGCGCCAGGCCTGCTGCTCTCCATTCCAGTCCGTCCAGGGCCGACCGGCGGCATCCAGGCCCTGCGCCGTCGATGAGCATAGCTCCGCCCAACCGACATAGGCCTGCGCCTTTTCCGTCATGCGGTGTTGGCCGACAGTCGGGACATGAAGCGCGATCAACCGCTGATCCGTCGACGCTTTCAGCCGTAGGGAAATCACCTCGTCATAGACGCACTCGGTGGCAGGAGCGATGAATGCAAGCAGCTTGGAGGCAAAGGCGAGGCCGTGATGTTTGAGACGCATCGCTCTGGCGATCGCATCGGCGCGCCTCGCCTGAGCCAGATCGACAGCAATGCTTCTGACCGCTTCGACGATCACCGCACCATCGTCGGCGCTTCGTTTCCCCAGGCCTGCGATATGCTTTGCACGGGCTAGCGCACGCGCCGTGGTGAAACGCCCGCCCCGTCCCTGCGCGAAGCCCCAGAAGGTGACCGAAGCCACCCCCAGCAGGACGTCGCTGTCATGATCAGAGTGAAGCAGCTGGCCGTGGTACCGGTCCAGGGCCGCCGACGAAAAGTGCTCGAATCGGGGAGCATCAGCGGGCTCCGGCCCGCTGATGACGACCGGTATGCCCCAAAGGACAGCGTCGACACGCGCCCCTGAATCCGCACGTCGCAAACAGAAGGGCGCATAAGCGTAGGCGTTGCGCGCCTCAACCAGGGCCTTGTAGTCGTCCAGCATTTCATACACCCTCTGACTGTTCCGGCTTCCCATCAATTAATCGCCGACGCCACCGGGCGCTGCAGCAAATCCGATCTATCTGCAGCCAACACGTCGCCCGCCACCTCACAGAGCGCATCAAAGACGTCGAGCCGGGACACCCATGACCATGGAATCCGCGACAACCCGTGTCGCGCCCCGAACAACTGACCCGCGATAGAAGCCGTTGAATCACTGTCGCCGTCGTGATTGGCCGCGATCCGCATCACCGCTCTGAAATCGTCGCTCGCGGCGACGCTGTAAAGAGCGATCGCCAGCGCCTCCTCGCCGACCCACCCCTCTCCAAGACGCCCTTCCTCGACATCGACCATGAGCATGTCTCGCGCAGGTTCCTCAAAGACGCCGATGACCGCCTTCATCGTCTCCTGAGCGTCCTCGTTCGCCGCCAGATATCGGGCGACCACCCCCAACGCTTCTCTGAGACCACGGCCATCGACCATAACCCTGACCATCACGGCTGCGGCCGCGGCGCTCAGATAACCGGTAGGGTGACCATGCGTGATCGCTGCAGCGCGCGCCGCAAGCTCAAACACCTGTCCTTCCGTCCAATCCCGCCTCAGCCCAATCGGGGCCACTCGCATGACGCCCCCGCACCCCTTGGAGTCGTTTACAGGCCGGCTCGGCTCCCCCGATCCGCCCGCCGCCAGGGCGGAGATGCAGGTATTGCCTGGCGCCCGCCGCGCCCAGAGCTCCCGATGTCGCAACACGCCCGCATCGACCTTCGACGGCCCCGACCGGGTCTGGGTACGATACCAGTCAAGATAGGCAGCCCGTATTGCCGCCACGGCCTCCGCCGCTTCAAACTCACCAACCCGGGCAACCGCGCTTGCCGTAAACACGGTCATCTGCGTGTCGTCGCTGACAACCAGCCGTTCATTCGTCAGAACGGGTTCCGTGAGCCCCTTCTCACCATACCGCTTCCGGATCGCCGGCAGGCGGTCGAACTCGATCGCATAGCCAAAGCCGTCGCCGACCGCTCCTCCGAACAAACACCCCAGCACACGATCAACGTGCTCGCGATTGCACGTCGTCGCCCAGCACTCACGAACATGCCGCTCCTGTTCAGCCGTCTCGATGGCCCCCTCTCGCGCTGCGCGCACGCGCGCTATCGCGTCATCAGGCGCCTCTCCCATCTCAACAAGCAGCCGCGCCGCAATCATCCCCGCCCGACCGCGACCTCCGCGACAGTGCACGACGACCTTTTCGCCGCTATCAAGCGCCATGCGAACACGATGCCCGATCACGCACCAACGTTGCTCGAACTTCTGATCCGGCACTCCGAGGTCCTCGATCGGAGCGTGCAGCCACATCATGCCGCGCGCTTCCACCGCCGCTCCCAGCCCCGGCGCCTGCAGCATTTCGAGCTCATGAGGCTTGACGAGCGTAAGAACCGTCGACGCCCCCCAGGCCACAGCCGCATCCAGATCGACATCCAGATCCCGCGACCAATCCGCGCCAAACACGCTGGGGCCGGACTTGCCAGGGCAGAAGGTCAGACCCAGCACGCCCGCCCCGCATCGAACCTCGTTGAAGACGATCGGATCGCTCTGACTGGTTCGAGCCATTGCATTTCCCCCGCTGCCTGTTAGTTTATGGCCTCATGCACCACAAACTAACTCCAAGGTCAAGGAAAATGAGCGGCGAGAAACACTGCTACGAATACCCGCGCCCCTCGATTACCACCGATGTCGCGGTTTTTACGACTGAAGGCGGCAGGCTGCAGATATTGCTGATCCAGCGAGGCGAGGCTCCGGAAGGGTGGGCGCTGCCGGGCGGTTTCTTGCAGGTGGGCGATGCGCAAACCGAGCGCGCCGTTGCAGGCGGGGCGCGACCGCCGGCGAACCATTTCGACTTCACTCTGGAAGACTGTGCTCGCCGGGAGCTTCGGGAGGAGGCGGGGATCGAGGCGGGCGCCCTCCAGCAGATCGGGGCTTTTGGCGACGCCGACCGCGATCCCAGGGGACGATATGTGACAGTCGCCTATTGGGGCTTCGTGCACCCAAGCCAGCATCAACCCAGGGCGGGATCCGACGCAAGGGCCGTTAGCTGGCAGGACATCGAGAACCTTCCCGATCTCGCCTTCGACCATAACGACCTCATCGCCGCCGCTCTCCACGCCATTACCTCGCGTCGTCTCGAGACGGCGCTCTTTCTTGAACTCATGCCGGCACGATTCACGTACCCGGAATTTCACGTGGCTTACGAGATCGCCTCAAGGCGCGTGATCGACCGATCAAGCCTTCATCGGCGGGTCCTGCCTTTCCTCCGCGAGGCAATAGCCCCTCCCCCAGGGACAATCGGGCCCGCCCCGCGACGCGGCGCGCATCGACCCGCAATCCATTACGACAAGAAGCGAGCTATCGCGGCGGCCAACGCGGCTATCGGTAGCCCGCCTTGATCCCCGCCCTTTGCCACACCTGGACCTGATCCCTGGTCAGTGAAATCCCACCGCCCCGGTCGTCAGCGCCTGCCCATCAAGCTCTTCACGGGTAATTTAATAGATCACAAGCGCACGCCGACCGCCTGGATGCCACTCTGGCGAGAGTGAACGCCGGAGATGAATTCGGTTATCAGCTCTCCCATCTCGCAGAAGATTTGCAGATTCATACCCGGAACATCTCGAAACAGAATTTCGGCATCGTTTTCCTCAAGGAAGTCCTGAACAGACATTCTGAAATGATCCGAACGGGAAAGGACCTTTCTGAGAGCTGGCGAAGCCTGACCATTCAGAACAACCAGCGCGATTGTGGTTGACCGAAAAACTGCCCCGGGATCCGGCGCCAAACGGCGGTTCAATGGATCCGGCTCGACGGTGCTGTCTGATCCTGTGTCAGCTTCCGCCTGAGCATGCCTGTGAACGAGGATGGTGAAAGCATTGACGACATCACCGAGTTCAAAAAAAGCAGATTGCAGTTCTGCTGAATCTCCTACGAAGCGTTCTTCAGCCTCACTGTCCGCAAGAAAATCCAGGGCAGACACGTCGAAGAGTGACGACCTGGACGCCCATCTACGCAATTCTGCGTCCGTGTCAGCGCTTCTTATTATTTCACGCAGCCGGATTGTGCCCAGCAGCGAGTCCGCGCTTCGGGAGAGGTCCAGCGCCGTTACAGCATCCGCAATGGCAGGGTCCGCTACATTCCGGGTCGCTGCGGAGAAACCGCTTCTGAACCGCCGGAATCGGACCTTGCTACGTCGCGATTGCCTGCGCCCGATAGGAAGTTCGATTTCGACATCAGTCCAGTCCTCATCCTCGACCACGGGAACATGGGCACTGAGGACTTTCTGGACTTCGCGAACCGCAGCAGTGAGACTTTGCGACGTCGCCACGCCGTTGAAGTCCGTCTCGGCTTCCCATCCGTCAAGGCCGTCTTCGTCTGGCGCTATTTCTGGCAAAAAGGACATAAGGACCTCGTTCCTCCGCTTCTTATGAAGCTGCCTCATCGACTTTCAATCTACTGACGGGGATCAAGCGTCAAGATTGACAGAACAGCGCCCAATGGCTTTCGGCGGAGTATGTAGACATGCGCCTCAAGCCCGCTTGCCCCCATCTCTCAGGCTGACGCCGATCGCACGATACCTCGCCGCCCAGTCATCGGCTTCAATCCCGGGCGGCAAGCTGTGGTTCAGCCCCTCCCTCGCCAGGCGATGCGCTTCATCCTCGGTCACAATCACGGGTCTGACGTAGCGCTTCAGGGCCTCAAGCATCGCGTCCGGATTACCTGCCGCCGCGCGAAGAACCGGCATGAAGACCGCGACAGGGACTGAATGCTCGTAACGCAGCAACGCCTTCGCTCCATCCATCCGGCAGGCCCATGCCGCGACCGAATGAGGTCTGTCTTCGGAGAGCTTCGCCCCCTCGCGCAGCTCCCATAAAAAATGGACCGCTTCGCGCCTTACCCGGGACGCCCGCCCATCTCGTAGTCCCGCGCCATGCAGCTGCTCCAGGGCGGAGAAGATCAAACACAAACTCTCGGCGATCTGCCGCTCGCTCGGCCCTTCCGTCATCTTTGTCGATCCCTCTCGATGCGCTGCAACTCACGTCTCACACGCGCCCCCTCGTTCCCGAGATAGCGCAACAGGCCTCGCCATTCCGAAACCAGCGCCATAGCCATTTCCTGTGGTGTTCCCCGTTGCGGCAAGCGCGCAGATGAACGTTCAAACTGCGCCAGCACCTCGCCCAGCACGCCCAAGCGCACCTCAAGGCGCTCGATCCGCCTCAAGCCCTCGCCCGCTCCGGGCGCCATCAGGCGCTGCCTCGATCGCCACCGGTCCGGGCGTCATAACGTCGTGCCTTCTGCCCGCCATAGGTCAGCAGGATTACGCCCCCGGATATGGCGCAACCGATCACGCCGGAGCTTCCGACCGATCCACGATCCGAACCCGTCTTCGCGTGATAGCGACGCGCCCGTCCGTCGCGATAGACGACGACGATCCACTCGCCGTCGCTGGCGGCGTCAATCGCTCCGCTCGCTCCCACGGATCCGCGATCGCCTCCGGTTCTCAAATCGATACGTCGCGCGTTTCCGCCCTTGATAATCACGCCATGGCTCATGGCTTCTCTCCCTGATGACCCGCGGGCAGGCTACGGACTGAACACGACAGATCCGGGCGTCATTGAAGCGCCCCGCCTTCGAGAAGACTTCAGACTCGCTCGTGACAGTGGGCCAGGGCTATGGTGTCGATGGCGGGTTCCGGAAGGGACAGGTCATGACCTTGAGCCAGGGGACGCCCTGCGTCGGCGGCGGTCCTGACTGAAACCCCGGGCTTCCGTAAAGAAGTTCCTGACCCGCCCCCTTTTCCTCAATCGACCGGTATGAGCCCTCGCCTCACGCCAACGGCCACAGCCTCGATCCGGGTGCGGACGCCCAGCTTGGAAGCCGCCTTCTCGAGGTAGCTGTCGACTGTACGGGCCGACAGGCCGAGTATGGCTCCGATGTCGGTCGAGCTCTTGCCCTGGCTGACCCATGCAAGACATTCGAGCTCCCGCGGGCTCAGTCCGGGGGTGGCCGGCCATCTGACCGGGCTGTTCAGGCTTGCGTCCATTCCTCCCTCCAAAAGCTGCCGCCCTTGTTCCTACCTTCCGGTAACGGCGATTCTCTACGCCGAAGAGTTGCGGCCGGACCGCAACTTCCTTGCGGAGCCGGCTGCCGCCCCTCGGTTGAACCATCGTTCCGGCCAGCCTAGAAATGATGGGTCGGGCGCCGCGAAACAGGCGCGGAGCTTGAGCCGGGGGCCCTCCGGGGCAAGGCAGCGCTCCATCGGCAAATAGCGGGCCTCGTTCCGCGAGGATTCCAACGCCCGACCCCTCGCCTTGCGTCCGGATTCGGTTTGATTCATGCTCGGTCGCCGGTTTTGCGCCGGCAGGGGCTTGGAATCCCCTTTACGGACCCGGATCTGCACAGCGCGGACATCACGCGGGCTGTCGTCGTACGCGGCGCAGGGCGAAGGCCTTGCGCCCGGATGATCACGGCTGACCAGGACTGTCGGGATTCCCGGCCCGCTCTGGAGGCGGGAGGTCGACGTGAGCGACGTCAATGAACTTGAACCGGACGGGCTGGAGGGGCTGAACGCCCTTTATCGTCAATACGCGCGCTGGCTTGCAGGCAGGCTGCGGGCGCATGTCGACCCCGACCAGGCGGCGGATGTCGTCCAGGAAACCTACCTCCGCGCGGCCCCCTACTCCGCCGGAGGCATCCGGCATCCCAGGGCTTTCCTGCTCCGGATCGCCATGAACGTGGTCCGGGACGAAAGCCGCTGCCGCAAGCGGCGGGGCTCCTCCGAGCCGTTCACCGAACTCGCCGATCCGGGCGAGGCCGCAGGCCAGGTCGAGGCCCTGATGATGAAGAAGGCGGTGCTGACCATGCCTGCCCTCTACCGTGAAGTTTTCGTCCTGAGCCGTTTTGCCGGTATGAGTTATCCTGAAATCGCCGCGGCGCGCGGGCTGAGCGTCAAGGCGGTGGAGTGGCGCATGTCGAAGGCGCTGCAGCACTGCGTCGAGCAACTGGGCGGATAGACAGGATGGCGGTCGACAAGGAAGGGGATGTCCGGCGGCAGGAAGCCGCGTCATGGTTCGCCCGCCTGGGCCAGAGGCGCGTGTCGACAACGGACATCCACGACTTCTTCGAGTGGCGGAAGAACCCCGCCAATGCGCGCGCCTATGAGCGCGTCGAGAAGGCCTGGGCCACGAGCGGGGCCCTGGCCGATGATCCTGACATCTCCGCCCTCACGGCGGAGGCTCTCGGCAAGGCGCCGCCCCCTGTGCGGGCGCGCTACATGGTGTCGCGCCTCTGGAAACCGATAGCAGCCGGAGCGACGGCGCTCGTCGCCCTCGCCCTTTTCGCGTCATGGGCCATGGACCGGCCTCTCGACTACGCCACCGCGACCGGCGAGCAGAGGACCCTGCGCCTGGCCGACGGCTCGAGAGTCATCCTGGACACGGGCAGCCGCGTGAGCGTCCGCCTCCGCCCGGACCGGAGATCGGTGACGCTCGTGTCCGGCCAGGCCTTTTTCGACGTGGAGGGTGATCCGGCCCGGCCCTTCGTGGTCACGGCCGGCGACACCACGGTCACCGCCGTCGGCACCCGGTTCGACGTCCGCAGGCTGGGCCAGGGCGCCCGGGTCACGCTCGTCGAAGGCCGCGTGGACGTGGGATCACCCGGCACGGCCAGGCCGGTCTGGTCCCTCGCGCCGGGCCAGCAGGTCGTCACCACACAGGGAGCCCCCGAGGTCCGGACGGTCGACGCTGCCCGCGAAACAAGCTGGACGACGGGACGCCTGGTCTTCGCCGCCACCCCGATCCGGGAGGCCGTCGCCGAGGTCAGCCGCTACAGCGACAGGAGGATCGAGCTTAAGGACGGGGGCATCGCGCAGATCCCGGTCAGCGGCGCCTTCGACACGGGCGACACCGAAGCCTTCATCGCGGCCCTGTCCGACCTCTACGGCGTGACGGCTTCCAGGAGCCCCGACGGCGCCATTATTCTCAGGGCGCCGGAGACCCGATGAAAATAATCTGCAGGCGGAGTTAGGGGGCCCGCGCCTTCCCGGCGTCTCTGTCCGTCCCGCGCCGTGCGGGGGAGCAATCGGGGAAGACCATGCGCATCGACCTTGGGACGACGACAGCACTTTCAACCGTACTTCTCGCCTGCGCCGCGCCGGCCTGGGCGCAGGGCGCGGACGCCGTAAGGCGTTATGATGCGCCCGCCGGCCCGCTCGCGCGGACGCTGGACGTCTTCATCGAACAGAGCCGCCTCCAGATCCTCTATCCAGCAGCGCTGGTGGAAGGCCGGACATCCCCCGGACTGCAGGGCGATTACAGCGCGGAAGCGGGCCTGGCCGAGCTGCTGCGCGACACCGGTCTGGCGTTCCGCAAATCCCGCCAGAACGTCTACGTCCTCTTCGACCCGGGGGCGCGCGCCGGCCTGATCGATGACGAATTCACCGTCGTGGACGACGTCATCGTCACGGGCAGCCTGATCCGCGGCGTGGGCGACGGCCCCTCGCCCGTCATCAGCATCGACCGGGACAGGATGGACCGCGAGGGGCGCGCCACCGTGGCCCAGCTCCTGGCCGCCCTGCCGCAGAATTTCGGCGGGAGCGCCAATGAGGGCGCGGTGAACAATGGCGGGGACCGGTCAGGAACCAACACCACCTTCGCCAACGGCGTGAACCTGCGGGGACTGGGCAGCGACGCCACCCTCGTCCTGGTCAATGGCCGTCGCATGGCGGGCACGGGCGCAAAGGGCGATTTCGCAGATGTCTCGACCATACCGGCAGCCGCGATCAGGCGGGTCGATGTTCTCCTCGACGGCGCCTCCGCCCTCTATGGCGCCGACGCCGTGGGCGGCGTCGTCAACATCATCCTGAGAGACGACTACGAGGGCGCGGAAAGCCGCATCCGGGTCGGAAACACCAGCGACGGGGCGAGCGGGGAATATCAGTTCGGCCAGACCCTGGGCCGCCGCTGGAGCAGCGGGAACGCCCTGGTCTCCTATGAATATTACGATCGGGAGGCCCTGTCCGGGACGCACCGGCGTCTGGCCAGCGATTCCGACCTCAGATGGCGCGGGGGCAGCGACCGACGCCAATTCTACAGCAATCCGGGCAACATCGTCGTCTTCGATCCTGCGTCCGGCGGCTATCTTCCGGCCTGGGCCATTCCGACCGGTCAATCGGGCGCGGGCCTGCAGCCCGGCGATTTTCTGCCCGGAAAGGTCAACCTCGAGAACCAGCGCGCCCACATCAATGTCCTTCCGCGGCAGACCCGTCACGGCGCCTACGCCCTCTGGCGCCAGGCCTTCGGCGATCGTCTCGAGGTCACGGCCGACGCCCGGTACGGAAAACGGAACTACGAGACCGTCTCCTTCCCACTCAACACCCTGTTGACGGTGACCAGCGCCAACCCCTGGTTCGTCTCCCCGACCGGAGCCCGCTCCCACACGATCGCCTACTCCTTCCAGAATGAAATCGCGCCGCCGCGCATCACCGGCGAGGTCGAGAGCATCGGCGCCAGCCTGGGCGGCGCGTTCGACCTTTCCTCCGACTGGCGGATCGACGCCTATGTCGCCTGGGCGTCCGAGGAAAGCAGGACCGGTTCCTCCGGAACGCTCCAGTCCACCTATCTTCGCGAGGCGCTGGGAGCGATCGCCGACAATCCCGCCACCCCCTACAGTCCCTCCCGCGACGGCTACCTCAATCCCTTTGGCGACGGGGCGGTGAACACGCGCGCCGTGCTCGACTTCATCAGCTCGGGCTACTCCCGGACCCATAACCGGACGGGCGTCGCCTCGGCCAACCTCCAGGTTTCCGGGACACTGATGGAAGCCCCGGGCGGCCCGCTCCGCCTCGCGGCGGGGCTCTCCTTCCGTAACGAGACCTTCGAGCGGCAGTTTACGGGCTTCACCAGCGGCGTCGCCCCGACCGTCGGCGCGCCGGCAGAGACCGACCGGCATGTGGCCGCAGCCTTCGGGGAAGTCCGCGTTCCTGTCTTCGGCGCAACCAACCGCCGTCCGGGCCTCGAGCGTCTCGAGCTCTCGCTCGCGGCGCGGTTCGAGGACTATGGCGATGTCGGCCAGACCACCAGCCCCAAGGTCGGGGTCGTCTGGGATCCCGTCGGGACGCTGCGCCTCAAGGCGAACTACGGCCGGTCCTTCCGGGCCCCGGCCCTGCGGGAGGTCAACGAAACCCCTAGCGCCAGCCCGTCCATTCTCCCGCGCGGCTCGCAGCAGATCCTCTCCATGATCCTCTATGGCGGCAACCCGGACCTGCAGCCGGAGGAAGCCGACACCTGGACGCTCGGCCTCGAGGTTCGTCCAGCCGCTCTTCCCGGCCTGCGCATCGGGGTGAACGGCTTCCGGACCGATTTCGAGAACCGGATCGGCCAGCCAGCCCTGGAGAGCATCCTGACCGCGCTGGGCGATCCTTCCCTTGCGCCCTTCGTCAGGATGTTGAACCCCGCCGACAGCAAGGATCTCGCGGCGATCCAGGCCATCCTCGACCTGCCGACGACCGCCCTGCGCGACCAGTTTCCCGCCTCCTCCTACGGAGCCATCGTCGACGCCCGCTACGTCAATACGGCGAGCGTGCAGGTCCAGGGCGCGGATCTCAATGTCGACTATGGCTTCGCCCGTGGGCAGGACGCCCTTGATTTCGGTGTCAACCTGACCTGGCTCGAGCGGTTCGACGCCCGGCCGACGCCGACCTCGCCGACGGTCTCCCAGCTTGACCGGCCCAACTTTCCGGTCGGCCTGCGTGGCCGGGCTTCGGGCTCATGGGCGCGCGGTCCCTGGTCGGTATCGCCCTCGGTCAACTACGTCGACGCCTACCGCGATCTGACGGGCAAACGCATCGGCTCCTGGACGACGGCCGACCTCGCGGTCCGGTACACGCCCGACCACGGCCTTCTGGCGGGAACCGGCCTCACCGTCACGGTGCAGAACCTGTTCGATCGCGACCCGCCCTTCTACGATGCGCCCGAGGGCGTGGCCTATGATCCCGCCAACGCCAATGTGCTCGGGCGCTTCGTCTCCCTGCAACTGACCAGGGCCTGGTGATGCGGCGCGCGATACTTGCCCTTCTGCTGGCGACAACGGCCGCATGGCCGGCCGGCGCCCAGACGCCGCGTCCCTTCACGATCAACGACCTGCTTCGCCACGAGGATGTGGGAACGACCCGGATCAGTCCGGACGGAAAGTGGGTCGCGATCGAGCGCCAGCGCCCGTACGACCAGGCGGGAACCTACGCCCTGGCCACCATGACCGGCGCCCTCCTGAGCGATCTCGAGCTTCACCGCGTAGACCGGACCGGGGCGCCGATCCGGCTGGCCGCCGTCAGCCAGGAGGCCGGCTATATCAGCGGTCCCTTTTCACCGGACGGCGCCCGCATGGCCGTCTTTCGCGTGACGGCCGACGACCTGCAGCTCGGCGTCCTCACGCTTGCGACCGGGGAGACGATCTGGACGCCGTTCACTCCGGAGATGATCCAGTTCGGCCAGACGGTCGCCTGGCGCTCGGCGACGGAACTCATCTTCATCGCCCGGCCACGCCACGATCCGCCCGTTTCAATGCGGGTCGGGTTCAAGGTTCAGCAGAGGGTGGAGAGGTTGTGGCGTACGGCCGCAAGCGGCCACGGCTCCAGCGCCGTCTACATCCCCAGCGGTCAGAGCCGCCAGTCCCGGACCACCGTCGAACCCTCGACCCTCGTCGCCCTCGACGTTCTCACCGGAACGCCGCGGCTTCTGGCCCGTGGGGAGTGGTTCGATCTTCGGCTCTCGCCAGACGGCCGTCACGCCGCCCTGCTGGAAGACGCCGAGGATCTGCAGCCCCGGCCGGATCGCCTGGTCCGGGTCGGCGATCCTTACCGGCGGCGGCGTCTCCGCCTCGTCGCCCTCGACACAGGCGCCGTGCTCAGTCCCCTGCCCGACCAGGATCTGGCCATGTATCTGATGACATGGTCGCCAGATTCCAGCGAACTGATCGTCTTCGGTCGCCCTCCGGGCGGCGACTTCGACGATGACGGCCGCTTCTGGACGGTGTCGCCCGGGGGACGTTCCCGGGCGCTGGATCTCGGCCGGATGAAGCCATGGATCCAGCGCACCTGGGATGGCGTCGCCGTTGCCCTGGCGAGCTGGGACGGCGCCCGGCCGCTTGTCCAGGCAAGGACCGCCGAAGGGGACCGCGTCTGGGCGACACCCGACGCATCCGGCCGACGCCCCGTACCGGTGAAGGAGCCGAACGAGCGCATCGTACAACTCAACGGGCGGGCGGCCGTCCAGCGCGCCGACGGCGTCTACAGCCTCGCACCCGGAGGACCGCTGCTGGCGCGTGGCCAGCTTCGCGACCAGGGCGAAAGCGTCGACCTGGGCAATCCTGCACGATGGAATCCTTCTCCTCTCGTCCTGGGCGCCCGCACCCTGGTCGACCAGACCTGCCTGTCGTACCTTCGAAAGCCTGAACCCGCCTGCCTGCCCCCTTTTGCAGGGGACGAAACCATCCTCGCCGTCAGCCCGAACGCCGACTTCCTCGTGACCAGGCGTCGCCTGGACCAGGGAACGGGCGGGGTCCTCCTGAGAACGATGGAAGGCGTCACGCTCCTGGCCGAGGTCAACGCCGGATGGCGCGATATAGACTGGGGACGCATCGTCGCCGTGCCGCACCGGGGTCCGGACGGCCAGCACCTCACGAGCTGGCTTCTTCTGCCTCCGGGTCCCGAGCCGGAAGTCCCTCCCCCTGTGGTCGTCGAGGTCTACCCGGGATCCGCGCCGCGCACCGCGCCCGCCGCCCTTATGCCCGGCGGGGCCCGTCTGCAGAACAATCCCGCAGTGATCGCCGCCGCGGGCTATGCCGTCCTCGTCGTCAGCCTTCCCATGGCTCCCGGTGAAAGCCGTCCCGCCGCCGGGATCGCGGACCGGATCCTGGCCGCTGTCGACGCCGCCGGCGAGCTGGGGTTCGTCGACCCGCAGCGCATCGCCCTCATCGGTCACAGCTTCGGCGGCTACGGGGTTCTCAGCGCCGTCGCCCAGAGCGACCGCTTCAGCGCGGTCATAGCCTCGAACGGCTATCCGGATCTCAGCCTGTCAATGCAGCTTCCGCCGTTCTTTCGTGTCGCGCCCGAGGAAGGCGTTCCTGTCGGGCAGATGATCGGCTGGGGAGAGACAGGTCAGGCGTCGATCGGCGATTTCGCGGCGATGCCCCGGGCCTATGTCGAGGCCAGCCCCCTCTACCAGGTCGAGAGGATCCGCACTCCAGCCCTGCTGATCGAATCCGACCTCGACACGCCACGCATGGGCGCCCTGTTCAGCTCTCTCTATCGTCAGAACCGGGAAGCGGGTCTCGTGACCTATTACGGCGAAGGCCACACCTACTTCAGCCCGGGCAATCTAAGGGACCTGCACGCCAGGATCCTCGAATGGCTTGACCGATATCTCGCCCCCCATCCGGATGACCGCGAGCTCGCCCCGGTCCGCTAATGCACCGCCTGTCCGGCTTGAACAGACGGGTCCCTCGATATGCCGTCGCGCGGAATGGGAAAGAGCGGATGGTTTGACCATGGCCAAAACCGGAAAGTCTGACTTAGCAAAAGGAATGGAATTCAAACTTTCTGTCGGTTTGGAAATGTGCCAATATGCTAAGCATGACTATGCAAGTTGAAGGAAAGCTGAACCAGCTCATATCCCGCCTCCCGGAAGGGTTGCTGGTCGACTCGACGTGGATGAACGAGCATGGCTATTCCTCGGCGCTGCGGAGCCAGTACGTCTCCGCAGGCTGGCTGGAACAGCCGGCGCGCAGCGTCTACCGGCGGCCACGCGGCGTCCTGGGCTGGGAACAGGTGGTGATTTCCCTGCAGACCATCCTCAACCAGGCCTTCCTGGTGGGAGGAAGAACCGCCCTGGAGCTCCAGGGATTCAGCCACTACCTCTCTGCTGACGTTCGGGAGGTGCATCTGTATGGCCCCGAACCCTTGCCAAGGTGGGTAGGGAAGCTGAACCTCGGCGTTCGCTTTTCCTACCACAACAGCCAGAGGCTGTTTCGCAACGAGCCTGCCACGACTGGACTGACGAGCCTCGCCTGGCACGTCATGGACAACAGGGGCGGCAGCAATGACCCGATCCACGGAAGCACGAAACAGATCCCCTGGGGCCATTTTGAATGGCCGCTGACGGTCTCGACGCCCGAGCGCGCCATTCTGGAAATGCTGGACCAGCTTCCGAAGAAGGAGAGCTTCCACCAGGTGGACAAGATGATGGAGGGACTGGCGACGCTCAGCCCGCGCCGGCTGACCAGGCTTCTGCATGACTGCAGGAGCATCAAGGTGAAGCGCCTCTTCTTCTTCTTCGCCTTCCGGCACAATCATCGCTGGCTGAAGCACCTCGATCCGCAGACCTTCGATCTCGGCTCGGGCAAGCGTGTGCTGGTCGAGGGCGGAAAACTCGATCCGCAGTTCATGATCACGGTGCCGGAGGATCTCGATGGCCCCGCGTGAGACCTATGAACGGCAGGTCGCCCTCCTGGTGCGCATCCTGCCGGTTCTGGCCGAGGAAAGGGATTTCGCCCTCAAGGGAGGCACGGCGATCAATCTGTTCGTAAGGGATTTCCCACGCCTGTCGGTCGATCTCGACCTCACCTACCTGCCCATCCAACCCTGGGAAGAGGCCATCCGGGGAATTGAAGCAGGTCTCACCCGGATCACCGGCAATATCATGACGAGCATCCGGGGCGCCCAGGTTGCGGCGCAACGCTCTGCCGAAGGTTATATCGAACGCCTCAACGTCCAGGCCGGCGCCGCGATCAAGATCGAGGTCACCCCCGTGATGCGCGGCGTGGTCTACGAACCCGCGCTCATGCGCGTCACGGACGCGGTGGAGGAGAAATACGGCTTCGCTGAAACCTGGGTGGTTTCACAGCCGGATCTCTACGCCGGCAAGATCGTGGCCGCGCTCGATCGCCAGCACCCCCGCGATCTCTATGACGTCAAGCTGCTGCTCGAGAACGAAGGAGTCAGTGATGATCTCCGCCAGGCCTTCATCGCCTACCTGCTCAGCAGCGCCAGGGCGCTGAACACGATCCTCGCCCCTCGCCGGCGCGATCTGGTCCAGAAATACGATCAGGAATTCGTCGGGATGACTGCCGACGACACGCCCCTCCGGACGCTGCTCGATGTCCGCGAGAAGCTCATTGCGATCATGGTCGGCGACATGCCCGAGGAACATCGCCGGTTCCTCATCTCGTTCAAGCGCGGAGAGCCTGACTGGTCCCTGCTCGGCCCGACGCATGTGGCCGACCTGCCGGCCGTGCAGTTCCGCATGCAGAAGCTCGCCGCGCTCGACCCGGAGCGACGTGAAGCCGAGCTTCGGAAGCTCCTCGCCGCCCTCTATTCCGAAAACTGACCGGCATGCGGCTCGCGCACCGGCTCTACGCTCCATGGAGCGTATCTGGTTCCGCCTCCATCCTCCGCCGGCCTATCCGATCTTCCCATTGGCGTGCCCAGGTCTCCAGCACCGCCAGCAAGAGGGGCCGATTGCCGTCAGCGGCCCACATGAGCCTGTCAGGTTCGAGGTCGCGACCGAGACTGTCCCGATCCAGAATGCCGCGCTCCGCCAGCCTGCCCTCCTGAAGGAAGGGACGCAGCTCCGGCAGGCTCGACAGAACTACATGGCCATAGAAGGCGCTGAGATCGCCCTTGTCCCGTCGCCCGGTGATCATCTCAGGAAGGCGATCAGCGAAGGCCAGACGCGCAAGCCCGCGATCCCGGACCCCGGCCAGCAGCAGATCCGACGGCACGGCCAGAACATGCTCCATGACGGGCTGGCTGAGCAGCGGATGTATGAGATCAGCCGCTCTCGCCCGCAGACAGTCCCCGCGGAACAGCTGACAATTCGCCAGACGAAGGATCTGGCCGCGCTTGCCCGGCGGAAGATCGTCGCAATCCTCCAGCCAGGGGTGACGTCGGCCCTTCCCCGAAACGGCGCGCCGGGGCGCCAGCGCCAGCCCGGCGACTGTCCATGCTGAATGCCGCGTCCATCGACCGACCTCGGCCCAGTAGGCCGGTTCAAATCCTTTCCAGCCCCGTCGCCGGCGGCGATCGACAGCCACGCGGGGGTCGGGCGCCTGGAAGAAGACCGCATCCCCGCCCTGGCCGGTCAGAAGTCCCGTGGCTCCGGCCGCCGTCAGCCGGTCCGCCATGTCACGATCATAGGCAGCGTCAACCCCGTGCAGCGCCGGGCGCAGGCCCTGCCCGAGAGGCTCCAGGAGCGCGGGCGTGATGGGGGCGACAGGCTTTCTCACGACCTCGAGCGACAGTCCGCTCAAGCGGGCGTTCGCCTCGGCATAGGCGCGTTCATCTCCCTCGGCCCAATCCCCGTAGTAGTTGACGAAACTGACTCTCCCTGCTTCGCCGCTCGCGGCGAGGCTGCTGGAGACGACAGCGGAGTCCAGGCCGCCGGACATCTCCCCGACCAGGCGTTCATAGCCTTCGGTCTCGGCCGCCACCGCCGCATCCACCACAGACCGGAGGGCCTCCGGCGAGGGATCGGAGCGGCGCGTCCTCCAGATATCGGCCGGGGTCCACACCGCCTCACGAACAGGACCGCCTTTCAACAGCGCATACTCTCCCGGCGCGACCGCGGTCAGGCCGAGCAGCGGCGGCTGGTCGCTCGCCAGCCCCGGCTGGCCGGCTATCTCGCCGAGGCGCTCCCAGTCGATGGCCAGGTCATCGGGAAGAAGGACGTCCGCCTCGGGCGGCGGCTGGTCCGCAGCCAGTCTTAATCCGCCACGGCTCCAGACGAGACAGTCGACCGCCCCTCCCGGATCGCGAAGCACGGCGAGCTCGCCCGCGTCGGTACGCCAGATCAGAACGTAGCGCCCCCATCCTCCGCCGACAGCCGCCCGGGCAAGCTGGCGAGCGCTGCGACTGCCGCCGATCAGGGCGGACAAGGCCTGGCGGTGAGGCCGATAGTCGCCGATCAGAATGCAGCGAAGATGGACCTGGCGAACCCTGGGCGCCCGAAGCGGCCCGACGAAAACCTCAATGTCGTCAATTGCCAGGGCGGAGCGCCAGCCTGCCCTTTCAAGGCCCCTTCGTCCGGCTGCGAGAACAGCCCGATCCGCCGGGCCCGACCCGCCGGAGTGGATGACCATATAGCCGTGATCTGACGGTTTCATCGGCAGTAGATCGGGGTATAGGCGGCAAGGCGTTCGACATCGTCATTGAGACAGAGCTCGTCGAGCTGCACCCAGCAGTGCGCCATGAAGGGCCATAGCCGGACGCCGAAGACCCAGTCAGCCTCCAGACCACGGCGTGAGAGGAAACGCATCAGAAGGGCCGATCTGACCAGGCATTCGCCCTCGATCGGCAACCAGGGCGCCATGCGCCAGAAGGCGCGCGCCGCCTCGACGACGCGGCCCGGGCTCCGGTCGCCGCCCCGGGGGCCCGCCAGAGCCAGATAATCGCTCACCCCGCCCCGCTTGCGGCCCCTCCGCACAGCCAGCGCTGCTTCAAGTCCCTGGAGCCACATCGCCGGATCGGGCCGGCGTCCTGGCGGATCATGGATGACCGTCGCAGAAGGCCTGCCCGGCAAGGGCGCAGGCGGCGAAACTGGCCTCGCCCCCAGAAGGCCGGCCTGCCGAAGAACCTCCGCGGTCGCGGCGTCCGTCACCTCGACAGCGCCATCCTCCGTCACTGTTGTCGCGGCGCCCGCGCCTGGCAGGCAGAGATAGCCGTCCCCGACCAGGTCCAGCAGGATCAGGGCGTCGCCCACCGCGGCGGCGTGAACACCCGCCTTCAACACAGGGGTCATCCCGACCTCCCCACGGACGTGAGGACGCCGCCGACAGGGCGACGTCCTCCCTCGTTTCAGCGGCTCGCGCCGGTCATTTCCCAGCGCTGGACCGGGATGAGCTCGAGGTGGCCTTCGATGGAGTCAGCCCGCGTCTGTTTCCCGGCGGCGCCGAGAGGGACGACATCGGCGCGGACGCCGAGGTCGTCATAGCGATAGACGGGATTGAGCTCGGACTTGCCGAATTCATCCTCGGCGCGGGTCTCGACGGCGGCCGATCCGAGACGGATCAGGCCGGAGAGGGTCTTCAACATGACATTACCTCCTGGTTCCGGCGCGAAATGCGCCGGCCCCGCAAGGAAGCGGCTTCTCCGGCCTATTTGAAAGCTATATTCAATCTATACTTTCAACACCACGCCTCATGGCGGCAGCTATGCTTTCCGCCGCCTCAATCCTGCCCTGGTGATAATGGCTGACAGCCTCCCGGAAGCCGTCTCCGGCAACCTCCCCGAGGAGCCCCTCGAGACGCTCGACCTGGGAGGGCGGTACAGGAGCGATCGTCGCCTCCACCGCTCGGACGGGACGCAGCCGGGCCGCCGCCAGACGGAAGGCCCCGGCCAGAACCCTGTTTCCGGCGCCTGAAACCGCGCGGGCGAAAACCTGTTCCAGGCGCCGCGACCAGGTGTCCGCCAGAGGCAGGGGCAGCGCGTTCGAGGCGATGACAGGCAGGTCGACCGCCCATAAAACAAGGCGCTGGTGATAGTCATAGAGCTCGACGATGTCGCTCGCCGCCAGACCCGGAGCGAAATAGCCGCGCCCGGGCCAGTGCTCTATCACCCCCTCTCCGGCAAGCCTCGCGAGGGCTTCCCGGACAGGCGTGGGGCTCAATCCCAGCTCCCCGGCAAGGCTCGTGATGACCAGGGGCATGCCCGGACCGAACCGCCCCTCGCCTGCAAACCCCGCCAGGGCCGTGAGCGCCTGATGATAGGGATCGCGCGACTTCATCGCCTTCTCCCGTCCTGATGAATACATAGGCAACGGCGACATCAATAACCGCACGTTATTTTCGTCGCCCCGCAAGTTTATGGAGCCCGTTTTTTTCCTGACTTTCATTTGAATGAGCATTGTTCCATTTTTCAACTGGCAGGCGCGCGGGCGGCTCGATCCGCCTGCCTCGCCAGCGGGAGAGAGACGGTCCATGGGCCCGGAGAAACGCCAATCCCAGAGCGCGACGCTTTCAGCGTCGCTTCGCCTGATCCGCGCCCATCGCCGGATGCGCACCATCGAGGTCGCGGACGCCATGGGGATGCGGCTGAGAACCTATGAGCTGTTCGAGGCCGGCAAGGGCAAGATCCATCACGAACGCATCCATCGCTTCGCCCGGGTGACGGATTCCGACCCGTACGCCATCCTCACCGCCCTGGCCCTGGGCTCGCCGGAGTTCGCCCTGCGGGCCGCGGACAACAAGCTGGGAGAGATTCTCGTCGTCGCCCTGCACGCCCTGGACGAGGAAATGGGCGACGGGATCGCCGAACTGGACAGCCGCACCATCATCAACACGGTGACGCGGGCGTTCAGGGAGCTGGCGCTCCAGGCGGTCCGCCGCGACGACGCCGCCAGGGCCTGGCTCAGGCAGAGGCTCGAAAGGCTGGTTCCGCCCGACCTGGACGGAGAGGACGACCGGCCGCCCGATCAGGCTCCGTAAACCGGGCGCCGCGAAGTTGCGGACTGGCCGCAGTCTGGCGGCCCGGCTGTGCTGTATCCATGCGCCAGCCCCCGCCCCCTCCCTCTTCGGTCGACGCCCTGACCGGCCGGCAGCGCCAGTGCCTGACGCTTGCCTCACGGGGCCTGACCTCGGCCCGCATCGCGGCCCGTCTCGGCCTCTCCCCGCGCACTGTCGACGAGCACCTGGCTGACGCATGCCGTCTGCTGGGGGTGAGAACCCGCATCCAGGCCGTGGCCCGGTTCGCCGCGTCCTCGCCGGTCTTTCCCTCTCCCCCACCGTAGATCTGCAACGGGGAGGCGTCGGGTCGAAGTCCGCCTTCCGGAAAGGCTGAATGAGGCTCCACGACCTGGAGCCCCGCCTTGCTGGACCTCGCCGCCATACTGATCCTGGCCCAGACCTGCGCCCCGCAGACAGCGCCCGCGACCCTGGCCGCCGTCGCCTGGGCAGAGAGCCGCTTCGATCCGCTCGCCATCGGGGTCAACCGCGGACCGCGCCCGGCGCGACCTCCGCGCGACGCGGCCGACGCCGCCCGGATCGCTCGCGACCTGCTGGCGCGCGGCGCCAACCTCGACCTCGGCGTGGCCCAGATCAACAGCGACAACCTGGACCGCCTCGGCCTGAGCCCGGAAGCGGCCTTCGATCCCTGCAGCAACCTCGCGGCCGCGGACAGGATCCTGCGCGCCGGTTACAGGCCAGGGCCGGACCGGACCCCGCAGCAGACCCTGCGGATAGCCCTGTCCCGCTACAATACGGGCCATCCGGAGCGGGGCTTTCGCAATGGCTATGTGGCGAGGGTGGAGGCCGCCGCCGCCGCCCTTGGGCTCGCTCCGGCTGGAGACGCGGACCGGCAGGATCCGCCGGCGACCGTCGAACCTTCCGGTCCGGTCGCCGCCTGGGACGTCTTCGGACGGGCGCCAGCCTCCCCGTCCCTCGTCTTCACATCCACCCACAGTGCACGGGGAGGTCAGAGATGACCGGTCATGCCTCAAGCCCGCGGCTGCTCTGCGCCGCCGTCCTGATCGCCGGCGCCGCCAGCCTCCTGCTGGTCGAGCCCGCCTTCGCCTCGGCCAATGTCGAGGGCCTGCTCCAGAACGTCGTCGACATGCTCACGGGCAACACAGCGCGCCTGCTCGCGGTGCTGGCCGTGGTCGTCGTCGGCATCCTCTGGATGTTCGGCCTGTTCGACCTGCGACGCGCCGCCATAGTCGTTCTGGGCATCATCGTGGTCTTCGGCGCCGCCGAGATCGTCAACCTGATCACCGGCGGCGCGCGGTGAGCCCGGGCGCGTGCATCCTCGCCCTGGCGGCGCCGGCGACAGCCTTCGCCCTCGGGCTGGCGCTGGGGCGGCGGCTGATCTCGCCCGTGCGTTTCGTCCAGATCGTCGGGGGCCTGGGGTGCGGCCTTCTGTTGGTCATGACCGCGGCCCGGCTTCTTTCCGGGGGCGGGCATGGCTGAGGAACGTATCGTGGAGGATCCGCTCTTCCTGGCGTGCACCCGGCCCGCCATGGTGATGGGCGTGCCCATGGAAGCCATGGGGGTCAATGTCATCCTTTCGGGGCTGGTCTTCCTGATCGGCGGCAGCCTGGCCTATCTGCTGGCTGCCCCGGCCCTGCACATGGTGTTCCGCGCCATCTGCCGCGCCGATCACAACGCCTTCCGCATCCTGTTTCTTCACCTCGACACCCGGGGCCGGGCGCGCAACACGGCGCTCTGGGGCGGAAGTTCGCCCTCGCCCCTGCCCCTCGTCCATCGTTACCGCGCCGCGGAGTTGACCCGTGGCTGAGGCGCGGATCAGCCAGGGCCGGCTCGGGCGGGAAACCGAAGTCCGGCCGCACCTGCCCTATGCGCGGCATGTCAACGACCATGTCATCGCCCTGGACAGCGGCGCCCTCATGCTGGCGTTCCAGATCCAGGGCGCCAGCTACGAGACGGCTGACGTCCGCGATCTCAACGACTGGCACCTCAAGCTTAACCAGGCCTGGCGCAACCTGGCCGACGAACAGCTCGCGATCTGGCATCATGTCGTCCGGCGACAGGTCGAGGCCCCGCCCTCCACCGGCTTCAGATCCGCCTTCGCCGCCGAGCTCGGCGCCGGCCATGACGCCCTGACCGCCTCGCGACCGCTCTGGCTCAACGAGCTGTTCGTCACCCTTGTCCTGCATCCCGGCCGCGCCCCTTCCGACCGCCCGGCCGCGCTGATGCGGCGGCTGCGCCAAGGGCGCCGCCGGGACCCCGAGGCCGGGGCCCGCCCGCTCCGTCGTCTCGAGGAAGCAGGGCGCGACCTCGCCCGCTACCTGGACCGCTACACGCCGCGCCGTCTCGGCCTGCATGAGCGTGACGGGATCTGGTTCTCGGAGCCCATGGAGATGATCGGGCTCATCCTGAACGGCCGGAGCACGCCCTCCCCCCTGGTGCACGGCCATCTGGGTTCCTCGGCATACAGGGCGCGGGTGATCTTCGGCCGGGAAACCCTCGAGATCAGGGACGCCGCCGAGACCCGCTATGCAGGGGTTCTGGCCATCAAGGACTATCCGGCCACGACGCGGCCGGGACTCTGGAACGGGCTGCTTTCCGCCCCCTTCGGCTTCGTGGCGACCCATTCCTTCGCCTTCCTGTCCGGAGCCTCGGCCCGGAAAGTGATGGAGCGCAAGCAGAACCAGATGGTCTCGGCGCGGGACCGGGCCTCTTCCCAGATCGCCGGACTGTCGGAGGCGCTGGACGAGCTGGTGAGCAACCGTTTCGTCATGGGCGAACACCAGGCTTCCGTCCTCGTTCATGGCGACACTCCGGCAGACCTGGCCGATCACCTGTCGAGAGCCCGCGCCATCCTCGCGGATTCCGGCATGGTGGTCGCGCGCGAGGATCTGGGGCTCGAGGCCGCCTTCTGGGCGCAGTTTCCCGGGGCCTTCGCCCGGCGGACCCGACCGGCGGCAATCACATCGCGCAACTTCGCCGCCCTGGCGCCCTTCCACGCCTGTCCGGCCGGCAGGGCGACAGGCAACCACTGGGGCCCCGCCCTGGCTGTCCTGCGGACCACGGCGGGCTCTCCCTTCCACTTCAGCTTCCATGTCGGTGATCTCGGCCACACCTTCATCTGCGGCCCGTCGGGCTCAGGCAAGACGGTCGTCCAGAACTTCATGCTCGCCCGGCTCGAGCGGTTCGGCGCCGAACGGATCTTCATCGACAAGGACCGCGGCGCGGAGATCTTCGTGCGGGCCTGCGGCGGAACCTATCTGACGCTGGACAATGGAGAGCCGACCGGCTTCGCGCCATTCAGGGCCCTGCCTCCCACGCCCTCCAGCCGCGCCTTCCTCGTCAGGCTGGTCCGGGCCCTCGTGAGCCGGCCGGACGAAACCCTGACGGTCGCCCAGGCGCGGGCCATCGATCACGGGGTCGCGGCGCTGGAGGCCCTGCCGCGCGAACGAAGGTCCATCGGCGCGCTGAGGAGCCTGCTCGGCCAGGGCGACGCCGGTGGGATAGGCGCAAGGCTGGAACGCTGGCAGGCCGGCGGCCCCCTCGGCTGGGTCCTCGACAATGACGAGGACGTGCTGAGCCTGGACGCCCCCCTCTCCGGCTTCGACATCACCCGGATTCTCGACCACGACGAGGTCCGGACCCCGGCCATGCTCTATCTCTTCCACCGCATCACCGAGCGTGTGGACGGCCGCCGACTGGTGCTGGACATAGACGAGTTCTGGAAGGTGCTGGACGACCCGGCCTTCACCGATCTGGCGCGGGACGGACTGAAGACCTGGCGCAAGCAGAACGCCATGATGGTGTTCGGCACCCAGTCGCCCGCCGACGCTCTCCGTTCGCCGATCGCCCACGCCATCCTGGAGCAGTGCGCGACCAAGATCTTCCTGCCCAACCCCCATGGCCAGGCCCGCGACTATGTGGACGGCTTCGGACTGACCGGAACGGAGTTCCACCTTGTCCGCGATGTCCTGACGCCGGAGTCCCGTCGTTTCCTGGTCAAACAGGGCCACGACAGCGTGGTGGTCGAGCTGGATCTGACGGGAATGGACGATGTCCTCGCCGTCCTCTCCGGCCGGGCCGCGACCGTGGCCCTCCTCGACCGGATCCGGGGGGAGACCGGCGACGGCTATGCGCAGTGGCGCGATCATTTCCATGCCCGAAGGAGAGCCTCATGACCTCCCGTCCGCTCGCGGCCCCTGTCGCCGCAGTCGCCGCCTTCCTGCTTCTCTGCGCCGCCCCCGCCGCGCGGGCCCAGCACATCGTCCATGACCCGGCCGCCTACGCCCGGCTCGTCGAGGACGCCCGCACGGCGCTGGCGCAGCTTCGCGCCCTCCAGGACCAGGTGGAACAGGGCAAGGCCCTGCTCGACAGCCTGAACTCCGTCTCCGGCGTCAATGCCCTGGCGACCGCCCTCGGCCTTCCGGAGGTCCGCAATCCCCTCCCCGGGCTGCACGCCCTGCGAGCGGCCGCCGAAGGAGACCTGGCGGCGCTCGGCGATCTGGCGGATCGCGCCGCCGCCATCCGCGGCGAAACCCGTCTCTATACGCCGCCGTCGGGCGACCTTCCCGCAGCCGAGGCCTTCTATCTCGACAGCCTCGAGCGCGCCGGCGCCCGGGCAGCCCGGGATCTGGCCGTCGGCGAGGCCGTGGGGCGGGCGTCCGACCGGAGGCTGGAGGGCCTGGAGTCCCTGCGCCGCGCCCTGGACGCCGCCCCGCACGCTCGCGCCGTCCTGGATCTGGAGGCCCGGCTCGCGGCGGAAACGGCCCTGGTCCAGAACGAGCAACTACGTCTCCAGGGGCTCGCCCTGACCCAGGCCGCGGAAAGCCGGCTCGAGGACCAGCGCGCCCGCGAACAGGCGGAGGCCGCCCGGAAGACGCGTCAGGCCCTCTACGCCCGGACCATGGGGGAACCGTGACGATGGCGTTCCGGGTCTTCGAACCGAGCTATGAGTTCATCGACGGCCGCCTCGACGAATTTCTCGGCAGCCGGCTGTCGGCCGTGATCGCCGAGGTCGAGGGGCCGCTGAGGATCGCCCTTGTCCTCTATGTGGTCCTCTACGGCTTCGCCATCCTGCGCGGCGCCATCGCCGAGCCCGTGATGGATTTCGCGGTCCGCTCCATCAAGCTCGCCCTGATCTACGCGCTCGCGACCACGACCGCCTATTCCGGCTTCGTCACCGCCCCCCTGTTCACCGGCCTGCCCGATGTCCTGACGCGGGCGGTCAGCGGCGCCGAGGCGACGGGCGTCGGCGCCGCCTTCGACCACTTCTTCGCCTATGCGGCATGGCTGGGCGAGGAGATCGCCCGGGACGCCTCCGCCTTCAATCCCGCGCCCTATGTGATCTCCGCGGCCGTCTTCGTGATCGGGGCCCTGGCCGCGGCCCTGGGCTTCGGTGTGGTTCTTGTCGCCAAGCTGGCCCTGGCCCTGCTTGTGGCCCTCGGCCCCTTCTTCATCGCCTGCGCCCTGTTCGACGCCACCCGCCGCTTCTTTTTCGGCTGGCTGAGCCAGGCGGTGAACTATCTGGTCCTCTTCGCCCTGATGATCGTCATCTTCCAGCTGGTTCTTTCCCTGGTGCGCGATCAGTGGGGCTCGATCCAGGGCGCCGACCCGATGATCGGCGGCCTCATCTTCATCGCCCTGTGTCTCCTCGGCGCGATCTTCTTCCTGCAGGCCCCGGCCATCGCTGCGGGGGTCGCGGGCGGCGCAAGCGCCGGCCTGGCCGACTTCGCCAATGCCGCGGCCCTGGGATCCGGAAGCCCGGGCCGGGCCCGCGGGCCGCAGGAGGCCGGCCGCCAGCCGCCCCGGGGCGGCGGAACCATACGACCCAAAGGAGCCTGACATGTCCCTTCGCCTGGTGATCATCGCCGCCTGCGTCCTCGGGGGCTGCGCCTCCGTCTCCGTTCCTGACATGCCGGTCTGCGACGGCCGCGCCCGCCGGCCCGCCAATCCCCATGGCTCGATCCTGTCGCCCGCCACGACCATGCCGTCCCGGATCACGCCTTCCGCGCCTGCGGACAACACGGCGACGGGAGGCTGCGCATGACCGGCGTACCGTCCGGGGATCTGAAGCGCTACTTCGCGGAGGCACGGCGCTGGGATCAGGACCGGCTGGCGTCCGCCCTGGGATCGCGACGGCTCGCCTGGACGGCGGCCGGCGTCGCCGCCCTTCTGGCGACAGCGTCATGCCTTGCCGTGGTCGCCCTGACGCCCCTCAAGACCAGCGAGCCCTTTGTGATCCGGGTGGACCAGTCCACCGGGGTCGTGGACGTGGTCCGGGGCCTGTCCGCGGACAGGGGGCCGGTCCGCTATGAGGAGGCCGTCAGCAAATATTTCCTCGCCCGTTATGTGCGCGCCCGGGAGGGTTATCTCGACCCGGCGGCCGAGGACGCCTTCCGGACCGTGTCCATCCTGTCGGCGCCGGCCGAACAGACGCGCTGGGCTGACTTCTATCGCGGCTCCAATCCCCGGAGCCCCCAGAACCTCTACGGGCCGGACGGCGAGGCGACGATCGCCATCCGCGCGATCAGCTTCATCAATGAGGAGGTGGCCCATGTCCGCTTCCGTCGCACGGTCCGCCACGCCCGTCAGGCCGTCGAGAGCGACTGGATCGCCACCATAGCCTTTACCTGGACCCGCGCGCCGATGACCGAGGCGGACCGGCTGCGCAATCCCCTGGGCTTCCAGGTCCTCTCCTACCGCGCTGATCCGGAGGTCATCCGATGAAAGCTCTCGCCGTCTCCGCCGGTCTGCTCGCCATGGCGTCCGGACTTCCGGCCCTCGCCGCGGCCCCCGCCCGGGAGACGACCGACCCGCGCATGCGCGAGATCGTCTATGCGCCGGGCGAGGTCTATCGCGTGGCCGGCGCCTTCCGCACCGCCACCCAGATTCTCTTCTCCCCGGAGGAAAGCATCCGCCACGCCGCCATAGGCGACAGCGTGGCCTGGGAGGTGGCCGCCGAGGGATCGGTCCTCTTCCTCAAGCCCCGCGAGCGTCACCAGCCCACCAATCTTCTCGTCGTCACAGAGCGCGGAGCCGAGGTCCGCCACTATGCTTTCGAACTGCTCGCCCGCGATCCGGGCGGGCGGGCTCCAGCCACCTATCAGATCCGCTTCCTTTATCCCCACGACGACCGGGCGCGGGCCGCCGCCGAACTCGAACGGGCGGCCGGCCGGGCGGAGGACCGTCTCATCGGCCTCGAGCTGCAGCAGGGCGCCCTCGAGGGGCCTCGCAATCTCGCCTATTCCGTCCAGGGCGATGTCCGCCTCCAGCCGGGCGAAGTGAGCGACAACGGCCGCTTCACCCTCCTGCGCTTCCCCGGCGCTCAATCCATTCCGGCTGTCTTCGAGGTCGGCGCCGACGGGTCGGAACGGCTCATACCCTATGACGTCCGCGGCGAGTTCGTGGTCGTGCACGGCGTCCTGCGGGGCCTGCGCCTTCGGCAAGGCTCCTCGGTGCTGTGCATCTACAACGACGCCCCGGACCTCCGCGGCGTCGCAACGACCGCAGGGACCGCCTCGCCCGTGGTGGAGCGTGTCCTGGCAGGGAGGCAGCCATGACCGGACAGGACCCTCTCCCCGCGCCGGAGGACGGCGACCGCCGCGACATCCCTGCGAAGGACCATGACCGGGGCGTCTCCCCCATCGCCGGCCGGTTAGGGGGACGCCAGGGGCGGATGGTCACCCTCGCCGCCCTGGCTGTCGGCTGCGGCGCCTTCCTGTTCGCCACCTGGGAACGGGACGACGCCCCGACGCGGAAGAACCCGCCCCCGGATGCGCCTCCCCGCGAGGGCGCCCCGTTCGAGCCGGCCCGTCGTGCGGAACCCCCGCCGCGGCAGGACGGCGCTCCTTCCACCCCGCCCCCGGGCGCAGACATGGCCGTCGTGCCGGCGATCGACGGGTCGAGGATGGCGGATGACGCCCCGCCCCGGTCTTCCGGGGCGGGGCGCGCCCTGGCCGAAAGCGCCCGGCGCGCTCCCCTGCTCGCCTACAGCAGGTCCGGAAGGGGCTCCCCGGGCTCCGCTCCCGACCACCGCTCCCTGCCGGTCGCCCTGTCCGATCCGCCGGCGGAAACCCGGCTCGACCAGCTCCTCCGCCCGGGCCCCATAGAGGAGGCCCGGGCGGGCCGGCTTCCCGATCGCAACCTGCTGATCACCGCCGGAACCAGCATTCCCTGCGTCCTGCAGACGGCGATGGACAGTTCCACGCCGGGCTACGTGTCCTGCCTCGTCGGTCGTGACGTCTGGTCGGACAATGGCGCCGTGGTGCTCATGCCGCGCGGAACGCGGATCATGGGCGAGCACCGCAGCGCCCTCGAAACCGGCCGCCGACGCCTCTTCGTCCTCTGGACGCGGGCTGTCACGCCCGAAGGCGTGGCGGTGGCGCTCGCCTCCCCCGCCGCCGACGCCCTGGGCCGGTCGGGTTTCGACGGCGCGATCGACACCCATTTCCTCGAACGCTTCGGCGGCGCGCTGCTGCTGTCGATTGTCGACGACGGCGTCCATGCGGCGGCCGGCAGCGGACAGGAACTCCGTTCCACGGCGCGGGTCCCCTCCGACGCCGCGACCGTCGCCCTGCAGAACTCCATCGGCATCCCCCCGACCCTTCGCAAGGCCCAGGGGTCCGAGGTCTCCGTCTTCGTCGCCCGCGACCTGAATTTCGCGGACGTGTATCGCCTCAGGCGCCGCTGATGACGGACACCGCCGTCCTCGACCACTACCTGGCGCCGCTCCGGCCCCTGCTTGCGCCGGACGCGGTCACGGAGGTGGTGGTCAACCGTCCGGGCGAGGTCGGGGTTGAGGCAGGCGGCGAGTGGCGCTGGAGCGAGATCCCGGAACTGACCGGGCCCTGGCTGCACACCCTGGCGGTCGCGGCTGCGGCCTACACCCGTCAGGACGTGGACGCAGGACACCCGGTCTGCGCCACCCTCCTGCCCGGCGACGAACGATGCCAGATCGTACTCCCTCCTGCGGTTCCTGACGGGAATATCTCCCTGACGATCCGCAAGCCCTCCCGTCGCCGGATGGGGCTCGAGGATTTTGAGCCCGCCGGTCTCTTCGCCGAAACGCTTGCCGTTCACAGCAATGAAATCAATGAGGTGGACGCGCAACTGACGGCCTTGCGTGAAGCCGGAGACTGGCCCGCCTTCTTCCGGCTCGCGGTCGAAAGCCGCCGGAACATCCTCATCTCCGGGGCCACGGGCTCGGGCAAGACCACCTTCGCCAGGGGGCTGGTGGAGCTCATCCCGATGCATGAGCGGCTGATCACGATCGAGGACACCCGCGAGCTCGTCGTCCCCCACCGCAACGCCGTCCACCTGCTCTATGCGAGGGACGGTCAGGGCCTGGCCCGGACGGGTCCCAGGGACCTGCTGGAAAGCGCCCTGCGCATGAGGCCGGACCGCATACTGCTGCAGGAACTGCGCGACGGCACGGCCTTCTTCTTCCTGCGCGCGGTCAACTCCGGCCATCCCGGCTCCATCACCACCGTCCATGCGGACTCGGCGACCATGGCTTTCGAACAGCTCACCCTGCTGGTGCGTGAATCCGAGGGCGGCCGTGACCTGCCGCGCGAGGACATCCGGAGCCTGCTGCATCTGATGGTGGATGTGGTGGTGCAGATGAAGAAGGTCGGCGGCCGCTTCCGGATGACGGAGGTCTGGCATGACCCCGCTCGCAAACGCCTCGCCGGCCGCTAGGGCCGCGGCCTGGACCGTCACCGGCCTAGCGCTCGCCGGCGTCGGCGCCGCCCTGGCTCTGGTCATCGCCCTTGCGGGAACCGGACATCTGGCGCCGGATCTCGACTGGCTCCGTATTCCCGCCTGGATCTGGAGATCCCGTCACGATCCGGAGCTGGTCCGCTGGCTCGGCGCGGGCGCCGGCGCAAGCGCCCTCCTGCTGGCCGTCATGGCCGCGGCCGTCGCCCTGAACCGCCGCCGCCCCCTGCACGGCGCCGCGCGCTGGGCGAACGGCGCCGAGATCGCCAGGGCCCGCCTCCGCGCCGCTTCAGGCATAGTGATCGGGCAGGCCAGGGGCCGGCCGCTTGTCTTCGACGGCCCCGAACATGTGCTCCTTCACGCCCCTACACGCACGGGCAAGGGCGTGGGCGTGGTCATTCCAAACCTCCTGACCTGGCCGGGCTCGGTGGTGGTCCTAGACGTCAAGCAGGAGAACTGGACGGCGACGGCCGGCTACCGCGCCCGCTCCGGCCAGACGGTCTGGCGTTTTGATCCGCTCGATCCCCGAGGGCGGACAGCGCGCTACAATCCCCTCGGCCACATCGACCGGCGCAATCCCGTCGAGACGCTCGACGAATTGCAGAAGATCGCCGTCATGCTGTTCCCGGCGCCGGAACATGCCGATCCCTTCTGGAACGAGGCCGCGCGGACGGGTTTCATCGGCGTGGGCGCCTATGTGGCGGAAACCCCGGAACTGCCCTTCACCCTCGGCGAGATATTCCGCCAGCTCACCGGCGGCGATCCCCGACGCCGCCTTCCGGCCCTGGTCGAGGCCCGCGCCGCCGCCGGGCGCCCGCTGTCCGCCTGGTGCGCCGCCGCCCTCCTCGATTTCGCCACGGCGGGGGAGAACACCTTCGCCTCGATCAAACAGACCATAACCGCCCGCATGGGCCTCTGGCTCAATCCTCGCGTGGACGCGGCCACGGCCGCCTCCGACTTCGACCTGCGGACGCTGAGAAGGCAGCCGTCCTCCATCTATCTCGGCGTCTCGCCGGACAATGTGGCGCGCTGCGCCCCGCTCTACAGCCTCTTCTTCCAGCAGATGGTGGACCTCAACACGCGCCGCCTGCCCGACCGGAGCGCCGAGCCCCTCGACGTGCTCATCCTGCTCGACGAATTCGCCCGCCTCGGCCACGCCGGCGTGCTCGCCCGCGCCTTCGCCTATGTGGCCGGCTACGGCCTGCGTCTCCTCCCGGTCCTGCAGAGCCCTGCCCAGCTCCGGGCCATCTACGGTCCGGACGTCGCCGAGGAGATCATGTCGAACTGCGCCGTGGAGGTCGCCTTCGCTCCCAAGGAGCTGAAGACGGCCCGCGATCTCAGCGAAAGGCTCGGCGCCTATACCTACGCCGCCCTGTCCCGCAGCCGCCCCGCCCTGCCGGCCTCCGGACGACGCTCGATCACCCTGTCCGACCAGAAACGCCCCCTCATGCTGCCCCAGGAGCTCATGCAGATGAACGCCGACGCCCTGATCGTCATGAAGGCGGGCATGCCCCCGATCCTCGGCCGCAAGCTGCGCTTCTTCAGCCACCCTGTCCTGAAGCGACGCCTTCTCCCGCCCCCGGACGTTCCCTCCATTCCCGGACCGGTCGCGCCGCCGCCCGTAGCGGCCCCGCCGGCACCGACCCCGGCAGTCGACGAATGGAGCCTGGAGGGCATCGTCCGTTCGCTGGAGAAGGAAGGCGCTCCCGTTCCGCCGCCCCGGGGCGCGGGCGAAGCCCTGTTCGCGGGCTGGGTCGACGCCGCCATTGACCACGCCGCCTGCCCCGCCCGTCCGGAAGGGAGGGACTGATGGCAAGTGACGGAAACACCGCCCCGGCCGACCCGATGTCAGGAAACGGGATCCGCCCCACGCCAGGCCGGGCGCCGGCCAGGGCGCCGGTCTCCCGTCGCAAGGGCGACCTTCCCGAGGGGCTGGAGGCCAGATACCTCGTCGAGCACGACCGGAAAGGACGGGCGGAGCGCTTCCATCGCGACAACCGGAGCCGGGAGGCGCTTTTCCGCGACCACGGCGGTCGTCTCACGGCAAGCGAAGCCTATCCCGACGCGATCCGGGACATGCTGCGGATCGCCGCCCATCGAGGCTGGCGGGAGATCGTGGTCAGCGGGGATACGGCTTTCCGGCGCGAGGTCTGGGTCCAGGCCCGGACCCTGGACCTCAGGGTCCGGGGTTATAGCCCGCGGGAAATCGACCGCCAGGCCGCGGAACGCCAGATCCCGCCACGGGCCTCCTCCCGAAAAAAGACGGAGGCCGACCGGATCCGCGCGGAGGCCCACGCCCCGACCCGCATGAACCAGATCGCCATCGTCGTGCGCAACCTCGTCGAGGACCCCGCGATCCAGGCCCGCCTGATGCGGCGCGCCGTCGCCCGCGTGATCCGCCATCTTGACGCCGGACGGCGTTTCGACCGCGACATCGCGGAGACCCGTTCGCGCAGACAGGACCGCGAACGCTGAGGCCGCATTTCAGGGCCGCGCCCTGACGGACCCCGGAACGACCCTATCTGCTTCCGATCGGCCGAACGGACGCGGCGGTCTCCGCCCAGATCAGATGGCGGCCCTATCTGGAGCGTCCCCGCAGCTCCCGATCGGGCGACCGGGTCGCTTCCCCACGGCGATCCCGAAGCTCTGCCATCTCCCTGTGCAACCGCATCCGCCGGGTCTCGGGCCTCGGCAGGCTGCGCACGAAATCCTCGACCGCCCGGCCGAGCTCCCGTTCTGCCGGGTCATGGGACCGGGCCAAGGCCAGGGCCTCGGCGACATAGGCCCTGCGGACGAGCCGCTGACGCTCGAGCGCCCTGCGTTCCCACACGGCCACACCGTCTTCTTCCCGCACAGCCTCGCGCAGGGCAGCCGCGAGCACGACAGGCATGGGCCCCCCGCCCGCCTCGAAACGCTCTCTCGCCTTGCGAACCGGAGTTCGCTCGGACTTGCGCACGACGCCCCGCGCCCGCCGGGGCGTCGCCTCCGCCTCCACGCCTCTCTCGCGCAAGGCTTCCGCGAATGCCTCCCTCCATTCCTGGAGGTCCGCCTTTCTCGGATTCAGCCGGACGCCGCCGCGTCCCGACATCCTGACGGTCAGATGGACATGCGGATGCCGGTCCTCCTCGTGCAGGGCCATGACCCAGTCGAAGCGATCGCCGAACACCCTGCGGGCGAACGCCCGCGACGCGTCCTCCACCCGGAAGGCCTCGGTGCCCTCAGGCATGCTCAGCACGATCGACATGGACACGGCGCCCCGCCGTCGCACCGGCTCGGCCGACAGCTCCGCGCCCCAGTCCCCGGCAAGCTCCCGGACCTCGGCGCGGCCGGCCAGGCGTTCGCCGTCGGGCCCTTCCAGGGCCAGCCGGCCGTTTCTGGAAATGTAGTCAAGGTGGCGCGCGAGGTGTCCGGCGTCCCGCGTCTTTCCAGTGATCTTGACCATGGCCTCGGGCGCGCGCCGGACCACCCGCGCCAGCGTCGCCCGCGCACCCGCCTGGCGCCGGCCTCCGGTCCGGCCGAGCACAGGCGGGGTGATCCGCGCCCGGGACGGTCGCACCGGCGGCCGGAGCGCCTCCTCGAAACCCGAAGGCGGCAGGAAGTCGGTCATGATCCGGCAGACCAGTAGTCGAGGTTGCCCTCGAACGCCCGCCTCAGCTCTCGCAGGGCCACCCTGATATCCGCGGCGAAGGCGACCACCCGGGCCAGTTCCCGGTCAGCCACGCCTGCCTCCCGACCGGCCGAATGAAGCGTCCGCGCGATCTGGTTCAGGTTCACGCCGATGCGACGCAGGTCGCGCTGGACCTCGATGAAGGCCGCGGCCTCGGGCGGGGAAAGCTGGGGGCTTCCGTGAAGCCGCCTGCGGACGAGCGCGACCACCCACCGGGTGCGCGACAGGCCGCTCCTCGCCGCCTCCGCTTCCAGGGCCGCGAGGTCCTCGACGGCGAGGCGCAGGCACAATTTGCCCGTCGGGCGCTCCGTCGTCCCCGCCGCAGCCGGCGCCTTCTGACAGGGCGACGCCTCCGCCGCCGCGCTCTCGATCAGCCGCCTCAGAAAGCTCGATCGCCCGCCCCGGGCGCTCGCCGCCGCGTCAAAACGGCGGGCCAGGTCGGGGGAGAGACGAATGGTGAAGCGGTCCATGGAGGATGGCCCTGTCAGACAATGCCGGCGCAAAGCCTATCCTGCCCTGGCCCCCTGCCCGTCTCCCCCCGTAAGGTTCCGGTGCGGCGCCCGCTATGACGCTTCAGCCTCGCCCGGCCGCGCAGGCCTGCAGGACCGACGATCCGCGGCCCTCGACTTCGCCGCCGCGACCGGTCATCCCTGCGCGTTCATCCGGCTTGCAGGACCAAGGCGTCACGGGAAGCTTCCGGGACAATGGGATCCCACTCAATGCCGGCGGTCATCAGGCGTGCGAACACGTCATCGCCAAAGGACCAGCCGGCGGGCATGGTCTGCCGCAGCCCGAGCTGATCACGGCTATCGAGCCGCTCGCACTCTTCCGTGGAGATCAGCACGATCCGCACATGCTTCCGGATAAAGGCGGCGATCACGTCGTCCGCCTCGCCACGCTCCAGCATGCGATGACATTCGTTGACCACGACCACCCGCGGAATGACATGCTCCCTGCGCCCGGGAGGGCTCCAGGCCCTCGAGCGCCCGACGAGGGTGAAGACATCCGGCAGGATGAGCGCATCCAGGAGCCGCGTGTCCGAGTTGCCCTTCTCCTCCCAGAGCCCGCGGATATGCATGGCCGCCCTCAGGCTCGCCCGCTCCCACAACTCGTCCCGTGTATAGTTTCGTTTCATGGAGCCCCCGGCGGAATCGCGATCCGGTACCGACACTATGCGGAATCGCTTCGGCGCCAAACCGGACATGGGATGAGCGGCGGCGCCCCGGGGCGCCGCCGCGGTCCCGTCAGCGGGACCAGATCAGGCTGTGCCCGTCCTCGGCCTCGACCAGGGAGGCGTAGATGGGCGCCGGGAAGCTGGGATCGTCCAGCTTGACCGAGAGGTAGTCGCGGTTCTGCTGGCTCGTCCTTTTCCAGGCCGCGCCGAACTCCGTCTGGCCGGCGAGGATGCGATAGTCGGGAGCCCTGTCGTCACTCTTCTCGTTGGGCCGCAGGACAGCCGCCCGGACATTGAGGGTGAGCGTCTTGATCGAACCGCTGTAGCTGCCGTCCGATTGCAGGATGAAGGAACCGATGGTGGCCATTGAAGTCTCTCCTTTGCTGTCGGGCCACGCCTGCCGCGGCCGCGATGGCGATCGACGGACCGGAGACCGGGCGGCCCGCAGGGCGAGCAGGACGAGCTCCCGCAGCGCAGCGGAGGACGGGGAGAGAGGCTTTCTTGCCTCGCGAGGAAGGCCGGAAGGCCGGGGAAGAAAGTCAAACGACCGGTTGCGGAAGCCGCCAGGCCTCCGGTCAGATCAGCCCCTCGAAGCCGCGCGAGGCTGGCCCGGGTGAGGAAGGGACGAAGCCGGCATGGTCATTCCAGCGTACATCGTACGCGAATAGAGGCGCAGAAACCCCCGCCTCCCTCAACGCAAGGCCGGCCGGAGAAACAGAAGGCGCCTCCAGGGTGCCCGGGAAGATGCAGAAGCGCCGGTCATGGCGGACGAATCGCCGTGGAGGGCGACGGGCCAGGCCCGGGAGCCTTTCGTGAAAGCGTTCACAGCCGTTGCCCGTCTTCCATGCACCCTGAAAGGCAGGGACGCCCGGCCGGCTGATGAAATCGCACAAGGTCAGCGGCTCCGGCACATCCCCGGGGGAGACCGTCAGATTGATCAGTCAGCCGGCGCGACGACGCAGACGCGCGGCGACCTCCTCGCAGAACAGCGCCCGGAACCTCAGCCAGACGGAGGCGCCCAGCGATGAAGCCGTGCGTGAACGCTCATGCAGATAAAGGGCCTCGCGGGACAGCTTCAGCGCAAGCTGTCGTTCCTGCTCAGGCGTCATCCTCCTTCCCTCCCCGCCCCACGATGCGCAGCATTCCGTCAGCCAGGGGCCGCTGCAACCGGGCAGCCTGTCGCCAGGGGGCCGTCATCCATACATCCATCTCTTCCGGATCCGTCACGATGACCGGCATGGCCTTCGGGTGAACAGCGGCGACCTCCCGATTGGGCTCACAGGTCAGGAAGCCGAACACATCGATCGTCTCCGGGCCTGTGGCGGCCCTGCGCACCCCGGTCCAGCCGGGCATCCAGAGACCGGCAAGGAAGGCCAGAGGCCTTTCGCCGCCCAGGGCGAACCAGATGTTGCCGCCCGCATCGCGGCTGAATTCGCTGAAACTGGTGAAGGGAACCAGACAGCGGCTGGCCGGCCCCAGATGCGGCTCCCAGTGGCGGCTGGAGGTGTTGCGGATGTTGGTCACGCCCCTGTCGGGCTCCATCTGCAGCAAGCTGGCGAAATCGACCTCCTGGCCCCGCGCCCGCAGCCTGTTGGCGCGCTTCCCCGCCGCCTCGAAAATGGTCCGGGATGGCGACGGCATTCCCCAGCGCGCCAGCGCAAGCTCCCGGACGCCGTCAGCGCCGCTACGGACGATCGGCGCCGCATGATCAGGATAGATGCCGGGCATGGGCGCCAGATTGCCCGTGAGGTCACGCATGGCCCTGGCCGCCTCGCGGATCGCCGCCTGCCCCTTCGTCAGCGAATAGAGGTTGCACATGCACCAAGCCTGTCATGGACAACCCCGGTTGTGGAGTCACCGCCCTGCCCGCCTCACAGGGCTGGCCGTGAGCCATCCGGCTTCCGCAGACGCCAGAACAGCCCGACCTGCTGGCCCGGCGGCGTGCCCATAAAGAACATCCGGCCCGCGCATCCCATGCGCCGGCATCGGCAGGTCCTGCCAAACAGGACCAGGTCCGGTCCATTGAGCCGCGCCATCAGATCCATGTCGATGCGCAGGTCGAGCTGACAGGCCTGGCAGCGCGCCATCACCACCCACCCTCTCCGCCGCATCTCCGATACAGAAACCGGCGTCGCAAGATGCCAGGCCAGGGGCCTGTTCTCATACCTGCGGAAGCCCATGTCTCAGTCGCGGTCGTTCCCGAGCCTGCCAGCGGCAAGCGCCCTTGCCCTGATCCCCGCCTCCGGGGACAGGCTCGCCAGTTCCGCCAGCATTCGCGCCTGCATATTCCGCAGCACCGGATCGGCCTGCGCGGCCTCTCCCTGCCGACAGATCAACGCCAGCTGGTCAAGCCGATCGCAGGCGCGCGTCTTCCGCGCCGCGCCGGGCGACATAGTTCCCAGATTTCCCTGCATGGTGCAGCTCCATGGATCCGCACCGACCCGTCGCGCCCTCTACGACGCCCCCGGCCGGGATCGCAAGCCAAATGTTCCCTATACGTTCCGCTTACCTGTGGATTGCACACGCCCCAGCGGCTTTCCAAGGAGACGCCTGGCGCAGCGCGCGAGAACGCCGGATTGAAAAGGCCGGAATCAAAGCAGTATTCGCCCGGGCGTCGCTGACTGGCGCCCCCGGAAAGCGACTGAGGCGCCTTCCGGAAATCCCGGACAGCGGAGAAGCCTGAGTGACGACCCGATGGGGCGATGTATTTGACCGCTACGCAATCAAGGCTGTGTCGGACAACGACAAGATCAAACGCGCCTACGTCCCGTCGCAGGAGCAGACGGAAGTGCTTGAAGCCGCCGGGCGGACGCCGGCTGACGGCGGCCCTGCTCCACAGTCTGCGATACGCGTGCTGGGAGACCCGGCACGAAGCCAGGTGGACGCATCCTATTACAGGGCCAGTGGACATCCCCAGCGCGAGCGCCGACTCGGCGGCAAACTCATCAGCCAGTGGCTGGAGGTGGATGACGAGCTGCTCATGGGCGTCCGGAATGGACAGCTCTATGTGGCGAGGGTCCAGAACCCCTCGACCCATCAATCTATCATTGACGAGGTCCTGCTGGCCTCCGGTCTTGCCCTCGAGGACGATCCTGCGGCGGACATCGCGCTGGATCCTGAGGATCAAGCAGTTCTGGCCGCCCCCTGCCCGCCTGAGGCGCTGGAACAGCTGCGCGTGAAGTATCAGGACGCCTCCCCGCGCGTGAAAGCCAGACTGGCCATGCACATTGAAAGAGGAGCCGTCGGCGCCGCCGTCAAGCGCGCCCGCGGCTTTCACTGCCAGCTATGCCAGGCCCTGGGCCTTCCAAGCCTCGGCTTCTTCAAACGTTCCGGCGAACCCTATGTAGAGGCGCACCACGTCATGCCCGTCTCGGCGCTGCTCCCGGGTTCACTGGGGCCCCGGAACGTCATCAGCGTCTGCGCCGGTCACCACCGGCAGATCCACTATGGAAACGTCACGGTCGCCGAACTTCCCGATGGGTTCGTCTTCACCATCGACAACACCCAAGTCCGCGTGTCCAGGAACTGACAACCAGGCTCCGGCGCCACGAAAGCCGGCTCTCAGTACGCCTAAAGCTGCGCCAGAGGTCTGGATCTGACTCAAAACGGCGGTTGTGGATGTCTGCTTTGGGTGCGTGAGACGTAATAATTCGATTACTAGGCCGAAGCGACAAGGCGGCGGCTCGCCCTGCCGCGCCGACGCGGCGATTGCTTGGGCGTACGCTGCCGCCCAGGTCATAGGCCGCTTTAGAGCCTACAAGGAGCGGCCATCCCGAATGGCGGGCGCGTCTCGGCTGTCGCGCAGCACGAGGTAATGCTTCTGTTGGAACCGGCTAGGCAATCCTCTGCTCCTGTGATGGCGACTCGCATTTGGGGACAGCGCTACGACGCGCAGAAAACTGGACACTCAACCAGGGCGTGATTACAGGCTTTGCAGTAAGCGGATGCAAGGCCGCGTCACGGGGGATGATGTACGACCATGGCACGGGCACCGATATCCACTCGAGACCTCACTCCGTTTCTCGCGCCTGCCTTGTTGGACAGCGCGGACCAATCCGCCGACGCCATCCTGCGCGATAAGATCGGAAAAGCGGCGAAAGCGAAAATCCGAGGGTCTGAGGGCGTCACACGACGCGTGATCAACGAGACCGATGACCAGGTCCGCGAGTTCTATCTCCGGACGATCATCTACGAAGAGGTACGGTCACCGGCCTGGGCTGCGCCCGACACGCTGAGCGATAAGACGCATCAGTTGCTTATCATCGCCGTTCAAGGGACGCGGGCAGCTCTGAACGCCTCAGATGGCGCCATGCGCGACCGCATCCTCAAGCGCTTAAAGCCCGCCCGACCGGTGCCACGCGCGGCCATCGAACCCTTTGTCGGAGACGACGCCTCGGTACTGCATCTAAGCGGCGTGCATACGCCGACTGCGGTCAAGCCGAACAGCAAATCACTGACAGGCTCGGCGCTCGAGCATGCCTTGGATCCTCTGGGCGACCAAACTTTTGTATTGTCAGCGGTCAGAAGCCGTCCGGGTGTTCCTGGCCTTGTCGATGCGAAGAACCGCCCGGCCTCGATCGGTGCTGCACCCGGCGGCGGTCGGATCTGGGTCGGTCGTCAGAAATCGCTGGATGATTTTGTCGCCACGATGGAGCGTGTTTTCCTTCACGCGCAAACGGCGTCGACCTCTCCACGATTTGCGATGCTGGCGCAGCAGATCACAGATGTCTCTGCGGTCCAAGGCGCCTATGAGATCATCCTGACGCCAAAGGATCTCCTATCTGAAGATGCGGTCGACGCCGCCGACTTCGAGTTCGCTCGCAAGTGGGCCTATGACGCTTCTTTTGAGGTGGCGTCACCACCTCCAGGGGCCGTGCCCGGCCTCTCCCTTGTTGTCGACTGCACTCTCCTGGGCGTTTCCCTGGGTCAAGCCGACCTCGCAGTGACCTTCATCGATGGCATGGTGGGCCTCGACCTGACGTGGAAGGATGCCGCCACATCGAGCACCAAGGATCATCACGAGTGCCGGCGGGCGCTGACCGACCCGGATATAATCAAAATCCACTACGAAAGCGGCCACGCCATCGCGCAGGGGCGCTGCTATTCCAGTCAGTATACGGATCAACCATTTGACTGGACGTTCCAATCGTTCCAGGGCTACGACCTTGAGAAGGAAAAACCCGCTTTCACCAAGCCGCAGTCGCTTTCAAGCGCCATCGGTACGAACGGTGACAACTCCCTCTTCGCGTTCGTCCTCGAGAAACTCTTTGTCGACGCGGCTGGAAAGCCGACGGGCTGGCTCGCATGTGATGATGGATCGATGGAGCTGGCCGATTTCATTCATCTTGATCCTACGACCAAGATCGTCACCCTGGTGCATGTGAAAGCGTCGGGCAGTGCAAAGCCGGACCGCCAAGCGTCTGTCTCCGATTTTGAGATCGTCGTCTCCCAAGCCGTAAAGAACCTGCGCCACCTCGAGCGCCGACCTCTTGGAGCGGAGCTTACTAAAGGCAAGGGCAAGAAGATCGGTTCAGCTGTCTGGAAAGACGGCGTCCGGCAGAAGAACCGCGATGATTTTCTGAAGGCGATCGGACAGCTCCCTGACCGATACAAGAAGGTCGCGATGGTCGTGCAGCCCCGGTTGACACAGGCGGAGGTGACGGCCTGCGAAACACTCGCCAAGGGTAATAACCGGCTGCTGCGGATGCAGCAGCTAAACACGCTGCTCCTCGCCTCTCGCCTTTCCGCAATGGCCTGTGGCGCGCAACTGGTCGCGGTAGTCGACGCCTAAGCGCCGTCGGATGTCGAGCGCTCAGATATCGAGCCAATCTGCGGCGTGGTTGCGTGTTTTACATCCGGGTTTTTGAATCCGGGCAACGCTTGCCAGACGCCTCTATGTGGTCATCGTGTACGGTCTAGGTCTGCAGCGCTTATCTCTGGCCGCCAATGTCTGGTTTTACGCTCAAGGCCGATTTCTCCTTGTGGCGCGGAGGTGTCGACCCCTGTATTCCGTCGCCCGATCAGTCACGCGGTCGATCGGATCGTGCACATACGGAGACCGAGGCCGGCCGGCAGGCGGAAGTGGTGCTCGGCGTCGATCCGGATGAGCGCGCGGCTGGGCTGTCCGGCGTCTCGGGTAATCGTGCCCCGCTGGTCTAGGGTCTGTCGCGCCGGTTCCAGAAGTCGCAGCTGTGATTGTTGAGGCCCTGCGAGTACTACACTGGCCGCCCATCCTGATGCGGGCGGGATTGAACTTCCGACGCCGAGCTGACCTATGACTGCCAAGCCTCCCAATGAACCTTGGCGGCACCACTATGTGCCGAAATTCCTGCTCCAGCAGTGGTGCAACGAAGAGGGCAAGCTAGCCGTGTACCAGAAGCTGCCGACGGGCGAGGTCACCGTCGACTGGAAGGTTCCCAAGAGCGTCGGGTTCGAGCCGAAGCTCTATACCTTTCCGGCCTTGGGCGAGGCGGCCACCAGCATCGAAACCCGGCTGTTCGGCAGGCTCGACACCGAGGCGGCGAAGATCGTCCAGCGCATGATCGAAACGGGCGGCGAGGAGTTGGAACCCGATGAGAAGCAATGGTGGAGCTACTTCCTGCTCGGAATGATCATACGCGGGCCAGAGAGCACCAGAGCGCTGAAGGATGCCGCGACCGAAATGTGGGCAGCTCCCGATCCGAAAACCCAGGCCGAGTACGAGAAAAGGAAAGGGCCCGACGACCCGCTGACCATGGAGGAATGGCTCATCAGCGAAGCCGGGTCGAATGAACGCGGCGGCCAGCAGCTCGGCCACCGCCTTCTACATTCCCTTGTCATGCACGGTGGGTTGGCGGAACGCATCCTGCAGATGGAATGGTTCGTCATGGTCAGTCACGATGACAGTGAGCCGTTCCTGACCAGCGATCGGCCCATCTTCACCAGCAACGGGATCGGCAAGGAAAACGGGCAGATTCTCCTGCCCATCGGGCCGAGGCACCTGTTCATGGCCTTCTGGGACAGAGGCTTCGCCCGTGACGTCACCCGGTCGCCCGTTCACCACACGATCGACCTCGCCCGCAAGTTCGTGACCGTCCGAGCCCAGAAATACGTCTACGCGAGCACAGCCGACGAGAGCGAGTTCGTCAGGAGCTGGTTCGGCTACGAGAGGGTGACCAGCATCGGGGAGACCCTGGCCGCCAACTGGGCGGCCAACGGCCTCGGTGGTGACGATGGGGATGACGAGACGACGCCCGACTGATCTTCGGGCGGGTCGATTGACAAAACCGTGGTGGCCCAGGCCGCGCGTCGATCGTATATTGAGCGGTGAAACGACCGAGGCGCCTGACCGTCCTGTCGACGGAACAAAGGCCCATGCTCTCCTCGACCATCATTCCCATGCCCGCCAACGACAAGGACTTCGAGGAGAAGTGCGTCGTCTTGTTCGCCGGCCTGCTCGGCGACCCAAACGTCAAGACCTACGGGGCCAGGGGGCAGGGTCAGAGCGGTCTGGACCTGATCGGCCGCCGGGCGCGCGATCCGATGCAGCCGGTCGGTGTCCAGTGCAAGCTGAAGACCAAGGGCGGCCGGCTGACGGAAAAGGAAATCCGCGAGGAGACGGCGGCGGCGCTGACGGTCACGCCGCATCTCACGGAATACTACATCGTCACCACGGCGTCGGACGACCCCTCGTTCGACCGGCTGGCCCTGGAGCTGTCGCAGGGGCAGCAGAAGCTGGGCCGGACGATCGACATCCAGGTTTTCGGCTGGGAGACGCTTCAGCAGAAGATCCGGGGCGACCAGAAGGCGCGCGACGCCTTTGATCCCGGTCACAGCCCCGCGATGGACGCGTTGCTGGTCGTCGCCACCGAGACGCTGGGTGTCGGGCAGCAGGTTAAGGACAAGAGCGACCTGATCCTCGAGCGGATCGTCCATCTGACCGCCACGGTCGCCCCGATGGATACGGCCCGCGGCACGGCGCTCGAAGCTCATCTGGACAAGCAGATCGACGGTCTGCGCGACCTCATCCACGCCGGAAAGCCCAGGACGGCCTTGGGGCTGCTCAAGACGCTGGAAGACGATCTCGGTGCAGATGTCGGGGTCGCGGTGCGGGCGCGTGTCCGGGCGAACAGGGGCATCGCCCATCTCCATCTCGGCGAGGAAGCCAAGGGCGGCAAACTTCTTCTGGAGGCCTACGATATCAACCCCGCTGACCCAAAGGTTCGCGGGAACCGGATTCTGGGATTGCTGCTGACCGGAGACGGCGCGGCGGCGGTGGAGTTCGCGCGGGCGGTGGTCGCAGAAGACCCCGCCAATGTGGGCGCCGTCACCTTCCTGTACGAGCTTGCCGGGCGTGTGGATGGTGCGCCCGATCCGGTCGCGCTGACCCCCGCGGACCTTCTCGACGACCGGCACGTCGTCAACTCTCGCATCAGCTGGCTGCGGCGCGTGGACGCCGCCGACGAAACCTGGCGGGACCTCGCGCGGTCGGCGCGGGCGCGGTTCGGAGACGACGAGTCGATCGCGCAGCACTATGCGGACGCCCTCCTCGGAGAGGTGGCGAGCACTGTGCCCTTCGCGCGCGCGATCGCCCTGGCGGACGACGACTTGGCCAGGCTAACCGAAGTTAGGGACATCCTGACCGGGCTCTGGGACACGCTGCGTCAGTCCGAGGTCGTGAACCAGGCCAACTCCCTTGCTGTCGCCTGTAACCTGGCGACGGCCCTGCGCGGCTTGAACGATCGCGCCGGCGCCCAGGACATCATCGACGATGCGCTCAAACACGCGCCGGACGATCCGGACCTGCGGGCTAATGCGGCACAGCTGGCGCTCGACCGACGGGACCTGGAGACGACCCTCTCCCTGATGGAGCCGCTGCCGGAGTCGTCGTACCGGACCCTGATGATGTTGAACGCCTGGTCCCATCGGAGCGACTGGGCCGAGGTCATCGCCTTCGCGACCCCCGACCGCCGCGAGCGCGTGGACGAAGACCAGCGGCAGATGTTCGACACCATGCTCTACCGCGCCCGCTGCGCTTCCAACCCGGCGGAGATCGGCGAGGCGACGACGGCCTTGCTGAAAGCCTGGCCGGACCGCCTGACCACGAGGGTGGTGGCGGCGGATATCGCCCGGCATGCGGATGACTCGTCTGCCGAGCGACTGAAGGAAGAGGCGCTGGCGATGCTGCGTTCGGATACCCCCTATCCGGACCGGCTGATGCTCGCCCAGTTGATGGTGTTCGACCAGGACTTCGACGGCGTCATCGCCGCGCTGGATGGGAAGGTTGCGACGGATGCGCCGTCAGAGCCTCTGACCTGGCTCGCATGGTCCTTCGCAAATGCGTCGCCCCGACCGCGGATCCACGCCTTCTTCACCTCACTCGCCGCGCCGGTGCTCGAGACCTTCAACTACGCCCGGCTGGCCGGCGAGGCGGAAGCTCGGCGCGGTGATCTGAGTCTGGCGGAGCGTCATCTGCGCCGTGCGCTCAAGGCAGAGCCGAGGGATCTCCGGTCGCGGCTGACGCTGCAGAACGTGCTTGAGCGTGACGGGAAACGCAGCGAGGCCGCGCGCCTGATCCAGGATCATCCCGATGACGGCGTGGGCGAACTGCGCGACAGGATGCGGATGGCCTACCTGCTCCGTCGTGACGGACGGGCTGACCAGGCCCTGGCCATCGGCTACCGCGCGGTGGTTGAGGGCCGCGACCGCGAGGATGTGGTCGCGAGCTATCCGAGCCTGTTCTTCATGAGTGAGGCGCTCCCGGACGCCGTCGCGGTGAGCACTGTCGCACCCGATGTCTGGTTCGACCTGGCTGGCGTCGGGGTTCCCGATGTGAGCGGCATCGTCGAGGCGGCGCCAGGCGAGGGACGCTATGCGCCGGATCATCCGCTCGTGCGTGCCATGGAAGGCAAGGTCGTGGGCGACACCGTCGTCCTGCCCTCTTCCGGCCTGGGGCCGGATCGCACCTACACACTGCGCGAGATCAAGCACAAATACGTCTGGCTTCTGCACGACGTGATGCGCAGTCACGCGACTCGGTTCCCCGAAGACAACAGCCTGGTCGGGATGACCATGAAGGACGGGGACATCGAGCCGATGCTGGAAATGGTCCGCAAGCTCGACACCCAGACCAGGGCGGTGATCCAGGCCTATGTGGACCTGAAGCTGCCAGTCTCTGTGGTCGCGGCCATGAGTCACGTCAGTACGATCGAGTTCGTCGAACGGCTGCCGGTGATTGATGTGGCCCTGCTGACCTGCACCGGCGCCGAGATCGAGCGGCGCGAGGCCGAGGCTGCCGTCGATGCCGCGAAAGGAAGGGGCGCGGTGCTCGATACCTTCACAGCTTGGACGGCGCACCATCTCGGCGTCCTACCCGCACTGAAGGCGTGGTTCGGACAGCTTATCCTGCCCCGATCAAGCCTGGACGAGCTGCTGGAGGTCCGAGGCAAGTCGGAGATGAACCGGGGCCGCGAAAGCATGACCCTGTCGTTCGACGGGGACCAGGCTGTCCGGGAGATTCACCCGGCCGATCGCGGCGACAAGGTCATGGCCTTGATCGATGCGGCGGTGGAGGACATCCGCGCCCACTGCGAGATCGCCCCCAACGACGGGTCCGATGACGTAGAACTGGACCTCGAGAAAATCGGCTGGCTCAGGAGCGGGCAGATCGTCGACCCGCTCCACTTGGCGCGGAGCCGGGTGACCCTGCTTCTGTCCGATGACCTCAGACTGCGTCAGCTGAGCGGGGGGCGGGCGCCTGGCTGCAGGTCACCCTCGCGCGCTTGTCTGAGGCCGGCGGTCTTTCGCGGGCGGACTTCGTCCGGTCAGTGGCGCGGCTGGCGGCAGGCCGACATGACCATATTTGGCTCGACGTCCCCATGCTGCTGGACTTGCTCACGCTGGACGATCCGCAGGCCGACGCCCTGTTCGGCGCGGCCATTAAATACATCGGGTGCCGTAACGCTGAAATTCTCTCGCACACCTCTGTGGTCCGAGATTTCATGCAGGCCGTCCACACAGTCGGATTGCCGGCGTGGAAGGGCGAGGCGGCGTCCGGTCAGCTGCTCACCGAACTGATCAAATACCGCCCCGACTGGCGCGAGGTCCTGCTGTATCTGGACAGCAGGATGCCGACCACCGTGGCCGGCCGGCAGGCCCGCGCCTATCTCCGGGACTGGGCCGATGGCCACTTCTTAGACGCGCCATTTCCTGAAGATCCCCACGCCCTGCGCGCGCGCCTTCGACGGGCCTAGTCGCAGAACAGAAGGAGCGGCGGCGGCCAGCGTTCGACGATCATATTGCCCCGTTCGCTCGTCCGGTGTGTGAGCGGCCGGATCGGTGACGCCGGCCCAAAGTGGGCCGCGAACCGATCTTTCAGCGCCTTTAGATGTCCGGCCCAGAGTTCCTCGCGGCGAGGAGGTTGAGGGTTAGGGCTGAAGACCTTCGCAGACCAATCCGTTGAGCGTCGGATTCAGGGCAGCGGGCCAATGTCCGCTCCTGGCGCTCCCCGCCCGAAAGTATTGGAGGCACAAGATTGCCCCACTGCACTACCTAGCGGACATCAGCGAAGAGTTCGGGGATGGGCCGGGGTCCTATCAGGCCGAACAGGTCGGGGCTGGCGAAGCCTGGGACGTTCGGATCGCCGCCCAACATCACCCCGCCGAACAGGCGCAGCCACCAGGCGCTGATGTAGGGCTTCTCGAAAGATCGGCGGGCGGCGTAGCTGAAGAGACCGTCGCCGATGTCACCGCGCAGCCGGAGCCCGCCCATGTTCATGAATCCAAGATGGAACTTCTGACCGGCCGGAGTGAGGACGCCGGCTCCAACCCAAGTTCCTTTTGGCACCGGCTCCCAATGGTGGGCGTGGAGGCCTTGGATCATCCAGCGGGCGTAGCGAAGGACCCGGTCGGCCTCGATGCTGAACCCGATTGTCGACTCGATCCCTCCGCCAAGGTTGAGCCAGATATCAGTCTGACTGGCGGCTAGCTCGCGATGGAGGCGCCGGTTCTTCGCCAGCCGGCGAGGGACGTCTAGCTCCAGCGTGGCCGAGGACGCCAAGTGGTTGCCGCCGAGCGGCAGAACGGTCGCCAGATAGTGTTCGTCGGCCGACTTGGCGTTATTACAGGCAGCGCAGGCGGGAACCTGAGGGAGGTTCGCCCGAAGGTTCTTGGGGACAAATTGGCGAGGGATCACGTGGTCGCTTGTGGAACTGATCCCCAGTTCGCCGCAATAGGCGCAGGTCTTGCCCTGAAATCCCTTTCTCACACCGCGCTCCCGCCGCTCGACTAGGCCTCACCATAGCAGTTCGGCGGGCTGTAGCCGGCAGGGCTGTCCGCCACGCAGTCCGCAGGCCGCGCCTAATCCACCGTCCGGTTCTGGCGCTGAGCAAACCTCAGATCGTTGGAACGATAGGCGGGTCGGACAGGGCCAGCGTCTCGGCCAACAAAAGGTCTTCTAGTGAGTTGTCTGGCTGCCAGAGCTGGGTCTCAGCTCGGTAGAACGCCTGACACAAGGAGACGATCTTATTCGCATCTCCAAGACGGACTGGAGCCTTAACTTCGATGAGGCCATCGAAGATAACGTCAGCGAAGCCGCCGGTAGCTAAGAGCAAGCCCGACCTAGCTCCCTTACGGGCGGTCACTTCGACTAAGCGCTTGACCGCCCCAGTCCCCACCTTGCTGAGCCAGTGTTTGACCTCAACGATGAAAGCACGGCCTTCGGGATCTACTAGATGTACGTCGATGCCACCGTCCTTGGCAGATGGGGTCACGTGTGTAGTGAAGCCAAGACGCTGAAAAACCTCTCCCAGCAGACGTTCCATGTCTCGCCATTCAACATCGTAGATTTCGGTAGGCTCGACAGCGAGGCGTAATGCCAACTCGCGCATCGCGTGCCGTAGGATTTGGCGGACGCTCTTCGTTTCAGGCTCGTCGAAGGTTTCGTGTCGCTGAAGCCAAGACCGAAGGTCTGGAATGTCGAGCAAATCAACCTTGCCAAGGCGTTCAATGCCTGCGCGCTCGAGGGCCAAGTTGCTGTAGCCACCCAAAGCAACAATCAGAATGCGGTCTAGGCCAGTCGCGCGCATCGCGTCCATCGCCTTGTAGATGGTTTGGCCGCTAACCTTGCCTCTGTGTGATTTGACTTCGACCCCGACCCGTTCTGGCTCGCCGTTGATCCGCCCCTGGAACTCCATATCGATCCCGATATCGGGTCTGCCCGGGGACGGGGTGCTGACGGCATAGCCGGCTGCCGTCAGTACGCCGTAGACAGCGTGTTCGACGTCCACCGCAGACATCTCGCGGTTACGCTCGAGTTCGTCGAGGAGTTGGACAGCTCGTTCGACTTGCCGGTCAGGCATCGGAGAATCCTTATTGCAGCGACGCCACCACTCGCCTAGCTAGCATGATGGGCTTTCAACGATGTCCTAATGTCCGGAAATAGGAGCAAACTCAAAGTCCGCTCATGGCGAAAAATGCGAATCTTGGGAGGTCCCCTCAAGGCCAGTGACCCGTCGCATTCCTAATGAGGGGTCAGGTGTTCGAGTCACTTAAGCGGAACCACCTTTTCCTAGCGGGAAAATACCGCAGAAACAGCCGTTTACAAGGCCGCGCTCTTGTCGAGGCGTCGCACTTTGAGACGCGGTTGTGTAGCAGTCGCCCGAGGTTATCGGAGCCTCTCAGTGCGGGCGTAAACCGCACAACTAGCCGGGTGTTTCGAAAAAGGCTGGGGCCGGGACTCGTCGTCTGATAGCTGCCGGATCAAAAAGGCCGTTTGGAAAGCACACCCATGCCGCCTTAGGCAGTGCCAGTGCTTCTGAGGAGGAGGCCGGCTCGTTGACTCTTGAGACACGAGATGAAGGTATCCGGCTTCAGAACTGAGGCGAGTCGGGTGATGGATGAGATTAAGGCGCTCTTTAAGGCGGCGAGCACAGACTATAATCGCCTCCGGCCACACGCGGACTCCACCCTCGCCCTCCTCGTTTCCGCGCACGGCAAACTCGCTAGAGAAGCTGAACTGACGGAGTACGGGCAGTACGCGGGGCGACCCGCAGTCACCTATTCGGCCTTTTTCGTCGGACGCGAGACATCACGGCCGGTTCGGGGAGATTTGTACATCGCCGCACCTGCCGAGTTTGCAGCAAAGTTCCGCACCCTCCGCGAGGCTCTCCGCCTCGGACCAGCAACGTGGGAAGACGCTGAAAAGTCGTTGGCCAATGCCGTGGTTTATACATCCGTCATGGCCGTGGCATGTGCTTACGACCTTTGGCAACGCGGGAGCCGCAAGACCCCAGGCACAACGTTCGAGATCATCATGGCAGCCCTTTTCCAGGAGATGCTGCCTGACGCCGTGTTCTCAAAGCACATTGCCCTGACCGAACTGCTGCACGACGGCGACGTCGACGCTGCGGCGGAGGAAGAGGTTGACCCTGCTCCAGTTGAGGACGGCGATGGGCCAGGGAGTGTGTCTACCGACCTAGTCATAAGACGGACTAACGACGCTAATACAGGTGTTGTGCTCCCGCTGAAAATCACCACTCGAGAGCGTATCGTTCAGCCCTTTGCCCACCAGCGCATTCTCGACTCAGCCTTCGGCCCTAACCGATATTCTTCACTCTTGGTGTGCATCAGCGAGACCCAGCTCGACGACAAGACGAAGACGGTCAAACAAGTCTGCGTCCCTGGCACCGTCAAGCTCTTTCAGAAGTACCTCGCCCCGCTTGGCGGGCTCTATTACTGCGATGTGCCGCAGAGATATGCAGCACCGGACATGCAGAGGGTGGTCCCGGTAAGGTCGCTCGGCGACCTGTTCGGCGACGTCGCAGATCTTCTTGCCCGCTAGAGACCGAGGGCGAGTTGGGCTGAAGCCGGCGCTAATTCATTAGGGTTTATCCGCAGGGCAGGACTGGCGCTTTCGCGTTTAAGGACACGCGAAATGGCTTCCCCAGCTGCTTGTGCCACAGGCGGGGGCACGGCGTTGCCAATCTGAAGCCGCACGTCCCCACGCGTCCCCAAGAAGCGGAAGTCCTGAGGAAAGCCCTGCAAGAGAGCGCCCTCGCGTAGCGTCAAAGAGCGGTTCTGATCTGGGTGCCCGTAACGGCCACGGCTGAAACTATCGAAGCCTGCGGTCAGGGTCGGGCATTGCCCATCCCACTCCAGCCTACCATAGACGTCAGGCCAGCCTCCTGACTTTACGTCAGCGACTTGGTGGCAGGGAAGCCGGAGCTCCCACGGGATATCCTGCCACCCACCCCCAGGCGGTACATGCGAGAAACGTTCTTCGTTCGCCTGAGAGATCTTGCACTTGATGTGGTTGGGGATTGTGGGGTGCTCGGAGTAGTCTGCGGGAGGAGGTGGGAGATGGCCGATCACGTCCCGCACAGTCGCTCGCCTGGAAACCATTTCGAGTAACGGCGCGCCCCCGTCTTCAGTTTTATCGATCCCGATCATCAGGAAGCGACCGCGACGCTGAGCCAGTCCGAAATCGGAACTACAGACGAAGAAAGTGTATATACGATACTGTTTGAGACGAACACGAACCTCATCGACGAGATCGCCGCCCCGCTTCTGCCCAAACACCTCTACGTTTTCGAACAGGAACGCTCGAGGGCGAAGCTCCTCCACAAGCCGCGCGTACTCTAGGACAAGAGAGTTGCGGGGGTCGCTCAGTAGGTGCGCTCCACGGCGCTGCTTCGAGAAGCCTTGGCAGGGCGGGCCACCGCTGAAGAGATCCAACCGGTTGCGACCGAGACCGCTCAGCTCCGTGAGCTCCTCCCCTGTTACTTGACGCGCGTCTCGTACGTGCCCTCGCTCATCGATATTGAGATTGTGAGTTCGTATGGCAACAGGGTTGTTATCGAACGCGGCCCTCACGTCGAATCCCGCCGCCATCAGGCCGAGGGACATTCCTCCTGCGCCACAGAAAGATTCGATAGCCGTCAACGCCGCTGCAGAGGGCTGTGACATCGCTGATTTGGTGAGCATGCGTTAAACCTGCACTGATTCCACGTCGGTCTTTATGTCGAAGAAACCACAAAGTCAATGAAATTATCAAACATTAGGCATTTGAAGTGACTCCTGCGGTTTGTCGAGCTTCTAGAGCGGCACTTGGGATAACACAGCGCGAGCTTGCGACACTCGCAGGCGTATCCGCCCAGACGGTGGTCGATTTCGAACGGAGCGCAAGGACTCCGCACCGTAATAACTTGGTCGCCATCCAGGCGGCTTTCGAAGCCCGCGGACTCAGTTTCATGACCCGCGAAGGGATCATCACTCAGATCGATTTGTCAGGCTTGCTGTCCTAAGACCTCCCTACTTGGGCTCTTCCGAGACGCGCAAAGAGGTTGCGAGGACGGGTGCCAAGTGCCATCCCGAGGAGCACGCTCTCCCGCCAAGTTTAGGGCGGCCGCAAAAGACGCGAGGGAGGTGCACCTCTGCGCGCGGAGCCGCTCCACAGCCGGGGCAAGGTCGCAGGCGTATGAATCCGCGTTTGCCTTCGCTGCAGCCAATCCAGCGGCGTTCCCAGCAGCAGCCCGACGAAGGGGCTCAGCTCCCTGGGGGGTTATTCAACCGGGCTACCGGCATGCCGGAGCGGCGAGACACGTGCGCTTCCCCAGCGGCGAGCTAGCCTTCACCGTTCCTAGGGCCGCATTAGTGCGCTGCGAGATCGCCTCCCGCTCTGCCTGAGCGATGACCGCGAGGACCCCCACGGTGAGGTCACAAGCGTCTGGCAAGTCCCGCACAGCCGTCCCTTGAGAATTCAGGCCGCGTCCGCCAGCACCTTCATATCTGCTATCCGCTCTTCGCAGATCGCATTCACCTGACCGGACAGGACCCCGACGCGTTCGGTCAGCCAGGCCAGTTCCGGGGCGGTGATCCTGTAGTGCTTTGAATACCGCGCCTTCACATAGGCGGCGCGCAAGAGCTCAAAGCAGCGTCGCTCAAACTTCGTCTCGCTTGGAAATGCTTCTCGCAAACGGGCGTCCATCGGCTCGCAGCGACGACGGAGAAAGACGAGGTTGTGTGACTTCGGGCTGTAAAGCGTCAGCACAAGCAGCACGCAATGGTAAAGGTGCTCCGTCGCCTGATGCAGATTGAAGGCCGCTAGTTTGTAGTTCTTCCGCCCTTCAAAGAAGCGCGCACCTTCAGCAAACTCGCTAGCGCTCGAAAACCACTCCGCAAAATGCTCCTCTGCCTCGGCCAGCGCCACCTTAGGCGACAGCTCGCCTGGCTTCACGAACTTCACGCCCGGAGTGTCATGCAGGACGATCCCTTCGCGCAGGATGTCCGCGAAGAAGGACCGTCCCCGCTCCAGCTGATGGTTCACGTCGTCCAGGCTATGGACGATGAAGCTCACCGGCGTCCTGAGCCGCGACACCCCCGGCGTCGTCCGCCACAGCGCCGCGTCCCAGATCTCGCTGTCGGTCAGATCCTCATGATCGACCACGATCAGGATGTCGAAATCCGAGAAGTAGCGCCCCACCGGATCATGCACCCAGTCGCCCCGGGCGTATGATCCGTAGAGGATGATCTTGAGGATGCGTCCGTTCTTCAGGCGGTCGGCCCGTCTGGTGGACATGGCCTCCGAGAACGAGCTCTTGAGCACATCGACCACCCGCAGGAGTTCGGCGCGTTTCAGGCTCGGCAGATGATCGAGGCTCCTGTTCATCGGGAAGGAGTCTCCCAGACAGGGCGCGCAATCGCAAGCACGGACAAGCTTGCCGCCTCGCGCATCACTTCCCTCCCCTGCGCTCGCGGCGCCAGTCCTCGGGCCTGGTGAAGTTTCCGGCCCAGACGCCCGCCTTCTCCCGCCGGGCTGCGGCCTCCTCGACCAGATAGGCGGCTCCGGCGTACCGGGCGTAGCGAACGGCCAGGCCCTGCCGCACCAGCCAGGCGCCCACGTCCTCGCCGTCCGTCTCGCACCGGGCGACCATCCGGCCGTAGCGGTCCCGGTCCTGTTCGAAACAGGAGACGGTCCTGTTCTGCAGACGCTGGTCGAGCCGGTTGGCGGCGATCCGCCCGCAGGCCCAGGCGGCGCCCGAGGCGTCGTTGCAGGACTGACGCCCTTCCGGCGCGTCCACGCCCCAGAGGCGGATCCGCTGCCCATGGATTTCCAGGGTGTCGCCGTCGATCACCGAGGCCCGCCCCATGATGGTCGGGGGCGCGGGCGCGCAGGCGGCGACCAGGATCAGGAGAGGAATCAACATGCGCATCTGGTCAGCCTTATATCGTGGAGCTTGAGGAAATGCCTGGATGCACCCGCGAGCGGCCCGCAGGGACGCGAGCGCCCGGCTCAGCCCCGCCTTTTCCGACAGCAGGAACCGGCCGCGCGCCTGGCGGACGCGCGGCCTTCCCTGCCCTGTCAGGCCTACTCCGCCGCGAGGGCCTGACCCTCCTCGACCACGGCCGGAGCCTCATGCCCGCCCTGAACACGACTCCCGGCCGGGGCATCGTCCGGCCCCATGACCGCCTGCGCCGTCGCTCCGCCCTCCTCCTCACCTGCCCCGCCTTCCGGAGGGGCGACGCGAAGCACGGTCGGCAGCCAGCCCGAGCCTTCGAGCAGGCGCTCCGCCGCCTCGCCCATGTCGCCCTTCCTGAGCCCCGCGATCCGCCCGGCCTCCTGCGGGCCGACCGCCTCGCTCACCGCCTCCAGAATCCGCGCCTTCGGGACGCGGGAGAAATAGCTGGCGGCGGTGGCGGTCCAGGTTCCGGTCATGTCCAGCCCGACCGCCGTCGCCAGCGTCTCGGCCTGCGCCCGTGCGGCGGGGCGCCGGTCATGCGGTTCGCGCACGGCGTGGAGGCCGACGCCCGCGCAGCAGGCCAGAAGGTCCAGCAGGTCGGACCGGCGCAGCTCCGACACCACCGCCCACAGATCTTCCGCCCTTTCCGGCAGACGGACGCCCCATGCCTCGAGCCGGTCGGCCACCCGTCGCCCGGCCGGGCTGTCCGCCACGCCCGGCGCCAGCCGTTCCAGTTCGCTGACCGACAGACGCAGTTGCAGGGGCGAGAAGTCGCCGTAGCCCGGATAGAAGACCTGCAGGGCCATGGCGTGAACCACGGTCGCGAGGGCGGCCCCGACGTCAGCCTGGACCGCGTCCCGCAACCCCATGGTCTTGCGGGCCGTCAGATCGACAAGCAGACGGTCGGACAAGGGGGCCGGCGCATCCCCGGTTCGGGCGGCGTCGCCTTCGCCCCCTGTTTCGTCGGACGCGGCGTCCCCGACCCGGGCGTATCCGGGGTCGTCGCCGTCAGTCGTTCCGTCATCTTCCCACGGCGGCGGCGTCTGCGCCGCGTCTTCCGCCCGGACCAGCCCCCGCTCGAACCGGGCCAGGCCGTCATGGCCGAGCATGACCATGACCCCGGCCCGCGCCCTTGCTTCCGGCGTGTAGTCATAGTCCGGCCCATGGGCCTGCAAGGCCCTATCGATAGCCTCAAGCCGGGCGTCGACCTCCGGCGGAAATGCCTCCTCCGCATCCGTCTCGCTGATCAGCCGGTCATATTCCGCCGAGAGGGCCGCGATTTCGGCGGCGTCCGCCTCCGACCGTTCCACGGGAACGGGATAGACCCGCCCGAGCGCCGAGACCTCGGCGAACTCCGCACAGGCCTCTGTCCACTTCCAGCCCTCCCGCTGGCGAACCTCCCCGGCCAGAGCCTCCAGCTTGTCCATGACCAGCCGGTCCAGCAGGACGGGGTCCTGCAGCCAGCCGCCGCCGTCCTCGGTGAAGAGGTCGCGCACCACCTCCCCGCCCGCCGCCTGATAGGCCTCAAGGCCGACAAAGACGGCGCGCCGCTCGTCGGCGCGGACCCTGGCCTCTGTCATGGCGCGACGAATGGCGAAGACGGAGGGATAAGGCCCCATCTGCGCCAGCACCTGACGCTGCCGGTCCTGATCCTCGCTGACGCAGAAGGCCGTCAGCAGGTCGAGGGTGATGGTCCCGTCGCGATAGGCGGACATGAGTTCGGGGGCCGCCGCCGCCAGCCGCAGACGCTGCCGCACCACCTGGGCCGACACCCCGAAGCGCGCGGCTATCTCCTCCGGGCCGTAGCCCTTCTCCTCCGCCAGCCTGCGGAAGGCCTCGAACTGATCGGCGGGATGCATGGCCTCGCGGGTGATGTTCTCGTCCAGGCTGATCTCATGGGCGTCGTTCAGGGTGTCGACCACCACCCGGACCGGGTGGGTCCGTTTGATCGCCTTGCGCTTCACCAGCAGCCGCAGGGCCTGCCGCCGTCCCTCCCCGATGGTGACGAGATAACTCCCCGTCGCAACGCCCTCCCTGTCCCGCTCGATCTCCACCACGGGGGCCTGAAGCACCCCCTTGGCCCGGATCGAGGCGGCCAGCGCCTCGATAGCCGCCTCCGGATGCCGCACCTTCCTGGCGTTCCTCGGCGAGGCCTTGAGCCGGTTCAGCGAGACCACGATCTCCGCTCCGTGCGCGGGCTCCGGCCCCGCCTCCTTCTCCTGCGGCGTCGGGGCGGTCTGAATGTCATGAGCGGTCATGTCTGCTTCCTCCAGGCAAGGGTTGCAGGCACGCGAAAGGCGCGCCTGCAACCCTGCCCGTCGGCGAGACCGGGGTAGCAAGGGCCAGGGCGGAGCGACCGGAGGGGGATCGCCCGGCCTGCACAAGCGTGAAGCCATAGCGTCTGTCGCGGTCATGGCGGCGCGGAAGGTCGGGGAGACCGGTCAATCCGGCGGCGCAGCCGCTTCACCCTGGCCCGCGCGAGGGCGGAGCCCTTAGCCCTCTGGACAGTCAGGCCTCATGTCGATCACTGTCGCCCCATGAATCCAGACTGCCCGTCCTATCGTGCGGCCGTGCTCGCCGGCCGCAGCCAGGCCCTTCGTGAAATGGCCGACCTCGTGAGCAGGCTGGCCATGAAGATCGAACCGGAACATGGGGTCGAGGTGACCATGGGTTCTCTGGTCAGCAACTGGCTCGAGGTGGTGGCCTGGCTCAACCAGGCCGAGGCCGAAGCCGCCGATGAACGGACGCTCCTGCAAACATCAGATTGCAGCTGAACCCGGCCGCTACTTTCCCGGGCCTTGTCATTCTGCTTCGGCAGTGCTGGAGCTCCCGCAGGGCGGAAACTTTCCACCGGATCCGATCGGCCATGCGGATTCATCCGGCTCAGGCTGCTCCCGCCAGAATTAGCCCTGCCGCGAGGCGCTCTTGCGAACCCAGATCTCGATCCAGATCAGCAAAATTGCAGCCGCGAACACAAGGGTCCCGACAACGGCTATCGCCACGACACCGAATATATCCTGCCAATAGATGTTGAAGCCGGCGCAAACCACCAGCCAGCCAAACGCGACCAGGCGCTTCTTCAGATTGAATCCGGTACGGAGCGACACAAGGGCGGCTGGAAAGGGAACCAGAAGGACCGAGATCCAGTAGAAGACGCTCACCGAAAGGAAGTACCGGTTCTTGGCTCTATCCGCATCATTCGGCGTACTATAAATCTTGTTCCGGAATGTCCGTGAAACGATATCGCGACGCTCGCCGGCTTCAGCTTCGGAAGCGTAGACCACCCCGTCAAAGGTCCGGCGGGCAATCTCATCTGCCTCGGCGCGCGCTCTCGCACCGTCCTCAACGGTCGGATAGACAATCCCGTTGAAGGTGCGCCTCTGCTGGTCCAGCGCCTCCGCGCGACTTTCGATCTCGCGACGGATGTCGTCAAACGGCAGCCCGTAAAACCGGGCGTCTTCCTCCAGGAGGTCGGCGTTGCGCTGACACTCCTCCGGTGTCGACCATGACAGGGCCGCGCGCCTGCGCGAAAAAAGATCCTGTTTGTGAACGGCGACGATCGGCAAACCCAGGTCCTCTGCGGCCCGTACCAGGCTGCCGTCCCGGTCGCCCATCTTTTCAACCCAGAGACGCCAGGGCTTTTCCAGAAAGGGATCCAGCCCGATGGCTTCGACGAGCACCGCGGGAACCTCTTCTGCCGGCACCCGTCCCGCGCCCACGTTTTCCGCAAGCGCCGCGGCCCGCCGCCCGGCTTCCGCCGTGACGACATCATAGCCTGGCTCATTGCGTTCGCTGTTCACGATATCGGCGACCAGCCGATAACCTTCGACGGCGATGTCGCGAAGGACCCCGGCAAGGACTTCCCTCGTCTGCGGATCCTTCAGCAGTTCCTGTTTCTTGCGCCTGTCGCCACTCGCGGCCACCGCCTTGCCGGCGGCATTGGCGGCGCCATGGACAAGCCCGATAGCCGCATTGGCGGCTGTCGCCACCGCCATACCCCGCACGGCGCCCTCCACGCCAAAGCCGCCCCCCATCACCGACGGCGTATTCTGCCCCGCCTCGGCGCGGAGAGCCTCGCGCTCTGCAGCGCTTGCGGTGATCGAAACGTACTGATCGCGTATTCGCTCGTACTTTTCCGCGGCCGCCTCCGAACGCTCTTCCAGATCCTTCCGGAGCGCCGCCTCGTCCCAGTGATAGATCCGCTCGCGCGCGATATCGCGGGCGACAGCCGCAACTGTTCGATCAAGCGCCAGGTTGATCTCTTCCGGATACCGGCTGAAAAGCTCATCCGCCGATTGCAGCGTATCGAATCTGGCGCGGAAATCCCCACTCAATCCGGCCGCCAGCCCGACGTATGTTTTCCGTAGATCAGCCAATGCGTCACGCCCTTGCGTCGTGACGAGCAAATGATCTCCGAGCCTGATTTCCCCCACGTCTCCGCCTCCCCAACAAGAAACTGCGTTGTACGCCCAAAGGGGCGTCTAGATGACAACAGACATGCCGTGAAGAGGCCAGCTTGCCTCGCGCGGCGCAGCGGTCAGACGGCCGCCCCCCGCCTGCCCGTCAGTACTCCAGTCGCGGGCGTGACCTGAGGGCCTGCCCGACATCTACGGCGCAGGCGGGGCTCTAGTTCGATTGACTTCTCGGGCAAAAAATAGGGGCAAGGATTGCTCCCTGCCCCTAGTCACCACAAAAACTCTCACCACAAGAGTCAAGGTTCCTCGCCAGTCCGCCCCACTACGGAGGCGACAGCGAATGGTTGAACCTTAGCCGGACACGTCCTGACCTACAAGTACGGTATACTCCGGAGGATCGAGGAAGATGGCCGTCAACCCGGTCGAGCCTGAGCCTGCCGCCAAGCCCATCCGTCACGCCCGGCGTGGGGGGAAAAGGGGATCGAGGGGCCGGCGACGCCGGCGACCACTCGCTGAACACCCGTTGATCATCACGACCTCGCAGCCGCATCCAGCCGGGCCAGAAGATCCAGCCGGGGCAGGTCTTCCCTCGAGGCGCCCGGCACCTCCAGCAGGCACGAGCCCCGCACGAGGATGGCGAGGCATTGCGCCCGGCTGATCGCGACGTTGAGCCGGTTGCGGTTGAAGAGGAACTCCGTTCCTCGCGGCGCATCCGCGCCGCAGGAGGTGGCCATGGAGACGATGACCACCGCCGCCTCCTGCCCCTGGAACTTGTCCACCGTGCCGACCCGGGCGCCGGGCGGCAGGACCCGCTTCAGGGTCGCGACCTGCATGTTGAAGGGGCTGACGACGACGATGTCGTTGATCGTCATGGGACGGACGCCGTCTCCCTCGACCAGCTGCTGACCCAGCAGCTCGCTCACGAGGCCCGCCACGACTTCGGCCTCTTCCCGGCTGCTCTGGGTGCAGCCATGGTGATCCACCTCCACCACGCTGACTCCGGCCGGCCGGATCGCCGGATGAAGGCCGGGCGCAACCTCGAGGCGCCGCAGGCGGGTCGAGGCATGGGCGGTCAGCCGTCCATCATAGACGGCCGAGGAAATGAAGTCGCAGACCCCGGGGTGCATCCGCCGCGAGACGTCGAGCAGGATGCCCCGGTCCGGCGGCGTGGTCGCATGGTCCTGCAGGGCGTAATCCAGACAGGAAAGACCTGACTCCCCCGGATGGACGCCCTGGACAGGCTGGGGCAGCTGCATCTGGTCACCGACCAGGACGAGGTTCCGGGCGCAGCCGGACATGGCGGCGAGGTTTCCGAGCGCCACCTGCCCCGCCTCGTCGACGAAGAGGACGTCGAAGCCCCGGTCGTCCTCCGTCGCAAAATGCCAGGCCGTGGCCCCGACCAGCTGATAGCCGGACGACACCTCGTCCGAGTTGTGGACCGTGCTGATGCAGCGCGATTCAAACGCCGTCTCGTCGTCGCCCCGGCTGCCCTTCTTCACGCCGTCGAAGGAGAAGCCGATCTCGTCGGCATGGGCCTGGACGGCGGCCAGGATGTTGTGGATCGCCTTGTGGGAGTTGGACGACACCCCGACCCGGCGGCCGTCCTGCAGCAGGGCGACGATGGCCCGCGCCGAGGTATAGGTCTTGCCGGTCCCGGGCGGCCCCTGGATCAGCAGGGTGCTGTCCTCCAGGTCGCGGACGGCGGCCACGGTCGCCTCCACCAGATCCTGGCCTTCCTGGACAACCGGGGCCCCATCGGGCCTTCCAGCCAGGCGCGGCGTCCGTCGCATGAGCATGTCGACCATGGCCTGGTCGCTCGCGGGATCGGCGCAAAGCCGCTCGACCAGCCCCATCACGCCCGAGACCAGCTTGCCCTGGTCGAGGGGCGCGCCCGGCGAGAGCGAGCAACTGTCCGGAAAGTCCCCCTTCAGCATGCCCCGGCGGAGCACGACGTGGCCGTTCTCCGGCTCCAGCTCGACGATGGTCCCGGCGTTCTCAAGGCTTTCGGCGATCTTCGGCGTGCCGCCGACCTTGAGGCGGGTGTCCTGGGGCGGAAAACGATAGGTCGCCACCCATGACCTCTTGTCCGCCACCTGGCTGACCAGGGTCAGGTCGCCGAGGCTCTCGGCGTCCTCGACCAGTTCCTCCGTCGCCCAGTCCTGACGCTCGAAGACGGCCCACCAGGCCGGCTTCTGCGACCTCTGGTGGAACCAGAGCAGCTCGGCCAGGAGATCGCGCACCCGTTCGTCGGCCACGCCCGAGGCCCGGATACGCTCCGCCAGGTCGCGGCGCTCCTGTTCGAAAGCCTCGCGGGCGGCGGCCCGCTCCCCGTCGACGGGTGTGGAGGCCTCCGGCCCCGAAGCCTCGCAGGGCGTTCCGGCAGGACGGAGTTCCTCCAGCCGGTCCCGCATGCGGGCGGTGGACCGGACGTCGTCCTCATTGTAGCGGCAGATGGCGTCGAGGATGGCCGGATCGCCCGTCTCGCGCCAGCGCTCGTATTCGACGATGCTGTCGCCCGCGTTGGTCACCTCGCCGTCGCGGCCGCCCCAGTAGATCTTCTCCAGATCCTTGAGCGAATAGCCTTCGGTCGAGGCCTGGAGCCCTTGGCGCACGACGCGATAGAGGTCCACGAACCTCTGGTCGCGCAGCATCTGGTCGAGTTCGGCCTCCATAGTGGCGTAGCGCATCGCCAGGCGCTTCAGGGCCACGGTCTCATAGGGGGCGTAGTGATAGACCCGCGCCTGCGGATAGCGTCCAAAATGGTCGACCAGCAGCCGCATGAAGGTCTCGAAGGCGATCTTCTCTTCGGCGTGGTCATGCGCCCAGATCGGCAGGAAGCGGTCCTCGCCGTCGGGTCCGAGGGGCCCCGAGAGGCCGAACAGATATTCCAGCCCTTCCGGATAGAGGGGGTCGCCCTCCATGTCGAAGAAGAGGTCGCCGTCCGCCGGCAGTGGCATGAGGCTGAAACCGCGGCCCGGCTCGACCGGAAGCAGCTCCACCACGCCCTCGCCGCCCTCCGCGCCGGTCTTCTGCAGCCGGGCCTGCCGCACCAGGCGCTCCCATGAGCCGCGGGCCAGGCCCGGCGGCGGCGTGGCCGGATCGGCCGTCGCCAGGGCCGAGAGGGTTCCGAGGCCGGCGCGTTCCAGCTTGACGACCTGGTCGTTGCGGATGCCGGCGACGAAGACCGGGCTGTCCGCCGCCCGCCACTCCGCCTCGCATCGCGGCAGGAAGGGGCAATGACCGCATTCGCGGGTCCGCACCGGCGCCGTCTCATGCGCATCCATGGCCGCGAAGGCCTCGAAACCCCGCATAAGGCGAGACGAGATATGGTGCGTCCGGCGCAGGTCAAACCGCTCGGGCGCCGCGCCGCCGCCGACATGGATGGCGCCGGAGGCCGGCGCGCCTCCGCCGGCCTCCTCGATCAGCCGGGCGTAGACGTTGAGCTGGATCAGATGTTCGGCCTTCGCCCGGTGCGCCAGCTTGGCGTCCTCGGGTTCATAGACAAAGCGCCCGGCCGCGTCCTCGCCGGTCCGGACGAGAAAATCCGGATAGCCGACCCAGCGATCATTGGCGAAGGCGGCCTGGTAGATGAGCGGCGCGCCGGCCGCCATGGCCTCGGCCGTCAGGGAGAGACGCTCCGCGAACGGCCCGCCGGACGGAATGGAAACGGCCGGACCGTGCAGGGCCTCCAGATCCGCCAGGACCCGGGCCTCGTGTTCGAAGCCCTTCTCGCGGACAAGCTCCAGGGAGGGGTTGTCCTCGGGCGGCGGCTCCACCCCGGCTAGCCAGAGGGCGGACCGGTGACGGCAACCGAGGAAGTCATTCAGGCGCGAGGCCGAGAGAACCTTTATCATGAGCTCCATGATCGGCGCCCTACCCGACAGAAACGGTCGGGGTTCCACCGTGGCGCGCCATGGCGGTGGCGAGCGCCTCGCGCATCGTGGCCTTCAGCCGTTCGGGCCCCAGGATCTCGATGCGGTCGCCCCAGGTGAAGAGGTGCCAGGCCAGCTCGAGCATGCCCCCTGAACGGAACCGCACGATGACTGCGCCGTCGGGCAGGGTTTCCAGGGTCTGGTCCGCATGGAAGCGCCAGCCCCTGGCGTCCTCTGCCCCGTGCGGCAGGACCCGCAGGACCACGTCCTCCACCTCATCCTGGTAGACGCCGAAGGACCTGCCCGCATAGTCAGCCAAGCTGAAATCGTCCGGCGGAGCGGCCGGCATGTCCGTCAGTTCAATGTCCGAGATGCGGTCGAGACGCCAGTTGCGCGGCTCCTGCTTTCCGGCTTCAGCCCCCACCAGATAGTTCATCCGCTCGTAGAGCAGCCCCCAGGGCGCGATGGTTCGCAGCCGCCCCGGCGTCGAGCCCCCATGGTAGCGGAAGCGAACGGCGCACATGGACATGACCGCCTCGCGGATGACCGCCATGACGGCCGGATCATCCACCGGCCGCGGCCCGGCGCGGGCCACGCTCATCTCGGCGCGCGCGAGAGCCTCCACGTCCGGAGAAAGACGGCGCAGCGCCCGGCCCTTCAGCGCCGAGCGCACCTTGCGGTCGAGGCTCTCGACGATCTCCGCCCGGGCGACGTAGCCTCCGGCCCGCAGGACGGCTGCGGCCTGGCCGAGCTCGACCAGTTCTTCCGTGGTCGGCGCCTGGAAAAAGCCGTCGAGGCCGCCGGGTATGCGATAGCGCTTCACCGTGCCTTCAGGCAGCATTTCCATCTGGGGGAAGAGCTGTTCGAGGGCGTCCCGCATCCGCTCGACCGTCCGCCGCCCGGTCCCGGCGATCACCGCCATCTCGTCAAGCGTCAGCCCCTCGGCGCTGGCCGCGAGGCTCCGCGCCAGCTCCAGCAGGAGCCCGGCCTTCTCATGTCGCATAAAGCCCCCGCCTCACGACCGTTTCTGTCGGATTACGACCCTAGCCTGACCATAAGGATTGGCAAGGGAGGCCGGAAATGATCGGGATGACGCTGACGGGACATGCGGAGGCGAGAGCCAACCAGAGGGGCGTGCCCCGCAACATCATCGAGGCCATCCTCGATCACGCCGACATGGATGTTCCGGTCGGCGGCGGTTGCACGGCGCTGCGCCTCAGCAAACGTCGCCTGAAGGACGCCGCGCTTCGCCAACGGCTCGGCTCGCAGCTCGACCGTCTTGCAGGAATCGCGGTCATCTGCGCCGACGACACCGGCGATGTGGTCACGGTGCTCCATGATCGCGGCGGCGCCGAGGGGCGGCGCTACCGTCGCCTGCACTAGCATCGCCCCGCTCCAGCCCTTGGCCCTGACAAGGATACGCCTTGAAGCTTCGCGTCATAGATATCGAGACCACGGGCGCGGGCCCGGACGCCGAGATCGTCGAGATCGGCCTGGTCGACGTTCTTCTTGAGGACGAGCAGGCGCGCCTGCTCCCGCCGCAGGCCCGGCTTTACCGGCCCGAACGCGGCATTCCGCCCGAGATCATCGCCGTCCACCACCTCACGCCGGCGAAGCTCGCCCGTGAGCCTGTCTGCTCGCCGGACGAGATCGCCGCCTTCGTTCGTGACGGTGCGCCCGACGTCCTGGTGGCCCACAACTGCGACTTCGAACGCGGCTTCATCAAGGACGCCCATACCGGCGGCCTGCCCTGGGTCTGCACCTACAAGGGCGCGCTCAGGGTCTGGCCCGAGGCCCCGCGCCACTCCAACCAGGTCCTGCGCTACTGGCGCGGCCATGAGCTTGACCCCGCCCTGGCCATGCCGCCCCACCGCGCCGGCCCTGACGCCTGGGTGACCGCCCACATCCTGAACGACCTGCTCGCGGCGGCCAGCGTCGAGGATCTGGTCCAGTGGACGCGAGAGCCCCGCCTGCTGGCGCGCATCCCGTTCGGCAAGCATCGCGGCTCGGCATGGGGGGAAGCCCCCGCCGACTATCTCCAGTGGATGGCCCGCCAGGGTGACATGGATCCCGACACGGTCTGGAACGCGAGACGGGAGCTGGAGCGCCGGACGGTCGCCAGCTAGGAAGACAATCGGGAGGCAAGGACGGATGCAGCCTCGGACAGCCTGTCGAGGCGTACCCCGTCGGATTTAATGACAGCGAGAGGCGCGGTCACCCAACCTCCCAGTTCTGACGCTGTCCAGGCGTCAGATGGCGTTCCCGAGTCCAGCATCTTACTGCCGGCCCACAGTATGACGCCATGCGCGTCGTCCAGATTGACCGAGCTTTGGATCACATCGCCCTGCGGCGTCAGAACTGTGATAAAAAGGGCCCGATTCGTGAGGTTGTCGCCCCCGACCACCCAGGCGAAAGCGTCAACTATAGAGCCGTCATCCACCCCCCTGTCTGCGAGTTCTCCTTCTCTCAGAAGACGGTGCCCGGGGAGATGCTCTTGGAACGCCTCGCCCCAGGTTTTCATCCAGAGGTCATGCAGGAACAGCAACAGGTCGACCTTGACCGTCTGGGCCGTCAGCCATGCGCGTCCATAATCGGGCCAGTCCTCGACCGGCAGATCGCGCGGGACCCTTGCTTCCGTGTCCCAGAGCTCCCTCACCGCACGGGCATGAGCCATGTCGGAGACGTAGAGGCGCACGCCGGGCGGACAGGCCAGGTTCGGTTCGGTCATGAAAATCTCCGGAAAAGTTCTGATCTGAAGAGGCTGAAAACCCGGTCGTCGTCGCCGGACGCCGCCAGGCGGCTTTCCCAGCGCGCGAGAAGGCCCCGCCAGGTACAGAAGCGCCAATCCTTGTTGCGCCCCAGTTCCGGCGCCCGCGCCGGAGCGAGGAATACATATCTCGTCCCCGGCAACTGCCGCGTCCGGTTCCGGTAGGTCGACAGCTGCCCCTTGCCCACGGCGGCGTCGCACTTTGCCTCGACGACGACATGACGGCGTTCGCCGTCCGGCCCGGCAAGGGTGAAGAAGAGGTCGAGGGCGCCGTTTCTGCGCGACTCCTTCCGGGGGCGCTTGCGACCGATCGATGCCGGGTCCTTCTCGGCCTCGACGGTGATGCGGGAGGACCGGATAAAGTCACTCCAGTCAGCCTCGAAGGCGCCTGGCTCCCCCATGAGCGCGATCAGGAAACAGCCGGAGCGATCAATCCCGTTTCCGGGTGATCGGGAAAGCCACGAGGCAAGTTCGCGCGTGATCTGCGGTTCAGTCAGGCGAATGTGGTTGAACAGCGACGGACCGCCGAAGGGATGGCCCTTCCAGAAAGGCCCCCACAGGCCTCCGCCCGCCCAGAGCAGGTCTGGTTCCGCAGGCGGCGTGAGAGCGGCGTTCGCAAGGAGCCTGACATCGCACAGAACATCCGACCTCCGATGGACAGCTGCGCGAAGGAGCAGATCCGGACGCAGGTCGGGAACAATGCCCGGCAGAAGTGTCGCCCGATCCTCGCCTCTCATCATGCCCCCCGAGCCAGCCATTTCTCTATCGCCGGTATCCCAGCCGACGCCAACCTCAAAAACGACCGGAGCCGACGCTTTTCCAAGATAGATCAATCACCTGGGGTATAGACGCGTCCGGTTCGACAAGACCCGGCCCCGGACCGTGAGGCGGCCAGCCGAACACCTCGTCGCTGAAGGCCCTAACGGGAGCATCCCTACCGGTCGCTTCCACAGATCGCCAGAAACCCGTTAGGGAGATCGACCTCGATCCCATCATCGGTTTTCGTCCAGGCGTAGCTGTACAACTCCACGCCGCAACTCCGGGTCGCCTCGACAAGGGTCGCGCTCGGTTCGAACGCCAGCAAAAGCACCTTCCTGTGGTCATGCAGACCGAGCATGCTGGAATAGAGCATCAGCTGGCCGACGCCTTCGTAGACGTCCGCTGCGGATCGGCCTGTCTTGATCTCGAGCAGAATGCGGCCTTCGGCCCCCGCGATCACGCCATCAACCTCGTAACCGGCCTGATGTCGCAACTTCGAGAGCCGGGGTCCAGGAGACTTGAGGAGATCCTGCAGCCGGAGCCAAACCTCGCCGTGAATCCGGTGCACTTCCGCCTCCGGCTGTGTGACAGCCTTGCGGGTGAAGGTTCCGCCGGTCTCCTCTCCCGCTGTCAGCGGTGGGGACGACGGGGCCGGGACGCCTGACCCGGCCTTGGCCGCTGCACGGGCCTCCATGCATCTCAGTACAAAGTCGGCGGTGCTCGCCGCGATCTCGTCCGACGCCTTGTCGAGGTCGGCGACAATGTACCACTCACGCACAGTCGGGGCTGTTCCGCCGGTGACTTCCACCGGCGTCAGGCCGGTCAGTCGCCGGAACTGTTCCCCACGCACCTCCGGTCTGCCTCTCAGCCAGCCCTGCCGGATCAGGACCCGTCTGCCAGAGGCATCCCGGGCGATCGCGGAGAGCCCGTTGGCGTCCGCGCCCTTGAGCGGCGCACTGATCGTCACGCTCAGGTCATGCCGGAACCCGCCCAGATGTATGTCCGTGCGGTCCGCGCGCTTGTCCGAGGGACGAGGCGAGAATATCACCGAATGGGCGTCCATCCACAGAAGACCGGAACCGAGCGACCGCGCCTCCCCCGTCAGGGCGTTAATCCACCCGTCCCAGGCCTCATCGACAATCGCCAGATCGTCCTCCAGCATGAGAGGGACGCGCGGCTTGCGCGCGGCCACTACCGGATACCCGGCCGCTTCCAGCAGCCTGTGACATATACTGGCCGCGCCGCCTGAAAAATCGGCCGGCTCGACGCTGAACCCGAGCGCGTCGGAAGCGGCCAGGCCGAACACCGCCTTCGGCGGCAGCCGGGTTTCCTCATCAACGACGACTTCATATTCTCTCGCGGGACCGAAGCCGGGCGCCGAGGCAGGGTCGCGCCGCAGACGTTCGACCGCGTTCCGGATATGAGTCGCCGTAACCTTGTTCAGATCGTGAGCGGGCAATCGCTGTTCACGCCCCGCTGTCCACCTCACCCCGAGAATTCCTTCAAGGTCCGCCCCCCTCGCCTTCTGGCCAACCCGGATGCGGACTTTCTTGACGCGACTTCCCCCTCGTCGAGATCCGGGGGGCCTCTGGAAAATCTGCATACGTCCCGACATCAGCCGAAACTGCTCTTCAGGTCTTGCCTGGAATTCGTCCCGCTCAAGAATTACACGCGCTTCAAGCGGTAGGTGGCGGACCTCCTCGGTATCCAGCCAGGCTCCTTCCACGCGAGCGCCGGCAGCCTGGATCCGGGTCAGGAGAAGACGAAGCGCCGGACCGTAATCAATATTCCGCGCGCTTGCCCGGCCCTTGGCGCCCCCACGACTATGGAAGATGAATTCATCACCCTCGATGTCGAGATGGGCGTCCATGGGCTCACCGCTGTCGGCTATTACCCGAAACGACATTTCCACCCCCTTCCTGGCTGGCCCTGGTTCAACACGTCAGGGCCCGCACCAGCTGGCACGCCATTTCAGCGACAAGCTTCAAGAAGAACACGGCCAGGGTCAGCGCGACGGCGCCGACCAGAACAAGAAAGAGCGGCCAGACAACCGCCCCCGCCCCTGTCAGCGACAGCACGATCAATGCGACCAGCACCGGGAAGAACCCCGGGCCTCTTTCCCGGCGACGATAGCCGACCCTGCGCCCCATTGATTTGCCTACCGCATGATCCCGTTACGCCTGGGGCTGGGTCCCGCCTCCCGGTCCCTGGCGCTCCGAAGCCAGATCTATGAAATCACGCAAGGACGACAGATCCGGTCGTTGAGAGGCCCGGTAGCTGGCATGGATCGAGGCCGGCAAGACCAGTTGCAGGCGCTTGTCCTTCATCTCCGTCGTCTGGCTCTCCGAAATGCCCGGCTCGAGCGTCAAAAGGTGCTTGTGCTCGATCCGGGCCGCCTCGGACAGGACCTGGCGCCAGCGATCCTTGCAGGTCGTCTTGGAGCCGAGCATCAGCAGGCGTTCCGCCGGAACCGCGGGATCATGGTAGGCGGCCGCGCCCGGGAAGAGAAAGTCGGGCCGGTTGTTGTTCTCGGTCCTCGCCCCCCGCTCGACGTCCAGACCGAAGGCCTGGAAGACCACTTCCACATGGTTCTCCAGGGCCGCACCCGCGCGTGACTTGCGGCGGTTCTGCACGCCCAGGGAGAAGCCCAGGAAACCGTCCACGTCGACCTTGCCGTCAGCGTGGAAGCCTTCGGAAAGCCGCTCCGAAACGATCCGGCGCTCGAGGCGACGGAAAAGTTGCTCCTCCCGCTCGATCCAGGCCATCAGGACCGCGTCCGGGTCGTCCCGGGGATCGAGGTTCCCCAGGCTCTTGCGTGCGAACTCCGAGAAAACGCGCGTCGACGGGAAGGCCAGACCGAACTGTTCGACCAGGGTGTCGAAACGCTCCTCCCCCGGACCCTCGGCCTCGATCCCGAGCTCCTCGAGCACCATGCGGGCCAGGAATCCCGCCTCGACCGGCGAGGTCGACAGGTCCCGGGTTTCCAGCTCCAGGGCGCCGGTCCGGTCCATGTCGAACAGCCAGAACAGCTGGGCGAGCACCGAACTGCCCGCCGGCGCGATGATCACCAGGACCTCGTCGTCGGGGCGAAGGGCCAGGAAGAAGCCGTCGCCGGCCCTGGCCAGGGGCACGACCTCATTGGGCGTATAGTAGAGATGGTGCTCGGTCCGCGTCGGATGGGCGGCCCGGGCGTCATACCAGGTCAGGCGCCCCGGCCCCGAGACGCGGCGCTCGTCGTCCAGGTAGAGGAAGGTGGCGGTGAGTTCGCGTCGCGGCGCCGTGCCCAGCAGTCGTTTGAAGCCCGGATTGCCGTTGAACTCGTGCTGGTTGGAACGGAGGCGATCGACCTCCACCGCCGCGAGGCGCTTGTACATCACCCCGGTGAAATAGTCGGACAGCAGCCCCCTGCTCATTCATCCCTCCCCCTGATCTCGAGCCAGTCCCCGCCCTCTCTCGCCCACAGGGCGCAGGCGTCAAGCACGGCATCCGGGTCCCGGCGCGTCCGGCCCTTAAGCGCGCATTCCCAGACCACCGCGACCCGCCACCCGGCCTCCCGCAGGGCGTCGACGGCCCGCCGGTCCACCTCGCGATTCCGTTCGATCTTCGTGCGCCAGAAGTCCGGCCTGGAGCCCGGCATGCGGAACAGATGGCAGTCATGGCCGTGCCAGAAGCAGCCATGGACGAACAGGACGGCCCTTCTTGCCGGGAAGACCATGTCCGGACTGCCCGGAAGGTCCCTCGCATGCAGGCGATAACGGAGCCCGCGGGCGTGCAGGCCCCTCCTGAGGAGCATTTCCGGCTTCGTGTTCTTGCCGCGAATGCCGGACATCATCCGGCTGCGCGTCGCGGCGTCCACGACGTCAGGCAACGTCGCGCTCGGGCTCCTGCGCCGCCAGGGCCTTCATGAGATGCGGCTCCATGTGACGGGCGATCGCCTCGACCACCGGCACCACCACGGCGTTGCCGAACTGGCGATAGGCCTGGGTGTCCGAGACCGGAATGCGGACCGGCGGCTGTCCCGGCCGGTCGAAGCCCATCAGTCGCGCGCATTCCCGCGGCGTCAGCCGTCGGGGAATGCGGCCCTTGCCCTGGTCGATCAGGATTTCCGAGCCGTCCTTGTGATAGCGCGCCGACAGGGTGCGGGCGGTGTCCCCGGGGCCGACCAGGCCGAAACCGAAGCCGTTGCCCTTCTGCCGATGCTTCTCGGCGTAGTTCTGCAGATAGGTCCACAGGTGCTGGCTGAGCGTGTATTTCGCCGCCGCCTTGCCTTCAGGTCCCTCGCTGTACGGCGCCTCCGGCTCCTCGATCTCCGCAGCTCCATGAAGAATGGAGGCCAGGACCGGCCCGCCCTCGGGGATGGGCATGTCGTTCATGGAGAAGGCGGTCGGATCACGGAAGCCGACGATGAAGATTCGCTCCCGGTGCTGGGGCGTCCAGGGCTTGCCGTCCACCACGCGGTAGCTGATGTGATAGCCGAGCTGCTCCTGCAGGACGTCCTTGATCACCTCGAAGGTGCGGCCCCGGTCGTGGCTCAGCAGGTTCTTGACGTTCTCGAGCAGGAAGGCGGCGGGCCGGTGATGGGCCAGGATCCGCGCCACGTCGAAGAAGAGGGTGCCCTGGGTCTCGTCCGCGAAACCATGCGCCCGGTTCAGGGAGTTCTTCTTGGACACGCCCGCAAGGGAGAAGGGCTGGCAGGGGAAGCCGGCCAGAAGGACGTCGAACTGCGGGATGTCGGCCTCGGCGACCTGGCGGATGTCCCCGTTTACCTCATGGTCATCATACGGAAAGTTGGCGCGATAGGTCAGCTGGGCGTACTTGTCCCACTCGCTGGTGAAGACGCATTTGCCCCCGATGGCCTCGAATCCGCGGCGCAGGCCCCCGATCCCGGCGAACAGGTCGATGAAACGGAACGCCGGTTCGCCGGGCTCCCGGCGGGCGACAGGCTCCTGCATCGAGCGTAACAGCCTGAGCACGGCCTCGCGCGGCTTCACCTCCCCGGATTCCCAGCGGTAGGCGGTCCGCTCGTCATAGCCGGCCGCACGGGCCGCCTCGGCCACGGTCAGTCCGGCGCGCTGCCGGAGCGTCGAAAACTCGCTCACGAATCACCTCTGGGTCGATTTCCGACAGAATGTCGCAAATCGGCCCGTGGAGAACAACCCGTGAACAGCCCCTGGAAAGGATCCGCAGACAGAGACCTGGGGACATCTTTCCCGCACTGCCCCCGGAGCGCTCGACCCGGTCCCTAAGGCGCGGGAACCCAGCCGCCCTCGTCCGCTACCGCCTCGCGTTCCTCGCCGATCGCCTTCTGCATCTGCAGGAGAGAGGCCCTGATCGAGGGATCGGCCTGGACCAGCTCGCCCGAACTCTCCCCTGCCCATTCATCGGCTGGCGTCCCGGTCCCCGACAGGGCCTCCCGGATCCTCGACCGGTCGCCGGCGTCCAGCCCGAAGGCGGCGAAAGCCGCGCCGGGCTCGGCTTCCAGACCGAACATCCAGGCGATGCGGGTCGCCGCCAGGCCTGACCCGGGGGCCAGCAGCATCAGGGTGGCGCCGTCGGGCTTGCGGGCGATCACCAGCAGATCGCCCTCGCGCGCCCGGCTCGTGACCTTGTTGTCGACGTAATAGAGCCGGTACTCCGAGCGTGTCGGATGACGAGCCCTGGCGTCATACCAGGTGAGCAGCCCCTCCTCCCTGACGAATTCCCCGTCGTCCGGCATCCAGACAAAGTCGGTGATCACACGCTGCGGGCTTTCGGGACCGAACAGCCTCATCAGGGCCCGGCCGCCGTTGAACTCGTGCTGGTTCGAGCGGGCTGCGTCGGTCTCGACGGCGGTCAGCCGCTTGAAGGCTATCGCGCTGAAGGTCGCGGCAAGCGCGCCGCGACGTCTGGCGAAGTCCTTCACCGGACGAGTTCCGGCACGCCGGACGGCGGCGGCGTGATCCTGCCCGCCTTCACCGCTTCCCAGCATTCGTCCTTCTTGGCCCACTCGGAGACCATCCGGGCGCCGGCGCTCTGCCGGAGGATCCGGTCGACGTCCGCCGCCACCTCCGCGATCCAGGCGGACAGCTGCGGCGACAGGCCCTGCTTCAGCCAGACGGCCTCCAGGGAGAAGGCAGGCCCGGCCAGACGGGCGACCGAGGCCACCGTATAGGCCGTGATATTGGCCTGGTAAGACTGGTAGCCGCCGCTGCGGACGATCTTCTGCACGGCCTTGAACAGGATGACCTGGGCGATGAAGCCCTTGTAGGCGGCGACATCCGGCAGGGCGGCCTCGCCGTCGCTCATCTCGGCCATGAAGCGCTGGAAGTTCTTCTGGGAGCCGAGCGACACCAGCTGGGGCTTGCCGGCCCAGGCGTTCACATATTTGGCCAGGTCGGTCTTGGTCAGCTTGCGGGCCGGCGGGATGGCCTCCTTCAGCTGGCGCAGGCGCGCCGGCGTCGTGCCCTCGCGGGCCAGCAGCACATTGTAGCTGCCGGCGGCCCGTTCGTAGAACCAGCGCCCGACGCCGTCCGGACAATAGGTCGACAGGGCCAGCTTCTCGAGCTCGACATGGAAGGGCTTGTTGGCCGACAGGTCGGAGATCTTCACCACATTCTGGCTGTTGGCGTAGCGGGAGATGTCGCTGACCAGCCGCTCCTCGGCGTCCGGATCGTGCTGGTGCAGGACGATGACCTTGGCCGGAACGCGCACCCGCGCGAGATCAACGTCCGGGTGCTTGCGCTTGGTGAAGTAGATCGAGGCCGTGGTCTGGCCGCCGTTCACGATCTGCATGCCCTTGAGCCAGGAGATACCGGCGGACCCGTCGGGGGTGCGGGACAGGCCGGCGCCGTCGGCGATCAGGACGATGCCGTTGTTGTAGGCCATGAAGCGCTCGGGCTCGTCGCGCAGGGTGTCGCGGATGCCCTGGTTCACCTTGCCGGTCTGGCTGAGGAAGGAGCGGACATTGGCCTCGAGCAGGCGCGCGCCGAACTTCTCGTACAACTGGCGCAGGGCCGCGCCCGGGATGGCGGTCAGGGCGTAGTCATAGTCGTCGTTCTCGCCCGGCACATAGACGCACGGCAGCGGCGAACCGCAGACCTCGTCGAAATTGACCACGAGTTCATCGCGCGGCTTGCCCTCCGACCAGTGACGGAAGAGACGCTCGATATCCATGACCTCGAGCCGGACCGATTTGCCCGCGACCTCGCGCGGCTTGTAGTTCCGCGTCTTCGCCTGGCGGTCGCTCAGGATATAGACGCAGATCTGGTCCAGGCCGTCGTAGCAGTCGTTGACGGTCTGGCTGAACTCATAGGCCTCGTCGGCGGGATCGATCGCCTTGAGCAGCTTGCCGCCCGCCGCTCCGTTCAGGAACTTCAGGCACTGTTCGGCCGCCCTTGTCACCTCGGCGTCCGCCACGGGCTCCACCGTCTGATGGCCCTCATAGAGGGTCACGAACAGGTCCAGCCGGTCCGCCTCCTCGGAGACGGCGTAGCCGTTGAGCTTGAGATTGGCGTTGCCCAGCTTGCGCTCGATATGCAGCACCTGGGGATCATTGGTCATCCCGACCTCGGCCATGTGCTGCATGACGATGTCGGTGAAGGCCTGTTCGCCCCTGAGATAGGCCCCGGCGACGATCCGGTCGCTGACAAGGGCATCCACCTCGGAACGGGTCTGGACGAGAAATTCTTCAAGCGTCATGGGTTCAGAAAGCTCCGGCACGGACCAGGGCGTCGCCCAGGCTGAAGGGGGCGGCGGTCACCAGGTCAATATCAATGTCATAGGCGGCGGCCCGGATCTCGGGCCGCACAGCGCTGCGCACGAGGCGCGGGAAGGTCTCGTCCACGTCGAAGACGCGGATCTCGACGCAATGGAAGCGCCTCACATATTCGGAGGCGACGTCATCAAGATAGCCCGCCAGCAGGAGAGCCCGCTCCAGCATGGCCAGGGCGCGGCTGTCGCTCCCCATGAGGCCGCGGGCGCGCTCGACAAGGCCCGGCAGGGTCAGGCCGTCTTCCTGCAGGCACAGCCGCACCGCCGCCAGCAGCACGGGCCGTCCGGCGAGTTCATCGAGCTGCTCGAGCGAACTGATCCGCGCCGGAAAGCCGGTGACCGAGAGGGTCGTCTTGACCTCCAGCCCGAGGGTCCCGGTCTGAAAGTCCTGGAGGCCCCCGGCGGGCCCGTTCCATGCCCCGGCGACGCCGGCGGGCGAGGCGCCGCCCTCGATGAGCCGGCAGAGCACCGTCAGTTCTCCCGCCAGCCCGGTCTCCTCCTCGGGCGGCAGAACCCCGCTGCGGGGACGACGCATGAAATCCTGCCATGCCCGGATTCGGGTCAGGGTCAGGCCGAGCAGGGAGGTCTCCGACCGTTCGCCCGCCGTGGCGACGGCCGCCACCACGTCCGCCGCCATCTGGACGAAGAGGTCGCGTCCCGCCCCGTTCTGCCGGGTCAGGCACAGCCAGCGCCCGAAGGCGGGCGCGAAGGCCTCGGACGAGACCTCGACACGGAAGCCCGCCCCCTCCGGCAGGTCGGCCTTCTTCGGAACGACGTCCGAGTTGAAGCCGATGAGAAGGGTCTCCTCTCCGCCGGGATAGACGATGCCCGCCCGGAAGCGGGCCGTCGCCGTTCCCAGGGCGACGGTGGCCCAGCCCTCCGCGCGTTCCTGACCGGACAGGGCGTTCCAGGCGAGTTCGAGTTCCTCGGTATCAGTCAGCACCGCCATACTCCTGCGTCCAGGCGACATTGTTCACCTTGTACTCGACCTTCTCGCCCTTCTCGGTCGACGGGAAACTGAGACCTATCGCCACGACGGGCGGCAGATCCCGGGCCACCCCATCGCCCGCCTCCTTCGGATCCAGCAGATAGATCAGCAGCAGTCCGCGCTCGGGATGCCCCGGGCTGTCGGGCGTTCCTTCCCCACGTATGCGGCGGATGGCGGGGCCGGACGGATCGGAAGGCTCCTCCCCGTCCTTCAGACGCGCAGGGTCCTCGCGCCAGACGGATCGCGTCAGGTCGAGTGCGGCGTTCCACTCCGCCTCGTCGAGGTCCAGGGTCTCGTCGCGCGGGGAGAGCAGACGACCGATAGCATAGCGCCCCGCCTTTCCGGTCGATTTGCGCTTGAGCATGTCCACCCGGAATCCCGGCGTCAGCTCATGATCCTCGCCCTGCCCGCCGCCGATAACCGCCACGGTCCAGGACGTGAGTTCAGAGACGGCGTTCATCTTGGCGATGAACTCGGCCAGCAGGACGCTGTTGACCTTGTAGGCTTCCGGGTGGGTCTTGTAGGCGCCGAGGAAATCGATGATCTCGTTCGCTGGCACATCTTCCCAGAGCCGGCCCTTCCACTTTTGCTCGCTGTCCCCGCGCTTGCGGACCGGATCGATCTCGCCTGCGCCGAGGCGGGAAACCAGAGCGGCCGTGGCGTCGAGGTTGCCCTGGAGCACTGCCCGGTCCGTGAAGAGAGACACGGTTTCCGACACCTGGCCGCTGAACGACAGCATCAGATTGCGCGCCGAGCGCATCTTGAGCCGTGACGTCACCATGAGCACGGGATGGGACTGCACCTTGAGACCATAGTCACGGGGCGTGCCGCCCGAGGCCACCATGAGGTCGAACTCGTCCCGAAGTTCCTCGGCGGCGTCTGCGATATGACCGAACCAGTCGCCCAGTTCATCAGTCGTATAGAGACGGCACAGGTCGATATAGCCGGGCCGGTAGCCGAACCAGCGGCCCATCTGCATCAGGGTGTCGTACATCTTGGAGGTGCGCAGGAAGTAGCTGGTGCACAGCCCCTCCAGGGTCAGGCCGCGCGAGAGCTTGTCGCCGCCTACGGCGATGATCTGAAGTCCCTTGTCCTTGTGGTCAGCGTAGTCCAGCGCATCCTTCGCCGTGCCGTTGATCATGCGCACGTCGGTATCGGCGACCACGGCGGGCAGGATTTCGAGTACCTCGGCCCATTCCGGCATATCGTGATGATCCGCAAGGGCGGGAAAATCCCTGGCTGCCCGCCGGCTGGTCGGCAGGAAGTCATCAACCCAGAGACGCTCCATGCGGGCCAGCGCTTCCTCATGGCCGATGCGGCGGGACAGACGCTGGTTGAGGGCCGACACATGGGCGGCCACCTGCTGATGGACGGCCTTCTGGACCGATGTGAAACGGGTGATGTGGATCAGCATCGACGAGTGCTCGCCAGCCTGGCCTCTCAGGCGGCGGACGGCGCACGCCAAAAGGAAGGCGTCGATCGCCTGCTCGAGGCTTTCCGGCAGACCGCTGTCCCGGTCGATCTTCGGCACATGCCCGTTCTTGTGGGTATGGGGCATCCAGCCTGCCTTCCCGTCCTCCGAGGCATGATCGGAAACAGACCGGAACAGCGGCAGTCCAGGCGTCCGGCCCCCCGGCGCCTGGAGGCCGAACACTTGGGCCGGCCCGACATAGCTTGAGGGAGCCCCCAGATTGACGATGAAGGCCGAGGGGAAGAGATCCGGCCCTTCCTCCTTCGTCTCGTTGCGCTCATGGATGAAGATGTTGGCGAACGGCGTGGCCGTGTAGCCGACATAGGCCGAGCGGGTGAAGGTGTTGAGAATCCTGCGCGTAAGGCTGTTGATCGCCGTGGGCTGGTGCTCGGCGTCCGGCAGGCCGTCGTCGTCATAGACCTGCTCGCCGGTATCGACCGAGGCGTGGTCGGCCTCGTCGTCGATCAGCAGAAGAGGCAGCTTGGTCACCAGCTTGCGCCCCGTCTCGGTATCCTGGGCGTCGGCGACATGGTTCCGGATCCAGCCCAGGAGGCGCTCAAGGACCGTCTTGTTCTTCTTGATGACAAACAGCCAGGGGCGCTGTTCCGGGGTGATGCCCAGGGTCTTGGCCCGCGCGGTGCTGAAGTCGCCCTTGTCGGTCCGGTTGGTCACATAGTTCGGCCTGATGGCGAGATCGCCGTCGATCAGGCCCACCCCGATCGCCCTCAGGTCCTCGGCGATGGGATGCGTCTCATAACCGAGGAAGCCCTCGTCGAGACGCATCTGGGTCTGGGCCCGCAGGTTGTTATGCAGGCCCGCCAGGACGATGATGATCTTGTAACCAGCGTCGGCGGCCTTGCAGATCAGGCCTGTATAGTTGCCCGTCTTGCCGGACTGGACATGGCCGACGACCAGGCCCCGCCGGTCCCAGGGACCGTCCCGTTCCGGATCCTCCAGCATGCCGAGGATATTGTCGGTCGAACGGTCGAGCGCCTCGACCGCGGCGTCCGACATCTTGCCCTCGACGAACTCGCGATAGCGCTGCCAGTAGCGCCAGTCGCCTTTCCTGTCGGCCTCCAGCCAGGCCTTGTGGCCCTCCAGGCTGCTGATGGAGGTGTCCGCGCTGATCCACACGCTGAAACGCCGGACGAGCTCGGTGATCGCGGCGTCACGATCCAGCCCCTCGCGCCAGGCCGGTTTGAAAGCGAGCACCTCATCGATCTTCTCGCTGATCAGCCCCGGGCTGATGGCGCCCGGCTCCTGGTCGAGGAGGAGTTCCTGGGTGAATTTGACGACTTTTGCGTTGGGCAAGGCGTCTACTCCGAAGGTGTGGGGACGAGGGTGTCGATAAGGTCGGGCCAGGCGTCAAAGGGTTCGCTGGACCGGAGTTTGTTGCGCGCCTGTTCGATGCTGTAGCCCTTGCGGCTGACGAGGTTCCTGAAGACGGTCTCCAGCATCCTGCGCTCGGCCTCGGTCGGCGGGCCGTCAGGCGCGGCCTTCGGCGTGTCCTTCGCCTCGGCCGTATCCAGCCAGATCTGCTGGACCGGCACGGTCGCCTCGATGACCGCCAGCATGGCCTCGATATCGGCCTTGAGCGGTCCGGCGTGTTCAAGCACGGCGGCGACTGCCGGGTGGTCCGCGTCGATCCGGTAGCGAACGCCCCCGGTCAGTCGATCCGCGCGCCAGGCCTGGACGACCGGACTGCGGGCGCCGGTCGCCTGGGGCTTGCCGCGGAAGGCGAACACCTTGCGGGCCCGGTCGCGCACGTCCTCGGCGAAGACGGACAGCCGCATCCGCGCCTCAACCGGAGGGCGGGCGGTGGATTTGCGGATATCGATCTTCCAGTCCGCGTCCGCGCTGTTGGGCAGGTCCAGACGGATGCGGGCGAGACGGAAGGGCTCATCCTTGGTCCAGCCGCGGCCCTTGCCGAGGCCCAGCCAGTGGCCGGCCACAAGCAGGCGCTCGTTGCGATAGACGTAGAAGCCCTGCTGGGCCGTCCAGCCGTCCGGACCGGCGGCGCTGTCGCGCGTCTTCGCATCCAGCCGGTCGCGATGCGGCAGGACGAAGCCCTCGACGCTAACCGGGCTGCCGTTGACGAGGAAGGTGTCGGTCCCCGAGCGCCAGGTGTCGGAGCGGTGCTCGAGGAAGGGATTCCAGGCGGCGATCGCCCTCCCGTTGATCCTGATCGTCAGGCGTCGCTTCTCGATGAAGCGGTGGAAGACCATGGCGAGGTGCTGCTCGATCCGGTCGATAAGGTCGAGGAAGTCCTGTTCACGGACGCCGGACGGCACGATGCGATCCATCAGTTCCCAAAGCACCAGGGTTCCCGAGGGCAAGGCCTCAAGCGCAGCGAGCCTCTCCTGCGAGCCCTCCGCCGCACCTTCGAGAAGGGCCCATGCGCCCGCCGGATCGTCGCGCAGGACGTCCAGATCCCAGTGAAGGGCGAGCACCTCGCCTCCCTCCTGGCGTGACGCCACGGTGAGTCGCCGGGCCTGGGAGAAGGAAGCGGTTTTCAGGCCGAGACCGAAACGTCCGAGGTCTTCCGCGTTCCGATCCTCGAGCGGGCTGCGCTCGCCCAGCCGCATGGCCCTGTCGAGGGCTTGCTCGTCCATGCCCCGACCATTGTCCAGGATGGTGATGAAGCTGTCCTCGCCGCTCCAGACGAAGTCGAGGTCCACCGCCGAGGCGCCGGCGGCGATGCTGTTGTCGATGATATCCGCGATCGCGGTGGCCGGCGAATATCCGAGCCCGCGCAGGGCCTCGACCATGGCGCTGGCGCGCGGAGGGGCGCTTCGCGAGCGACGGCCATGTCGAAAAGCATCATGCATCAAGGAAGCTCCTGAGCAGGCGGCTGCGGTTGGGATGTTGAAGTCGGCGAAGCGCCTTGAGCTCGATCTGGCGGATGCGCTCACGGGTGACGTCGAACTTCTGGCCCACCTCCTCCAGTGTGTGATCGGAAGCCAGCCCGATCCCGAAGCGCATCCTGAGCACCCGCTCTTCACGCGGATGGAGGCCGGACAGAAGCCGGGCCATGGTCTTCCGAAGGTCGGCGACGGCCTGCGCCTCGAACGGCGAAACCACGTCCGGATCCTCGATCGCGGTCGCGTCCGGGCAATCCTCCAGGGATGCCGCGTCGGACTTGATCCTCAGGATCCTTCGGACCTTGTCCGGCTGCATCTGCAGCTTTCTCGCCAGATCTTCCGCTGTGACGCCCCCGGGGTGGCCGTCAGCCTCCATCTCGATCACGGCGCGTTCGATCTGCCGGATGTTGTCCACCATATGGACCGGGACCCGGATGATCCGCGCCTGGTCGGCGGCCGCGCGCGAAATGGCCTGCCGGATCCACCAGACGGCATAGGTGGAGAAGCGGTTGCCTCGCGCCGGATCGAAACGATCGATCGCCTTCAGCAAACCGATGTTGCCTTCCTGGACGAGGTCCATCAGCGGCAGGCCATGGCGACGATAGCGCCATGCCTGCCAGGGCACGAGTTTCAGACTGGCGCCGGCGATCCGATCACGCGCCTGCCCATAACGGAATAGAGCCTTGCGCACGGGACCGATGGTCTCGCTGATCTTTCCGACGGTGTCGCTCTCGAGCAGACGGGCCAGAGCGGCGTAGGGAGGACCGACAGCCTCGGTTCCTTCCATGGTGGACTGATCCAGGAACCGGCGAAGGTCGGTCTGGTCGGCCGCGCCGGTCGTTTCCCGATCATCCTCGCCTTCGTCGTCAACGTCCTCATCGACATCGGCGCGGCCTTCGCCGGCCTCCTGCGCCTCCAGCCATTCCAGAAGAACTTCGCGGCCCGCCTTCAGCGCCTGCATCAGGGCCCGGCGGGCGTCCCCGAGGGTCCGGAACAGCCTTTCCTCCTCATCGCGACCGAAGGCCGCGATGCCGTCGGTCATCGTTCTGTAGATGTCGAAGGGCTCGACATTGTCCTCGATCAGGTTCGCCAGAAGATCGAGTGCATCCTGGACCTCGTCCGGCCCGGCCCTGTCACTCCGTACAGGCGGCGGCACGGCCTTGTTCCAGAAACCGGCCGGCTCGACCTCAACGCCTGCGGCGTCAAGGACATTGCGGACAAGGCGCAACTGCTCGGCGCCGGTTCCCGGAAGCATGCGCTCCAGCCAGGTTTCGCAGATGCGTCCGGTCGCCAGGGCCGTCGTGAACAGGGCCGCAACGCCGCGCGGCAGAACCGCGTCCGGGCGTCCCGGGCGTTTGCCGAGCGGAATGGAGATATCGGCCATAGCCCAGGCGTCTTCAGTCCGCGCCACGCGGTGTCGCGAAATGCGGTCCTGGACGGCAGCCACCCTCGTTGTCAGGGACAGGTCGGAAGCAGGCGTCGAGACGTCCTCTTCGGCCAGCCAGCCGCCGGTATCCTCTTCTTCTCCGGGCGCTTCCTCATTGACCGGAGCGGCCGCCTCCGGGGCGATCTTCAGTTCCCTGGCCGGCCGCAGGGCCGCTGCGAGGGCCAGATGGCCTTCCGCTTCAGCCATGTCGGCCGCCGTCCTGCCGTCAGGACCCGAAAGGGCCGCCTCGGCTCCCTCGGAAAGAAGGAGCAGGCAGATCTCATGGCGGCCGGCCGCCGCAGCCAGCATGAGGGGCGTACGCCCCCGGTCATCGCAGCCGTTCACTGGCGCCCCGCGCCGGATATGCAACAACACCGACGCCTCGACGCCCTTCAGGACAGCCATCCTGAACAACGGCGACAAGCTCGCCTTTCGCTCCAGCACGTCCGTCACGGCCGCCCCGCCGTCACGGCGCAGTCTTCCTGCAGAGAACCCAACCCCAACCTCATAGCCACACGACCCGATTAGGCCGCGCACCTTTAACGTGCAGCAAATATCGATACCGACGGTCTATAAAGCCAAATTACGACAGTTTCGGTCGCCTTTCGTTTCCTGCAGACCCTGACAGCCACTACAGCGCATGCGGGGTGACGTCGTCCATCGACTCGCGGTTATCCTCAGGAAGAAAAAGACAAAAAGGTCACAAACGGCATGTCTTCCAGCATTCACTTCATCTGCAGGGCAAGTGCAGGGATCCGCTGCCTGGACCCGAAGGCCGGCGTCTATGAGAGCGAAGCCTGGCTTCTTGCGCCTGAGGAAATCGGCGCTCTGGAAGACGGCGAGGTTTTCTTCCACGAGACCAAGGGGCAGCCCTCGTACTTCGGCGGATCAATTCTTGGCATTCGCCCCGTCGATGACAGCGTCGCCGGGAGCGACGCCAGGAGGCGTTGCGTCATCACCCTGCGCTCGACAACTGCCGGTCGTAACGTCAGATGGAATCCCGGGGGCAAGGTCCACGGCATGGCATGGACCAGCGGCGTCGTTCAAAGGGCTCCCGCCGGGTGACTCCGGCCCGCCTTCTCCGCCGCCCGCAGGATCGCGGTCGCAAGCTGGCGGCTTGTCTGGACGCGGGCCTTCGCCTTCGATTCCCCGGCAGTTATAAGGGAGCAAGGTGATGACCCGGTCCGACCCTCCGCTGATGCGGTCGATCAGAAAGGCGCAGTTGCTTCAGATGGTGCCCCTGGCGGACAGCACCATCTGGGAAATGGAACAGCGCGGCGAGTTTCCGAAACGCTTCCTCCTGACCCCGCGATGCGTCGTCTGGGATCTGGCGGAGGTCGAAGCCTGGCTGGCCTTCCGGCGCAAGCATCCGATCACGCCGGCCAAGGGGCCGGACGTGCGCCTTCGGCGTTCGCGACCTGTGGCGCACGGCCGATCCGAACAACGCCCTTTCTAGGCTGCAGCGTTGATCCGTTCGCCCAGTTCGGCGCAAGTCGCCATCAGCTCCTCGAACGTCGGTGCATCGCGCTCCAGGAGGCCGTCCTCGAGCATGCGCCTGTAGTCGTCCGCCAACTCGGCCTGGACGGCCGCTTCCGGCACGAGCCGCAGGCCGCCGCCGACCGCGCGATGATAATCGATCGCCGCGCCGTTCGCCTTCTCGCGAAAAAAGTGGGATTTGTGCCGGGCGACCGCGTCCGCCAACGCCCGGTCGGCTGCCGCGAGATCGGCCACCCCTGCAGCATCCAGCCTCGCGAGATCGTACCAGTGGCGGGAAAATCGCTCGCCTCGCATCCGGCCCTGTTCGCAGTAGACGTGAGCGGCCGTGGCCTTTTCCCAGAAGGTCCGCTCGGCCTTCATGACGCGGGGGCGCGCGGTCGGGAAGACAAGGCCGGGCAAGACCGCTGCGGCGTCGCAAATGACGTATCGCGTTTCGGCTGGCTCTCCCGTTGCGCGTGCGCCGAACTCCAGGAGCACCGAGGGCGGCGCATAGCCCGTTCCCTGGGCCAGAGGTCCGTAGGCGACGGTCAGCTTGTCGCCGTCCTCGATCAAATCAGCTTGCAGACCTTCGCCCGCCAGCGCGGCCTTGACGTAGGGACACATAGTGCTGGACACCCAGGACGGCAGGCGCTCCCGCACGATCCGGCTCCACCGCCTTGCCTCGGCCAAGGCAGCCGGCAGCCCATCGCCCTGCGGATCCGCGAGGTCCGGCGCGAGGGTGCGGATGTCATACGTCAGGTCGAGGTCTTCGGAGAAGCGGTCGATCAGGCCGTAAGCCTTCGAGAGGGACGTTCCACCCTTGAAGACCAGGTGTTCCCCAAAGGGCGCACGGAACAGGACGTCGAGAAGCCAGACGACCCAGACATCCTTCTCCAGCAGATGAACAGGCCGTCCCGTCGCCGCGGCGGCGACCTGGAGCGCCTCGCGCCGGTCGGCGTCATCCAGGTCGAGAAAGGCTTCAGCCATGCGCCGCCAGGCTCACCGAGCGGGCGAGCCAGGTCGGCAGGCGTGCGCCCACCCCGACCAGTTCCTCGAACGCGCTCCGGGGCAAGCGCTGGCGAAGCGCCTTGAGGGCGCTTCCCGCCTGCTCCGGGCCAAGCCACACCAGGGCGCGGACCGCCTCGCCGGCAGCGCTGTGGGGCAGGACGAGCTGCCAGGGCGGGGCATGCCGCAGTTCAACCGATTGCTTGCCGAGCTGCAGCCTGCGGCTTCGGCCGCTGGTCAGATAGACCTGGCGAACAGGCGTCTGGGTGGTGAGGCCCAGTTGATTGGCTGCGGCCGCGCCGCTGCGCACGACCGTCTCGCCGCCCAGGGCCGAGAGGCGCTCGACAACGCTTTCGATGGTCGGCGGGCGCTCGCCATAGCGGCCCTGGACCGGCAAAACATAGAGCCCCCGCCCGGCCCGCAAGAGGCGTCCGCGCTTGACGAGCCGTGACAGCGCTTGATCCACGGCGGAGCGCTCGCCCAGGTGCAGCAGGCCTTTCGCGGCCAGGGGCTGGCCTTCCGGCAAGGTCGCGGCGTGCGCGAGGATGTGTTCCGCGAGGGTCTGCATCAGTTTGCTCCTGTCAGAAATATAGCTCATTTTCTGACACATTCAAGTTATGGCTCGAAAGCTGAACTGAAGCGCGGCGCGCTGGTCTCGCACGGCGTCAGTATGGGCGAGAACGACCGGCCCGCCTCCCAGGCCTCGAGCGCGTCGGACCACTGCTGCGCCATATGGCGGCGCTGCATCTCGAACTCAGCCTTGTTGTAGACCCCGCGTGACGATCGCTCCTCATGGGCCAGGCATTTCTCGATCCAGTCCGAGTTGAAGCCCATCTCATGCAGCAGGGTTGATGCCGTCCGCCGCAGGTCGTGAACGGTGAACGGCTCGAGCGGCAGGTCGTGTTCACGAGCACGCTCGGCGATGGCCATGGTCACCCGGTTGAAGGTCGCCCGCGACATGGGCGCGTCGGCGTCATAGCGGGACGGCAGGATGTAGCGGGAGTTCCCGGAGCAGGTCTTCAGGGCGACCAGGATGTCGAGCATCTGGGTCGACAGATAGACGTTGTGAGGGCGTGACCGTTTCATCCGCTCCTTCGGGATGGACCAGACCGCGTTCTCGAAATCCACCTCGTCCCAGGTCCCGTCCTGCAGCTCGCTCTTGCGGACCATGCTCAGCAGGATGAACTTCAGACCCAGACGGATCGTCGGAAGGGTCGCGACCTCCCCCAGCAGCCCGAGCATGATCCGGATCTCGGACGGCGACAGCGAACGGTCACGAGGCCGGAAGCGCGCGATCGCCGCGGGCGCCACCCCGTCTGCCGGATTGTCGATCTTCTCGCCGTGGAGGATGGCCCAGGCGTAGATCTGTTTGACGATGTCCCGGACGTGGATGGCCGTGGCGGGAGCGCCCCGATCCACGATCGACTTGCAGTGAGCGCGAAGGTCGTCCGGCGTGATCTCGGTCAGCAGCCGGTTGCGCCATTGCGGCAGGACCTCCCGGTTGAAGATGGACCGCCGCATGTTGCGCGTGCTGTCCGCCATGGGCGCGTCGTCCATCCACTTCTGCGCCACATGGGCGAAGTCGCGGGCCTCCCTGAGCCGTCTTTTGGCGCGCTGCTTTTCCAGAGCCGGAGACACGCCTTTGGCGATCATCCGCTTGGCTTCGATGAGCTTCTCCCGGGCCCTGGCAAGCGACAGGCCGTTCAGCCCGTAGGACCCGAAAGTAACCGTCTCGCGCCGCCCGTTGAAGCGGTAGTCGTACTTGAACGCGATGCCTCCTGACGGTGTTACGAGCACGTACAATCCATCCCTGTCGGTCTTTTTGTACGCTTTTGATTTTCCTCGCGTATTCCTCAGTTCTGCGTCGGTAAGCATGCCACTTCCCCTCCAAAAGACCGTCAGGCGTTTTCGGGGTCTCTAGCGGTAGTTTTTCCCAAACAATTCAAAAGCTTGTTGAGAAAAAAGACCGTCAGGACGCCCTGGACCCGGTGACGGTATGGAGCAGAGTCAGCGGAGGCAACGGCTGCGAGACCGTCCGGCAAGCCGTCATCACAAAAGAGAGACCCTCCGAAAGGCTTCGAAGGGTCTCGTCAGAATTCACTTTTACGTCAGTGACTTATCGACAGCTTCTCAAGTGATCTCGAAAGGCTCCGAAAGGCCTGAATTATTCCCACTCAATCGTCCCCGGCGGCTTGGAGGTCACGTCATAGACGACGCGATTGACGCCGCGGACCTCATTGATGATGCGCGTGGCGGTCTTGGCCAGGACGTCCCAGGGGAACGGGTAGAAGTCGGCCGTCATGCCGTCGGTCGAGGTGACGGCGCGCAGGGCCAGGACCTTTTCATAGGTCCGGGCGTCGCCCATGACGCCGACCGTCTTGACCGGCAGCAGAACCGCGAAGGCCTGCCAGATGTCGTCGTAGAGGCCCGCCTTGCGGATTTCCTCCAGATAGATGGCGTCCGCGTCCTGCAGGGTGGCGACCGCTTCCGGCGTGATCTCGCCGGGGATGCGGATGGCCAGGCCCGGTCCGGGGAACGGGTGGCGGCCGACGAAGGCCTCGGTCAGGCCCAGTTCGCGGCCCAGCGCCCGCACCTCGTCCTTGAACAGTTCGCGCAGCGGCTCGACCAGCTTCAGCTTCATGAAGTCCGGCAGGCCGCCGACGTTGTGGTGGCTCTTGATCACCTGCGACGGCCCGCCCGAGGCCGAGATGCTTTCGATCACGTCGGGATAGAGGGTGCCCTGGGCCAGGAAGGCGGCGCCTTCGATCTTGGCGGCCTCGCGGTCGAACACCTCGATGAAGACGCGGCCGATGGTCTTGCGCTTGGTCTCAGGGTCCGAAATCCCGGCCAGCTCGCCCAGGAATTCCTTCGACGCATCAACGTGCACCAGCGGGATGTTATAGTGCTCGCGGAACAGTTCCGTGACCTGCTTGGCCTCGTCCTTGCGCAGCAGGCCGGTGTCCACAAACACGCAGGTCAGCTGGTCGCCGATGGCTTCGTGGATCAGCACGGCGGCGACGGAGCTGTCGACCCCGCCCGACAGGCCGCACACCACCTTGGCGTCCCCGACCTGCTCGCGAATCTTGGCGATCTGCTCGTCGCGATAGGCGGCCATGGTCCAGTCGCCCGTCAGGCCGGCGATGCCGTGGGTGAAGTTCTTCAGGATCACGGCGCCGCGCGGGGTGTGCATCACCTCGGGGTGGAACTGCACGCCGTAGATCTTGCGCGCCTCGTCGGCGATGGCGGCGTAGGGCGCGCCTTCCGAGGTGGCGATGACGTGGAAACCGTCGGGAATGGCCGTCACGCGGTCACCGTGGCTCATCCACACCGGCTCGCGGTGATCGACGGCGCCGATGCCGGCGAACAGGGGGCTTTCGCGGGTGATGACGATCTCGGCGCGGCCGAACTCGGCATGGTGGCCGCTCTCGACCTTGCCGCCCAGATCAGCACAGATCAGCTGCTCGCCGTAGCAGATGCCCAGGATCGGCGCGCCGTAGTCGAAGACGGCGTGGTCGACGCGCGGGCTGTCCGCCTCGGTCGTGGAGCTGGGACCGCCCGACAGGATGATGGCCTGCGGCTGCATCGCCGTCAGGGCCTCGCCCGCCTTGTTGTAGGGATGGATCTCGCAATAGACCCCGGCCTCGCGCAGGCGGCGCGCGATCAGCTGCGTCACCTGACTGCCGAAATCGACGATGAGCACCTTCTGGTGTTGGGTCGGCTGGGTCATGAGGTCGAATCCGGGGCGAGCGATTGCGCGAGGGTTTGGCCCTGCAGGGCCGGAATTTCAAGGGCGGACAGGCCTGAGTTGGTCAGCACCTCGATCAGGCCGTCGACGGCCTGGGCCAGGTTCTCGTCCACCAGATGCAGGGTCGAGGTCCAGTCGTGCAGGCCGGTCAGCTCGGCCTTGCCGTCCGACACCCCGCGCAGCGCGACCAGCGGCAGGCCGAAGGTCTGCGCCGCCCGCACCAGGGCCCAGGTCTCCATGTCCACCATCTCGGCGTCGATGGCGTCATAGGCGGCGCCCGAGACGACGTTCCCGCCGGTCGACAGGCGCGCGGTCGGCACGCCGGGGATGGGGCACGGCAGCGGCAGGACGGCGGGCAGGTCCAGAAGCGGCGTCACCCCCTTCGCAAAGCCCAGCGGACTGGCGTCCATGTCGCGATAGGCCACCGACGACGCCTGATAGACCGCCGCATGCTCCAGCGCCCGCGAGCCGCACGAACCCAGCGACAGGATCAGATCCGGCGTCTCCCCCCTCGCCTCCAGCCGCGCCAGGGCGCTGGTCAGGGCGACCGCCCCCTCCACCGGCCCGATGCCGGTCATCAACGGGTCGATGCGGGCGCGCAGATGTTCGCCGTATTCGGCCGGAGCCGCCATGACGGGCAGGACCGTCACCGCGCCGTAGCGCTCCAGCCTCACGCGGCGCGCTCATACAGGGCGACGAAGAAGCCGTCCGTGCCGCTGGCGGCCGGCGACAGGCGCAGGCGATGGCCGTCGGCCAGGGCGGTCAAGCGGTCGCGCCCGGCCTCGGTCAGGTCCGCGCTGTGCGCCGCATCGGCGATGGCGACCGGGCGGAAATCCGGGTGCGCGGCCTCGAAGGCGGCGGCGCTGGCCTCGTTCTCGGCGCTCAGGACCGAGCAGGTGACATAGGCCAGGCGCCCGCCCGGCCGCACCAGCTTGGTCGCCTGGCCCAGGATGCGGACCTGAAGGGCGTGCAGGCGCGCGACCTCTTCGGGCGTCAGGCGCCAGATGTCCTCCGGCCGGCGCCGCCAGGCGCCCGAGCCCGAGCAGGGCGCGTCGACCAGCACCACATCGGCCTGATCGTTCAGGTCCTTGACCCCGCCGCCGTTCGTGCCCAGCAGGCGCAGGTCCGCCTCGACGCCCGCCCGCGCCAGGCGCGGCTTCACATTGTCCAGACGCTTGGCCGAGACGTCGCAGGCGACCAGCGCCCCCTGCCCCTGCATGGCCTGCACCAGACCCAGCGTCTTGCCGCCGCCGCCCGCGCAGTAATCCACCACCGTCGCGCCGGGGAAGGCGCCGGCCAGCCAGCCGACGACCTGGCTGGCCTCGTCCTGAATCTCGAAATGACCGTTCTGGAAGCCCTCCAGCGGCTGCACGTTCGGCGCGGGCTCGGCGTCCAGCCGCAGGCCCCAGGCCGACAGGTCCGTGCGCTGGGGCGACAGGCCCGCGTCGCGCAGTTCGGCCTCGACCTCCTCCATCGTGGCGCGCAGGGCGTTGACCCGCAGGTCGACCGGCGCCCGGGCGCTCAGGGCCTCGACCTCTTCGCGCCAACGGTCGCCGTGGACCGCCTTGAGGTCCGCCGTGACGAAGTCCGGCAGGGCGACCTCGGCCAGGTCGGCCGCGTCCTCGCCCGCGGCCAGACGGCCGCGTTCATGCTTGGACAGGGGGCGCGGGCCATAGCCTTCGCCGTTGTAGAGGCCTTCGATCTCCTCCAGCGTCGCGCCGTCCAGCAGCGACAGGGCGCCGACAATCAGGGCGCGTCCGTCCTGACGCCCGCCCATGAAGGCCGACAGGCGGCCGCGCGCACGCAGCACCTGATAGACGCGCTCGGCGATGGCGCGGCGGTCGCCCGAACCGGCATAGCGGTTCTGCTGGCTCCAGGCCTTGAGCACGGCGTCTGCGGGCTGGCGGCCCTGGGCGATGCTGTCGAGGATGGCGGCGGCGGCGGCCAGGCGGGCGGCTGGGGTCAAATCAGACTCGGATGAAAAGGGCCAGAAGGCACAGCACCAGTCCCGCCAGCGAGACCAGCCACACCAGCGACCGGATATAGGGAACGCCCAGGGCGTAGAGTGGGATATAGGCGACGCGGGCCCAGAAGTAGAGGGCCGCGCCCAATGACGTCAGCGCGCCGGTCCGGTCCGCCGCATGGGCGATCAGCACGGCGCCGATGAACAGCGGCAGGGTCTCGAACAGATTGGCTTGGGCGCGCTGCAGACGGCCGGTCAGCCGGCTCTTGGTTTCGGGCGTCGCGTCCCGAGGACCGGCGTTCCAGTCCAGGCCGAACTCGCGGGTCCGGGCGAAGGCGGGCAACAGAATCTGGACCAGGGCGAGGACCAGCGTCGCCGCCAGATAGGACAGTTCACTGGTCACGCCCGCCTTCCTTTCTCGTCCCTGAAACCCGAACCGAAAGCCCTCCCCCTCGATGGGGGAGGGTTGGGTGGGGGTGCCGGCAAACCATTTCCAGCGAAGTCGCCCGAGACGCCGATACGTCTCCAACGCCTCGCCTTGACCGTCGCGCCCTCACCCCCATCCCTGCCCTTCCCCCATCGAGGGGGAAGGGACTGCTCTTCTCAAAACAAAACCGCTCCCGACCGGGGCCGGGAGCGGATCAGATCAGCCGCGCCGATAGTTGGGCGCTTCGCGCGTGATCATCACATTATGGACGTGGCTTTCGCTCAGGCCCGCATTGGTGATGCGCACGAAGCGGGCGCGCTCCTGGAAGTCGCCGATGGTCCCGCCGCCGACGTAGCCCATGGAGGCACGCAGGCCGCCGACCAACTGGTGGATGACCGGGGCGATCGGCCCCTTGTAGGCGGTCTGGCCCTCGATGCCCTCGGGGACCAGCTTCTCGGACGAGACTTCCTTCTGGAAGTAGCGGTCGGCCGAGCCCGCGCCCATGGCGCCGACCGAGCCCATGCCGCGATACGACTTGTAGGACCGGCCCTGGTACAGGAAGACCTCGCCGGGGCTTTCATCCGTGCCCGCGAACATCGAGCCCATCATGGCGACATTGGCGCCCGCCGCGATGGCCTTGGCCAGATCGCCCGAGAACTTGATGCCGCCGTCAGCGATGATGGAGGCGCCGGTGCCCTTGGCCGCGCGCGCGGCGTCGACGATGGCCGTCAGCTGCGGCACGCCCACGCCCGCCACGATGCGGGTGGTGCAGATGGAGCCCGGCCCGATGCCGACCTTCACCGCATCGGCGCCCGCGTCGATCAGGGCCCGCGTGGCGTCATAGGTGGCCACGTTGCCGGCGATGATCTGGATGCGGTTGTTCTCGCGCTTGATGCGGCGAACCACCTCCGCGACCGAGGCCGAGTGGCCGTGGGCGGTGTCGATCACCACCACGTCCGCGCCGGCTTCGGCCAGCGCCAGGCCACGCTCATAGCCGGCGTCGCCGACGGTCGAGGCGGCGCCCACGCGCAGGCGGCCCTGCTCGTCCTTGGCGGCGTTAGGGAAGGCCTGGGCCTTCTGGATGTCCTTCATGGTGATCAGGCCGACGGCGCGATAGGCGTCGTCCACCACGATGACCCGCTCGATCTTGCGGGTGCGCAGCAGTTCCTGCGCCGCTTCACGACCCGCCGCGCCTTCGCGCAGGGTGATCAGCTCGCCGGTCGTCATCAGCTCGGCGGCCTTGAGGTTCAGGTCCGTCTCGAAGCGCATGTCGCGGTTGGTCAGCATGCCGACCAGCTTGCCGCTCTTGGGATCGACCACCGGGAAGCCGGTGATCTTCTTGCGCTCGACGATCTGCAGCACCTCGCCCAGCGTGGTGTCGGGCGAAACGGTGACCGGGTTCACCACCATGCCGCTTTCATAGCGTTTGACGGCGCGGACCTGCTCGGCCTGCTCCTCGATGGTCATGTTCCGGTGCAACACGCCCAGACCGCCGGCCTGGGCCATGGCGATGGCCAGGCGGCTTTCCGTCACCGTGTCCATGGCCGAGGACAGCAGCGGGATGTTCAGTCTGATTTCGCGCGTCAGCTGCGTCGAGACGTCGACGTCGGCCGGCATGACCTCGGACGGACCGGGTTCAAGCAAAACATCATCGAAGGTGAGGCCTTCGCGTATCTCCATGGGGGAGTCTCCGTTTTGCGGGTCGCCTATAGACCCCCGAGGCGTGGAACCGCAACCCCAAGCCCGCGCTATGGTCGTTATAAGAGGAATTGCCTTGATGGGCGGCGGCTCCCGCCCCACTGTTTGAAAATGGTTCGCATCTTGATCAGCGCCGCGCGACGTCTCGCCCTCAAGATCGCGAGCTACGGGGTCATGCACCTGGTCGTGGCGATCCTGGTGGCCTTCGCCCTGACGCGCGACTGGCGCATCGCCCTGGCGGTGGGGGTGGCCGAACCGATCGTTCAGACCCTTGCCTATTCGATCCACGACCGGGCCTGGCATCGCATCGAGCGCCGCCGGATGCGGTCAGGCTTCGAGGAGGCGGCCGAGGCCGTCACCGCTCGCCTGGAGGTCATGGACGCGCACGAGCAGAATCGCGCCCACCAGGGCCACGGCCACAGCCATGCCCTGCCGCGCGACCTGAAGCAGATCGCGTTGAAGACGATGTCCTACGGCGTCATGCACTTCACCGTGGCGGTGCTGGTCGCCTTCGCCCTGACGCGCGACATCCGCCTGGCCTTGACCATCGGGACCATCGAGCCCCTGGTCCAGACCGCCTTCTTCACCCTGCACGACCGCATCTGGACGCGGATCGAGGCGAGGAAGGCTGCCCGTCGAGCCATCGCGACCGAGGGCGCGTCGGCTTAGGGTGCAACCTGTACCCCTCCACCGCTCATCCCGGCGGACGCCGGGATCCAGTGAGAACCTCAGACGCTCCGACTGAAAAGAATCGTTCTGGCCGCAAGTCGGCGTGTGCGTGGCCAAAGGACTGGATCCCGGCGTCCGCCGGGATGAGCGGCGTAGAGGGGCCCTACCGCTTGTTCAGCGCCACCAGGAAGACCTCGGCGCTGCCCTTGCGGCTCGACTCCGGCTTCACGTATTTCACCGTCTCGAACTCCTCGCGCAGGCGCGTCAGCACCCCGCCGGCGTCGCCGCCCTGGAAGTTCTTCGACACGAAATTCCCGCCCGGCCGCAGGGTGCGGATGGCGAAGTCGGCCGCGATCTCGATCAGGGCGATGATCTTCAGGTGGTCCGTCTGGCGATGGCCGACCGTATTGTGCGCCATGTCCGACAGCACCAGATCCGGCGGGCCGCCGATGGCGTCCAGCATCTGCTGATCCACGCCCGGGTCGGTGAAGTCGGCCTGCAACAGGGTCGCGCCGGGAATCGGCTCGATCATCAGCAGGTCCACGCCCGCCACCGCCGCCGCTCCCCGATCCAGCGCTACCTGCACCCAGCCGCCCGGCGCCGCGCCCAGGTCGATGACCCGCGAGCCGCGCCTGATCAGCCGGTACTTGTCGTCGATCTCCATCAGCTTGAAGGCCGCGCGGCTGCGCCAGCCTTCGGCCCGGGCGCGCTCGGACCACTGGTCCGACAGCTGTCGCTTGATCCAGGCCTGGCTCGACAGGGTCTTCTTGTCCGCCGTCTTGATCTTCTGGCCGACCTTGCGTCCGGCCGCTGTGCCGCCCGTAGGCAGGCGCACCATGCGGCGGCGTTCCTGAGGCTTGTCGGCGGGCTTTTCGTCTTCACTCATGCTTCCCACATAGCCCTGACGACGTTCAGCCGCTATGACCCGCGCACATTTCCGGCTCGCATAACCTCAAGGAGCGCTCGATGGCCGACCAAACCCTGACCTTCACCCTGGACACCGGCGACGGCGCCGAACGCAATGTGGTGATCAAGCTGCGCGACGACTTGGCCCCGAACCACGTCAAGCAGATCACCGACCTGGCCAAGGAAGGCTTCTACGACGGCGTGGTCTTCCACCGCGTGATTCCGGGCTTCATGGCCCAGGGCGGCGACCCGACGGGCACCGGCACCTCGGGTTCGTCCAAGCCGAACCTGAAGCAGGAGTTCTCGAAGGAGCCGCACGTGCGCGGCGTCTGCTCCATGGCCCGCACCTCGGACCCGAACAGCGCCAACTCGCAGTTCTTCATCTGCTTCGACGACGCCCGCTTCCTGGACGGCCAGTACACCGTCTGGGGCGAAGTGATCGAAGGCATGGAACACGTCGACGCCCTGCCGAAGGGCGAGCCGCCCCGCGCTCCGGGCAAGATCGTCAAGGCCACCGTGGCCTGAACATAACTCTCCTCCCCACTCTGTGGGGAGGAGGACCACGTAGTGGTGGAGGGGCTTGCAGCGGCAAGACCAAGCGGCCCCTCCGTCACGGCGCCTTCGGCGCTGCGCCACCTCCCCATGTCATGGGGAGGAGAAGCTCAGTCCCCCGCCCACCAGCGCAGCGACACCCCGTCGAAGGTCCGGTTCCCGACCTTCAGCCGTCCCTTCAGGACCGCGCCCTCGTCGCCCAGGTTGCGGCGCGCATGGGACAGGGCGTCCTGATCCAGCCGCCCCTCGAACGACACCTCGTCCAGCCCGCCCGACAGCGCCGCGAAGCGAACCTCCCGGTCCGTCACGGCATAGGCGGCGGGAATCAGCCGCAGGCGGCGTCGCCGCTCGCCCGCGTCGGTCGCCAGAGGCGGCCCCGTCATATCCTCGAACTCGATCATCACCGGCGCGAACCCCGGCGTGCGGCCGCCCGCCTCCCAGGCGATGAAGTCGGGGACCTGACCCATGAAGACGTGGTGCAGCCGCCAGTTGTCGACCCGCACCTCCCGGGTCGGAAGGTAGTAGCCCGAAATGTCCTCGGGGAGGGCGTGACTGAAGGCCGCCGCGCGCGTCGGCGGCGGCGTTTCCGCCGCACGGTCCGAGCGGCCGCAGGCGGCCACGGCGAGCAGCAGGCCCGCCGCCAAGGCGATCCCCGTCCGCATTTACGGCAGGTGGATCAGGGTCGACAGCCAGCCGAGGTCCTGCAAGCGTTCGACCGATTCGAACAGCGGCACGGCCAGCAGGAAGACCAGGCCGTCGCGTAGGGTGGTCAGGAAGAAGCGCGGCCGAACGTCCAGCGTTTCCACGTCCCGCCATTTGGAGAAATCCGGCCCGAAGCGCGGGGTGCGGGCGCAATAGGCCGCGTAGGCCTCGCCGAAGGCGCCGCTCAGCCAGGCCTCCTCGCGCTTCACCGTGGCGTAGAAGACGGCGACGGTCAGGACCAGGAACATCGTCGCCATGGTCAGGCTGCCGGTCTGGGCGCCGACGCCGAAGGCGCCCATGAAGCTGAAGATATACAGCGGGTTGCGGCTAATCGAATAGGGACCGCGATCGACGATCTCAGCCTTCTTGCGGCCCCCGATGTAGAGGGAGCACCAGGCCCGGCCGACGATGCAGATAACGATCAGGCACAGGCCGACGGCTTCCAGCCCCTCGTGCAGCCCGTCTGAGCCCCAGTTGGGTCGCGTCACGAAGGCCAGCCCCAAAATCACCGCAAGCGCCGCCGCCAGAGCGATCTTGCGCACCCTCTGGACCTTCTGAAGATCAAAACCCTGCACTGCTGACATAACGCTTGTATCCCCCTGTTAGGGGGCCAGCCAAACGCCCCTTGGGCGCGCCGCGCAAGCTCTTTGTTTGCGAGCGACTTTCGCTCGCGAACCCGCGCTACTGGTCCAGCCAGGCGTCCAGCGCGCGGAACCCGGCGATGGCCAATTCGGTCGAGTCCTGGAACACGGCCGGATTGATCTTCTCGAAGTCGTCGGTCGGCCGGTGATAGTCGGGGTGGTAGTTCACGCCGAAATAGAGGAACGGCAGGCCCGCCCGGTGGAAGGCCCCGTGGTCTGACGCCTCGACCCAGTTGTCGGCGCCCTTGTCCTCGGGCGTGTCCTTGCCGAAGGCCAGGGCGACGTTCGCGCGCGCCGGCAGACGCTCCAGCACCGGGCGGAAATACGGGTGTTGATAAGTTCCCGTGACCCACAGCTTGCCGTCGCTGTCCGCCCGCGCCGTCATGTCGAAATTCAGATTCATCGAGATCGACGACAGCGGCATCGGGGGCGCCTCGACGAAGCGTTTGGCGCCCAGCAGCCCCCGCTCCTCGCCGTCCAGGGCGACGATCAGCACGGTGTGCTCCGGCGGGCTCGCCTTCAGCCGCCTGGCCAGCTCCAGCATGGTCGCCACGCCCGAGGCGTTGTCGTCGGCGCCGTTGTAGATCTGGCCGTCGTTGGCCCCGACGTGGTCATAGTGGGCCGTCACCACGATGTATTTGTCGGCCACGCGCGTGCCGGGAATGACGCCGATGATATTGGTCCCGTTGAAGGTTTTCGCGCCCTCGCGCGTACGGCCCTGCATCTCCCACGGCTGCAGTCGTCCCATCGGCGAGGGCTGGACGCCCAGAGCCTCGAGCCGTCCGACGATATACTCGCGCGCCCTGGCGCCGCCCTCTGATCCGGTGTCGCGGCCCTGCATGTCGTCGGCCGACAGGATGCGCAGGTCCTCCATCAGCTGGGCGTAGTCGGCCGAGGCGGCGGCGACGGGCGTTTCCGGCGCGGCCGGGACGCTCGTCGTCTCGCAGGCCGCCAGCGTCAGGGCGGCGGCGATCACGGACAGGCTGGCGAGGACAGGACGCATAGACGGCTCCGGCGAGATGGGACGACGAAACGACGAAAGGCTTCCTCTCCCATCGCCCCTATTGCTTCGTCATCCTCGGGCTTGTCCCGAGGCTGACGAGTGAGGAATGAGGCCAGCGGCCACAACCCTGCTCTCTAGCGGTCCAGGGCCGCCGCGTCAGATTACCTTTCTGTCATGGCGCTTCTGCCACGAAGGCTCCGGGATGATAAGGAACCGTTCCGCCTTGGCCGACTTCCTGCGATTCTCATGTCCGACCTCTTCACGCCCGTCGAAACCCTGACCGAAGCCCAGGCGCGCGAAGAGCTGGATCGCCTGTCGGCCGAGCTGGCGCGCCACGACGCCCTCTACTACGCCGACGCCGCGCCTGAGATTTCCGACGCCGACTATGATGAGCTGAAGCGCCGCGCCCTCGCCATCGAGGCCCGTTTCCCGGCCCTGTCCAGCCCCGTCACCCCGTCCCAGCGCGTCGGCGCCCCCGTTTCCGCCCAGTTCGCCGAGGTCCGCCACGGCGTGCCCATGCTGTCGCTGGACAACGCCTTCGACGAGGGCGAGGTGCGCGACTTCGTGGCCCGCATCGCCCGCTTCCTCAAGCTGCCGGGCGACGAACCCATCGCCTTCGTCGCCGAGCCCAAGATCGACGGCCTGTCGGCCAGCCTGCGCTATGAGAAGGGCCTCCTGGTCCAGGGCGCCACGCGCGGCGACGGCAGGACCGGCGAGGACGTGACCGCCAACCTGCGCACCATCGCCAGCATCCCCCAGACCCTGACCGGCTCCGGCTGGCCCGACGTCATCGAGATCCGGGGCGAGGTCTATGCCCCCAACGACGCCTTCGACGCCTTCAACGCCGCCGCCGAAGCCGAGGGCCGCCGCACCTACGCCAACCCGCGCAACTTCGCCGCCGGGTCGCTGCGCCAGAAGGACCCGAAGATCACGGCCCGGCGCCCCCTGACCTTCTTCGCCTACGCCTGGGGCGAGACCTCGGCGCCATTCGCCGACACCCAGCACGGCGCGCTCGAGGCCTTCCGCAGTTGGGGCTTCCAGGTCAACGAGCGCTCGGTCCGCGTCGAGGGGGCCGAAGGGCTGATCGGCGTCTATCGCGGACTGGAGACCGACCGCAGCGGCCTCGGCTACGACATCGACGGCGTGGTTTACAAGGTCGACCGTCTGGACTGGCAGCAGCGCCTCGGCTTCATCGCCCGAAGCCCGCGTTGGGCCATCGCCCACAAGTTCCCGGCGCAGCAGGCCACGACCGTGCTGGAAGGCATCGACATTCAGGTCGGCCGCACCGGCTCCCTGACCCCCGTCGCCCGCCTGCGCGCCGTCACCGTCGGCGGCGTGGTGGTGCGCAACGCCACCCTGCACAACGAGGACGAGATCGCCCGCAAGGACGTGCGCATCGGCGACACGGTCATCCTGCAACGCGCCGGCGACGTCATCCCACAGATCGTCGGCGTGGTCGAAGGCCTACGTCCCGAAGGCGCCGAACCCTTCCAGTTCCCCCACGTCTGCCCCGTCTGCGGCTCGGAAGCCGTGCGCGAAGGCGACGAGGTCAAGCGCCGCTGCACCGGCGGCCTGATCTGCGACGCCCAGATCGTCGAGCGGTTGAAGCACTTCGTCAGCCGCCGCGCCTTCGACATTGAAGGGCTTGGAGAAAAGCACCTGACCGCCTTCCACGCGCGCGGCTGGATCAAGGAGCCGGCCGACATCTTCCGCCTGGCCCGCGACGAGCAGAAGCTGGCCCTGCTGCGCGCCGAAGACGGCTATGGCGAGGTCAGCGTCGGCAACCTGGTCGCCGGGATCGAGGCGCGGCGGACCATCAGCCTGGACCGTCTGATCTTCGGCCTGGGCGTGCCCGAGATCGGCGAGCAGACCTCGCTGGTCCTGTCGCGCGCCTTCGGCAGCTGGGCCGCCTTCCAGGACGCCTGCATGGCCGCCGCGCAAGGCCTGGCCAGCGACGACTGGAAGGTCCTGGCCGCGACCCACGCCATCTCGCCGCGCGTCCTGACCCTGATGGCCGAGGCTCGCCCGCCCGCCGACGATCCCTGGCCCGAGGCGCCGATGGATCAGAAGATCGCCCTCGCCTTCCCCGGCATGGCGGCCCCCGCGCGCCGCTCGCTGGCGGAGATTTCCAGCGGCTGGACCGACCTGACCCGCTGGGCCCGCGTCGCGCGCGAGGAAGGCCCCTCGGACATCCTGAACCAGATCGCCGGCGTCTCCGGCGTCGGCCCCGTCGCCGCCGAGGCCCTGGCCCACTTCTTCCACGAGCCGCACAACCGCGCCGTCATGGAGGCCCTGCTGGCCGAACTGACGCAGGTCGAGGACGTGGCGGCCCCCACGACCGACAGCCCAGTGGCGGGCAAGACCGTGGTCTTCACCGGCTCGCTGGAGCGCTTCACCCGCGACGAGGCCAAGGCCCGCGCCGAAAGCCTGGGCGCCAAGGTCTCGGGCTCGGTGTCCAAGAAGACCGACTACGTCGTCGCCGGCCCCGGCGCCGGGTCCAAGCTGAAGGACGCCGAGAAACATGGCGTGACCGTCCTGACCGAGGACGAGTGGCTGGCGCTGATCGCTTGAGCACCGGCCGCTTCTTCTCCCTTCCCCCTCGATGGGGGAAGGGCGGGGATGGGGGTGCGGGCGAGACCTCTCCAGTCGGGCGCATGAGACGCTGGCGCCGTCTGGTTTCTTGATAAGAAAACGCCCTGCCTTCACCCCCACCCAACCCTCCCCCATCGAGGGGGAGGGCTTTGTGAACTCAGCAACGCTCACATCATTCAAAGCTAGATTCGCCTGATGCACGCCGTCGCCATCGACTTCGAAACCGCCAACGAGCAGCGCGCCAGCCCCTGCTCCATCGGCCTGGCCTGGATCAACGACGGCGTCATCGAGTCCGTTGAGCACCACTACATCCGCCCGCCCGGGATGCGCTTCGCCGGCTTCAACATCGCCTTCCACGGCATCGGCCCCGAACAAGTGGAGGACGCCGAGGAGTTCCCCGCCGTCCTGGCCGCCATCGCGCCGCGTCTGGAAGGGCGGACGGTCCTGGCCCACAACGCTGCCTTCGACGTCAGCGTGATCCGCAACACCTGCGACCACTACGGCCTGGCCTATCCCGAGTTCGACTACCTGTGCACGGTCAAGCTGGCCCAGATCAGCTGGCCTGACTTCACCTCGCACAAGCTGAACAACGTCTGCGCCGAACTGGGGGTCGCCTTCCGCCACCACGACGCGGCCGAGGACGCCTTCGCCTGCGCCTCCGTGGCGCTGGCGGCGCTGCAACTGCATCAGGCGACCTGCGTCGCCTCCCTGGCCGAGGCCGCGGGAATCAGCCTGGGCCGCCTGAACGCCGTCGGCTACAGCCCGTGCTCCTCGGCTCGGCCGAAGCGGACGCGCTGACGCCCTCGCAAAAGGTCTTGCTTCCGTCGCCAGCCGGGATCAGCGTCAGGCCAAACGGAGGAAACGCCCATGAAGCCCCCGCTGTTTCTCGCCCTTGCGGCAAGCTTGGCCGCCCTTGCTTCTCCCGCCCTGGCCGGCGACCCGACCGGTCTGTGGCAGACCCCGACCAACGGCGGCCAGGTGCGCATCGAGCGCTGCGGCCAGGCCCTGTGCGGGACCTTGGTGACCTCGGATCACATCCGCCGCGATCCCAATGCCCATGATGAGCGGAACAAGGACCAGTCCCTGCGCGGGCGCACCCTGCGCAACCTGCCGATGCTCAGCGGCTTCACCGGCGGCCCGACCGAATGGCGCGGCGGCTCGGTCTATAATCCAGCCGACGGCGGGACCTATCGCGGGACCATCACCCTGACGGACGCCGACACCCTGCGCCTGCGCGGCTGCATCGTCGCCCCCCTGTGCAAGACCCAGACCTGGACGCGAGTGCGCTAGGTCAGAGCAGGCCGGCGACGATGGACAGGATGGTCGCCGTCGCCGCCGCGTTCAGCGCCATGCCCAGGCTGGCGAAGGCCCCCGCCGTCTGGTCAACCTGGAACGCCCGCGCCGCGCCGAAGCCGTGGGCAGAGACGCCGACCGCGAAGCCGCGCGCCCGGTAATCCTTGATCCTCAGCAGGTTCAGCAGCGGCGTCGCCGTCATCGCCCCGATCACGCCCGACATCAGCACGATCACCGCCGCCAGCGCCGGTATGCCGCCCAGTTGCGCCGCCACCGCCATGCCGACCGGCGTGGTCGTGGCGCGCGGGGCGATGGAGGCCAGGATCTCGACCGGCGCGCCGAACAGCCAGACGATGCCGACGGCGCTGACGATGGCCGTCACGGCTCCCGCCAGCAGGGCGCAGGTCAGCGGCTTGGCCAGCCGCCGGATCGTCGCCCGCTGCGCCCAGATCGGCACGGCCAGCCCCACCACCGCCGGTCCCAGCAGGAAGCCCAGCACCTGGGTCGCCTCGGCATAGGTCGCATAGGGCGTCTTCGTCGCTAGCAGGATTCCGATCAGCACCGGCGTCGCCCACAGCACCGGATGGCACAGGGGATGGCGTCCACTGCGTCGCGACAGGATGTCGGCCGCCTCGAACACCACCAGCGTCACCGCCAGCCACAGCAGGGGCGTCGCGATCAGATCGGTCACGACGCGGGCTCCTCGCTATCCTGCGCCTCACGCCCCGCCACGGCGGCGAAGACCAGCGCCGTCACCGCCAGGGTCAGCAGGGTCGAGACCACCACCGCCACGACGATGCCAAGGCCATAGCGCGACAGGATCGCCCCCTCCTGCATCACCCCGACGGCCGCGGGCACGAACATGATCGACAGGTGCGCCGTCAGCCACCCCGTCACCTGGGTCAGCGTCAGCCGCTCGCGCGGGACCAGCGCCAACCAGGCCAGCAGCAGTCCCATGCCGATCACCGACCCCGGCAGGGGCAGGCCCGTCAGCCGGTGGATGACCTCGCCCGCCAGCTGGCAGACGAGCAGCAGGGCGATGGCGCCGATCATCGGATCAGAGCGGCGCCGTCTGCGCCTTCAGCCACTCCAGCGCCGCCTCGTCCTTCTGCACGCCCTCGGCCAGCAGAGGCCCGACCTTGGCCAGAACCTCGGCATGATAGGCGTCTACGTAAGCCCGCTCGTCCGCCGTCAGCAGCGCTGTGTCGATCAGCTTGCGATCCAGCGGCGCCAGCGTCAGCTGCTCGAAGCCGTGCATCGGCCGCTCGCCGCCCGGAACCTGGGCCGGGGCCGTGACGACCTGCAGCGTCTCGATGCGGATGCCCCACTCGCCTTCGCGGTAATAGCCCGGCTCGTTCGACAGGATCATGCCGGTCAGCAGCGGCTGGTCCGTGCCCCAGCCGGCGATGCGCTGCGGCCCTTCGTGCACGCCCAGATACGACCCCACGCCGTGGCCCGTGCCGTGGTCGAAGTCGAAGCCCGCGTTCCACAGCGGCTGGCGCGCGATGGCGTCCAGCTGGCGCCCGCTCGTCCCGGCCGGGAAGCGGATCACCGCCATGGCGATGTGTCCCTTCAGGACCAGAGTGAACATTCGGCGCTGGTCGGCCGTGCCCTCGCCGATGGCCATGGTGCGGGTCACGTCCGTGGTCCCGTCCAGATACTGACCGCCCCCGTCCACCAGCAGCAGCGAGCCCTTCTCCATCGGCCGGATCTTGGCGCCGACCGGCTTGTAGTGCGGCAGGGCGCCGTTCGGCCCGACCCCGGCGATGGTGTCGAAGGACAGATCCTTCAGCATGCCGGTCGCCTCGCGGAAGCCCTCCAGCGCCTCGACCACCGCCCGCTCGTCCGGCAGGTCCTTCTGCGCGACCGTGTCCACCCAGTGCAGGAAGCGGGTCAGGGCCGCGCCGTCGCGGATGTGCGCCTGACGGCTGCCTTCGATTTCCACGTCGTTCTTCTGGGCGCGCGGCAGGGCGCAGGGGTCCATGCCGCGCACAATGTCCGCGCCCGCCGCTTCCAGCCGGTCGAAATACCAGGCCGAGGACACGGCCGGGTCGATCATCACCTTGCGCCCCGACAGGGCGTCCAGCGCGCCCGGCAGCGCCTCGGGCGCCTCCAGCGTCACGGCGTCGCCCAGCCAGCCGGGCAGTTCGTTGGTCACCTTGGCCGGGTCTAGGAAGACGCTGGCGGTCCCGTCGGCCTTCACCACCGCCTGGCCCAGCGGCAGGGGCGTGCGGATCACGTCGCCGCCCCGAATATTGAACAGCCATGCCAGCGACGACGGCGCCGTCAGCACGGCGGCCTCGGCTCCGGCGTCGGCGATGGCCTTGCCGATGCGGGCGCGCTTGGACGCCGCGTCCTCGCCGGAATAGCGATCCTCGTGCGGCACCACCGGCGCCTGCGGCTGGGCCGGGCGGGCCTCGCCCCAGGCCAGGTCGATCGGATTGGCCTCGACCGCCTTCAGCGTCGCCCCGGCTTTATCCACCGCCGCCCGCAGGGTCGCCAGGGCGTCCGGGCTGTGCAGGCGCGGATCATAGCCGATCACCGAGCCCGACGGCACAGCCGCCAGCCAGTCGGCCAGTTTGTTCAGCGGCTGACGCTCGAACAGAGCCTCGTCCGTCTGGGCCTTGACCTGCACCGTATAGCGGCCGTCGACGAAGATCGCGGCCCGGTCCCTCAGCACCACGCCCGCCCCGGCCGAGCCGGTGAAGCCGCTGACCCAGGCCAGCCGCTCATTGGCGTCGGGCAGGTATTCGTTCTGGTGCTCGTCCTCATGCGGGACCAGCAGGCCGTCGAGGCCCTGCTTGGCCATCTCGGCGCGGAGCAGAGGCAGGTGCTTGGCCCCGAAGGACGGATCGGTGGTTTCGTCGAATGTCTGGCGCATGGCCGCTCTTATACCCTTCTCCCCTTGCGGGAGAAGGTGCCCCGAAGGGGCGGATGAGGGGTCTCTCGACACAAAAAGGGGCTGCGAGACTTTGATGTCCCGCAACCCCTCATCCGTCTCGCTTCGCGAGCCACCTTCTCCCGCAAGGGGAGAAGGGAAATCGCGCCTACTTCTTGCGCAGTTGCAGCGCGCTCCAGGCGTCGTGATGGATCGTCTGCTCCACCACGAAGCCCAGCGGCAGATAGGCTTCCAGCACCCGCTCTTCCTGGGTGCGCAGCAGGCCCGACAGGATGGCGACGCCGCCCGACTTCAGCGCCGCGCCGATCTCGGGCGCCAGGAACACCAGCGGCGCAGCCAGGATATTGGCGAAGACCAGGTCATAGGGGGCGTGCTGGGCGATGCGCGCATCGCTCAGGCCGTCGGCGAAGTAGAACTCGCACTTGGCGTCGTTGATCTGGGCGTTCTCGTTGGCGATGCGGGCCGAGGGCTCGTCGATGTCGGTGCCGACGGCGATGGGCGAGCCCGTCTTGGCGGCGGCGATGGCCAGCACGCCCGTGCCGCAGCCGACGTCCAGCACCTTCTCGAAGCTCTCGGTCTCCAGCAGCTTGTCGAAAGCCTCCAGGCAGCCGACCGTCGTGCCGTGGTGGCCCGTGCCGAAGGCGGCGCCGGCGTCGATCTTCAGGTTGACCCGCCCCTCGGGCACCTTGCCCTGATCGTGCGCGCCATAGACGAAGAAGCGCCCGGCCTCGACCGGCGGCAGGCCCGACAGGCTCATGGCCAGCCAGTCGGCGTCGGCCAGCTTCTCGACGATCACCTCCAGCCCCGGCGTGGCGCGCAGGATCTCGGCGATGCCCTCGGCTTCCTCGTCCGTCGTCGGGAAGGCGTCGATGCGCCAGATGCCCTTGTCCTCGTCCTCTTCCAGGATCGAATAGGTGGCGCCTTCCAGCAGCGGATTGGCGTCGATGGCGGCGGCGGCGGCCTCGGCCGGGGCGCGATCGCCGCGCGCGATCACCTGAACTGCGGATTCGGACATTTCTCAAACACCGTTATGATAGCGAATCGCCAGTGCGGGCTTTGATTACGCCCGCGTCCATCAAGGGGTCGGGGAGTTAATGGCCAAAGCACCGTCTGAAACGAAACCTGCCGCGAAGGCGGCGTCCGCCGCTTCCAAGCCGAAACCGGCGGCAAAGTCGAGCGCTGCGGCCACAAAAGCTGCGGCCAAGCCCAAGACGGCCAAGGCCGCTGCGCCGGTGAAGGCCGCTGAGCCCAAGGCGCCCGCCGCCAAGAAGCCGGCCGCGCCGAAGACTGCGGCCAAGAAGGCGCCGGCCGCCAAGGCCCCGGCCGCCGCCAAGGCCGCGCCCGCCAAGAAGCCCGCGACCAAGACGACGGCAGCCAAGGCGACTGCGACCAAGGCCGCCGCGCCGAAGACGGCCGCGACCGCCAAGCCGGCCGCCGCGCCCAAGGCCGCCCCGGCTCCGGTCGAGACGCCGGTCGCCGCCTCCATGGCCCCCGCGCCCGAGGCCGCTCCGAAGCCGGTCGAGGCCCCGGCCGTCGAAGCGCCCAAGCCGCCCGAGAAGAAGAAGGGCTTCTTCGCCCGCCTGTTCGGCTGGTGAACCTGGCCTGAGGCCAAACACAAGGAAGGCCGGAGAGGACGCCCTCTCCGGCCTTCTTCAATTCTCGATGTCGAGAGGCCTTATTCCGGCAGGTCTTCCGCCAGGATGGCCATTTCGAACATGAAGGAGCCGGCCTCGTCCTCGTCCTCGAAGATCACGCCGATGAACTCGTCGTCGACATAGACCTCGGCCGAGTCGGCGACCTTACGGGCCTTCACCTTGATGCCGCCGTGGTTGAAGGTGCGCTTCAGGTGCGTCTCGACGCGCTTCAGATCGGATTCTTTCACGGGGGTAGCCTCGCTTTGGCGCCGGGGCGCATATCGTTGGCCGCGGACCCTAGAGAAGCCGCCCTCCCTTGGGAAGCCCGCGCCTCAGGCGTCCACAGGATGGGCTCAGATCACGAAGTCATAGGCGATGTCGGCCAGGGTATGATCCATGGTCCGCGCGGGCGTGGCGTCGGTCGGGCAGTTGACCAGCCGCGCCGGCACCCCCGCCACGGTGCAGCCGGCCGGCACCGGCTTCAGCACCACCGAGCCCGACGCCACCTTGGCGTAGTCGCCCACCGTGATGTTGCCCAGCACCTTGGCCCCGGCGCCCAGCAGGACGCCGCGCCCGATCTTGGGGTGACGGTCGCCGCGCTCGGCCCCGGTCCCGCCCAGGGTCACGGCGTGCAGCATGGACACCTCGTCCCCGACCACCGCCGTCTCGCCGATGACGATGCCCGTGCCGTGGTCCAGGAAGACGCCCGAGCCGATCCGCGCCGCCGGGTGGATGTCCAGCTGGAACAACTCCGAGATCCGGCTCTGAAAGTGAAACGCTAGGGTGTCGCGGTCCTGGGTCCACAGCCAGTGCGCCACGCGCCACGCCTGCAGCGCCTGGAACCCCTTAAAATACATGAAGGGCTGCAACAGCGACCGGATCGCCGGATCGCGCTCCTGCACCGCCTTCAGGTCCGCCTCGGCGGCGACGACGATGCCGGGATCGGCCTCGAAGGCCGACAGGGCCACCTCGCGCACCGTCATGGCCCCCAGTTCCGCGTCGCCCAGTTTGCGCGCGATCTGGAAGCTCAGCGCCCCGGCGAAGTTGTCATGGGCCAGGACGACGGCGTTCAACTGCGACGCCAGGCGCGGCTCCTCGCGCGCGGCGTCGGCGGCCGCGGCGCGCAGCTGGCCCCACAGGTCTGGCGGTTTGGGCACGATTTCCAGCTTGGCCATCGGGCCTCCTGATCCTCAACCGGCGATCCTACGCGCCCAGCATCGCCTGCGCCAGCGCGGCGGGCAGGTCGCCCTCACGGGCCATATGGTAAGCCTTGTAGGCCGTCGCCACCGTCATGGCGTCGCGCACGGCGCCGCGCTCGATCTCGGCCAGCAGGTCGCGGAAGGGCACGCGGACCGAGACGATCACCTCGGTCGGGTCCGGGTCGGTCGGCGCGGGCGTCAGCCCCCAGGCCACCCAGGCCATGGCCCGCTCGTCGGTGATGGAGTTGGACAGGTCCATGTCCAGCGCCGCGCGCCAGTACGCCGCCTTCAGCCCCGCCTCCTCGGCCAGTTCGCGCTGCACGGCCTCGAAGGGGTCCTCCCCCTCCGGCGCCCCGCCCTCGGGCATCTCCCAGGAATAGCGCATCAGGGTGAAGCGGTGCTGCCCGACCAGATCCACCGTCCCGTCGTCGTGCAGCGGCAGGACGCCCGTCCCCACGTTCCGCGGCCGCATGACCACATAGTCGGCCTCCATCCCCGTCGGCGCCTGGACCGGGTGGCGCGTCACCCGCATCCACGGGGTCTCGACCAGAACGCTCTCGCCGAAGCTGCGCCAGCGCGGCGTCTCGGGCAGGTGTTCGGCCCAGCGCGGGGTGATGTCCGGTATCTTGCTCATGCCCCCGCTATGGCGCCGGACGCCGCGAAATCCTAGCTAGGCGGGATGACCCACGATGATCTCGCGACCGCCCTGCCCCTGCCCGTCCGTTCCGATGAGCTGCTGGCGCGCCTGGCGACGCGCCGCTCCGCCTCGGCCCAGCTGCTGGCCGCGCCCGGCCCGTCCGAGGCCGAAATCGACCAGATCCTGCATCTGGGCGCCCGCACGCCCGACCACGGCAAGCTCTTCCCCTGGCGCTTCGTTGTCCTGGGCCCCCAGAGCCGCGCCGAACTGGCCGAGGCTCTCGCCGCCCTGGCCGAGTCCCAGGAGCGCGTCGCCAAGGACCTGGCCGTCCTGGCCAAGCTGGCCAATCCGCCCCTGACCATCCTGGTCGTCTCGACGCCGATCCCGGACCACAAGGTCCCGGTGTGGGAGCAGCAGCTGTCCGCCGGCGCCGTCTGCATGAACCTGGAGCACGCGGCGAACGCGCTCGGCTATTCGGCCAGCTGGATCACCGACTGGTACGCCTACGACCCCGCCGCCGTCGCCCTGTTCGGCGTCGAGGACGGCGAGACCATCGCCGGCTTCATCCACGTCGGCACCCTGGCCGAACCCTCGCTGGAGCGCCCCCGCCCGGTCATGGCGCACAAGGTGACGCGGCGGCCCTGAGGCGCGTCAGAGCCGGTCGATGGCGGCCTTCAGCTTGTCGGCGACCAGGGCGGCCTTGTCCTTGAGCGCGGGATTGTCGATCGCCTGCATCGAGGCCACGGGATCGATGGCCGAGACCTCGGTGCGCCCGCCGCCGGCGTCCTGCACCACGACGTTGCACGGCAGCATGGCGCCGACCTTGTCTTCCAGCCGCAGCGCCTCGAAGGCCAGCTTCGGATTGCAGGCCCCCAGGATCGTATAGGCGCGGAATTCCTCCCCCAGCTTGGCCTTGAAGGTCGCGCGGATGTCGATCTCGGTGATGACGCCGAACCCCTCCTGGCCCAGGGCCTCGCGCGTCGCGGCCAGCGCCGTTTCAAAGGGCAGGTTCAGCGTCTTGCTGAAATGATAGGTCACGACGGTTCCTCCGCTGTCGCCGAAGCTCTGCCAACGTTCAGCCGCCCCCGGCGTTGCCTCAACCCTTCAGCTCCTCCTCCGGCCGGTGCACGATCGACACCAGCACCACCGAGATGATCATCAGCAGGAACCACGCCCCCAGCTTGTGCAGGCTGACCATCTCCCAGCCGTCGCCCTGCCCCGGATAGACCCAGGCCCGCCCGAAGGTGGCCAGGTTCTCGGCGATCCAGATGAACAGCGCCACCAGCCCATAGCCCAGCAGCAGCGGCATCGACCGCCGCGTCCGGTCGGCGGTGAACCAGAACCACCCCCGCGTGAACAGCAGCCCCGTCGCCGCGAACAGCGCCAGCCGGATGTCCGGCAGCCAGTGATGGGCGAAGAAGTTGACGTAGATCGCCGCCGCCAACACCCACGTCGTCCACAGCGGCGGATAGTTCCGCACCCGGATATGGAAGATGCGCTGCACCCGCGCGATGTAGCTGCCCACCGCCGCATACATGAAGCCCGAGAACAGCGGCACGGCGCCGATCCTCAGCACCGACTCTTCCGGGTAGATCCACGACCCGTGATAGGTCTTGAACAGCTCCATGATCGTCCCGGCGACATGGAACAGGAAGATGACCCGCGCCTCCTCCCAGCTCTCCAGCCGGAAGGCCAGCATCGCCGCCTGTATCCCCAGCGCCCCCAGCACCAGGAAGTCATAGCGCGCCAGCGGCGCCTGATCGGGCCAGAACAGAAACGTCCCCAGGATCAGCGCCAGCATCGCCCCGCCGAACAGACACGCCCACCCCTGCTTCAGCCCGAACCACAGGAACTCATAGGCGTAACGGCGAAGCCGCGAGCGGTCCGCCCACGTCTCGGCGCGCGTCATCAGGCGACGGCCCCAGGCTTCGAGCGGCAGGCGGGGGGATGAGGTCATGGGCGGAGATTAGCAGCAGCCAAGTCGGACGCTATGCCGCCAAGAAGACCAGTTCGAGAAACCAAAATATGCAACCAAGGCCTTGAAGCTTGACGTTCGTCGAACACGAGCCATCTGTAGGTACAGGCTTGTCTTTTGGGGGTTTGGCAATGGGTAAAAAGCGTTTTCCGTGGAAGAGTAATTTCCTGAAGATCCCACCGAAGGTGCGGACCGAACTTGGTAAGATCGACGGCGATATGATCGCGGTCGCGGCTGTAAAATCAGTTGACGTCGCTGATATCACTCGCGGCCTCTACAGCCATCTTGGTCTCAACATCGACTTGCTCGATGATGCGATCGTAACTGACGGCTCCAAGCAGCCCACCCAAGACGCAGGCAAGTGGTCGTACCGGAATGCCCGAGGCTGGGAACGCAAACGTAAAGACCTCTCCATGGTCTCAAAAAGTTTCGTGTGGGAAACTCCCAACTTCGGTGATGCATCAACGTACGGAACACATACACACTACCAAAGCCGCCAAGTTTATCAGAATCAAGTCTTCGAGCCACAAGGCATGGAGATCGAGCCAACAATCTTATCTCAAGGGACTGGGGACCACGTGTTGGTCAAGTTCGCGTTGTCGCCTTTGCTGAGTCGAAGCCAGCCCGAGTTCGAACTAATGCTTCTCTGGGCGCTAAATGTGTTGCAAGAGAACACTGGCGTTACGGGCATATTTCCTAGCGATGCCAGCAAGGAAGATTTCCTTCGCACCATCGAGCTCGACTGGGACATTTTCCCACCAGGATCCATCGACGACGTCGTCGCATGGTTCTCGTCCAAGCCGAGCAAAGCGTCCAAAGCTCCAAACTTCGAAAAGCACCTTCGCGAGCGAACCACTGCCTTTGATAAGCTGAAACCCGAATCTTACATTCGAGGGTCCGGACAATTCGGATCCTATTTCGGCGCCAAATTCGCCGACGATTTGGTAGTATTCGAGAATCTTAAATACGGTAATGCACTATACATTCTCTATGACGACTGGGACGAAATCTCAAAACGGTCACGCCTAGATCTCCTGCGGGATCATGACGCTAGATTTGACCGAGTTATCCATACTGCGGACTGGCAGTTGCAATTCAACAAGATCATGAAGGAAGAAATTGCTGCCCGACGGAGGGGTAAAGGTCGCCGCTCCCCTCCGCGGGTTTAGGTCGCCGCTCCGTGCGTACGTCCCCTCACCCCCGCCCGCGATACCCCGCCACGCCCTGATCGGGCAGCCATACGCCCTCCAGCGGCGCGCCCGTCTGCCAGAAGACGTCGATGGGGATGCCGCCGCGCGGATACCAGTAGCCGCCGATGCGCAGCCATTTCGGTTGCAGCAGCTCGGCCAGGCGCTTGCCGATGGCGACGGTGCAGTCCTCGTGGAAGGCGCCGTGGTTGCGGAAGCTGGTCAGGTACAGCTTCAGGCTCTTGCTCTCGACCAGCCAGTCGCCCGGCACATAGTCGATGACGAGGTGGGCGAAGTCGGGCTGGTTCGTCACCGGGCACAGGCTGGTGAACTCCGGCGCGGTGAAGCGCGCCACATAAAGCGTGTCGGCGTGCGGATTGGGCACGCGCTCCAGCACCGCTTCTTGCGGGTTCGTCGGGGCGGCGGTCTGGGCGCCGAGCTGGCTGAGGCTGTCGGTATAGTGCGTCATGCCCGCCATTTAGGCGTTCGCCTCGCCAAAGAAAACGCCGCGCCCGCCGCAATCGGCCATCCCCCTGTTTCACCTGTGCTAGACTGCGCCCCGGCCGGAGGGAGACGGGCCGCGCGGGGACGAGGCGATTTCAGACGATTCAGACGAATTGGACTCTCTTTTTTCCGCAGAGACATTTCGGCGGCCTGTTTCAGGAGCATCCATGATCTTGCCCACCAAGCTTGGCTTCGCTTTGAGCGCGCTGGTGATCGCATCAGGCGTCGTCGCCCTGCCCCCGGCGCCTTCGGCCCAGGAGGCCGATCAGGCCTTGCCGCCCCCGCGCTGGAGCGTGCCGCCGCAGGCCTCGGTCGATGACTTCCCTGAAGCAGCCCTGCAGGCGGACGTCAGCGGCGCCGCCGTGGTCGCCTGCGACGCCGCGCCGGACGGCCGGCCGGTCAACTGCGAAGTCCGTTCCGAAACGCCGCAGGGCATGGGTTTCGGTCCGGCCGCCCTCGGCATCGTGCAGCGCGGGCGCGTGGTGGTCAGCGATGACGGCGCTGACGCAGCCTCTCGCCGCTTCGCCGTCCGCGTGCCGTTCAATCTCGCCCCCGAACCGCCCCCGCAGGAACCGGCCCGGACGTTGGCCAACATTGAATCCCGATGGCTGACGCCGCCTCGCCCCACAGCGTCTGACTATCCGCAAAGGGCGGTCGATCGCGGCCTTTCCGGCGGCGCCGCCGTCCGTTGCGAAGTGGCGCTCTCAGGCAAGCCGACCAATTGCGTCGTGATCGGCGAGGTTCCTCGCGGCAGCGGATTCGGCGAGGCGGCCGTCAAAATCGTCCTTCGCGGACGGCTGGACCCCGCCACGATCAAGCCGGAAGAGGTCGGATCAACCTTCGTCGTCACCGTGCCCTTCAGCATCCACTGATGCGATTTCAGACGAATTGGACTCTATTTTTCTGACGGGCTTCCAGTTGCGCGCATCCATCAACACCGCTCATCCCGGCGGACGCCGGGATCCAGCGCTTTGGCCACGGACGCTCGGCGACAAAACCGGAGCGCCATTTCAAGCCCAGCGCTTGAGGCTCTTACTGGATCCCGGCGTCCGCCGGGATGAGCGGGAATAGAAGGTCGCAGTCATGGGCGGAAAGCGTGATTGCCTTCCCCGACGACAGCCGGTTAGCGTGGCCAAAAGCAACTCAGGAGAGACGACCCGTGGCCATTCCCGCTTCCCTGCAGTCCGGCCTCAAGCTGCCGGTGATCGCCTCGCCCATGTTCCTGGTGTCCGGCCCGGACCTGGTGGTCGAGGCCTGCAACGCGGGCGTGATCGGCACCTTCCCCTCGCTGAACCAGCGCACGACCGAGGGCTATCGGGACTGGGTCCGGGAGATCAAGTCGCGGCTGGCGCCCGGCGCCGCCCCCTTCGGCGTCAACCACATCATCCACCCGACCAACGAGCGCCTGATGGCCGACATGATGGTCTCGGTAGAGGAGAAGGTGCCGCTGATCATCACCTCGCTGGGCGCCGTGCGGGACGTGGTGGACGCGGTGCACGGCTATGGCGGGGTGGTCTTCCACGACATCGCCAACGTGCGTCACGCCCGCAAGGCCGCCGAGGCCGGCGTCGACGGCCTGATCCTGGTCGCCGGGGGCGCGGGCGGGCACGCCGGCGTCGTCAATCCCTTCGCCCTGATCAACGAGGTGCGCGGCTTCTTCGACGGGACCATCGTCCTGGCGGGCTGCATCTCCACCGGACAGGACGTGGCGGCGGCGCTGATGATGGGGGCGGACCTGGCCTATATGGGCACCCGCTTCATCGCCACGGCCGAGAGCGCGGCCCAGCCGCACTACAAGGACCTGATCGTCCAGTCGGGCTCGGCGGACATCACCTATACGCCGGCGGTCTCGGGCATTCCCGCCAACTTCCTGACCCCGTCCCTGATCGAGAACCACATCGACCCCAAATCCCTGCCCGAGCACAAGCTGGACATGGCCGAGGAAGCCAAGGCCTGGAAGACCATCTGGTCCGCCGGCCAGGGGGTGGGCGCCATCCACGACGTGCCCACGACGGCCCAGCTTGTCGCTCGGCTGACGGATGAATTTTCGCAGGCCTGTGACAAATTCTACAAGAAGCGTCTCTAGGAGGCGGCTTCGACACCCACATCGAGGCCGAACCATGCGTACACTGACTACCGCCCTCGCCGCCGCTCCGCTGCTGATCCTCGCGACGGCGGCCTCCGCCCAGGACGCGGCCTCGAGCCACGGCCGCTGGAGCTTCAGCGCCGGCGCCGCCAGCGACAACCGCTCCAAGGACGTCTCCAAGTCCGACGGCGATCCCTACGCCTGGGCCGCCGCCGAGTGGGAGAGCGCCGACGGCTTCTTCTACGTCAGCCCCGGCGTGGAGACGATCAAGGCCGGCGGCTCGGAGCTGGAGACCGAACTGGCCGCCGGGATCCGGCCGCAGTGGGGCGGCTTCGATTTCGACCTGAACGCCGCGCACAAGTGGCGGGTGGACGCCGACCCCGGCTATGACGCCGACGCCTGGGAACTCACCGCCGACATGAAGCGGTCGATCGGCCCGGCCAGCGCCCGCCTGCGCCTGCAGTACTCCCCCGATGGGACGGGCTCGGTGAAATCCTGGACCTGGGTCGCCCTGCGCGGCGGCTGGGACTTCACCGACAAGCTGAACGTCTCGGCCGAGATCGGCCGTCGCGAGCAGGACAACAGCGTCGACTACACCGGCTACAACATCGGCGCGACCTACGCCCTGACCCGCAACCTGGACGCCGAGCTGCGCTGGTACGGCACCGACGCCAAGGTTCCGGGCGAACAGTACGCCGACGCCCTGGTCGCGGGGATCAGCGTGTCGTTCTGAGGCCCACGGCCGCAGGTTTCCCCTTTCGCCGGAAAGGGCCTAGTCTGCGGCCATGACCTTTCGACCGACGACCTTGGAACGTGCGTACCAACTGGCCGAGAGCGGCGCCTGCCGGACGGTGGGCGAGGTCAAACAGGCCCTGAAGTCCGAAGGCTATGAGCGGATTCAGGACGCGCTCTACGGCTCGACCATCACCACGGCCCTGCGCAAGCTGTGCCAGGAAAACTGGGTCTCTCCGCCCGAGACGGCGGAGCTCTGAACCCCGGGGTCTTGCATTAACCGCCAGGAACGTTCACCTTACAGACGTCGATCTCTCTGCGTAACGCCTCTACCTTCTGCCCTGCGCACCGAGGTCTAAGCCGATCCATTCAGACCCGACAGGCTTCTCAGGGATGTTCCCTGGAGCCAACTTCCAACGGAGGTCCTGAAAATGGCTACCGGCATCGTGAAATGGTTCAACTCCACCAAGGGCTACGGCTTCATCCAGCCGGATGACGGCGGCAAGGACGTCTTCGTCCACATCTCGGCCGTCGAGCAAGCCGGCCTGCGCGGCCTGGACGAGAACCAAAAGGTTTCCTACGAAATCGAGCGCGACCGTCGCTCGGGCAAGGAATCGGCCGGTCAACTGAAGACCGAAGGCTGATTTCTCGCGCCGGTCATTCGGCGCGGATTTCGAACGGCGGCGACGGCTTCGGCTGTCGCCGCCGTTTTCGTTTTAGGCACTGCCCTTGCCAAAGGGCGGCAAAGCGCCCACCTTTCTCTCGTCGATCTCTCTGCGAAACGCTGCTGTCCCTTTGCATCGCGCACCGAGGTCCAAAGCCGATCCCATTCAGACCCGACAGGCTGCCAGGAGATCCTTCCTGCGGCCACTCAAACGGGGAGTCCTGAAAATGGCTACCGGCACTGTCAAATGGTACAACTCCACCAAGGGCTACGGCTTCGTCCAGCCTGACGACGGCGGCAAGGACGTCTTCGTCCACGCCACGGCCGTCGAAGCGTCTTCGCTCGGCGCCCTGAACGAAGGCCAGAAAATCTCCTACGAAATCGAACGCGACAGCCGCAGCGGCAAAGAATCCGCCGGCCGCCTTCAGGCTGCTGACTGATCTCAGCCCTGATCGGCGACCGTCAGGCCGCCGAACTCGCTTTCTATCCGCTGAGGGGCCGGCCGCATGCGCGCCGGCCCTGACGCCATCTGGAGACGCCCATGACTTCCCTGGCGGACAAAATCCCGACCCTGAACGAAGCCGACCTCAAGAACTTGCGCGCCAACGCTGCCCGCCTGGTCGAGCACGGCTCGCCCGTTCAGGTCACCACTGCTGCCGACATCCTGCCGCTGATCGACGCCCGTCTGGCCGAGATCGCCGCTGAACCCAAACCCGTCGTCGTGCGCCGCGCTCCGCCCAAGAAGAAGCTGCAGCCCGTCACGGGCCATCAGACCGCCCTGCCCGACAGGACGGCCTGACTTCAGTTCAGACGCTTCAGCTGAGGGCCTGATCCAGGTCGGCGATCAGGTCTTCCACGTCCTCGACGCCGACCGACAGACGGATCAGGTTGTCGGTGACGCCGCCGGCCTCGCGAACCTCCCTGGGCACGCTGGCGTGGGTCATGATCGCCGGATGGTTCACCAGGCTTTCGACGCCGCCCAGGGATTCCGCCAGGGTGAAGACCCGCACCCGCTCCAGCACCCGCTTGGTCCGCTCCAGGTCGCCGTCGATCAGCACCGTGACCATGCCGCCGAAACGACCGTTCATCTGACGCGCGGCCAGTTCGTGCTGCGGGTGGCTGATCAGGCCCGGATAGATGACCTTGGCCACGCCGGCCCGGTCTTCCAGCCAGCGGGCCACGGCCAGGGCGTTCTCATTGTGCGCCTTCATGCGCAGGCCCAGGGTCTTCAGCCCCCGATTGGCCAGGAAGGCGTCGAACGGCCCCATGACGCCGCCGATGGAGTTCTGCAGGAACTTCAGCTGGGCCGCCATCTCGGCGTCCTTGGCCACCAGCACCCCGCCGACGATGTCGGAGTGACCGTTCAGGTACTTGGTCGCCGAGTGCATGACCACGTCGGCGCCCAGGGCCAGCGGCTGCTGGCTCCACGGCGTGGCGAAGGTGTTGTCGACCACCAGGATCAGCTTGTGGGCCTTGGCGATCTTCGACAGGGCCTCGATGTCGGCCAGCTTCATCAGCGGATTGGTCGGCGTCTCGACCCACAGCATCCGCGTCTTGTCCGTGATCGCCGCCTCGACCGCCTTCACGTCGGTCAGGTCGATGTAGCTGAAGTCCAGCCCCATGGACCGGCGCCGCACCCGCTCGAACAGCCGCCACGAGCCGCCGTAGAGGTCATCGCCGGTGACGATGTGCGAGCCGGCGTCCAGCAGTTCCAGCGCCGTCGAGGTCGCCGCCATGCCCGAACCGAAGCCGAAGGCCTGAACCCCGCCCTCCAGATCGGCGATGCAGGCCTCAAACGCCTCACGCGTCGGGTTCTTGCCGCGCGCATACTCATAGCCCTTGTTAACGCCCGGGCTTTCCTGGGCGTAGGTCGAGGTGGCGTAGATGGGCGTCATCACCGCGCCCGTGGTCGGGTCGGGCTTCTGGCCAGCATGGATGGCGCGGGTCGAAAAGCCCTGGCTGTTCTTCAGATTGGCCATGGTCTTACCGGTTCAGGCTGAGATGGTTGATGAGGTCGGTGCGGGTGATCAGGCCGACGAAGGTCTCGCCGTCCAGGACGATGGCCACCCGGTCGCGGTCGAAGATGGGGATGAGGGCGTCCAGCGTCTCCTTGACCTGCAGCGTGTCCAGGTCGCGCGTCATGGCCGAGGACACCGGCTTGGCGAAGCGGTCCTTACGCGTGATGTCGTCGGTGTTCATGATGTGGACGATGTCGCTCTCGTCCAGGATGCCGACCAGGCGGCCGTCCTGAATGACCGGCAGTTGCGACACGCCATCGCCCTTCATCCGCTTAAAGGCCGTGTCCAGGGTGTCGTCCGGGCCAATCACCACCACGTCGCCGTTGGCGTATTTGCGCGTGATCAGGTCCGACAGGTCGCCGTGGAGTTCGCGCTGGGACAGGCCCTGGTCAGCCAGCCAGGCGTCGTTATAGACCTTGGACAGGTATTTGGCGCCGGTGTCGCACACCAGGGTCACGACTCGCTTCGGCTCGGTCTGCTCGCGGCACCAGCGCAGGGCCGTGGCGATCAGGGTGCCGGAGGACGACCCCGCCAGAATGCCTTCCTTCAGCAACAGCTCGCGCACCGTGGCGATGGCCTCGGCGTCGGGAATGGAATAGGCGCGGTCGATCAGGCTGGGATCGGTCGTCTCGGGCATGAAGTTCTGGCCGATGCCCTCGACCGTATAGCTGCCGTCCGGGCCGGGCACGCCCTCATTGACGAGGCCCGCCAAGGCCGAGCCCACGGGATCGGCCAGGATGATCTCGGCCTTGGAGCCCTGCGATTTCAGATAGCGGGCGATGCCGGTGATGGTGCCGCCCGAGCCGATGCCGGCGACGAAGGCGTCGACGTCGCCCTCCATCTGCTCCCATATCTCGGGGCCCGTGGTCTGGAAGTGGGCCTCGGCGTTGGCGTCGTTGGCGAACTGGTTGACGAAGTAGCCGCCCGGAATCTGCTGGGCCAGGCGCTCGGCCATGTCGGTGTAGTATTCGGGGTGGCCGTGCGGCACGTCCGAGCGGGTCAGGCGCACGTCGGCGCCCATGGCGCGCAGGTGCTGGATTTTCTCCTTCGACATCTTGTCGGGGATGACCAGCAGGACCTTGTAGCCCTTCTGCTTGCCCACCAGGGTCAGGGCCAGGCCGGTGTTGCCCGCCGTCGCCTCGACGATGGTGCCGCCCGGCTTCAGCCAGCCCTGCTTCTCGGCCGCCTCGATCATGGTCAGGGCGATGCGGTCCTTGATGGAGCCGCCGGGGTTCTGGCTCTCCAGCTTCAGGAACAGGCGGCAGGGGCCGGCATCGATCCGGGTCACCTCGATCATCGGCGTCTTGCCGATCAGGTCCAGCAGGGATTTCACGGGCCGCGACAGGACGGGGGCGTCGGACATCGACATGAGGGATAGGGCTCCGATGGGCGTTCCAGCCAGGAAGCTGGGCGCGAGGATCGTCGGGGTCAACTCGCGCAAGTTTTCACCCTTTCGCCGCGAAGCGCGTTACAGAGGGCGCAATGGTCAAGACACCGAAACGCCCCCCCGCGGGCCTGCCCGACAAAGAATCCCTGATGGCCTTCCTGCGCGAGGCCGGAGAAGCTGAGAAGGCCGACATCGCCCGCGCCTTCGGACTGAAGGGCGCCGAGCGGCGCCACTTGCGCGAAATGCTGAAGGAACTGGAGGCCGAGGGCCGCCTGGGCAAGCGCGGCCGCAAGGGCTTCTCCGAAGCCGGCGCCCTGCCCCCCGTCGGCGTGGTCGACGTGGTCGATCGCGACGCCGACGGCGAGCTTTACGTCGAACTGGTCAAGGGGGCCGAGGACGCGCCCCGCGCCATCCTCATGCCCGACCGCGAAGGCCGCGGCCCGGCGCCGGGCATGGGCGACCGCCTGCTGGTCAAGTTCAGCCGGGGCGTCGAGGGCTGGGAGGCGCGTCTGGTCAAGCGGCTGGACGCCGGGACCAATCGCGTCCTGGGCGTGATCCGCAAGTCGGCGCGCGAAACCCGCGTCGAGCCGGTCGACAAGCGTTCCAAGGACGTCCTGCTGGTGCCCGCCGCCCAGGCGACGGACCTGCGCGACGGCGACCTGGTGCTGGCCGCCATCGAGAAGGGCGAGCATCGCTACGGTCCCAAGCGCGGCAAGATTCTGGAGAGCATCGGCCGCGAGGACGATCCGCGCGCCGCCTCCCTGATCGCCATCCACGCTCACGGCGTGCCGACCGGCTTCTCGGAAGCCGTCGAGCGCGAGGCCGCGGACCAGGACGTGCCCACCCTGAAGGGGCGCGAGGACCTGCGCCACGTCCCCTTCATCACCATCGACCCCGCCGACGCGCGCGACCATGACGACGCCGTCTATGCCGAGCGCGACGAAGACCCCGCCAACGCGGGCGGCTGGATCGTCTGGGTCGCCATCGCCGACGTCGCCGCCTATGTCCGCCCGCAGACGACGCTGGATCGCGAGGCGCGGGCCAAGGGCAACTCGACCTACTTCCCCGATCGGGTCGAGCCGATGCTGCCCGAGGTCCTGTCCAACGGCCTGTGCAGCCTGAAGCAGGGCGAGAACCGCGCCTGCATGGCCGTGCGCATGGTCTTCGACAAGGACGGCAGGAAGACCGGTCACAAGTTCACGCGCGGCCTGATGCGCTCGCACGCCAAGCTGTCCTACGAACAGGCGCAGTCCGCCATCGACGGCCTGATGGACGACGCCACCGGGCCGATCATGGAGGCGATCCTCTATCCGCTGTGGAACGCCTATCGCGCCATGCTGAAGGGCCGCGAGCGCCGCAGCCCCCTGGCCATCGAAAGCCCCGAGCGCCGTATCATCATGGCCCCCGACGGCGGCATCGCCTCGATCGAGCCGCGCCGCTCGCTGGAGGCCCACCGCCTGATCGAAGAGATGATGATCCAGGCCAACGTCTGCGCCGCCGAGACGCTGGAGAAGACGCGCACGCCGCTGATCTATCGCGTCCACGACGCGCCCAGCCAGGAGAAGATCTTCAATCTGGCCGACTTCCTGCACACCATCGGCAAGCCGTGGAACAAGGGGGAGGCGCCGAACACCAAGCGGTTCAACAAGCTGCTGGACGAGACCCGTGACGGCCCCCACGCCGAGGTCGTCAACGAGGTGGTCCTGCGCACCCAGATGCAGGCCATCTATTCGCCGGACAACATCGGCCACTTCGGCCTGCACCTGGACCGCTACGCCCACTTCACCTCGCCCATCCGTCGCTATTCGGACCTGGTGGTGCACCGGGGCCTGATCCGGGGGCTGAAGCTGGGCCCGGACGGCCTGACGGACCGCGAGATCGCCGAACTGGGCGGCATCGCCGAACACGTCACCGAGACCGAGCGCCGCTCCATGGCGGCCGAGCGCGACGCCATGGACCGCTACATCGCCGCCTTCCTCGAGGACCACGTCGGCGCGACCTTCAGCGGACGCATCACCGGCGTGACTCGTTTCGGCCTGTTCGTGCGGCTGGAGGAAACCGGCGCCGACGGCCTGGTGCCGGTCTCGACGCTGGGCGACGAATACTTCACCCACGACGACCGCGCCCACGCCCTGGTCGGTGAGCGCACCGGCAAGCGCTTCCCCCTGGGCCGCCGCGTCGAGGTCCGGCTGGTCGAGGCCACGCCGGTCACCGGCGGCCTGGTGCTGGAGATGCTGTCCGAGCCGGACCCGCGCGATCCCAACGCCCCGGCCCCGCGTTACGGAATGCGCGGACGTGGCGGCCGGGGGGGCGGCGACGGCCCGCCCAAACGCGGCAAAGGGCGTCCCGGCGGCCCCAAGCCCCGCAGCGGCGGCAAGCCCTCCGGCGGCCTGAAGGGCGTCAGGAAGGGCAAGCGGCGTTGAATGAAGGCGTCAGCGTCCTTCTCCCCTCGTGGGAGAAGGTGGGCGCCGGAGGCGCTCGGATGAGGGGGCTGTTTCCGCACGCAGAACGGTCGGGGTCGCGCGCGCAGCCAGCCTCCCCCTCATCCGTCTCGCTCCGCGAGCCACCCTCTCCCCCGGCGGGGAGAAGGGCGTCGGAACGTCAGTCATGACCCCCAACCCTTCGACGCCGCCCAGGACCTGGCCGACGCGCCGCGCACGGGCGGCGCCCAGCGACCCAAGGACGCGGCCACCCTGATCCTGACGCGCGGCGGCGACCGGCCCGAGGTGCTGATGGGCCGCCGCGCGCCGAGCCACGTCTTCATGGCCTCCAAATGGGTGTTTCCGGGCGGACGCATCGACCGCTCCGACTTCACCGCCGCCGCGACCGGCGACCTGTCCCCCGACGCGGCCCGTCGGCTGGAGGCGGAGATGCCCGCGCGGCGCGCCCGCGCCCTGGCCTTGGCCGCCGTGCGCGAAACCTTCGAGGAGACCGGGCTGATCCTGGGCCGCTCCGCGCCCGCCGCCTCGGTGGCGGGCCCGTGGCGCGAGTTTCGCCAGGCGGGCGCCCTGCCCGACCTTTCGGTCCTGTCCTATGTGGCGCGCGCCATCACCCCGCCGGGCCGCACTCGCCGCTTCGACGCGCGCTTCTTCATGGCCCCTGTCGAGGCCCTGCGCGACCCCGACCGCATCGAGGGCTCGGGCGAACTGGACGAGATCGCCTGGCTGCCGCTGGACGAGGCGCATGGGCTGGACCTGCCCGCCATCACCCGCTTCGTGCTGGGCGAGGTGGCCGAACGGCTGGCGCATCCGGACCGTCCCCTGCCCTTCGTACGCATGGTGCGCGGCCGCCACGTCGTCGATCAGCTGGACTGAGGACGCAGCCCCCCTTCATCCGTCATTCTCGGCCTTGTGCCGAGAATCCTGGATCCCCGGGACAAGCCCGGGGATGACGGAAAGGGAGGGCGGAGACTCGGGTCCCGCCTACTCGGTGACCGGCTTGGTCAGGTCGAAGTCGACGCGGAAGTGGCGGTTCGGGCGACGCAGTTCATAGGCGAAGGTCTGCGCCGGATGGACCTCCATGGCCCAGACGTTGGTCGTCGAGACCGAGGCGTTGTTGGCGTTGAACAGGTCGATGGATTCCTGGTCGACCGGGAACTCCTGGCGCTCGGCCGAACCCTGATTCGCCGTATCGCCGCCGTACCAGTGCAGGGTGTCGGTCGTGCCGTCCGGCTGGCGGTGATCGTGCTTCAGGCGCAGGCCGGTCTCGGTGCGCGTCACGACCCAGGTCCGCGAGCGATCCTCGCCCACCCAGAAGGGAATGCGAATCTCCTCGGCCGAGCAGTCGCGCACGTGCATCAGCAGGCGCTTGCCGGCGAAGTCCGAGTCGGCGGCCTCGGTCGTGACGACCTTGCCCTCGAATCTCTGGCCGCACAGTTCGGTCAGATTAGCGAAGAAGGCGTCCTGCGGCGTCGGCTCGACGGGCTTGGAAGCGCAGGCGGACAGCGCCATGGCCCCCGCAAGAGCAGTGGCGGACAGGGCGGCGGGGCGGGTGAAGCTTGGCGTTTTCATGGCGGAACCCTATCCTGTCCGCAGGCTCGCTCAAGGCGACATCGAAACCGTTGACTTTGGGCCGCGCGTGAGTATGTTCCGCGCCTCTTATTTCAAGCGGCTTTCGCCGTCGCAGAGGTAATTCCGATGGCCAAACCGGCTTCCATCAAGATCCGCCTGAACTCCACCGCCGACACCGGCTTCTTCTACGTCACCAAGAAGAACGCCCGCACCATGACCGAGAAGATGGTCGTCAAGAAGTACGACCCGGTCGTGCGCAAGCACGTCGAGTTCAAGGAAGGCAAGATCAAGTAAGGGCTTCGCCCTCCGCTTGAATTTGCGAGAATCGAAACGCCCGGTCGCAGGACCGGGCGTTTTTCTTTGGCCGATACGCAAGGCGCCTCAGGCGGCGCGGGCGACAACCCGGTTCCGGCCCGAGTTCTTGGCCTCATAGACCCCCTCGTCGGCGCGCTTCAGCAGGGAGGCCGGGGTGTCGTCCCCGCCCATTGTCGCCGCGACCCCGACCGAGACGGTGATGCCCAGCGGCTCGCCGCCCAGGATGCGGAACGGCGAAGCCCCCACGTCGCGGCGGATTCGCTCGGCGATGCGGTGAGCGTCCTCCAGCGTCGTGCCGGGCATGACCACCACGAACTCCTCGCCCCCGAACCGGCACGGCAGGTCCACGGCCCGCACATTGGTCGCCAGGCGGACCGAGAACTCGCGCAGCACCTCGTCGCCCGCGTCATGGCCGAAGCTGTCGTTGACCGACTTGAAGTGGTCGATATCCAGAACCAGCAGCGCCACCGGATCCCCGCCCCGGTTGGCGCGCGCCACCAGAGCGTCCAGCTGACCGTTCATGTAGCGGCGGTTGTGCAGGCCGGTCAGCGGGTCGGTGACCGCCATCTCCAGATTGTGGTCCAGCTTCTGGCGCAGGAAGTCGCCGTAACGCTTGCGCCGCACCTGGGTCCGCACGCGCGCGCCCAGCTCCTCGGGATCAATCGGCCGGGTCAGGATATCGTGCGCCCCCAGCTCCAGCGCCTTGAGCAGGCGCGGCCGGTCCTGGGTGTCCACCAGGGCCAGGATGGGCAGGCGCCGCGTCGGCTCCTTGGAGCGTAGCTGGGCGATCAGGCGCAGGCCGTCGAAACTCTCGGACGTCACATTGACGATCACCAGGTCGACCGCCCCCCGCGCCGCCTCCAAGCCCGTCTCGGTCGAACGCTCGACCATCGGTCGGTGCTCCAGCGACAGCTCCTGGGCCATCAGATCGGCCTGAAGGGTGTTGTCATCGACGATCAGCACCCGACCGCCCGAGCCCTTGAGCCGCGCCACGCCGCCGGTGTCGACGCCGACGCGACGGCCGCTCTCCTCGCGCTCGCGCAGTTCGTCCATCACCATCTTCAGGCGGGTCAGGCTCTTGACCCGCGCCATCAGGATGACGTCGTCCAGCGGCTTCGACAGGAAGTCGTCGGCCCCTGCCTCCAGTCCCTTGATGCGGTCATGCCGCCCGTCCAGGGCCGTCACCAGGACCACCGGAATGTGTCGGGTATCGGCCGCCGCCTTGATCCGCCGGCAAGCCTCAAACCCGTCCACGCCCGGCATCATGACGTCCAGGAGGATCAGATCCGGCTGTTCGCTGGCCGCCAGGGCGATCCCGCTGACGCCGTCGTGGCAGGTGATGACGTCATAGTATTCGAGAGTCAGCTTGGCCTCGAGCAGGCGAACATTCGCCTCGACGTCGTCGACCACCAGGATTCGCGCACTCATGTCGCCCCCTGACCCAGGTGCCTGCGCACCGTCTCCAGGAACGAAATGACCGAGATCGGCTTCGAGATATACGCTTCGCAGCCGCCCTGCCGGATTCGCTCCTCATCGCCCTTCATGGCGAAGGCGGTAACGGCGATAACAGGGATATGGTTCAGCTCGTCGTCATCCTTTAGCCATTTCGTGACTTCCAGGCCGGAAATTTCCGGCAGCTGGATATCCATCAGGATCAGGTCGGGGCGGTGCTCGCGCGCGATAGCCAGCGCCTGCAGCCCTTCGCGGGTCTGCAGCACTTCGTACCCCTGAGAATCGAGCAGATCATGAAAAAGCTTCATGTTCAGCTCGTTATCCTCGACGATGAGGACCTTCTTGGACATCCGCCACCCGGCCGTTGCGCCTCTGGACCGCCCGCTTTCGCGACGGGCTGTCACGCCTTCTTGCGTGCACTGTGGCCGCGCCAGTCTTAAGTTGGCGTGAAGTTGGGGAAACGGAGTTCCTGATTGGCCATCAAGGCCCTTTGCCGTGACTGCCTGTGGACCGGCGACCGTCAGGTCGCGCGGTGCCCTGCCTGCGGCTCGCGCCGAACCGTCTTCCACGAAGAGCTGGACCGGCTGCACATCGCCCACCTGGACTGCGACGCCTTCTACGCCTCGGTCGAGAAGCGCGACCGGCCCGAATTGCGCGACAGGCCGGTCATCGTCGGCGGCGGCAAGCGCGGCGTGGTCTCCACCGCCTGCTATGTGGCGCGGCTCTACGGCGTCGGCTCGGCCATGCCGATGTTCAAGGCGCTGAAAGCCTGCCCTGACGCCGTGGTCATCAAGCCGGATTTCCGCAAATACGTGGCCGAGAGCGAGCGCATCTTCGGCGCCGTCCACCGCCTGACACCCCTGGTCCAGACCCTGTCGCTGGACGAGGCCTGGATCGACCTGAAGGGCACCGAGCGGCTGAACGGCGGTCCGTCCGCCTTCCAGCTGATCCGCCTGCAGAAATGGATCGAGGACGAGACGGGTCTGACCGTCTCCATCGGCCTCGCCCCCAACCGCTTCCTGGCCAAGATCGCCTCCGAACTGGACAAGCCGCGCGGCTTTTCCGTCATCGGCGCGGCCGAGGCCCAGGCCCTGCTGGCGCCGCGCCCGGTCTCCATCCTGCCCGGCGTGGGGCCGGTGTTCGGCCGCACTCTGCGGTCGGACGGCTTCGCCACGATCGGCGACCTGGCCGCCGCCGAGGTCAAGGATCTGGTCCGACGCTACGGCGAGACGGGCCTGCGCCTGCACGACCTCAGCCACGCCCGCGACAGTCGCCCGGTGAACCCGGACCACGACCGCCGCGGCATGAGCGCCGAGACCACCTTCAACGACGACCTGACCACGGCCGAGGCGCTGGAGGCCGAACTGTGGCCCCTATGCGAGAAGCTGGCGTCCAAGGCGCGGCGCGACGGCGTGGCCAGCCGCGTGGTGGTGCTGAAGCTGCGCAAGACCGACTTCAAGATCGTCACCCGCCGCGTCACCCTGGCCGAGCCGGTGCAGACCGCGCGCGCCCTCTTCGCCGCCGGGCGCGACCTGCTGAAGGCGGAACTGGGCGTGCCCTATCGCCTGATCGGCATCGGCATGGCCGACATCGCCGAGGCCCAGGACACGCCCGCCGGCCTGTTCGCCACGCCCGAAAGCCGCGCCCTGAAGACCGAGACCGCCATCGACGCCCTGCGCGACAAGTTCGGGGCACGCGCCGTGGTTGCAGGCCGCGCCCTTCCTTCTCCCCTCGGAGGAGAAGGTGGACGCCGGAGGCGTTCGGATGAGGGGCCTGCGCCCGACAAGCGCGCCATCGCCGAAAAGGCGCTCTCGCGGAAACGTCCCCCTCTTCCGTCAGGCTCGGCCTGACACCTTCTCCCCCAAGGGGAGAAGGGAGACACGTCGATCTCCCCGCGCTAAACCCCGTCCAACCTTTTCAAACGGAGTCGCCCCATGAGCATCCACGCCCGCATTGCTGAACTCGGCATCACCCTGCCCGAGCCCGCCAAGCCGGTCGCCAGCTACGTCTCCTACGTCCGCTCGGGCGAGCAGATCTTCATCTCGGGCCAGCTGTCGAACGACGCTGGCGGCGGCATCAAGGGCACCGTCGGCGTGGACGTGACCCCGGAGCAGGCCGCCGAGGCCGCCCGCCTGTGCGGCATCAACCTGCTGTCCCAGATCAACGCCGCCGTCGACGGCGACCTGGATCGCGTGGTCCGCATCGTCAAGCTGGGCGGCTTCGTCCAGGCCGGGCCGGACTTCGAGGCCATTCCGGCCGTCATCAACGGCTGCTCGGACCTGATGGTCCAGGTCTTCGGCGACGCGGGCAAGCACTCGCGCTCGGCCGTCGGCGTTTACAAGCTGCCGCTCGGCTTCGCCGTCGAAGTGGACGCCGTCATCGAGGTGAAGTGAGCTTCACCCTTCAGGTTCACGACGGGATCGCCGCGATAGGCCGGGACGCGTGGGACGCCTGCGCGGCCCCAAGCGGCGATCCCTTCGTCTCCTACGACTTCCTCGACGCCTGCGAGGCGTCCGGCAGCGCCGTCCCGTCCCAGGGCTGGGCGGCGCGCCACCTGTCCCTGCACGACGAAGGCGGCGCCGTGATCGGCGTCATGCCCCTCTATCTGAAGGGCCACAGCCAGGGCGAATACGTCTTCGACCACGCCTGGGCCGACGCCTATGAGCGCGTGGGCGGGCGCTACTACCCCAAGCTTCTGGGCGCCGTGCCTTTCACGCCCGTGACGGGGCCGAGGTTTCTGAACGCGCCCGGCGCGGAGGCAGGCGCCGTGCGCGAGGCCCTGCTGCAAGGCGCCCTGACCCTGGTCGAGCGGCTGGGCGTCTCGTCCCTGCACGTCAACTTCCCGACCGAGCCGGAATGGCGCGCCATGATCGATGCGGGCCTGCTGCCGCGCCGGGACATCCAGTATGTCTGGCGCAACGCCGGCTACGGCGCCTTCGACGACTTCCTGGCCGCCCTGTCGTCCAACCGGCGCAAGACCATCCGCCGCGAGCGCCGCGAAGCCCAGGCCGGTCTCGACATCCGCGTCCTGACGGGCGCCGAAATCACCGAGGCGCACTGGGACGCCTTCTTCGCCTTCTACATGGACACCGGCGACCGGAAGTGGGGCCGCCCCTATCTGACGCGCGACTTCTTCGCCCGCGTCGGCGCAAGCATGGCCGACCGCATCGCCCTGGTCATGGCCTTCGAGGACCGAGCGCCGGTCGCGGGGGCGTTGAACTTCATCGGCCGCGACGCGCTTTACGGCCGGCAGTGGGGAACGCTGGTCGGCCGGCCCTTCCTGCATTTCGAGCTCTGCTATTATCAGGCGATCGACTTCGCCATCGCCCGCGGCCTGTCACGGGTCGAGGCCGGGGCGCAGGGCCAGCACAAGATCGCGCGCGGCTACCTGCCCTCCCCCGTCTATTCGGCTCACTTCATCGCCGACCCGGCGCTGCGCGATCCCGTCGCCCGCTACCTGGAGCAGGAGCGCCCGGCGGTCGAAGCCGAGATGCAGGCCATGACGGTGGACCTGTCGCCCTATCGCCAGGGCTGACATTTCGTCGCGACCGACGCGGATTCAGGAACCCTCGGCAGGGCGAGACGCTTCCAATGTGAGTCTCCTCCTCACATTCAGGGATCATCATGACCGATCAACGTATCGAAGGCGCCGCGACGGAAATGAAGGGCAAGGCCCAGGGCGGACTGGGCCGCCTCACTGGGGACGGCAAGCTGCAGGCCGAAGGCAAGCTGAACGAGTTCAAGGGCAAGGCCCAAAACGCCTACGGCCGCGTCATCGACGGCCTGGACGGCATGGTCGACAAGGCCCCCGCCGACCTGCGCGACCCGGCCCGCAAGGGGCTGGACTTCGCCCGCCGCAAACCCCTGCTGACCACCGGCATCATCGCCGGCGCAGCCGTGCTGCTCGGCGCCCTGGGCCGCAGGCGCTAAGGCTTCCCAAGCCCTTCTCCCCTTGTGGGAGAAGGACGGGATCAACCGTTGTCGGCCGCCTGTGCGAACAGGCGGCCGATGTCGTCGTCGACCTGATCGACGGCGTTCAGCTCCACCACCGACGCCAGCCGTTCCGACCAGCTTTCGCGCCGAACGGAGGGCGACAGGCGCGCCGCGCCTTCGGGCGACAGCTTCAGCCCCAGCAGGGCCCGCCCGCCTTTCAGCGGCCGCATGGCGGCGAACTGCACCTTGCGGGAAAACGAGGTGTAGCCCTTCCTCTGCCCGGAAATGACGCCGTCGACGCCTGCGGCCACGCGCTCGACCGCCTCCAGAATCGCCAGGGACGCCGGGTCCTTCCACAGGTCGGCGCGCAGGGCCTCGGGCTCGTCCCAGCCGGGGCCGTCCGAGGGACGGCAGGCGTCCAGGATCTGCGCCGCGTGGTTCTGGCCCACGCCGTGGACGGTCTTCAGCCAGGCGGCCTGAGCGCGCGGCGCGGTCTCGGGGCAGGTCTTCATGATCGCCACCCACTCGGCCAGGGGCTTGCCGGTGTTCTTCTCCAGATTGGCCTGGACCGTGGCGAACCACTTCTTCTGCCGCTCGGTCAGCACTGCGGTCATGTGTCCCTCCCTGCTTCGGCCGAGCATGACGGCTTGGGCGACAGGCGCCTACCCCGCCCCCGAGAGGAAGAAGACGCTCCGAATTAGAAAGGCCCGGGCGTCGCCGCCCGGGCCTCTGCCGTCCAACCTGACCGAAATCAGGCCGTTTCTTCTTCCTCTTCCTTCACCGCCGCGCCCTTGGCCGGGGTGATGTCGAAGGCGATCTTGCCGTCCTTCAGCTCGACCTTGACGTGTCCGCCGCGGGTCAGGCGGCCAAACAGGATGTCGTCGGCCAGCGGCTTCTTGATGTGCTCCTGAATGACCCGGGCCAGGGGCCGGGCGCCGTACAGTTCGTCGAAGCCGTTCTTGGCCAGCCAGTCCGTCGCCTCGTCGGTCAGTTCGATGGTGATGTTGCGGTCCGCCAGCTGGGCTTCCAGCTGCAGCACGAACTTGGTCACCACCGAGCGGATCGTCTCGGGCGACAGGGCCTTGAAGCCGACGATGGCGTCCAGGCGGTTCCTGAACTCGGGCGCGAACAGGCGCTGGATGGCCTTCTCGTCCTCGCCCTCGACCTTGCCACGGCCGAAGCCGATGGCCGCGCGGGCGTTGTCGGCCGCCCCGGCGTTGGTGGTCATGATCAGGATGACGTTGCGGAAATCGACCTTCTTGCCCACGGCGTCGGTCAGGGTCCCGTTGTCCATCACCTGCAGCAGGATGTTGTAGACGTCCGGGTGGGCCTTCTCGATCTCGTCCAGCAGGACCACCGAGTGCGGATGCTGGTCCACGGCGTCGGTCAGCAGGCCGCCCTGGTCATGGCCGACATAGCCCGGCGGCGCGCCGATCAGGCGGCTGACCGTGTGACGCTCCATGTATTCCGACATGTCGAAGCGCTGCATCTCGATGCCCAGGGTGGCGGCGAGTTGCTTGGCCACCTCGGTCTTGCCGACGCCGGTCGGGCCGCTGAACAGGAAGGCGCCGATGGGCTTGTTCGGGTCGCGCAGACCCGCTCGCGCCAGCTTCATCGCCGCCGAGACCTGTTCGATGGCCTGTTCCTGGCCGAAGACCGCGCGCTTCAGGTCGGTTTCGAGCTCGCGCAGCGCCTCGGTGTCCGACTTGGACACGGACTTGGGCGGGATGCGGGCCATCTTGGCGATGACGGCCTCGACCTCCTTCTGGCCGATGACCTTCTTGCGCTTGGATTCCGGCAGCAGCATCTGCGACGCCCCCGCCTCGTCGATCACGTCGATGGCCTTGTCCGGCAGCTTGCGGTCGGTGATGTAGCGCGCCGACAGATCGACCGCCGTGCGAATGGCCGAGTCCGTGTAGCGCAGCTTGTGGTGGGTCTCGTAGGTCGTCTTCAGACCCTTGAGGATCTTCACCGTGTCCTCGACCGTCGGCTCGTTGACGTCGATCTTCTGGAAGCGGCGCACCAGGGCGCGGTCCTTCTCGAAATGCTGGCGGTACTCCTTGTAGGTGGTCGAGCCCATGCAGCGCAGGGTCCCCGACGCCAGCGCCGGCTTCAGCAGGTTCGACGCATCCATCGCTCCGCCCGAGGTCGCGCCCGCGCCGATCACCGTATGGATCTCGTCGATGAACAGCACGGCGTTGTCGTGGTTCTCCAGCTCCTTGACGACCTGCTTCAGCCGCTCCTCGAAGTCGCCGCGATAGCGGGTGCCGGCCAGCAGGGCGCCCATGTCCAGGCTGTAGATGGTGGCGTCCTTCAGGACGTCGGGCACCTCGCCGTTGACGATTTTGCGGGCCAGGCCTTCGGCGATGGCGGTCTTGCCGACGCCGGGGTCGCCGACCAGCAGGGGGTTGTTCTTGGTGCGGCGGCACAGGATCTGGATCGAGCGCTCGACCTCGGCCTGGCGGCCGATCAGGGGGTCGATCTTGCCCTTTCGGGCCTTCTCGTTGAGGTCGATGCAATAGGCTTCCAGGGCCTCGCCGCCCTGTTTGACGACCGCGCCGTCCTCGGCCTCCTCGGGGCTGGCGCCGCGGGCCGCGCGGGCTTCGTTGGCGCCGGCCTTCTTGGCGATGCCGTGGGCGATGAAGTTGACCGCGTCATAGCGCGTCATGTCCTGCTCTTGCAGGAAGTAGGCCGCGTGGCTTTCGCGCTCGGAGAAGATGGCGACCAGGACATTGGCGCCGGTCACCTCTTCCCGGCCCGACGACTGGACGTGGATCACCGCGCGCTGGATCACGCGCTGGAAGCCGGCGGTCGGCTTGGCGTCATCGCCGTCGGCCGTGGCCAGGGCGGCCAGGTCGTTGTCGACATAGGAGGTCAGCGCCCCCTTCAGCGCGCCCAGGTCGACGTTGCAGGCCGTCATCACGGCCGAGGCGTCGGGATCGTCGATCAGGGCCAGCAGCAGGTGTTCGAGCGTGGCGTACTCATGCCGGCGCTCGTTGGCGTAGTGGACCGCGCGGTGCAGGGTCTCTTCGAGAGGACGGGAAAACGAGGGCATGGCAGGTTCCTCTCAGTCCTTTTCCATCGTGCATTGCAGAGGGTGCTGGTGACGTCGCGCCGTCTCGACCACCTGGGCGACCTTGGTCTCGGCCACCTCATAGGTGAAGACGCCGCAGACCCCGACGCCATGCTGGTGCACGTGCAGCATGATGCGGGTCGCGTCCTCGCGGTTCTTCTGGAAGAACCGCTCCAGCACGTAGACGACGAATTCCATCGGCGTGTAGTCGTCGTTCAGGATCAGCACTCGATAGAGCGAGGGCCGCTGAAGTTTCGGCTTTGTCTGGGTGACGACGGCGACGCCGGGGGCTCCGCCTTGTTCACCTGGCCGTCTGTTAGGCATTCGTAGTCCGTGGTCGCGGGGAAGATTCGATGGATCAGATAGGGAATGATGGCCTGATTTGTAGAGCCGTCCAGTCCGACGCCGTGTCGCGCACGTCCTGTTGAAGTCGAAAACGCGAAAAGGCCCCGACGTTTCCGCCGGGGCCTCGAAGCACGAGCCTGATGCGAGGATGAGGCCTTAGCGGGCGGCCTGGAACTGCTCGACCGTGGCCGAGACGCGCTCGTTGATCGGCTTGAAGCTGTCCTTGACCGAAGCGGTCAGGGTCTCGGTCGCCTTGCCGAACTCGGCCAGATAGGCCTCGGCGGCCGACTTGGCCCAGTTGGTCTGCAGTTCGAACAGTTCCTGCACCGAGCGGGCCTGCGAGAAGGACTGGGCGGCGGCGACGCCGTCTTCCCAGGACTTCTTGGAGTAGGCCAGGGCCTGTTGCGACAGGGCCTCGGCGCCCTTCTGGGCGGCGGCGGCGGACTCGACCACGGCTTCCAGGTTCTTCTTGCCCTGGGCGTTCAGCTCGGTCAGCGAGGCGACCGACTTGTCCACGCCTTCGCGGAACGCCTTGGCGCCGGCGGCCTGGATGGATTCAGCCTGGGCCTTGGCCTTGGCGGCGGTCTGTTCAACGGTCTTCTTCACGGTCTCGGCGGCGTCAGCCATGGGGAGTCTCCTGAAGCGAAAGGTTCCTGCGACAGGCGGACCCGTCGCGACAACGGCGATATGGTGCACGTGCGAAAAGACTGCAAGTGAAATTTGTGCAACGCACAATATGATCGACGATCACCTAGCCATGCGCGTCGCGATCACAACTCCGTTGACGGCCCGTTAACCCTCTCGAAACCGCAGGGGTCGATGTTAGCCTTTGTAACGTGCGTGATCCGAGCCGTCTTCGCGCCACAGTGACGAGGCTAGTAGCTTGCCCATGAACGCCCTCTTCCGCCGACGTTTCCTGGCCGCCCTGGTCCTGGGCGGGATCGTCCTGACGCCGACCGTGGGCGTGGCGCCGCCGGTCGCCCAGTCGTCGGACAGCCGCTACGCCGCCATCGTCGTGGACGCCGCCTCGGGCGAGGTGCTGTTCTCGCGCTTCGCCGACGCCCGGCGCTATCCGGCCTCCATCACCAAGGTGATGACCCTGTATCTGACCTTCGAGGCGCTGGAGTCTGGCAAGGTCAAGCTGACCGACAACCTGACCGTCTCGCCGCGCGCCGCCTCCCAGCCGCCGTCCAAGCTGGGCCTGGCCGCCGGCCAGTCGATCAGCCTGGATGACGCCATGCGCGCCACCGCCGTGCGCAGCGCCAACGACATGGCCGTGGTCATCGCCGAACACATCGGCGGCTCCGAAGGCCGCTTCACCCAGATGATGACCGAGAAGGCCCGCGAACTGGGGATGGAGGACACCCGCTTCACCACCGCCAACGGCCTGCCCGACACGCGTCAGGCGACGACGGCGCGCGACCTGTCGATTCTCAGCCGCGCGGTCATGCGCGACTATCCGCAGTACTATCGCTACCTCGGCCTGCACGACTGGTACTACAACGGCCGCGACTATCGGAACACCAACGGTCTGTTGGCCACCGGCCGCGGCTATGACGGCATCAAGACCGGCTTCACCAACGCCTCGGGCTACAATCTGGCGGCGTCCTCGGTGCGCGACGGCAAGCGGCTGATCACCATCGTCATGGGCGGCCGCTCGACCGCCAGCCGCAACGCGCACGTCGCCGAACTGATGGACACGGGCTTCGAGGTCCAGCGCCGTCGCGGCCAGGGCGAGCGCATCCAGCTGGCCCAGGCCTTCTTCGAACAGCGCGGCTATGGCGTCAGCGCCGAGCCTGCGGCCCCCGTGGCCTACGCCTCCCTGTCCGACGAGGACGGCGAAGGCGTCGGCTCCACGACCGAGGTCGCCCTCGTCGCCGGCCCGGCGCCGCGCACCCTGCCGACCGAGGTGACGCCCCCGCCCTCGGCCCGTCGCGCCGAGAACCGCCCGCCCGAGACCCTGACCGCCGCGCTGAACGGCGGAGCGTCCGCCCCCCCCGCTCGCTCCGCTCCGGCGCGTGCTGCCCCGGACAAGGCCGCCCCTGCCGCCGCCCCGGCGGGCCGCTGGACCGTTCAGGTCGGCGCCTTCCGCGAGGAAGCCGTGGCCCGCGACTGGCTGAACGACGTCAGCCGCCGCTTCCGCGACCAGTTCTCGACCGCCCAGCGCGACGTGCAGACGGCGAACGGCTGGTACCGCTCGCGCTTCACGGGCATGACCCAGCAGGCGGCCGAGTCGGCCTGCGCCGCCCTGGCGGAACGCCGCGTCAGCTGCATGGTGGTTCGCCCCAGCTGATCCCGCGATCAGGGACGCTCAACGTCCCTGGCCGTTGCGCCGCGCCGGTTCGGCCAGCCGCCGGGCGTAATCGCGCACATCCGCGGGCCAAGCCTCGATGTGGGCGTCGAAGGCCGTCCAGTCGCCCGCGAACAGCGTCCGCACCGCCTCCTCATAGCCCGGCAGATCGCCCGCCACGGCGGTCATGAAACGATAGGCCGCCTCGCGGCTGAGGCGCATCCGGTCCGGCCCCTCGGCCTCGCGCATGGCCGCCTCGACCAGTTTGCGCAGGGCGACAGACGCCCCGCCGGGCTGCGACGCCAGCCAGTCCCAATGGCGCGGCAGCAGCGTCACCTCCCGCGCCGTCACCCCCAGCCGCGGGCGGCCCGGCCCCCGCTTCTCCGGCTCCGGCGTGGCCGGCAGGCGCGCCAGCACGGCCTCCACGTCGCCGCGCAGGTCCAGATCAAGCGGCCGAGCGTCTTCGTCATTGAAGACCAAGGCCGCCTGCCCCGCGTCATGGGCGGCCTTCGCCGCCGCCGCGACCTCGGCCAGCGGCCCGGCCGCGATCATCCTGTGGCCCGCGAAGGCCGTGCACAGCGTCGTCATATCCATCCTCGTTCGCTCAACGCGGATGGATTTACCCGGACGATATAAATTGAGTCAATATTACCCGGATAATTCCCTAGGCGCGCTCGTCCATCCCGCCGAACAGGGCGCCGGCGATCCAGCTGACCACGCCGGTGACGATGGCCGCGCCGATGCCCGCCCACAGGCCGTTGACGACGAAGCCGCCCAGAAACATGGCGGTCAGCCCGATCATGGCGGCGTTCACCACCAGCAGGAACAGGCCGAAGGTGACGATGGTCAGCGGCAGGGTCAGCACGATCATCACCGGCCGCACGAAGGCGTTGACCACGCCCAGGATGACCGCCGCCGCGACCAGGGAGCCTGTCGAGGTGAAGTCCACCCCCGGCACGACCTTGGCGGCAAGCCACAGACCGATCGCCGTCACCACGGCCTGAACGATGAACCCCAGCATGAGCGCCTCCGACGGGTTGAACCTTGGCCATATAAGCGCGCGAGGCGGCGATCGGCTCCGTGCGTCGACGCGAAACGCCTGCTAGGCTGGCCCTCCACACCGAAGGAGGAATGAATGAGCCTTCACGGCGCCTACGACCCGGACAACATCTTCGCCAGAATCCTGCGCGGCGACATGCCCTGCGTGAAGGTGTGGGAGGACGACGACGTCCTGGCCTTCATGGACGTGTTTCCGCAGTCCGAGGGCCACGTCCTGGTCGTGTCCAAGACCTCGACCGCCCGCACCATCCTGGAGATCGAGCCCGAGGCCCTGTCGCGCCTGATGGCGGCGGTGCAGCGCACGGCCCGCGCGGTCGAGAAGGCGCTGAAGCCCGAGGGGCTCAGCCTGATGCAGTTCAACGGCGAGGCGGGCGGCCAGACGGTCTTCCACCTGCATTTCCACATCGTCCCGCGCTGGGCCGACCGCCCGATGAAGGGCCACGGCCACGCCCCCATGGCCGACGCGGAGCAACTCAAGCTTCTCGCCGCCCGCATCGCGGCCGAGCTGGACTGACGCCCCCCCCTACAGCGGCCCCTTGAAGATGAAGAAGGCGCCGCCGGCGATCAGGCCGAAGCCGACCATGTGGTTCACCGTCAGCTTCTCGCCCAGGTAGAGCACCGAGAAGATCGCGAAGACCAGCAGGGTGATCACCTCCTGCATGGTCTTCAGCTCGGCCGCCGAATAGACCTGATGGCCGATGCGATTGGCGGGCACGGCCAGCCAGTATTCGAAGAAGGCGATGCCCCAGCTGAGCAGGACCACGATCCACAGCGGCTTGGCCCCGAATTTCAGATGGCCGTACCAGGCGAAGGTCATGAAGACGTTGGATAGCGCCAGCATGACGATGGGCGCGAGATAAGGCAGCACAAGCATGGCCCCAGCATGCTTGCGTCGAAGAGATTCCGCCAGCATAAGGCGGGCCACGCCGGTTTAGCTCAGCTGGTAGAGCAGCGGTTTTGTAAACCGAAGGTCGCGGGTTCGATCCCTGCAACCGGCACCACCCGCCCCGTGAATCTCGCGACGTGCGACCAAGCTGCGGGCCGGGCCGCGCGCTTGTGGCGCTGGGCGGAAGCCGCTAGGCCTTGGACATCAAGGCGTGCGGGTCGAACCTGACGCGCATCGCACCGTCCAGCCGCCGCCTCATGTCCGACACGACCAACAAGCTGGGTCACAGGATCCGAACCCGCGGAGCGCGCACCCGCCGCGCCCTGCTGGACGCCATGCGCGACCTGCTGAACACCAAGCACCTGGGCGAAATCCGGCCCGCCGACGTGGCAGCGGCGGCCGGGGTGTCGGCGCCGACCTTCTACACCTACTTCGCCTCGGTCGAGGAAGGCCTGCTGATCCTGTGCGAGGAGGCGGGCGAGGACTTCCAGCGCCTGGCCGCCCACATCCACGCCGACTGGTCCGGCGACCGCGCCTTCGAGGCCGCCCGCGCCTATGTGCTGGAGGTGCTGGCGCTGTGGAACGACCACGGCCCCGTGCTGCGGGTCGAACACATGCTGGCCGACATGGGCGACCCCCAGTTCGCCGAAAGCCGCATCCGTCGCCTGCGCCGCCTGCACCTGGCGCTGGAGCGCCGCATCGCCCAGGCCCACGCCAGCGGCCTGCACCCCGAGGGGCTGAACCCCCGGCTGACCTCCTATGAGACCGCCAACCTGGTGGAGTCCGTCGCGGCCGGGTTCGGCCTGATGCGCCGCGCCGACACGGCCGAGGCCATCGTGGATACGACCGCGCATATCGTGGTGAAGCTCACGACCGGTCGCTGACTTTCTCCTCCCCATTTCATGGGGAGGCCGCTGGGTTCCGCCGCCGTAAAGCCGCTCCACCGCATAGCCTGTCCTCGGGCTCGCCGCAGGCGAGACCCGGGGCGGTCCCCCTCCCCATGTCATGGCGAGGAAAAGCCCTCAGCCCCCGCCGAGGGCCACGGCGAGGCGATAGACGATCAAGGCCGCCAGATAGGCCAGGCCGAACATGTAGCCGACCATGATCAGCGTCCATTTCAGCGAGCCGGTCTCGCGGCGCACCACGCCGAGCGTCGGCAGGCACTGGGGCGCGAAGACGTACCAGGCCAGGAAGGCCAGGCCGGTGGCCAGGGACCATTGGCCTGCCAGGACGGTGGCCAGGGCGCCGACATTCTCCTCGGCCCCCGCGACGGCATAGACCGTGCCCAGGACGGCGACGGCCACCTCGCGCGCGGCCATGCCGGGCACCAGGGCCACCACCATCTGCCAGCTGAAGCCGATGGGGGCGAAGAGGGGCTCCAGCGCCTTGCCGATCATGCCGGCGACGGAATAGTCGATGGCCGGCCCCGTCGCCCCCTCCGGCGGATAGGGGAAGGTCGACAGCGCCCAGACGATGATCATCAAGGGCAGGATGATCCGCCCCGCCCGGCGCAGGAAAATCCTGGCGCGCAGCCAAAGATTGAACAGCACGCTCTTGAGATCGGGAACCTTGTAGGCCGGAAGCTCCATCATGAAGGGCTCGACCGCGCCGCGCCAGAACACCTTGCGGATGACCAGGGACACCAGAAGCGCGCTGACGATGCCGGACGCATAGAGGCCGAACATCACCAGCCCCTGCAGATTGGCGAAGCCCCAGACCGTCTCGCTCGGAATGAAGGCGGCGATGATCAGGGTGTAGACCGGAATCCGCGCCGAACAGGTCATCAGCGGCGCGATCAGGATGGTGGTCAGGCGGTCGCGCTTGGCCTCGATCACCCGCGTGGCCATGATGCCGGGAATGGCGCAGGCGAAGCTGGACAGCAGGGGGATGAAGGCGCGGCCGTGCAACCCCGCCCCGCCCATGATCTTGTCCATCAGGAAGGCCGCGCGGGCCATGTAGCCGAAGTCTTCCAGCAGGATGATGAACAGGAAGATGATCAGGATCTGCGGCAGGAAGACCAGCACGCTGCCAACGCCCGAGATCAGGCCGTCGACGATCAGGCTCTGTAACAGGCCGTCGGGCAGGAAGGCGGCCACGCCCTGCCCCAGCAGGGCGAACCCGGCCTCGATGGCCTGCATCGCGGGTTCGGCCCAGGCGAAGACGGCCTGGAACATGACGAACAGCACGGCCAGCAGGATCGCCAGGCCGGCGACCGGATGCAGCAGGACGCTGTCGATCTTGCCCGTCAGGGTGTCGGGGCGCTCGGGCGGGCGTACGCAGGCCTTCATGATGCGCTCGGCCTCGCGGTGGGCGGCGCGAATTTCGGCGGCCGAGGGGGCGTGCCACTGGCTGTGCGTCTCGCCGACGGCCGCGTCGACCTGAGCCTGGGCCGCGGCGACCAGTTCGGCGATGCCGCGACGGCGCGTCGCCACCGTGGTGACGACAGGCGCCCCCAGCTCCTGCGACAGGCGCTCCAGATCGATGCGCAGCCCCTGGCGTTGGGCGATGTCGTACATGTTGAGCGCCAGCACCATCGGCCGCCCGACCTGCTTAAGCTCCAACGCCAGCCGCAGCACCAGGCGCAGATTGGTGGCGTCGGCCACGCAGACCACCACGTCCGGCGGCGTCTCGCCCGGCAGGGCGCCCAGGACGGCGTCGCGCGCCACCTCCTCGTCCAGGCTGCGCGCCCGCAGGGAATAGGTGCCCGGCAGGTCCAGCGCCGACAGGACGCGGCCGTCGGCGGCGTGAACGCGGCCCTCTTTCCGCTCGACCGTGACGCCGGCGTAGTTGGCCACTTTCTGGTGGGCGCCGGTTAGGGCGTTGAACAGGGCGGTCTTGCCGCTGTTCGGATTGCCGACCAGGGCGACGCGGGCGGTGCGCACAGCCATGTCCATCAGGCCGACGCCCCATCGAGACGCACGGTCAGGTTGGCGGCCTCGTGCCGACGCAGGGCCACGCGCATGTCGTCGACCTTGATGGCGATGGGATCGCGGCCGAACAGGCCTTCGTGCAGCAGTTCGACGCGGGCGCCCTCGACGAATCCCAGCTCCAGCAGGCGACGCTCCAGCTCGACCTCATGCTCCTGATGGTGGCAGTGAGCGCCGACCTGCACGATGACGCCGCGATCGCCCCGGCGGGCCTGGCTGAGTTTGATGGTGTCGGTCATGGCGCTCGTAACGACGGCGCCGGGCGCCGCTTCATTCGATTTGTTGACAGTGATTATCAGCTGCGAACGGTTCGCGTCCAGCAGCCATTGCGACCAAATGCCGATCGGTTCATCCAGAAGCCTGGTTTAAGGAGACCGTCATGCACGCCCTCTTCCCTCGCTCCGCCCGCTTCCTGGCTCCCATCGCCGCCGTCGGTCTGGCCCTGGCCGCCTGCGGCGAGACGCCGGACAAGCCCGCCGGAAAGGCCGAGGCGCCCGCCGCGCCGGGCGACGCGGAGAGGGCCGCCCTGCTGGCCGCTTTACCCGCCCCCTACAATGCGGGCGACCTGGACAACGGCCGCCGCGCCTTCGCCCGCTGCCGCTCGTGCCACACCATCACGCCGGGCGGGCCGAACATGACCGGGCCGAACCTGTACGGCGTCTTCGGACGCAAGGCCGGGGCGCTGGACAAATACGGCTATTCCCACGCCCTGCGCACGGCGGACTTCGTGTGGGACGCCGAGAAGCTGGACCACTGGCTGCAGAACCCGCGCACCTTCCTGCCCGGCAACAAGATGAGCTTCGCCGGCCTGCCCGACGCGACCGACCGCCGCGATGTGATCGCCTTCCTGAAGGTCGAGACGGGCTACAAGTCGAAAGAGAAGTAACGTCCTTCTCCCCTTGCGGGAGAAGGTGGCTGGCGTAGCCAGACGGATGAGGGGTTGCGGGAGGTCCCCTAGCAGCCCCTCATCCGATGGTGGAGAGACCCCTCATCCGAGCCCTTCGGGCCCACCTTCTCCCACAAGGGGAGAAGGGTTTTGGTCGCCTCAGTCGGCCGCGGCCGGCTTGGCCTCGACCTCCTGGGCCTCCCATTCCGCGATCTTGCGGGCGGTGTATTCCGGCGACTTGGTGAAGCGCGCCAGGACGCCGTAGATCACCGGCACCACGAAAAGGGTCAGCACCGTCGCGAACATGGCGCCGGAGAAGATCACCACGCCGATGGTCTGGCGACTGCCCGCCCCCGCGCCTTGCCACAGCACCAGCGGCAGGGCGCCGAAGGCGGTGGCGATCGAGGTCATGATGATCGGGCGCAGGCGCAGGGACGAGGACTCGATGATGGCCTCGCGGATGCTCCGGCCCTGGTCGCGCAGCTGGTTGGCGAACTCCACGATCAGGATGCCGTTCTTGGCCGCGACCCCGATCAGGATGATTAGGCCGATCTGGCTGTAGATGTTCAGGCTGGAGCCCGCCATCAACAGGCCGAACAGCCCGCCCGCCGCCGCCAGGGGCACGGTCAGCATGATGACCGCCGGGGTGATCCAGCTCTCGAACTGGGCCGCCAGCACCAGGAAGACCAGCAGCAGCGCCAGGCCGAAGGCCCAGCCCACGGCGCCGCCCGCCTCCTGCTGGTCGCGGGCCGCGCCGCCCCAGCGGGTGTTGGTCACGCCCTGCGGCTGCTTGGCCGCCTCGGCGTTCAGGAAGCGCACCGCGTCGTCGATGGTCATGCCGGGGTTCAGGTCGGCCTGAAGGGTGATGGACCGCTGGCGGTCCAGGCGACGGCGCTCCGGCGTGTCGCCCGAGGTCTTGGTCGTCACCACCGCCGACAGCGGCACCAGCTGGCCCGTGCCGGTGGAGACGTAGAGCGCCTCCAGGTTCGACACGTCGCGCCGGTTGTCGCGGTCGGTCTGGAGGATGACGTCATACTCCTGGCCGCCCTTAATGTAGGTCGTGGCGCGGCGCGAACCGAACATGGTCTCAAGGCTGCGGCCGATCTGCTGGGACGAGACGCCCAGGGCCGCCGCCTTCTGCGGATCGACGTCGACCAGCAGACGCGGGGCGTTCGGCTCATAGTTCAGGCGCGGACGCGAGAAGCCGGGGTTCTCCTGAGCCGCCGCCAGGATGGGCTGCAGCCAGTTATAGATGGCCGGGTATTCCGCCCCGGTAACGATCATCTCGACCGAGTTGGAGTTGCCGCCGCCGCGCTGAAAGGCGCCGGGGGTCGAGGCGTTGACCTGGGCGCCCGTCTGGTTGCGCAGCTTGCCGTTGATCTCCTGGGCGATCTCGTCGGCCGAACGCTCGCGCTGGGACCAGTCGACCAGGGTCAGGCTGGCGTTGCCCGAGTTGTAGCTGCCGCCGCCGAAGCCCGGCGCCGAGATCAGGTAGGAGTCGACCTCGCCCTTCTCGCGGTATTCAGCCAGGATCGGCTCCAGCCCCAGCATGATCTGGCGCGTGTAGTCGAAGCCCGAGCCCTCGGGCCCCTGGACGCGGATGCCGACCCGGCCCCGATCCTCGCCCGGCACCAGTTCGTTCGGCAGGGTCAGGAAGATGCCGGTCGCTCCGCCCGCGACCAGCAGGATCAGGGCGCCGACGCCTACGACGGCGATGCGCCGCCCCAGAAGCGCGTCCAGCGAGGCGGCGTAGGAGCTCTTGAGCGTCTCCATGGCCACGTCGACGCGGCGGGCCAGCCAGCCGCCGGTCTGGGCCGGCTTCAGGATCTTGGACGCCAGCATGGGCGACAGGCTGAGCGCCAGGAAGGCCGAGAAGGCCACGGCCGCGGCGATGGCCGCCGCCAGCTCGACGAACAGGCGCCCGACGTAGCCCGGCAGGAATAGCAGGGGCGCGAACACCGACAGCAGCACGATGGTCGTGGCCACGACGGCAAAGAAGACCTGGCGCGCCCCGCGCTCGGCGGCCACCAGGGGCGGCTCGCCGTGATCCAGGCGACGCTGGATGTTCTCGACCACCACGATCGCGTCGTCGACGACCAGGCCGATGGCCAGCACCAGGGCCAGCAGGGTGAGCAGGTTCAGCGAGAAGCCCAGCGGCGCCAGGACGATGAAGGTCGACAGCAGGCAGATGGGCGCCACCACCGACGGGATGATCGCCGCCCGCAGGCTGCCCAGGAAGACGAAGTTGACCAGGGCCACCAGGGCCATGGAGATGCCGATGGTGATCCACACCTCGTCGATGGCATGGGAGGTGAAGACCGAGTTGTCGGACCCGACCTCCAGCGTCGTGCCGGGCGGCAGGCTGTGGCGGACCTCCTCCATCAGGTCGCGGACGCCCTTGGAGATCTGCAGGTCGTTGGACTGGGCCTGGCGGGTGACGGCCAGGCCGATCTGGTCGACGCCGTTGCCGCGGAACAGGCGACGCGCCTCGGCAGGGGCCTCCTCGATGCGGGCGATGTCGCCCAGGCGGGTGACATAGGCGGCGTTGCCGATCAGGGCGCCGGTGACGCCGTTGGTCATGGCCGCCGCGGCGGCGCCCAGGGTGCCCGACGCCTGCGAGCCCGTGGCGGTCGAAGCGGAGCCCCGGTTGCCGATGGGCAGCTGGGCGAAGTCCGCAGGATTGGCGTAGTTGCGCGCGACGCGGACCGTGTAGTCCTTCTGGGTCGATTCCAGCGCGCCGGCCGGCAGTTCGACGTTCTGGCTGTTGAGCGCGTTCTCGACGTCGGTGACGGTCAGGCCGCGCGCGGCCATGGCCCCGGCGTCCAGCCAGATGCGCATGGCGTAGCGCTGCTCCCCGAAGATGTTGACCTGGGCCACGCCCGGCACGGTGGCGAAGCGGTCGACCAGATAGCGGCGGGCGTAGTCGGTCAGCTCCAGCCGATCCATGGTGGTGGAACGCAGGAACATGATGAGGATCGGCTGGCTGTCGGAATCGGCCTTGGCCACTTCCGGCGGGTCGGCCTGGTCCGGCAGGCGGCCCAGCACGCGCGAGATGCGGTCGCGCACGTCGTTGGCCGCGTCGTCGATGTTGCGGTCCAGCGAGAACTCGATGTTCACGTTCGACCGACCGTCCCGGCTGTTCGACGTGATCCTCTGGACGCCCTGGATGCCGGCGATCTGCTGCTCGATCGGCTCGGTGATCCGGCTCTCGATCACTTCGGCCGAGGCGCCGGCGTAGCTGGTGCTGACCGAGACGATCGGCGGGTCCACGTCGGGCAGCTCGCGCACCGGCAGGAAGAAGAAGGCCGCGAGGCCGATCACGCACAGGACGATCGCCGCCACCGCCGCGAAGACGGGGCGCCGGACCGAGACATCGGACAGCATCATTTGCGGGCCGCCTGCGGTGCGCGGGCGCCGCCCTTATGGCTTCCGGCCTCGCCCTCGCCGCCCTGGACGCGCACGGGGGCGCCCGGCTGGATGCGGTTCAGGCCCGAGGCGATCACATGGTCGTTGTTGGCCAAGCCCGAGACGATCTCGACATAACCGCCCTCGACGGCGCCGGTCTGGACCTCGACCCGCTGGGCCGTCATGCCCTTCTCACCGCGCGCGATCCGATAGACGAAGGCGCCGGGGCCTTCGTACTGAACCGCCGCCTCGGGCACGGCCAGGCTCTGGCGGCGGCCCTGGTGCACGGCGACGCGCATCATCATGCCGGGGCGGATGCGATTGCCGGGATTGGGAAACTCGGCCCGGGCGATGACGGCGCGGGTCTGCTCGTTGACGCGGGTGTCCAGCAGGGCGATGCGGCCGTTGAAGGCCTCGCCGGGGAAGGCGTCGGACGTCGCCGTGATCGGCGCGCCCACCGGCAGGACGCCGAGGTAGCGCTCCGGCAGGGGGAAGTCGACGCGGATGCCGCCAGTGTCGTCCAGGGTGGTGATGACCGAACCCGGCGAGATCAGGGTGCCCGGCGTCACCGAAGTCAGCCCCAGGACGCCGGCGAAGGGCGCGCGCAGGATGCGGTCGCCGCGACGGGCCTCGGCGGCGGCCACCGCCGCCTGGGCCGTCTTCAGCGCCGTCTCGGCCGTCTCGGCCAGGACGCGCGGCGCCACGCCGCGCTCGGCCAGGATGCGGTAGCGGTCGTAGTCGCGCTGAGCGCTTTCCAGCTGGGCCCGGGCGCGGATCAGATCGGCGTCTTCCTCGCGCGCCTGCAGTTCGACCAGGGGCGCCCCCGCCGCTACGGCCTGACCGTCGGTGAACATGACCCGCGTCACCAGCTCGGTCGTGTTCGAGGTGATGTTGACCGAGCGGCGGCTGCGCGCGACGCCCAGCACCCGGATCTGATCAGCGAATTCACGTGGGCTCGCCACGACCTCGGCCACCACCTGGCCGCGACCGCCGCCGGGTCCCCCCGGCCCCCGCTGCTTGCCCGCATCGCCGTCGCTGAAGGCGATCTTGAGGACCGCCGCCACGATCATCAGCCCGAATACGCAGGCCGCGCCGATAATGAAAAAATGGCGTTTGAACACGCGACGCAGTCTCCCCGACAACAAGCGCTCCCGCTTAACGGGTCACCGCCGTTACGCAAATAAAGTATCTGTAACGCAGGAAAGGTCGGATTCCGTCGCGGATTTCCAGACTAAAATCGACGCCAGATTCCGACGACCGGCCCTTGGCCCGCAGGAATTTCGCGTCCCGAAACAGCCTGACGCCATCCGGCCTGCAGCCTCCAATCGCCGAACCGGCGGACCATGGAGGTTTCCATCGACAGCCAGCGCGCCCCCGCTTCGCCCTCGGCGGCGCCGCTGAAGACCTGCCCCAGCGCCATCCAGTCGCCATTCAGATGCAGGCCTGCCGTCAGGTCCAGCCGCGTCTCGTCCGGCAGGCCGCCACGCCAGCGTCGCGCCGCCTGGACCTCGATAAAGCCGCCCTGCCCCAGCCAGCCGCCCTCGCCGCCGAAGGCGCGGGCGGCCAGGGCGCGGACCTCCCAGTCGCTGTCGCCCGCGCCGGGCAGGGCATAACCCGCGTTGCGCCCCGCGCCGCCCTGGGCGTATCCGACATAGACGGCGGCGACGTTGTGATCGTCGCGATAGGCCTGCCAGCGGACGCCGATCTCAAGCGGACCGAGCGCCTGATAGTCGACATAGGCGTCGCGTCCGTCCTGCCCCTCGCCCTTCATCTGCAGGGTGAAGCGGTCGTCCAGCCCGTATTCGACCAGGACGGAAGCCGCGCTGTCGCGTCGTCCGCCCGGCAGATCGACCCGTCTCCCATCAGGCGAAAAGGCCGCGTCGGCGCGGATGCCTTCATATTTGACGATGGCCTGCCCTTCGCCCTTGGGCAGGTTCCAGGCGCCGGCGCCCGCCGTCTCGGCCGACGACAGCGCCGCCAGGCCGGCCAGAAGGCCGACGCTTCGCCCCCAGAAAGGGCCGCCCCCCGCCCGGATCACTCGTCGTAACCGGGCGACTTCCGCTCCAACTGCCGCAAGGCGCCCGGCCAGGCCAGGGCCGAGACGAAGCCGATCCCCCGTCCCTGCTCCTTCGTCTCGGCCTGGGCGGCGTCGGGAGCGATCAGGACGTTGTCGCGCCCAGCCGAGAGGGCGGCCACCTGCTGGGCGCAGGCGCGCTCGAGGAAGAAGATGCCCACCCAGGCCTGAGCCGCCGTTTCGCCGACCGCCAGGGTTCCATGATTGCGCAGCAACATCAGCGGCTTGTCGCCCAGATCGGCCACCAGGCGTTCGCGCTCCTCGTGGTGCAGGGCCAGGCCTTCATAGCCATGATAAGCCACCTGATGCTGCAGCAGGCAGGCGTTCTGGCTGATCGGCAGCAGCCCGTCCTTCTGCGCCGCCACGCCGACGCCGTTCACGGTGTGCAGGTGGATGACGAAATGGGCGTCATCGCGCGCGGCGTGGACCGCCGAGTGGATGGTGAAGCCCGCCGGGTTGATGAAGCTGGTCGTGTCCTGGACGATGTTGCCGTCGAGGTCGACCTTCACCAGGCAAGAGGCTGTAATTTCATCGAAATACCAGCCATAGGGATTGATCAGGAAATGTTTTTCCGGCCCCGGCACACGCGCCGAGATGTGGGTGAAGATCATGTCGTCCCACCCCTGCAACGCCACCAGCCGATAGAGGGCGGCCAGTTCGACCCGCGCCTTCCACTCCGCCTCGGACACCTGGGATTTGAGCGACAATGCCGCGTCCGCCATGAGCCTTCCCCTTATCAGCGTTCAGATGGAGCCTCACCCCGCCCCCGCCCCGCGTCAAGTCGCCGAACGCCGTGACGAAAGTCATGAGCGGGAAGACTTGGTTAACCCTGTTTTCATCGCCGCGCGCGAACACTGCCGCCCGACCGTGCAGCCGCGCCAACGAGGGGATGTTCCGTGGGCTCAATCGAGGCGTTCGAGCCGTCCAGGCCTGACGAGCCCCTGCCGCTCGCCAGCCTTCACCAGCTGCTCGACCTCGCGGCGGGCCGCCCGCCGCAGGAGCAGCAGCGGCTTCTGTTCGGCGTGGCCGACCTCTATCATTCGGTCGGCGGGCAGACCCGCGCGCCGGGCGCCCTGACCGAGGTCTTCATCGCCCTGGTCCGCGCGGCTGAACGGGACATCCGTCGCGCCCTGGCCGAGCGCCTGGCCGACGCGGCCTGGGCGCCGGCCGACCTGGTGCGTCTGCTGGCCGCCGACGCCATCGAAATCGCCCGCCCGGTTATCGCCGCCAGCCCCCTGCTGCTGGACGCCGACCTTCTGGCCCTGCTGGACGAGGCCTCGCTGGATCATCAGGTCCAGGTCGCCCTGCGTCCCGGCCTGGGCGCCGAGGTGGCGCGCGCCATCCTCGATCGCGGCGACCCTGCCGTCATGACCGCCCTCGCCTCGAACCGGACCGCGCGGCTGAGCGGGGCCGACATGATCCGCCTGGTGGACGGGGCCCGCTTCATGGCCGCCCTGCGCGCCCCCCTGACGCGGCACCCCGCCCTTAGCGAGGATCTGGCCCTGCGCCTCTATCAGTGGGTCGGAGACGCCCTGAAGCAGGCGATCTCGGAGCGGTTCGACCTCGACCCCTCGCGCCTGAACCAGACCGTGTCGGAAGCCGCACGGGCCGCAGCCTTGTCCTCGCCGGACGAAGCCGCCGCGCGCCTGGCCGCCAAGCTGCACGCGGCGGATCAACTACGCCCCGCCACCCTGATCCGGGCGCTGCGGGAACAGAAGCTGGACCTCTTTGTCCACGCCCTGGCCCTGCTGGGCGGGCTGGAGGTGGAGCAGGTCCGCCGCGCGCTGCGGGGCGACACGGCCCGGCCGCTGTTCCTGGCCTGCACGGCGGCCGGCCTGGACCGCGCCACCTTCCCGGCCGTGCTGCGCGAGATTCGCCAGCTGAACCGCGGCCTGCCGCACGATCCCGACGGCGAGGCCTGGCGCCCGGCCCAGCGGTCCGCCGCCCAGGCGGCCTATGAGTTTCGTCTGCTGATGGCGCCCGAAGACAGCCCTTCGGTTTGACAGCGGGCCTTCGCTCCGCTTGCGTAGCGGAGTGACTCACCCGTTCCAGCCCACCGCCATCAACTTTGTCGCCAGCGATCGGCCCGAGGCCGAGGCCGCCCGCAGACGGCTGAGCGAACGCTACGGCTCCGTCCCTCCGGCCGAGGCCGAGGTCATCGTCGCCCTGGGCGGCGACGGCTTCATGCTGGAGACCCTGCACAACAATCTTCAGCTGCGCACCCCCGTCTATGGGATGAACCGCGGCTCGGTCGGCTTCCTCATGAACGACTATGAGGAGGACGATCTGCTGGACCGGCTGGCCCAGGCCGACCGCACGGTGCTGCATCCGCTGCAGATGGACGCCTGGGTCGAGAGCGGCCAGGTGCACAGCGGCCTGGCCATCAACGAGGTCTCCCTGCTGCGCCAGACCCGCCAGAGCGCCAAGCTGCGCATCAGCATCAACGACAAGGTGCGGCTGGAGGAACTGACCTGCGACGGCTGCCTGGTGGCGACGCCGGCGGGGTCGACCGCCTACAACCTGTCGGCGCACGGGCCGATCATTCCCCTGGACGCGCCCAGCCTGGCGCTGACGCCGATCAGCGCCTTCCGGCCCCGGCGCTGGCGCGGCGCCCTGCTGTCGCATACGGCGCGAGTGCGCTTCGACGTGCTGGAGCCCGAGAAGCGGCCGGTCAGCGCCACCGCCGACAATTTCGAGGTGCGCGGCGTGTCGCGCGTCGAGGTGCGCGAGCGGCGCGACATCACCCTGACCATGCTGTTCGACGTCGGGCGCTCCTATGAGGAGCGGGTCATGGCCGAGCAATTCTCCGCCTGATCCGGAATGTCACGGGTTTTTAAGCCTCTCCTTGCAGACTGACCGTCGCTGTTGAGGAGCCGTTCCGTGACCAACCAAGTCATTCGCCCGCCCAATCCCCTGCGCGCCAAGGTCGGCGGCGGCTTCGGCGGCATCGACGCCAGCGCCATCGCCAAGGCGGAAGAGGCGCTGAAGGCCATGTCGGCCCAGTTCGGCCAGTGGCTGAACGATGAGGTGTCCAAGCTGGACAAGGCCCAGACCGACATCCGCAGCCAGGGCTATACGTCCGAAACGGCCGAGGCCCTGTATTTCCGCGCCCATGACCTGAAGGGGCTGGGCGCCACCTATCAGTATCCCCTGGTCACCCGCATCGCCGGATCCCTGTGTCGGATGCTGGACGACGCCGACAAGCGGATGCAGGCGCCCCTGGCCGTGGTCGACGCCCACATCGACGCCATCAAGGCCGTGGTGCGCGACCAGATCCAGACCGACGACCACCCGGTCGGCCGCGTCCTGGCTGAAACGCTGGAAGCGCGGGTGGCGGAGCACCTGGGCTAGGGCCGGAGGGGCTCCACACTTCCTGCACCCTTCCCCCTCGATGGGGGAAGGATGGGGATGGGGGTGCGGGCGCGACGCTTCTGAAAGGGCGCATGAGGCGTCGTCGGCGTCTCCCAGACTTTCCAGAAACCGTTCTGCCTCCACCCCACCCAACCCTCCCCCATCGAGAGGGAGGGCTTTGGATCAAGTCCCCCTACGCCGCGCTGACCGCGCCGCGCCAGCCGTCTTCAGCCGGGCGATCCAGCCGCTCCAGCAGATAGGCCAGGTCCTCGCGCGCGGCGTCGGGCCGCTGGCTCAGGAACCGCTCCAGCATGCGCTGGCGGAAGGCCGCGCTGCCCGTATCCCCGCCCTCGGCCTGCAGGGCGCGCCAGGTGTCGACCCCGGCGCGGAAGGCCTGGAACAGGCGCGGCGGCAGGCCCGCCCGATCATAGATCGCCTTGAGCCCCAGCGGTCCGGCGTCATGCACCATCAGCCAGGCGCGATGGTGCGGCGTGCCCGCCAGCTCGGCCAAGGCGTGCTCGAACAGGCCGATCTGGCCCCGCGCCAGCGCCCGCAGCAGCAAGGACGGCGTCAGCACGCGGCGGCTGTTAAGCCCCGCCACGAAGCCCGCCAGGTCGTCGACGACCCGCGCCTGATCCACCAGGTCGACGGTCGCCCGCTCGCGCGCGAACTCGGCGAACTGGATGGCCGTCTCGGGCGCCACGGCGTGGCGGGTGACCAGATGTTCACGCACCGCGTCGCTGGCCAGGACCACCAGCCGCTCGGTCACGGACAAGGGCAGGACCTGGCGATAGGCCAGGGCCGAGATCACCTCCGGCGCATCGCTGAAGCGGTCGATGACCATGCCCAGGGCGGCTTCGGACAGGTCGGCGTTGTCGTTGGCGGCCAGCGCCTTGACCGCCTCGCGCCGCCCCTCGGCGGCCAGGACCGTGGCCACGTCGCGCGGCACGCGCGGCCGGGACGCCACCGCGACCTGGCGCAGCGCCGTTCCCGCGCGCACGATCTCGATCAGGTCGTCGTCGCTGAAGGCCGGGGAGCAGTTGATGATCGGCAGGGCCACGCTGTCGACGTCCCCGGCCAGCCTGCGCGCCGTTTCACGCGGCATGACGTCCGACGCCTTCAGCGTCACCGCCACGGCGCGCCGCACCAGTTCGGCCGCGTCCGCCGCCAGAACCGCCAGGATCTTCTTGGCCGCCTCGCGCCCCGCGTCATCCAGAGCCATCCGGTCCATGCTGCGGCACAGCTTGTGCGCGGCGGCCGCGCGCTCGTCCTCGAGGTCGGACTTGATCAGGCGCCGAATGTCGCTTTCCGTCAGTCTGGCGCGGTAGGCGGTCATGGCTCGAGGGCTCAGGGCTGGCGAAAGAATCAGTCTTCAGCCCTAGCGTTACATAGTTAACACCTCGTTAGGAATAAGGCCGAACGAGGGTCTTTACGCCACCTTGTCCGCAGGCGGGGCGAAGGCGCCGCCGAACCCGCCGCCGCGCCCTTCGCCGTCCTGGCCCAGCAGCAGGGCCAGGAGGCTCTGATCCTGTTTCAGCCGATCCAGCCGAGCGGCCAACATCCGGTCCTTTTCGCTGAGGTCCGGCCCCTTGGGCGAGTCGACCCCGAGGGCGGGCGACGCCTCGCCGGCGGTGCGCTGCAGGTTGGCGTGGACCTCGGCCACCGTGGCCGGACGACCGCCGCGATAGAAGATCGAGCGATTGGCCGCGGCCGCCTCGGGGAACAGGGCCGCCGCATTGAGATGAGGCCGCGCCTGGACCGTCTCGATCAGCTTGGCCGCGCCGGCCGGCCCCAGGAAATGGGCGGCGTAGAGGTCGCCCGCCCCCGGCTCACGCCCCGTGCGGCCGCGCAGATAGGCGGCGTTGGAGGCCGTCAGCTCGGCGGCCATGGTCGAGGCCGCCTGAGGATCAAAGCGCAGGTCCAGCACCACGTTGCGGGCCGAGCCGCGCACCTGCCAGCGCCCGTCGCCGCCCTGGTGGATCAGGTCGGCGTACTGGCCGTAGCCGTGCTTGGCGCCGTGCCGCTTCACCGTCGCCAGCCAGGTCTGCTCGATGAACTGGAACAGGCCCGAGGCCGAGGAGGTCGGCGCCCGCGCATTGGGGTTCATCGCGCTTTCGCGGCGCGCGGTCTTCATCAGGAAATCGAAGTCCACGCCGGTCGAGGTCGAGGCGCGCCGAATGGCCGCCTCCACGCCGCCGGATGATGGAATCGATTTCACGCTCATAGGTGAACGGTCGCTAACCAAGGTTAACAGAAGCCTAACGCGCGAAGGCGGCGTTAAGGACTGCAAGCGCCACATTAAGGCCGCAACGGAAGCGCGAACTCTGTTCCATGGGTTCTGGGGAGGGCCCGCGACAGGAGGCGCGTAAAGTCATGATGATGCGTATCGCCGGCGGCCACGGCGTGGTCAGCCCCCTCGACTTCAACGAACGCAAGAAGGCCCTGCCCCGCTGGATGTGGGCGGCGATCGGAGCCTCGGCCCTGGTGCATGTCGGCGCTGGAATCTGGCTTTATCATCAAAGATTCGAACCGGCCGAGACGCCCGCCACGCTGGAGGAACGGCCGACGACGGTCGTGGACCTGCTGCCCATGCCCAAGCCGCCCGAGCCCAAAGCCGCGCCGACGGTCCCGCCTGCCCCGACGCCGCCGATCCACCGGCCGGAGCGCGTCATGCCCAGCGACGTCGCCCCGCTGGAAGTTCCGGTCGCGCCTGTCGTCAGCGCCGATGCCGGGCCGGCTATCAACCTGACCGCGCCCGCGGCCGAACCCTCGGCCGGAACGGCGGTGACGGCCGAGCCGCCGCGCATACCGGTGATCGCCAACCCCGACTGGGTCAGGAAGCCGACGGCCGACCAGCTGATACGGGCCTATCCTTCCGCCGCCGAGGCGCGCGGCATCGGCGGGGTGGCGAACCTGACCTGCGTGGTTCGGGTGGACGGCAGCCTGACCGGCTGTTCGGTCACGTCCGAGACGCCGGGCAATCAGGGGTTCGGCCGGGCGGCGATGAGCCTGAGCCGCTACTTCCGCTTGAGCCCGCGCACCGTGGACGGCCAGGCGGTCGACGGCGCCCGCGTCACCATGGCGATCCGCTTCGATCCGCCGAAGGATTAACGAAAGCGCGCCGGAGAGAGGGTCGGTTCGGCGACGGGCCGGCCCTCGATCGCGTCGGCGACCACCGCCCCGACCAGCGGCCCCAGCAGCCAGCCGTTGCGACGCGGCGCCAGGGCGAAATACATACCGGGCGCGACCTTCCCCGCCATGGGCAGGCCGTCCGGCGTCGTCCCGCGCACGCCCGCCCGCCAGTCGATCGTCAACGGGCGCGGCGCCTGGCCCAGCACCGCCCAGGCGGCGGCCAGCATGGCCTCGCAACGCGCGGCGTCGGGGACGAGGGAGCGCTCGCCCGGCTCCATCGTCGCCCCGATCACGCAGCCCTCGCCCATCGGCGCGACATAGGCCCCCGGCCCGCGCACGACGTGATCGACCAGGGCCTCCGAAACCAGGCCGATCTGACCGCGAACCGGCGTGACGAGGGCCATCAGCGCTTGAGCCTCGGGCGGCAGGCCCGCGACCACCGCCTCGGCCCCGGTGGCCAGAACCAGATGATCTGCGCGGACGACGCCCGCCGTCGTCTCGACGCGCCAGCCCTCGCCGTCCCGCGCCACGCCCCGCGCCCGACCCGCGATGAGGGCCAGCCCCCGCGCCAGGACAGCCAGGGCCTGCGGCGGATCAACCTTCGCATCCTCCCGCGTCGTCAGGCGCGCCGCGGCGGCGTCGTAGTCATGCTGAAAACCCCGCGCCAGCATCCGCGCGACCAGTTCGGCGACGTTCCCGCCGCGCCATTCCGCCAGATCGCCATACAGGCGCACGCCCGTCGCCTCGGCGAAACCGGGCCACAGGTCGCGCGCCCGGCGCAGCACCTCGGCCGTCGCCGGCGGCAGGTCGTCGACAGCGCTTTCCATGGCCGGGGCGATCATGCCCGCCGCCACGGCCGAGGCGTTGACCCCGCCCGGATCGACCACCGCCGTGCGGCGCCCGCGTCGTCTCAGCTCCGCCGCCGCGAACAGGCCCAGAGCGCCCGCGCCGATGACGACAGCGTCGAAGGAAGGTTCGGGAGAATTAGAAAGGGGCACGGAATGTCCTTCGACCTCCCGCGCCCCGATTTCAACCGTCGAAGTCGGTCTTTTATTCAGCCGCCAGCTTGGCCGCGCGCGCCTCTTCCAGACGCTTGGTCAGGGCGGCGTGCTGGCCCCACAGCGCCTTGGGCAGGCGATCGCCGAACTTCTCGTAGAAGGCGGGGATCAGAGCCGCTTCCTCGGTCCAGACGTCGGCGTCGACATCCAGCAGGATCTTCAGATCGGCGTCCGACAGCGTCAGGTCCGACAGGTCCAGCGCATCCTTGGACGGGACGCGGCCGACCGGGGTGTCCACCGCCTCGGCCTGACCTTCCAGACGCTCGACGATCCACTTCAGCACACGGGCGTTGTCGCCGAAGCCCGGCCAGACGAACTTGCCCTCGTCGTTCTTGCGGAACCAGTTGACGAAGAAGAGGCGCGGCAGCTTCGCGGCGTCGGTCTTCTGACCCATCTTCAGCCAGTGGCCGAAGTAGTCGCCCATGTTGTAGCCGCAGAAGGGCAGCATGGCGAAGGGGTCGCGGCGCAGCTCGCCGACCTTGTTCTCGGCGGCGGCCGTGCCTTCCGAGGCCACGGTCGACCCCAGGAAGACGCCGTGCTCCCAGTCGAAGGCTTCCGTCACCAGCGGCACGGCCGAGGCGCGGCGGCCGCCGAACAGGATGGCGTCGATCGGCACGCCGGCGGGGTCTTCCCACTCGGGCGCGATGGACGGGCACTGACCGGCCCAGACGGCGAAGCGCGCGTTCGGGTGGGCGGCGGGCTCGCCCGAAGCCGGGTCATGCGGCTGGCCCTTCCAGTTCGTCAGGCCTTCCGGCGCTTCCTTGGTCAGGCCTTCCCACCAGACGTCGCCGTCGGCGGTCAGAGCGACGTTGGTGAAGACGGTGTTCTTCGCCAGGGTCTCGAGCGCGTTCTTGTTGGTGTTGCGGCTGGTGCCCGGCGCCACGCCGAAGAAGCCCGCTTCCGGGTTCACTGCGTAAAGGCGGCCGTCGTCGCCGAAGCGCATCCAGGCGATGTCGTCGCCGACCGTCTCGGCCTTCCAGCCGTCCAGCGCCGGTTGTAGCATGGCCAGGTTGGTCTTGCCGCAGGCGCTCGGGAAGGCGGCGGCGACATATTTGGACACGCCCTCGGGGCTGGTCAGCTTGAGGATCAGCATGTGCTCGGCCAGCCAGCCCTCGTCGCGGGCCATGATCGAGGCGATGCGCAGGGCGTAGCACTTCTTGCCCAGCAGGGCGTTGCCGCCGTAGCCCGAGCCGTAGGACCAGATTTCGCGCGTCTCGGGGAAGTGGACGATCCACTTGTCGTCGTTGCAGGGCCACGGCACGTCGGCCTGCCCCTCGGCCAGCGGCGCGCCGAGCGTGTGCACGGCCGGGACGAAGACGCCGTCGGCGCCCAGCATGTCCAGGGCGCCCTTGCCCATGCGGGTCATGATGCCCATCGACACGGCGACATAGCCGCTGTCGGTGATCTCAACGCCCAGGGCGGAGATCTTGGAGCCCAGCGGGCCCATGCAGAACGGGACGACATACATCGTCCGGCCCTTCATGCAGCCGTCGAACAGGCCGTCCAGGCGCGCGCGCATCTCGGCCGGATCGGACCAGTTGTTGGTCGGCCCGGCGTCGGCGGCGTCTTGCGAGCAGATGAAGGTGCGGCTCTCGACGCGGGCCACGTCCTTGGGGTCCGAGGCGGCGTAGTAGCAGCCGGGGCGCTTGGCCTGGTCCAGCTCCTTCAGCGTGCCCTTGCCGATCAGCTCGGCGATGATGGCGGACTTCTCGGCCTCCGAACCGTCGCACCAGTGAACACGGTCCGGCTTGGTCAGGGCGGCGATCTGCTCCACCCAGGCGACGAGGCCCTTATGTTCTGTCGGCGCCGGATGGAGTCCGGGAATCGATTGAGTCACGTCTTGCTCTCCTGAACGTGCGCCCGACGATCTGCCGTCGTCGTGACGCGCAAGCTGATCACGCTGTGTTACGGGGCAATGGACCCAGCGGGACGTTAGGTCAACCGGCGCACTTTTCATTCTCCTGTTATTCAGATGAGCCGCCCCGAAAGCACATTTTCGTCGCTAAGAGAGGGCCGGAAGGCTATCTGCTTCGGCGTGAAAACCATGGATTCCGTACAGTCGCCGCCGGACGGGTTTCCCACCGGCGCCCTTGTCTCGCCGGCGGCGGAGCGCAATGCGCTGGCGATTCTCGAGGTGCTGAAGGCGCATCTGCCGGCGCGCGGCCGGGTGCTGGAGATCGCGGCCGGTTCAGGCCAGCACGCGGCGACCTTCGCCGCCGCCCTGCCGGGCCTGGACTGGACGCCCAGCGACCCCAGCCCCGAGGCCCGGGCCAGCATCGAGGCGTGGCGGGCGACGGCGGGCGCCGCGAATCTGCATCCCGCCCTGGCGGTCGACATGCTGGACCAGGCGTTCTGGCCCAGCGAGCCGCTGGACGCCGTCGTCTGCATCAACATGATCCACATCAGCCCGTGGTCGGCGGCCGAAGGCCTGATGCGGCTGGCCGAGGCCACGCTGAGACGGCCGGGCGGCCTGCTGTATCTCTACGGCCCCTATCGCGAGGCGGCGGTGCCGCTGGCCCCGTCCAACGCCGCCTTCGACGAGAGCCTGAAGGCGCGCGATCCGGCCTGGGGGCTGCGCGACCGGGGCGAGGTCGAGACGCTCGCCCGGTCGCATGGCCTGGCCCTGACGCTGCGGCGGGCCATGCCCGCCAACAATCTGAGCCTGATCTTCCGTAGGGTTTAGAAGGGCATTCTTTAAGTTCGTCATTCTCGGCCCTGTGCCGAGAATCCAGGCTCGAGGCCTCGTTCAGTCGCCCCCCTTGTGTTTCTGGATCCCCGGGACAAGCCCGGGGATGACGAAAAGAGGCCGCGTTTAGATGGCGGCGACCACCGCCGTCAGTTCAGCGCGGTCGTTCAGCAGGGCGACCTTGCCGTCGCGGAAGGCGGCGCCCGGCGCCTCGGCGGCCAGGCCGAAGATCTCGGCCGCCACGGCCACGCCGTCGGCGAAGGCCAGAACCGGCAGGCCGTGCGCCTTGGCCAGGCTCACCAGCGCCTTGACCTGCACCAGGCCGGCCTCGTCCGCCAGGCCGCCCGGCACCACCACGCCCTGAACCCGGCCGCCGCTGATGTCGTCGGCAGTCGCCGTGGCCAGGACCGTCAGTCCGCCCGACACCAGACTGCCCTCGCCCGTCGAAATGGGGGCCAGGGACACGCCTTCGAACCGAAGGGCGGTCTCCATGTCGCCGAGGTCGCCGAATTCCATGCCCTTGCGCATGATCAGGCCGAAGCGCAGCCGAGTCGGCGTGGGGCGATTACCGTATTGGCGAGAACGAGGGGCGGTCGCAGTCTTGCGTTGAGCGTACAAAACGTCTCCTTCGAAGGTTATCGATCAATAGTCGCGAGCAATTCAGAGAAATCGTCGCGCCCTGCACGCCGAAACCGGATCAAACACGGCAAACGTCGCGATCCGAAATAATCGGCCGCGCACTCGGCAAAATCATCAGGGTGACTGCTGATATAGGCTTATGATGCTCAAGGTCAACTTGAGCGACGAAAACGTGAACTAAAACCGCGCCGTGGAAAATCTGAACTCGGTCGCGGCGGCGCCGCCCTTGCCTCCACGCGCAGGCGGGTCCTACACAGCCGATCGCATCGGAGAGTCAGTCAGACCATGGCCTTCACCCGCACCTATGACGGCGCAGAACCCGTCCGCATCAACAAGTGGCTGGGCCAGACCGGCGTCTGCTCGCGCCGCGAGGCCGAAGGGCTGATCGCCGAAGGGCTGGTCAGCATCGACGGCGAGGTGGTGCGCGACGCGGGCCGCAAGATCGAACCGGGCCAGACCCTGACCCTGAACGACAAGGGCGAAGCCGCGCTGGCGGCGGGGGTCGCCATCCTGCTGCACAAGCCGGTCGGCTATGTCTCGGGCCAGCCGGAACCCGGCAAGATCCCCGCCGTGCGCCTGCTGACCGCCGCCAACAAGGTCGGCGAAGGCGAAGTCCCGGCGCGCGACGCCTCCCTGCCCCCGGTCGGGCGGCTGGACGAGGATTCGCGCGGCCTGCTGCTGCTGTCGTCGGACGGGGTGGTGGCCAAGGCGGTGATCGGGCCGCAGTCGGACCTGGACAAGGAATACCTGGTCCGCGTCGCCGGTCAGGTGACGGAGGCCAAGCTGTCCAAGCTGCGCCACGGGCTGGAGCTGGACGGCCGCCAGCTGAAGCCCGCCCGCGTCACCCAGATGGAGCCCCAGCGCCTGCGCTTCCTGCTGCGCGAGGGCCGCAATCGCCAGATCCGCCGCATGTGCGAACTGGTCGGGCTGGAGGTCGTCGACCTCTACCGCATCCGCATCGGCCCAGTGAAGCTGGGCGACCTGCCGGAAGGCCGGTGGCGGATGCTGACCGCGGACGAGCGGGCGGCGCTGATCAAAGGGTAAGCGCCTCGAACCACCGCTGCAGCAGGGCCGCTTCGGCGCGGTGGGCGGCGGTGCGGGCGGCGGCTTCCTCGTCCACGCCCCAGCGCTCCTCGGTGAAGGCTTCGTCCAGCCGCGACAGGTCCAGCGCCGCCTCGCCCGCCAGCGCCCCGCGCTGCACCGCCAGCCCCAGCACCGCCGAGCCGAACAGGGGCACCGCCATCGCCAGGCCGGTCAGAGCGAAGTCGTCCAGCGCCAGCGCCAGGGCCTCGACCCGCGCCAGGGCCCCGGGCGCCTGGGGCCGGTGGATGATGCCTTCGACCGTGTGCAGTTCGACGCCCAGTTCGCGCGCGGCCCAGTCGCGCCACGGCCCCCATTCGGCCTGCTGGCGCTCGATCAGGCCCGACGGCGCCTCGGCCAGGTAGCAGAGCACGTCCGACCCGGCGTAGCGGGCGATCTCTTCGGCAACAGGCGCGCGCGTCTGGCTGACCCGATCGATGGCCGTCGAGGCCAGGCGGGTGGCGGGCATGGTCGCGGGCAGCAGGTGTTCGCCCTGGGCGTTCCACTCCTCGGCGACCAGGCCGGCGGCAGCCTCGGTCGGCAGAACGATGGCGCTCCCGGCCGGCGTCTTGGGCGCGCGGCCGTCCAGCAGGACGATCCAGCCGCCGTCGCGCGCCTCGGCGTCGGCGCTTTTCCAGAAGCGCTTGATGCGCTCCTCGGATTCACGAAAGCCCTTCTGGGCGGCGACGTTGGGGTCCAGCGGGGGAATGTGGGTCATGATGGATTTCTAGGCGAACAAGCTGGCGGAGGCGAAACGATCGAGCGCCGCCTCCAGATCAGGAAAATCAGCGGCGATGTGCAGCGCGCCAGCGGCCGCCTGCTCCTCGACCGTATGGAAGCCCCAGCCGACGCCCAGCGGATGGACGCCCGCCGCCACGGCCATGGCGATGTCGTGGCTGGTGTCGCCGATCATGGTCGTAGAGGCGGCGTCGGCTCCGCAGGCGGCCATGGCGGCGCGCAGCATGGCCGGGTCCGGCTTGCCCGGCCCGTCCTCGGCGCAGTGGCTGGACAGGAAGAGGTCGCTCCACTCGGGCCGGGCCAGGTTGCGGGCCACGCCGCGGCGGTTCTGGCCCGTCGCCAGCGACAACCTCCAGCCGTCGCGCTTCAGCCGACGCAGGGTGTCCATGACGCCCGGATAGAGCGGCTCTTCATGGCCCGCCTCATACATCGCGCGGAAGCTGGCCTGAAAGGCCGCGACGAAATCAGCCAGTTCGGCGTCGGTCAGCGCCGGCTCCAGCACGTGCAGAGCGTGATGCAGGCTCAGGCCCACGATCTGGCGCACCCGGTCGTATGCCGGCTCCGGCAGGCCCAGAACCTGCGCCGCCTCGCACGCGGCCCGGTGGATAGAGGCGCGGCTGTCGACCAGGGTGCCGTCGATGTCGAAAACGGCCAGCGGCCTCATCGCATCCGCCGCACGCCCGCGAAGGGGTCCTCGTCGGCCTCGTCCTCGGAGAAGCCGAAATGGTTGAAGCCGGCCTTCATCTCGGGGCTCAGCGGCGCCTCGACGATCAGCTTGCCGCCGCCGGGATGATCCAGCTCGATGCGGCGCGCGTGAAGCTGGAGCTTCAGCGGGCCGGACAGCTCTTTCGACTGCTCGTTGCCGTATTTGGGGTCGCCCAGGATCGGGTGGCCGATGGCGCTCATATGGGCGCGCAGCTGGTGCGTCCGGCCGGTGAAGGGGCGCAGCGCCATCCAGGCGGCGCGGTGGGCGGCGCGGCTGACGGTGGCGTAGGCGGTCTCGGCCGGTTCGGCGCCATGCTCCTTGGGATCGGCGGGGCGCATCATCTCGAAGTCGTTGATGCCCGTCTTCTTCAGCGCCATGTCGATCTGGCCCGCCGACGGCTTGGGATTGCCGATGACGATGGCCCAATAGGTCTTCTTGGCCTGACGGCGGGCGAAGGCCCCGGCCAGGCGCTTGGCCGCCTCCGGCCCCTTGCCGAGCAGCAGCACGCCCGAGGTGTCGCGGTCCAGGCGGTGGACCAGGCGCGGGCGCTCCATCCCCTCGCCCCAGGCCGACAGCAGGCGGTCGACGTGCTTGGTCGTCTTGGTGCCGCCCTGCACGGCCAGGCCGTGCGGCTTGTTCAGGGCGATGACCATGTCGTCCTCATAGAGGACCAGGGACTTGGCGTAGGCGATGTCGCGTTCGTTCAGTTCATGCTTGTCGCCGGGCTGACGCGGGGTCGCCTCGGGGATGGGCGGCACGCGCACGGCGGCGCCGGCGGTCAGGCGGTCCTCGGGCTTCACGCGCGAGCCGTCGACGCGGATCTGGCCGCTGCGGGCCATCTTCTGCACCTGGATGTGCGACAGGTGCGGCCAGCGCCGCTTGAACCACCGGTCCAGACGGATGCCGTCCTCGGCCTCCGCCACAAAGAGAGTCTTGACCTCGCGGGTCATGCAAAAGCCTTTCGGGCGATGAGAAGTCCCAGGAACAGGGCGGCGACGGCCAGGGCGACCGAGGCGGCGGCATAAAGGGCGGCCGTGGCCATCTCGCGGCGCTCGATCATCAAGGCCGCCTCCAGAGAGAAGGCCGAGAAGGTGGTGAAGCCGCCCAGCACGCCGACCGCCGCGAACAGGCGGATGCTCTCCTGATGCGCCCCCGCCTTCAGCGCCAGCCATCCGGCCAGCAGACCCATCAGCAGGCCGCCGATCAGGTTGGCGCCGAACGTTCCCCACGGCCAGGCGGCGCCGGGCGCCAGGCGGCCGACCGCCAGGCCCAGGGCGTAGCGCGCCATTGCGCCCAGGGCGCCCCCGCTCGCGACCAGCAGAAAACGTGTCATGCTGGCGGCTTATACTGTTCCGCAGTCATTTGCGAAGGGCTGGCGCCCCTCTACAGGCGCGGACGGATGGCGTCCTGAACCCCGCGCGCGTCATAGGCTTCGCGGCGGTCGGGGCGCTGGCCCCGGCCCATGACGATCTCCAGCGTGGTCGAGGTCGGCTGCGGGCCGCTGAGGTCGAAGCCCAGGCCGACGCCGACGCCCGAGGCGCGATAGCCTCCGTACCGGCTGGAGCCGGCGCCGATCGAGACGCTTGGACGCACGCCGCCCACGCTGTCGGGGCGGCCGTCGATCCAGCGCTGCGTCACCTCGAACCAATCATAGCCCTGATCGACCGTCAGCTGGGCGGCCCGGAACAGGGCGCGGTCGGCCACCGGGCCGGGGGCGCCGACGCCGTTGTAGGTGACGCGGAAGCGGTTGGATTCGATGCGCTGCTCGGCATAGCCCTGACCGCGCGGCCCCATCTGCGGGCCGTAGGGCGCCAGGCTGGCGCAGGCCGACAGGGCCAGGGCTGAGGCGGCGATCAATCCGAAGGCGAGGCGTTTCATGCGCATGTCTCCCACGCCCGAACAGCGCGCGGGCGCGACGGATTGTTCCGGGACAAAGCTGAACCGCGGATGAAGCCATGCTCCTTCCGCCTCACCTTCCCGCTTCCGCCGTCATCCTCGGGCTTGACCCGAGGATCAAGCACAGGGCGCGCTTGACCTTTCCGACGTCGTGCAGCCGGACAGTCCGATCCTCGGGTCAAGCCCGAGGATGACGGAGGGGTGGGACAGCCGTCCTGTGTGACGGCGTATTAAAGCTGCTAAAGCCCCGCCGCCTGACGCAAGGCGGCGAAGTCCTCCGGTTCCGGCGCCTCGACCGTCACGCGGCCGCCGTCGGGATGAGGAAAGCTGAGCCTGGCCGCATGCAGCATCAGGCGCGGCGCGGCGCGGCCGGCGAAGGTCAGGGCCCCGCCGTAGCGGACGTCGCCGACCAGGGGCCGGCCGATGTGGGCCATGTGCACGCGCAGCTGGTGCATCCGGCCGGTCAGGGGCTCGAGCTCGACCACCGCCCCCTGCTCGTTGGCGGCCAGGGTGCGATAGCGGCTCTGCGACGCCTGGGCGCCCTCGGCGTCGGCCTCGACCACGCGCATGTAGGATTCGCGGCCGATCTCCTGGCGTCGCAGGGGGGCGTCGATCAGGCCCGCGCGCGGCTCGGGCGCGGCGGCGATCAGGGCGCGATAGGTCTTCTGGAATTTGCGGGCCTGCAGCGCCTTGCCGAAGAAGCCGGCGGCGGGCTTGGTCTTGGCGGCCAGGATGACGCCCGAGGTGTCGCGGTCCAGCCGGTGCACCAGCTCGGGCCGCTTGCCGTTCGAGCGGGCGAAGGCCCACAGCAGGTCATCCAGGGTGTGCGCCTGGATGCGGCCGCCCTGGCTGGACAGGCCCGACGGCTTGTTGAAGACGATCAGATGCGCGTCTTCGTGCACCACCCAGGAGCGGACGGCGGCGATCTCTTCGTCGGTCAGGGAAAAAGGCTGGCGGGTCTTCACCCGCCGAGCCTTTAGCGGAGCACGCCCTTCTTCGCCATGGTCCAGGCGTACCAGGCCAGGAAAGCGGCGATGGCGAGGATCAGCAGCTGCAGATGGGCGATCGGCCCCAGGGCCTGCAGGCCGTTGCCGATGAAGTAGGTGTAGATCGCGCTGACGGCGGCGCCGATCAGCGAGATGACGAAGGCGTGGACCGCCCAACGGCTGCGCGCCAGCATCAGCAGCGAGCCCAGAACCGCGCCCCACACGCCCATGGTCCAGGGCACGTACATCCAGGTCGGCATGGCGAAGAAATAGGCCACGGCGGCGTCGCCGAAGCCCGAGGCCCGCATATAGGCCTCTCCGCGCATATTGGTCTGGATGTAGTCGTAGGCGCCGAAGCCGTTCCACAGCAGCGACACCACGCCGACCAGCCACAGGTGCCGGGGCGCGGACGCGCGCCTTGCGATATCGGTCATTGTTTCCCTCCCCAGGTTGCCGATTCCGCGAGGCTAGCCTCGAACCGTCACGGTTAACAATGAACGGCGATCAGAAACTCAAGGAACCCGCCATGGCGGGTTCACGCGGTTGTCGCCGGCCCAATAGAGGCACAGCCGATTGCCGTCCGGATCGCGCAGCCAGGCCTCGCGCCACAGCCAGGGCTGATCGGTCGGCTCCTGGTCGAACGTCACGCCCGCGGCTTGGAGCGCCGCGACCCGTTCGTTCAGGTCGGCGCATTCGAAATAGATCGCGGCGCCGCCGGGCGTCATCCGTTGCGCGAGGTGAACCGAGAAGGTGGCGGACGTCGCCGAGCCGTCGCCGGGACAAAGAAAGCGGGCGTAATGGTCGCTGGACACGATCAGCGTCAGCCCCAGCCGCTGATAGAAGGCCTTGGCGCGCGGAATGTCCGTGGTCTCGACCGTGACCTGATTGAGGTTCATGGCGTTTGCTTCTGCATCCGCGCCCGCATCGCCGCCCAGCGCTCCAGACGCGCCTTGACCTTCTCTTCATGGCCCTCGCCCTTGGGCTGGTAGAAAGTGCGGCGCTCCATCCCGTCGGGGAAGAAGTTCGCGCCCGAGAAGCCTTCGGGCATGTCGGGGTCGTATTGGTAGCCCTTGCCGTAGCCGAGCTGCTTCATCAGCTTGGTCGGGGCGTTGCGGATATGGGCCGGCGGCGTCAGGGAGCCGGTTTCGTACGCCGCCTTCTTCGCCGCCTTGAAGGCCTCATAAACGCCGACCGACTTCGGCGCTGTGGCCAGGTGGACGACCGCCTGGGCCAGGGCCAGTTCGCCTTCGGGCGAGCCCAGGAAATCGTATGTGTCCTTGGCGGCGTTGGCGACCAATATGGACAGGGGGTCGGCCTGGCCGATGTCCTCGACCGCCATGCGCACGATGCGGCGCGCCAGATACAACGGGTCCTCGCCCCCGTTCAGCATCCGCGCCAGCCAGTAAAGCGCCGCATCCGGGTCCGAGCCGCGCACCGACTTATGCAGGGCCGAGATGAGGTTGTAGTGCTCCTCGCGCGACTTGTCGTAGGCGGGCGCGCGCTTCTGAAGGACGCCCGCGAGGGTCTGGACGTCCAGCGGCTCGCCTTCCGGCAGGTCGAACAGCACCTCGGACATGGTCAGCAGATAGCGCCCGTCGCCGTCAGCCAGGGCCAACATGGCCTGGCGCGCCTCGGGCGTCAGCGGCAGGGGCTTGCCCATCAGGGCCTCGGCCCGTTCCAGCAGCAGGTCCAGCGAGGCATCGTCCAGACGCTTCAGCACATAGACCTGGCTGCGCGACAGCAGGGCGCCGTTCAGTTCGAAGCTGGGGTTCTCGGTCGTGGCGCCGACCAGGGTGACGATCCCCTCCTCGACGAAGGGCAGGAAGCCGTCTTGCTGGGCGCGGTTGAAGCGGTGGATCTCGTCCACGAACAGCAGGGTCTGCTGGCCCGCCGCGCGGCGCATCCGCGCGGCCTCGAACGCCTTCTTGAGGTCGGCGACGCCTGAGAAGACGGCGCTAATGGATTGATATTCATAGCCCGAAGCCCTGGCCAGCAGGCGAGCAATGGTGGTCTTGCCGGTGCCGGGCGGCCCCCACAGGATCATGGAGCCTAGGCGCCCGGCCTCGATCATGCGGCGGATCGGCCCGCCGGGGCCGAGCAGATGATCCTGGCCCACCACCTGGTCCAGCGCCTGCGGGCGCAGGCGGTCGGCCAGAGGGGCGTCAGGAGGATGGATGCCGGAGGCTTCGAACAAATCAGTCATGGAACAGTCTAGATAGGCGTTCGTTCGGGCGACTGCACCCGTTACAAGGCCTCCGAGGAGGAATCGCATGACTGAAGCCAAGCCCGATCAGGGACCACGCGGCGGGGTGACGCCCCACCTGACCATTCCCTCGCGCGGGGGCGCTGCCGCCATCGAGTTCTACGCCCGCGCCTTCGGAGCCGAGGAAGTGCGCCGCGTGCCCGCCGAGGACGGCGAGCGGCTGATGCACGCCCATCTGCACATCAACGGCGGCAGCGTCATGCTGGCCGACGAATTCCCCGAATGGACCGGCGAGGCCGACATCGAGCCCAAGGGCGTGACCCTGCACCTTCAGGTCGACGACGCCGACGAATGGTGGAACCGCGCCCTGATCAACGGCGCCATCCCCGTCATGCCGCTGGCCGACCAGTTCTGGGGCGACCGCTACGGCCAGGTCCGCGACCCCTTCGGCCATCTGTGGTCGATCGGCGGACCGCAGAAGGGCTGACCCCGAGGACCATCCCCCTACACAGGAGACCGCGCCATTTCCGATCCCGCCTATCCGCCGCTCAGCCCCTATCTGATGGTCAAGCGCGGGCCGGAGGCGCTGGACTGGTACCGTCGCGCCTTCGGCGCCGAGGTGGTCGAGCGTTACGACATGGAAGACGGACGGCTGGGCCACGCCACCCTCAACCTGAACGGCGGCTCGCTGATGCTGTCGGACGAGTTCCCCGAGATGGCCGAGATCACCGGCATGGCGTCGCCCGAGACCCTGGGCGGCACGACCAGTTCGGTGAACCTGTCGGTGGACGACGTGGACCGCTGGTTCGACCGCGCCGTTGAGGCCGGAGCGACCGCGCTGCGCCCGCCCGCCGACGAATTCTACGGCCGCCACGGCAAGCTGCGCGATCCCTACGGCCACGTCTGGTCGATCATCGGCCCGGCCAAGGGCTGAACTCAGGGCAGGCGTCCGGTCAGGCGGTTGCCGCCGCGCACGATGACCAGCTCGGACCCGCGCTGAGCGCGCCCCAGGGCGGCGACCGAGGTGACGGCGCGGCCGTCGACCTGGACCACCAGATCGTTGGGGCGCAGGCCGATGCGGGCCGGGATGCTGTTGCGCTGCAGGCCCGTGACCACCACGCCGTTGGTGAAGGGATCGCCGCCCAGGCGGTCGGCCAGGGCCGGGTTCAGGGCCACGCCCTGAAGACCCGCCAGGGCCCCCTGCCCCACCACGGTCCCCTGCCCCGGATCGGCGTCGCCCGGCAGGGTCGAGACGCGCGCGTTCAGCGTCCGCGTCCGGCCGTCGCGCAGCACGGTCAGGGCTACGGCGTCGTTCGGCGCCTTGGTGCCGACGCGGAAGTTGAGGCCGCCCTGGTCGTTGACCTCGGCCCCGTCGATGGCGGTGATGACGTCGCCCTGCTCGATCCCCGCGCGCGCGGCCGGGCCGCCGGCATAGACGTCGGTGACCATCAGGCCGCGCGGCCGCTCCAGCCCCAGGCTGCGGGCGATGTCGGCGCTGACGGCGTCGCCCTTCACGCCAAGCCACAGGCGCTCGACCGACTTGGCGCCGCCGACGGCGGACTCCACCACCCGCCTGACCATGGCGGCCGGAACGGCGAAGCCCACGCCGCTGGACGAGCCGGTGCGCGAGAAGATGGCCGTGTTGATGCCGATCAGGTCGCCGTCCATGTCGACCAGGGCGCCGCCCGAGTTGCCAGGATTGATCGGCGCGTCGGTCTGGATGAAGGAGCCGGAATCGCTGATGCCAGTCTCGGTCCGGTTCAGCGCCGAGATGATGCCGTTGGTCACCGTCTGGCCCACGCCGAACGGGTTGCCGATAGCCAGGACCAGGTCGCCGACCTCCTGCTGCTCCTGGTCGTCGATGCGCAGGGCGGGCAAGGCGCCGTCCAGGTTCTCGAGCTGCAGCACGGCGATGTCCGACCGCTCGTCGGCCAGCAACACCTTGGCCGGATATTCCCGCCGGTCGTTCAGGGTGACGCGGATCTGCTGCATGTTCTGGATGACGTGGTTGTTGGTCACCACGATCCCGTCCGCTCGCACGATGACGCCCGAGCCGATGGAGCCCGTCACCCGCGACTGCGGCCCGCCGCCGAACAGTTCAAAGAAGGGATCGCGGACCTGCTGCACGCCGCGCGCCGAGATGTTGACCACGGCGGGCGCGGCCTCGCGCACCACGGGGGCGAAGCTGGTCTTCAGCGACCCGGCGTCGCGCGGGGCGACGCGCGGCTGTTCGGCGAAGACGCCTTCCTGCGCCTTGGACGGTTGCGGCTGGCCGCAGGCGGACAGCATCACGGCGGCGGCGAGCGCCAGTCTGGAAGTCTTCATCTCGTCCCGGTTCTACAAGCTTGGGCGTTCATCTCATTCCGCCCCGGCTTTTCGACAGGATCAAGGCCGCCGTTCGACCTGGGGCGCGGCGGCGATCAAACGGCCGTGACCTCGTCCCGTTCCGCCCGCCGCGCCGTGATCCAGCCGATCAGAGCCGCCAGGGCCAGGACGGCGGCGGCCAGGTAGAAGGCCAGGCCGGGATTGGGCGCCCACATCCCCTCGCCCACCGAGACCGAATAGACCCAGCCGAAGAACAGGGGCGAGGCCACGCCGGCGATGGAGGCGACGCTCATGTTCGCGCCCTGCAACTGGCCCTGCTCGCTCTCGCCGACGCGGCGGGTCATCAGCGACTGCAGCGTCGGCATGGCCAGGCCCCACAGGGCGTTGGGGAACATGGCGAGGATGAAGGCGACGCCCGTCGGCGCCCATCCCATCAGGGCGATGCCGACCGTCCCGCCGCACAGGCCGAAGACCATGGTCGCCCGATCGCCGAAGCGCCGCGACGCCGGGCCGACCAGAACGCCCTGGACGATCATGTCCAGCACGCCCACCAGGGCCAGCAGGGCCCCCACCTGCCACGGCCCCCAGCCGTAGCGCAGCCCGGCGTACAGGACGAAGACCGCCGAAAAGACGTGATGGGCGAAGTAGAGCAGGAAGTTCACCACCGCGAGCCCGGCCAGTTCGGCGTGGCGCTTCAGCAGGATCATGGCCCCGACGGGATTGGCCCGGCGCCAGCTGAAGGGCATCCGCCTCTCGGGCGCCAGGCTCTCGGGCAGGATGAACAGGCCGTAGAGGAAGGCCGCGCCCGACATGGCGCCCGCCGCCCAGAAGGGCACGCGCGGCCCGAACTCGCCCAGGAAGCCGCCCAGCACCGGCCCCAGGACAAAGCCGCCCGAGAAGGCCGCGCCGATCAGCCCATAGGCGCGGGCGCGTTTTTCCGGTTCGGTGATGTCGGCCATATAGGCATAGACGGTGGTGAAGCTGGACGAGGTCACGCCCGCGATCAGCCGCCCCGCCGCCAGCCACCACAGGTTCGGCGCCAGCGCCATCAGCACATAGTCCGCCGCCAGGCCGGCGCAGCTGATCAGGATGACGGGACGGCGCCCGTACTGGTCCGACAGCGCCCCGATCACCGGCGAGGCCAGGAACTGCATCCCCGCCCACAGGGCCACGAAGACCCCGTTCAGCAGACCGGCCCGCGCGTTGGAGCCGACGAACTGCTCGATCAGGTGCGGCAGGACCGGAATGACGATGCCCATGGCCACGATGTCCAGCACCGCCGTCACGAGGATGAAGGCGATCGCCGCGCGACGGACCTTGGGGATATGCAGGGACATGGACGCTCGCGGAGGTGGAGCGCCGTTCTAGATGGCGGCGAGCGGTTGGGCGACGATTTTCAGCAGCATGCTGGGCGACGCCCCAGCTCCCTTCCCCCTCGATGGAGAGTCGGGGATGGGGGTGAGGGCTCGACCTTGGTCGCCTAGGCGCATGAGGCGCCCCCGCGTCTCTCGCGTCATTGTAGGACGTCCCGCCAACACCCCCACCCAACCCTCCCCCATCGAGGGGGAGGGCTTTGATCTGAGCTCGGGTTCAGGCGGCCATGACGCTCAGTGCTGCGTCACCGCCAGCGTATCCTCCGGCCGGCCGTCGCCGCGCGGCGCGGAGACGCCCAGCAGGCGGGCCAGGAAGGGCTGGACGTCGACGCTGTCCAGGTTCTGCAGCCGCCGTCCGGCGATGACGCCCGGACCATGGGCGATGAAGATCGCCTGCATCTCGGGCGCGGCGTTGTCATAGCCGTGGGCGCCGCCGGGCTTGGTCACCGGACGCGCCCTGGTGGCCAGCAGCCAGCCGGGCTCGGAGGCGCAGACGATGGCCGAGACGCGCGGGTTGGAGCCTAGGACGAAGCGCGCCGGGATCTCGCTCTTGCGCCAGCAGTCCAGGTGCGGACGCGACCCCAGCAGGGCCTGCTCCACCTCGGCCTCGCGGCCGGCGACGGGGTTCAGGAAGGTGACCGCGCCCGAATAGACGATCTGCAGCGCCTCCGGGTCGATGATGTCGTCCAGCATCGTCACGCGATCCGGCGAGGTCGCCGCCATGCCGTGGTCCGACACGATGACCAGAATGGTGTTTTCGTACAGCCCCCGCGCCTTCAGCCCCTCGACCAGGCGGCCGATGGAAGCGTCGACCGAGCGCAGGGCCTCCCGTGTCTGAGGCGCGTCCGGGCCATGGTTGTGGCCCATGGTGTCGACGATGTCGAAATAGAGGGTGGTCAGGGCCGGGCGGTCGGCGGCGGGCAGGTCCAGCCAGGCCAGGACCTGGTCCACGCGGGCGTCGCCGGGCATGGCCTGGTCGAAGGGCGTCCAATAGCTGGGCCGCACGCCGCGGATGTCGGCTTCGGACCCCGGCCAGAACATGGTGGCGGTCTTCACGCCCTGGCGCTCGGCCGAAACCCAGATCGGCTCGCCCTGGTCCCACCAGCGCCGGTCGGTGACCGCCTGCTTATTGCTCAGGGAGAAGCGGCCCAGTTCGGCGTCGACCATGTTGTTGCCGATGATGCCGTGGTGGTCGGGATGCAGGCCCGTGACCAGGGTGTAGTGGTTGGGGAAGGTCACGCTGGGGAAGGACGGCTTCATCGGCCCCGACGCCCCTTCGGCCGCCAGTTGCGCCAGCACCGGCGTCGCCCCGCGCTGCAGATAGTCGGCGCGGAAACCGTCGATCGAGATCAGGATGACGTTCGGCGCCTGGGCGGTCTGGACCGTCTCGACCGGGGGCGGCGTGGTGGCGCAAGCGGCGACGGCCAGCGTCAGGACGGCGGCGCGGGCCAGGCCGAACAGGCGATGAAACATGGAGACTCCCGAAAACGGCTTTCGGGAACATTGCCTAAGCTTAATCCGCGACAGACAGAAGACGGCTTGCCGGTTTTTCCTGGACGAGCCACGCTGCGTTTCATGACCAGCGTTATCGAAACGACCGGCCTGACCAAGACCTACGGCGCCGTGCGCGCCCTGGACGGCCTCAGCCTGACCATCCCGCGTGGCGGGGTCTATGGCGTGCTTGGCCCCAACGGGGCGGGCAAGTCGACCCTGTTCCGCATCCTTCTGGGCCTGATCCGCCCGACGGCGGGCGCGGTGCGGGTGCTGGGCCAGCACACGGGCGACCCGGCCGTGACCCGGCGCATGGGCTCGATGATCGAGACGCCGCGCTATCCGCCCTATCTGACGGCGCGCGAGGCGCTGCGCTGGCTGGCGCTGGCGCACGGCATGGGGGCGGAGGCCGAGATCGACCGCTGGCTGGACCGCGTGGGCCTGACCGAGGCGGCGGACCGCAAGGTGCGCGGCTTCTCCGTCGGCATGATGCAGCGGCTGGGGGTGGCCGCCGCCCTGATGACCCGGCCCGACCTCGTCATCCTGGACGAACCGACCAGCGGCATGGACCCGCCCGGCATCCAGGAGATGCGCGCCCTGATCCGCAGCCTGGCCGACGACGACGGCGTGACCGTCCTCCTGGCCAGCCACCAGTTGCTGGAGGTTCAGCGCGTCTGCGACCGCGTGGCCATCCTGAACCGCGGCAAGCTGGCGGCCGAGGGCAAGGTCAGCGACCTGACCGCCTCGGGCGAGCGGCTGCGCCTGTCGGCCACGCCCCTGGCCAAGATCATGGCCGTCCTGGGCGACTGCGGCCGACTGGAGGACGACGCCGTCATGGCCGCCGTGCCCCGCGCCGAGGCCCCGGCCCTGCTGCGCGCCCTGATCGAACAGGGCGTCGACATCGACGAGGCCCGCTGGGTCGGCGCCGATCTGGAAAGCGTCTTCATGACGGAAACAGCCGCGCCGCCCGCGCAACCGATCAAGGAGCCCGCCCATGCTGGCTGACGCCATCCGTTCCGAATCCTGGCGCCTGCTGCACAACCGCACGGCGGTGTTCTGGAGCGTGATCTTCGTGCCGGTGATCTCCCTGATCCTGGCCACCGGCGGCTATCTGTTCATCCAGTCCAAGATGAGCGGCGCGGCAGAAGGCCTGCCGCCCGAGTTGAAGCTGGACGCGGGCGCCCTGGACCTGGGCGCGTCCCTGGTCAAGGCGGCGGGCGGCCTGGCCAATCCGGGCGTGCTGGCCTTCCTGCTCATCGGCGCGGCCACCGTCTTCGCCGGCGACTATCGCTGGGAGACCTGGCGCCTGATCACGGCGCGCAACAGCCGCCCCAACCTGATCATGGGCAAGGCCGGCGCCGTCAAGCTGATGGCCCTGGCCGGCCTCGTCCTCTACCTGATCGCCAGCATGGGCGCCGACGTCGCCAAGGGCGTGATCTTCGGCCACAGCTTCGCCTTCGGCTTCGGCGCGGACGAGGCCCGGGCCTTCGGCCTGCTGACGCTGCTGTCCTATGTGCGGGTGGTGCAATTCCTGCTGCTCAGCCTGCTGGCGGCGATGGTGACGCGCTCGCTGCTGGCGGCGCTGTTCGTGCCCCTGGTCGTCGGCGTCGGCCAGTTCTTCCTGGCCAAGCTGAGCCCCCTGTTCGGCTGGCAGATGGGCGACTGGGCGACCATGCTGCTGCTGCCTGGCGACGCCTATGGGGTGCTAAAGGCCGCCGTCCTGGGCGGCATGGAGGCGGCCGTCCTGCCCGCCGGCGCCGTCTGGCGCGCCATCGCCGGCCTGGCCCTGTGGAGCCTGGCTCCGTTCCTGGCCGCCCTGTGGTGGTTCCAGCGCCAGGACCTGTCGAAGGAATAACTGATCACCTCTCCTCCCCATTTCATGGGGAGGGGGACCACGCAATGGTGGAGGGGGCTGGGACAGCGGAACCAAGCGGCACCTCCGTCTCGGCGGCGATAGCCGCCACCTCCCCTTGCATGGGGAGGAGTTCAGCCCAGCCGCTTCTCCATGAAGACGTCGGCGCGCGCGTAGGGGGTCTCGCGCGGCGGCAGGTCGGCGAAGCCGAAGCTCTTATAAAGCCCCAGCGCCGGCGCCAGGGTCGAACTGCTTTCCAGATACAGGCGCGGCGCCCACGCCTCGCGCGCGGCCGCCTCGCAGGCCTCCAGCAGACGCCGCGACAGGCCCAGCCCCCGCGCCGTCGGCGTGACCGTCATCTTGGCCACCTCGAAGCCGCCGTCGTCCATGGCCATCAGGGCGCAGCAGCCCACGGCCTCCCCGTCCCGCTCGACGAAGAAGATGCGGCCGCCGGGCGCCAGGATCTGCCCTTCGGGGTCGTCCAGAACCTTGCGGTCCTTGGCCTCGACGGCAAAGCCGCCCTCGGCCAGCCAGGCCTCGTTCAACATCCGCCAGGCCTCGGCGTGGCGGGGCTGATACTCAACGATACGAATGGCTGCGTCGGTCATGGGCGCCTCTATGCCGCCGCGCGCCCAAACGACGCAAGACCCAGGCGACGCAAGACCCAGGCGGCGCAAGACAAAGGGCGGCCGGATCGCTCCGGCCGCCCTTCAATCTGTCTCAAACCGTCAGGTTTGATCAGGCCTCGTCGTCGCCCTCGATGGCGAAGACCGGACCGGAGTCCTGGCCCTTGGCGTCGACGTCGCGATCCACGAACTCGATGACGGCCATCGCGGCGTTGTCGCCGTGACGGAAGCCCGCCTTCATGATGCGGATGTAGCCGCCGTTACGCTCGGCGTAACGAGGCGCCAGGGTGTCGAACAGCTTGCCGACTTGCGGCACGTCGCGCACGGCGCTGATGGCCTGACGACGAGCGTGCAGGTCGCCCTTCTTGGCCAGGGTGACCAGCTTCTCGACGAAGGGACGCAGTTCCTTCGCCTTGGGCAGGGTCGTGGTGATCTGCTCGTGCTTGATCAGCGAGGCAGCCATGTTGGCGAACATGGCCTGGCGGTGGCTGACCGTGCGGCCGAGCTTACGATAGGCGGCGCCGTGGCGCATCGAGGTCTCTCCTACTCAACCCCGGTTTCCCGTCCCTACTTGCTGGACGAGACCTAGGGCCTCTCATTCTAACCGCCCCAACCGATCCAACGGACCCGGGCGGAGGGTTGATGATCAGATCTGGTCGTCGAACTTCTTGGCCAGATCTTCGATGTTTTCCGGCGGCCAGTTCGGCACATCCATGCCGAGGCTCAGGCCCATGGACGCCAGAACTTCCTTGATTTCGTTCAGCGACTTGCGGCCGAAGTTCGGGGTGCGAAGCATCTCGCCCTCGGTCTTCTGGATCAGGTCGCCGATGTAGACGATGTTGTCGTTCTTCAGGCAGTTGGCCGAACGGACCGACAGCTCCAGCTCGTCCACCTTCTTCAGCAGGGCCGGGTTGAAGGGCAGGTCGGGCTTGCCGTCCGCCTGCTCGACAGCCTTGGTCGGCTCTTCGAAGGTGATGAAGATCTGCAGCTGGTCTTGCAGGATGCGCGCAGCGTAGGCCACGGCGTCAACCGGCGAGACGGCGCCGTTGGTTTCGACTTCCAGGATCAGCTTGTCGTAATCCAGCGACTGGCCCTGACGGGTCGGCTCGACGCGATAGGCGACGCGCTTCACCGGCGAATACAGGGCGTCGACGGCGATCAGGCCGATCGGAGCGTCTTCCGGGCGGTTCAGCTCGGCGGCGACGTAGCCCTTGCCGTTCTGCACCGTCAGTTCCATGCGGACCGAAGCGCCGTCGTCCAGGGTGCAGATCACGTGATCCGGGTTCAGCACCTCGATATCGGCCGGCAGGTCGATTTGACCAGCGGTCACCGGGCCGGGGCCCGTGGCGCGCAGGGTCATCCGCTTCGGACCTTCGGCATGCATGCGAAGGGCCAGCTGCTTGATGTTCAGGACGATGTCGACGACATCCTCGCGAACGCCTTCCAGCGACGAGAACTCGTGGACCACGCCATCGATCTGAATGGCCGTGACCGCCGCACCTTGAAGCGAAGACAGCAGAACGCGACGAAGCGCGTTGCCGAGCGTCACGCCGAAACCGCGCTCGAGAGGCTCGGCGATCAGACGCGCCTTGTGCTGCGGGTCAGCCCCGCCCTCGACTTGCGGTTTCTCGGGACGGATCAGCTCTTGCCAGTTTCTTTCGATCATAAAGTCCCTCGAACGGGTTTCGACGGCTCCGTGTTCTCACGTTCAGAACAACAGGAGCCGCCGGGAGAAGGGGTAGGCGGCGTGACCTTAGACGCGACGGCGCTTCGGCGGACGGCAGCCGTTGTGCGGCATCGGCGTCACGTCACGGATGGTCGTGATCGTCATGCCGACGGCCTGCAGGGCGCGCAGGGCCGACTCACGGCCCGAACCCGGACCCGAGACGTTCACTTCCAGCGTCTTCACGCCGTGCTCGGCGGCCTTCTTGCCGGCGTCTTCCGCAGCCATCTGGGCGGCGTACGGCGTCGACTTGCGCGAGCCCTTGAAGCCCATGTGACCGGCCGACGACCAGGAAATCGCGTTCCCTTGAGCGTCGGTGATGGTCACCATGGTGTTGTTGAACGAGGCGTTCACATGGGCCACGCCCGAAGTGATGTTCTTGCGTTCGCGGCGCTTAACGCGACCCGGTTCCTTAGCCATCGGTCAGGCCTCTCTCTTACTTCTTCTTGCCGGCGATCGGCTTGGCCGGACCCTTGCGGGTGCGAGCGTTGGTGTGGGTGCGCTGACCGCGGACCGGCAGGCCCTTACGGTGACGCAGGCCGCGGTAGCAGGCCAGGTCCATCAGGCGCTTGATGTTCATCGACGTCTCGCGGCGCAGGTCGCCCTCGACGGTGTAGTCGCGGTCGATCGTCTCGCGGATCTGCAGGATCTCGGCGTCGGTCAGCTGGTTCACGCGGCGAGCCGGCTCGATGCCGATCTTGGCCGTGATCTCCTTGGCGTTGTGCGCGCCAATGCCGTGGATGTACTGAAGCGCGATTTCGACGCGCTTGTTGGTCGGAATGTTGACGCCAGCGATACGGGCCACGAAATTCTCCAAGTACGCGTTAATCAGACGCAGAAACCGCTCCGGTCAACAGACCAGGAGCGTGTACGCCCTTCGCGGAAGGCCGTCCTTATACAGGGGATTCCCGATGCGTCAACGGGCAAAGGCCGTCGGCAGGCTGGCTCAAGGCCATTCGACCCCCACCCGGACCTCTCGGCCATCGATCGGCGCTCCATTCTGCGTCGGAGGACGAAAGCGGAAATATCGCGCGGCCGCAAGAGCCGCCTGACCGAATCCCATCCCCGTCGGCGTCTCGTCAACCAGGCGGCAGTCCGACAAGGTGGTGTCCAGCCGGACCCGACAAGCCAGGGTCGCCCGCCCGCCGATTCGACGACGGAAGGCCTCGGGCGGGTGCAGGTCGCGCAATTCCCCCACCGACGGCCCGCGGATGATGCGCGGCGGGCCGTCGCCCACGCCGGGCCCGACGCCGGATCCGATTCCCCCGCCGCTGCCCGTCCCCTGCCCGCCCTGTCCCGGCCCGGGCGTCGGGCTGGGCGCGGGCGCCGCGCCGACGACGAGGGGCTGTTCGGGCGCAGGTCGCGGCGGCGCCGTGACCTCCGGCCTCGGCTGGACGGGACGCGGGCGCGCAGGGCGGACGACGGAAGGCGCGGCGGGCGCGCCGCCGCCCTGAGTGCGGGCCGGTTCAGGCGGCGGCGGTGGCGGCGGCGGCGGCGGGGCCTCCGGCCGGACCAGGTCGACGATGATCGGCGCCACGGCGGGCGTGAAACGCGCCTCGGGCCGCACCTGCCCCAAAAGCGCAAAGGCGCCGAGGTGCAGAAGAGCCACAAGCCCCGCCGCGCCCCAGCGCCAATGCTTCATTCGTTTCGGCTGCAATCGCCTCTCCCGCACGGCCCCTGAAAGCTAACGCTTCAGACGGCGACGGGATCAGATCTGGTCGCCGTCAGGCGTCCAGGGCCGCGTCGATGGCGCCGGCAACCGCAGCGATGTCGCCCATGCCGTCCACTTCGGTCAGCTTGCCCTGCTCTTCATAGTAGGGGAGCAGCGGCGCGGTCTGGCGATTATAGACGGCCAGGCGGTCCTTGAAGGTCTCGGGGTTGTCGTCGGCCCGGCCCTGCTCGGCGAAGCGCTTGCCGATACGGTCGGTCAGGGCGGCGTCGTCGACCTTGAGGCGGATGACGCGGTCGATCTGGGCGCCGCGCTTGGCCAGCATGGCATCCAGGGCCTCGGCCTGGGCCACCGTGCGGGGGAAGCCGTCGAAGATGGCGCCGCCGGCGGCCTCGGCCTCCGGCAGGCGGGCCTCGATCAGGGCGATGACGATCTCGTCGGTGACGAGGTCGCCGCGCGCCAGCACGTCCTTGACCTTCAGCCCCAGCTCGGAGCCGGAGGCGATGGCCGCGCGCAGCATGTCGCCGGTCGACAGCTGGACCATGCCTCGCCCCTCGACCAGACGCTTGGCCTGGGTGCCCTTGCCGGCCGCGGGCGGCCCGAACAGGATCAGGTTCATTATGTCTTCGGGCCCCCTACCCGATCAGCGACGGGCAGGAGCGGAACCGCCCCGGCCACGGCCGCGCAACTTGGCCTTCTTGATCAGCCCCTCATACTGGTGCGCCAGCAGGTGCGACTGGATCTGGGCGACAGTGTCCATCGTCACCGAGACCACGATCAAGATAGACGTTCCGCCAAAGTACAGGCTGTTGCCCAGGCTGCTGACCAGGAACTCCGGCAGCAGGCAGACGGCGGTGATGTAGGCGGCGCCGATCACCGTCAGGCGCGTCAGGACGTAGTCCAGATACTCGGCCGTGCGCTTGCCCGGACGAATGCCCGGCAGGAAGCCGCCGTACTTGCGCAGGTTCTCGGCCGTGTCCTCGGGGTTGAAGGTGATCGAGGTGTAGAAGAAGCAGAAGAAGACGATCAGCAGGGCGTACAGGATCATGAACACCGGCTGGCCGTGGGTCAGCTGGGCCGTCACCAGGGGCAGCCAGCTCATCCAGTCCGGCAGGTTCGCATTGGCGGTGAACTGGGCCACCGTCGTCGGCAGCATCAGCAGCGACGAGGCGAAGATGGCCGGGATCACGCCCGCGGTGTTGACCTTCAGCGGCAGGAAGCTGCGCTCGCCGCCGGTCATGCGGTTGCCTTCCTGGCGCTTCGGATACTGGATCAGGAGACGGCGCTGGGCGCGCTCCATGAAGACGATGAAGACGATGACCGCCACCGCCATGATGGCGATGAACAGCAGGGTGAAGGCCGACATCTGGCCCTGCTGAGCCAGGCCCAGCATGCGCGCCACGGTCGACGGCAGGACCGCCACGATGCCGGCGAAGATGATCAGGGAGATGCCGTTGCCGACGCCGCGCGCCGTCACCTGCTCACCCAGCCACATCAGGAACATGGTGCCGCCGGTCAGGGTGGTGACCGTCGAGATGATGAAGAACAGGCCGGGCTGGTCGATCAGGCCGGGCTGGGCGTTCAGGCCCACGGCGATGCCGAAGGACTGCGCCAGGGCCAGGAACACCGTCAGATAGCGGGTGTACTGGTTCAGCTGCTTGCGGCCCGACTCGCCGCCTTCCTTCTTCAGCTTCTCCCACGGCGGATACACCGCGCCCATCAGCTGGACGATGATCGACGCCGAGATGTAGGGCATGACGTTCAGGGCGAACACGGCCATGCGCTCGACGGCGCCGCCCGAGAACATGTTGAACATGTCCAGGATGCCGCGCTGGCCGTCCGGGTTCTGGAAGAAGGCCAGGAAGGCCTCGCCGTTGATCCCAGGGATCGGAACATAGGTGCCGATCCGATAGACCAGCAGCGCGCCCAGCGTGAACAGCAGGCGCTTGTGCAGCTCGGTCGCCTTGGCGAACGAGCCCATGTTCATATTGGCAGCAAGTTGTTCAGCGGCCGAAGCCATCAGGCGGTCCCCCAGACGGTCACCATCTCTATGCCCGTCGTCAGATAGGCGGAAAGCGGCGCTCTTGCGAGGGCCGCTTTCGGAAAATCGTCATCCCGGTCCGGACGATCCCGGCGGAAACGCGAGAAGCGCGCCTCCGACGGGATGACGATATCGGAATTAGGCCTTGGCGGCGGTGCGCTTGGCGCGGGCCGAGACCTTGTTGGCGTCGCCCTTCGGAGCCTTGGGCTCAGGGGCCTTGCCACGGGCGGCGTTGCGCTTCTCGAGGCGCGCGGCGGCCTTGGCTTCAGCTTCGATGCGCTGCTGGGTCACCGAACCGCCGGCGGCTTCCACCGCCTTGATGGCGCCGGCCGAGGCCGACCACACCACCAGGTTCAGCTTGGCCTTCAGCTCGCCTTCGCCCAGGACGCGCACGCCGTCCTTGACGCGACGGATCACGCCGGCGGCCACCAGGGCTTCGCCGTTGATCTCGGCCTTGGCGTCCAGCTTGCCGGCGTCGACGGCTTCCTGCAGGCGCCACAGGTTGACTTCAGCCAGCTTCAGCGTGTTCGGCGTGTTGAAGCCGCGCTTCGGCATACGCATGTACAGCGGCATCTGGCCGCCTTCGAAGCCGACCTTGCCGCCGCCCGAACGCGAGTTCTGACCCTTGACGCCGCGACCGGCGGTCTTGCCCTTGCCCGAGCCCGGGCCGCGGCCGACGCGCATGCGCTTCTTGTGGGCGCCTTCGTTGTCACGGATTTCGTTGAGCTTCATTGCCTGATCCTTTCGGGTTCTAGCGCCAGGTCCGCCAGGCGATCCTGACTCGGCGTTGGAAAAATTGAAGGGCCGCTGATTAGGCGACCCGCGTCAGCATCGCAAGATGCTTCCTGCATAAAGCGAAACGCCCTCCCCCGCGAGCGGGAGAGGGCGAAACGACTTTTAGCCTTCGACCACTTCGATCATGTGGGCGACCTTGGCGATCATCCCGCGGACCGAGGGGGTGTCTTCCAGGGTCGACACGCGGCCGATCTGGTTCAGACCCAGGCCCACCAGGGTGGCGCGCTGATCGGCCGTGCGGCGGATCGGGCTGCCCGTCTGGCGGATGGTGACGGTCTTCTTGTCCTGCTTGGCCATCTATCAGCCCTCCACAGCTTCCGGCGCCGAAGCGCCGTCGTTGCGGCGGCCCATCAGGTCGGCGACCTTCTTGCCCCGCTTGGAGGCGATCTGGCGCGGCGACGACTGGACCTTGAGCGCCTCGAAGGTGGCGCGGATCATGTTGTACGGGTTCGACGAGCCGGTCGACTTGCCCACGACGTCCTGGACGCCGAGGGTTTCGAGGACCGCACGCATCGGACCGCCGGCGATGACGCCGGTGCCCGGAGGGGCAGCGCGCATCATGATCTTGCCGGCGCCCCAACGGCCCGAGCCGTCGTGGTGCAGGGTGCGGTTCTCGCGCAGCGGAACCTTGATCATGGTCTTCTTGGCTTCTTCGGTCGCCTTGCGGATGGCTTCCGGCACTTCGCGCGCCTTGCCATGACCGAAGCCGACGCGGCCCTTGCCGTCGCCGACGACCATCAGGGCCGCGAACGAGAACCGGCGGCCGCCCTTGACGGTGGCGGCGACGCGGTTGATGTGCACCAGCTTCTCGATGATGTCGCTTTCAGGGCCTTCGGCCGCCGGAGCGTTGCGGTCGCGACGGTTGCGATCGCCGCCGCCGCGTTGGGGTTCACGAGCCATGCTTGCCGTTCCCTTAGAAGTTCAGGCCGGCTTCGCGCGCGGCTTCCGCCAGCGCCTTCACCCGGCCGTGATAGATGTAGCCGCCACGGTCGAAGACGACGTCCGTGACGCCCTTCTCGATGGCGCGCTCGGCGATCAGCTTGCCGATCTTGGCGGCGGCTGCGACGTCCGAACCCTTGGAACCCTTGCCGCCTTCCAGCGACGAGGCGGCGGCCACCGTGATGCCCTGGGCATCGTCGATGATCTGAGCCGAGATGTTCTTGTCCGAACGGTGGACCGACAGACGCAGGCGACCGTTGGCGACAGCCTTCAGGCGACGACGAGTGCGCTCGGCGCGGCGCTTGGCTTGTTGTTGAAGAGAGAGAGCCATGACTTACTTCTTCTTGCCTTCCTTGCGCCGGACGGTTTCGCCCTGGTAGCGCACGCCCTTGCCCTTATAGGGCTCCGGCGGACGCATCTTGCGGATGACGGCGGCGATTTCACCAACGACCTGCTTGTCGGCGCCCGAGATCTTGATCTCGGTCTGCTTCGGCACGGCGAAGGTGACGCCTTCCGGCGGAGCGATGTCGACGTCGTGCGAGAAGCCGAGTTGCAGCGACAGATCCTTGCCCTTCAGGGCGGCGCGGTAACCCACGCCGACCAGTTCCAGGGTCTTCTCGAAACCGTCGGTCACGCCGGTCACCATGTTGGCGACCAGGGTGCGCGACAGACCCCACATGGCCTTGGCGCGCTGCGTGTCCGAACGCGGGGTCAGCGACAGTTCGTCGCCTTCCTGCTTGACTTCGATCTCTTCGGCGACGGTCCAGGAGCGTTCGCCCTTGGGACCCTTCACGGTGACGTTCTGGCCGTCGAGCGTGACAGTCACGCCCTTCGGCACAGCGATGGTTTTCTTGCCGATACGAGACATATCAGTAGACCCTGCACAGGACTTCGCCGCCGACGTTAGCGTCGCGAGCGGCAGCGTCAGACATGACGCCCTTGGAAGTCGAAAGGATCGAGATGCCGAGGCCGTTCTTGACCGGCTTCAGATCGCCGATGGCCGAATAGACGCGACGGCCGGGCTTCGACACGCGGGCGATCTCGGCGATCACCGGCTGGCCGTCGAAGTACTTCAGCTCGATCTCGAACTGCGGAAACTCACCCGGGTTCTGAACCAGGTTGTAGCCGCGGATGTAGCCCTCGTCCTGCAGCACGTCCAGGACGCGCTGGCGCAGGCGGGAAGCCGGGGTGAGCACCGACGAACGCTTGCGGGTGGCCGCGTTCTTGATGCGAGCGATCATGTCGCTCAGGGGATCGTTGATCATCATATCTGTTCGCTCCCCTTACCAGCTCGACTTCGTCAAGCCGGGGATCTGACCCATGTTGCCCAGCTCGCGCAGGGCGACACGGCTCATCTTGAGCTTGCGGTAGTAAGCCCGCGGACGACCCGTCACTTCGCAACGGTTGCGAATGCGGCTCGGAGCCGAGTTGCGCGGCAGGGCCGCCAGCTTCAGGCGCGCGTCGAAGCGCTCCTCAAGCGGCAGGCTCTCGTCGTTGGCGATCGCCTTCAGGGCGTCCCGCTTCGCGGCATACTTCGCAACCAGGGCCTTGACGGCTTCGTTGCGGTTTACGGCGCTTTTCTTAGCCATTGTTCTCTTCCCTTCCCGCTCAGTTCACGAACGGGAACTTGAACTCGGTGAGGAGAGCCTTGGCTTCCTCATCGGTCTTGGCCGTGGTGCAGACAACGATGTCCATGCCCCACATCTGGTCGATCTGGTCGTAGTTGATCTCCGGGAACACGATGTGCTCCTTCAGACCCGTGGCGTAGTTGCCGCGACCGTCGAACGAAGTGCCCTTAAGGCCCCGGAAGTCCTTCACGCGCGGCAGGGCGATCGTGATGAACCGGTCCAGGAACTCGTACATCTGGGCGCCGCGCAGCGTAACCTTGCCGCCGATGACCATGCCTTCGCGCAGCTTGAAGCCGGCGATGGAGTTACGAGCCTTCGTCGGGACGGCCTTCTGACCGGCGATGGCCGTCAGGTCCTTGAGGGCCGCGTTGGCCTTCTTGGAGTCAGCCACGGCTTCGCCGATGCCCATGTTCAGGACGATCTTGTCCAGCTTGGGGATCTGCATCTCGTTCGTGTAGCCGAACTTTTCCTTCAGGACGCCGCGGATGCGGGCCTGATAGTCGGCCTTGAGGCGCGGCGTGTACTTGGTGTCGGCCATCAGATGACGTCTCCCGTCGACTTGGCGAAGCGGACCTTCTTGTCCCCCTCGACCTTGAAGCCCACGCGGGTCGCCTTGCCGTTGGCGTCGACGATGGCGACGTTCGACAGGTGAAGCGAGGCTTCCTTGTGCTTGATGCCGCCTTGCGGGTCAGCCTGGGTCGGGCGCGTGTGGCGCTGGACCATGTTGACGCCTTGCACGACGACGCGGTTTTCGGTCGGGAGGACCTTCAGCACCTGGCCGGTGCGTCCCTTGTCCTTGCCGGTCAGGACGACGACGTTGTCGCCCTTCTTGATCTTGGCGGCCATGGTTACAGGACCTCCGGAGCCAGCGAGATGATCTTCATGTGGTTCTTGGCGCGCAGTTCGCGCGGAACCGGGCCGAAGATACGGGTGCCGACCGGCTCGTTCTGCTTGTTGACGATGACGGCGGCCGACTTGTCGAAACGGATGACAGAGCCGTCCTTGCGCTGGATGTCCTTGGCGGTGCGCACGACGATGGCGCGAACGACGTCGCCCTTCTTCACACGGCCGCGCGGAATCGCTTCCTTCACCGAGGCGACGATGGTGTCGCCGATCGAGGCGTAGCGGCGCTTGGAGCCGCCCAACACCTTGATGCACATGACCCGGCGAGCGCCCGAGTTATCGGCGACCTCCAGGTTAGTTTGCATCTGGATCATGGGATCCGATCCTTCTTTTTACGAAGCCGAGGCCGGGGAAATGACTTCCCAGCGCTTCAGCTTGGACTTGGGGGCGCATTCGATGATGCGCGCGATATCGCCGACTTTGAGAGCGTTGGCCTCATCGTGGGCGTGGTAGTTCTTGGACTTACGAACCGTCTTGCGAAGCAGCGGGTGCAGCAGGGTGCGCTCGACCTTCACGACGACGGTCTTGTCGCCCTTGTCGGAGACGACCACGCCTTCAAGAATGCGTTTGGGCATCGGTGTTTCCTTACGAGGCCGCACGCTTCTCGCGCAGAAGCGTCGAGATGCGGGCGATGTCCTTGCGCACTTCCGAGACCCGGTGGGTCTTTTCCATCTGGCCGGTGGCGGCCTGGAAGCGCAGGTTGAACTGTTCCTTCTTGAGCTTCAGCAGCTCGTCGGACAGCTGGTCGACGGTTTGCGACCGGAGATCGGCGATCTTGGTCATTAGGCGGCTTGCTCCGTAACGATGCCGGCGTCCAGGCGGGTGACCACCTTGGTGCGGATCGGCAGCTTGGCGGCGCCGAGGCGCAGCGCTTCACGAGCCACGTCGTCCGGCACGCCGTCGATTTCGAACATGATGCGGCCCGGGGCCACGCGAGCGGCCCAGTGGTCCACCGCGCCCTTGCCCTTACCCATCCGCACTTCGGCCGGCTTGCCGGAGACCGGCACGTCCGGGAAGATACGGATCCAGACGCGGCCCTGACGCTTCATCTGACGGGTGATCGCGCGGCGAGCCGCTTCGATCTGACGCGCCGTGATGCGCTCCGGCTCAACGGCCTTCAGACCGTAGGAGCCGAAGTTCAGCAAGAAACCACCCTTGGACGAGCCGTGGATGCGGCCCTTGAAGGCCTTGCGGTACTTGGTCTTTTTCGGTTGCAACATGGCCTATCAGCCCTCACGACCACGGCGCGGACCGCGATCACCGCGGGGGCCGCGCTCACGGCCTTCGTTGGACGACGGACCCGAGGCTTCCTGGGCCCAGCGCTTGTCCTGAGCCATCGGGTCGTGCTCGAGCACTTCACCCTTAAACACCCAGACCTTCACGCCAATGATGCCGTAGGTCGTCTTGGCTTCATAGAAGCCGTAGTCGATGTCGGCGCGCAGGGTGTGCAGCGGCACGCGGCCTTCGCGGTACCACTCCATACGAGCGATTTCGGCGCCGCCCAGACGGCCCGAGACGTTGATGCGGACGCCCTTGGCGCCCAGGCGCATGGCCGACTGCATCGAACGCTTCATGGCGCGACGGAACGCGATACGGCGCTCCAGCTGCTGAGCGATGTTCTCGGCGATCAGCTGGGCGTCGGTTTCCGGCTTGCGGACCTCGACGATGTTCAGGTGAACTTCGCCTTCGGTGCGGGCCGAGATGTCCTTGCGCAGCTTCTCGATGTCAGCGCCCTTTTTGCCGATCACGACGCCCGGACGGGCGGCGTAGATCGTCACGCGGCACTTCTTGTGCGGACGCTCGATGATGATGCGCGACACACCGGCGGCCGACAGGCGTTCCTTCAGCCACGTGCGCAGCTTCAGGTCCTGGTGGAGCAGCTTGGCGTAGTCGGCGCCGCCGGCGAACCAGCGGCTGTCCCACGTGCGGTTCACGCCGAGGCGCAGACCGATCGGATTGATTTTCTGTCCCATCAGGCAGCCTCGCCGGCTTCGCGGACCACGATGGTGATCTCGCTAAAGGGTTTCAGGATGCGCGAGGAGCGACCGCGAGCGCGGCTCGCGAAACGCTTCATCACCAGGTTCTTGCCCACGAAGGCCTCGGCGACGACCAGGTTGTCGATGTCGAGGTTGTGGTTGTTCTCGGCGTTCGAGATGGCCGAGTACAGGACCTTGCGGACGTCACCGGCGATGCGCTTGCGGCTGAACTCCAGCTCGTTGAGAGCCTTCTGCACCGGCAGGCCGCGGATCGAGGCGGCGACCAGGTTCAGCTTCTGCGGGCTGATGCGGACGTTGACCAGCTTGGCGCGGGCCTCGGTCATCGCAACGCGACGGGGGTTCTTGGTCTGGGCCATGGATTACTTCCTCTTGGCCTTCTTGTCCGCCGCGTGGCCCGGGAAGTTCCGGGTCGGGGCGAACTCGCCGAACTTCATGCCGACCATTTCTTCGGAGACCGACACCGGCACATGCTTCTGGCCGTTGTGGACACCGAACGTCAGACCGACGAACTGCGGCAGGATGGTGGAGCGGCGCGACCAGGTCTTGATCACGTCCTTGCGGCCCGACGATTGAGCGGCGTCGGCCTTCTTGAGCAGATACCCGTCGACAAACGGGCCTTTCCAGGAGGAGCGGGCCATTCTTAGCGAGCCTTCTTCACGTGACGGCTACGGATGATGAACTTGTCCGTGGCCTTGTTCTTGCGGGTACGGGTGCCCTTGGTGTCCTTGCCCCACGGCGTAACCGGGGTACGACCACCAGAGGTCCGGCCTTCACCACCACCATGCGGGTGATCGATCGGGTTCATGGCGACGCCGCGGACGTGCGGACGCCAGCCCATGTGACGCTTGCGGCCCGCCTTGCCCAGGTTCTGGTTCATGTGCTCGGGGTTCGACACGGCGCCGACAACGGCCATGCAGCCGTCCAGAACCATGCGAAGCTCGCCCGAGCCCAGACGGATCTGGGCGTAGCCCTGATCGCGGCCGACCAGCTGAGCGTAGGCGCCGGCCGAACGGGCCAGCTGAGCGCCCTTGCCCGGCTTCATCTCCACGTTGTGGATGATGGTGCCGACCGGCATCGAACGCAGGGGCATGGCGTTGCCCGGCTTCACGTCGACCTTTTCACCCGCGACGATGGTGTCGCCGGCGTGCAGGCGCTGCGGAGCGATGATGTAGGTCTTCTCGCCGTCCGGATAGACCACCAGGGCGATGAAGGCCGTGCGGTTCGGGTCGTATTCCAGACGCTCGACCGTGCCGACCACGTCGAACTTGCGACGCTTGAAGTCGATCTTGCGGTACAGGGTCTTGGCGCCGCCGCCGCGGAAGCGGACCGCGATGCGACCGCCCTGCCCGCGACCGCCCGACTTGGTCAGGCCTTCGGTCAGCGACTTCTCGGGACGGCCCTTGTGGAGCTCGGACCGATCGACCAGCACCAGGGCGCGGCGGCCCGGCGACGTCGGATTGTAGTGCTTCAGAGCCATGTTCTTAGAGCCCCGTCGTGACGTCGATCGACTGGCCTTCGGCCAGCGTCACGATCGCTTTCTTGATGTCCACGCGGCGACCGAGGATGCCCCGGAAGCGCTTGGTCTTGCCCTTTTGAACCAGGGTGTTGACCTTGAGGACGTTGACTTTGAACAGGCTTTCGACCGCAGCGGCGATCTCGTCCTTGGTCGCCGTGCCGGCGACGCGGAACACGACCTTGTTCTGCTCCGACAGGATCGTGGCCTTCTCGGTGATCACCGGAGCCAGGATGGTGTCGTAGTGCTTGGCGGTGGGTTGAGCGGCGGCCATTATGCGGCTTCCTTCTCAGCGAAGCGGGCCTCGATCGCCTCAACGGCGGCCTTGGTCAGCACCAGTTTGTCCGCCCGCAGGATGTCATAGACGTTCAGGCCGGCGTTCGGCAGCACGTCGATGTGCGGGATGTTGCGCGCGGCCAGGCCGAAGTTAGCGTCGACTTCCGGACCCGCGATGATCAGGGCCTTGGTCCAGCCCAGCTTGCCGAAGGTGTCGCGCAGGGCGGCCGTCTTCGGCTCCTTGACCGAGACGCTGTCGACGACGACCAGGTCGCCGGCCTTAACCTTGGACGACAGGGCGTGCTTCAGGGCCAGGGCGCGGACCTTCTTGGGCAGCGAGAAGCCGTGGTCGCGGACGACCGGGCCGAACGCCGGCGAACCGCCGACGAACTGGGGCGCACGACGCGAGCCGTGACGGGCGCCGCCCGTGCCCTTCTGCTTGTACATCTTCTTGCCCGTACGAGAGTTCTCGTTGCGGGTTTGAACCTTGTGGGTGCCGGCGCGGCGCTTGGCCAGCTGCCAGTTGACGTAACGGGCCAGCAGGTCGCCGCGGATGTCGGAGATGCCGAAGACGGCGTCCGACAGCTCAACGTCGCCAGCAGCCTTGCCGTCGAGTTTGATGACCGAGAGTTTCATTACGCTTCACCGCCTTCGGTCGCTTCCACGGCCGGAGCTTCTTCAGCCGGCGTCGAAGCGGGTTGAGCAGCGGCCGACTTCACGGCGCCCGGGAACGGGGCGTCCGCAGGGCGGGCCTTCTTGATGGCGTCGCTGATCTTGACGTAGGCGCCGTCGTGACCCGGGACAGCGCCCTTGATCAGGATCAGGCCACGCTCGGCGTCGACGCGGACGACGGTCAGGTTCTGGGTGGTGACGACTTCCTGGCCCAGGTGACCGGCCATCTTCTTACCCTTGAAGACGCGACCCGGATCCTGACGCTGGCCGGTCGAACCGTGCGAGCGGTGCGAAATCGACACGCCGTGCGACGCGCGCAGACCGCCGAAGTTCCAGCGCTTCATGGCGCCGGCAAAGCCCTTACCAATGGTATGGCCCTGGATGTCGACCTTCTGACCCGCGAGGAAGTGGTCGGCCGACAGTTCGGCGCCCACGTCCAGCAGGGCGTCTTCGCCCACGCGGAACTCGGTAACATAGGCCTTCGGCTCGACCTCGGCCTTCGCGAAAGCTTCGCGTTGAGCCTTGGCCGTGTTCTTGGCCTTCTTAACGCCAGCGCCCAGCTGAAGGGCGACGTAGCCGTCGCGCTCCTTGGTACGTTGGCCGACGACTTGGCAGCCGTCGAGCTGGAGCACAGTGACCGGAACGTGCGCGCCGTCATCGGCGAACACGCGGGTCATCCCCAGCTTCTTGGCGATCACGCCCGTGCGCATGTCGGATCCCGCCTCTTTCTTTCTTAGATCTTGATCTCGACGTCCACGCCGGCGGACAGGTCGAGCTTCATGAGCGCGTCCACGGTCTGCGGGGTGGGGTCGACGATGTCGAGCACGCGCTTGTGCGTGCGGATTTCAAACTGCTCGCGCGACTTCTTGTCGACGTGCGGCGAGCGGTTCACGGTGAACTTTTCGATCAGGGTCGGCAGCGGGATCGGACCACGAACGGTCGCCCCGGTGCGCTTGGCGGTGTTGACGATTTCGCGCGTCGAAAAGTCGAGGACGCGATGATCGAAGGCCTTGAGCCTGATGCGGATGCTTTGATCCATATCGGTTGTTATTCCCATGCGGCCGGAACCGCGTCCCTGTGAACCATTTCAAAGACCGAAGCCCTGGGGCAGAGCCCCCAGGAAACGCAAATCCGCAAAAACGAGCGGCCCACGCAGTCCCCCGCGAAGGCCGTAAAGTCCCAAGAAGCTGCAAAGAACAGTAACTTAGGTCGTCCCTGCGAACCGCGTCTGCACCCGAAAGTGCACAGCCGGTCCAACAAGAGGGGCGCTTATGCCCTCCGATTCCGTTTCCGTCAAGCGTGCAAATGCCCGCCCCGTCGGGGTTTGCGACTCCGCAGAGGCAACCGCCTTCGCCGCCGCCTCCCTGCCCCCGATTAACGACTGGGACCAGAAAGCGGCCACATGAACACGACGGAAAGGCGCCGCCGCAATCGCTGCCGAGGAATGACGCAGTTATGCCGCAATGCGTCGCATTTGGGCAACATCGATCCCCATGACGCCGAAGAATGACAAGTTTGTTACGGCAAAGGCGCGTTTTCCAACCTATCTCTCGCACATCCGCCGAGGAGCTCAGGCGCCGCGGCGGCAATCCATAAGGACAAGAAAATGAAAACCGTCTTTCTCGCTTCGGTCGCCGCCGCGACCCTGATCGCCGCTCCGGCCCTCGCTCAGAACGCCATCGGCTCGGTCGGCGTCGCCTACAACTACGCCGACGTCGAAGGCACGGACGTGAACCGCGCCGTGGTCGACGGCACGGTGGCCTCGCCGGTGTTCGGCGACTGGACCGTGACCTTCAACGCTGAAGGCGCCTACACGGACGTGGACGGCATGGGCGACGACACCACCCTGGCCGGGGCCGTGCACCTGACCAAGAAGATCGAAGACATGCGCTTCGGCGGCTTCGTCGGCGCTTCGGAAGTCCTGGGCGGCACCATGACCACCTTCGGCCTGGAAGGTCAGAAGTACCTGGACCGCGCCACCCTGACGGGCGTGGCCTCCTACGGCACCGTGCATGACGCCGACATCTGGACCGTGGCCGGCGACGCCGCCTTCTACGCCACGCCGCAGCTGCGCCTGAACGCCGGCGCTTCGTACTCGAACGCCGAGAACCTGTTCGTCGGCGGCGACGTCGAGGGCTGGGCCGCCGGCGTCGGCGCCGAGTACCAGTTCGCCAACTCGCCGTACTCGGTGTTCGGCGGCTACGACTACGTGAAGTCGTCGGACCTGGACATGGACGCCAACGTCTTCTCGATCGGCATGCGCTACAGCTTCGGCGGCGGTCTGCAAGCCCGCGACCAAGCCGGCGCCAACCTGGGCCGTTCGGCCGGCGTGGCCCAGCTGCTGGGCAACTAAGCCTCGTCTCGACGGCCTCGGCTGTCGTAACGACGAAGCCCCGGCGGAGCGATCCGCCGGGGCTTTTTCGTGGGCGCAGGCAGACATGAAAAAGGCCCGGGGGGTTCCACGCTCCCGGGCCTTCTCTCGTGGGATCGCGTCGGCGTCAGCGGCCGATCCGCAGAGTCCCCGAACCGACGACCGAGCGCGATACCCGGCCCGTAGCCTCGGCCACCTGCACGTCGCCCGAGCCGGCGATGGAGACAGAGACGTCGCCCGCCTGGCCGTCGAACCGCACGTCGCCCGAACCGCCGATGGAGACCGCCAGCCGCGAAGCCTGGCCGCCGCGAATCCGCACGTCGCCGGATCCGCCGATGGCGACCTTCGCATCGCCGTCCACCCGCGCCACGTCGATCGCGCCCGAACCGCCGACATTGGCCGCCAGAGCTCCCGTCGACCCGGCGTAGATCGAACCCGAACCGCCGACGGAGGCCGACAGCGTCTGCGAACTGCCCGCCCGGATCGAGCCCGAGCCCCCCACCGACAGATCGACAGCGCCCTCGACATTGGCCACCGTCCAGGCGCCGCAGCCTGCGTTGCCCAGATCGACCGAGCGCGCGCCCCGCCCGACCGCGCCGAACACCGCCCCGCTGCCGCTGACGTCGACATCGCGAGGCGTCCGCAGCACGATCAGCGGCGCGTCCTCCAGCCGGACCCAGCCGATGCGCCGGACCTGGGCCGAGGCCCCCTCGCCCGGCTGGCGCGCTTCGGCCGCCCCGCTGCGGCAGCTGCGGATCTCGTCGGCGCCGAAGCCGAAGCCGCGCGTCAGCCCCAGGCCGCCGTCGATGCGCACCTTGCCGCCGCGGCGATCGACCTGCAGTTGCGGCAGGCCGGACGTCCCCTGGGTGATCTCCACGGCCACGTCGGTCCGGTCTTCCGGAATCACGATGACTCGGGCCACGGCGTGGCGAATCTCGACATCCTGGGCCATGGCCGGCGCGGCCAGAACGGCCGATGCGGCCAGGACGGACAGGGCGGCGGCGGCGGATACAGCGGGCTTCATCACAAGCTTCCCCTAGGTTCGTTGTGAGAGGAAGCTGAGCGCCGCGAGGCCGAATGTCAGTTTAAATCGAGGTCATGAACCCCTTTTAACCTTGGCCCCCCGCAGGATCGACGCTCAGCCGCCCGGCGCCGTCCACGGCGCCGACATCGGGCTCGAAGTCCCGCTCGAACCCCTCCAGGCGGCTCTTCAGCGCGCCGGTCCGTTTCAGCAGCACCGACGCCGCCCAGCGCGCGGCCAGCTCCGCCTGCCCCATCCGGTCGGTCGAGCGCGGCGTCCCGCCCCGGCTGCGCAGCACGGCGTTGGTGTAGAGCGCGCCCCGCCTGAACCGCGAGGCCCAGGTCTGGAAATCCACCGACAGGGAGACGCAGAACCGATCCAGGTTCTCGACCCGATGCGGCGCGAAGAAGGGCCAGGTCAGCGCCTGGCCGGGCTCTAGGTCGATCGCCTGGGCGTCCTGCTCGAAGGCGCGGACGTAGGGAATTTCCTCAGTCGTCTGACGGGCGATCACCTGCTCCATGCTGCGTTCCGGCAGGTGGGCCTCGTCGCCGGGAAACACGAACAGCCGCTTGCGGCCGCGCAAGTGAAACAGGATCACCCCGGACGCGTCGAAGTGATAGGGCACGCGCGCCTTGGGCGAGGACAGGATCAGCTGGCCGTTGCGGCTGGCCGCCTTCAGTCCGGGATAGGCGTCGCCCATGACCCGGTCGAACTCGGCCATGGTCGCCCGCCACAGCTCGGGCCAGCCGCGCTCGACGTCGCGCATATTGACCCACAGGCGCCCCTGCTGGATCGCCTCCAGCAGCTGGCCGCCGTCCAACCGCCCCCGCGCGCCGGTGCGCAGGGAGACCTGGCCCTCGTCGTCGTAGTCATACAGATTGATGTCGAAGAGGTCGGCCGGATAGCGGTCCAGCACGGCGGCCAGCGCCGCGTCCTCGGCGAAACCCTGGGCGACCAGGCCGTGCGGATGCACCGCCGCCGCCGCGATCGGGCCGGGATAGCGCGTCCTGCGTTCAGTCATCGCCGATTTCCTTGTTCAAGCCTTGAGGGCGGCGCGGCCGCGCGCCTTGCCGAGGGCGGCCAGTCCGGCGCGTCCCGCGCCCTTCAGCCGCGCCAGCGGATGCGTCTCGCACGCCTCGATGACCGCCCAGCGGCGGCGCAGGCTGTCGCGGATTCGTCCCGCCCGGTCAGCGCCGACCGCCTGCGTCATCGCCGATCCCGCTGCGGTCAGAGCCGCGCCTAGGCCGGGCTGCCGCAGCGTGATCTCGGCCACGGGCGCGGTCCGATCGCTGAAGTGCTTCTTGTAGGCGTTGCCCCCGCCGACGCCGTAGTCGAACTCGCGATAGCCTCGCTCCGAGGCGATCCGGATCGTCTCCATGCTCAGCAATATGCCGGGCGCCCAGCGCGCCAGATCGGCCGAATAGGCCGGGAACCACATGTGGAAGGTGCGGCCTGCGTGCAGGGAATATTCCACGGCGCCGACCCGGCCGTCGACCCGCAGAACAGCCAGCGACCCGCCGAAGCCGTCCTCGCCGTCCGCGTCCATCAGGGCGTGCAGCACCTGGGCCGTCCAGCCGCAGGCGAAGATGTCGTGCCGCCCGGTGCGGACGTATTGCGCGCTCTTCTGGCGGATCAGTCCGTCCAGCAGGTCATGGTCGCGCAGCCCCACCTCGAACTCCACCGAACCGAAGGCCGCGTCCAGCCCACGCCGGGCGCGCTCCTTGTCCTTGAAGTATTTGGGGAAGGCTCGGCGGCGCGCGGCGTACCATGCGGCATAGCCCCCCTCGGCCACCTCCGAGAGTATGCTCTCGTCCCTCAGCGCGCCTGTCGGCGCTTGGCCGACCCAGGCGCTGACGGCGAACCTCCGCGCCTGCATCAACGCCGCGGCCTCGGCCAGGGTCGGCTTGGCCTCGCGCGGGCCGATCACCCCGTGATAGTCGCTCATCGGCGCCGCCAGGGGCTGGATCGTCGCCCCCCGCCTCTGATGTGGATAATAGCCGACAGTCTCGCCATCCCGCTTGAACACGGCAACGGCCGACCCCGGACTGAACCGTGCGGCAGACTGGGCGAACTCCACGCGAAAGTACGGGCTCGACAGGGCCGGATCCCCGCGCGCCCAATCGTTCCACTGCGCCTTTTCCTGTTCCGACAACTCGGCCAGGTCGCGCATTTCCGATGTCAAATGACCCGACATGGCTCTCCTCGCGGGCGGGCCCTGCAAAACCCGTTCCAGCGGCCATCCTGACCCATGTCGCGGTCCGGGAGAAGATCGGCGTGCGACGACCGACCCGCGACCGGCGAACCGGCCGCAAACCAAAACGGCCCCCCGGATCGCTCCGGGGGGCCGCATTGTTACGCTTTACTTTCGGCCTACCACCCTTGCGGGCGGCTCGAGGCCGGTACGCTTACGCTACTCTTACTGTCAAACCGGCGAGGGCCGAGGCTCTCGCCCATTCCAAACGTCGATTACTCGACGATCTTGGCCCCGGCGGGAGCGGAGGCTCCCGCCTAGCCCTTGGTCTCGCGTGGCGAAGATCGTCGATTACTCGACGATCTTGGCCACGACGCCGGCGCCGACGGTGCGGCCGCCTTCACGGATGGCGAAGCGCAGCTTCTCTTCCATGGCGATCGGGGTGATCAGCTCGACGTCCAGCTCGGCGTTGTCGCCCGGCATGATCATTTCCACGCCTTCCTTCAGCTTCACGATGCCGGTCACGTCGGTCGTGCGGAAGTAGAACTGCGGGCGGTAGTTCGTGAAGAACGGCGTGTGACGGCCGCCTTCTTCCTTGGTCAGGATGTAGGCCTCGGCCACGAACTTGGTATGCGGGGTGATCGAACCCGGCTTGCACAGCACCTGGCCGCGCTCGACGTCTTCACGCTTGGTGCCGCGCAGCAGCACGCCCACGTTGTCGCCGGCCTGGCCCTGGTCCAGCAGCTTGCGGAACATTTCGACGCCCGTGCAGGTCGTCTTCTGAACCGGACGGATGCCGACGATCTCGACTTCTTCACCGACCTTGACGATGCCGCGCTCGACGCGACCCGTGACGACGGTGCCGCGGCCCGAGATCGAGAACACGTCTTCGACCGGCATCAGGAACGGCATGTCGACCGGACGTTCCGGCTGCGGGATGTAGGCGTCGACCGCCGCCATCAGCTCCAGGATGCGCTCGGCGCCGATCTGCGGGTCACGGTCTTCGACCGCGGCCAGGGCCGAGCCCTTGATCACCGGAATGTCGTCGCCCGGGAACTGGTAGGACGACAGAAGTTCGCGAACTTCCATCTCGACCAGCTCGAGCAGCTCCTCGTCGTCGACCATGTCGACCTTGTTCAGGAACACCACCAGGGCCGGAACGCCGACCTGACGCGACAGCAGGATGTGCTCGCGGGTCTGCGGCATCGGGCCGTCAGCGGCCGAGCACACCAGGATCGCGCCGTCCATCTGAGCCGCGCCCGTGATCATGTTCTTCACGTAGTCGGCGTGGCCCGGGCAGTCGACGTGAGCGTAGTGACGGTTTTCCGTCTCATACTCGACGTGCGAGGTGTTGATGGTGATGCCGCGCGCCTTCTCTTCCGGCGCGTTGTCGATGTCGGCGTAGTTCATCGCCTTGCCGCCGCCGGCCTTCGACAGCGTCATCGAGATCGCCGCCGTCAGCGTCGTCTTGCCGTGGTCAACGTGGCCGATCGTGCCGATGTTGCAGTGCGGCTTGGTGCGTTCGAACTTTTCCTTGGCCATTCTCTAGCTCCTGGATTCCCCGAACCGGGGTCCAAATAGGTTTGGGGATAGGTGGGGCGATCTGCGCGCAAATCGCCCCGTTTTCAAGTGGGCCCGTCAGAAGCGACGGACTTAGGCGTACTTCTTGATCACTTCGTCGGCGACGTGTTGCGGCACCGCTTCGTAGTGGTCGTACTGCATGGTGAACTGGGCGCGGCCCTGAGACATGCCGCGCAGGGTGTTCACATAGCCGAACATGTTGGCCAGCGGCACGAAGGCGTGGACGACCACGGCGTTGCCGCGCATGTCCTGCCCCTGGATCATGCCGCGACGGCCGTTCAGGTCGCCGATGATCGAACCCAGGTACTCTTCCGGGGTCACGACCTCGACGGCCATGATCGGCTCGAGCAGCTTCGGCCCGCCCTTCTCACGCAGTTCGCGGAAGGCGGCGCGCGAAGCGATTTCGAACGCCAGCACCGAGGAGTCCACGTCGTGGAAGGCGCCGTCGATCAGGGTCGCCTTGACGTCGATGACGGGGAAGCCGGCCAGCAGGCCGTTTTCCTTGGCCGACTTCAGACCCTTTTCCACGCCCGGGATGTATTCCTTGGGCACGGCGCCGCCGACGATGGCCGACTCGAAGACGAAGTCCGAACCCGGCTCGCCCGGCTCGAACACCAGCTTGACGCGGGCGAACTGGCCCGTACCGCCGGTCTGCTTCTTGTGGGTGTAGTCGATCTCGACCTTGCGGCTGATCGATTCACGATAGGCGACCTGCGGGGCGCCGATGGTGGCTTCGACCTTGTAGGTGCGCTTCAGGATATCGATCTTGATGTCCAGGTGCAGCTCGCCCATGCCCTTCAGGATCGTCTGGCCCGACTCGTGGTCGGTCGAGACGGTGAAGGACGGGTCTTCACCAGCCAGCTTGGCCAGGGCGACGCCCAGCTTCTCCTGGTCGGCCTTGGTCTTGGGCTCGACGGCGATCTCGATCACCGGGGCCGGGAATTCCATCTTCTCGAGGATGACCGGCGACTTCAGCGGGTCGCACAGGGTGTCGCCGGTGCGGGTTTCCTTGAGGCCGGCCAGGGCCACGATGTCGCCAGCGTAGGCGATCTTGATGTCTTCGCGGTTGTTGGAGTGCATCTGCAGCATGCGGCCGACGCGCTCGCGTTTGTCACGCGACGAGTTCAGCAGCGACTGGCCGGTCTCCATCGTGCCCGAATAGACGCGGCAGAAGGTGATCGAGCCGACGAAGGGGTCGTCCATGATCTTGAACGCCAGGACCGACAGGGGCTCGTCGTCCGACGCCTTGCGCGAAACCGGCTCTTCCGTCTTGAAGTCGAGGCCCGGAATGGCCGGGATATCGACCGGCGACGGCAGGTAGTCGACGACGGCGTCCAGAAGGGGCTGCACGCCCTTGTTCTTGAAGGCCGAGCCGCACAGGATCGGGTAGAAAGCGCCGCTGATGACGGCCTTGCGGATGCAGCGCTTCAGCACTTCAACCGAGGGCTCTTCGCCGCCGAGGTAGGATTCCATGGCCTCGTCGTCGATCTCGACGGCGTTGTCGACCAGGTACTGGCGGGCCGCGGCGGCGGCGTCGGCCAGGTCGGCCGGGATGTCGCGCACGTCGGCGTTGGCGCCGACCTGATCGGTTTCCCAAACCAGGGCCTTCATCTCGACCAGGTCGATCACGCCCTTGAGGTTGGCCTCCGAGCCGATCGGCAGCTGGATCGGCACAGCCTTGGCGCCCAGGCGGTCGCGGATCGACTCCACCGACTTCTCGAAGTCGGCGCCGATCTTGTCCATCTTGTTGACGAAGACGATGCGCGGAACGTTGTACTTGTCAGCCTGGCGCCAGACGGTTTCCGTCTGCGGCTCGACGCCGGCGTTGCCGTCCAGCACGGTCACGGCGCCGTCGAGGACGCGCAGCGAACGCTCGACCTCGATGGTGAAGTCCACGTGGCCGGGGGTGTCGATGATGTTGAGGCGCTTCTCTTTCCAGAAGGCGGTCGTCGCGGCCGAGGTGATGGTGATGCCGCGTTCCTGCTCCTGGTCCATCCAGTCCATGGTGGCCGAGCCGTCGTGCGTCTCGCCCATCTTATGGTTCTTGCCGGTGTAGAACAGGATCCGCTCGGTCGTCGTCGTCTTGCCCGCGTCGATGTGGGCCATGATGCCGAAGTTGCGGTAGTCTTCGATTTTATGCGTGCGGGGCATTTGGGTTGCCTTCGGGTGCTTCGCGGACGCGAAGAGCGCCCTGGAGAGTATCGGATAGGTCGGCGCGGGCGACTGCGTATCAGCCACCCGCGCCGCGGATCGTCAGGTAATCACCGCCCCATACCCTCGAAAGGGGGACGGTTTTAAGACGGTTACCAGCGGTAGTGGCTGAAGGCGCGGTTGGCTTCGGCCATCTTGTGGGTGTCTTCGCGCTTCTTGACCGCGGTGCCGCGGTTGTTCGAGGCGTCCAGCAGCTCGGCGGCCAGCTTTTCCGTCATGGTGTTTTCGCCGCGGTTGCGAGCGGCGTTGACCAGCCAACGGATGGCCAGGGCGCGACGACGGTCCGGACGGACCTCGACCGGCACCTGATAGGTGGCGCCGCCGACGCGACGCGAACGAACTTCGACCGCCGGAGCGACGTTGTCCAGGGCGGCGTGGAAGGTCTCGACCGCGGTCTGCTCCTTCTTCTTTTCGGCCAGGATGTCGAAGGCGCCATAGACGATGTTCTCGGCGACGGCCTTCTTACCTTCGTACATGACGTAGTTCATGAACTTGGTGACCACCAGGTCTCCGAACTTCGGATCCGGCAGAACTTCACGCTTCTGGGCGCGGTGACGACGCGACATGGGTTATTCCCTTGAATTCTTGGTCTGGATCCCGGCCTGCGCCGGGATGATCTTTCACTTCGCTTCAGATCACTTCGGACGCTTGGCGCCGTAGTGCGAACGACGCTGCTTGCGGTCCTTGACGCCCTGGGTGTCGAGCACGCCGCGCAGAATGTGGTAGCGAACGCCGGGCAAGTCCTTCACGCGGCCGCCGCGGATCAGCACGACCGAGTGCTCCTGCAGGTTGTGGCCTTCGCCGGGGATGTAGCACACGGCTTCGACGCCGTTCTTGGCCAGACGGACCTTGGCGACCTTACGCAGAGCCGAGTTCGGCTTCTTCGGGGTCGTGGTGTAGACGCGGGTGCAGACGCCGCGGCGCTGGGGCGAACCCTCCAGGGCCGGGACCTTGTTGCGGACCGGTTTCGGCTTGCGGGGCTTGCGGATCAGCTGGTTGATCGTGGGCATTCGAATTCGTCTCTTTTCGATATGGAGGCGTGTGCCTTTCGGCCGGAGCGCCTCATGAGCCTTCTTTTGGATGGGGCCGAAGCCCCGCCCGGGTGTTATCGAGCCGAGTCCGTGGCGCTCAAACAGAAAAACCGGAACGCGCGCTTCGGGCGTTCCGGCGGGACACAGCCCGTCCGTCGATTGTCACGATCTCAGCGGACGGCGAACCGCCCACGTCTCGAAAGTGCGCGGCTTCTACGCGCGATCCGTTAAGAGGTCAAGAGATTCGGGCTATGCGCGCCCGCGTCGCCCTTTCCTACGGGAGACAACGACTTTCGTTCGCCGATCACGGACGCCTCAAAACGGTCACGCTGGCTTCCCACCGTCGAGACTCGCCCCGACCTGCCCGCTGACCATCCCTTCGCCCGCGCTGCGGCGGCCAACGAGGCCAGGCGTCGATACAGGCGAGACGAAGGTCCTTACCCGGGTCTTCGTTCCCTATTCAAGGATCAGTGATATTGCGCCAATATACCGTCATGCTTGCATAGGCATCATTCGCTTCAACGATTGGGGGAGCCGCCATGAGCATCGCCGTTCTGACCCGGCCTCCAGCCCAACGCATGCGTCCGGGTCTCAGGCGAGCCCTGACGGCGAGCGCCTCCCTGTTGATGCATGTGGTCGTGCTGGGCGGGATGATCTACCTGGCGAAGACCGAACGCAGCGGCGTTCCGCCCCTGCCCCCGCCTCCGACGATCCTTCACCTCGAGATCGAACGCCCCGTCCCGCCGCTGCCGACGCCGCCCCAGCCCCGGCCCCCGCTGCCGGTCCCCGCGCCAGCGCCGCTCCCCGAGCCTGCGCTCGAGCGGATGCAGGAGCAGCCTCCCAGGCCTGCGCCTGCGCCGGCGCCTGTGCCCGTGCCTGCCCCGACGCCTGTGCCCGCGCCCGTCGCAGCGCCGACGCTGGCCCCGGTTCCGAAGCCCGCCCCGGTCACGGTGACGGCGCCCACGGCGCAGCCGACGCCGCCGCTCGCCCCCAAGAGCCTTCCGCGCGTGGCGCCCGTTCCCGCTCCGACGCCCGAGGCCGCGCCGCAGCAGGCGCCCGCCCCGATACAGGCGCCCGCCACGGCTCCGCCCGCCGCCGCCCTGGAACAGGCCCCGTCCGCGCCCGTCGTCGTCGCGCCGATCCGCCCGCGCAAAAAGGACGAAGAGGAAGGCCGCGACGGCCTGCCTGCGCCGCCCGCGCCGCGCCTGGCCAATCCGGCGCCCGGCGCGCCCTCGGCCGCCGCCTCGGGCGTGGCGGGCGTGTCCGACGCCTGGCGCGTGGCCCCCGAAGGCCAGGACGGCCGCAACGCCCGCGCCCTGCGGACCTCGCCCGCGGGTTGTCCGGCGACCCAGCTGTTGCGCCGAGGCGAGGAACTCATCTGCGAGGAACGCTTCAACGCCCGCGCCGCCGAGGGGGCCGAGCGCGGCCGCATCACCGGCACGGGCAACGCCGAGCGCGACGCCCGCTTCGCCCGCGAAGGCGCCCGCGAGATGGAGCGCTATGAGGCTCCGAGACGCCCGGCCAGCGGCGGCGTCGGCATCACGGGCCCCCGCGACTGCCCCGGCTCCAACTTCGGCTCGGGCTGCGCCGGGGACCTTCTGAATCCCTCGCTGCGGATGGATTCCACCCAGAACATCCAGACGTCCCGCGACGGCCCCCCCGCCAGCGCCGGCGCGCCCAGACCGCGTGAACCGATGAAGCCGCAGTGAAATCTGTTCCTTCTCCCCTTGTGGGAGAAGGTGGGCGCCGCAGGCGCTCGGATGCGGTGTCTCTTTGTCGTCGAATGGAGGCTCGACCCAAGCTCTGCGCCACCCCTCATCCGTCATGCTGCGCATGACACCTCCCCCACAAGGGGAGAAGGAAGCGAGAGGCGTTGCGTGAAGCGACGGCCTCAAGCAGCGCGAAGCGCGGTAGGCTCAAACAAAAAGGGCGGCGCCTTTCGACGCCGCCCTCTTCAGTTTTTCAGACCGAAGACCGGATCAGTCGGCCGACTGCTCCAGCTCCAGGGCCAGGTCCGCCGGAAGCGGCTCGACCGCCTCTTCGCGCGCCTGGGTCAGCTCAGCGTCACGATCGTTGGCGATCTTCTGCAGGCTGCGCAGGTAGGAGCCCGTGCCGGCCGGGATCAGGCGACCCACGATCACGTTCTCCTTCAGGCCTTCCAGCGTGTCCTTCTTGCCGTGGACCGAAGCCTCGGTGAGGACGCGGGTGGTCTCCTGGAACGAGGCCGCCGAGATGAAGCTGCGGGTCTGCAGCGACGCCTTGGTGATGCCCAGCAGGACCGGCTGCACGGTGGCGATGCGGCCGCCGCGCTTCTCGACCTTGGCGTTCTCGATATCGACTTCGACCTTGTCGACGTGGTCGCCCTTGATGAGCGTCGTCTCGGCGGAGTCGATGACCTCGACCTTCTGCAGCATCTGGCGAACGATCACCTCGATGTGCTTGTCGTTGATCGGCACGCCCTGCAGTCGATAGACCTCCTGCACTTCGTTCACCAGATACTCGGCCAGCGCCTCGACGCCCTGGATGCGCAGCAGGTCGTGCGGATCCGGGTTGCCGTCGATGATGTAGTCGCCCTTCTGGATCAGATCGCCGTCGTGGACGGAGATGTGCTTGCCCTTCGGGATCAGGAACTCGACCGCTTCGCCCTGGTTGCCGTCGGCATCCGGTTCCGGGGTGATCTTGATGCGGCGCTTGTTCTTGTAGTCGCGACCGAATTCAACGCGGCCGTCCATCTCGGCGATGACCGCGCAGTCCTTCGGACGACGGGCTTCGAACAGTTCGGCCACGCGCGGCAGACCGCCGGTGATGTCGCGGGTCTTGGCGCCTTCGGTCGGGATACGGGCGATGATGTCGCCCGGCTTGACCTCGTCCCCGTTGGCCACCGACAAGATGGCCCCGACGGGCAGAAGGTAGCGCGCGTCGGAACCGCTCGACAGCTTGGCGTAGCTGTCGCCCTGGGTGACGCCCATGGCCGGACGCAGGTCCGCGCCGCGCGGGCTGGCGCGCCAGTCGGAGACGACGCGCTGGGCGATGCCCGTGGCTTCGTCCGTCTCTTCCTTGACCGACAGGCCCTCGACCAGGTCCTCGAAGCGCACCACGCCGCCGACTTCCGTCAGGATCGGGGTGGTGTAGGGGTCCCACTCGGCCAGACGCTGGTTCTTGGCGACCTCGCCGCCGTCCTTGACGCGCAGGCGCGCGCCGTACGGCACCTTGTAGGATTCGCGGTCCTTGCCGTCGACGGTCACGGTGACCACGACGTTGCGGCTCATGGCCACCGGGTCGCCATGGGCGGCGACAACGGTCGAGCCGACCACCTTGACGATACCGGCGTTGGTCGCCTCGAAGAAGGAGGTTTCCGCCACCTGGGCCGTACCGCCGATGTGGAAGGTACGCATCGTCAGCTGGGTGCCCGGCTCGCCGATCGACTGGGCGGCGATGACGCCGACCGCTTCGCCGATGTTGACGTTGGTGCCGCGCGCCAGGTCACGGCCGTAGCACATGCCGCAGATGCCCGCGTCGGCTTCACAGGTCAGGGCCGAACGGACCTTGATCGACTGGACGCCGACCTTGTCGATCAGCTCGACCTCTTCTTCCTGCAGATAGGTGTCGGCAGGGAACAGGACTTCGCCGCCCGGCTCCTTGATGTCCTCGGCCGCGTAACGGCCCAGGACACGCTGGCCCAGCGAGACCAGCACGTCGCCGCCTTCGACCACGGCGCGCAGGGTGATGCCGCGCGTCGAGCCGCAGTCTTCCTCGGTGACGATGGAGTCCTGCGCCACGTCCACCAGACGACGGGTCAGGTAACCCGAGTTGGCGGTCTTCAGGGCGGTGTCGGCCAGACCCTTACGGGCGCCGTGGGTGGAGTTGAAGTACTCCAGCACGGTCAGGCCTTCCTTGAAGTTCGAGATGATCGGCGTCTCGATGATCTCGCCCGAGGGCTTGGCCATCAGGCCGCGCATGCCGCCCAGCTGCTTCATCTGGGCCTGCGAGCCACGAGCGCCCGAGTTAGCCATCATGAACACCGAGTTGATGTCCGGCTCCTGGCCCTTGATCAGGACGCGAGGCTGGGCGATCTCACCCATCATCTCGTCGGCGATCCGGTCCGTGGCCTTGGCCCAGGCGTCAACGACCTTGTTGTACTTCTCGCCCTTGGTGATCAGGCCATCGGCGTACTGTTGCTCGTACTCCTCGACCTGCTTGCGGGTTTCCTCGACGTACTCGACCTTCTTGGCCGGGATGACGATGTCGTCCTTGCCCACCGAGATGCCGGCCTTGGCGGCTTCGCGGAAGCCCAGCTGCATCATCTGGTCGGCGAAGATCACCGTCGCCTTCTGACCGCAGTGACGGTAGACCTGATCGATCAGGTTGCCGATTTCCTTCTTGGTCAGGTTCTTCTCAAGAAGCTTGTAACCGATGTTCGGGTTGTGCGGCAGCAGCGCGCCCAGCTTCATCCGGCCCGGCGTGGTGTCGATCACCTTGGTGACCACTTCGCCTTCGGCGTTCATCTCGGTCCAGCGCGCCTTGATCTTGGCGTGCAGGCTGATGACCTTGGCGTCCAGGGCCGCGTCGATCTCGCCCATGTTGGCGAACAGCTTGCCCTCGCCCGGCTGGTTCTCCTTGACCAGCGACAGGTAGTACAGGCCCAGGACGATGTCCTGCGACGGCACGATGATCGGCTTGCCGTTGGCGGGCGACAGGATGTTGTTCGTCGACATCATCAGCACGCGCGCTTCCAGCTGGGCCTCGAGGCTCAGAGGAACGTGCACGGCCATCTGGTCGCCGTCAAAGTCAGCGTTGAACGCCGTACAGACCAGCGGGTGCAGGCGGATGGCCTTGCCCTCGATCAGCTTGGGCTCGAACGCCTGGATGCCCAGACGGTGCAGCGTCGGGGCGCGGTTCAGCAGAACCGGGTGCTCGCGGATGACCTCGTCCAGGATGTCCCAGACGGCAGGCTGTTCGCGCTCGACCATGCGCTTGGACTGCTTGACGGTGCCCGACAGGCCCTTGGCGTCCAGACGCGCGTAGATGAAGGGCTTGAACAGCTCCAGCGCCATCTTCTTGGGCAGGCCGCACTCGTGCAGCTTCAGCTCGGGGCCCACGGTGATGACCGAACGGCCCGAGTAGTCGACGCGCTTGCCCAGCAGGTTCTGACGGAAGCGGCCCTGCTTGCCCTTCAGCATGTCGGCCAGCGACTTCAGCGGACGCTTGTTGGCGCCGGTGATCACGCGGCCGCGGCGGCCGTTGTCGAACAGGGCGTCGACCGACTCCTGCAGCATCCGCTTTTCGTTGCGGATGATGATGTCCGGCGCGCGCAGCTCGATCAGGCGCTTCAGGCGGTTGTTCCGGTTGATGACCCGGCGATACAGGTCGTTCAGGTCCGAGGTCGCGAAGCGGCCGCCGTCCAGCGGCACCAGCGGACGCAGCTCCGGCGGGATGACCGGCACGATGGTCAGGATCATCCACTCGGGCTTGTTGCCCGACTCGATGAAGGCTTCCAGCAGCTTCAGGCGCTTGGACGCCTTCTTGGCCTTCAGCTCCGACGGGTTGTCGGCCAGCTCGGCGCGGTGCTTCTCGGCCTCGGCGTTCAGGTCGATGGCCATCAGCAGGTTGCGCACGGCCTCGGCGCCGATCTCGGCGGTGAAGCCGTCGTCGCCGAACTCTTCCTGATAGTGGTAGAACTCGTCTTCCGTCAGCAGCTGGTTCTGCTTCAGCGGGGTTAGGCCCGGCTCGGTGACGATGTAGTTTTCGAAGTAGAGGACGCGCTCGACGTCCTTCAGCGCCATGTCCAGCATCAGCGAGATGCGCGACGGCAGCGACTTCAGGAACCAGATGTGGGCGACCGGGGCGGCCAGGTCGATGTGACCCATGCGCTCGCGGCGGACGCGAGCCAGGGTGACTTCAACGCCGCACTTCTCGCAGATGATGCCCTTGTACTTCATGCGCTTGTACTTGCCGCACAGGCATTCGTAGTCCTTGGTCGGGCCAAAGATACGGGCGCAGAACAGACCGTCACGCTCGGGCTTGAACGTGCGGTAGTTGATGGTTTCCGGCTTCTTGATCTCGCCGAACGACCACGAGCGGATCTTCTCCGGCGAGGCCAGGGCGATGCGGATCTGGTCGAACGTCGGCGTGACCGGAACCGGGTTGAAGATGTTCAGGACTTCCTGGTTCATCTTTATTCCTTCTGCGGGGCTGCCCCGCGAAAATCATTCAGAGAGGAGAACAGGCGGACCGCCCTCCCCGCCGAAGCGAGGAAGGGCGCTTGATCCGATCAGCTGTTTTCCAGCTCCACGTTCAGGCCCAGCGAGCGCATTTCCTTCACGAGCACGTTGAACGACTCGGGGATGCCGGCCTCGAAGCTGTCGTCGCCGCGGACGATCGCCTCGTAGACCTTGGTCCGGCCGGCCACGTCGTCCGACTTCACCGTCAGCATCTCCTGCAGGGTGTAGGCGGCGCCGTAAGCTTCCAGAGCCCAGACCTCCATTTCCCCGAAGCGCTGACCGCCGAACTGCGCCTTGCCGCCCAGCGGCTGCTGGGTGACCAGCGAGTACGGGCCGATCGAACGGGCGTGAATCTTGTCGTCGACCAGGTGGTGCAGCTTCAGCATGTACACATAGCCGACCGTGACAGGACGCTTGAACTGCTCGCCCGTCTGACCGTCGAACAGGATCGACTGGCCCGAACGATCCAGATCCGCCGATTCCAGCAGATCCTCGATGTCCGAGATGCGCGCGCCGTCGAAGACCGGCGTCGCGAACGGAACGCCCTTGGACAGGTTCTGAGCCAGTTCGATCAGCTCTTCGTCGCTCTGCGGCAGCGGGGTGTCGGCGCCATAGATCTCGGTCAGACGCGACACCAGGGCGTCGCGCATGCCGCCGTCCATCCACTGCTCGAGCAAGCCCTTGATCTGCTTGCCCAGGCCCGCGGCGGCCCAACCCAGGTGGGTCTCGAAGATCTGGCCGATGTTCATGCGCGAGGGCACGCCCAGGGGGTTCAGAACGATGTCGACGTGGGTGCCGTCGTCCAGGTGCGGCATGTCCTCGATCGGCAGGATCTTGGAGATGACGCCCTTGTTCCCGTGACGGCCGGCCATCTTGTCGCCCGGCTGCAGCTTGCGCTTCACGGCCACGAAGACCTTGACCATCTTCATGACGCCAGGCGGCATCTCGTCGCCGCGCTGCAGCTTCTCGACCTTGTCCTCGAAGCGACGGTCGAGGGCCTTACGGGCGTCCTCGAACTGCTTCTTCATGGCCTCGAGTTCGCCCATCGCCTTCTCGTCGTCGAGGGCGATCTGCCACCACAGGCCCTTGGACACTTCGGCCAGCTTCTCTTCGGTCACGTCGCCGCGGCCCATGCCCTTCGGGCCGGACACGGCGGTCTTGCCGAGCAGCAGCGGCTTCAGGCGGCCGTAGACGTTGCGCTCAAGGATCTTGAGCTCGTCGTCGCGGTCCTTGCCCAGGCGTTCGATCTCGGCGCGCTCGATAGCCATGGCGCGCTCGTCCTTGTCGATGCCGTGGCGGTTGAACACGCGCACGTCGACGATGGTGCCGGCGACGCCGGGCGGCAGACGCAGCGAGGTGTCGCGCACGTCCGAAGCCTTCTCGCCGAAGATGGCGCGCAGCAGCTTCTCTTCCGGGGTCATCGGGCTTTCGCCCTTCGGCGTCACCTTGCCGACCAGGATGTCGCCCGGCTGGACTTCGGCGCCGATGGCCACGATGCCGGCCTCGTCGAGGTTGCGCAGGGCTTCCTCGCCGACGTTCGGGATGTCGCGGGTGATTTCTTCCGGGCCCAGCTTGGTGTCGCGGGCCATGACCTCGAACTCTTCCAGGTGGATCGAGGTGAAGATGTCGTCGCGCACGATGCGCTCGGAGATCAGGATGGAGTCTTCGAAGTTGTAGCCGTTCCAGGGCATGTAGGCGACCAGGACGTTGCGTCCCAGAGCCAGTTCGCCCAGGTCCGTCGACGGACCGTCGGCGATCACGTCGCCGGCCTTCACTTCATCGCCCACACGCACGATCGGGCGCTGGTTGATGCAGGTCGACTGGTTGGAGCGCTGGAACTTCGACAGGCGATAGATGTCGACGCCCGAACGGCCGGCCTCGACGTCGCCCGTGGCGCGGACGACGATGCGGGTGCCGTCGATCTGCTCGACCACGCCGTCACGACGGGCGATCACCACGGCGCCCGAGTCCACGGCCACGACCGCTTCCATGCCGGTGCCGACCAGCGGCGCGTCCGACTGCACCAGAGGCACGGCCTGACGCTGCATGTTGGCGCCCATCAGCGCGCGGTTGGCGTCGTCGTTTTCCAGGAAGGGGATCAGGGCGGCGGCGACCGAAACGACCTGCTTCGGCGACACGTCCATCATGTCGACCGTTTCCTTGGTCAGCAGCTGGGATTCGCCGTTGATACGGCCCGGCACCAGCTCCTCGACGATCTCGCCGTCCTTCAGGTCGATGTTGGCCTGGGCGATGACGTGCTTCGCCTCTTCCATGGCCGAGATGTAGACCACCTCGTCCGTCGCCTTGCCCTCGACCACGCGGCGGTACGGGCTCTCGATGAAGCCGTACTTGTTCACGCGGGCGTGGGTGGCCAGGGAGTTGATCAGGCCGATGTTCGGGCCTTCCGGCGTTTCGATCGGGCAGATCCGGCCGTAGTGGGTCGGGTGAACGTCGCGGACTTCGAAGCCCGCGCGCTCACGCGTCAGACCGCCCGGGCCAAGCGCCGAGAGGCGACGCTTGTGGGTGATCTCCGACAGCGGGTTCGTCTGGTCCATGAACTGCGACAGCTGCGACGAGCCGAAGAATTCACGCACCGCGGCGGCGGCCGGCTTGGCGTTGATCAGGTCGTGCGGCATGACCGTGTCGATGTCGACCGAGCTCATGCGCTCCTTGATGGCGCGCTCCATGCGCAGCAGGCCGACGCGGTACTGGTTCTCCAGCAGCTCGCCCACCGAGCGGACCCGGCGGTTACCCAGGTTGTCGATGTCGTCGATCTCGCCGCGGCCGTCCTTCAGGCCGACCAGGATCTGCAGGACCTTCAGCACGTCGTCCTTCTGCAGGACGCGGATTTCGTCGGAGACCTCGGGGGTTTCCAGACGCATGTTCATCTTGACCCGGCCCACGGCCGACAGGTCGTAGCGTTCGGCGTCGAAGAACAGCGACTGGAACATGGCCTCGGCCGCTTCCGGCGTCGGCGGCTCGCCGGGGCGCATGACGCGATAGATGTCGAACAGGGCGTCGTCGCGGCCGGTGTTCTTGTCCACGCGCAGGGTGTTGCGCATGTAGGCGCCGACCGTCACGTGGTCGATGTCCAGCACGTCGATGGTGGTGAAGCCGTTGGCTTCCAGCAGTTCGATCGTGGCGGCGTCCAGCTCGTCGCCGGCCTCGGCGTAGATTTCGCCGGTCTGATAGTTGACGGCGTCGGAAGCCAGATACTTGGTCAGCAGGGCGTCAGCCGCCAGCGACAGCGACTTCAGGCCGCCATCGGCCAGCTTCTTGGCCGCGCGGGCGCTGATCTTCTGGCCGGCCGGGGCGACGACCTCGCCGGTGTCGGCGTCGACCAGGTCGAACTCCGGCTTCACGCCGCGCCAACGCTCCGGCTTGTAGGGGGTGACCCAGCCTTCGCCGCGCTTCTCGTAGGGGACGGTCTCGTAGAAGGTCTTGAGGATCTCCTCGCCGTCCATGCCCAGGGCATAGAGGAAGGTGGTGGCGGGCAGCTTACGGCGACGGTCGATACGGACGTAGACGATGTCCTTGGCGTCGAATTCGAAGTCCAGCCACGAGCCGCGATACGGGATCACGCGGGCGGCGAACAGCAGCTTGCCCGACGAGTGGGTCTTGCCCTTGTCGTGATCGAAGAAGACGCCCGGCGAGCGGTGCATCTGCGAAACGATCACGCGCTCGGTGCCGTTGACGATGAAGGTGCCCTTGTCCGTCATGAGCGGGATGTCGCCCATGTAGACGTCCTGCTCCTTGATGTCCTTGACCGAACGGGCGCCCGTTTCTTCCTCGGTCTCAAAGACGATCAGGCGCAGCTTGACCTTCAGCGGCGCGGCATAGGTCATGTCGCGCTGGATGCATTCCTCAACGTCGTACTTCGGGTCCTCGAACTCGTAGGAGACGTATTCCAGGACGGCGCGCTCGTTGAAGTCCTTGATCGGGAACACCGACTTGAAGACCGCCTCGATGCCCTCGTCGTTGCGCAGGCCCGGACGCGACTCGCGCTGCAGGAACTGCTCGTACGAAGCGCGCTGAACCTCGATCAGGTTCGGCATCTGCACGGCTTCGGGAATGCGCCCAAAGCTGTAGCGAATGCGCTTCTTGCCGGTAAACGACGTGGCGGCAGCGATCTTACCCAAGGCGAGACCGTCGGTGGACTTGGCCATTCTGTTTTCCCAATCGCGGCCCCTTGCGAGGCCCGCTCTCAATGCAGCAGCCACGGCGCGCCGACCGGCGATCCGTGACCGTTAAATGTCTCTCGGCGTCCACCCTCGATCCTCACGCGGATCAGGACGCCTGGATGTATCCGCCCCCTTGGGGAGGGGCGACGCCTTCGCACCGGTCGGAGGGCGACAAACCGGGCCTCGGCGCTTCCGCGCGGGATTCATGGAATCTGCGAACGCGCATATATACCCGCTTCTTCGGCGAAATAAAGGCCCTGTGCATAATCTGACCCTGGACCGTCATCCCGGCCATGCGGCGCAGCCGCGCGGAGCCGGGACCGCCCCAAGACGCGGCGCTTCCGGCGGTCCCGGATAGCCGCTACGCGTCTTCCGGGATGACAAGAGCGGGGCGTCCGCTCAATCATCTGGCGCGATGACGCTGATATGATAAGCCTTGCGTTATGAAGCACATCGCCCTGCCCCTCCTCGCCGCCGTGTCGCTGGCCGCCTGCGCCTCGACGTCCGATGTCGGTTACCCCGGCCTGCGCGAGGCGGTCGGACCCGCGACCCAGGAAAATTGGGAGGTCGGCCAGGCCGCCTATCTGATGTGGAACAGCCAGCGTCGCGGCTGGACCTCTACCCCGTCGGGCCTGCAATATCGCCTCGTCAGCAAGGCCAATCCGAACGGCGCGCAGCCGACCGCGACCGACACGGTCAAGGTCCACTATCGCGGCACCTTCATCGACGGGCGCGAGTTCGACAGCTCCTATTCGCGCAACGAGCCCGCGACCTTCCCCCTGAACCGCGTCATCAAGGGCTGGACCGAGGGCGTGGCTCTGATGCGCGAGGGCGAGACCTACGAGTTCGTCATCCCCGCCGACCTGGCTTACGGCTCGCGCTGGATGGGGACGGAAATCCCCGCCAACTCGGCGCTGCGCTTCACGGTCGAACTGCTGGACGTGAACCCGCAGGGCTGACGGGTCGTTCGCGACACGGACTCATCATCCGGCTTGACGGCGCCTGCGACACGCTGTCGTCTGCGCCTCCCTGTCGAGGCCGCGTGGGGGCGGCCGTCCTGAGATAGCCCGTCATGAAGCGTTTACTCCTGGCCGCCAGCGCCTCGGTTCTCCTGTTCGCGACGGGCGCGCCCGCGCTGGCCCAGGTCGGGACGCCCGCCCTGCCCGTCGCCCTGGCGCCGATCCCGGCGGCCAAGGACGAGGCCTATCCCGGCGTCATCAAGCTGGACGTGGACGCCACCGACATCGACCGCCGCCTGGTGCAGGTACGCCAGACCATTCCCGTCAGCGGCCCCGGCCCGCTGGTCCTCTTCTATCCGCAGTGGATTCCCGGCCAGCACGGCCCGGTCGGCCCCGTCGCCAACGTCGGCGGCCTGACCTTCACCGCTGACGGCCGGCGGCTGGAGTGGGTCCGCAACACGGTCAACCCGTGGGCCTATCAGATCGAGATCCCGGCCGGCGTGACCGAGGTCCAGGCCGCCTTCCAGTGGCTGACGCCCATCGAGGGCGCCCAGGGCCGCGTCGTCGTCACGCCCGAGATGCTGAACATCCAGTGGGAGAAGGCCCTGCTCTATCCGGCAGGCTATTACTCGCGCCAGATCACCTTCCAGCCGACGCTGAAGCTGCCGCAAGGGTGGAGCTATGGCGCGGGCCTCGACACCGTCAGCTTCGAGAACGGTCTGGCGACCTTCGCCCCGATCACGCTGGAGCACCTGGCCGACAGCCCGGTCTTCGCCGGCGCCCACTATCGCCAGATCGACCTCGATCCGGGCGGCCGCTCGCCGGTGCGCCTCAACGTCGTCGCCGACACGGCCAAGATGCTGGAGGCGACGGACGAGCACATCCAGTTGCACCGCAACCTGGTCCAGCAGGCCGACCGCCTGTTCGGGGCGCGCCACTACAACCACTACGACTTCCTGCTGGCCGTGACGGACAAGCTGGGCGGCATCGGCCTGGAGCATCACCGCTCGTCCGAGAACAGCGTCGACGTGAAGTATTTCACTGACCGCGAGGCGACCTTGGCCGACCGCGACCTTCTGGGCCACGAATACACCCACAGCTGGAACGGCAAATGGCGCCGTCCGGCGGATCAGCTGACGCCTAATCTGAACGAGCCGCTGCAGAACTCGCTGATGTGGGTCTATGAGGGCCAGACGCAGTATTGGGGCCTTGTCCTGACCGCCCGCGCGGGCCTGATGAGCAAGCAGCAGGCGCTGGACGTCCTGGCCATGAGCGCCGCCAGCTTCCAGAACATCCCCGGCCGCCAGTGGCGCGCCATGCAGGACACCACCAACGACCCGATCATCAGCCAGCGCCGCCCGCAGCCCTGGGGCTCCTATCAGCGCAGCGAGGACTATTACCGCGAGGGCTCGCTGGTCTGGCTGGACGCCGACACCCTGATCCGCGAGCGGACCGGCGGGAAGAAGTCGCTGGACGACTTCGCCAAGGCCTTCTTCGGCGTCGAGGATGGGAACTGGGACCCGGCCCCCTACACCTTCGCCGACGTGACCGCGACGCTGAACGGGGTGCAGGCGAACGACTGGGCCGCCTTCCTGCGCGAGCGGCTGGACGCCGTCGGCCCCAATTCGCGCGGTCCCTTGGACGGCATCGAGCGCGGCGGTTACCGCCTGGTCTTCAAGGAGGAGCCGTCCGGCTACATGGGCGCCCTCTATAAGGAACTGGGCCGTAACGACTTCACCTATTCGCTCGGCTTCATGATGAACGGGTCGAACAAGATCACCTCCGTCCTGTGGGGCGGGCCGGCCTTCGACCAGGGCCTGACCTCGGGCTGGGAAGTCGTCGCCGTCGGCGGCCGCGCCGCCTCGGCCGACGCGCTGAAGGAGGCGGTCACCGCCGCCAAGGGATCGTCCGAGCCGATCGAGCTCATCCTCAAGAACGGCGACCGCTTCAAAACGGTGCGCTTCGATTATCACGACGGCCTGCGTTACCCGCACCTGGAGCGGATCGAAGGCACGCCGGACCGCCTGGGCGACATCCTGTCGCCGAAGCGGCGGTAAAGCCACGCGCGGCGTCTCTCCCTCCCCTTCATGGGGAGGGTGGCTGAGGCCGTCAGGCCGAAGCCGGGTGGGGGCGGCAAGGCTGATCAAGCGCCGGCGTCCTGCATCGCCAAGCCCTCCCCACCCGGTCTCCGCTTCGCTGCGACCACCCTCCCCATGAAGGGGAGGGAGAAGGTCGCGCTCCGTCGCCGCCCACCTTCTCCCCCGAGGGGAGAAGGGTTACGAGAACAGTATGATCATCACTCGCCGCCTGCCCGCCGCCGCCCTCGCCCTGCTGCTGACCTCGGCCGCCTCGACCGCCCTCGCCCAGGAGTGGACCGGACCTCAGGCCCCCGCCGCGCCGACGCCGCAGAACACGCCCCTGGCCCTGCCCCGCGCCCTGCCGCCGATCCCGGCGCCGACGGCCGAGACCTATCCGGGCGTCATCCGCTATGAGGTGGACGCCACCGACGTCGAGAAGAAGATCGTCCGCGTGCGCCAGACCATCCCGGTCACGCCCGGCCACCTGGTTCTGCTCTATCCGAAATTCCTGCCTGGCAACCACGCCGCGACCGGCCCGATCCAGTTGGTTTCCGGCGTCACGGTGGAGGGCGGCGGCCAGCGCATCGACTGGCTGCGCGACACCATCGACCCCTACGCCTTCCACATCGACGTGCCGCAGGGCGTCGACGAGATCACCGTCGATTTCCAGTGGCTGACCCAGCCGGACAACGCGACCTGGCGCGTCGTCATGACGCCCGAGATGGTCAATCTGCAGTGGGAGAAGGCCCTGCTCTATCCGGCGGGCTATCGCTCGACCGGGATCACCTTCGCCCCGTCGATCCGCCTGCCCCAGGGCTGGCAGTACGGCGTCGCTCTCGACACCGAAAGCTTCGTCGACGGCCTGGCCACCTTCAAGCCGACCGACCTCTACACCCTGATCGACAGCCCCCTGTTCGGCGGCGTGAACTTCCAGCGCATCGCCATCGACCCGCGCCGCGGGAACGGCGAAGGCTCCGTTCACCTGAACATCATGGCCGATACGGCCAAGGATCTCGCCCCCACGGCCGAACAACTGAGCTGGTTCGAAAATCTGGTCGCCCAGACCGACCGTCTGTTCGGCGCCCGCCCCTATGACCGCTACGACTTCCTGCTGGCGGCCACGTCCAAGCTGGGCGGCATCGGGCTGGAGCATCACCGCTCGTCCGAGAACTCGGTCCCGGCCGACTTCTTCACCAACTGGGGCAAGAGCCTGGGCGCCGTCGGCCTGCTGCCGCACGAGTTCACCCACGCCTGGAACGGCAAGCGCCAGCGCCCGGCCGACGAACTGACCGCCAACCACAACATCCCAACCCAGAACACCCTGCTGTGGGTCTATGAGGGGCAGACGGAATATTGGGGCGACGTGCTGACGGCGCGCTCGGGCCTGGCCTCCAAGGCCGACATTCTGACCAGCTTCGCCGAAGTCGCGGCCTTCTACGACAATCAGCCGGGCCGCGAATGGCGTCCGCTGCAGGATACGAACAACCACAACCTGCTCGGCTATCGCACCTCCAACCCTTATTCCTCGTGGATGCGCGGCACCGGCGACTACTACCGCGAGGCCCTGCTGATCTGGCTGGACGCCGACACCCTGATCCGCGAGGCGACCGGCGGCAAGAAGTCGCTGGACGACTTCGCCAAGGGTTTCTTCGGCGGCGACGACGGCTCCTGGGGGCCGCGCGGCTATACGTTCGACGACGTTGTGACGGCGCTGAACGCGGTCCACCCGCACGATTGGGCGACCTTCCTGCGCACGCGCCTCGACGCCAACGGGCCGGACGCCAAGGCGCCGCTGGACGGTCTGACGCGCGGCGGCTACCGCCTGACCTACACCGACAGCCTGACCGCCGATGAAAAGCGCGTTCAATCGGGCTGGGCTAACGACTTCCAGTATTCCCTGGGCTTCACCCTGTCGTCCTCGAACAAGCTGACCGGCATCCGCTGGGGGGGCCGCGCCTTCGAGGCGGACATCGGGCCGGGCTGGGAGCTGGTCGCCGTCAACGACGTCGCCGCCTCGGCCGAGAAACTGCGCGACGCCGTCACCGCCGCCAAGGGAACCGACGCCCCGATCCGTCTGCTGCTCAAGAACGGCGACCGCTATCGCACAGTCGACTTCGACTACCACGACGGCCTGCGTTACCCGCGCCTGGAGCGCATTCCCGGCACCCCGGATCGGCTGGGCGACATCCTCAGCCCGCGCCGACGGTAGGAGGTCGCCCTTCTCCCCCCAAGGGGAGAAGGCTGACTGGGGACCAAAAGAAAACGGGCCGGAGGTTTCCCTCCGGCCCGTCTTGCTTTGAAAGCTGTCTCTGGAGATCCAGAGGCCAGATCCGAAATCTTACTTGATTTCGACCTTGGCGCCGGCTTCTTCCAGCTTCTTCTTCAGCTCTTCAGCGGCTTGCTTCGAGACGTTCTCGACGACCGGCTGCGGAGCGCCTTCGACCAGGTCCTTGGCTTCCTTCAGACCCAGGTCGGTGCGGACGCCGCGGACTTCCTTGATGACGTTGATCTTCTTGTCGCCGCCGTCCACCAGGACAACGGTGAACTCGGTTTGCTCTTCAGCGGCTTCAGCCGGAGCAGCGGCGCCGGCGACGGCGGCCACGGCGACCGGAGCGGCGGCGGAGACGCCCCACTTGTCTTCCAGCAGCTTCGACAGTTCAGCGGCTTCCAGGACGGTCAGAGCCGACAGTTCTTCAACGATTTTGGCGAGATCAGCCATGTTAGTCTTCCTTCGGTAGGATGAGGTTCAGAGAGATATGCAGAGATGACGGGGCTTAGGCGGCGTCTTTGGTCGCGTACGCGTTGAAGACGCGAGCCAGTTGGCCGGCCGGCGCCTGCAGGACGCCAGCAACCTTGGTCGCCGGGGCTTGCAGCAGGCCGATGAGCTTGCCGCGCAGTTGATCCAGCGACGGCAGCTTGGACAGGGCCTCGACGCCCTTGGCGTCCAGAACCTTGTCGCCCATGAAACCACCCAGAACAGCGAACTTGTCGTTGCCCTTGGCGAATTCGGCCGTGACCTTGGCGGCGGTGACGGGGTCGGCGGCGTAAGCGATGCCCACGGGGCCCTTGAACAGGCTGTGGTACTCGCTGCCTTCCTCGACGCCCAGCGCCTTGAGCGCCAGACGGTTCTTCACCACCTTGAACGCGCCGCCTTCCTTACGAAGGCGACCACGCAGGTCTTCCATCTCCACAACGGTCAGACCCAGGTTGTGGGTCACGACCACGGCGCCCGCGCCGGCGAACACGCTCTTCAGCTGTTCGATCGACTCGGCTTTTTGTGCGCGGTCCATTGTGGTCTCCAGTTTTGGCATTCGTCGCCGGGCTTATTCCCGACGACGGATTTGGCTTAAGCGCCATGCATCGCTGCACAGCGTTCAGGCCGGTCTTATTGTCCGAAGGAAGCGTGGCCCGCCCGCCGCGAAAGCAGCAGGGCAAAAGGTCTTTGCATCCCCATCTCCCCACGGCGTCAGAAGGCCTTCTGACGATTATGACGCGGGCGACCCCCGCATCCCGAAGTTCTCGGACAGGCTTCGCCAGGGCCGGGGCCCGGACGAGATGCGGGCTCTATACACGGCCCGGCTGGAAAATCAACGCTTGGACGGCTTGGCGGCGCCCGTGGCCTGCTGCGCCATGGCCTCGCAGTCGAAGGTCCCGCAGAATTTCGTTAGCAGATCCTCAAGATAGGCCTGCTCGAACGTCGCCATGGTTGACCCGAGCCCAGCACCCAGTTCGACCTGCTTGGTCGCGATCGTCCGCCCCTGAGGCGTGTCGTAGAAGCGGACCAAGGCTTCCAGCTCGGCCTCCGAAAAGCGCGCCTGAATCTCCTCCCCCATGCTTCGGATCAACTGGTTGAGGTGCGGCCTCATGATCGCCACAGCGTTATTGCGCAGCCAGGCCGCCTGTTCAGCGGGCATGGTGCCGGCTAGGGCGGCGATTTCCTGGTTCACCAGTTGCTGGATCAGCTTGTCCGCCCCGCCGGTCGTCAGTTCCAGGTAGCGCTGCGTCAAGGCCTCTCGGCGATCGGCGTCTCGCACGCGGACCTCAAGCAACTCGTCCTGTCGCGCTTGCGCCTGCACGGACGAGGCGCCGAACCCCGCGACGGCGAAAGACAGGAACACGGCGGCCACAACCCGCGACATAAGATTCTCCTTAGCGACCGCGCCACCAGTAGAGAACACCGTTCCGATTGTGAAGCGGGTCAGCCTTATTCGGCCGAACGCCCTGGCTTGAAGTCCCGGATCAGCTCCGCCAGCTCCGCCTCGTCCACGACGGCGGCGGCGTCCTCGGCCGACATCCAGCGGCGCTGGCGCTGGGCGTCCTCGGGCCAGGCGCCCAGCTGGATATAGACCTCCAGCGGATAGACGCTGGCGATGGTGGCCTGGACCCGCCCGGACTTCAGCCGCTTGCCGTATCGGAACCAGCCGATGGGCGCGCCCATGACGTCGCCCTGGACGCCCGCCTCCTCATAGGCCTCGATCACGGCGGCCTCGGCGTCGGTCTTGCCCCCCATGCGGTTGCCCTTGGGGATCACCCAGCGGCGCGTCTCGCGCGAGGTGACCATCATGATCTCGACGCCGTCGGCGCCGTGCCGCCACGGCAGGGCCGCGACCTGGCGGGTCTCTGACGACAGGGCGCGGGGCTTGTTCGACATCAGTTCAGGAACAGCCCGCCGAGGGCGTAGAACAGGGCCCCGATGGCGGCCGCCGCCGGCATGGTGATGAACCAGGCGGTGACGATGCTGCGCGCCACGCTCCAGCGCACGGCCGAGACGCGCTTGGCCGCGCCCACGCCGACGATGGCGCCGGTGATGGTGTGGGTGGTCGACACCGGAATGCCCAGGCCCGTGGCCGCGAACAGGGTGATGGCCCCGCCCGTCTCGGCGCAGAAGCCCTGCTGCGGCGACAGGCGCGTGATGCGCGAGCCCATGGTGTGGACGATCTTCCAGCCGCCGAACAGGGTGCCCAGGGCGATGGCCGCCTGACAGGTGATGACCACCCAGAAGGGCACGTGGAACTCGCCCCCCAGCATACCGCGCGAATACAGAAGGATGGCGATGATCCCCATGGTCTTCTGGGCGTCGTTGCCCCCGTGCCCCAGGGAATAGGCCGAGGCCGAGACGAACTGCAAACCGCGGAACACGCGGTCGGCGAAGGCCGGGTTCGATCGCCGGAACAGCCAGGACACCAGCAGCACCAGCAGCAGAGCCAGCAGGAAGCCGATGGCTGGCGACATGAAAATGGCGCCGACCGTCTTGACCACGCCGCCGATGACGACAGCCCCGCCCCCGCCTTGGCGATGCCAGCGCCCAGCAGACCGCCGATCAGGGCGTGCGAACTGGACGAGGGAATGCCGCCCAGCCAGGTGATGACGTTCCAACTGATGGCCCCCATCAAGGCGCCGAAGATCACCTGGTCCGAGATGATGTCCGGCGAGATGATGCCCCGCCCGATGGTGTCGGCGACGTGCAGGCCGAAGAACAGGAAGGCGATGAAGTTGAAGAAGGCCGCCCACCCCACCGCATAGATCGGCGGCAGGACGCGGGTGGCGACGATGGTGGCGATCGAGTTGGCCGCGTCGTGCAGGCCGTTCAGGAAGTCGAACAGCAGGGCGACGCCGATCAGGAAGACCAGGATCAGGAGGGCGTGATCCATGACGTTCCTACAGGTGCTCGACCAGAACGCCGTTGATGCGGTTGGCCACGTCCTCGAACCGGTCGACCACCTTCTCCAGGTGATCCAGCAGCTGGCTGCCGATGATGAAGCCCAGAGTGTTGCCGCCGGTCATGTCGTGGCGGTGCGCCTCGTAAAGCGCCTTCATGCCCGCGTCGAACAGGTCGTCGCTGCGCGCCTCCAGATCGGTGATCTGCTCGGTCAGGACGGCCAGGCGGTCGTGGTTCTTGCGCATGGCCGGCAGCAGGGTGAAGGCTTCCTGCGTCAGGGCCGCGCACTGCACGGCGATGTCGGCCAGTTCCTGCATCTTGGGCGAGAAGTCGCGCATCTCGTACAGGGTGACGACCTTGGCCGCCTTCTGCATCTGGTCGATGGTGTCGTCCAGGGAGTTGGTCAGGCCGCGAATGTCCGAGCGGTCGAAGGGGGTGATGAAGCTGCGGCGCACGGCGAACAGCACTTCGCGCGCGATCTCGTCGGCCTGTTCCTCATGCGCCACGACCTTGGCGCACCAGTCGGGCGTCTCGGCCCCGCCGTCCATCATGTGGCGCAGGGCGTCCGCCCCATGCGCCAGCGATTGCACATGAGCGTCGAACAGCCGGAAGAAATTATCTTCCTTGGGCAGCAGCGCCTGGAACCAGTTGAGCATGGATCGTCTCCCGCAGGGCCGCCTCGCGCACACCGAGGGCCGAGCCCGCGCTCCCACTCCCGACTTCCGGCTCCTTCGTCAAGTCATCCGTATACGGAATCGTGGATATCCGCCGCCGTCATTGGTCATCATTGACGTCGCGCTACCGTCTGCCGCATGAAGAAGATGTCATCTTTGTGTTCCATTAAAGGCGAAATCGGCCATGTCCTATCCAGCGGCGCAGGAACGCCTGCTCGTCGAGGCCGGCCAGGCCCTGGCCCGTCGCGACCCTCGCTCGGCCCTCGGTTTGCTGGATCAGGCCGACCAGTTCGGAAAGACGCACAACGCCACCCTGAACCGCGCTGTCGCCCTGCGGCTGCTGGGCGACTTCCAGGCCTCCCTGCTCGTCCTGGACGACGCCCTGGAGATGCGGCCCTATGATTTCATGGCGCTGCTGGCCAAGGGGGCCATGCTTGAAAAGATCAGCCAGCCCAAGGCGGCGGCCGAGGTCTATCGGAACGCCCTGAAAATCGCCCCGCCGCGTGAGACCTGCCCACCCGGCGTGGTCAGCCAGATGGACTACGCCAGCCAGATGGTCGACCGGCACGCCCAGGCCCTGGCCGCCTTTCTCAAGGAGCGGGTGGAGCCCCTGCGCTCCGACCTGGGCGAAGCCAGCCGGGACCGATTCGAGGAGGGGCTGGAGATCTACGCCGGGCTGAAGCAGCCGCCGAAGCAGCAGCCGCTCCTGCTCAACTATCCGCGTCTGCCCGCCATCCCCTTCTACGACCGCAGCCTGTTCCCCTGGCTGGCCACCCTGGAAGAGGCCACCCCCGTCATCCAGGCCGAACTGGCGACCTTGCTCGAGACCGCCTTCGACGAATTTTCGCCCTACATCGCCTATCCCAAGGGTGCGCCGGTCAATCAGTGGGGCGAGTTGAACCACTCGCGCAAATGGAGTTCGCTCTTCCTGTGGCGCGACGGCCGCCGCCAGGATGAGGTCTGCGCCCGCTGCCCCCAGACCGCCGCCCTGCTGGAAGGTCTGCCCATGGCGGACCAGGACGGCTTCGCCCCGACGGCCATGTTCTCAGCCTTGCAGCCCAGGACCCATATCCCGCCGCATACGGGATCATCGAACGTGCGCCTGCTGGCCCACCTGCCGCTGATCCTGCCGGGGCCGGCGCGCTTCCGCGTCGGCAACACCGAGCGGGCCTGGAAGATGGGCGAGGCCTGGGTCTTCGACGACACCATCGAGCACGAGGCCTGGAACGACGCCGACGCCATGCGGGTCATCCTGATCTTCGACGTCTGGAACCCCTACCTCGACGAGGGCGAAAAGCGGTTGATCACCGAGATGATGAAGGCCCAGCGGGATTTCATGGGGACCTGAACACCCCGTTCCAAAAGAAAACGGCCCCGGAGATGTCTCTCCGGGGCCGTCGTCATCTTTAGCCGTGAAGCCGGATCAGGCGCCCAGCGAAGCCGGGTCGACCTTGAAGCCCGGGCCCATCGTCGAGGACAGGGCGATGCGCTTCACATAGGTGCCCTTGGCGCCCGACGGCTTGGCGCGGACCAGAGCGTCCACGATGGCCTTGACGTTGGCTTCCAGGGCGTCCTGGGTGAAGGAGACCTTGCCGATGCCGGCGTGGACGATGCCCGCCTTCTCGACGCGGAACTCGACGGCGCCGCCCTTGGCGTCCTTGACGGCCTGGGCGACGTTCGGGGTCACGGTGCCGACCTTCGGGTTCGGCATCAGGCCGCGCGGGCCCAGCACCTTACCCAGACGGCCGACCAGGGCCATCATGTCGGGCGACGCGATCACGCGGTCGAACTCCATGAAGCCGCCGGCGATCTTCTCGTACAGGTCTTCAGCGCCGACGTGCTCGGCGCCGGCGGCCTTGGCTTCTTCAGCCTTGGCGTCCTTGGCGAAGACGGCGACGCGGACGTCACGGCCGGTGCCCGAGGGCAGGTTCACCACGCCGCGGACCTGTTGGTCGGCGTGACGCGGGTCGACGCCCAGGTTGACGGCGATTTCGATCGACTCGTCGAACTTGGCCTTGGCGTTGTCCTTCACCAGCTTGATGGCGTCGGCGAACGGCAGCAGCTCTTCGGTGATGCCGGTGCGGGCTTTCTGGGCTTTGGTCAGCTTGGCCATGATTTAGCCCTCCACCACTTGAATGCCGATGGCGCGGGCCGAGCCCTCGATGATGCGCGACGCGGCGTCCAGGTCGTTCGCGTTCAGGTCCTTCATCTTCTTCTCGGCGATTTCGCGCAGTTGCGTCTGCGTGATCTTGCCGGCGAACTCGCGGCCGACGAGCTTGGAGCCCGACTTGATGCCAGCGGCCTGCTTCAGATACCAGGTCGCCGGCGGCGTCTTGGTGATGAAGGTGAACGACTTGTCCTGATAGACGGTGATGACGGTCGGAAGCGGGGTGCCCTTGGCTTCCTTCTCGGTCCGCGCATTGAACTCCTTGCAGAAGCCCATGATGTTCACGCCGCGCTGACCCAGAGCCGGGCCGATCGGGGGCGAAGGCGTGGCCGAACCGGCCGGCACTTGCAGCTTGATATAGCCGAGAATCTTCTTGGCCATTGGTCTCTCCTATGAATGACCCTGGGATAAGCTCCAGGGCCGGTGAGCCGTGGTCGGGCATGGCTGCCTCCCACGGATTTGCCGCCGGGCGACTCGAGGAGCGTCCAGCGAAGGCGCGCGTGTAGCAGGCGGGGGGCTGGAAGGCAAATGAAGCGCCTCATAACCCTCTCCCGCCGGGAGAGGGATTAGGCAGCCAAACGCAAAACGGCGGCCCGGAGGCCGCCGCTGCATACTTGCCGAAAACGTCAGGCCGATCAGGCGCTGACCTTCTCCACCTGATTGTATTCCAGGTCGACCGGGGTCGGGCGGCCGAAGATGGAGACGGCCACGCGCAGGCGGGCGTTGTCCTCGTCGACGCTCTCGACCTGACCGTCGAAGCTGGCGAACGGGCCGTCGATGACCTTGACGTTCTCGCCGATGTCGAAGCGGATCGTGGGCTTCGGACGCTCGACGCCCTCTTCCACGGCGCCGATGATGTTCTGGACTTCACGCTCCGAGACCGGCAGCGGCTTGGTGCCGCCCGCGGCGCCCAGGAAGCCGGTGACCTTCGGCGTGTTCTTGACCAGGTGATAGGCCTCGTCGGTCATCTCCATCTTCACCAGGACGTAGCCGGGGAAGAATTTGCGCTCGGCGTTGACCTTCTTGCCGCGGCGGATTTCGACGACGTCCTCGGTCGGGACCAGGATTTCCGAGAAGGCGTGCTCCAGGCCCTGCTGGCGAGCCTGGTCGCGCAGTTGCTCGGCGACCTTCTTCTCGAAGTTCGAATAGGCGTGGACGATGTACCACTTGTGGCGGGGATTGGCCGCCGGCTTGGGCGCTGCATCGGTCATGTGCGCGTCTCCTTTATTGGCCAAGGCTGAGGATGATCCGGGACGCGAAGCCCAGGCCCGTATCGACGATCCAGAAGAAGGCGGCGGCGATCAGCACCATGATGAAGACCATCACCGAGGTGATCCAGGTCTCCTTGCGGCTGGGCCACACGATCTTGCGGGCCTCGGCGCGAACCTGGCTGATGAACTGCGGGATCGACGTCTTCTTCTTGGGCGCAGGCGCGTCGACGGCCACGGTGGCCGCGCCGGGCGCGGCTGCTGCGGTCTGGTTCCCCGCGGTGCGGCGTCCGCCCGGGGTCTTCGCCTTAGCCATTTGACGTCTCTTCAACCTCTGGATCCTGCTGCCCCACATGGGAAGTCCCAGGCGTTGACAACAGGGGGAATGGCAGGAGTGGAGGGACTCGAACCCCCGGCCCTCGGTTTTGGAGACCGATGCTCTACCAGCTGAGCTACACTCCTAGTGTCCCGGACAAAGGTCAACGCGCCGTGAGCATGCCCGTCGGCGCGACCCTCGCCAGAGGGGGGCGTATGCCTGACGCACACGGGCATTTCAAGGGCCGATTGTCCTCAAGTCGCGGAACGAAGCGGTTTTTGTCAGAACAGCCGGGCGATGGCGCTGGGCTCGTAGCTCAGCCCCTGCACCGCGGCCGCCGGATCGCCGACCGAGAAGGTCTGGGCGCGGCTGCGGCCGTCCAGGACGGCGACGGCCTCGATCTCTTCGGGAATCACCTTGACCACCGCCACGGCGTCCCCGCCCGGCGCCCAGGGGCTGATTTCCGGCGAGCGCTGGATGATCAGGTCGTTGACCCGCTTCACCTCGTCGCCGTCGGTCACCTCCTCGGCCCGGCCGTCGATGGAGACGCCGACCGCCTCCCCTTCCTGGCCCACGCCGCGAATGGCGACGCCGACGCGCGGGTCGGCGGTCAGGTGCTTCAGCTTCTCGCTGTCGCGCGCCGTGACGAAGTAGAGGTTCAGCCCGTCGTTGAGATAGCCGAGCGTCGCGGCCTGGGGCCGGCCGTCGGCGCGATTCACCGCCAGGGTCATCAGCTTTTGGCTGTCCAGCAGCTTGAGGATGGCGGTCACCGCGCCGCCGTGGATCGGGGTGACGCGCGGGGTCGGGTTCATGACGATTCTCCGGGGATGACGACGGCGGCCTGAGCCGGCAGACTGACTGGACAGCTTCGACGCAGCCTTGACGCAGATCAAGGCGGCTGGGCCCCGCCCGGGTTCCAATGCCCCCATGACAGAGTCTCGCTTCGCGTCCGACGCGCCCCGGCTGGAGGTCGCTCCCCTGAGCGAGGCCGAAGCGCCCGCCGCCTTCGCCCTGGCGCGTCTGTGGCGGCCCAATCTGGAGCCGGCCCAGTGGGACGCCTTCCTGTCGGCCTGGCGCGCCGCGCCCGAAAGCCGGGGCATCCTCAGCGCGCGCAATCGTCGCGGCGGCGTGCTGGGCTTCGTCAGCTGGTGGCGGCAACCGGACCTGGAATACGGCGAGACCCTGTGGGCCGGTCCCTTCGTGGTTCGCGAGATGGGCGTGCGGCCCCTGGTGCGGCAAAGCCTGGCCGTCGAGCTGACCGCCCTAGCCTGCCAGCTGGGCGCCCGGTTGCGCTACGCCGAAGAGGCGCCCTCGCCCGAATGCGCCGCCGAACTGCCGGCCAGGACAGCCTGACCTATCGAGGACAGCCTGACCTATTCGGAATCGGCGCGCCATCGCCTAAGCTAGCCCGTCATCCGGGAGACGACCCTTCGTGAACACCGCCGCTGCCCAGGCCGCTGCCGCCGATTCCGCCGACGTGCGTCTGGAAGACGTCCACCCCTGCGCCAGTTGCGGCGCGCGGCCCCTGGGCGTGTGCGCGGACCTCAAGGGTCATGAGCTGCAGAGCATGGCCTGCGCCAGCGAGACCATCACCGCCCAGCCGGGACAGGCGCTGTTCCACGAAGGCGATCCGAACCCCTACATCTTCAACGTCGTCGATGGGGCGGTGAAGCTGTATCGCCTGCTGCCCGACGGGCGGCGCCAGATCACCGGCTTTCTGTTCCAGGGCGATTTCCTGGGCCTGGGCGGACGCGGACCGTCCAGCTTCACGGCCGAGGCCCTGACGCCTCTGAACGCCTGCCGTTTCCGGCGCGGCGACTTCGATCAACTGCTGAACGCCCTGCCCGCGCTGGAGCACCGCCTGGTGGCCCTGGCCGGGGACGAGCTGATGGCGGCGCAGGAGCAGATCGTCCTCCTGGGCCGCAAGACGGCGCGCGAGCGGCTGGCCAGCTTCCTGACCCGCCTGTCCGAACGCCAGGTGCAGCTGGGCGGCCCCGAGGGCCACGTCCACCTGCCGATGACGCGCCTCGACATCGCCGACTACCTGGGCCTGACGATCGAGACGGTCAGCCGGGTCTTCACCCAGTTCAAGACCTCGGGCCTGATCCAGCTGCTGCCGGGCAACGACGTCGCCCTGCCCGATCCGGCCGCGCTGAAGGCCCTGGGCGAAGGCGCCGCCTGATTCATTCTGAAAAGGGGTGAAGGGGCGCGGCCTGACGTTCCGCGCCCCTCCCCGCGTCGGCCCTAGAATTTCCGGCCGACGCCGACCGACACCACCCACGGGTCCAGGCTGACGCTGCTCTTCAGCGCGCCGCCGTTGATCGTGGCGTCCGTGTCGAACCACACCTTCTTGGCGTCCAGGTTCAGCGTCCACGGGCCGGAGAGGTTCCAGTCCGCGCCGGCCTGAAGCGCGACGCCGAAACCGTCGTCCAGATCGACCTCGAAGCCGTTTCTGTCCTTGCCGCTGAAGAAGGCCATGTAGCTGACGCCCGCGCCGACATAGGGGCTGATCGTCGCGTTCGGCGTCGGGCGATACTGCAGCGTCACCACCGGCGGCAGGACCCAGGTCTCGTGCACGGCCACATCGGTCGCGCCGCCCTGGGCGCGGACCTCGTGCTGGGTCGCGCCCAGGATGGCCTCGACGGCCCAATGGTCGGCGACGAAATAGGTGAAGCCCAGGGTCGGCATCCAGTCGTCGCCGACGTCGACCTTCAGGCCGCTGTCGGCGCCGGCGGCGGTGACGATGGCGTCGTCGGCCTGCGGCAGGACGCCGGTCATGCGGGCGGTGACGATCAGCGAGCCCTTGCCCACCGGTTCGGGCGCGGCGGTCTGGGCCGAGGCGGCGCCGGCGACGGCCAGCAGGCTGACGGAGGCGACAAGGGCGGCGGCGGTTTTCATCGGATCAAATCCCCGACATTCGTCGGGTCGAAAAGCGCCCGGCTTCGATGTCCCGATGACCGTGCCCCACCCCGTTCCCGCCAGCCTTGATCCATCGCAACCTATGGAAATATATCATCTTTATAAAAAGAAAAATCCCCTCCGGCGAGGCCGAAGGGGATCTCTCGATCATGCTGTCGCGGGGACGGCGGTCAGGGCTCGGAGTGGCCCTGGTCGCCTTCGTCGAACAGGCGGAACTCGTGCCACAGGCCGTTCAGCACCCCGAAGAGCACCGCCAGGCCGAGGCCCAGAATCCAGGCGAAATACCACATGCTAGGATCTCCTTGTCGGAACTCAGTAGAGGTCGGGGTTGGTCTTCAGCGCGGCGGTGCTCGAACGGCCCCACAGCACCTTATAGACCCAGGCCGTGTAGAGAAGGATCAGCGGCAGGAAGACCACCGTCACCAGCAGCATGATGAACAGCGTCAGGTGGCTGGACGAGGCGTTCCACACCGTCAGGCTGGACTGCGGGTCGACTGTGCTGGGCAGGATGAAGGGGAACATCGACAGGCCGACGGTCGCGATGATGCCCACCGCCGACAGCGACGAACCGCCGAAGGCCAGGGCCTCGCTGCGCCGCCACAGGCCCAGCACCGCCGCCGCCGCGCCGAGGAAGCCGAGCGCCGGAGCGATCATCATCCACGGATAGCGGCCGTAGTTGTCCAACCAGGCGCCCGAAGCCGCCTCGACCGCCGTGCGCAGCGGGTTCGACGGGCCATGGACGTCCAGGGCGCCGGTGATGCGGAAGCCCATGTCGCCATAGGCCACCATCAGGCCCCCGACCGCGAACAGGACGATGCTCAGCAGGCCCGCGACCGTGCCGATCATGCGGGCGCGGTCGGCCACCGGACCACGCTCGGCCTTCAGGCCCAGCCAGGCGGCGCCGTGCAGCACCAGCATGGCCACCGACAGCAGGCCGGCGACCAGGCTGAACGGGGTGAACAGGCCCAGCAGCGAGCCGTCATAGAAGGCGCGCAGGTCGCCGTTCAGACGGAAGGGCGCGCCCAGCAGGACGTTGCCCATGGCCACGCCGAACACCAGGGCGGGCACGAAGCCGCCGATGAACAGGGCCCAGTCCCACATCGCCCGCCACTTCGCGCCCGGGCGCTTGGAGCGGTATTTGAAGGCCACGGGCCGCAATATCAGCGCCGACAACACCAGGAACATGGCCAGGTAGAAGCCGGAGAAGCTGACCGCATAGACGAAGGGCCAGGCGGCGAAGATCGCGCCGCCGCCCAGGATGAACCACACCTGGTTGCCTTCCCAGGTGGCGCCGACGGTGTTGATCGCCATGCGGCGCTCTTCGTCGGTCTTGGCGACGAAGGGCAGAAGGGCGCCGACGCCCAGGTCGAATCCGTCCGTCAGGGCGAAGGCGATCAGCAGCACGCCGACCAGCCCCCACCAGATCAGGCGAAGCGTGGCGAAGTCGAGAGGAAGTTCCATCTTCGATTATCCTTGATCTGCGGGGCTCAGGCGACGGCCGGTTCGGCGTCGGCCGCCGACTGGTCCTGGGCTTCCTGCTCGTGGAAGGGGCCCTTCTTGATGGCCTTGAGGATCAGGCCGACCTCGATCACGGCCAGGGCGCCGTACAGCAGGGTGAAGCCGATGATCGTGGTCCACAGCTGCGTCACCGTCAGGCTGGACGCGCCCAGGAAGGTCGGCAGCACGCCGTCCACGGCCCAGGGCTGACGCCCGACCTCGGCCAGGATCCAGCCGAACTCGATCGCGATCCACGGCAGCGGGATGGCCAGGACGGCCAGGCGCAGGAACCACCTGGTCTCATGCTTGCGCAGGGTGCACAGCACGAAGGCCGTGGCGAACAGGCCGATCATCAGGAAGCCGATCCCCGCCATGGTGCGGAAGGTCCAGAACATGACCGGCACGTTCGGCACCGTGCTCCAGGCCGCCAGCTTGACTTGATCCGGCGTGGCCAGGCGCGGGTCCTCGACGTAGCGCTTCAGCAGCAGGCCGTAGCCCAGGTCGTTGCGCACCGTCTCGAACTGGCCGCGGGCGGCCATGTCGGTCGGATCGGCCTTGATCTTTTCGAGGGCGTCATAGGCGACGACGCCGCGTTCGATGCGGTCCTCGGCGATGGCGACCAGCTCCAGGATGCCCTCGACCGGCTTGTCCACGCTGCGCGTGGCGATCAGGCCCAGGACATAGGGGATCTTGATCTCATAGTGGGTCTTGCGGTCTTCCAGGCTGGGGAAGCCGATGGCCGTCAGGCCGGCGGGCGCCTCCTCGGTGTGCCACATGGCCTCCAGGGCGGCGAGCTTCATCTTCTGGTTGTCGGTCAGGGCGTAGCCCGACTCATCACCCAGGACGACGACCGACAGCGACGAGGCCAGGCCGAAGGCGGCCGCGACCGTCATCGAGCGCTTGGCGAAGCCGCGATGCTTGCCCTTCAGCAGATAGAAGGCCGAGACGCCCATGACGAAGACGGCGGCGCAGACGTAGCCGGCCGACACCGTGTGCACGAACTTGGCCTGGGCCACCGGGTTGAACAGCACGGCCATGAAGTCCACGACCTCCATGCGCATGGAGTCGGGATTGAAGGCCGCGCCGACCGGGTTCTGCATCCAGCCGTTGGCGATCAGGATCCACAGCGCCGACAGATTGGTGCCCAGGGCCACCAGGAAGGTGACGAACAGGTGGGTCACCGGCTTCAGCTTGTCCCAGCCGAAGAACATCAGACCCACGAAGGTCGCTTCCAGGAAGAAGGCCATCAGGCCCTCGATGGCCAGCGGTGCCCCGAAGATGTCCCCTACGTAGTGCGAATAGTAGCTCCAGTTCATGCCGAACTGGAATTCCATGGTGAGGCCTGTGGCCACGCCCAGCACGAAGTTGATGCCGAACAGCACGCCCCAGAAGCGGGTGATGGTCCGCCAGATGGGCCTGCGCGTCATCACATAGATGCTCTCCATGATGACCAGCATGAAGGAGAGGCCCAAGGTGAGGGGCACGAATAGAAAGTGATATAGCGCCGTCAGTGCGAACTGAAGGCGTGATAGGTCTACGACCGCCAGGTCGATCATTGGCAAGGCTCCTGACCGCCAGCCCCCATCGACCGGCGTTCGACTATAACCTAAAGCGACGCCGTTTGCTCCGCCTTGATCCGTATCAAAGCCTTGCCATCAGACTCGCTCTAGACGGCCTTTTGCCCAAGGGCCTTTCGCCACATGGGCTTTTTGCCCAATCCTCCCTCGTCGCCGATGATGCCTGATCAGGCGGACGAACCAGGAGACATGATGACGGCCCAGCCGCTCGCCCCACAGCCGACAGCCTCGCGGAGAATCGCGGGAGAAGAGACGCCCGCGCTCTGGCTGAAATCCGCCCTGTCGCCGTGGCGGCGGCTGATGGGCCTGGGCGGCGCCCTGGTGATCGCCGACACCGCTCCGGCCATCGGTTTCGCCGCCGGACTGGCGCTGGCCGTGGGGGCCCTGCCGCACGGTCTGGCCGAGGCGACGCCGGGGCTGGCCCTGGCCGTCGCCGCCCTCGTGACCCGCGCCGCGCTGAGCCAGGCCGCCGTCCGGTTCAACACCCGCGCCGCGCGAGCCGCCAAGGGAGGCCTGCGCCGCCGCGTTCTGAAGGGCGCCCTGTCCGGCCGCCTGTCCGACGCCGCCTCGATGACCGCCGTCGCCGAGGGGGTCGAGGCCCTGGACGGTCACGTCGCGCGCTTCATGCCTGCGCGCCTGGCGGCCGCCGCCTCGCCCCTGATCCTGATCGCCGCCGCCGCCGTGGTCAGCCCCTTCACCGCCGGCATCCTGGTCTTCACCCTGCTGCCCTTCGTTCTGGGCATGGCCCTGACCGGCATGGCCGCCGGAGCCGAGAGCCGCCGCCAGTTCCAGGCGCTGGAGCGGCTGTCCGGCCTGTTTCTGGACCGGGTGCGCGCCCTGCCCGCCATCCTGTCCTTCCAGGCCGAGTCCCAGCAGACCCGCGTCATCGCCCGCGCCTCGGACGACCTGGCGCGCCGCACCGGCCGGGTGCTGAAAGTCGCCTTCCTGTCCTCGGCGGTGCTGGAGTTCTTCTCGGCCCTCGCGGTGGCCCTGGTCGCCGTCTATTGCGGCTTCAACCTGCTGAAGCTGCTGCCCTTCCCGGCTCCTGAGCAGCTCAGCCTGACCCAGGCCTTCTTCGTCCTGGCCCTGGCGCCCGAGGTCTATCAGCCGATGCGCCGCCTCGCCGCCGCCTATCATGACCGCCAGGCCGCCGAATCGGCCGTGCCCAGCCTGCGTCGCCTGGACCAGGCGGCCGAGGCGCCGCGCCCGCGCCCCGCCCTGCCCGCTTCGGCCCCGGCCCTGCGCTTCCGTGACGTAGCCGTCGCCTATGACGGCGCGCCGGTCCTCAGCGGCTTCAATCTGGAGGCCGCGCCCGGCGCCGTGGTCGCCCTGATCGGCCTCAGCGGCGCGGGAAAGAGCAGCCTGCTCAACCTGTTCCTGGGCCTGGCGCCCCTGTCCGAGGGCGAGGTCGAGATCGGCGAGCTCCGCCTGTCCGACAGCCCCGACCTGACCGACTGGGTCGCCTGGGCCGGCCAGGCGCCGGTCGTCATTCGCGGGACCCTGGCCGAGAACATCGCCCTGGCCCGACGCGGCGCCTCGGCCGAGGAGATCGAAGGGGCCGCCCGCAAGGCGGGTCTCGAGGGCGCGCTGGACCGACTGATCGACGAGCGCGGCGGCGGCCTGTCGGGCGGCGAGCGTCGCCGTCTGGGCCTGGCCCGCGCCTTCCTCAAGCCCGCGCCCCTGCTGCTTCTGGACGAGCCGACCGCCAACCTCGACGCCGAGGCCGAGGCCGCCCTTCTGCCGATCATCCGCGAGGCGGCGCGCGGCCGCACGACCCTGATCGCCACCCATTCCGAGGCCGTGGCCGAACTGGCCGACGTCGTGGTGCGCCTATGACCTTTCCGTCCTCCCCCGGCGTCGCCCGCCTCCAGGCCCTGATCCGCGCGCAGGAGCGGGCCCAGTCCTCGCGCCTGCTGGCCGCCTCCATCACCGGCGCCCTGGTGTCGGCGGGCGCCATCGCCTTGCTCGGGCTGTCGGGATGGTTCATCACCGCCGCCGCCCTGGCCGGAGCGGCCGGACCGGCGGCGGTCCAGTTCTTCAACTATCTGATCCCCAGCGCCACCATCCGCTTCCTGGCCATCGTGCGCACCGGCTCCCGCTACGGCGAGCGCGTCACCGGCCATGAGGCGGCGCTGAAGGCCCTGGCCGCCCTGAGGCCGCAGTTGTTCGAGGGCCTGGCGCGCGGCCCGGCGAGACGCGCCCTGTCCCTGGCGGGGGGCGAGGCCTCGGCCCGTCTCGTGCAGGACGTGGACGCCGTACAGGACCGCTTCGTGCGCCTGTCCGCGCCGTGGAGCGCGGGCGCGGGCCTGGCGGCCGGCGTCGGCCTGGCCGCCCTGGCCGGTTGGGGCGCGGCGCTGGCCGTCGCCCTGGCCGCCGTCGTCGGCGTGGTCCTGGGGCTCGTTCTCGGCCGTCGCCTGGCCGAGCCCGCCGGGCGGCGCCTGCAGGAGGCCGTCGGCGCCTTCAAGACCGACTTCGCCGCCCTGGCCGCGGCCGCGCCCGAACTGCAGGCCTACGGCATGAAGGACTGGGCCGTCGACCGCCTGGCCCGTCAGGGCGGCGCCGTCGAGGCCGCCGCCGAAGCCCTGGCCCGCGCGGGCGGCTGGCTCATGGCCGCGCAAACCCTGGCCATGGCTCTGGGCGTCGCCGGGGCCGCCCTGGCGGCCGGCCCGGCCTCGCCGCCCCTGACCGCCCTGGCCATGCTGGCGGCCGTGGCCACGGTCGAGAGCGCGGGAAATCTGCTGAACGCCTTTCGCCAGAACGGCGCCGTCGCCGCCGCCGTCCAGCGCCTGGGCGCACTGCTCGAGGCCGCGCCTTCGGTCGAGGCCGCCGCGCCGGTCGCGCCTTCGCTTCATCTGACGACGCCCGATCTGCGCCTGGCCCCGCCCCAGTGCCTGGCCATTGTCGGGCGCTCGGGCGCGGGCAAGACCACCCTGGTCGAGCGCATGATGCATCTGCGCGAGCCGCTGCCGGGCGAGATCCGCCTCGGCGAGGCCGACGCCGCGACCCTAAGCCCGGACGCCGCGCGCGCCCTGTTCGCCTATGCCCCGCAACAGGCGGTGCTGATGGCCGGGACGGTGCGCGAGAACCTGCGCCTCGCCGCCCCCTCGGCCGACGACGCCCAGCTGTGGGCCGCGCTCGAGGACGCGGGCCTGGCCGAGCGCATTCGCGCCGCGCCCAGCGGCCTGGGCGTCGCCCTGGGCGAGAACGGCGCCCGCCTGTCGGGCGGCGAGCGGCGTCGCCTGGGCCTGGCCCGCGCCTATCTGCGTCCCGCCCCCTGGCTGGTGCTGGACGAGCCGACCGAAGGCCTGGACCCCGCCACGGAGGCCCTGGTGCTGGAGCGTCTGACCCTGCGCCTGCAGCGCACCGGCCAGGGCCTGATCCTGATCAGCCACCGCCCCGCGCCCCTTGCTCTGTGCGACCAGGCTCTGGCTGTCACCGGCATCGCTGCCGACGGCCGCATCCGGGCCCGCGTCCAGCCGATCCGGGTCGCGGCCTGACGGTGGCCAACCTTTGATCTCCATCAAGGCGCAGCGGGCGGCGATAAGCTCTGCTGGCGGCATAGGAGACCAACCATGCCCACCGAAATCATCCCCGCCGTCGCCGCCTTCGCCGCCTTCTTCCTCATCTTCATGGCCGCCGTGGGCTATGGCGTCGTGGCCACCAACATGGCCGAGCGCAAGGAACGCTAGGTCATGAGCCTGCAACATATCCGGCTGGAGCTGGCGCGCGAGGCCGACGCGCCTCACGGCGATCCCGGCGACGGCTACGATCTGGTCGTGATGCTGGATGATCAGGCGCGGCTGGACGCCCCGGCCCTGCTCGCCGCGCCCGAACGCACCCGCGTGCGACGCTTCCGCGACGGCGAGACCCTGGCCGTCGGCCAGCTGACGCAAGGCTCCGACGGCCGCTGGCTGCTGGACTTCCCGGGTGAGGATTCCGACGCCGTCGGCTTCCGCCTCGAGGACGAACGCTTCGTCGCGGGCGAATACGTCTCCCTGGCCGAGCCGGGCGGCCGAATGCGCCCCTACAGGGTCGCCGTGGTCAATCCGCTCGACCAGCCCTGAGCCGACGCGACCGGCGCCGCCGATGATCAGGCGGCGTCGGTCTCCGGCCCCTTGATGATCGGGCGGAACAGCAGCTTGTCGATGCGGCGGTCGTCCATGTCGATGACCTCGACCTCGAACCGGCCCAGCTGAAGGATCTCGCCCTCGTCGGGCACGCGCGACAGGTGGTGCAGCACCAGACCCGCCACCGTGTGGAAGCCCTCGTGCTCCCCGAACTCCTCGCCCAGGGTTTCGCCCAGCTCGTCCAGGTCCGCCTGGCCGTCCACGGCCCAGGAGCCGTCCTCGCGCTTGCGGATGGCGACCTCGGTCTCGTCGTGGCTTTCGTTGAAGTCGCCGGCGATCATCTCCAGCAGGTCGGTGGCCGTGACCACCCCTTCGAAGGCGCCGTATTCGTCGACCACGAAGGCCATGTGGACCTTCGACCCCTTCAGGATCTCCAGCGCCTTCAGCACCGAGGTCGACTGGGGGATGAAGGCCGGCTCGGCGACCAGCTTCTCGACGTCGAACTCGCCCTTGTCCAACAGGCTGTCCAGCAGGTCCTTCTTGTGGACCACCCCAAGGGGATTATCGACGTCATTCTCGCGCGCGACCACGATGCGTGAATAGGGGCAGGTGCGGATTTCCTCGCGCAGCACCGCCTCGGGGTCGTCCAGGGCAATCCAATAGACCTCGTGGCGCGGCGTCATGGCGACGCGCACGGCGCGGTCGCCCAGGCGCAGGATCTCCTCGATCATCTCCTGCTCTTCCGGCTCGATCAGGCCCGCCGAAGCGCCCTCGGCCAGGATGCTCTCCACCTCTTCCTGGGTGACGTCCGAACCGTCGCGGTCCTTGACGCCCAGCAGTTTGAGAATGCCCGAGGTCGAGGCGGTCAGCAGCAGGACGAAGGGCTTCATGATCAGCGCCAGCGTCGAGATCGGCCCGGCCATCTTAGCCGCGATCGTCTCGGGGAAGATCAGGGCCAGCCGCTTGGGAACCAGTTCGCCCACGATCAGCGAGACATAGGTGATCAGCACGACGACCAGCGCGGTCGAGCCCACCTGGGCGTAGGGCGCCAGCACCGGCGCGGCCTGCTTCAGGATTTCGGTCAGCTGCCCGGCGATGGCCGCCTGGCCGTAGGCGCCGGCCAGGATGCCGATCAGGGTGATGCCCACCTGCACGGCCGACAGGAATTGCGTCGGCTCTTCCGCCAGCTTGAGCGCCTTCCGAGCGCCCCGGTCTCCTCGCTCGGCGCGGCTCTGAAGCTTGGATTTGCGGGAGGACACGACCGCGAGTTCGGTCATGGCGAAGAGGCCGTTCAGCACCACGAGCAGCAGCACGACGGCGATAGCGATGGTCAACATCGAAAAGGGAGAAGCCCTGACGCGGCGCGACTACCGGCGTCCGCGGTGTTGATATTAAGGGCGAAGCCGCCGACACGCCAGCCATTCTTGTCTTGAATGGGGCGTTCAGGATGTGCGCCCGATCTCGGCGGCGCCGTAGAAGCCTGTCGCGGCCCGGCGTCCCCCATTCTGGGACGCGCAGGCGCAGAGACCGATCACCAGTCCTATCATCAAGCCCAGACGCGCGGCGCGGCCCATGGTGGTTAACCATTCATTGGCGACCGGGCGTGAACGCAGGGGCGCCCGCCGGGTTCCGCGCTCAGGCGACGGGCAGGACCGCCTCGGGCGCCCATTCCGCAGCGGCGGCCGCGCCCTGCTCCATCCCTTGCAGCAGAAGCTCCAGTGTGACCGGCTTGGCGACCAGATGATCAGCCCCGGCCTGCGCCGCCTTGAGGTGGTGGACCTCCGTGGTGTTGGCCGTCAGCATGACGATGGGGGTGCGCGGCGCGCCTCGGCGCGCCTCCTCGGCCCGGATGCGCCGCATCGCCTCCAGCCCGTCCATGACCGGCATCTGCATGTCCATCAGCACCATGTCGAAGCGTTCTTCCTGAAAGCGCCGCACGCCTTCCAGACCATCGTCGGCGGTGACGATCTCGAAGCCCAGCGGCTCCAGCAGGCAGCGCACGACCATCTGGTTGGCCGGATTGTCCTCGACCGCCAGAATCCGCAAGCAGGGCCCCTCCTCAGCCACCCCCTCGTCCGCCGAGCCCGTCATCCCGCTCGAAGCCGCACGGACCACAGGCAGGTCCACCGTGAACCGGCTGCCCTTGCCCGGCGTGAATTCCGCAGTGATCTCGCCCTCCATGAGCTCCGCCAGCGACTTGCAGATCGACAGGCCCAGCCCCGTGCCGCCGAACTGGCGCGAAATGGCGTCGTCGGCCTGGACGAAGGGTCTGAACAGTCGCTGGGCCGCCACGGCGTCGAAGCCGATGCCCGTGTCCTCGACCTCAATCACGAGCCGGTCGGTCCCGTTCTGCGCGCGCACGTCGACACGCACGGACACGCGGCCCTGGGGCGTGAACTTCACCGCATTGGACACCAGATTTGAGACGATCTGGGTGATCCGCACCCCGTCGCCGATCACCTCGCCCTGCGCGCCCGGAGCGAAGGCCACGTCCAGCGCCAGCCCCTTGGCCTCGGCTGCGGCCCGGCGCATCTCGACCACGGCCTCGATGTCGGCTCGGAGGTCGAAGGGTCCGGGCGACAGGCTGAACTGGCCCGCCTGCATCTTCGACAGGTCGAGCATGTCATCCAGAACCCGGCGCAGGGCGTCGCCCGCCCCGGTGATCAGATTCAGCATCTCCGCCTGGCGCGGCGTCAGCGTCGTGTGGGTCAGGGCCGAGGCCAGCCCCAGGACGGCGTTCAGCGGGGTGCGCACCTCATGGCTGATGTTGGCGAAGAAGCGATCCCGCACCTCGGCGGCCCGCCTCGCCTCCGCCTGGGCCGCCTCCAGGGCCTTGAGCGCGCGGACGTGGTCCGACACCTCGAACCGGATGGCCGTATAGGTCTCAGGCCAACCGTCGGGTCCCAGATTGGGCACGATGGTGGTGTCCACCCAATAGGGCTCGCCCATCTTCTTGCGATTCTGGATCGTGCCGCGCCAGACCTCGCCCTGAGCGATGGTGCGGTAGAGGCCCTGGAAAAAGTCGCGCCCGTGCGCCCCGGAGTTCACCACCCGGTGGGTCTGGCCGATCAGTTCGTCGCGGGCGTAGCCGCTGACCGCTTCAAACTTGTCGTTGCAATACAGTATGCGACCGGCGCGATCCGTGATCGCCACGATAGCGGCCTCGTCGAGCGCAGCGGAGAGGCCAGCGCGGCGGGGCCAGTCGACGTCAGTCATTAGTAGGTCCTTTCAGCCGCCCGAAATGCTCCCGCCGCGCTGAGAAAAATCTTAATTGTCGGGTTCGACCAAAGTCGTAAATTCAGTTTTGATCCAAAGCAAAACGGCCCCCCGGAGAACCGGAGGGCCGCTCTGTTACGCTTGATACTATAGCCTAACGCCCTTGCGGGCTGCTTGAGGCCGGAACGCTTACGCTACTCTTACTGAAACTGGTAAGCCTACGCTTGTTCCTTGATCGTCGATTACTCGACGATCTTGGCCACGACGCCGGCGCCGACGGTGCGGCCGCCTTCACGGATGGCGAAGCGCAGCTTCTCTTCCATGGCGATCGGGGTGATCAGCTCGACGTCCAGCTCGGCGTTGTCGCCCGGCATGATCATTTCCACGCCTTCCTTCAGCTTCACGATGCCGGTCACGTCGGTCGTGCGGAAGTAGAACTGCGGGCGGTAGTTCGTGAAGAACGGCGTGTGACGGCCGCCTTCTTCCTTGGTCAGGATGTAGGCCTCGGCCACGAACTTGGTATGCGGGGTGATCGAACCCGGCTTGCACAGCACCTGGCCGCGCTCGACGTCTTCACGCTTGGTGCCGCGCAGCAGCACGCCCACGTTGTCGCCGGCCTGGCCCTGGTCCAGCAGCTTGCGGAACATTTCGACGCCCGTGCAGGTCGTCTTCTGAACCGGACGGATGCCGACGATTTCGACTTCCTCGCCGACCTTGACGATGCCGCGCTCGACGCGACCCGTCACCACGGTGCCGCGGCCCGAGATCGAGAACACGTCTTCGACCGGCATCAGGAACGGCATGTCGACCGGACGTTCCGGCTGCGGGATGTAGGCGTCGACCGCCGCCATCAGCTCCAGGATGCGCTCGGCGCCGATCTGCGGGTCACGGTCTTCGACCGCGGCCAAGGCCGAGCCCTTGATCACCGGAATGTCGTCGCCCGGGAACTGGTAGGACGACAGAAGTTCGCGAACTTCCATCTCGACCAGCTCGAGCAGCTCCTCGTCGTCGACCATGTCGACCTTGTTCAGGAACACCACCAGGGCCGGAACGCCGACCTGACGCGACAGCAGGATATGCTCGCGGGTCTGCGGCATCGGGCCGTCAGCGGCCGAGCACACCAGGATCGCGCCGTCCATCTGAGCCGCGCCCGTGATCATGTTCTTCACGTAGTCGGCGTGGCCCGGGCAGTCGACGTGGGCGTAGTGACGGTTTTCCGTCTCATATTCCACGTGCGAGGTGTTGATGGTGATGCCGCGCGCCTTCTCTTCCGGCGCGTTGTCGATGTCGGCGTAGTTCATCGCCTTGCCGCCGCCGGCCTTCGACAGCGTCATCGAGATCGCCGCCGTCAGCGTCGTCTTGCCGTGGTCAACGTGGCCGATCGTGCCGATGTTGCAGTGCGGCTTGGTGCGTTCGAACTTTTCCTTGGCCATGGCCAAACTCCTGTGGCCCGGGTCCGGAACGGAGGGGCGCTTGTGCTCAGTTCAATAAACCTGGAGCGGGTAGACGGGATCGAACCGACATCCTCAGCTTGGAAGGCTGCTGCACTACCATTGTGCTATACCCGCACGAAGAATGCAGTCGCACCGCCCTTCGTTCGAAGAGCGACGTTTCCGCACCCGATTCCTTTTTGGACTCCCGGCCCGTGGGGCATTGAAGCGCGTGGTGGGGGAAGCAGGACTCGAACCTGCGAAGCTTACGCAGCGGATTTACAGTCCGCCCCCTTTGCCGCTCGGGACATTCCCCCAGCGCGCCTTATGTCAATGCCGGTCTGGAAACGCCGGAAACAATCTTTCGATCATTTCGCGACGAAAGCCTTCGCTGTCGGGCGACGCCTGCAGTAGAGGAAGCGCCTGAACCGAAAGCCCTGGGGCCCAAATCGGAGGCCGTCTTATAGTGTCGTCATTTCGAGAACGCAACGACCGGAAAACCGGTAAAAAACAATCTTTCCACAAGAGAGGCGAAGGCCGCCTCGATCGGCCTCAAACGCCCGCCCCGCAAGGACGCGGCGGAAGCGAGCCCGAGCGCCGGCCGGCCCGTTCGCGCCCGGACGCCGATAATTTTCTTTGGGGACGCCATCCGGTTCTGGCCGCTTTGGCGAATCCGGCGCGTCGCGGAATGGGCCGTCTGATGGTCACGGAAGACCGCGCCGAGGAGATTCAGCGCGAGAATCTGGCGAACGGCCACCGAATCGAAGTGGTCGATTCGCTCGCCCTGGGCCGGATGCTGCCCGCCGGGGCGGTGCACCAGGGCATGGTCTTCAAGGTCCAGCCGCTGGAAGGCGTCGCCCTGGAGGACCTGGCCGAACCCGCCGAAGGGGTCATCGTCATGCTGGACCAGCTGACCGATCCCCAGAACGTCGGCGCCATCTTCCGTTCGGCCCTGGCCTTCGGCGCGCGCGGCATCGTGGTGCAGGACCGGCACTCTCCCGCCCTGGCCGGCGCTCTGGCCAAGGCGGCGGCCGGGGCGACCGAGCGCCTGCCCTGCGCCCGGGTGACGAATCTGAGCCGCGCCCTGGAGAAGCTGGCCGACCACGGCTGGCGCGCCATCGGCATGGACGGCGGCGCGGATCTGACGCTGGAGCAGGCGCTGGACGCCCGGCCGACCATCATCGTCATGGGCTCGGAAGGCGACGGCGTGCGCCGCCTGGTGGCCGAACACTGCGAGATCATGGCCCGCATTCCCATGCCCGGCGGGTTCGAGAGCCTGAACGTCTCCAACGCCGCCGCCATCGCTCTTTATGAGGCGGCGCGCGCGCAGGGCCGCGCCCTCTAGACCGAACCCGGTAACGCTCCCCGGCCGCGTCAACTCGCCCCTGCGGCGTCTTGGCGCGGCAGGCCCCGGGCTCTAAAGAGCGGGCATGGACTTCCTCTCCAATCCCGAATTCGTCAGCCAGGCGTCCGCGCTCGGCAAGGTGCTCATGATCGACCTGGTTCTGGCTGGCGACAACGCCGTGGCCGTGGGCCTGGCCGCCGCCGCCCTGCCCCAGGACCAGCGCCGCAAGGCCATCCTCATCGGCCTGGCCGCGGCCGTGATCATGCGCATCGGCCTGGCCCTGATCACCGTCCAGCTGCTGGCCATAATCGGCCTGCTGCTGGCAGGCGGCTTCCTGCTGCTGTGGGTCTGCTGGAAGATGTGGCGCGAACTGCGCGAGCAGGCGACCCACGATCAGGCCGAGGCCGAGGCCGAGATCGAACGCGCCATGGCCATCGAACACGGCGGCGGCCCCAGCCCGGAAGAGCTGGGCCTGAAGCGCAAGACCTTCGGCGCCGCCCTGATCCAGATCATGGTCGCCGACCTGACCATGAGCCTGGACAACGTCCTGGCCGTCGCCGGCGCCAGCCACGACCACCCGTGGATCATGGTCTTCGGCCTGATCCTGTCGATCGCCCTGATGGGCCTGGCCGCCAGCTTCATCGCCAAGCTGCTGAACCGCTATCGTTGGATCGCCTATATCGGCCTGGCCATCGTGCTGTACGTCGCCCTGCACATGATCTGGGACGGCGGGCGTTCGGTCATCGTGCGCACCGGCCACACGGATCAGTTCAACGCCTCGGCCCCCACCTTCCTCGACATCGGCGCCGAGGAGCAGGCCAAGCACCTGCGCCACGGCGGCGAGGGCCCAGGGCGGCACACGCCCGAAGCCCTGCCCGGCGGCCGCGAACGCCGCGATCCGCCGCCGGTCGCGGCGGAGCCCGCCCCGCAAGCGTCCTGAAACGACAAAAGGCCCGGAGCGATCCGGGCCTTTCTCATATCCAGCAGAGCCTCAGCGGCCGCGCAGCCAGCCGGTGATCGAAATCCGGTCGCCGCCCGCCGACAGGGCCACCTGTGTGACCGAGTGCGGCGCGGGCACCCGCAGCAGGTTCAGGGTGTTGAAGCGCGGTGTGAAGGCCTCGGCCACATTGCCGTCGTCGCCGTGGAAGGCCAGCAGCCCGCCCCAGTCGATCCGCCAGCTCGGCGTCAAATTCAGCACATAGGCGAAGTAGCGGTTCTTTCCCTCGGCGTGATCGTCATGCTCGGTCAGGAAATGCCCGGCGCGAAACCGCGTCACCTGCATGTCGGCCAGGGCGATGCGATCTTCCCCGGTCAGGTCGCGCATCAGGCCCAGGAATTCTTCGCCATTCAGGAAGGCCGCCAGATCGCGCCAAGGTGCGTCCGCATGACCGTCCTGCACCAGGTCGAACACCGGATAGTTGTCGTACAGATACTGGAAATCCGCTGTCGCCGACTTCTGGATCGCCTCGGCTAGTCCGCGCTTCTGCTCGGGCTGCAGGGAAGCCAGCCATGCGGACGGCAAATCCACATGGCCGGTCCCGCGCCGCGTTACGACGTTGTAGTCAGCCTCGCGCGCCAGATGATGCAGCGCCGCGGCCGTGGGTTCGGCCAGGATGCCCTCGACCTGGGCGCGCCCCGTCCGTTGCAGCCGCTGGCGAATGGCGGCGCGCCGCTCGGGCGACACCGCATTCAGGATCGGAGGGCTCACCCCTCCGCGCCGCCGAAGCGCTCGGTCCATTCGGCGACCTGGGCGTCCTCGATCTTGGCGAACAGCACCTGGGCCGAGGCCACGGCCTGACCGACCGGCAAGGCGTTCAGCAGATCGCTCTCGGCGTCCGGCCAGGACAGGTCCGTCGCCCCGACCGTGGCGGCGATGCGGGCGGCCGCCTCGGGCATGAAGGGCGCGGTGACCCGGGCGAACAGGGCGACCAGGTTCAAGCCGGTGCGCACGCCGACGGCGGCGCGCTCGCGATCGGTCTTCAGCGCCGTCCAGGGGGCCGCAACCTGCAGATACTCATTGCCGAGCGCCCACAGCGCCCGCGCGCCCTGGGCGGCCTTGCGGAACTCCATGGCCTCGAAATCGGCCGTCAGCTCCTCCAGCCCCGCCTTGATGTCGGCGGCCAGCTTCTGCTCCAGCGGCCCGACCTCGCCCTCGGCCGGGATGACCCCGTCGAACTTGGATTCCGTGAACTTGACGATGCGGTTGACGAAGTTGCCCAGCACGTCGGCCAGGTCCTTGTTCGTCGTCGCCTGGAACTGCTCCCAGGTGAAGGCCGCGTCGGAGTGTTCCGGGCCATAGGCCGTCAGGTGCCAGCGCCAGTAGTCGGCGGGCAGCAGTTCCAACGCCTGGTCCATGAAGACGCCTCGGCCCATGCTGGTCGAGAACTTGCCGCCGTACCAGTTCAGCCAGTTGAAGGCCTTCAACTGGTCCACCGTCTTCCACGGCTCGCCCGAGCCCAGGATGGTGGCCGGGAAGCTGACGGTGTGGAAGGCGACGTTGTCCTTGCCCATGAACTGGACGTAGCGCACGTCCTCGGCGCCCTCGTCCAGTCGCCACCACGAGCGCCAGTTTCCGCCGGTCTTCTCAGCCCACTCCTCGGTCGCGCCGATGTATTCGATGGGGGCGTCGAACCAGACGTAGAAGACCTTGCCCTCCATGCCCGGACGCGGGCCGCCGTCGGGTCCGACGACCGGCACGCCCCATTTCAGATCGCGGGTAATGCCCCGGTCGATCAGGCCTTCGTCCAGATGCTTGTAGGCGATGGAGCGAGCCAGCGGCTGCCACTGAGGCGAGCGGGCGTCGACCCAGGCGCGCACTTCATCGGCCACCTTGGTCTGCAGCAGATAGAGGTGGCGCGTGTCGCGGACCTCCAGGTTGCGGCTGCCCGACACCGCTGAATAGGGATTGATCAGGTCGGTCGGATCCAGCAGCCGGCCGCAATTGTCGCACTGGTCGCCACGCGCCTTCTCATAGGCGCAGTGCGGACACGTCCCCTCGACATAGCGGTCGGGCAGGAAGCGGGCGTCGTCGATCGAATAGATCATCCGGTCGACGCGCTCCTCGATCAGGCCACGCTCCTCCAGCACCTTGGCGAAATGCTGGGTCAGACGGGTGTTGGGCGCGTTGGAGCTGCGGCCGAAGACGTCGAAGGACAGGTTGAAGGCCTCGCCCGCCCGGCGCTGCACCTCGTGCTGCTCGTCGCAATAGGTGCGGACGTCCTGGCCGGCGGCGGCGGCAGCCAGCTCGGCCGGCGTGCCGTGCTCGTCGGTGGCGCAGACGTAGAGGACATCATTGCCCTGCGCCCGCTTGAAGCGCGCCCACACATCGGCGGGCAGCATCGACCCGGCCAGATTTCCAAGGTGCTTGATGCCGTTGATGTAGGGCAGCGCCGAGGTGATGAGGATGCGGGCCATGGTCGTCCAGTCTGCGGGAGGAAGCAGACGGATATAGAGCGCGAAACCCGAGGCGTCACCTTCTCCCTCCCCTTCATGGGGAGGGTGGTCGCCCCCGGGCTTCGCCGAAGGCGAACCCGAGGACAGGCTCCGCGACCGGGTGGGGAGGTCAGGTGATACGAGGCGCGACGTTTGGTTTGCCTTGCCGCCCCACTCGGCTTCGGCTTCGCCTCAGCCACCCTCCCCGGGCCGGGGAGGGAGAACGCCCGCGCGCGTTACAGCCTTCTTGCAATCCTTATGAAGCGCCCGGTCAGCAAGGCTCCCGAGATCAGGCTGGCCACGATCACCGACCAGACCAGGCCGTCCACCCCGATCCGGTGCGCCAGGACCCAGCCCAGGGGGATCATGACCAGGCCATAGGAGAAGAGATGCATCAGCGTAGGCCACACCACGTCGCCCGCCGCGCGGTTGGCCTGGGCCGCCACCACCTGCTGGGCGTCGGCGACGAAGAACAGGGTCGCCAGCACCAGGGCCGGGGTCGCGATCGCCAGGATAGCCGCGTCGAAGGTATAGGCGCGCACCACCAGCGGCGCGGCCAGCCACAGCCCCACGGCGATGATGAAGGCCAGCACCGTCACCACCCCGATGCCCGCCAGCCCGCCGCGCAGGACCCCCGCGCGATCGGCGGCGCCGTAGCTGCGGCCCACCAGCACCGCCGTCGCCGACGACAACCCCATAGGCACCATGAAGACGATGGCCGAGATGTTGATGACGACCGCCCAGCTGGCGGTCTCGGCCGCGCCCAGCTGTCCGGCGAACAGGGTCATGGCGGCGAAGGCGCCCACCTCGATGAAGTTGGACGCGCCCGCGCCCAGCCCCACCCGCATCTGCTGGCTCTCGACCGCCTTGTCGCGCTTCGGCTTGGAGAAGACGCCCAGGGCCCGCGCCTCGGGCAGGCGCAGGATGAAGATCACCAGGAAGACCGCCAGCGCCGTCCGCGCGCCGAACGTCGCCCAGGACGAGGCCACCGCCCCATGCAGGCCGATGCCCAGCAGGTCCGGCACCAGCAGCAGGTTCAGGCCCAGGTTGACCGCATTGGCCACCCACATGGCGACCATCCCGGCCTTGGGCCGATGCAGGCCCTCCAGGAAGAACTGCGCCGCCACCGACACCAGATAGGCCGGCATCGACAGGGCGAAGACCATCAGGGCCGGGGTCGCGCCCTCGCCCAGTCCGTCCTCCAGCCCCATGTGGACCAGGCCGAACGGCCCCAGCAGCAACAGGCCGATCATGCCCAGGACGCCGATCTGCAGGGCATAGACCATGCCGCGTCGCAACACGGCCCCGACCTCGTCGCGGCGACCCTGGCCCAGCAGCCGGGCGGTCATGACCTGAACCCCCATCATCAACCCGACCGCCGTGGTCAGCACGACCGACGACGGCGCCCAGGCCAGAGAGTGATAGGCCAGCTCGCGGCTGGCGTAGTGGCCGACGACGATGGCGTCGGTCAGGCCCATGGTCATGATGCCCAGGCGCGCCAGCACGACCGGCCAGGCCAGCTTCAGCAGCTCGGACAGGGTGGCGCGGGTCTTGAAGCTGAACAGGGCGTGGGTCATCGGAGGCCGCAACAGCCACGCGCCCATGCGCGCGTCAATCGATTTTCCGTGCGTTTCGGGCGCCTACCAGGCGCCCAGTTCGCGCAGTTCGCGCGCCAGTTCGGGCGGCAGGTCCGTCGGTTCGGCCACGGACAGGTCCGGCGGCACGTCCTTCTCGAAATAACGCCAGCCCTGGAAGGGCCGCCGGGCCAGGGGCGCGGTGCGGATGACCTGGCTGTCCAGCTTGATCTCGCAGCGGCTGGCCTTGCCCTCGCCGATGGTGGTGATCTCCAGGATGCGCTGGCGGCAGGTCACGGAGCCTTTCATGACCCAATAGAGGGAGCCGCCGTTTTCGATCTCGGCGGCGCGCTTGGGCGTCATGCGGGTGTGGACGATGCGCCAGTCGGACCGCGCGGCGTTCGCCTCCAGCGTCTCGACCTCGGACACGCCGACGCAAAGCTTGATCATATGAAGGGGCATGAGGGGCCTCTAACATCAGATTGCCGGCGACGTCATGGCGGACATTCTGCGCGAACGGCGCCATGCTGCGCGTCATGACCCTCGACCGCCGACAAATCCTCGCCGCAGGTCTGGGTTTGGCCGCCATGACCGTGGCCGCGCCAACGCTTGGAGAAACGCCCATGTATGGACTGATCGGCCGGATAAAGGCCCAGCCGGGCCAGCGCGACGCCCTGGCCGCCATTCTGCTGGAAGGGACCGCCATCATGCCGGGCTGCTTCAGCTATGTGGTCGCGCGCGATCCGGCGGACGCCGACGCTCTATGGGTCACCGAAGTGTGGGACAGCCAAGAGAGCCACCGCGCCTCGCTGTCGCTGCCCGCCGTTCAAGCCGCCATCGCCAAGGGGCGGCCGCTGATCGCCGGCTTTGACAGCCGGACCGAAACGGAGCCGCTGGGCGGCGTCGGCCTCGCGCGCTGAGCCCCACAGCCTTCGGGATGAACAGGTTTCAGGCCGCGTCGGCCGCCTTCACCACAGCCAGCACCGCGCCGTCCGTCACCTGATCGCCGACCGCGACGTTGAACTCGGCCACCACGCCGTCGAAGGGCGCGGTCAGGGCGTGCTCCATCTTCATGGCCTCCAGCACCACGACCGGCTGGCCCTTGGTCACGACGTCGCCAACCTTGGCGGGCGCGGCGACGATCTTGCCCGGCATGGGCGCGCGCAGGCCGCCGTCGGAGCCGCTTTCAACCGATCCACGCAATGCGGTGAACGGCTTCACCGTTACCGCCAAGCCAGAGTTGAAAACGACAACTTCGGCATCATCATCGCCCAAACGATAGTGGAACGACTGTCCGCTCGGTGCGACCCGAAGCGAGGCTTTCAATCCCTTTAGGCGATTTCCTGAGATCTGCTCGACGACATGCGAGGAACCCTCAAGGTCAACCGCATAGGACCAAGGCTTGGGGCCAGGTGAGAGGCGTGCGGTTCGCTTGGCTCCGTCCACGTCCAGAACGACATGTGATGACTGTGGGGCATTCAGTCGGAAGCCGAAAAGCTGGCTGATCCTTGATTCCCAGGTATCGGCATGATCCCGCCCTATGAAACGCCAGGTCACTTCCTCTGCAATCAGCTTTGCTGCTGCGGCGACAAGCTCATCTGAGACGCAATCGCTGGCAAGAGTTCCCTCCTCCGCCGCGATGAAGCCCGTATCCACGTCGCCCTCGACGAAGCGCGGATGCTCCAGGCAGCGGGCCAGGAAGCCGGCGTTGGTGCGGACGGGCCAGACCTCGACCTCGCGGCAGGCGTCGGCCAGGCGGGCAGCGGCGGCCTCGCGGCTGTCTTCGTGGACGATCAGCTTGGCGATCATCGGGTCGTAGAACTGGCTGACCTCGCCGCCCTGCTCCACGCCGGTATCGACGCGGATGTCGTCGGGCATGACGAAGTGATCCAGCCGCCCGATCGACGGCAGGAAGCCGTGGGCCGGATCCTCGGCATAGAGGCGGGCCTCCATGGCCCAGCCCTTCATCGGGATGTGTTCCTGCGCCAAAGGAATCGGCTCGCCCGCTGCGACGCGCAACTGCCATTCGACCAGATCGACGCCTGTGATGGCCTCCGTCACCGGGTGCTCGACCTGCAGCCGGGTGTTCATCTCCATGAACCAGATGCGGTCGGCCTTCAGCCCGTTCGAGGCGTCGGCGATGAACTCGATGGTGCCTGCGCCCTGATAGTCCACGGCCTTTGCGGCGCGCACGGCGGCGGCGGTGACGGCGTCGCGCGTGGCCTGATCCATGCCGGGCGCGGGCGCCTCTTCGATCACCTTCTGGTGGCGGCGTTGCAGCGAGCAGTCGCGTTCATGTAGGTGGACGACATTGCCGTGGCTGTCGCCGAACACCTGCACCTCGATGTGGCGCGGACGGGTGATGTAGCTCTCGATCAACACGCGCGGATCGCCGAAGGACGACTGCCCCTCCCGCTGCGCCGACGCCAGATTTTCAGCGAAATCCTCTGCGCGGTCGACCTTGCGCATCCCCTTGCCGCCGCCGCCCGCGACCGCCTTGATCAGAACGGGGAAGCCGATGCGGTTCGCCTCGGCCGTCAGGGTCTCCAACGACTGGTCCTCGCCCTGATAGCCGGGGGTGACGGGCACGCCCGCCTCGATCATCAGCGTCTTGGCCGCGTCCTTCAGGCCCATGGCGCGGATCGAGGACGGCTGCGGGCCGATCCAGACGATCCCCGCCGCCATGACCGCCTCGGCGAAGTCGGCGTTCTCGGACAGGAAGCCGTAGCCGGGGTGGATGGCCTCCGCCCCCGTCGCCTTGGCCGCCGCCAGCACCTTTTCCGCGTCGAGATAGGATTCGCGCGCCGCCGCCGGGCCGATCAGCACCGCCTCGTCGGCTTCCCGCACATGCAGGGCCTGGGCGTCGGCCTCGGAATAGACGGCGATGGTGCGCAGGCCCATGCGGCGGGCGGTGCGGAAGACGCGGCAGGCGATCTCGCCGCGATTGGCGACCAGGACGGACTTGAACATGGCTTGTCCTTAGCCCTTCTCCCCTTGTGGGAGAAGGTGGCGGCCGCAGGCCGACGGATGAGGGGTTTCGCAAGGCCGGATGAGGCGGAGCTCTGCGCAACCCCTCATCCGTCATGCTCCACATGACACCTTCTCCCGCAAGGGGAGAAGGACGAACTCATTGCGCCCAGTTGGGCGCGCGCTTGTCGAGGAAGGCGCGGACGCCCTCCTGGCCCTCGGGCGAGACGCGGGCGCGTGCGATGCGCTTGGCGGTTTCTTCCAGCAGGCGATGATCGATATCCTCGCCTGCGACATCGTTGACCAGCCGCTTGGCGTCGCCCATGGCGCCCGGCGCATTGGCCGACAGGCTGTCCGTCAGCATGGAGATGAACTCGTCCACCGAGCCTTCGGGCAGGACCATGTCGATCAGCCCCGCATGAGCGGCGTAATCGGCGTCGAAGATGTTGGCCGTCAGGAACAGCTGGCGCGCGCGGCGCGCGCCGACCGCCTCGATGACATAGGGGGCGATGGTCGCGGGGATCAGGCCCAGCTTGACCTCGGAGAAGGCGAAGCGCGTCCCCTCGACCGCCACGGCCATGTCGCAGGCGGCGACGATGCCCGCCCCGCCGCCCATGGCCGCGCCTTCGACCAGAGCCACCGTCAGCGCTGGCACGTCGTGCAGGGCCTTCAGCATCTTCGCCAGGCCCATGGCGTCGTCGCGGTTGTCGCTTTCGGACCAGTCGGCCGCGTCGCGCATCCAGTTCAGGTCGGCGCCCGCGCTGAACGTCCCGCCCGCGCCGCGGATGAAGACCACCCGCACCCGGTCCGCGCCTTGCAGGGTCTCAAACGCCTCATACAGGGCGGCGATGGTGGCGGCGTCGAAGGCGTTCTTCTTCTGCGGCCGGTTGATGGTGACGAAGACCACGCCGTCGGCCGTGGCGTCGATCTGCACCAGATCATCGTTCGCGTCCGGCGCCGGATCGGCGACGAAGGGATGGGCGATGGCGTTCATCTCCGCCGCCTCGGCGTCGGTGATATCCAGAGCGTTCAGCTCGTCTTCGGTCGGTTTCTGGTCGGTCATGGTCGGCTCCTTGCCGAAGTGAAACGCGGCAGTACGGCTTTGGTGCAGGCTTTCGCCGGTTACATCCGGAACACGCCGAAGGTCGTTTCAGGGATAGGGGCGTTCAGGCTGGCGCTGATGGCCAGGCCCAGCACATCGCGGGTCTGGGCCGGGTCGATGACGCCGTCGTCCCACAGGCGGGCGGTGGCGTAATAGGGATTGCCTTCGTCCTCGTACTTCTGACGGATCGGCGCCTTGAAGGCCTCGGCTTCTTCCGGCGTCCAGGTCTCTGCGTCGCGGTGAACGGTGGCCAGGACGCTGGCCGCCTGCTCGCCGCCCATCACGCTGATGCGGCTGTTGGGCCAGGTGAAGAGGAAGCGCGGGCTGTAGGCCCGGCCGCACATGCCGTAGTTGCCCGCGCCGAACGATCCGCCGATCAGGACGGTAAACTTGGGCACCTCAGCCGAGGCGACGGCCGTGACCAGCTTGGCGCCGTGCTTGGCGATGCCCTCGGCTTCATATTTGCCGCCGACCATGAAGCCCGAGATGTTCTGCAGGAACAGCAGCGGAATCTTGCGCTTGCAGGCCAGTTCGATGAAGTGCGCGCCCTTCTGGGCGCTCTCCGAGAACAGGACGCCGTTGTTGGCCAGGATAGCCACCGGCTGGCCCCAGATGCGGGCGAAGCCGCACACCAGCGACGTGCCGTAAAGCGCCTTGAACTCGTCCAGCTCCGAGCCGTCGACGATGCGGGCGATGACCTCGCGCACGTCATAGGGGGCGCGGACGTCCTCGGGGATGATTCCGTACAGTTCCGCCGGATCATAGGCAGGCGCGCGCGGCTCGCGCACGTCCAGCGGCTGGGGCTTGATGGTGTTCAGATTCGCGACGATGGAGCGCACGATCTCCAGCGCGTGCTCGTCGTTCTCGGCCACATGATCGACCACGCCGGACTTGCGGCCGTGGGTCTCGGCCCCGCCCAGCTCCTCGGCGCTGATGACCTCGCCCGTCGCCGCCTTCACCAGCGGCGGGCCGGCCAGGAAGATGGTGCCCTGATTGCGCACGATCACCGTCTCGTCCGACATGGCCGGCACATAGGCGCCGCCCGCCGTGCACGAGCCCATGACGCAGGCGATCTGCGGGATCGACCTGGCGCTCATCCGCGCCTGATTGAAGAAGATGCGGCCGAAGTGGTCGCGGTCAGGGAAGACCTCGGCCTGGTGCGGCAGGTTGGCCCCACCAGAATCGACCAGATAGACGCACGGCAGATTGTTCTGCTCGGCGATTTCCTGCGCCCGCAGGTGCTTCTTCACCGTCATCGGGAAGTAGGCGCCGCCCTTCACCGTCGGGTCGTTGGCGACGATCATCACCTCGCGGCCCGACACCCGGCCGACGCCGCAGATCATGCCCGCGCCGGGGGCTTCATCCCGGTACATGCCGTCAGCGGCCAACTGGCCGATCTCCAGGAAGGGCGAGCCCGGATCCAGCAACCGCTCGACGCGATCGCGCGGCAACAGCTTGCCGCGCGCCACATGGCGCTCGCGGCTGGCGTCCGAGCCGCCGCGCGCCGCCTTGGCGACCTTTTCATAAAGCTCGTCCCGCAAGGCGCGATTGTGCGCATCCAGCGTTTTGAAAGCAGGACTGTTGCGATCGACGGCGGAAATCAGCTTGGGCATGCCCAAGGTTTAGGAGGCTTCCGCCTCGGGGGGAAGCGGGTTCGATTTCCCGCGACGGGGAATCCGGGATATCTGAGCATTCATGGCCCCGTCTTCCTCCGACAGCTTCGCCGCCGACCTGTCCCGGGTCTTCGAAGGCACGAAGAACACCCAGGCCAGCTGGTTCGCCCTGACGCGGGGCGAGCGGCTGTTCTCGGCGGGTGATCCGGCCGACACCCTCTATCTGCTGCGCGCCGGACGCCTGGGGGTGTTCCGGCAGGACGACGGCCGCCCGCCCCAGATGATCGCCATCATCAAGCCCGGCGATCCGGTCGGCGAACTGGCCCTGCTGGCGGGCACCTCGCACATGTCGGACGTCGTGGCCCTGCGCGACAGCGACGTCCTGGCCCTCCCGCGCGAGGCCTTTTTCCAGGCCGCGCGGGACAATCCCATGCTGATGTCCGAACTGGGCCAGATCATGCTGCAGCGCGCGCGCGACCGCAGCGGCGGCGGCGACCCTAGCGTGTTCGGCTTCGTCTCCGCGCGCGGCCGACCGATTCGGGCCTTCGTCGAGCGCGTCGCCCGCGCCATCGAGGCCCAGGGCGCCACCTGCCACGTCATCGACAACAGCGCCCTCGCCTCGGCCGCCGAATGGTTCTCGCGGGTCGAGGACGCCCACGACTACGTCCTCTATGTCGCCGAGTCGGACGAACCCGGCTGGGCCGCCCTGTGCGCGCGCCAGGTGGATCGCCTGTTCTTCGTGGGCGCTGCCGACCATGCGCCGCCCCCCGCGCCGCCCGTGGCCGACGACTGGGATGACGCCGGCCAGAGAACGGACCTGATCCTGCTCCGCGACCCCAGCCGGCCGCGCCCCAGCAACACCCGCGCCTGGCTGGACGCCCTGAAGCCCGGACGCTGGTTCCATGCGATCGAGGGGCGGTTCGACGACACGGCGCGCATCGCGCGGCTGATCATGGGCTGCGCCGTCGGGGTGGTGCTCTCGGGCGGGGGCGCCCGCGCCTATGCCCACATCGGAGCCCTGAGGGCCCTGCGCGAGGCCGGCACGCCCATCGACTTCGTCGGCGGCGCCTCCATGGGCGCCGTCATCGGCGCCGGACCGGCCCTGGGCTGGTCGGACGAGGAGCTGGACTACCACATCCGCAAGGCCTTCGTGCTGTCAAACCCTCTGGACGACATCGCCCCGCCGATCATCGCCATGACCCACGCCCGCAAGGTCAAGCGGCTGATGAAGGACGCCTTCGGCGACGTCCAGATCGAGGACATGCTGCTGCCCTTCTTCGCCGTCTCGACCAACCTGACCTCGGGCCGGCTGGAGGTGCATCGCGAGGGCATGCTGCGCCATGCCCTGCGCGCCTCCATCTCCATTCCCGGCGTCCTGCCCCCCGTGGTGATGAACGATCAGGTGCTGGTCGACGGCGCCGTCCTGCGCAACTTCCCGACCGAGATCATGCGCCGCTACAACTCCGGCCCGGTCGTCGGCGTCGACGTGACCCAGACCCGCGGCGTCGATCCGCAGGCGCTGGAGAATCCGCCGTCGTGGTGGCGCTGGATCCTGTCGGGCGACTGGCGGCGCGGCCCGCCGATCGTCTCCATCCTGATGCGCTCCGCCACCCTGTCCAGCGACGCCGAACGGCTGCAGGCGCGAGCAGAGACCGACCTGCTGATTCTCCCCAACCCCGAGGGCGTCGATATCCGCGACTGGAAGGCCTATCAGCCGGCCGTGCAGTCGGGCTACGAGGCGGCCTGCGCCGCCCTGGCCACGCTCAACGGGCCGGTCGAGACCCTGCACCGGCGCCCGAAGCCCGCCCCAGAAGAAATAGTCGAGGAAATGGCAGAAGCGTCCTTCCCTCAGGACGTTGCGGGAACACCTCCGCCAACGCCTTCCCCAGAGCCTTGAGGAAGGCCTCGCGCAGCGGCGGCTCGTCCGCCAGGGCGGTCAGATAGGGGCGCAGCGCCGTCCCCTTCATCCATTCCAGCACCGCGTCCTCGCCCTCCAGCACGTGCAGGTAGGTGGTGGACCAGATGTCGATGTCGTCGCAGGCTCCGGCCAGGGCGTCATAGTAGGCGGCCATGGACAACAGCGGCTGGATGGTGTCGACGCCCGCCAGGCGGTCGCGCCAGGGCCCCACAGCCGCCGTCTGGCGCATGAGCGTGTGATGGCGGGTCTCCCAGGCCATCGGCATCTGCACGGCCATCACCCCGCCGGGCGCCAGATAGGCCGCCAGCCGCGCGAACAGGGCCTGATGGTCCGACGCCCATTGCAGGGAGGCGTTGGCCAGCAGCAGGTCCACCGGGCGCTCGGGCGCCCAGACCTCCAGATCCGCCTGAACCCAGTCGACCGCGTCCGGCAGGCCGCGCGCCTGCTCCAGCATGGCGGCGCTGGAATCCAGCCCATGCACCCGCGCCTGCGGCCAGCGGCGCTTCAGCAAGGCGGCGTGTTGGCCGGTCCCGCAGCCGACGTCCCAGACCTCATGCGGGTCCAGGTCGTCCGGCAGGCGGCCGAGCAGATCCAGCGCGGCGCGATCGCGCTGGCGCTCGAAACGATTGTATTGCTGGGGGTCCCACGCCGGCGACGTCATATCGTCATCATCTCCCGTTCCGAATCGCCTGGGCGATTGGGTCGGGGCGAATGGTACAGCCTCTCAGGATCGAACTGAGGACCTCCGGCTCCACAAACCGGCGCTCTAACCAGCTGAGCTAAGGCTGCACATCTCTGCGCGAGGGCGGTTCTCTAGCGGGCCTCGCCCGGCGGGGCAAGCGGCCTTTTCACCCTCGGCGCAGGATTTTGTGTTTTATCCCCGTCAGTTCCAGCCCCGATTGGCGATGTACTGCTGAAGTTGGCTGATCCGCGTCTGGTCCGAAGGGTGGGTCGAGGCGAATTCGGGCGTGCCGGTCTGGCGCTGCGCGGCCATGGTGCGCCACAGGACCAGGGCTTCGGACGGCTTGTATCCCGCCGCGGCCATGTAATCGACGCCCAGGCGATCGGCCTCCAGCTCGTGGCTGCGCGAGAAGGGCAGCAGCACGCCCAGCTGCGCGCCCAGGCCGCCGAAGGCCTGCACCGCCTGGCTGTAGTCCCCCGCCCGGCTCTGCACGGCGCCCAGCACCAGGCCCGCCGTCTGGGTGGTAGAGGCGCGCTCTGCGGCGTGGCGGGCGACGACGTGGCCGACCTCGTGCCCGATCACGGCCGCGAGCTGGTCGTCGTTCTTGGCCAGGTTCAGCAGGCCCGTCGTCACCCCCATGTGGCCCGACGGCAGGACGAAGGCGTTGGGCGTCGAATCGTCGAACACCGCATAGTCCCAGTGGCGGTTGGTCAGGTTGGCCGCCTGGACGATGCGGTCGCCCACCCGACGAACGCGCGCGTTCTGGGCCGTGTTGTTCGACACCTTCTGCGTCCGCAGCGTTTCGGCCCAGGCCGCCTGCGACTGCTGGATCAGGGCGCTGTCGTCGACGAAGACCAGCTGGTTGCGCCCCAGGGCCTCATTGTAGGCGCAACCGGCAATGCCGGCGCTCAAGACCCCCGCGCCGACGGCCAGGACGATGAGGATAGGCTTGCAGGACATGGAACCTCCAGACAGCGTTTCAGCCCTCCATAATGCACAGGCTGAGCTTCCGGCTCCATGGATTCAGCCGGCGCGACGCTCATCGCCGCCGAACCGAAGGCGCATGAAAAAAGCGCCCCGAGGCGAACCTCGAGGCGCTTCTTTCGTTTCGTGCGATCGCTCGCTTAGTCCAGGTTGAACGGCACCCGGACCACGAACTTGGCGTTCGTCGCGGCGCCGTCGACCGTACGGGGCGAAAGCTGCCCACGTTGGACGATGCGGACGGCCGCGGCCCCGAAGCCCATGCCGGCCGGCTCTTCCGAGACGACGCGGCAGTCTTCAGGACGCCCGCTCGGAGTGACGGTGCACTCCACCGTGGCGGAACCACCCACGCCGCGATCCATGGCGCGTTGCGGGAAGTCACGCTCGGTCGGACGCGGAGGGCGCGACCATTGCGGGTTGGTGATCACCGAAGGACGCGGCGGCGCGGGCGGCGACGGCGGAGGCGGAGGACCAGGGACGATAACGGGCGGGCCCGAATATTCGACGCGGTCTTCCTTCTTCGTCGGCTCGATCGGCAGAGTCACCGGCGGCGGAGGCGCCGAGGTGTTGACGACCGGCTCGCGCACCTGGAGCTTCGGCGGCGGAGGCTGATCAGGCGGAGGCGGCGGCGGAGGCGGCGGCGGGGGCGGCGGAGGGGGAACCTCCATCAGCTCCACGTCGACGGCTTCGTCCACGTAGTTGAACTCCTTCAGCTTGAACTTGTTGTTGTACAAGTACAAACCAGCCAGGCCGTGAACGATCACCGAGACGCCAATCCCGACAATCGCCCCCGTCGAAAGCTTTTTCTTCTTCCGAGGCGGGTCGAGGAGCGGATCGCGGTGGTCGTGAGGTTCAGCTGTCATGCTATGCGCCACGCCCCCTTACGATTGATCTTCGCCAACCAGGGCGACGCTGTAAAAACCATTGTCCTGCAAGGCGTTCATGACCTGCATGAAGTCCCCGTAGCGCGTGAGCTGGTCAGCGCGAATGAAGATCCGCTCCTGATCAGGGCTACGAGAGCCGATCTGTTCTTTCAGATCTTCGCCCAGCGTTGCGACCGACGTCCGGAAGTCGCCCACGAACACATCCCCGTCGTTCTGGATGGAGATGAAGATCGGCTTGGGCGGATTCACGGCCGGCGGAGCGACGGCGCGAGGAAGTTTCACCGGCACCGACACGGTGGCGAGCGGAGCCGCCACCATGAAGATGATGAGGAGAACCAGCATAATGTCCACGAAAGGCGTGACATTGATTTCGCTGTTCGCCTCGACGGTGTACCTGCCGCCGCCGGAACCGGAAAGTTTGGCGGCCATCCGTCTTACGCCCCCTTGTCGAGTTGACGCGAGATGGCGTTCAGCAGTTCGGCGACGAAGCCGTCAGCGCGAGCGCCATAGGCCGCGATGCGGGTGTTGAAGTAGTTGTAGAAGATAACCGCCGGGATAGCCGCGAACAGACCGATGCCGGTGGCCAGCAGGGCTTCAGCGATACCCGGAGCAACGACGGCCAGGTTGGTGGTGTTCGACTCGGCGATGCCGATGAACGAGTTCATGATGCCGTACACGGTGCCGAACAGACCGATGAACGGACCGCCCGAACCGACCGAGGCCAGGAACTGCTGGCCGCCCGACAGGCGGATGCCCAGACCGCCCTGAACGGCGCTGACGGCGTTGGCGGCGCGCGAGACGGTGGCGTCGCGGTTGGCGCCCGTCACGTCCAGGCCGGCTTGACGCGACAGTTCGATTTCTTCGGTGGCCGCAGCGACCATGTCGGCCAGCGGGTTGCCGTCGAACTCTTCCGAGGTGGCGACGCGACGCATGTCAGCGATCGTGCGCGAGCCGCGGAAGGCTTCCAGGAAGCGGTTGGTGACCTTGTTCAGCGACGCGAACTCCAGCAGCTTGATGAGCAGCAGGGTCCACGAGAAGATCGAGGCGAGGAGCAGGCCAGCCATGACCAGCTTCACGACCATCGTCGCTTCCATGAACATCGAGATCGGGGTGATGCCGCCGCCGTGGCCGCCGCCCACCGATTCACCGACCGAGGCCGGATCGGCTTCGGCGGCGGTCGCGTCAGCGGCCGGAGCAGCGTCAGCCGCGGGAGCGGCTTCGCCGGCGGCCGGAGCCGAAGCGGCGGCCGGAGCGGCCGGAGCCGCAGCGTCCTGCGCCAGAACCGGCGAGCTCGCCATCAGGACGGCGGCGCCGGCCATTGCGAGGAGGATATTCGTCTTCTTGCTATCGAGCATGTTTCGCCAGTTCCTGCTTTGGTCTGACTCGTGGAACCCAAGACTTGGACCGCGTCAGTCGGCCGAGCCTTTACAGTTGAAATCTTTCCTCCCGCCGGAATTTCTCCCCCGCCGGTCGGTACCGCAATCTTCCGAAGCGTCCTGAGACGCCCGCAGACTGGATCGATGGAACCATATCCCCCCGTCCAGGGCCTGCAAGCAAGAATGCGGTAAGTCCCTTTGGCGAACGCCTTTCTTAGCGTCAAGGGCGGAAAATAGGTTTTCACCCCCGCCCCGGGGCCTAAGGGCCAGGGATGCACGAAATTTGCACCGTTCCGCCAAAAAACAGCAACAATAGTGCGGGGCCGAGAAAGTTAAGAAAAGTTTAGACCCATGACAAATTTCCGGCTTTTTCAAGGCCGGGGCGAATAATCGTCATTTCAAGGGGAAGTGGTGCCTGGAGGCGGATTCGAACCACCGACACGCGGATTTTCAATCCGCTGCTCTACCAACTGAGCTATCCAGGCGTCGCAGTGCGTCGCGAGAGGCGGCTCTATAGGCGAGCCCGAACGGGCTGTCCAGACGCCAATTCACTCAATTCCGCGATCTTTTTCGTCATCGTGCGCATCTTCCGCCGGAATGGCGTAGCCGCCGCTGAACCAGCGCTGCAGATCGACGTCGGCGCAGCGCTTGGAACAGAAAGGCTTGTAGGCCGGAACGGCCTCGGCGCGGCGGCAGATGGGGCATTGGGCCATGCTCAGCCCTCCTTGATCTCGAACACGCCCGGCGCGGCGTCAGGGCGAATGTGAGCCCGCGGCCCCAGGTCGGCGACCCAGGGCGCCAGAACGGCCGCCGCCCCGGAATCGCAATGCAAAGTCAGGCGTGGAGCTGCACGATCCGTCAGCAGCGCCAGGCGCAGCCGGCGCAGGGCGCCGAGTTCACGCGCACTCGGCGCGGCCAGCCGCTCATCCGCGGGCGTGCGCCCCCAGGGCAGGGACAGTTGCAGCAGGCCGAACCGGCTCAGCGGCCCCACGGCCGCCCCCTCATGCGCGGCGAAGGCCTGGCGCGCCGCCTGCAGGACGGCGTCCGGATGCAGTCCGACCCCGACCAGGTCGACGGCGACCAGACCGCCCCACCCTTTCAGCGCCAGCAGCCGCGCCGCCTGGCGCAGCCCCTCGCGATTCACCGCCTCGCGCCCCTTGCGGGAATCGCGGCCGGCGGCCGGGGCGTAGTCGATGTCGACGGCGATCAGGGCGCGCGTGCGCTGGATCGCCAGATCCAGGCCGACGGCAGGCTCGACCACGCCGCCTGACAGCGCCTCCTCCTCGGCCTCGAGCGCGGCGCGTATGGCCTCGGCGCCCGTCACAACGGCCACGCCCGGCGCCAGGTGTTTCAGGATGGCGGCGACGCCGGGGCCGGGCGCGAGCAGGCGCGGCTCCCCCGACGCTTCGCCGAGACGGCGCAGGACCGGCCCCTTGCGCTCGCGCGGCTCTGCCGTGACCTCGACCTCCAGCTTGGCGCCCTCCCCCGGCCGGTCGGCCTTGCCCAGCGGCAGGAAGCCGAAGGGCTCGCCGCAGCCCAGGTCGACAAAGGCGCCGTGCAGCCCCGGCGCCAGCTTGGCGACGCGGCCGACCAGGCGCGCGCCCAGGCGGTGCTCGGGCCGGTCGTCGTCTCTATGTATAATGAGGGCGCAGGCGCGGCCGTCGCGGAAGACCATGCCCCGGGTCTCGCCCGGAGCCGCGTCCAGGAAGACCTCGACGTCGGCCATCAGGCCGCCTCGGCCCGCCAGCCCGCGCCGTGCAACAGATTCGTCGCCTCATAGAGAGGCAGGCCCATGACGGCGGGATGGCTGCCGACGATTCGACTGACGAACGCCGCCGCCCGGCCCTGGATGCCGTAGCCCCCCGCCTTGCCCCGCCATTCGCCCGAGGCGACATAGGCGGCGACCTCGGCGTCGGACAGCGGCTTGAAGCTGACCCGGGTCTCGACGACGCGCCAGGTCGTGCGGCCGGCGCTGGCCACGGCGACGCCGGTGAAGACGCGGTGATTGCGGCCGGACAGAAGGTTCAGGAATTTCGCCGCCTCGGCCTCGTCGGCGGGCTTCTCCAGCAGGCGTCGGCCCAGGGCGACCACCGTGTCGGCCGCCAGGACGACGTCGTTGGGATAGCCCGCAGCCACGACCGCCGCCTTGGCGCAGGCCAGGCGCTGCGCGAGCCGCGCGGGCGGCTCGGCTTTCAGCGGCGTTTCGTCGATGTCGGCGGGCGCCACCAGGTCGGGCGCGATGCCGATCTGCGCCAGCAGCTCAACGCGGCGCGGGCTCGCCGAGGCCAGGATCAGCCGGCGAGCAGGAGCGTCAGGACGCGACAACGCGCGTCCTTACTTGAAGCGGTAGGTTATGCGACCCTTGGTCAGGTCGTAGGGCGTCATCTCGACCAGCACCTTGTCGCCGGCCAGGACGCGGATGCGGTTCTTGCGCATCTTGCCCGCGGTATGGGCGATGATCTCGTGATCGTTTTCCAGCGTCACGCGAAACGTCGCGTTGGGCAGCAGTTCGCTGACCACGCCGGGGAACTCCAGCAGTTCTTCCTTAGCCATGCGGCCTCTCTCGCCCGTGTGAATACAGCTTAAGGCCCGCGCCGGGCGTGAGCGCGAGCCGTGAAAGAAGGGCGTCTAATGCACCAAAACGCTTAGATAGTCGAGTTCAGCCCCGACGGTAGAGGGCGCACACCAGGGTGAAGAGGCGTCGGGCGGTCTCGTGGTCGATCTCGACCTTGCCTTCCAGCCGCGCCTTCAGCAGGGCCGCGCCCTCGTTGTGAAGCCCCCGTCGGCCCATGTCGACCGATTCGATCTGGCTAGGCGACGAGCCGCGCAGCGCTTCATAATAGCTTTCACAGATCAAGCCGTAGTCCCGGATCACCGCCTTCATCGGCGTCAGCGACAGGACGTGGGTGCGGGCGAAAGCCGGCCCGGCGATGTCGAAGGCCAGGCGGTTGTCCTGGGACGACAGCTTCAGCGCATAGGGACCGCCCTTCGCCCCCTCGGGGATGAAGCTGTTCTGCTCGACCAGGTCGAAGATGGCGACGCGGCGCTGATGCTCGATCTCGGCCGTGGCGGCTGGCAGGGTGGTGTTGTCGATTTCGATCGACGCCAGCTTGTGGGGCCCGCTCATCAGTCCGCCTCGTCCAGGTGCGTCGGCGACATGCGCGCCGGCCAGCGCTCCGACAGGTCGGTCAGGACCGCATCGAGGCATTCCACGTCGATCCGCAGATCGCCCCCGCCCGCGAACATCATCATCACCTGGCCGCCCGGCGCCTCGGTCGGCAGGAAGTCCAGCGCCAGCAGCTCCAGCGCCGACTCGGGCGCGCGCGGCAAGCGGCGGCTCTTGACCGCCTGGACGTCGCCGAACTGCATGGCGGCCATGACCCGGGTCCCGCCGCATTCCCAGCAGAAGCGGGACAGCACGACCGTCAGGCGGCGCGCCTCCTTCTCCCAGCGGATGTCGACGGGCCGCAGGATGGCGTCCTGCAGGGCGGCCGAGATGATCTGCAGGTCGTCGGCGTCCTCGGCCAGCAGGTGCAGGGGCGGAATCGCCGCCGTCGCCTCGGATTCGGGAGCATCGCCGCCCTGGGGCGCCGTCGGATCGGCTTCAGTGCTCATCGCCCTCCCCCTTGATCCTTCTGACGTCGGCGCCGCAGGCGCTCAGCTTCTCTTCCATACGCTCGAAGCCGCGATCCAGGTGATAGACGCGGCCGACCGTGGTCTCGCCTTCCGCCACCAAGCCGGCGATGACCAGGGACATGGAGGCGCGCAGGTCGGTGGCCATGACCGGGGCACCCTTCAGGGTCTCGACCCCGCGCACCCGCGCCTCGCCCGCGTGGACGGTGATATCGGCGCCCAGACGCGCCAGTTCGGGCGCGTGCATGAAGCGGTTCTCGAAGATGTTCTCGTGGATGACGCTCGTACCCTCGGCGGTCGTCATCAGGGCCATGAACTGGGCCTGCAGATCGGTGGCGAAACCGGGATAGATCTCGGTCGTGACGTTGACCGCCTTCAGCCGCTGCGCCGGGTCGCGACGGACGATCAGACCGTCCTCGGTCGGTTCGATGCCGACGCCAGCCTCGATCATCTTGTCGGTCAGGGCGGTGATCAGGTCGGCGCGGCCCTTGGTCAGGCGCACCTCGCCCCCAGCCATGGCCGCGGCCAGGGCGTAGGAGCCCATCTCGATTCGGTCGGGAATCACCGACCAGGTCGCGCCGCTCAGCGAGGAGACGCCGGTGATCGTCAGGACGTCAGTGTCCAGCCCCTCGATCCTGGCCCCCATGGCGATCAGGCAGCGGGCCAGGTCGCCGATCTCGGGCTCGCGCGCGGCACGCTTCAGCACCGTCACGCCATTGGCCATGACGGCGGCCAGAAGGGCGTGCTCGGTCGCGCCGACGGAGACGAAAGGAAACTCGATCTCGGCGCCCTGCAGCCCCTTGGGCGCGGTGGCGGAGACATAGCCCTCCTCCAGCTCGATCTGCGCCCCCATGGCCTCCAGCGCCATCAGGTGCAGGTCGACCGGCCGCGCGCCGATGGTGCAGCCGCCCGGCAGGGACACCTTGGCCTGGCCGGTCCGCGCCAGCAGCGGCCCCAGCACATTGAACGAGGCCCGCATCTGGCGTACCAGGTCATAAGGGGCGAAGGTCGAGGTCAGCTCGGCCGCGTGGAACAGGGTCTCCTGGCCGTCGGCGCCGTCGCGCTCGGTCACCTCGACGCCGAACTGCTGCAGCAGCTGCCCCAGGAATCGCGTGTCGGCCAGACGCGGCATATTGGTCAGCAGCAGCGGCTGGTCGGTCAGAATCGATGCGGCCATCAGCTTGATGGCCGAGTTCTTGGCCCCGCTGACCGGAATCGAGCCGTTGAGGCGATGGCCGCCGTGGATGACGATGCTGTCCATGGAAATGGAGAAGTCCTGGGAGGCCCGGACCCCTGCGGCCCGGCAAACCGGCTATCTAGCAAGCCTGACGGCGCGTGCGATAGGTCGGAATCGGACGGTCGGGATGACTTTCAGTTGCTCTGTTCGGGAGGACGGGGCGCGGCAGGCGGCGCCTTGCGGCGTCGAAGATTGGCGCGCAGGGCGGCGGCCAGGCGCGCGGCGCGCTCGGCCTTGGCGGCAGCCCCGGCGGGCGACGTGCCCGGCGTTGAGGGCGTCGTCTTGGGGCGGGCGTCGTCGTCGGGCGGGGTATCCATGGTCGACAGGAGACCGCGTGCAAAGATTTTGATCAAGCATGCATTTTGGGCTTGGCCCCGCCAAAACCTTTGGCTATACGGCCGCTTCCTCAGCGACCCGCCGCCGTAGCTCAGTGGTAGAGCGCATCCTTGGTAAGGCTGAGGTCGGCAGTTCAATCCTGCCCGGCGGCACCACCCAGGCCCTTGCGAGACATCTCGCGAGGGCCTGGACCAAAACCCCCAACATCGCCATCACGCTCCACTCCCCGAAGAATATTCGGCCCGCGCGTCATTATCCCGACTGGCCAAGCTCGTCCGCGCGCCGCTAGCTTCATCGCCTCTGTGAGTTCAAGGGGATCGAGGGGGCTTCCATGAAGCGCGTTTTGCTGACCACCGTCGCGGCCATGGCCGTGGCTTTTCCGGCGCTGGCCCAGACGGGGACCGACGCCGCGGCCAAATGGGACGTTCAGAACCCCATCGGCGCCCAGCGCGACGTCCGCATCGACGTCAATGAAGGCACCTGGATGGCGCTGGACGTCAGCCCCGACGGGCGCGAGATCGTCTTCGACTTGCTGGGCGACATCTATGTGATGCCGATCACGGGGGGCGAGGCCCGCCCCATCGCCTCGGGCGTCGCCTGGGACATGCAGCCGCGCTTCTCGCCGGACGGCCGCTCCATCGCCTTCACCTCGGACCGCGCCGGCGGCGACAACCTGTGGGTCATGGACCGCGACGGCTCGAACCCGCGCCAGGTGTCGAACGAGACCTTCCGCCTGCTGAACTCCCCGGCCTGGACGCCGGACGGCCAGTTCATCGTCGGCCGCAAGCACTTCACCTCCTCGCGCTCGCTGGGCGCGGGCGAGATGTGGATGTACCACCGCTCGGGCGGCGGCGGCGTGCAGCTGACCGAGCGCCGCACCCAGCAGAAGGACACGGGCGAGCCCGCCTTCTCGCCCGACGGCCGCTATCTGTATTTCAGCGACGACTCCACGCCCGGCGGCGTCTTCGAATACTCCAAGGATCCCAACACCCAGATCTATGTAATCCGCCGCCTGGATCGCGAGACGGGCGAGATCAAGCCCTTCGTCACCGGCCCCGGCGGCTCGGTGCGCCCCACCCCGTCGCCCGACGGCAAGTCGCTGGCCTTCGTGCGCCGCGACCGCTTCCAGTCGGTGCTCTACGTCATGGACCTGGAGTCGGGCCGCGAGACCCCGATCTATGACGGCCTGGACCGCGACATGCAGGAGACCTGGGCCGTCCACGGCGTCTATCCGGGCTTCGCCTGGACGCCGGACAACCGCTCCATCGTCATCTGGGCCGGCGGCAAGATCCGCCGCGTCGACGTGGCCTCCAAGGCCGTCAGCGACATCCCCTTCCACGTCTCCGACACCCGCCGGGTGCAGGAGACCGCCCGCTTCCCCGTCGAGGTGGCGCCCGCCCAGTTCGACGTGAAGATGGTCCGCTGGGCCCAGACCTCGCCCGACGGCTCCAAGGTGGTGTTCGAGGCCCTGGGCAATCTGTGGGTCCGCGACCTGCGTGACGGCGTGGCCGGGACGCCCCGCCGCCTGACGCGCCAGAGCGACCATTTCGAACTCTATCCGTCCTGGTCGCGCGACGGCCGCTCGATCGTCTATACGACCTGGAGCGACGACAAGCTCGGCTCCATCCGCGTCGTTCCCGCCTCCGGCGGCGAGGGCCGGACCCTCACGGCCAACCCGGGCCACTATCTGGAGCCGCGCTTCTCGCCGGACGGCCAGACGGTCGTGTATCGCACCTCCAGCGACGGCTATCTGCGCTCTGCCTTGTGGAGCCGTGAGCCGGGCATCTATCGCGTCTCCGTTCGCGGGGGCGAGCCTGTCAAGATCACCGACGCCGGGACCAACCCGCAGTTCGGCGCCCGCAATGACCGCATCTTCGTGACCGCGCGCGACGGCGACAAGCGCGTGCTGAAGTCCGTTAATCTGTCGGGTCAGGACGAACGCACCCACCTGAGCAGCGAATGGGCCGCCGAATTCTCGGTCTCGCCCGACGAGCAGTGGATCGCCTGGACCGAGCGGTTCAACGCCTATGTCGCCCCCTTCGTCCCCACGGGCCGCGCCGTCACCGTCGGCGCCGACGCCAAGGCCCTGCCCCAGACCCGCGTCACCCGCGACGCCGGCGAATGGCTGCACTGGTCGGGCGATTCCAACCGCCTGCAGTGGTCGCTGGGGCCGGAGCTGTTCTCGCGTCCGCTGAACCAGAGCTTCGCCTTCATGGACGGCGCGCCGGCCGAGCTGCCCAAGCCCGCCGAGCACGGGATCAAGATCGGCTTCAGCGCCGACTACGCCCGCCCCAGCGGCGTCACCGTCCTGACCGGCGCCCGCCTCATCACCATGAAGGGCGATGAGGTGATCGAGGACGGCGTGGTGGTCGTCAACGGCAACCGCATCGAGGCCATCGGCCCGCGCGGCTCGGTGACGGTTCCGGCCGGCGCTCGCGTCATGGACATGGCCGGCAAGACCATCATCCCCGGCCTGGTCGACGCCCACTGGCACGGCCGCATGGGGTCGGACGAGATCATCCCGCAGCAGAGCTGGGTAAACTACGCCGCCCTGGCCTTCGGGGTGACGACGCTGCACGACCCGTCGAACGACACCAGCGAGATCTTCGCCCACAGCGAACTGGCCAAGGCCGGGCGCGTGGTGTCGCCGCGCATCTTCTCGACCGGCACCATCCTGTATGGGGCCGCGACGCCGACGACGGCCGTGGTCAACAACCTGGACGACGCCCGCTCGCAGCTGCGCCGGATGCAGGCCGTCGGCGCCTGGAGCGTCAAGAGCTACAACCAGCCCCGCCGCGAGCAGCGTCAGCAGATCATGCAGGCCGCCCGCGAACTGGGCATGATGGTCGTGCCGGAAGGCGGCTCCCTCTACCACCACAACATGAGCATGCTGGTCGACGGCCACACCACCATCGAACACTCGGTGCCGGTGGCCCGCATGTACGACGACGCGGTGCAGCTGTGGTCGCAGACGGGCACGGCCTACACCCCGACCCTGATCGTCGGCTTCGGCGGCTCCTGGGGCGAGAACCACTGGTATGAGACGACGGACGTCTGGAAGGACCCGATCCTGAGCCAGTACGTGCCGCGCCGCATCCTCGATTCGCGCTCGCGCCGCCCGGTGAAGACTCCGCCGGAGGAGCTGAACCACATCTCCATCGCCCGCGAGGCCAAGCGCCTGGCGGACCAGGGCGTGTCGATCCAGATCGGCGCCCACGGCCAGCGCGAAGGCCTCGGCGCCCACTGGGAGCTGTGGATGTTCGAACAGGGCGGCATGAGCGCCCATGAAGCCCTGCGCGTCGGCACCCTGAACGGCGCCCGCGCCCTGGGCATGGACAAGGACATCGGCTCGCTGGAGGTCGGCAAGCTGGCCGATCTGGTCGTGCTGAACGCCAATCCGCTCGAGAACCTGCGGGACTCGACCAAGATCGGCTACACCATGATCAACGGCCGCCTGTTCGACAATCACATGAACGAGGTCGGCGGCTCTGAGCGCAAGCCGTTCTGGTTCGAGAGCGAGGACGGCCAGGCCTGGAGCGCAGGCGGCACGGCTTCCGCCGCCGACACTCACGGCCACACCCACGACTGATCCCGCCGCAGGGCGAGAACGCGAAAGGGCCCGGCGATCCGCCGGGCCCTTTTTCGTGGGTGCGATTGATAAGGGCTGCCGCGACGCGTGAAGGCAAAACGGGCCGCTTTACGCCCGTCAGATTTCAAGCGCCTCCGCTTCCGCCCCAAAAAAACAGGCGGAACTACTCCCCCAGCCCTCGCACCGAGGCCTCCAGCAGGGCGTTGCGGCGCGCCGCGCGGCCCTTAAGCCAGCGCATTCCGACGATCAGCGCCACAAGGACCGCGCCGAAGGTCAGCAGCAGCAGGGTCGGGTTGTGCGCCTCGGTCAACATCTCCAGCCGCTCCAAGCCCTTGGCCGCCAAATAGCCGGGCGCCAGCATGGCCAGAACCCAGACGAAGGCCGAGGTGACGTTGGCAAACTGAAAGACGCGCTGGCGCATCTGCAGCACCCCGACCATCACCGGCACGAAGGCGCGCAGGGGGCCGAAGAAGCGGCCGATGAAGATGGAGGCCACGCCGTAGCGGCGGCAGTACAGGCGCGTCCAGGCCAGCTTGCGGCGGTGCGGAACCAGCATGTTGTGGCGCAGCACCCGCGTGCCCAGCCGCCGCCCGATCCAGTAGGAGATGGCGTCGCCCATCACGGCGCCCAGAACACAGCCGGCGATGACCGTGAAGGGGTCCAGCACGCCCGCCGCCACCAGCCCCCCGCCGCGACCAGCAGCCCCGTCGCCGGCACGAAGGCGCCGATGACGACCAGGGACTCGAAAAAGGTCACCGCGCCGAGGATCGCGCCCGCCCACACGGCGTTGCGAGCGATGAATTCGGCGGCCGAGGTAAGCAAACTGTCCATACTGATCCTTTGCCCGAGGGCATATGGGATCAGCGCCTATCAAGGGAATGCGGCGATGCGACGCCCGACGGTAAAAAGCGCGGGAGTGGCTCTCAGGCCGCACTTCCTCTGGGCCGCGCCCTATCGTCCGGCGTCGTCCGACGGCGCCTCGCGCGTCTTTTCATCCAGATCAAAGGGACGGATGCGGCTGGGCCGCTCGTGCGGGCTGCGCGCGCCCAGGGGACCGGCCACCGAGCCGTAGGCGTCGCGCCAGCCGTAGCCGTCCAGCCCGTAGCGCGCGCCATAGAGGCCATGGCCATAGCCGTAGGGATAGGCCCAGGGCGCGTTCCTCGTCTGGCTGACGCTGAGGTTCAGCGTGCCGCTCTCGCCGAACGGCATGGAGACCTCGGCCGCGAAGTCGCGATAGCCGCCGGTGCCGATTCCGGCGCTGACCTGGCCGCGCATGCGCCGGGGTTCGGCCTCTTCCCAGGGATCCGTCCAGGGCTGTGCGGGGGAGGTCTCCGCCTTCCGCTCGCCGATCCAGCGGGTGATCTGTTCTTCCGTGGTCAGGCCGTGGGGCGCCGCGCTCTGCAGCGTCACGGCCGGGGAAGCGTCGCCCAGGGCCTCGGCCAGGGACGCCGCCGAGGCCGCCGGGACAGCCTGCAACCCGCCACGCGGCGCGGTCGAGACGATCCCTTCGGGGTCGGCGCCCGTCGCCAGCAGGGAGACGGCCATGAGTTCGATCAGCATAAGCGTCTGCTCCGGTTCACGACCACCCTAACCCTGAATGCGGCCAAGGTCAGGCCGTCCCGTCGCCGCGGCCCAAAGGATCGGGCAAGGGCGCGCCCTCGGGCACGAAGCTGAGGGCGACCGAGTTGATGCAATAGCGCAGCCCGGTCGGCGGCGGACCGTCGGGGAAGACGTGGCCCTGATGGCTGTCGCAGCGGGCGCAGCGGGTCTCCACCCGCACCATGCCATGGCTGTCGTCGCGCACGGCGCGGACGTGGGCCGGATCGACCGGCTCGGTGAAGCTGGGCCAACCGGTGCCGCTCTCGAACTTGGTTCCCGACCGGAACAGCGGCAGGCCGCATTCGCGACAGCAGAACACCCCGGCCCGCTTTTCGCCCAGCAGCGTCCCGCAGAAGGGCGCCTCCGTGCCGTGGGCCAAGAGCACCCGCTTCTCTTCAGGCGACAGGTCGGCCTCCAGCGCCACGCGCTGGCTGTCGCTCGGCGGCGTCAGGTCAAAGCCGGACGTGGATCGCAGGGGCGTAGCGGAATCAGTCTGGGTCATGGCTTGAAAATAGGAAGGGCCGGACGGTCGTTCCACCGTCCGGCCCTGTTTCCTCGCAAATGCTCCCTTCCCCCATCGAGGGGAGGGGCTTTAGCGCGGCCCTTAGAACAGCCCGCCGACCCAGGCGCGGACGGCCGCCTCGTCGGTGGCGTCGCCGGTGTAGGCCAGGGCGCCGGCCGGGGCGTAGGGCGCGTTGTTGCCGCGCTGACGCGTCGTCCAGGCCTTATGGCCATAGGTCAGGTCGGCGTAGTTGGACGGCAGACGCAGGACGGTCGGCTCGATGAAGATGGTGTCCTCGGCCGTGGTCGAACCGACGATGCGGACGTTCGGCAGGCGGCTCAGCAGGTCCAGCGTGTCCAGGCAGCCGCCCGAGCAACCGGAATCCACCAGGACGACCACAGGCCCCTTCACCGGATTGGCCGCGCCCGTGTCCGGCACCGCCGGTCGGCCCGGCATGACGAAGGTCGGCTGACCGGCGGCGATGGCGCTGTCGAAGGCGGCGACAATGGCCTGGGTCTGCTCGATCACGGCGCCCGATTCCTGCACGAAACGCGGGTCCGCCTGCATCCGGTTCAGGGTGTCGACGAACCAGGCGCGGTTGCCCGGCGTGGCGCGGTAGGTGATCTGGCCGGCCTCGGGCTGGCGGCTGACGGTGAACTCGGGCGACCAGATGCGGTTGGCCAGGCCGTAGCCGCGCGAGGTGGCGTTGATCGACGAACCGGCGGCGCCGCGCAGGTCCAGAACGAAGCCCTGCGGGCCGCGAATGGCGCCGGCTTGGGCCTCGACCTGGGCGAAGAAGGCGTCCCAGCCCGCGTCGTCGGCCAGGGAGTGGACGTTGATCCACGGACGGCCGTTCACCGTCTCGACCGACAGGGGCGCGCCCGACGGCACATAGACCGAGGCGCGATAGGCGGCCTCCAGCGCCTCACGCGTCGCCGGCTGGGGCGACAGGGTGAAGTCGCGGGCGCGACGGCCGACCTGGAACTCGCAGGTGCTCGGCACGCCCGAGGTCATCGGGTTGTTGCGGTTCCACAGCAGATAGGGGGCAGTGCGGACGCGGCCGGCCTCAGTCGTCAGGTCGCCTTCGAACTGATCCAGCTTGGCCTTGGCCAGGTCCTCGATCGGTTGGGCGTTGCAGCTCTTGAGCACAGCGCCCAGCGGCGGCGCGCCGCGCACCCCGGGCTGGACGTAGGAGACGACATACTGGCCATTGCGCCAGGCGGTGGCCACGCCGGACCAACCGGTGGCGAAATACGGGCCCAGGCCCTCATAGGTCGGGCGGGCCGCGATGTTGGAATCGCGGAAGCCGTTAGCGTACCAGCGCAGCAAATAGGCGTGGCTGTCGCCGCTGTTGACCTGGCCGGCCTTGGCCTGGGCCTGCTGCAGGCCCGCATCCAGCCACGAGCGGAAGGTCGCGCTGGCCTCGCCCGGCACCACGGCGGCCGGATGATTGTCGCGCAGGGCCGTGTGCATGGCCTGAAGGTCCTGACGGGCCAGGTCGCTGAAATTCTGGGCCGAGGCGGCCGAAGCGGCGAAGGTCAGGGCCAGTACGGCCGCCGAAGCGGAAAGCAGGCGTTGCATAGGGTTCTCCCAGAGTCCGTCAAAACGCGGGTTTAGCGTGTTTTAGACCCATTAAAGCCGTGCTCGCCACTCTTTCGTCGAATGTGCGACGCCGCGACGCCCTGGTTTACGAACGCCGCCGCCGCGACTAGGCCTGTCCCTCCCCTTGCCTTGAGGCCGACGACCGCCTGATGACCCTTCTGGCCGACCTGTTTCTGAACTCCACCGGGCGGATCGGGCGCCTGCCTTTCGTCCTGGGCGGGGGATCCCTGCTGCTGGCAGGCTGCGCCGTCGAGCGCCTGACCGCCCTGCCCGCCTGGGTCGACGGCGCGATCGCGGCGGCCCTGCTCTACGCCGGAGCCTGCCTGCTGTCGCAGCGGCTGCATGATCGCGGTCGGTCGGGCTGGTGGAGCGGCCTGATCCTGCTGGCCCTGGTCCTGGCCTGGCCGTTGCCGCACGGCCTGCTGGACTGGGTCGCGGCGGCCGCCCTGGTTCTGGTCGTGATCGATCTGGTCCTGCTGCCCGGCCAGGCGGGCTTCAATCGCTACGGCGCCGCGCCCGGCAAGGGCGTTCAGAGCGGGGCGACGCCCGGCTGAACCGGGCCGAACACCCGCTGGAAGGACGACTTCAGCGCGTCGTCCGCCTCGTCCATCGTCGCCAGAACGCCCAGGTCGACCAGGCTGGTCACCCCGTGCTCGGTGATGCCGCACGGCACGATGCCGCCGAAGTGCTCCAGGTCCGGCTCCACGTTCAGGCTGATGCCGTGGAAGCTGACCCATTTGCGGACCTTGACGCCGATGGCGGCGATCTTGTCCTCGCGGCTCCATCCCGCGCCCTTGCGTTCGACCCAAACGCCGACCCGGCCCTCGCGCATCCCGGCCTCGACGCCGAAGCGGTCGAGCGCGCCGATGATCCAGTCCTCCAGCCCGTGCACGAAGCCCCGCACGTCCTTGCCGCGCCGGTTCAGGTCCAGCATGACATAGGCCACCCGCTGGCCCGGGCCGTGATAGGTGAACTGACCGCCCCGCCCCGTGCGATGCACCGGAAAGCGGTCGGGGGCCAGCAGGTCGTCGTCCTTGGCCGAGACGCCTGCGGTGTAGAGCGGCGGATGCTCCAGCAGCCAGACCAGTTCCTCGGCCTCCCCGGCGGCGATGGCGGCGACGCGCGCCTCCATGGCGGCCTCGGCGGCGGCGTAGTCGACATAGCCGGACGACACGGCCCATTCGACGGGCCGTCCATCGGCGCGAAACAGCGGACGGTCGGAGATGTTTAACGGCTCGGCAAGCATGAGGCTTCAATGTGGGGACGAACGCGGCGGCGCAAGGTCCGCCCGTTGAATTGCGAGTGTCGTCTTGAGCCAGATCGAAGCCGTCGATGTCGAGATTTCGGTCGTGCTGGGCCGTTCGGTCCTGCCGATGCAGCAACTGCTGCGCATGGGACGCGGCGCGGTGATTCCGCTGGACGCCTCGGAAAAGGACGAAGTCTGGATCCTGGCCAACAACCACCCGGTCGCGCGCGGCGAGATCGAGATTCGCGACGACCGCATCGCCATCACGGTGACGCGGCCCGCGGATGTGTATGATTTCATGGCCGGCGCCGCCTAAGGCTTCCCTCTCGCATCAGGAGAGGGAATTGCGCCGCCCGCCGCTATTTCCGCAAAACGCTCTTTTCTTTCCGCTCTCTCTCCGCTATTGCCCGCCCTCCGATGCGAGCGGTCGTGGCGGAATTGGTAGACGCGCAGCGTTGAGGTCGCTGTGGGGCAACCCGTGGAAGTTCGAGTCTTCTCGACCGCACCATCTGATCTGACAGGGCGAATCTCGGCTACATACAGCTGACATCAACTCCAGAGGAGGCAGACACGTGACCCACACGGATTCCGCCCCTCTGCGCCCCGAAGAGCTGAATATCGAAACCGATCACGCGCCCCTGGGCGAAGACTATGCCCTGACGGCGGCCTTCGTCGAAAAGGTGGTGGACGCCGCGGACGACGGCGACGGCATGCGGCTGCGCAGCCTGCTGGAAGACCTGCACCCTGCCGACGTCGCCGACCTGATGGGCTTCCTGACCGCCGAGCACCGCTCGGTCGTGGTCCAGTGGCTGCCGCCGGACCTGCTGGCCGAAGCCCTGCCCGAAATGGACGACGGCATCCGCGAGAAGGTGCTGGAGCGCGTCCCCTCGGCCACCCTGGCCGAAGCCCTGCAGGAGCTGGATTCGGACGACGCCGCCTCGGTCGTCGAGGACCTGGAGGAGGATCAGCGTGAGCGCGTTCTGGCCGCCATGCCCGAGGTCGAGCGCGCCGCCATCGAATCTTCGCTCGGCTACGAAGAGGATTCGGCCGGGCGCCTGATGCAGCGCGAGTTCATGGCCGCGCCGCAGTTCTGGAACGTCGGCGACACCATCGACCACGTGCGCGCCCAGGGCGACGACCTGCCCGAACTCTTCTTCGACATCTATGTCGTCGACCCGATGAACCGGCCGATCGGCGGGGTCGCCATCAGCCGCATGCTGCGCAGCCCGCGCACCACGCCCCTGACCGAACTGATGGCGCCGGTGAACGTCATCGAGGTGGACGTCGACCAGGAAGAGGTCGCCTACATCTTCGAGAAATACCACCTGATCTCGGCGCCCGTGGTCGATGCGGGCGGGCGGCTGGTCGGCCAGCTGACCGTCGACGACGTGGTCAACATCATCCAGGAAGAGAACCGCGAGGACATCCTGCGCCTGGCCGGCGTCTCCGACGAGGACCGGTCGTCCAGCGTGCTGGAGATCGTGCGCGGCCGCGTGCCCTGGCTGGGCATCAACCTCTTCACCGCCGTCCTGGGCGCCAGCGTCATCGCCCTGTTCGAGGGCACCATCCAGGAGATCGTCGCCCTGGCCGTGCTGATGCCTATCGTCTCGGCCATCGGCGGCAATGCGGGGACCCAGGCCCTGACCGTCACCGTGCGCGCCCTGGCGACGCGCGAGCTGAACGCTTCCAACGCCCTGCGCACCTTCTGGCGCGAGATGGCCGTGGGTCTGGCCAACGGCTTCATCCTGGCGCCCCTGATCGGCCTGGCGGCGGGCTTCTGGTTCCACGACTGGCGCATCGGCGCCGTCATCGGCGCGGCCATGATCCTGAACCTGCTGGTCGCGGCCAGCGTGGGCGTTCTTACTCCGCTGAGCCTGGCGAAACTGAAGTTCGACCCGGCCGTGTCCTCGGCCGTCTTCGTGACGGCGACGACCGACTTCTTCGGCTTCCTTATCTTCCTCGGCCTGGCGACCATTGTCCTGCTCTGACGGCGATGCTGGGGCCCATATTCTGAGCCCCTCTTCCGTCATCCCCGGCCTTGTGCCGAGGATCCATAGACTCAACGGGCGACAGGCGAGCGCCGAGTCCCGAATTGCAGCCGTCATGTTTATGGATTCTCGGGACAAGCCCGAGAATGACGAATGAAATCAATAGAAAATATAGGAAAACCTTAGACCGACACCTGGCCTGAAACGGCCCAGGTCGTTTCGGAACGCGGCTTGCTCCCTCGCCTGTCGGGCGAGAACGCCCGTTTCGAATTGGGTCAGTCCGTGTCCGCAGCCGCGCCGCAACGCCGCAAGGTCTCGAGAGAAGGCCTTCTGCTGATCAAGAGCTTCGAGGGCTTCCGCCCGCGCACCGTGCTGCGCCGCGACGGGACGCCCGTCATCGGCTACGGCCACTCGCGCTCGGCCCGCCCCGGCGCCGTGATCAGCGAGGCCGAGGCCGAACTGCTGCTGCAATACGACCTGATGCCCATCGTCGCCCTGCTGAACGAGCGGGTTCGCCTGCCGCTGAACCAGCATCAGTTCGACGCCCTGGCCAGCTTCATCTTCTCCATCGGCCTGGAGCGTTTCCAGGGATCGGACGTGCAGGCCAAGCTGGACGCCGGCGCCCCGGCCGAGGCCGCCGTCGCCCTGTCCGCCTGGCCCGAGCGCGCCTCGCCCCCGGTCGACGCCCTGTATCGCCGCCGCTCGGCCGAACGCGCCCTGTTCGACGCCCCGGCCGACAGGCCCGCTCCGCTAGAGGCCCTTCTGACCGCCCCGGTGCGCGGGCCGGGAACCGCCGAGCCGCCCACCGACGCCGCCCCGCCCACGGTCCCGGTCATGCGTCATGAGGCGCGCGCCGCCGCCTCCGACGCACCACTCGGTGACAAGGGCGCCGTCCTGTTCATCGGCGGCGTCGGAGTCCTGGCCTTCATCGCGGGAATCGCCGCCTTGCACCGCGCCCTGGGCGCCCCGGCCTCCAGCGACGCGACCATCCTGATCGGCGCCGGCCTGGCCATCACGGGCCTGGTCTTCATTGGGGTGACAGCCTGGAGCGGCCTGCGCGGCAAGGGCGCTTCGACGAGCGCCGCGAAGCACAAACGGTCCCGCTAACAGGCGTCTTTGCGAAGTCCGCGCACGATGCTACGCCTTGCGGCATGAGCATTCCCTTCGCGCCCCAATCCATGGAATTCGGCCTCGGCGAGACCGCTGACGCCATCCGCGACACCACCGCCCGCTGGGCCGCCGAACGGCTGGCCCCCCGCGCCGCCGAAATCGACGAAAAGAACGAGTTCGCCCGCGACCTGTGGCCCGAGATGGGCGAGCTGGGCCTGCACGGCATCACCGTCGAGGAAGAGTTCGGCGGCCTCGGCCTCGGCTACCTCGAACACGTCGTGGCGATGGAGGAGGTCAGCCGCGCCTCGGCCTCGATCGGCCTGAGCTACGGCGCCCACTCCAACCTGTGCGTCAACCAGATCCGCCGCTGGGGCACGCCGGAGCAGAAAGCGAAGTATCTGCCCAAGCTGATCTCGGGCGAGCACGTCGGCTCCCTGGCTATGTCCGAGGCCGGTTCGGGCTCGGACGTCATGTCCATGCGCACCCGCGCCGAGAAGAAGGGCGACCGCTACGTCCTGAACGGCACGAAATTCTGGATCACCAACGCCCCCCACGCCGAGACCCTGGTGGTCTATGCGCGGACGGGCGAAGGCAACGGCGGCGTCACCGCCTTCCTGATCGAAAAGGGCATGAAGGGCTTTTCGGTCTCCAAGAAGCTGGACAAGATGGGGATGCGCGGCTCGGACACGGCCGAGCTGGTGTTCGAGGACTGCGAAGTCCCCGAAGAGAACATCATGGGCGGCGAAGGGCGCGGCGCGGCCGTGCTGATGAGCGGCCTGGACTATGAACGCGCCGTGCTGTCGGCCGGTCCGCTGGGCATCATGCAGGCCGCCCTCGACGTGGTCCTACCCTACGTCCGCGACCGCAAGCAGTTCGGCAAGGCCATCGGCTCCTTCCAGTTGATGCAGGGCAAGGTGGCCGACATGTATGTCGCCCTGAACAGCGCCCGCGCCTATGTCTATGCGGTCGCCCGCGCCTGCGATCAGGGCCTGACCACCCGCTACGACGCGGCGGGCGCCATCCTGCTGGCCTCGGAAAACGCCGTGAAGGTCACGCTGGAGGCCGTCCAGGCCCTGGGCGGCGCCGGCTACACCAAGGAATGGCCGGTCGAGCGCCTGGTCCGCGACGCCAAGCTCTACGACATCGGCGCCGGCACCAATGAAATCCGCCGCTTCCTGATCGGCCGCGAGCTTCTGGGAAGCTGACGGAACCCTGAGGCGGGCGGGCGGTTGCCTTTCACTCGAAAGGAGATCGTCATGCCCGCCAGATCCGCCGCCCAGCAGAAGGCCGCCGGAGCCGCCCTGTCGGCCAAGCGCGGCGAAACGCCCAAGTCCAGGCTGAGGGGCGCGTCGAAGTCCATGATGGAATCGATGACCGAAGAGCAACTGGAAGAGCTCGCCCATACCCGGCGCAAGGGCAAACCCGAGCACGTCTCAAAGCATTAAAGCCGCCGTTGCGCGCGAGGGATGGCGTCGGGCCGCTCCGCTCCCTACCTTGGCGATCCCAACGCCTTGAGTCCCGCTCGATGACGCTCGTTCCCCTGCCGTCCCCCGATGAGAGCCGGACGTTCGCCGACGTTCTGGAGGGCCTGGGCGTGGGCGAGGACCCCAAGCTCAGCCTGCGCGAGATGGTCGAGGCCTTCGGCGAACGGGGCTTCGGCGCCCTGATCCTGCTCCTGGCGCTGATGGCGCTGTTTCCCTGGCCGCCGGGCGGAAAGGCGGTCTTCGCCATCCCCATCATCCTGCTGTCCGCCGAAATGGCGCTCCAACGCGACGAAGTCTGGCTGCCGAGATGGCTGCTCAACCTGTCGGTGAGCCGCCCGGCCTATCGCGCCGCGACGGCGAAGATCCTGCCGCGTCTGGACCGCGTCGAGCGCCTGACCCGGCCGCGCTGGCCCGCCTTGACCGGCGAGATCGCCGACGTCGCCGTCGGCCTCACCTGCATCCTGCTGGCGCTGATGATGGCCTTGCCGGTGCCTCTGGGCGACGCCCTGCCCGGCCTGACGCTGGCCTTGTTCGGCATGGCCGTGATCCAGCGCGACGGGCTTTTCGTCATCGCCGGCTTTCTGGGCACAGCGGTCTGCGGGATCTATCTGGCCTTAGTGTGGACCACCGTCACCGCCATCGTCAGCGGCCTCGTCCACTGGGCCGCGAGCCTGTTCTAGGCGGCGAACAGGCTCAGGCCGCGTCCGACGCGCCGCCGAGGCCCTGCATGATCATCCGGTTGATGTCGATCAGGGTCGTGAAGTCGTCGCCGCCCCGCATCACTTCCGAGGTGTGGCGGTTGATGAAGAGGCTCAGCGAGATGATCTGGGCGCGCAAGGCGTGGGGCATGGCGTTGGACGGATCCGAACAGGCCGTCGACAGGGCCGACCACAGCCGCCGGTTCCAGTCCAGGGCATCCATGCGCCCGGCCAGGTCCGACTTATCCAGGGTCGAGGCGTGCATCAGGGCGCGCGTCACCTGGCCGAAAAGCCGGTACTCCATCTCACGCGGGGTTTCAGCCCGCGTGGCCGCCGTCTTGTACGCCTGAAGCGACATTACCGAGCCTTTGGTCTTCGTAATCGACGATTTTGCGAGCGCCCATCAGGGCCTTGTAATACTGCCGCGCCAGGACGTGCTTGGAGCAGGCGACGCATTCCGTCAGGATGTCCGGGTTGCGCACCACGCCCATGAATTCGGTCAGGCGAAGGGCGAATTCGTCATAGAATTTCGGCGCCTCAGCTTCGTCCAGATACATCATCATGACCGGGAAATAGATGCGGCGCGCGGGCGTGGTCACGTCCTCGGGCTGCATGATGTCCTTCTCGCGCAGGACGCTGGCCTTGTTCTGCAGGATCAGGACGCCACGACGGTCGCCGTTCTGGACGACGGCCCCGTTCAGGACGAATTTCTCGCCGGGCTTCAGCGACAGTTTCAGAGGCAAGGGAAGGTCTCCGTGGCGCCGCCCTCACGGTGACGGCGGGCAGCTGAGGAAACTGTAAACCGACGTGGTTAACCATCCCTTCCTTCCCCAGTTGATCCCGAACCGAAGCGCGACGACGGAACGCAGCCTGAGCCTGCGCCGTTGATCAAACTGGAAGGAGATAAAACCATGGCGGCGCCGGACATCGACTTCGACGGCCAGGATCAGGCCGAGGTCTTTGACGAGACCCACCTCGACGACGAGGGCGACGGCGATCTGTCGTTCGACGAGGCCGAGGACGTGCTGGACGTCACCCAGATGGAAGGCGACGCCGACGAGGCCCCCTTCGACGAAGACGCGGTCGACCTGGACGAAGAACTGGCCTTGGACGGAGTCGAGGCCGAGGCTGACGCCCTGCTGGGCGTCGACAGCACGCGCCTCAGCGAAGCCGACTCCGACGGCGGCCCCGCGCCGGGGCCGGACGAGGTCGAGCTGGTCTATTCCGGCCTGATGCGCAACCAGCGCGGCGCCCAGGCCAGCGCCGCCCATTGGGAGGCCAAGCGCCTTTCCGACGACGACATCGAGGACCTGGGCTACGGCCCTGAAAAGTGAGGGATTCATGACCGAACGCCACCCGACCAAGGCTCAGGAAGACGCCGATCCGAACACCCCTCCGGCCAAGCGCGCCGCGCGCGAGGAAGGCAAGGCCGACCAGTTGAAAGACAAGACCAAGGGCGCCGAGAGCCGCCAGGAAGCCCTGATCGACGAGGGCGTCGAAGAGACCTTCCCCGCCAGCGACCCGGTGTCGGCCAAGCGCATCACCTGACGCCCTGCGCCTGTTCAGGCGCGTTCCTTTAAGCTACCTGCTCCCTTCCCCCGGAATGGAGCAGGTCCGACATGAGCCGGTTCGAAGGCACGTCCAGCTACATCGCCACCGACGATCTGAAGGTCGCGGTGAACGCAGCGGTGGCGCTGGAACGGCCGCTTCTGATCAAGGGGGAGCCGGGCACCGGCAAGACGGTCCTGGCCTATGAACTGGCCCGGGCGCTGAACGCGCCGCTGATCACCTGGCACGTCAAGTCGACGACCAAGGCCCACAACGGCCTGTATGAATACGACGCCGTCAGCCGCCTGCGCGACAGCCAGCTGGGCGACGAACGGGTCCACGACGTCCGCAACTATCTGAAGAAGGGCAAGCTGTGGGAGGCCTTCACCTCTCCCGTCCGCCCCGTCCTGCTGATCGACGAGATCGACAAGGCCGACATCGAGTTCCCCAACGACCTGCTGCAGGAACTCGACCGCATGGAATTCTACGTCCAGGAGATGGACGAGACGATCCGCGCAGAAGTCCGCCCCGTCGTCGTCATCACCTCGAACAATGAGAAGGAGCTGCCGGACGCCTTCCTGCGCCGCTGCTTCTTCCACTACATCCGCTTTCCCGACGCCGAGACCATGCAGGACATCGTCGAGGTCCACTTCCCCGGCATCAAGCCGCGCCTGGTCTCCGAGGCGCTCAAGACCTTCTATGAAATCCGCGACACGCCGGGGCTGAAGAAGAAGCCCTCGACCTCGGAACTGCTCGACTGGCTGAAGCTGCTGCTGGTCGACGACGTGGCGCCGGAGACCCTGCGCGAGAAGACGCCGGGCAAGCTGATCCCTCCGCTTCACGGCGCTCTGCTGAAGAACGAGCAGGACGTGCACCTGTTCGAGCGGCTGGCCTTCCTGGCGCGCCGCGACGGAATGCGGCCCGGCGGCTGACCCGCCCTCCTTCCGTCACCTTCGATTACCGCGATTTCACTGGCTTGGCGGCGCGCAAGGCGCACAATCGCCCTTGGAATGGAGCCGACCATGCAACAGATCACCTGGCCCGTAATCGCCCTGGCGCTGATGACCGCCGCCTGCGACAGCGGCGGCGGCGTGCGCATCAGCACCCGTTCGTCGGGCAAGGACTCGCCCGGCGTGCTCAAGGTGGTCGACGCCCTGCAATGCCCGCAGACCCAGGGCGTGCTGACGCGCAAGGGATCCGCCCAGGCCGAGGGCGCCACCTGCATCTACGGAGGCCCGCGTGGGTCGGAAGTCACCCTGCAGCTGGTGAAGCTGGACAACGCCTCCGTCCATCAGGTGCTCAAGGATTTCGAGACCCGGCTCTCCGCCTCCCTGCCGGAAGCCCAGGCCGCCGTGGACGCCAGGGCAGCGGCTGACGTCGCCCAGGCCGGCGCGGACGCCGCCGCGCAGGCGGCCGACGAGGCGGCGCGCGACACGGCCCATGTGATCGCCGGCCCCGTCCGCGTGCACGCTCAGGACGACAAGGCCTCGGTGCGACTGCCGGGCATCAGCATCAAGGCCGACGGGGATCGGGCAGACATCCGCATCGGCGGACTGACGATCCGCGCCGACGACAAGTCCGGCAACGTCAAGGTGGCCTCCCCCGACAAGTCGGTGAACATCGACGCGACCGACGGCGCGGCCCGCGTGCAGACCAGCGCGCCGGGCGAGGCTGTGCGCGCCACCTTCATGATGACCGCCGATCGGACGTCGGAAAGCGGCTGGCGCACCGTGGGCTATGAGGCGCGCGGCCCGGTCGGCGGCCCCATCGTCATCGCCACCGTCCGCAGCAAGGATCGCAACGAAAACCGCCTGTTCGACGCCGCCAAGGCGCTCGTGACGCTCAACGTCGGGGATTAACCCCACCTATCGCAACGCCTGCCCTTGATCGGACGTTCGGTCTGAGTCACCTCACCTGCCCCATGCGCAGGAATTCGAACTTGGCCGAAGAACACGATGAGCCGGCGCCGACGCCCCGGATCAGGACGCCTAAACCGCCGCGCGCCTGGCAGCGGATGCTGTCGGGCCGTCGCCTGGACCTGCTCGACCCGTCGCCGTTCGACATCGAGATCGAGGACATCGCCCACGGCCTGGCCCGGGTCGCCCGCTGGAACGGCCAGACCATCGGCGAGCACGCCTTCTCGGTGGCCCAGCACTCCCTCGTGGTCGAGGAGATCGCCGCCCACATCCGGCCGGGGCTGGAGCCGAAGTGGCGCCTGGCCGCCCTGCTGCACGACGCCTCGGAATACGTCATCGGCGACATGATCTCGCCGTTCAAATCGGCGCTCGGCGCCGGCTACAAGGATTTCGAGGCGCGGCTCGAGGCCGCCATCCACGTTCGCTTCCAACTGCCGCCCAAGACGCCCAAGACGATCAAGACCCTGATCAAGAAGGCGGACAGGGCCTGCGCCTTCTATGAGGCGACGCAGTTGGCCGGCTTTACCCGACGCGAGTCCCTGCAGATCTTCGGCGCCCCGCCGGCGGGCTATGACCTGGTGATCGAGCCCCTGCCCGCCGCCGTGGCCCAGCAGCGCTATCTGGACCGCTACCGCGTTCTGGCCGAAGCTGTCGGCATCCTGCCCGGCGCCGACGCCTGGCACACGGAATAGAGCGACTGGCGCAAGGGAGAGGCATGGCGCAGGGGCGGACGGGGGCTGCGGCCTCTCAGACCGGCATAAGGATCGGCCTGTCGGCGGTGATCATCGCCCTGCGGAACCGCGAGGCCGCGGTCCTGACCACCCATGCCCCCGACGGCGCACCCGCCCTGCCCTTCGGCCCCTTCGACCCGGCGCGCGACCGGACGTTCGAGCTCGCCCTGCGTGCCTTCGTGGCGGCGCAGACCGGCTTTCCCCTTGGCTTCGTCGAACAGCTCTACACCTTCGGCGACCTGGGGCGCGCCTCGCCGCGGGCCACGCCCGGCCCCGACCAGGCGCGCGAGGTTTCGGTCGGCTACCTGGCCCTGACCGCCGACGCGCCCGACGACCCCAGCTTCGGCGCCTCGGGCCGGGACGCCGCCTGGACGCCGATCTTCGACATTTTCCCGTGGGAGGACTGGCGCCGGGGCCGCCCGGCCCTAGTGGAGCGCCTCGGCGCCGCCCTGTCGGCCTGGGCCGGGGACGACGCCGCCCGCCGCGGCCGCGCCGAGTCGCTCTTCGCCCTGTCGCCGAACGCCCGCTGGAACGAAGAGCGGGTGCTGGAACGCTACGAACTGCTCTACGAGGCGGGGCTGCTGGCCGAATCCGCGCGCGACCACCAGCGCCCGACGCCCCCCGCCCTGGGCGACCTGCCCATGACCTCGGATCACCGCCGCATCCTCGCCACCGGGGTCGGCCGGTTGCGCAGCAAGCTGAAGTATCGGCCCGTCCTGTTCGACCTGACGCCCGAGACCTTCACCCTCTCCGAGTTGCAGGCCGCCGCGGAAGCCGTCGCAGGCCTTTCGCTGCACAAGCAGAACTTCCGTCGGGGCGTGGAGCGCGCCGGCCTGGTCCAGCCCACGGGCGTGTTCGCCAGCGACACCGGCGGCCGCCCCGCTGAACTTTTCCGCCACGTCCGGCCCGAGCCGGGCGACGGCGGCGCCTTCGGCCTGTCGCTTCCGGGACAACGTTGAACGGCCGTTCAAATTTCTTCGCCCAGGTGGCTTGCAGCCAGCGCCGCCTTTGACTAGAGAAGCCCCTCGCTCAGCCCCATTTGGGACTTTCGACCCGCGGAGAGGTGGCAGAGTGGTTGAATGTACCGCACTCGAAATGCGGCGTACGTGGAAGCGTACCGGGGGTTCGAATCCCCCCCTCTCCGCCATTTAATTCCCCGGTCATCAGATATCGCGTTTCTCGGGAAACGGGGCGCGCGCCACGCCAGCGGCCTCGCTGTTCCGCGTCCCAGGCTTTGAAGCGCATCTTTACCCTCAGTTGTCATGTCGCGACTAACTTGGCTCGATAATTCGAGACAAGAGCCTTTCGTGCAGACTGCAGATCATCCTCACCTCGACGTCGCCGCGCCGGTCGATCCTTCGCTCTCGGCGATTTCCGACCAACTCGAATCCGCCCGTGGACAGATCGAGGCGCGCTTCTCGGACGCCGGGGGGCGGCTGGCCGGGTCGCTGGACATGGTCGGGCGGCTGATCGATTCCCTGGACCACCTGGGGTCGGCCCTGAACGCCGACACGGTGTCGGGCACGACGCGCGACCTGCTGTCGACCGCTGACGGGCTGACGGCCCTTCCCGACGCCCAGCACGAGCGGATCGTGCGGATGCGCCGCCTACGCGAGACCGGCGGCATCCTGGCGTCGCACATCGACGAGATGCGCCAGACCCTGCGGTATCTCCGCGCCTTCGCCATGAACGTGAAGATCACCGCCAGCGCGATCGGGGCCGCGTCGGACGAATTCAGCGGCTTCGCCGAACAGATGTGCAGCCAGCTGGATGTCGGCGGCGGCGAGCTGGACGAACTGGCCCGCCAACTGTCGCAGTTGGACCGGCAGCTGTCGGACGCGCTGGATTTCGAGCAGGTGCTCAGCGGCAAATATCAGGCGGTCATCCCCGCCGTCCCGGACAAGCTGGCGATCGACGCCCAGGCCATCGGCGTGCACCACGCCCGGATCGCCGCAGTCACCGCCTCGGTCGCCGCCATCGCGCGCGACATCCAGATGAAGGTCGCCCGCGCCCTGACCGCGCTGCAGATCGGCGACATCACCCGCCAGCGCATCGAGCACGTCCAGACGGGCCTCAGCGTCACGACGGCGCGGCTGGCGGCCTCCGGCCTGGCCCCGGACTCCCGTGCGCGCGCCGAGCGTCGCCTGGTCCGCCTGCTGGCCGACCAGATGGGGGACACCGCCTCGGCCTTCGAAACGGAAGCCGCCAAGGTGGCCCAGAGCCTGGACGGCATGGCCCAGGACACGGCGCAGATCCTGGCCTTCAAGGGCCTGGCGGACACGCAAGGCTCCGGCGGGCTGCGCGACCTGGAAAGCGGCCTGGCCCAGGCCCGCGTCCTGGTCGGCGACGTCGGCGCGGCGATGGACAACGCCAATCGCATCAGCGATCAGACGGCCTCGACGGTCGAGACCCTGACCCATCGGGTGGACGTCATCTTCGGCGTCAAGCGCGACATCCAGCAGATGGCCATCAACAGCAGCCTGAGCTGCAACCGGCTGGGCGAGGTCGGCAAGCCGCTGAACGTCATCGCCCTGGAGCTGAGCAGCCACGCCGTCCAGCTGGAGGAGTCGGCGGACCAGACCCTGGACGCCCTCACGCGGCTGGCGTCCGCGGCCGAGGACATGACCGACAAGGCCGTCGCCGCGATCGACGCGACCCGGCTGGACAGCGTCAGCGGCCGCCTGCGCCGCGCCGCCGACGTCATCGAGCATGACCTGGGCCAGTTGGGCGCCACGGGCGCCGAGACCGCGCGGTCGCTGGAACTGGCGACCGGCCAGCTGGGTCTGAGAGAAGATCTGGGCGAGACGCTGCACGCGGCGGCCATCGCCCTGACCGAACGGGCCGGGCCGGCCGACGAGACCCTGGCCGAAATCGCTGACGTCGTGACCGCGGCGATGGACGAGATCGCCCTGTGCTACACCATGGCGCGCGAGCGCACGATCCACGCCGGCCACGCGATCGGCGCCGCCGCCGACGAGGCCGTCGCGCCCTCCGCCCCAGCGGAAGACGAGTTCGACGACCTGCTGTTCTGACCGCTGCCGTCAGCGGCGGCGGTCGACCTGCATGATCTCGCCGGCGATCTGCTCCAGGGGAGCGACCTTCAGCGCCGCGCCCCGCGCGATGGCCTCCCGCGGCATGCCGAAGACGACCGAGGTGGCCTCGTCCTGGGCCAGGGTGCAGGCCCCTGCCTCCTTCATCTCCAGCAGGCCGCGCGCGCCGTCGTCGCCCATGCCGGTCATGATCACGCCCAGGGCGTTGCGTCCCGCGGCGCGGGCGGCCGAGCGGAACAGGACATCGACCGAAGGACGATGGCGCGACACCGGCGGGCCGTCCTTGATCGCCACCTGATAGCGGGCCCCCTGGCGCTCGAGCAGCAGATGCTTGTCGCCGGGCGCGATCAGGACATGGCCGCGCAGCACCGGATCGCCGTGGCGGGCCTCCTTGACCTCGACCTCGCAGACGCTGTTCAGACGCTTGGCGAAGGCGGCGGTGAAGCCCGCGGGCATATGCTGGACGACCACCACGCCCGGGGCGTTGGCCGGCAGGGCCTGCAACACCTCGCGCAGGGCCTCGGTGCCGCCCGTCGAGGCGCCGATGCAGACGACCATCTCGGTCGTGCGGGCCATGGCGGCGCCGCTGGGCGGCGGCAGGACGGCGTCGGCGGTCAGCTTGGCGTCGGGCTCCAGCGGCTTCAGCGTCGCGCGCCGCGCGCCGGGGCGGGCGTTGAGGCGCGCGCGGGCGGCGGCCTTGACCACGTCGCGGATGCGGTCCCCGACCTCGGCCAGATGATCGGCGGCGGCGATGCGCGGCTTCAGGATGACGTCGACGGCGCCCGCCTCCAGCGCCTGCATCAGGGTCTCGGACCCGGCCTCGGTCAGGGAGGAGCACATGACCACCGGGATCGGTCGCTGCGACATGATCTTGCGCAGGAAGGTGATGCCGTCCATGCGCGGCATCTCGACGTCCAGGGTGATGACGTCGGGCACGTCTTCGGCGATGCGGCGGGCGGCGACGAAGGGGTCTGCGGCGACGCCCATGACCTCGATCGCCGGATCGGCGGACAGGACGTCGACCATGGTCTGGCGGACGCTGGCCGAGTCATCGACGACCAGGACGCGAACCTTGGGCATGAATTCAGGTCTTTCGGAACACGGTGTTGGCGACGGTCGTCAGCGGCAGGTCGATGCCGGTGATGCTCTCGGAATGGCCGATGAACAGGAAGCCGCCGCGCTTCAGCCGGTCGCACAGGCGCTTGAGCACCCGGCCCTGGGTCGGCTTGTCGAAATAGATCAGCACGTTGCGGCACATGATCAGGTCGAAGGGCTCGCCGACCGCATAGCTGTCGTCCATCAGGTTCAGCCGCGCCAGCGACAGCTTGGCCCGCAGCGACGGATGGATGCGCGCCTCGCGGCGACGGCTGTCCCGCGCCGGCATGACCCAGCGGCGCATCTCGGCGGGCACGGGGGCCAGCATCTCGTTGGCGTAAACGCCGCGCAGGGCCGTCTCCAGCACCTCGGTGCTCAGGTCCGTGCCCAGGATGTGGAAGTCGGGCCCGCCGTGCTCGTCGGCGAAGCGCTGCATCACCATGGCCATGGTGTAGGGCTCGGCGCCCGTCGAGCAGGCGGCGCTCCAGGCGCGGATGCGACGCTTGCCAACGGCCAGATACTCGGGCAGCACCCGCTCGGTCATGAAGTCGAAGTGCCGCGGCTCGCGGAAGAAGTCGGTCTTGTTGGTGGTGACCGCGTCGATCAGGAAGACGGTCTCGCCGCCGTCCAGGCCGCCGTCGAACAGATGATCGCAATAGTCGTCGAAGGTGGCGTGACCCGTATGGCGCAGGCGGCGACGCAGCCGCCCCTCCAGCATGGTCCGCTTGGACGAGGGCATCTTGATGCCGCTGTAGTCGTAGATGTAGCGGGCCAGCCGTTCGAAATTGCGGGCGCTGATCTGATCTACGGGCGCGGCGGACAGGAGAGAGGCTGCAGCCAAGGAACTTCCTTCGCGAGGTGCGGGGGACGCGCGGCCGTCAGGCCGCGCTGTCCATGTCCGCCGACTCCAGCATCGCCGCGTCCGTGGTGGACAGCAGGCGGGCCAGGTCGATCAGGACGACGAAGCCGTCGGACCGGCGCACCACGCCCGAGATGTAGTCCGAGCGCCACTTCACCCCGATGTCGGGCGAGGGCTCGATCTCTTCAGCGGCGAAGCCGGTGACCTCATAGACCCGGTCGGCGACCAGACCCAGGCTGAGAATGCGCTCCTCGACCGGGATATCCAGCACCAGGATGCGGGTGTTCAGGGTCGGCTCGACCGGCGCCATGCCCAGGCGGATCCGCAGATCCGCCGTGGGCACGCCCCGCCCGCGCACGTCGGTCAGCCCCAGCAGATAGGGCGGGCCGTTGGGGATGCGCGAGGGGGTCTGATAGGTCAGGATTTCACGCACCAGTCCGACCGGGGCGGCGAAGGTCTCGTCGCCCAGGCCGAAGGTGACGTACTGGCCCTCAGCGGCGCCCGACATCAGGCGCTCACCCGGAAGTCCATGTCCTCGGCGTCGGCGCCGCCCGTGGCCATGTCCAGGGCGAAGCCCTTGGCGCGAGCTTGCTGCTGGTGCACGGCGGGCCGGGCCGGAGCGGCCTTGGCCGCCGGGCGCACGGGGGCGAAGGTCGAGGCGGAGGCCGTCGGACGCGGCGCGTTGCGGGCGCCGGCGGCGTCGGTGCGGAAGAAGGCGATCGAGGTCTGCAGTTCCTCGGCCTGGGCGGCCAGTTCCTCGGAGGTGGCCGACATCTCTTCGGAGGCGCCGGCGTTCTGCTGGGTCACCTTGTCGAGCTGCTGGATGGCCTCGTTGATCTGCGAGGCGCCGATGTCCTGTTCGCGGCAGGCGGCGCTGATCTCGGACACCAGTTCGGCGGTCTTGCGGATGTCGGGCACCAGGCGCTGCAACATTTCGCCGGCTTCCTGGGCGGCCTTGACGGTGTCGCCCGAGACCGCGCTGATCTCGGCGGCGGCCGTCTGGCTGCGTTCGGCCAGCTTGCGCACTTCCGAGGCGACGACGGCGAAGCCCTTGCCGTGCTCGCCGGCGCGGGCGGCCTCGACGGCCGCGTTCAGGGCCAACAGGTCGGTCTGGCGGGCGATCTCCTGCACGATGCCGATCTTGTCGGCGATGGTGCGCATGGCGTCGACGGCGCGGTTGACGGCCTCGCCGCTGACCTCGGCGTCACGCGACGACTGACGCGAGATCTTCTCGGTCTGGGCGGCGTTGTCGGCGGTCTGCTTGATGTTGGCGGCCATCTCTTCCATCGAGGCCGAGGCCTGTTCGGCGGCGGCGGCCTGTTCGGTCGCGCCCTGGCTCATCTGTTCCGAGGTCGACGACAGCTCCTGGCTGCCCGAAGAAACGTTGTCGGCCGCCGACAGGGCGTCGCTCACAATGCCCCGCAGGCGCTCGATCATGGCGTTGACGTGGCCCAGCATGTCGCCGATTTCGTCGCGCGTCGTGACGGCGACGGTCTGCGTCAGGTCGCCATCGGCGACGGCCCGCACGATCGTGTTGGCGCGATTCAGACCGCGGCTGATGATGACCGAGATCCACACCGCACCGGCCAGGGCCAGAAGCAGGGCGACGACCGCCACCATGATCAAGGCCGCGCGAGAGCTGGCGTAGAGTTCGTCGGTGTCCTTGGCCGCATCGGACATCATCTGTTCGCTCAGCTCGACGATAGCGGCAGAGGCCTCTTCAACCTCGGCGTTGATCCGGCGGGCCTCACCCAAGGTCAGGCTCGCGGCGCCGGCGTTGTCGTTCGACAGGGCCAGGCGGCGGATCTGGTCGCTGACCGGCTTGTATCGGTTCCATGCCGCTTCAAGGCGCAGCCATGCCGGTTTGCCCTTCTCGGAAGCCCCCTCGATTCCCGTCTTCAGCAAGGCGTCGATCTGGTCGCGGCTTTTCTGAATCTGTCCGTCGAGCTGGCGGTTCGTGTCGGGGTCGACGGTCAGCGCCATCCCGCGCTCTCTGCGAACAACGGCTCCGTATTCGGTCGCGATGGTCTGGGCGCGCGCCAATTGCGCCGCCGGCCCTTCGATCACGTTATTGATGGACTGGTTCAGCGAGCCCATCCGCGAAATGGAAACGCCGACAACCGTGGCCAGGGCCACTATGAGGACAGCAAACGTCAGAGTGAGTTTTGCTTTAATAGTCAAACGCATGATGGATCCCTAAAGGCCGGTCAGTGGCGAGTTTGGGACGCGACCGGCTGGCGGGCGTCCTGGTGCTGATTGAAAATGGCCTGGAGCGCGGGAACGACGATGAACTCGTCCTTTCGCTTCACCAGGCACTGGATGAATTCGGGGCGCCAGCGCATCCCGACGCTGGGCGGAGCCTCGCTAGCGGAGCGCTCCAGGGTGGTGACCTCGTGGACCTTGTCGGTGCGAAGGCCGACCAGCGTCTGCTCGCCGTCGAGTTCGATCTCGATGACGACGATGCGGCTGTCGATGGTGAAAGCGCCGATCTCGAGGTCGAAGGCGACCCGCAAGTCGGCCAGGGGGATGACCTTGCCGCGGAAGTTGATCACCGATCCGGCGAAGGGATCGGCGCCCGGCACCACGGTCTCGGGCGCCAGGTCGATGATCTCCTGCACCCGCACGGCGTCGAGCGCGAACAACTCCCCGCTCAACTCGAAGGTCAGGACTTCAACCTGTTCGGCGCCGGTCCAGCCCGCCGCCGGCGCGACGTCGTCCTGGGCGCTCATACGGCTTCACGCATCTGCGCCTCCTGCTCCTGGCCCATGGCGACCAGATTGGCGATGTCGAGGATCAAGGCGACGCCCCCGTCGCCCAGAATGGTCGCGCCCGAGAAGGTCGACAGGCTCGCGTGCAGCTTGGACATCGACTTGATGACCGTCTGGTGGTCGCCGATGATCTGGTCGACGACCAGGCCGATCCTTTCCTCGCCGCTGGAGACGACGACGACCTTCTGGTGAAGTTCGGGCGGGGTTCCGGTGGCGAACAGTTCGCGCAGGCGCAGGAAGGGCACCAGCCGGTCGCGCAGGGAAATGAAGCTTCGCCCGCGCGAGCGCCGGTCCTCGTCCAATGACAGCTCGAGGCATTCCTCGACGGCGCTCAGGGGGATGACGTAGCGCCCCTGCCCCACGCGAACCAGCAGGCCGTCGATGATGGCCAGGGTCAAGGGGATGCGCAGCGACACCTCCGAGCCCTCGCCGGGGCGGCTGGCGACGTCGATGGAGCCGCGCAGGCTGTCGATCGTCCGCTTGACCACGTCCATGCCGACGCCGCGCCCCGACAGATTGGTGACCGCCTGGGCCGTGGAGAAGCCCGGATGGAAGATCATCTGCAGCAGGTCATGGTCGCTGATCGCGGCCCCGGGCTCGATCAGCCCCTGGGCCTCGGCCTTGGCCCGCACCCGCTCGCGGTCGATGCCTCGGCCGTCGTCGCGGATGACGATGACCACCTCGCCGCCCGACTGATGCGCCGACAGGCAGATGGAGCCGGTCTCGGTCTTGCCCGCGGCGACGCGGTCTTCGGGCTGCTCCAGCCCATGATCCGCGGCGTTGCGGATCAGGTGGATCAGCGGATCGGCCAGGCGCTCGATGACGGTCTTGTCGATTTCCGTCGTTTCGCCGTCCGTGGAGAGTTCGATGGCCTTGCCCGTCTCGCGCGCCAGATCATGGATCAGACGCCGGAAGCGGCCGAACAGGGTCGCCACCGGGACCATGCGCAAGACCATCATGGTGTCGCGCAGCTCTCCCGACAGGCGGCCGATGTCTTCCGACACCGCGCGCAGGAGCGGGTCCGCGCTGGCGTGGGCGATCTGGCCGAGCCGCGACTGGGCGATGACCAGTTCGCCGACCCGGTCCATCAATTCGTCCAGGCGATCCGCCGGGACCCGAACGCTCTCCGCGATCCGGACGGGCCGAGCCACATCGACGTCAACCGGATCGCCGACGGCAGGCGCCGTCGCCGGGTTAGGCATCGGGTCCGCCAGGGCGGCGGCGGGCTGGACCATCGCGGCTTCCGTCTCTCCGCCCTCGATGCACGCCGCGTCCTCGACCGCCTCGATCTCCAGGGTCATGTCGTCCATGACGAAGATGAAGACGTCCTCGATGGCGGCGCGGCCCTGGTCGGTGGTCAGAAGCACGTCCCAGGCCAGGTAATGGTCGGTCGGCTCGATGAGGTTCAAGGGCGGCACGCGCGACATGTCGGCGACCACGGAAGCTTCGCCCAGGTCGCGCAACTCCGCCAGCAGCGCCAAGGGATTGACGCCGTTCCTGAAGGCGTTGGACGGCAGGTCGAACCGGATGCGCCAGGTCGTCATGCCCGGCCGCGCGGCGAACGTGGGGGCGATCGCTTCCGCCTCACGCACCGCTCGCTCCAGATCGGCCAGCAACAGGTCGCCCGCCGCGGCGTGATCGCCCGACGGGTCCTCCATCAGGCGACGCATATGGTCCCGCGCGGCCAGGACGGCCGACACCAGGTCCGCAGTCGCCGCGACCTCGTCCTTGCGGACCCGCTCGAAGGCGCTCTCGCAATGGTGGGTGAAGGCGGCCAGGGCGTCGAAGCCGAACATGGCGCCCGACCCCTTCAGGGTGTGAAGGCCGCGAAAAACGGCGTCGACCAGATCGCGATCCTCGGGACGGTCGAGCAGGTCCAGCAGACCCTGTTCGATCAGTTCCAGGTTTTCTCGCGCCTCGACCTGAAAAACGGCGATGGCGTCGTCGCTCATCGACCGAGCACCTTCTTGGCGATACGCACCAGCTGGTCGGGATCGAAAGGCTTGGTCAGCCAGCCCGTAGCGCCGGCCGCCCTTGCCCGGTCCTTCATGGCGGCGTCGGACTCAGTGGTCAGGAAGACGATCGGCACGCCCATCAGCTCGGGCAGGCGGCGCATTTCCTCGATCATGGTCAGCCCGTCCATGACCGGCATGTTCAGATCGGTGATGATCAGGTCGAAGTCGGCGGCCCGGGCCTTGTCTATGCCCTCCGCGCCGTTGGCGGCCTCGGTGACCGAATAGCCAGCGTTACTCAGGGCGATCTTCAACGCGACCCGGATACTGGGCGAGTCGTCGACGGTAAGAATAGAGGCAGTCATTGCGCCGGCTCTTCATGAAACCAGAAGCTGACGGCGTCAGACGATCCGCCTGCAAGGAAGCCTGCGTCATTGAGAAGCGAACGCAAATGCTCCGCGGGCCGTGACAATGACAGGCGCTTTCCGGTCAACGTCGCGTAGCAACGCGCGGACTCAATGAGCTGCAATCCACACAAATCCACGCAACAGTCATCGCTTATATCGACAACAATATGATTATAATTCCCAAATTCAGAGATTAAATTCTCTTTAAGACTATAAACTTGTTTCAATGTTATCGATGCATCTGAAGTAAGAATTTTATCCATAATTTTCTTTTTCTATCCAAATGCCTTTGAACGCTAAAATACCAATCAATGCTCTTCGAGAATGATAAGGCCGCAGCATTTTGGAAATAGGGACAATTACCTACCCCAAAAGTTAACAAAATAATTTTCCTTCAATTGTATCAGAATTCAAAAATGGATGCGCAATTCAAGAAATTCTGATCGAATTTAAAATGATTCATCGCGCTTACAGAAGATCCACTGAGAAATTCAAATTTCGATGGGACAAATTCTTTGCCCTCTCAGCGGACATTTCGCCGTGGCGATCAAGCTTCCGAAGGGAGGCGTCGCGGTCGTCCATGCCAATGCGGAGGCCAGCTGTCCGCGCGAACGCCACCGCGCGCGCAACGGGCGCGTCTCGAGAAAGCAACCAGAGGGAGGCGTGGCTGAAACCCGCCGCTCGGGCGGGCTAGGCGAGTTTGGACGTCAGGCGCCGCCCGTCGGCGGCGCGCCCTGCGCCAGGGCCAGCGCGAAGAAGGCTTCGGCCAGGCGCGAGGGCTTGACGCTGTTCGAGACCACGAAGGCGTATTCGTGCAGGATTCCAGGCCGGAAGGGCCGTAGCACGGTCCGGTCGCGGACATAGGCCTGGGCCAGGCGCTCGTTGACGATGGCGACCCCGACGCCGCGCGCGACCAGGGCGCAGGACGAGGCCACGGTGTGGGTCTCGACCCGCACGCGCGGGGCGACCCCGGCCTCGGCGAAGGCGGCCTCGACCTGGGAGCGGAATCGCCTGCCCTGCCCCAGCAGGACCAGGGGCGTGTTCTTCAGGTCCTGCGCCGTGACCTCCTCGCGCTCGGCCAGCGGATGGTCGGACGGCAGGACGCAGGCCGTCTCGCTGACCAGGACGGTGCGCGCGTCCAGATCGTCGCGGTTCAGCGGCAGCTTGACGAAGCCGGCGTCGACCGCGCGCGAGGCGATCATGCTCTTGGTCGTCTCCACCCCGTGGGAATCGATGGACAGGTGGACGCGCGGATACTGGTCCAGGAAGGCGGCGATGACGTCGGGCAGGATCGCTTCCAGGAAGCTGGGCGGGGCGACCAGACGCAGACGACCGACGCGGAAGTCGGAAATGTCCCGCGCCAGATCCTGGACCCGGTCGACGTTGTCGAGCGCGCGCTCGACCTCTTCGTACAGCATCAGGCCGTCGGCGGTCGGGACTAGGCGGCCCCGGTCGCGATGGAACAGCTCGAAGCCGAGGTCCTGCTCCAGCTGGGCCAGCAGGCGGCTGGCGGCGGGCTGGGTCAGGCCCAGGGTGCGCGCGGCGGCCGTCACCGACCCCTGCTGCAGGATGGCGCGGAAGGCGCGCATGGCGCGCAGCCGGATGGGGCGCCGGGCGCCGGCCGAGACCAGCGCCATCACTCAGCCCCTGCGCGCCGGAACGATCGGCAGGACCAGCCGCGACAGGCTCGCCGGCCCGGTGTGGATGCGGTTGATCGCGACCACGGCCTCGCTGGCCTCGCCCGCCGGAGCGCCCGTGCCGGGATTGACGTCGAAGTGGGGGAAGTTGCTGCCGGCCACGTCCAGGCGGATGCGATGCCCCGCCGCGAACAGGTTGCTGGTCGGAAACAGCTGGATTTCGACGTCATAGACCTCACCCGGAACCAACGGGCGCGGCGCCGCGAAGGAGTCCCGGAACCGTAGGCGCAGCACGCCGTGGGTCAAGTTCAGGGCGTAGCCTTCGGGATAGTCGGCGCTGGGCGGATAGACATCGACCAGCTTGAGCATGATGTCCGTGTCCAGGGCCGAGGACGACACCGACAGGCGCGCCGTGATCGGCCCCGTGACCTCGACCGCCGCGTCCAGGGGCGCGGTCTCGAACGTCAGGACGTCGTCGCGGTCGCACAGGGCGCGGCCGGGCTGAGTCGCGCCGAACAGGCCCCCGGTCTCGCGCTGGTCATAGCCGCCCGCCGCCATGACCGGCGCGCCCGAGGCGATGGCCCCGCCGATGGTCGGCACGGGATGGGCCGGGTCGTGACGCCAGACGCGCTCGCCCGGCTGGGCCGCCTCGGTCGACAGGCCGCCGTCGGCGTGCAGGTGGAAGTCGGTGAACACCGTGCCCGGCAGGGGCCAGTCGGCCTCGGCCCGCCAACAGCCGCCGTGGTCGAGCCGCCCCTCGGCCGTGCGTCGCCCGCTGCCGCCGCCCATGACAAACAGGCTGACCGGCGCCTCGAGGTAGTCGGGCGCGGCCCGCCCCTTCAGCCAGCGGTCGAACCAGGCCCGGCGCAGGGCCAGGTAGTCGGGCGCCAGACAGCCGTCCAGCGTCGCCGACGGGCCGAAGTCCACGTCCCCGGCGAAGGCGACGGAGCGCTGGCCGTGCGTCCACGGCCCCATGACCAGCTTGACCGGCCCAGCCTTGGCGCGGCTGAAGCGGGCGTAGTTGTCCGTCGCCGACAGGGCGTAGGGATCGTACCAGCTGCTCATGAAGACCATGGGCGCGTCGGTGAACGCCTCCTCATGACAGGCGGCGCAGAAGTCGGGCGCGCGCCAGAAGTCGTCGAAGGTCTCGCGCCGCCACATGTCCTGGATGAAGGCGTCGTATTCGGGCGCGGCGGCCAGCGGCGTTCGGCCCGGCCGCCACGGATTCACCGCCATCCAGTCGCGCACGTCCTCGGCGTTCAGGGCGGCCAGACGGGCCGGGTCGTCCTGGCTGAGGGGCGACAGGCGGGCGTGCTTCATGGCCCAGGTCAGCTGCTTCAGCTCGAAGGCCCCGCCCTGGCGCACCCCGCTGTGGAAGGCGCTGGCGAAGCCGCCGGAGTCCATGAACATGGCCCGCAGTCCGGGCGGGTTCAGGCAGGCGGCCGCCGCCTGGACGTGGGCGCCGTAGGACAGACCCAGGGCGCCGATGCGCCCGTCGCACCACGGCTGCTGGACCAGCCAGGCCATGACGTCGAAGCCGTCCTCGGCCTCGTTGGCGTATTTGGTGAAGACGCCCTCGGAGCCGTAGCGCCCCCGGCAGTCGACCAGGACATAGGCGTAGCCGCCGCGCGCGAACTCGACCGCGATCTCGGGCTTGGAGCGCGGCGTCGGATCGGCGGCGCTGCGGTCGGCGTGGTTGGTCCCGCGCCGGTCGTAGGGGGTGCGCTCCAGCAGGGCGGGCAGCGGCCCCTCCTCGCTGTCCGGCAGATAGACGTCAGCAGCCAAATGCACGCCGTCGCGCATCGGGATCATGACGTCGCGCAGGACGCGGACGCCGGACAGGATCGGCAGATCGGTCATGGCGCGACGACCTGGGGGACGACCGGAGCGGCGGCGGCCGCCGGTTGTGGCAGATGATAGGCGGCGGGCGCGCCGGGTCCGACGGGCAGCTGGAACCCGACCCAGGTCAGGATCAGCAGCATCCCCGCCGCGCCGAAGGCGGCGCTGTAGGGCAGCATCAGGGCGATCATCGACCCGACCCCGAACTTCGGCTTCCACTGCTGGCACATGATCAGCACCAGGGGGAAGTTGCTGGCCAGGGGGGTGACGATGTTGAAGATGGAATCGCCCATCCGATAGGAGGCCGTGGTCATCTCGGGCGAGACGCCCAGCAGCATCAGCATGGGCACCACCACCGGCGCCATGGCGCTCCACTTGGCCGAGGCCGAGCCGATGACCAGGTCCAGAACGGACGACATCATCAAGAGGCCGACCAGCAGCAGCGGCAGCGGCAGGGCCAGTTGCTTCAAGCCCTCGGCGCCCTTGACCGCCAGCACCGGGCCCAGGTTGGACCAGCTGAACATGGCGACGAAATGGGCGGCGAAGAAGGCCAGGACGATGTAGGGGGCCATGCTCTTCAGCCCCTCGGCCATCATCTTCACCAGCTCGCGGTGCGAGCGGATCGTCCCCGTCGCCGCGCCATAGGCCCAGCCGGTCGAGACGAACAGCAGCATGAAGGCGGCGATCAGGGCGCCGTAGAAGGGCGCCAGGCGGCGCGGCCCGACGGCCTCATGATCGACCAGGGGGCTGAACCCCGGCCAAAGGGTCAGGGCGGCGAACAGGCCGACGACCAGCAAGGCGGCGACGCCCGCGCGCCGCAGGCCGCGCTTCTGAGCCGGCCCCAGCACGCCGAGGCCGGCCGCCTCCGCCTCGCCCGCCGCGCTGTCGCCGTCCCAGACGCCCAGGCGCGGCTCGACCACGCGGTCGGTCAAGAACCAGGCGATGGGCGTGAAGACCACGCCGATGGCCAGAGTGAACCACCAGTTGCCCAACGGATTGACGGTGAAACTCGGGTCCAGAAGCTGCGCCGCCGGGGCGGTGATGCCCAGCATCAGCAGGTCGAACTGGCCCGGAATGACATTGCCCGCAAAGGCTCCCGAAATCCCCGCATAGGCGATGGCGATCCCGGCCAGGGGATGGCGTCCGGCCTTGGCGTAAACCAGCGCCGCCAGCGGGATCAGCACCACATAGGCCGCGTCCGAGGCATGGTGCGAGAACAGGCCGATGATGAAGACGGCGGGCGTCAGGAAGCGGGTGTGAAGCCGCCTCACCCCGCCGCCCAGCAGGGCCGCGAACAGGCCCGACCGCTCGGCCACCGCCGCCCCGATCATGACCACCAGCACCAGGCCCAGAGGCGGGAAGCTGGTCAGGGTCTTGGGCATGTCGACCAGCAGGCGGGCGACATTGGCCCCGGACAACAGGCTCTGGGCCTGCAGCCGCTCGCCCGTCACCGGGTTGATCGCGCTCCACTGAGTAAAGTCCGCGACCACCGAGGCGGCCACCAGCACCCCGATGCAGAACAGCAGGATGAAGACCGGATCCGGCAGGGCGTTGCCCATCGCCTCGATCCGGTCGAGCCAGTTCCGTTTCCGCCGGCCCGTGTCAGCCGGCGGAGCCTCGGTGTCCGTCATGGAAAGCGCCTGATCCTAGAACTGGAAGCCCAGGCGAACGTAGGCGCTGCGGCCCCGCACGTCATAGGTGTACATGTCGAAGTTGATCGGCGCGTTGGCGTAGGACGCCGGCGGCATCACGTCGAACAGGTTGTTGATCCCGACCGTGATCGTCGTGTCGTAGCGGTCGAAGCGATAGCCGGCCTCGAGGTCCTGATAGAAGACGGCGTCGGTCTTGGCGTCCTTGACCGGGTTCACCACGTCGGTGCTGTCGCCGATGTAGCGGCCGCGCCACAGGGCGTTCCACGGACCGTCGCTCCAGCGCAGCGAGGTCTGGCCCTTCCAGTGCGGATAGGTCGAACGCGAACGGTCGCCCTTGCCCGCGCGGTCGTCGACGATGGCCGGGCCGCCCGCCGGATCGGGGCTGACGGTCGCGAACTCGCTCAGATAGGAGACGTCCACCATGGCGGCGAAACGACCGACCGAGGTGCTGAACTCATAGCGCGCCGTGGCGTCGACGCCCGAGGTCCGGATCTCGTTCAGGTTCTGCGCGCCCTGCACCAGGTTCAGCACGGCGCCGGTCGAGGCGTCGCGGGTGATCAGCGAGCAGTAGGGGTCGCCGCGCACCGCGCACAGATTCATGATCTGGGCGGCCGACTGGGAGGCGATGGCGTCCTGGATGGTGATCTCGTACCAGTCGACCGTCAGGCTCAGGCCCGGAACCCAGTGCGGCTTGATGGCCACGCCCAGGCTGTAGGTGTCGGCCGTCTCGGGCTTCAGGTCGAGATTGCCCGAGGTGGTGCCGGGGATCAGGGTCTGGTGGTTCTGCTGGTGATAGGTCGCGGGCACGCCGGCGCAGCCCGGCAGGCTGGGGTTGGCAGCGGCGCCGCCGTTGCACGGGTCGATGACCTGCAGCAGGACCTCGCGGCCGCCCTGGAACAGCTCCAGGATCGACGGCGCGCGGAAGCCCTGCGACCAGGTGCCCCGCACCAGCACGTCCTCGACCGGCCGCCAGCCCAGGCCGACCTTCATGGTGGTGGCGTCGCCGACGGTGTCATAGTTGGAGTAGCGAGCGGCCAGGCTCAGATCCAGGCTCTGGGCCATCGGCATGTCGCGCAGCAGGGGCGCGGCCAGCTCCACATAGGCTTCGTGCAGGCTGTACTGGCCCGTCGTCGGCACCCGCGTCTGCGAGGAGGTGGCGGCGTAGGCGCTCGACAGATATTTCGACGGCGCGTTGACCAAGGGGTCCGGCGTGTCGGTCGCCTTGTTCTGGCGATACTCATAGCCCGCCGCCACAGCCAGCGGACCAGCCGGCAGCTCGTACAGGTCGCCGGTGACGTTGAACGCCAGGTCGTAGATCTCGGTGCTGTTGGATTCGCGCGTGGTGAAGCGGATGTAGTCGGCCGCCTCGGCGCTCATCGGCCCGAACAGATTGACCGGCACGCAGCCCGCCGTGGCGGCGCAGGTCGCCGGATTGCCCAGCCCCAGGAACAGGTTGTCGTAGTTGATGCCGTTCAACGCCGAAGACTTCATCTCGTTGCGGGCGTAGCTGCCGTAGGCGCCCCAGCTCCAGTCGCGCTCGAACAGGCGGACCTGGCCGTCGAAGCCCGCGCCGAAGCGATAGGTCTTCACGTCCTGGACGTTGTCGCGGTTGCCGACGTCGGACATGACCTTGCGCACGCGCCAGGCCTGGTTGGCGTTGAAGGCCAGGGCGTTGGCGACCGGCGCCCCGTTGGCCGTGCCGAAGGGGTTGTAGGCGTGGTTCACCGGCAGGCTGAAGCCGCGCACCGAGCCCGCCGTGCCGCCGATGTCCAGCGGCACCGGGGCGAACATCTGGTCCGACACCCGGCGGTTGAACAGGGCCTCGGCGTGGAAGCTCAGCGTATCGGACAGGTCGCCGCGATAACGGCCGTAGAAGCCGTAACGCTCGCTGGGGCCGGTCGTGTAGACGCCCTGCGTCAGCGGATTGAAATAGTCGCCCGGCAGGCTGGCCACGTGGAAGCTGTCATCCGCCAGGGCGCCCGCGCCGATGGAGCCGAAGCCATTGGCCGTGATCGGCGAGGCCGAGCTGGCGAAGCCCGCGCCCGTGCCGAAATAGGCGTTGTTGGCCAGGCCCGGCAGGGTGAACAGGCCATAGGGGCTGGTGCCCGGCGCCGTCAGCGGCACGAGAGAGACCCGGGTCAGGTCGCGATCCGTCGTCAGGATCGGGCTGTCCTTCACATAGCTGGCCGAGAAGACCAGGGCGCCGTTGTCGAAACGCTTGCCGAAGTTGGCGATGGTCTGGAACTGTTCGCCGTCGCCGCGATCGGTCGAGCCATAGCGGGTGCTGAGGCGGATGCCGTCAAAGTCGCGCAGGGTCTGGATATTGACCACCCCGGCGATGGCGTCGGCGCCGTAGATGGCCGAGGCGCCGTCCTTCAGCACCTCGATGCCCTCGATCATGCCCAGCGGCATGGTGTTCAGGTCGACGAAGTCACGGAAGCCGCGCTGGCCCACGCCGTCCACCCAGCGGTGGCCGTCGACCAGCACCAGGACGCGGTTGCCGCTGCCCTCGGCCCCGCCGAGGTAGCGCAGGTTGATCGAGGAGGCGCCGTAAGAGGTGCCTTGGGTGCCATTGCTGTTCAGGCTGACGCCCGCCGACGGCAGCTTCTGCAGCAGGTCGCCGATCGAGGTGGCGCCGGAGTTCTTGATGTCCTCGGCGGTCAGGGTCAGCACAGGGCCGACCGAGTCGGCGTCCTTGCGCTGGATGCGCGAGCCGGTGACGACGATCTCGCTGACCGCAGTCGCGTCGTCCGGCTGTTGAGGCGCCTGCTCCTGCGCCCAGGCCGCGCCCGCGGCGCCCCAGGCCAGCGCCGCCAGCGCCGCCCCATTCAGCAGGCGTCGCGCCTGTCCGTTCACAGATACCGTCATGGTCACTCCCCGGTCTTCCGATGCCCTTTGCGCCGCCCCTGTTCTGGATCGGGGCGTGCGATTGAGACGGAAGGAGCAGGGTCGGGGGATCGAATGCAACAATATTGCAGTTTCGTATCAATCCATGCGTCCAGCGCATGACCGACACCCTGATCGACCACTGATCTTATGGTCCAAAATACAAGATCTTGGCTGGAACGGCTGTCCAAAGGCCGTCCTTGACGGCGCGTCGTTCGCCGAAAACGGCGCCGGCGCAGACGCGCCGAAGGGTGACGCCCCCTTCCACATCGCCTCGGGAACGCCGGGAAGCTCTCGCCGTTATGGGAACCGAATGCGTCAGACCAAGTGTTGAAACGTCAGGAGGACGCCATGGGTGCCGGCGAAATGAACGCCTTGAAATTCGAGGCCAAATCCCACGACAGTCCCGATGAATTGCGGACCCCCGACAAGACTCGGGTGGAGGTGGTTCGGCTGCCCGGCGCCACCCTCGGACGCTTCAAACTGGAGCCGGGATGGAAGTGGTCCGAGTGCGTGAAGCCCGTCGTCAAGACAGACAGTTGCCAGATGGCGCACGTCGGCCACGTCTTGTCGGGGACCCTGACCGTCAAAATGAATGACGGGACTCAGAAAACCCTGAGCCCCGGCATGTCCTACACGATCCCCCCCGGCCATGACGCCTGGGTGGAAGGCAACGACGGCTTCGTCGGCATCGAAGTCATGAGCGCCGAACAGTACGCCAAGCCATCCTGACGGGCGGCCGCCCTCCTCGGCGCACGCGCGGCAGAGGCCGAAGCCCCTGCTGCGCCTTTCACGGCCCGATCAGTTGGCCGGAAAGGCCGTGGCGTCCTTGAGATGCTGCTCCGGCAGATAGGGACCGGCGGGCAGCCCGCGGCCGGCGATCGTGGAGGCCTGGAGGTTCGCCATCTTGGCCAGCGGGATATAGTTGGGCGCCGCTTTTTCCAGGGCTGAAACAATGGCCTGGGCCAGCAGGTCGGCGAGAGGATTGCCCGAATTGGACGCCTGGGGGCTGTAGGTCATGGACTGGGTGTCGGTCCACAGCGCCTGGCCGGTGCGGCAGCTCTTGAGCGTGTAGGTGAACTCCACATTGGTGGAGCTCGAGATGACGATGTACTGCGACTCCCAGCGCTCGATCGACACAAACAGCACCGCGTCGCAGCCGAACAGGGCGCCGAAGCGCGAGGCGTCGGCGTTGTGCACCAGGCCGGCGTCGGACAGGCCGTCCTCCTCGAGCAGCCGTTTCACCATATAGGCCGGGAACATATAATAGCCGCGCTCGCCGAACGGCTGGGAGATGGTCGACAGGAAGAAGTCGGGCGCCTCGACCGACACTGTGTTGTTCAGCGCCGGCACGACCAGGATGCTGCGCGGGCTGGCCGCGCGGAAGGCCGTATAGTCCTTGGCTGGCGGGCCGGCGATGACGCAGGCCGACAGCGTCAGCGCGGCGGCGAGGCAGACGGCGCCCCTCAGGGCGTTCAGCGCGGCCTTCATGCGGCTTCTCCAGCGCGGGTCGTTGAGGCGGTCGTCGAGGCGGCCGCATTGACGGGCCGGCCGGTCAGACGAGCGATGACGCCGCTCATGAAGGGGGCGGATTCGGGGAACAGGCTCATTTCTTCCTCGAAACATTTGATCGCCGCCGCCTGCTGCCCGTCCTCGAGATGCAGGTAGCCCAGTTCCGCCAGCAGGCCCGGCGCGATCCGGTTCGACGCGCGGCCCCGCTCGATGGCCGCGACCAGGGCCGCGCGATAGGCGTCCCGCGTCTCCGGTTTCTTGGCGTAGGCGTACAGGGCCGTGTCATAGGCGCCCCACTCGAAGCGGCTGGTCGGGGCGCAGGCGGCCAGGCCGGCCCCCGCACAAAGAAGCCCCAGAAGGATGATCTTGCGCATCAACGCACCTTGATCTGGATGCGTGAGCCGGCACCCACCATCACGGTTTGAGAATGAATGGGCGTGCCGGCCGCCACCACTTCGACGACATGGCGGCCCGGCGTGACCTCGAGGATCGCGGCGCGCCCGTCAAAGGCGGCGGCCTCCCCCGCATCGACCCCGTCGATCACGACCCGCGCCCCGGCGGGGGCGCCGCTGAACCACAACCGGCCGTCCGGCGTGCCCTGGCTGACGGTCGAGGTGGGATAGGCGGTGGCGCACCCCGCGACGGACAGGCCGATCACGGCCGCGAAGATCAGGGCTCTCATGGCCTCGCCTCCACCACGCGCAGGCCGCGCGTTTCGCTGGGAACGGCGCCGGAGATGACGCGGGCCACGGCGCCCTGGGTTTCCGGCGCGTCGCCGAAGAAGGCGGTCAGTTCGATGCCCGCCACCACCGCCCCCGGCAGGGTGATCGGCAGGCCGGTCTGGGCGCTGATCACCGTCTCTCCGGCCTGTTCGACGTTGAAGCGGTCGCCCATCTTCAAGCCCTGGGCGGGGCCGCCGCTGACATAGACCGTCTGGCCCTCGGCCCGCAGAATGTCGGTGAACCAGCGACGCTGCTGCAGCTGCTGGATCACGTTGGTCATGCAATCGGCGATGGCGGCCGCGATGGCCCGGTCGTTGAGCGTCGAGTCATAACCGGCGCGCGAGCCGAAGCCCGCGACCTCGCCCGCTTCCGTCGACGCCTCGCCCGAGCCCGAGGTGGTGAAGAAGACCTGGCCGGTGCGCACGTCGACCAGGCGAATTTCCACGGTCGCATTGACCGCCTGCTTGCGCGTGGAGCTCAGGAACCCCGACTGCCCCTCGGTCCGCCGCCCCAACTGGGTGACCGAACCGATGACCAGGGCGTCCACCCCGACCAGGCCGTCCGAGCCGACGCCGGACAGGGCCTGTTCCGCGACCACCCAGTCCAGGTCGTTGCGCTCGAACACCAGGAACTGACCCGATCCGACCAGGGCGTTGGCCAGCATGTCGCCGGCCTGATCCGCGATCGGGTCGGCCTCACCGGGCGACAGCAGACTGCGCCCGTAGCTAGTGCTGTTCGAGAACCGCCCGACCGCGATCCGCCGCTTGAGCACCGGCTGGACGGCGGCGGACGCCGGGCGAACGACGGCGGGCACGGGCGCCACGACCGCTACGGGCGTGGGCTCCACCGTCGCGCACGCCGAAAGCGCGGCCGCGCACAAGGCCGCGCCGCCGATGACCATAAGTCGTGACACTGAGACCTCCTGGGCCACGTCTGAGCAAGCAGGGAGGCCATGCACGCCCGGAGGAACGCGTTTCACCGCGACATCGGCGAAATCCGCCCTCCCGACGGCGCACACAGACGAACCGGCCACGCGCGCCTTTTCGGCCGCTGTGATTGCATGAGCCCCCGATCCGCCCAGATGTAAGCTGCGGCGCGGTTTATGTAAACAATGTTCGGCGAACTAAGATTGGCAACTGTCGCCGCGCTGCCGCTTTTCGCCCTGCTCGGTTTCCGCGAGCGGCGGACGCTCATTTTAACGAGCGTCAGAAACAGCAGATCAATGACTTAGGGCACCCCCATAAAGGGCTTGTTGCGCAATCCATTATCGGGCCCACTGGTCGCGGCGGTCGACGGGGCGATCGTCCTTGCGGTGAGCACGAACACGATGATCGCGCCCTTTCCGACGGATCAGGTCTTCATTGGCGGCGCCTGGGGCGCAGCGGGCGACGGCGCGACCCTGCCGATCGAGAACCCGTCGACGGGCGAGGTCATGGGCCAGCTTGCCGCCGGAACCGCCGCCGACGTGGACGCCGCCGTCCAGGCCGCCCGCGCCGCCTTCGGCGGCGACTGGGGTCGCATGACGGCGGTCGAGCGCGGCCGCATCCTGGCCCGCATGGGCCGCGAGGTCGAAGCCCGCATCGACCTGCTGGCCGAACTGGAAGCCCTCGACGTCGGCAAGCCGCTGAAGCAGGCCCGCAACGACGTCATCGCCCTGGCCCGCTATCTCGAATTCTACGCCGGCGCGGCGGACAAGCTGCACGGCGAGACCATTCCCTTTCAGGACGGCTACACCGTTTACACCCTGCGCGAACCGCACGGGGTGACGGGCCACATCATCCCCTGGAACTATCCGATGCAGATCATCGGCCGCTCGGTCGTGGCGGCCCTGTGCGTCGGCAACGCCGTGGTGCTCAAGCCCGCCGAGCAGGCGTCGCTGACGGCCCTCGCCTTCGCTCACATCGCGGCGGATTGCGGCCTGCCCGCAGGCGCGCTGAACGTCGTGACCGGCACGGGGGCCGAGGCGGGCGCGGCGCTGGCCGCCCATCCGGGCATCAACCACCTGTCCTTCACCGGCTCGACCGGGGTGGGCGTGGCCATCCAGCAGGCGGCGGCGGTCAACGCCGTGCCGGTGACGCTGGAGCTGGGCGGCAAGTCGCCGCAACTGGTGTTCGACGACGCGGATCTGGAGAAGGCCCTGCCCTTCCTCGTCAACGCGGGCGTCCAGAACGCAGGCCAGACCTGCTCGGCGGGTTCGCGCGTGCTGGTCCAGCGCGACGTCTATGACGAGGTCGTGCGCCGCATGGCCGAACGTTTCAGCGCCCTAAGCGTCGGCCCCGCCATGGACGACCGCGACGTCGGCCCGCTGGTGTCGAAGAAACAGCAGGCCATGGTCGAGAGCTTCATCGACAAGGGCCGCGCCGACGGCATGATCGTGGCCCAGGCGACCCTGGCCGACCTGCCCGAGGGCGGCGCCTATGTCGCGCCCACCCTGTTCGCCAACGTCGCGCCCGATCACCCGCTGGCGCAGCAGGAAATCTTCGGCCCCGCCGTCGTCGTCATCCCGTTCGAGACGGAGGACGAAGCCGTCGCCATCGCCAACGGCACGGACTACGGCCTCGTCGCCGGGGTCTGGACGGCCGACGGCGGACGACAGATGCGGCTGGCGAAACGGCTGCGCGCGGGACAGGTTTTCATCAACAACTACGGCGCGGCGGGCGGGGTCGAACTGCCCTTCGGCGGCGTCGGCAGGTCGGGCCACGGTCGCGAGAAAGGGTTCGAGGCGCTCTACGCCTTCACCGTCCTGAAGACCGTCGCGGCCCATCACGGATAGCAGGGAGTAAGCGTCTTGGGGGAGAACAGATCGAAGCGGCTGGAGGGCAAGCGAGCGATCGTCACAGGCGGAGCCTCCGGCTTCGGCGCCGGCATCGCGCGCCGCTTCGCCGAGGAAGGCGCCCGCGTCATCGTCGCCGACCTGAGCGGCGACGCCGCCCGCGCCTTGGCCGCTGAACTGGGCGACGCCGATCTGGGCGTGAAGGTCGATGTGTCCAGCGCCGCCGACGTGGCCGCCCTGGCCGAGGCCGCCAACCGCCTGCTGGGCGGGATCGACATCGTGGTCAACAACGCCGGCGTCGGCCACACGCCCCAGCCGCTGGACGAACTGTCGGACGAGGCCTTCGACCGCATCGCCGCCGTCAACATGCGCGCCATCTATCTGATGTCGAAGGCCTTCGTGCCGGCGATGAAGGCGCAAGGGTCCGGCGCCATCCTCAACATCGCCTCGACCGGCGGGGTCAGCCCGCGCCCGAACCTGACCTGGTACAACGCCTCCAAGGGCTGGGTCATCACGGCGACGCGGGCCATGGCGGTCGAGCTGGCGCCCTTCCAGGTACGGGTGAACGCGCTGAACCCGGTGGCGGGCGACACCCCCCTGCTGAAGACCTTCATGGGCGCCGACACTCCCGAGGTGCGGGCCAAGTTCCTGGCCTCCATCCCCATCGGCCGCTTCTCGACGCCCGAGGACATGGGCGCCGCCGCCGCCTTCCTGTGTTCGGACGACGCCTCGATGATCACGGGCGTGGCGCTGGAGGTCGACGGTGGCCGCTGCATCTGACCGCGTGTTCAAACTGCTGGTCCTGCCCGGCGACGGCATCGGACCGGAGATCATCCGCGAAACCCTGCGCGTCATCGACTGGGCCCGGAACGCCGGGCTGCGCATTGAACTGAGCGAGGGATTGGCGGGCGGCGCCAGCATCGACATCGCTGGCGCCCCCATGGCCGAAGACGTGGTGCAGCAGGCGCTGGCGTCCGACGCCGTCCTGTTCGGCGCGGTCGGCGGGCCGAAGTGGGACCACCTGCCTCGCGCCCAGCGGCCCGAGATGGGCATCCTGCGGCTGCGTCAGGCGCTGGACCTCTACGCCAACCTGCGCCCCGCCGTCTGTTTCGACGAGCTTCTGGACGCCTCGGCGCTGAAGCCTGAACTGATCCGGGGCCTCGACATCCTGATCGTGCGCGAGGCGACGGCGGGGGTCTATTTCAGCCTGCCCCGCGCCAATGAGGTCGCCCCCGACGGCCAGCGCCGCGCCTATGACACCCAGGCCTATACCGAGGCCGAGATCGCCCGCGTCTGCCGCACGGCGTTCGAACTGGCCCGCACCCGCCAGCGCCGCGTCTGCTCGGTGGACAAGGCCAATGTCATGGAGACCGGCGCCCTGTGGCGGGCCGTGGCGACCGAGGTCGCCGCCGACTATCCCGACGTGGAGCTGTCGCACATGTACGCCGACAACTGCGCCATGCAGTTGGTTCGCCGCCCGGACCAGTTCGACGTCATCGTCACCGACAACCTTTTCGGCGACATCCTGTCCGACGCGGCGGCGGCCCTGACGGGGTCGCTGGGCCTGCTGCCCTCCGCCTCCCTGTCCGGCCTCGGACAAGGCGGCCGCAGCCGGGGCCTGTATGAGCCGATCCACGGCTCGGCGCCCGATATCGCGGGCCAAGGCGTCGCCAACCCCATCGCGACCATCCTGTCCTTCGCCCTGTGCCTGCGCTGGTCCTTCGACCGAGCGGACCTGGCCGACCGTCTGGAGCGCGCCGTGCGCCACGTCGTCTATAGCGGCGTCCGCACCCCCGACATCGCCCACGCCGGCATCGCCGCCGTCTCCACCATCGAGATGACCGACGCGGTTCTGACCGCGCTGGACGCCCAGTGAGGTTCCACCAATGAGCGCCCCCACAATGCAGACCGTCATGGACCTGATCGACGGCCGCACCGACGAACTGGTCGCCCTGACCCAGGACCTGATCCGCTTTCCCACCATCAACCCGCCGGGCGAGGCCTATCGCCCCTGCGCCGAATACATCGGCGAGCGGCTGAAGAAGCGCGGCTTCATCGTCGAATATGTGCGCGGCGAAGGCTCGCCGGGCGACAGCGACCAGTATCCCCGCACCAACGTCATCGCCCGCTGGACCGGCTCCGAGCCCGGCCCTTGCGTCCACTTCAACAGCCACATCGACGTGGTCGAGGTCGGCGCGGGCTGGACCGTCGATCCGTTCGGCGGCGAGGTGAAGGACGGCCGCGTCTATGGCCGGGGCGCCTGCGACATGAAGGGCGGGCTGGCCGCCTCCATCATCGCGGTCGAGGCCCTGATCGATTCCGGCCTGCCCCTGCCGGGCGCGCTAGAGATTTCCGGCACGGTGGACGAGGAGTCCGGGGGCTACGGCGGCGTCGCCTATCTGGCCGAGCGCGGCTGGTTCTCCGAACCAAAGGTCAACCACGTCATCATCCCCGAGCCGCTGAACGTGGACCGGGTCTGCATCGGCCATCGCGGCGTCTGGTGGGCCGAGATCGAGACCAAGGGCCGCATCGCCCACGGCTCCATGCCCTTCCTGGGCGACTCGGCCATCCGCCACATGGGCGCGGTGATGGAGGAGTTCGAAAGCAAGCTCTACCCCGCCATGGCCGCCCGCCGTTCCGACATGCCCGTGGTGCCCGAAGGCGCCCGCCAGTCGACCATGAACATCAACTCCATCCACGGCGGCCAGGACGAAGGCTTCGACGGCCTGCCCGCCCCCTGCGTGGCGGATTCCAGCCGCATGATCATCGACCGCCGCTTCCTGATCGAAGAGACGCTGGACGAGGTGAAGGGCGAGGTGAAGGCCATCCTCGACGGGCTGGCCGCCCAGCGCCACGGCTTTCGCTATGAGATGCGCGACCTGTTCGAAGTGGCGCCCAGCATGGCCGACCGCGACGGCCCCGTCGCCAGCACCACCGCCGCCGCCATCGAGACGGTGCTGGGGCGCAAGGCCCAGTTCGTCTGCTCGCCCGGCACCTATGACCAGAAGCACATCGACCGCATCGGCAAGCTGAAGGACTGCATCGCCTACGGCCCCGGCGTCCTCGACCTGGCGCACCAGCCCGACGAATGGGTGGGCATCGAGGACATGACCAACTCCGCCAAGGTCATGGCCCGCGCCGCCTACGACCTGCTGACCCGCAAGCGGAGCTGACGGAATGGCGCGCGGCGATATGGACGAAGAAAACATCATCGGTCCGCGCCTGCGGGCGCTGCGGGATCGCCTCGGCCTGTCGCAACGCGCCCTGGCGCGCAAGGCGGGCGTGCCGTCCAGCACCGTCAGCCTGGTCGAGAGCGGCCGCACCAGCCCGTCCGTCGGCTCGCTCAAACGGCTGCTGGACGCGGCGGGCATCTCCCTGGGCGAGTTCTTCAGTTCGGAATTCGAGACCCCGACCAAATACTTCTATCGCCACGACGAACTGACCGACATCTCGCGCGGCGAGGTCTCCTATCGCCAGCTCGGCTCGGGCCAGGACACCAGCCTGCAGATCCTTTACGAGACCTATCAGCCCGGCTCGGACAGCGGCCGGGTCATGCTGTCCCATGAAGGCGAGGAAGGCGGACTGATCATCTCCGGCCGCCTGGAAGTCACCGTCGACGGCCAGTCGCGGGTGCTGAAGGCGGGCGACGGCTACCTGTTTCCCAGCGTCCTGCCGCACCGTTTCCGCAACGTGGGCGACATCCCCTGCGTGGTCATCAGCGCCTGCACCCCGCCGACCTTCTGACCGCGCTGTTGCGGGCGATCATTATAGCGATCATTGGAATATTTATCCCATCGATCTCAGCAACATAGGCCACGTAAGAAACAGGCTTGCCGCCAATATCGATCCGTCGGCTACTCATGCCCGAAAGGGTTCAAGTCGGCCGTGACGGCCCCAGGCGGCGCAGACCGCGACGAAGGATGAACGCATGACCGCCCCAAGCGCCGGCAAGGCCGCCAACGATCTCGATCCCTTCTGGATGCCCTTCACGGCCAACCGCGCCTTCAAGGCCCAGCCGCGCCTGTTCGCCTCGGCCCGGGACATGCACTACTTCACCCCCGACGGCCGGGCGGTGCTGGACGGGACGGCGGGCCTGTGGTGCGTCAACGCCGGCCACGCCCGCAAACCCATCGTCGAGGCGATCCAGCGCCAGGCCGAGATCCTGGACTACGCTCCGACCTTCCAACTGGGGCATCCGCTGGCGTTCGAGCTGGCGTCGCGCCTGGGCATGCTGCTGCCCGGCGACCTGAACCACGTCTTCTTCGCGGGGTCGGGCTCGGAAGCGGTCGACAGCGCCCTGAAGATCGCCTTCGCCTATCAGCGCGCCAAGGGGTTCGAGAACCGCACCCGCCTGATCGGCCGTCAGAAGGGCTATCACGGCGTCGGCTTCGGCGGCATTTCCGTCGGCGGGCTGGAGAACAACCGGCGCGGCTTCCCCACCCTGCCCGGCGTCGATCACCTGTCGCACACCCTGAACCTGGACGAGGCCGCCTTCACCCGCGGCCAGCCGACCTGGGGCCTGCACCTAGCCGATGAGCTGGAGGCCCTGATCGCGAGCCACGGCGCCGAGACCATCGCCGCCGTCATCGTCGAGCCCATGTCCGGCTCGGCCGGAGTGATCGTGCCCCCGGTCGGCTATCTGGAGCGGCTGCGCGAGATCACGGCGCGGCACGGCATCCTGCTGATCTTCGACGAGGTCATCACCGGCTTCGGCCGGATGGGGGCGCTAACGGCGTCCGAGGCCCTGGGCGTGACGCCGGACCTGCTGACCTGCGCCAAGGGGCTGACCAACGGCGCCGTGCCCATGGGCGCCGTCGGCGTCAGCGCCGCCGTCTATCAGTCCGTGGTCGAGGGCGCCGCCGGGCCGGGCATCGAGTTCTTCCACGGCTACACCTATTCCGGCCACCCGCTGGCGGCGGCGGCGGGCCTGGCGACGCTGGACGTCTATGAAAGCGAAGGCCTGTTCGAGCGCGCGACTGAACTGACGCCCTACTGGCAGGACGCGGTGCACAGTCTGAAAGGCCTGCCCCACGTGATCGACGTGCGCGACCTGGGCCTGGTCGCGGGCATCGAACTGGCCCCGCGCGCCGACGCGCCGGGCGCCCGAGCCACCGAGGTGTTCCACCGCGCGTTCGACGACGGAATTCTAGTGCGGGTCACGGCGGACGTCATCGCTCTGTCGCCTCCCTTGATTATCAGCCGCGCCCAGATCGACGAGTTGATCGATCGGCTTTCGACAATCATCAAGCAAACATCTTGATACCAACGGGATTGAGGGGAACTAAGTGAAGAAGTATATCCTCGCGTCATCTGTCAGCCTGCTGACGATATCTTTCTGCACTGTCGCCAGCGCTCAGAGCGGGACGCGCAGCGAACAACAGGCCACGCGCGTCGATGAAGTCATCGTCACCGCCCAGCGCCGCGAACAGGCCAGCCAGGACGTCGGCGTCTCGCTCAGCGTCGTCGGCGGCGAGCAGTTGGATGAGAAGGGCATCTCGGTCGTCAACGACCTGGAGAACGCCGTCCCCAACATGGAGGTCGACAGCCAGTTCGGCGGCGGCCAGCCCCAGTTCCGCATCCGCGGCATCGGCGCGCGCGAATACTCCTCGAACAACGCCTCCACGGTCGGCATCTACGTCGATGAAGTGGCCCACCCCTATACCGTGACCACGCAAGGCGCCCTGTTCGACATCGCCCGCATGGAAGTCCTGCGCGGCCCGCAGGGCACCCTTTATGGCCGCAACACCACCGGCGGCGCGGTCAACATCATCACCTACGCCCCGACGGCCGACTTCCGCGCCGGCTTCAACGCCGAATACGGGACGTTCGACCGCTTCAAGGTCGAGGGCTACGTCTCGGGCCAGATCGCGCCGAACCTGCTGGGCCGCCTGGCCGCCGTCACCGAACAGGGCGGCGCCTGGCAATACCACCGCGACACCGGCGAAAAGCTCGGCGACCTCGACAAGAGCGCCATTCGCGGCCGCCTGACCTGGGACGCCAGCGAGACGGTCACCGTCGACCTGGCCGCCACCTATTCGATCGACAAGTCCGACGGCCGCGGCTTCCGCCTGCTGGGGCCCTATAAGGTCGCCAACGGCAGCGTTACCTATCCGAAGGACACGGCCTGGCGCATCACGGGCTGGGGCATTTCCCAACGCCTGGCCGATGTGGCCGGCGTTTCGACCGACGCCAAGCCGTTCCGCGACAACGACGGCTTCGACGTCAACGCCCGCATCAAGGCCGATCTGGGCTGGGCCGACCTGTCGTCGATCACCGCCTACCAGACCTTCTCCCGCAAGGAATACAACGACTGGGACGGCACGCGCTTCCAGGAGTCCGATGTCTATTTCTACAATGACATCAATGTCTTTGCTCAAGAGCTCCGCCTGAGCTCCACCAGCGACGGCCCGCTGCAATGGATGGTCGGCGCCCACTACGCCGATGAGAGCATCGACGGCGGATTCTATACCGAGTTCCGAGGCTCGACCCCGCCGAACTATCTGTCCAGCCTGATCAACACGGCTTACGACCAGAGCGTCTCCGCCTTCGGTCTGTTCACGCACAACTCCTATCAGGTCAACGATCGACTCAACCTGATCCTGGGCCTGCGCTGGGAGAAGGAAGAGCGTGAACTGACGAGCCGCGGCACCTATACGGCCCCGGCCTTGCCGCCTGCCCCGCAAACCTTCGACACCACGATGGAGGAAGTCACGGGGCGAACCGGACTGGAATACAAGCTGACGGACGACGCCCTGTTCTACGCCAGCGTGGCGCGCGGCGTGAAATCAGGCGGCTTCACCACCTACAACTCTCCGAACTCTCAGGCCGCTCGTCCTTTCAAGCCGGAAATCGTCAGCGCCTATGAGGCTGGCGTCAAATCCGACCTGTTCGACCGTCGCCTGCGCCTGAACGGCGCGCTGTTCTACTACGACTACAAGGATCAGCAGGTTCAGGGCATCGAGTTCGACCGCACCGCCGGTCGCCTGGGCAAGATCACCAATGTGCCCAAGTCGCACATCTGGGGCGGTGAGGTGGAACTGGTCTGGGCTCCGATCAACGGCCTGACCATCACCCAGAACCTCGGCTACAAGACGGGCAAGTATGACGAATACTTCGCCGTCGACAGCGCCGCGACCGTCGCCGCCAACCCGCCCGACGGCCCCTGGGACATCATCATCTCGAACGACCGCTCGGGCGAACGCCTGTCCTTCCCCAAGATGAACTATGGCGGTTCGGTCGGCTATGACTGGGACATGGCGGGCTGGGAGCTGCGCGCCGAGACCAACTACAACTATCGTGACGAGCTGTACTCGGTCAGCTCGGCCTCGATCATCGACGCCTACTGGCTGTGGAACGCCAACTTCAGCGTCAGCCCGGCGGGCGCCAACTGGCGGGCGGGCCTGTGGGTGCGCAACATGTTCAACACCTACTACGAAGAGACCCGCAACGGCTTCAACAGCTCGTCGCGGCCGACCACCTCGCCCAGCCAGGGCCGCACCTTCGGCGTGCGGCTGTCGATGGACTTCTAAGGCTTTCTTCCGAACGAGGCGGGTCGGTTTCAGCCGACCCGCCTCCGCCTTTTGCTGATGTCATGATGCATTCTTCCACCTCCCGCCTTGATCGCCGCGCCCTGCTGACGGGCCTGGTCGTCGCGCCCGCCGTGCTGAGCTTCGGCCGGGCGCAGGCGGGCGGCGCCTATCTGTTCCCGCTGGGGGTCGCCAGCGGCGATCCCGCGCCGGACGGCTTCGTCATCTGGACCCGGCTAGCGGCCGATCCCCTCGCCGCCGATGGGCTGGGCGGTCTGTCCGCAGACATTCCGGTGCGCTGGGAAGTGGCCGCCGACGACCAGTTCCGCCGCATCGTCGCCGCGGGGAACGCGATCGCCTCCCGCGACGCCGCCCACAGCCTGCATGTCGAGGTCGCCGGTCTCGCCCCCCACCGCCCTTACTGGTACCGTTTCACCGCCCAGGGCCAGCAGAGCCCGACCGGCCGCGCCCTGACCACCCCCGCCCCGAACGCCAGCGCGGATCGCCTGCGTCTGGCCGTCGCCTCCTGCTCGCACTGGGAGCGCGGCTATTTCAGCGCCTATGGCCACATGGCCGACGAACAGCCCGACCTGACCCTGTTCCTGGGCGACTACATTTATGAATACAGCCTGGGGCCGGACCGCGCCGACCAGGTGGTGCGCCCTTACAACCTCGAGGAAGCCACGACGCTCGCAGGCTATCGCAACCGCTACGCCCTGCACCGCACCGACGCGAACCTTCAGCGTCTGCACGCCGTCGCCCCCTGCCTCGCCGTCTGGGACGATCACGAGGTTCAGGACGACTATTCCGGCGTCTGGTCCAAGGTTTCCGGCGTCGCCCCGACCGACTTCCTGCAACGCCGCGCCGCCGCCTATCAGGCCTTCTACGAGGCCATGCCGATCCGCCGCACGCGCCTGAGCGCCGCCCTGCAGATGCCGATCCATCGTCGCGTCCGCTACGGCAGGCTGGCCGAGTTCTTCATGCTGGACGGGCGCCAATACCGATCGAAACAGCCGTGCAGCGCCGGCGAGAACGGCGGCAAGGGCCAGATCGTCACCGACGCGACCTGCACCGACCGGCTGGATCCGTCGCGCACCTTCCTGGGCTTCGAGCAGGAGCGCTGGCTCTATGACGGTCTGGCCCGCGCCGAGGCGCGCTGGAACATCCTGGGCCAGAATCTGGTCATGGCGGGCCTGCGTCTGGCGCGCAGCCCGGCCGAGGAAAACCGCTACTGGACCGACACCTGGGACGGCTTTCCCGCCGCCCGAGACCGGCTGACCGGCGCCCTGGCCGAACTGAAGCCGTCCAACCCCGTGGTGCTCAGCGGCGACTACCACTCCTTCTGGACCAACGACGTGAAGCTGGACAGCCGCGACCCGTCCTCGGCCACCGTGGCGACCGAGTTCGTCGGCTCCTCCATCACCTCGACCGGCCCCAGCTACGACGGCCTGATGGCGGTCATGCCCAATAATCCGCAGGTGAAGTTCTTCGACAGCCGCCCGCGCGGCTATATGTCGATCGACGTGCGCCCCGACCGCATGGATACGCGCTATCAGGTGATCAGCGACGTGCGCGATCCCAAGGCCAGCCTGTCGACCCTGAAATCCTGGACTGTTGAATCGGGCCGCCCCGGCGCCGTCGCCGCATGATCCCTTTTGACCGGAGCTTCTCTATGACCCAGCCGCGCCTCGCTTCTTCTCTCATCGCCATGGGCTTCGCCCTGGCCCTGAGCGGGGCTTTGGGCGGTTGCGCCGGCGCCGTGTCGACGCAGACCGCGGCGGTCGCCACGCCTGCGCCCGCAACCTTCTGGGAAGGCTTCCGCGACCACCCGCACGGCTATCTGACGGCCGAGAATACGCCCAACGCCGCCAACTTCCTGCCGCCGCCTCCTGAAGAAGGCTCGCTGCGCGAACAGGCCGACATCGCCGCCTATCGGGCCATGCGGTCGCTGGAAGGCTCCGAGCGCTGGGCCATCGCCCGCGCCGACAATGAGATCGAGACGCCCGGCGCCCCGCGCGCCTTCGACTGCGCCCTGGGCTTCAAATTCGAACCGGAAAAGATGCCGACCCTGACCCTGCTGATGGGCAAAATGCTGGGCGATCTGGAGATGATCCAGACCCCGGCCAAGAAGGGCTATTTCCGCAAGCGGCCCTTCGTGGTCGAGCCGCTGCCGACCTGCATCGCGCCCGAGGTCTGGCTGGGGGCCAGCGGCTCCTATCCGTCGGGCCACTCGGCGCTGGGTTGGGCCTGGGGTCTGGTGCTGGCTGAACTGGCCCCCGACCGCGCCGACGCCATTTTGCGGCGCGGACTGGCCTACGGCGAAAGCCGCGCCGTCTGCGGCGTCCACTATCCCAGCGACGTCGAGGCGGGCCGGATCGTCGGCGCGACCATCGTCACCCGGCTGAAGGCCGACCCGGCGTTCCAGGCCGACTTCGCCCGCGCCAAGCAGGAGTTCGACGCTGCCCGCGCCGCCGCGACGGAGGCGACCGCCGCCTGCCCCGCCTCTCTGGCGCGCCAGCCGTGGTGAGGCGCGCTTAACCGATGGCGTGACGCCGAATTCATGACGTAGGCTGACGCAGATCGGCCACGTCGCACGAGGGGAGATCGAGGGAAGGTGACGAAGACAGGGGCGACACGCGTCGCGACAGCATCCCGACGGCGTGGCCGGAACGGCGGGCTTCGGTCCGGCCTGATCACGCTCGTGCTGTCGCTGGCCCTGTGCCTCGTCTGGGGCCTGACGGCGCCGCAGGTTCAGGCGCAAGCGCCGCGTGACCGTCTGATCCTCGGCCTGCCGCTGGAGCCGCCGAACCTCGATCCGACCTCGGGCGCGGCGGCGGCGGTGGATGAAGTCGTCTACGCCAACGTCTTCGAGGGCCTGACCAGGCTGACCCAGAACGGCGCGGTCGCCCCGTCGTTGGCCGAGTCGTGGGAAGCCGCCCCCGACGGCCTCACCTGGACCTTCCATCTGCGGCGCGGCGTGACCTTCTCCGACGGCTCGCCGTTCGACGCCGCCGTCGCCAAATTCTCTCTCGACCGCATCACCGCCGAGGGCTCGACCAACGCCCAGAAGGCCCTGTTCGAGCCGATCCGCAATGTCGAGGTCGTCGACCCGGCGACAATCCGCATCCACCTGTCGCGCCCCATGGCCACCCTGCCCTACGTCCTGGCCTGGGGCGACGCGGTCATGGTCTCGCCAAAGAGCGCCACGACCAACGCCGTCACCCCCATCGGCACCGGCCCGTTCAAACTGCAGAGCTGGCAGCGCGGCAGCCAACTGACCCTGATCCGCCGCGACGGCTACTGGGGGCCGGCGCCGCGCCTGAACACCGTCGTCTTCCGCTTCATCAGCGACCCGACCGCCGCCTTCGCCGCCGTCAGCGCCGGCGACGTGGACGCCTTCCCCAACTATCCCGCGCCCGAAAACGTGGCCCAGTTCCAGCGCGACCCGCGCTTCCGCGTCGTCGTCGGCGCGTCCGAGGGCAAGGTCATCCTGGGGATCAACAACACCAAGGCGCCGTTCAACGATGTGCGGGTGCGCCGCGCCCTGTCCTACGCCATCGACCGCGACGCCCTGATCCAGGGGGCCATGTTCGGCTTCGGCCAGCCGATCGGCAGCCATTATTCGCGTCAGGCGCCGGGCTATGTCGACCTGACCGGCCTCTATCCACATGATCCGGCCAAGGCGCGTGAACTGCTGGACGAGGCGGGCTATCCCAACGGCATCGACGTGACGCTGCGTCTGCCGCCCCGCCCCTACGCCCGACGCAGCGGCGAGGTGCTGATCTCGCAACTGGCCGAAGCGGGCATCCGCGCGAAGATCGAGAATCTGGAATGGGCCCAGTGGCTGGATCAGGTCTTCAAACGCCGCCAGTTCGACCTGACCATCGTCGAACACGTTGAACCGATGGACTACGACATCTATGGCCGCAAGGACTACTATTTCGGCTACGACAGCCCGGCCTTCGACGCTCTGCTGGCCCAGGTGAACGCCGCCCCCGACGAGCCGACGCGCAACCGCCTGCTGGGCGATCTGCAACGCCGCATCGCCGATGACGCGGTCAACGGCTTCCTGTTCCAGTCCTCGCGCATCGGCGTGTGGAAGGCGGACGTGAACGGCCTGTGGATCAACGGCCCCATCGCCGCCAACGATGTCACCGGCGCCTACTGGACCGGCGCAGGCGCGGCTGCAACCGCCAGCACTGAGCGCACCGGCGGCGCCCTGCCCTGGGGCTGGATCAGCCTGATCGCGGGCGGCGCCTTACTGGCCTTCGTCGCCTGGCGCTTCGGCGCGGCCTGGCTGCTGAAGAAGCTGGGCGGCCACGCCCTGACGCTGCTGACGGCGACCGTCGTCATCTTCCTGCTGCTGCAGGTCGTGCCGGGCGATCCGGCCAGCTATATGATGGGGCTGAACGCCAGCCCGGAATCCATCGCCGCCCTGCGCCAGCAGATGGGCCTCGAAGGCTCCGGCCTTGAGCGCTACTTCGCCTGGCTCGGCGACCTGCTGACCGGAAAGTTCGGCACCAGCTACACCTATCAGGTGCCGGTCGGCGGCCTGATCGCTGAACGTCTGGCTGTATCCGCGCCGCTGGCCCTGATGGCCACCGTCCTGTCGCTGCTGGTCGCCCTGCCCATCGGCGTCACCGCCGCCAGCCGCCGGGGAACCGCTGTCGACACCGGCCTGATCGGCGTGACCCAGATCGGCGTCGCCCTGCCCAACTTCTGGATCGCCATGCTGCTGATCCTGCTGTTCTCGGTGAACCTGGGCTGGTTCTCGGCGGGCGGCTTCCCCGGCTGGAGCGCTGGCTTCTGGCCCGCCTTCAAGGCCCTGATCCTGCCCGCCGTGGCGCTGGCCGCGCCGCAGGCCGCCATCCTGGCCCGCGTGCTGCGCACCGCCCTGCTCGACACGATGAACGAGGACTATGTGCGCACCGCCCGCGCCAAAGGTCTCTCGGTCAATCAGGCGCTGTGGCGACACGCGCTGCGCAACGCCTGGATCCCGGTCCTGACCATTCTCGGGCTTCAGTTCCCCTTCCTGCTGGCGGGCGGCATCATCATCGAAAACGTCTTCTCCCTGCCCGGCTTGGGCCGACTGGTCTTCCAGGCCATCACCCAGCGCGACCTGATCGTGGTGCAGAGCGTGGTGGTGGTGCTGGTCTTCGCCGTGGTTCTGGTCAGCTTCCTGATCGACCTGGCCTATCTGTTCGCTGATCCGCGCCTGAGGGGGCGTCGCGCATGACCGGCGCCCCCGCCATCACCGCCCCCACCAAGCCGCGCGTGCGCTGGCCTCTGTCGCTGATCGTCGGCGCAGGCCTGACCTCCGTCGCGCTGGCGACCGCCCTGCTGGCGTTGGCCTGGACGCCCTATGACGTCGAGGCGGTCAACATCGCCGCCAAGCTGACCGCCCCCTCGGCCGCCCACTGGATGGGCACCGACCACTTCGGTCGCGACGTGCTGTCGATGATCATGGCGGGGGCGCAGAACTCCCTCGTCGTCGCCTTCGTCGCCGTCGGCATAGGCGTCGGGATCGGCACGCCGCTGGGCCTGACGGCGGCGGCGCGCGGCGGCTGGATCGACGAACTGGTCATGCGCGGCAACGACCTGATCTTCGCCTTCCCCGCCCTGCTGCTGGCCGTGATGATCACCGCCGTCATGGGTCCGGGCGCGATCAACGCCGTCATCGCCATCGGCGTCTTCAACATCCCCGTCTTCACCCGCGTCGCGCGTGGCGCCGCCCAAGGCCTGTGGACCCGCGAATACGTCCTGGCCGCCCGCACGGCGGGCAAGTCTAAGACGCTGATCTCGCTCCAGCACATCCTGCCCAATCTGATAAGCCTGCTGGTCGTGCAGGCGGCCATCCAGTTCGCCGTCGGCATCGTGGCCGAGGCCGGGCTCTCCTACGTCGGCCTCGGCGCCCAGCCGCCCGCGCCCAGTTGGGGCCGGATGCTGGCCGAAGCCCAAACCATGATCGGCTTCGCGCCCTGGCTGGCGATCATGCCGGGGCTGGCCATCTTCGTGACCGTGCTGGGCCTCAGCCTGACCGGCGACGGCCTGCGCGACCTGTTCGACCCGCGCGTGCGGCGGGAGCGTTGAGCATGACCGTCCTCGACATCCGCGACCTCAGCCTGTCGATCGGTTCGACGCCGATCCTGAAGAACGTCAGCCTGTCCGTCGCCCCCGGCGAGATCCTCGGCCTTGTCGGCGAAAGCGGCTCGGGCAAGTCCATGACCGCTCTGGCCGTGCTGGGCCTGACGCCGCCGCGCGCGACGATGACCGGCGAGATCCGCCTGAACGGCCAGCTCGTCTCGAACGCCCCCGACGCCGTGATGCAACAGGTGCGGGGCCGCGACGTGGGCATAATCTTTCAGGAGCCGATGACGGCCCTGAACCCCGTCATGACCATCGGCGATCAGGTCGCCGAGACCGTGCGCCTGCACAAGAAAACCTCGCGCAAGGAAGCCCTCTCCGTGGCCCGCGCCGTGCTGGAGCGCGTCGGCCTGCCCGCCGAGCGCTTCCCCCTGAGCCGCTATCCGCACGAGCTGTCGGGCGGCCAGCGCCAGCGCGTCGCCATCGCCATCGCCATCGCATTGACGCCGAAACTGTTGATCGCGGACGAGGCGACGACGGCGCTGGACGTGACGACGCAGGCTCAGGTGCTGGATCTGCTGAAGCGACTGGTGCGGGAGGACGGCATGGGCCTGATCCTCATCACCCACGACCTCGCCGTCGTGGCCGAGACCGCCGACCGGCTGGCGGTGATGAAGGACGGCGAACTGGTCGAGGCAGCGCCCGTCGGCCGCATCCGCACCGGCATGGCGCACCCCTATTCCCAACGCCTGCTGGCCAACGCGACACACGCCCCCGTGCGCCGCAGCCGCCCTCAGCTCGACGCCGCCCCTGTGCTTCAGGTCGAGGGACTGGTGCGCGAATACGGCGGCGCCCCCGCCCTGTTCGGCAAGTCGAAAGCCTTCCGCGCCGTCGATCAGGTCAGCCTGTCGATCCTGCCCGGCGAGAGCGTCGGCCTCGTCGGCGAGAGCGGCTGCGGCAAGTCCACCCTGCTACGCGCCATCCTGGCGCTGGAGACGCCGCAGGCGGGCCGCGTCCGGGTCAAGGGCCGCGACATCACCGCCGCGCGCGGCGCCGCCCTGAAGTCCATCCGCCGCGACATTCAGGTGGTGTTCCAGGACCCCTACGGCAGCTTCGACCCGCGCTGGAAGGTCAGCGATCTGGTGGCCGAGAACTTCCACCTGCTCGACGCCCGCCCCAGCCCCGCCGAGGCCCGTCGCCGCGTCGATGAGATGCTGGAGCGCGTGGGCCTGAACAGCGCCGCCGCCGACCGTTATCCGCACGAGTTCTCGGGCGGCCAGCGCCAGCGCATCGCCATCGCCCGCGCCCTGATCACCGAGCCCTCGGTCATCTGTCTGGACGAGGCGGTCTCGGCGCTGGACGTCTCGGTGCGCGCGCAAATCCTCGACCTGCTGGCCGACCTGTCGGACCGTCTGGGCCTGTCGTACCTCTTCGTCACCCACGACCTCAGCGTGGTGCGCACGGTGACGGATCGCCTGCTGGTCATGCAGGCGGGCAGGATCGTCGAACAGGGCGAGACGGCCGCCGTCTTCGCCGCGCCGTCGCATCCCTATACGCAGAAACTTCTGGCGGCGACGCCGGATCTGGTCCGCAATAGAGCTCTGGAAAAGGAAACCGCCGGATGAACCGCAGAACCGTCCTCGGCTCGGCCCTGATCGGCGCCGCAGCCTCCGCCGCCGGCGCTGCGAGCGCAAAACAGGCCCCGCGCGCCTCGGGCCGCACCGGGCCGCTGAACCTGATCACCGACGTCGAGGGCATCAAGGTCGGCCAGGCGCACGACGCCAAGGTGCGCACCGGCGTCACCGTCATCCTGGCCGAAAAGCCCGCCATCGCCGCCGTCGATGTGCGCGGCGGCGGTCCCGCCGGGCGCGAAACCGACGTGCTGCGCCCCGAAAACCTAGTGCAGGAGGTGGACGCCATCATCCTGTCGGGCGGGTCGGTCTATGGCCTCGGCTCGGCCGACAGCGTCGCCGCATGGATGGGGATGCGCGGGCGCGGCTATGGCATGGGCGGGGCGCCCGGCGTGCCGCCCTCGCCCATCATTCCGACCGCCTGCCTTTATGATCTGGCCAACGGCGGCGACAAGCAGTGGGAGATGGAGCCGCCCTATCGCCGCCTCTCGGTTCAGGCGCTGGAGGCGGCGGGCGACCGCTTCGACCTCGGCACCGCCGGCGCGGGCTATGGCGCCGAGGCGGGCGCGCTGAAGGGCGGCATCGGCTCGGCCTCCGCCGTCATGGCCTCAGGCTGGACCGTCGGCGCCATCGTGGCGGTCAACAGCGTCGGCTCGGTCGTGGCGCCGGGCGGCAAGAGCTTCTGGGCCGCCCCCTATGAGATCGGCGACGAGTTCGGCGGCCTGGGTTCGTCGGGCCTGCACGCCTCGGCCGAGGACTGGGGCCCGTCCAAGTTCCGGCCCCAGCCGCGCGAGAACACCACCATCGCCTGCATCGCCACCGACGTGGCCCTGACCCGCGTCGAGCTTCAGCGCGTGGCCATCATGGCGCAGGACGGCATGGCTCGCGCCATCCGCCCCGCCCACGCGCCCTTCGACGGCGACACCCTGTTCAGCCTGTCCACCGGCAAGAAGGTGATCGCGGACCCGGCCATGCGCCAGATCGCGGTCGCCCAGCTGGGCAATGTCGCCGCCGACGTCCTGGCCCGAGCGATCGCGCGCGGCGTCTATCACGCGACCAACTATGAGGGCGTGACGGGCAAGACATGGCGCGAGATGTCCTGACCCTCTCCTGTTGGGAGAGGGCTTGAGCGCACGAGAGCGCAGCGAGCGTTCTTGCGCGAAAGGGTGAGGGTTCGCGGTAAAAGATGTCGCGCCACGGCTGACGCCGACTGACAGGACAAGCCCCTCACCCTCTCGCCTTCGCGGATCGCGTCCGGCTCTCCGAGGCTCAAGCCCTCTCCCGCCGGGAGAGGGTTGAGTTCAGATAGGCGCGCCCGGCGGGACCGGTTGCGCCACCGGCAGCGTCTCGCTCAACGCCTTCAACCCCTCGACCGGACCCGTCAACGCTTCCGCCAGATAGGCGCACTGCGCCGTTTCCAGCCGGTCGCCGCGGCAGCGTTTCAACTGCTCGCCGAACCGCCGCGCGCTGTCGCGCACCGCGCCCTGCGCCGTCGAGGACAGGTCCTTGCCCTGGATCAGGGCGGCCAGATGGGCGGCGTAGCGGGCGCGGGCCACGCGGCGCAACTCGGCCTGACGCGGGTTCAGGGCGGCGCCCGGCCCCACTACCACGGCCACCCGGTCCAGCGTCTCGATCAGGCCCAGCTGCCCCGGATCGCGGCGTTGCTGCTCGACCAGGCGGTTCAGGCGCTCGGGCGCCAGCAGGGTCTCGAACACCACCTCCGTCGCTGAGGCGGCCGCCGACGACGGGTCGAAGACGGCGTCGGTCTTGCCCTCGAACAGTTCGATCTGGGTCTGCCGGTCGCCGCTGCCCGACTGCACCGAGGACAGCAGGTCGATGACCCGGTCGGGCAGGTCCAGCACCTCGGGCGACAGGGCCCGCATCAGGGCCTCCAGCGCGCCACGCTGGCGCTCGGCGGCGATAGGGTCGGCGCGCTCGTGCCCGTCGCCCTTGACCGCATAGGCGTAGTCCACGCCGCCGACCAGCCGCCCCACCGCCGTCGTCTGATAGCGGTGATAGAGGTAGATGGGCACGATCACCCGGCGCAGGTCCGCCGCAGCCGCCCCGTCAGGCAGGTTGTCCAGGCCAAAGCGCGACAGGGCGATGCGACGCACCGCCAGGGTGTTGGCGAACTCCGCCGTCGAATCCTCGCCGTTGTCCCACATGGCGCCGTAGGCCTGCAGGCTGCCCAGCGGCCGGGTGTCGCCGTCCGAGACGAAACGATAGCCCTTGGCTTGCGCCTCGGCCGCCAGGGCCGCGCGACGCGCGACCGGGTCCTGGCCCGGCGCATCGCCGTACAGCCAGTCGACGACATAGCGGTCCCAGGCCCCGACGCCGGTCGTATAGGCGCGGCTGAAGTCCAGACGGTCGCCGTCCGCGATCACCCAGGGCGCCGGATAGTCCATGACCGAGGCGCGCCCCTCATAGGTCGAGGCGGCGAAATTGTGGGAGATGCCCAGGGCGTGGCCGATCTCGTGCGCCGACAGGTGGCGCAGGCGGTGATAGGCGAGACGGTCGGGGTCGTCCTCGCCGCCCGTGCCGGCGCGGGCGGCGCCGACCAGGCCCTCGATGATCATCTTGTCCTGGCGGTCGCGCAGCGAGCCCAGTTGCACCACGCCGCGCACGATCTCGCCGGTGCGCGGATCGTTAACGCTGGTGCCGGTCGACCAGCCGCGCGTCTCGCGGTGGACCCAGGAGATGATGTTGTAGCGGGCATCCATCGGATGCGCCCCCTCGGGCAGGAGCTCGACGCGGAAGGCGTTCAGATAGCCCGCCTGTTCAAAGGCTTGCGCCCACCAATTGCCGCCCTCGATCAAGGCCTCGCGGATGGCGGGCGGGGCGGCGCGGTCGACGTAGAAGACGATCGGCGTCTTCACCGGCGAGCGGGCAGCCGAAGGGTCGGTCTTCTCCAGCCGGAAGCGGCGCGCCAGGCGGCTGACCACCGGCGTGTCCAGGTCGGCGGCGAAGTCGGTCACCAGCACCTGGGCCGAGGTGCCCGAACGCGGGTCGTGCAGGACAGGCTTGAAGCCCTCGTCCGGCAGGCGGATGAACGAATGGCGCACCGCCAGGGTGACCGAGCGCGTCTCGGGCGAGACGCGTGACAGCTCGCCTCCCGGCTCGTCGCTGGTGAAGGTCTGGACCGTCTGGAACTCGACGTTGTCGGGGAAGACCAGGGTCTCGGCCGTGTCGACGTAGCTGAGGTTGGCGGCGGGCTTGAAGGTCCCCAGCTTCGCCCGCTTCAGGCGCCCGACGGCGTTGATCGCATCCCGTTCCAGAAAGCCCGACAGATCGACCGTGACCGAGCCGTCGGCGCCGGTCTCAGCCACCTCGCCCGACCAGACGACCGGCGAGACGAAGGAGGCGGCGACGGCGTTCACCTGGTCCGGGTCGGCGTCCACGGCGCGGAAGCGAGTGTTCTCGAACGCGGCGAAGACCCGGTCCCCGACCTTGCGGAAGACCACGATCTGCGCCTGCCCCAGGCCCGAGCGATCCAGCCCCGCCCCATCCATGCCCAGGCCCGCCGACAGGCCCGGCTGATAGAGGTATCGGCCCAGGACGCCGTCCGCCCCCGGCGCGGGCAGGCGCACCGAAATCTTGCCCTTGCGGCTGTCCTGGCGAACCCCGAACAGCCCGTCCTGCCAGGCGGCCGACGCGGCAGCCGAAGCGGGCGCCGTCTGCGCCGCCGTCGGGACCGCAGCCCCGGCCAACACCAAGCCGGCGGCGCCCGCCAGCAGAACCTTGCGCAACATCGGCTTCCCCCTCCGACTGAATCAACAGCGGACGTTCAGATCACTGAACGTCCGGAACGGCAAGCGGCCGCTCAGCGCACTCCCAGAGCCAGGGCGTCCGGGCGACGGGTGTCGGCCGCGCCCAGGAATCGATCGCCCTCGACCATGATGGACTGGGTGCTGCCCATGGTCATGGACGGACGCACCGTATGGCCGCGCTCGCGCAGCAGGCGCTCCACGTCGGGCGAGAAGCCGCCCTCCAGCTCCAGCGGGCTGTCGCCGCCGCCCTGGTTCAGGCGCGGACGCATGGCGGCCTCGGCCACGTTCAGCCGGTGATCGATGACGTTGGAGATCAGCTGCACCATGGTGGCGATGATGTAGCCGCCGCCCGGCGTGCCGGTGACCAGCCAGGGCTTTTCGTCCTCGAACACGATCATCGGCGTGATGGTCGAGCCCAGGCGCTTGCCCGGCGCCGGCGAGTTCGGCTCGCCGCGCGTGCCCCAGGAGAAGTTGTCCAGGTGGTTGTTCAGCAGGATGCCCGTCCCCGCCGGGGCCACGTGCGCGCCATAGGAGTTGGACAGGGTGTAGGTGTTCGACACCGCATTGCCGTAGGCGTCGGCCACCGAATAGTGGGTCGTATCCTGGCTCTCATACGGATAGGGATTGCCCTCGGGAATGTCGGCGGCCTTCAGCGTCTTGTCGGTCGAGATCAGCTTGACCCGCTCGGCGGCGAATTCCTTGCTGGCCAGGCCGTGGGCCGGGGTGTTCCACTGCGGCGCCCCGCCGATGAGGCGACGGTCGGAAGAGGTGATCTTCATCGCCTCGGAGATCAGGTGCAGGCTGTCGACGCTGCCCCAGCCCATCGAGCGCAGGTCGAAATGCTCCAGCAGGTTCAGCGCCTGGGCGACGCTGACCCCCGAGGCCGTGGGCGGCATATAGGCGATGCGGTGGTCGCGATAGCTGCCCCAGATCGGCTCCGACACGTCGGCGCGATAGGCGGCCATGTCGGCCATCGTGATGACGCCGCCGCCGGCCTGGACGCCGGCCACGATCTGGCGCGCCAGTTCGCCCTTGTAGAATTCGTCCGCCCCGCCGCGCGCCACCTTGCGCAGGCTCTCGGCCAGCAGGGGCTGGCGGAAGATTTCGCCCGCGCGATAGGGCGTGCCGTCCGCCTTCAGATAGGCTTCGCGCGCGCCCGGATCGGTGGCCAGCACCCGCGCCCGGCCCGCCGTGGCGTCGGCCTCGCCGTCGGACAGGACATAGCCCTCCTCGGCCAGCTTGACCGCCGGGGCCAGCAGGTCGGCCCAGGGCATGGAGCCGAAGCGCTGGTGCGCCTCCCACATGCCCATGACGGTGCCCGGCACCGAGACGTTGATGAAGCCTGACGGCTTGGAACGGTCGAACCGGCCGTTGTCGTCCAGCAGCAGGTCCGGCGTCGTCGCCGCCGGAGCCGTGCCGTAATAGTTGATGGCGATGGTCTGGGCCGGGCGCTGGGCCGTCGCCGCCATGTGGATGATCATGTAGCCGCTGCCGCCGATATTGCCGGCGCGCGGCAGGGTCACCGCTTCGGCGAAGGCCACGGCGATGGCCGAATCCACCGCATTGCCGCCCTGGCGCAGGATCTCGACGCCGACGCGGGTGGCCGGATCGCTCTGGCTGACCACCATGCCGCCGCGGCCGACCACGGGGCTGTGGATCTGGCCGTAGTTGACGATGTCGCCGCCGCTGCCGGTCGCCGGACGGACCGCCGCTTCCTGCGCCAGCACCGGCCCCGCCAGCAACATCAGCGCCGCCGCGGACACCGCCGTCGCCGACCTCATCAAACCAAAACGCATGCTGTTCCCCGCCACAAATCCCCTCGACAGCTGCGAACGCGCGGCCGCGTCAGGACAATATTGTCAATATTCCTAGCGATAGCATTGCTGAAAACCGCAGTTCAAGGGCGAGTTTTGGCGATTATAGCGCTCAATATCTCGGATATCAGCAATATTTATTCGGCAAAGGTTGACGACCCCACTATGGCCGCATTTAGTCAGAACCGAGGCAAATCGCCGCGCCGAATTTGATTTTCATCGAACGACGCTCACCGGATTCGCCTCTTCGACACAATCGGTCAGGGACAAGGCGCCTAATCGGAGGGGAGCCGCGCGCTGATCATCAATGGGGATGCCAAGTTTCATGAGTTCAGTCTTCGCGCGTCGCAGCATGAGAACGGCCTTGCTGGCCACCACTGCCCTGTTCGGCGCAACCGCCGCCGCCGCCCAGGAGGCCGACCAGGCCACCCAGCTCGATGAGATCGTCGTCGTCGGCTCGCAGATTCGCGGCGCCAAGGTGACGGCGGCGCTGCCGGTCACCAACATCGGCGAGGAGCAGATTCTGTCCTCGGCCGCCACCTCGGGCGACGAGCTGATGCGCTCCATCCCCCAGATGGGCGATGTGACCTTCAACTCGGCCTATCTGCCGGCCAGCTCCAACTCGGCGCGCGGCGACACCGGCTCGGTCAACCTGCGCAACCTGGGCATCGGCAACACCCTGGTGCTGCTGAACGGCCGCCGCGTCGTGGGCCACCCGACGTCCCAGGCGAACGAGCACCTGGTCCCGGTCCTGACCTACAACACCAATGCCATCCCGGTGTCGGGCCTGAAGCGGCTGGAGGTGCTGCGCGACGGCGCCGCGGCCATCTACGGCGCCGACGCCGTGGCCGGGGTGGTCAACACTGTCCTGCGCGACGACATGAACAACTGGACCGTCTCGGCCCAGTACGGCGTCGCCGAAGGCACCGACATGTGGGAGACCAACTTCTCCCTCTACGGCGGCCATGACATCGCCGACGGCCGGGGCAACATCTCCCTCTTCTTCAACTACGACCACCGCGACGAGCTTTCGACGCTGGATCAGGACTACACCGCCTCGTCCGACCGCCGTCCGCTGTTCGCGGGCACGGGCTTTGAGACCAGCACCTCGCTGAACGGCCTGTCGTCGCTGACGCCCTGGGGCTATTTCCGCACGTCGGGCGGGGCCGTGCGCCTGCCGGGCGCCAGCAGCAACCTGGCCTCCTTCGGCATCCAGCCCGGCACCCTGAAGAACTGCGCCGCCGCCCTGGGCAATGGCCTGTGCGTCAAGTCGGGCGTCTCTGTCGATCCGGCCATCCAGTCCGACGTCGCGGCCGAAGACCTGACCGTCATGCCTCAGGTCGACCGCTACAACCTGTTCATGACCGGCCGCTACAAGCTGAACGACAGCGTCGAGGCCTTCGGCGAACTGGGCGGCTACTACGCCGAGACCTGGGCGCGCCAGGCGCCGATCAACACCCTGTCGTCGATCATCCTGACGATCCCCAAGACCAACTACTACAACCCGTTCGGCCCGATCACCTTCGCCGACGGCACGGTCAACCCGAACCGCATGCCGGGCATCACCGCTCCGGCGGGCGGGGTCGATCTGCAGCTCAGCGGCTATCGCTTCAGCGACCTGGGCCCGATCGAGGTGGACGTCACCAACAAGCAGTATCGCGCCCTGGGCGGACTGCGCGGCGACTGGAACGGCTGGAACTGGGAAACCGCCCTGCTCTACTCCGAGGCCAGCGCCGAGGACCTGAGCGACAACATCGTCACCAGCGCCCTGCAGAAGCAACTCGCCCTGTCGACGCCCGACGCCTACAACCCGTTCAACGGCGGCGACCTGTCTCACCCGAGCTTCGGCGACGGCACGCCCAGCAGCCAGGCCGCCCTGGACGCCATCCGCACCAAGATGCGGCGCTATACCGAAACCAGCCTGGCCCTGTGGGACTTCAAGATCTCCCGGCCTGACCTGTTCACCCTGCCGGCCGGCCCCGTCGGCATGGCCGCGGGCGTCGAGGCGCGTCACGAAACCCAGCTGGACGATCGCGACCATCGCATCGACGGCACGACCACCTTCACCGACGTCTCGGGCGCCGTTTACAGCGACCTGATCAACTCCTCGATGAACCCGGACACCGAGGGCGAGCGCGACGTCTATTCGGCCTACCTCGAGTTCGCCGTTCCCCTGGTCTCGCCCGAGATGAACATCCCGTTCGTCCACAACCTGGAAGCCCAGGTGGCGGGCCGTTACGAGCACTATTCGGACTTCGGCGACGTGGCCAAGCCCAAGGTCGCCGTGGCCTGGGACCTGGCCGAGGGCGTCCGCGTTCGCGGCTCCTGGGCCCAGGGCTTCCGCGCCCCGAACCTGGAGCAGATCAACGCCAGCATCGTCACCCGTTCGAACAGCAGCACCGACTGGGCCTATTGCGAAGCCCTGTCTCGCCGGGGCGCCATCGCGGGCCTGGGCAGCTGCGTCGGGGCCAGCATCCCGAACGCCTTCCCCGACGCCGCCTCGGTCAACACCGCCCGCATTCGCCGCAACGTGGCCGAACAGCGCGCGGGCAACCCGAACCTGAAGCCGGAAGAGTCCGAAACCATGTCGTTCGGCGTGGTCCTGCAGCCGGACTTCACCCCGGCCAACCTGGGCGACTTCACCGTCACGGTCGACTGGTGGAACGTGCAGCAGGAAGGCATGGTCGGCGTCTTCCGCGGCCAGAACGCCCTGACGCTGGACTATCTGCTGCGCAAGCAGGGCTCGTCCAACCCCAACGTCGTGCGCGCCGCGCCCACGCCCGAGGACATCGCCATCTACGCTGGCACCGGCCTGACCCCGGCGGGCGAGATCCTCTACGTCAAGGACCTGTACGACAACCTGCAGCCGCAGGAGGTCCAGGGCATCGACCTGGGCGTCATGTGGAGCCTGCGCGGCACCCGCGTCGGCGACTTCAGCGCCAACCTGAACGTCTCGCACCTGCTGAAATACTACCTGGAGCCCTCGCCCCAGGTGCAGGCCCTGATGGACGCCAAGGCCAAGGGCGAGATTGACCCCGTCGTCTCCTTCAGCGGCGCGGCGGGCGACCTGATCCGCGACAACAGCCGCCCCGAGTGGAAGTGGTCGGCCTCGGCCACCTGGCGCTATCAGAACGTCACGGTCGGCGCCTACACCTCCTATACGGGCAGCGTCTATCAGGACTTCCTGACCAACGGCGCGGGCCAGGCCTGGGTGGTGGACTCCCTGCTGACCGCCAACCTCTACGGCGAGTATGAGTTCGACAACGGCCTGCTGGAAGGGACCGCCGTCCGCATCGGGGTGCGCAACCTGACCGACGAGCAGCCGCCGCTGGCCGCCGACGGCTACCTGGGCACGGTTCACCAACCCTATGGCCGCTACTGGTACGGCAGCATCCGCAAGACCTTCTGATCCGGTCTTGAGGCCTTCTCGGGCGGGGGACGACCATCCCCCGCCCTTTTCGCTTTCACGAAGTCAGTTTTCTGGAGTTCCCTGATGAAACCCGTCTCGATGCGCGTCCTCGCGTTCGCCGCCGCCCTGACCGGCCTCGCCGCCCCCGCCATGGCCGCCGAACTGTCGCCCCAGGCCAAGGCCCAGATCACCGGCACGGTCGAACGCAATCAGCCCGCCCTGGATCACGCCGCGCTGGAGATCTGGAAATTCGCCGAGCTGGGCTATCAGGAGACGCAGAGCTCCACCTTGCTGCAGGGCCAGTTGCGCGACGCGGGCTTCACCGTCACCCCCGGCATCGCCAATGAGCCGACCGCCTTCCTGGCCAGCTTCAAGACCGGCGACGGCCCGATCATCGCCGTCCTGGCCGAGTACGACGCCCTGCCCGGCCTGTCGCAAACCCTGAACCCCGTGCAGGAATCCGCCGGCGCGGCGGGCGGCCACGGCTGCGGCCACAACCTGTTCGGCGCCGCCTCGGTCCACGCCGCCATCGCGGTCAAGGAATGGATGGTCGCCAACAACATCAAGGGCGAGCTGCGCGTCTATGGCACCCCCGCCGAGGAAGGCGGCTCGGGCAAGGTCTATATGGTCCGCGACGGCCTGTTCGACGACGTCGACGTGTCGCTGCACTGGCACCCCGGCAATGTGAACTCGGCCCGCCAGGGCGACACCATGGCCAACGTCTCGGGCAAGTTCCGCTTCTACGGCACCGCCGCCCACGCCGCCGCCGCGCCCGACAAGGGCCGCTCGGCCCTGGACGGCGTCGAGGCCATGAACGCCATGGTCAATCTGATGCGCGAGCACGTGCCTGACCGCACCCGCATCCACTACGCCATTACCGACGGCGGCAAGGCGCCCAACGTCGTCCCCGCCTATGCCGAGGCCTATTACTACGTCCGCCACAACAATCCGGAGATCGTCCGCGACGTGCTGGAGCGGGTGAAGCTGGCCGCCGACGGCGCCGCCCTGGGCACCGGCACCCGCGTCGAGTTCGAGGCCATCGGCGGCGTCTATTCCATGCTGCCGAACGAGGCCCTGATGACCGTCATGGACCGCAACCTGCGCAGCGTCGGCGGCATCACCTGGACGCCCGAGGAAATCGCCCTGGCCACCGAGATCCAGAAGACCCTGCCGACCAAGCCGGACCTCGCCAGCGTCGGCCAGATCGAGGACGCCGTGATCGGCGGCGACTTCGGCGGCTCCACCGATGTGTCGGACGTGTCCTGGGTCACCCCGACGGTCGGCCTGTCGACGGCGACCTTCGTGCCCGGCTCGGCCGGCCACTCCTGGCAGAACGTGGTGGCGGCGGGCACGACCATCGGCCTGAAGGGCGCCCACCTGGCGGCCAAGACCCTGGCCCTGACCACCGCCGAACTGTTCCAGAGCCCCGAGACGATCGCGACCGCCAAGGCCGAGTTCGAACGCCGTCGCGGCCCGAACTTCCAGTACCGCGCCCTGCTGGGCGACCGCACCCCGGCGCTGAACTACCGCGACTGATGCGTCGTTGCCCTCGGGCTCGTCCCGAGGGCCGTTTCCTTCTTGCCGTCATCCCCGGGCCTGTCCCGGGGATCCAGACACTCAACCTTGGCCCACCGCCCGCGCGCCTTGGGATCAAACCTCGAGTTTATGGATTCTCGGGACAGGCCCGAGAATGACGGGAGAAGAAGGCAGGCTGAGCGTTCCGGATTGGGACAGCCACCCTGATCCCGCGCCCCGATCTCAATGAATTCGCGGCCTTGCGCCCTTCCCAAGCGCTTTTGCCCGCCGCCTTCCGGCCATGCCTCATCATGCCCCTCGCTCAGCACCGCAGAGGGGATTTCAGACGATTCAGACGAATTGGACTCTGTTTTTCTAGCCGCCCGAAGCGCCTGACCCCGGCGGCGGTCGGCGCTCGCGCGTCGCCTGTTCGTAGGCGTGGCCCAGCGACAGGATGCGGGCGTCGTCCCACTGGCCGCCGATGAAGCTGAGGCCGACCGGCATTCCGCGATCGAAGCCCATCGGCACCGTCAGGTGCGGATAGCCCGCCACGGCCGCCAGCCGGCTAGCCGAGCCCTGGGCGCGGTCGTCGTCGTTGGGATCATTGGTCCAGGCGCGCGAAGTGGTCGGGGCGATCAGGGCCGCCACGCCGTGCTCGCGCATCATGCGATCGATGCCGTCCGGCCCCGCCGCCTGGAACGCCTTGGCCCGCGCCTCGAGATAGGCCGGGTCGTCCAGCCCGGAGGTCGCTTCGGCCATCTCGAAGAACTCCTGCCCGAACAGTTCCGTCTCGCGCGGTTCGGCGGCGTTGAACCCGATCACCTCGGCCAGGGTCCGCGTCCTGACCTGGGCCGGGTCGGTCGAGGCCAGATAGGCATTCAGGCCGTGCTTCAGCTCAGTCAGCATGCCGGTGAGCTCCCAGCCGCCGATGGCCTGCAGGTTCGGCCCCGCGGCGATCTCGACCACCTCGGCGCCGGCGGCGCGCAGGGCGGCCACCGCCCGGTCGAACTCCGCCCGGGTCTCGGGCGAATAGGCGGGCAGCAGGAAGCCCATCACCCCCAGTCGCGCGCCGCGCAGGCTGCCGGGGTCCAGGGCCGCGCGATAGTCGACCTTGCGCGCGTCCGCCTCGGCCGTCGCCGGGTCGGCCGGATCGGACCCGGCCATGACGGTCAGGACGATGGCCGCGTCCTCCACCGTCGTGGCGAAGGGGCCCGGCGTGTCCTGGGAATGGCTGATCGGGATGACGTGGGTGCGGCTGACCAGGCCCACGGTCGGCTTGAACCCGACCACGCCGTTGACCGAGGCCGGGCAGACGATGGAGCCGTCCGTCTCGGTGCCGATGCCGACGGGCGCCAGGCCGATGGCGACCGCCACGGCGCTGCCCGAGGACGAGCCGCACGGCGTCCGCTCCGGATCATAGGGATTGCGCGTCTGGCCGCCGACGGCGCTCCAGCCGCTGATGGAGCGCGACGAACGAATGTTGGCCCATTCCGACAGATTGGTCTTGCCCAGGATCACCGCGCCGGCGTCCCGCAACCGCGCCACGATGGGGGCGTCGCGGCCGGGCGCGTTGTCGGCCAGGGCCAGAGATCCGGCCGTGGTCGGCATGTCGCGCGTCTCGATATTGTCCTTGAGGAGAACCATCATGCCCCGCATCTGAGCGGAGCTTCCGTCTTGCATCCTCATGGCTTCTGGCCGCGACCATCGGAGCACGCTCCCATAACGCGCATCCGTCAGCTGCAGCATTCCAACGAAAGACGCCGCCGAAGGCGCCCGCTCTCGGCAGACCTCGATGTCGGCTCCATCGGGAATGGAGCCGCCACGCGCCACGGCGCCGCGACGAATTTCAGCTTGCTCGGCGGGAGCCATCTGGCTGAGCAAGCGACAGCCGGAATGGGATGCTGTCGCCTGGGCGGCTGCCGGGGTTACAGCCCCCCAACAGAGAGCCCCGGCGGCCGCCGCCGCGATCAGTCCGCCTTTGCGGGCGCCCGCGTGCCGATGGTGCGGTCCAGGAAGTCGAGATAGGTGCGCCATAGGTGAAGCTGCCTCTCATTGCCGCGCACGCCGTGGCGCTGACCCGGATAGAGCATGGTCTCGAAGGGGATGCTCTTTTCCTGCAGCGCGTTCAGCACCCGGGTGGTGTTCTCGAAGATGACGTTGTCGTCGGCCATGCCGTGCAGCAGCAGCAGACGTCCGGTCAGGTGGTCGAGACGGCCCAGCACGTCCGAGGCGGCGTAGCCCTCTACGTTCGCCTGCGGCGTCGACATGTACCGCTCGGTGTAAGCCGTGTCGTAGAGGCTCCACTCCGTCGGCGGGGCGCCGGCTAGGGCGGCGGCCAGACCCATCTTCGGCTCGGTCAGGGCCATCAGGCTCATGAACCCGCCGTAGGACCAGCCCATCATGGCGATGCGGTCGGCGTCGACGTAGGGCAGCGAGCGCAGATAGTCGGCGCCGATGACCTGATCCTCGATCTCGGGCTGGCCCATCTTCAGATAGAGGGCCTGTTTGAAGGCGGCCGAGCGGTCGCCCTCGCCCCGGTTGTCCAAGCGGAAGACGATATAGCCCGCCTCGGTCAGCAACTGCGTCGTCGCCCCCTGCCAGGCGTTCTTGACGCCGCCGCCCGACGGGCCGCCATAGACCTGCATCACCACAGGATACTGCTTCGACGGATTAAAGCCCGGCGGCGTAGTCATCTGCCAGACCACGGTCTCGCCATGGCTCTGCAGGGTGCCGAAAGTCGGCTTCTGCTGGCGCTCGGCGTAGGGCCAGAAGGGGTGGCCGGGCTGCAGCTTGTTCTCTTCGATCCAGCGCACGCGCTGACCGTTGATCGAATAAAGCGCCGACTGCGACGGGGTGTTCACGTCGCTGTAGTTGCCGACATAGGCCGTGCCCGTGCCGTTGACCGTGGCGCTCCACCAGCCGCCGCGCGGGGTGACCTCGCTCGGCGCCAGCGTGCGCTTATAGCTGGCGCGGAACAGCTGCTGCTCGATCGGGTATTCCTTGCCGTCGCGCATGGAGGCGGTGAAGAAGACCTCGCCCGTGTCCTGGTTGACGCCCGCCAGCGACTTGACCGGATAGTCGCCGCGCGTGATCGCGCGCAGGCGGCGTCCGTCCTTGGCGTAGAGGTACAGGTGACGCCACCCGCTCTCCTCGCTGGACCAGATGAAGTTCCCGTCCTTCAGCGCCTTGAAGTCATGGGTGACGTTGACCCAGGCGTTCGAGGTCTGGCTGGCGATCACGCGGCTGGCGCCCGTGGCCGGATCGACGCTCAGCAGGTCCAGCCGCTTCTGGTCGCGCGACAGGCGCTGGACATAGGCGACCGAGCCATCCGCCGCCCAGTTCACCCGGCCCAGATAGATGTCGGTATCGGCGCCCAGATCGACCTTGACCCGCTGGCCGCTCTGCACGTCCTGGACATAGAGTTCGACCACGGCGTTGGGCCGCCCGGCGCGCGGATAGCGTTGCGAAATGACCGAGGCCCCGCCGCCGGTGATGTCCAGACGCGGGATGACGTCGACCGGGCTCTCGTCCGTGCGTTGCAGGGCGATGTAGCGCTCGTCCGGGCTCCACCAATAGCCGGTGTCGCGGTCCAGCTCTTCCTGGGCGATGAACTCGGCCGTGGCCCAGGTGATCAGGTCCTTGCCGTCCGTGGTGATCGCCTGTTCGGCGCCCGTCTCAAGGTTGATCAGGAACAGGTTCTGGTCGCGCACGAAGCTGACGAAGGCGCCCTTGGGCGACACCTTGGCGTCGATCTCATCGGCCGTCGTCTCGGTCAGACGTCGCACCGAGCCGTCGGCGCGGTTCGCCAGGAAGACGTCGCCTTCCAGCGGCGCCAGAATGTAGCGGCCCTGTTCGTCCCACGAATATTCGACCACGCCGCGCTGGCTGATGCGCATGCGTTCACGGCGCGCCTTCTCGGCCTCGGACAGTTCGCCCGCATCGGGGACCAGGGCGCGGGCGTCGATCAGCTTGAACGGCTCGCCGCCCTTCACCGGCGCGGCCCACAGGTCCAGCACGTCCACGTCATCCTCGCGCGAGCGCAGGAAGGCGACCAGTTCGCCGTCCGGCGACAGGCTGACGCCGCGCGCCACCGGCCCGGCCAGCGAAGGGTTCGAGAAGACCCGCTCGACCGTCAGGATCGAGGACGCGGGCGCCGTGGCGGCGGGCGGCGTCGCGGGCTGCGGCGTGGATTGGGCGAAGGCCGAGGTCGCGGCCATCAGGATCGTCGAAGCAAGGAGAAAAGTGCGCATGGCGGCGAAGCTAGAGGCGGAATCCTCCGTCGTCATCCGCAATTCGTCCTTCTCCCCTTGTGGGAGAAGGTGGGCCCGAAGGGCTCGGATGAGGGGTTTCTCCGACAGGGGCAAAAGCCGCGTGATCGGACAGGTCGCGAGACCCCTCATCCGTCAGGCTCCGCCCGCCACCTTCTCCCACAAGGGGAGAAGGGAGAAAAACAGAGTCCAATTCGTCTGAATCGTCTGAAATCCCATGCGGCGCGCGATCATTTCCCCCACTCGACCGGAACGCAGCCTAGCACAGGCGGAGAGGCAGGCTGGCCGATTGCGGTTCAGCATCCCTGCCGCCGCAAGGATGGAAGGATCGCCGCACCACCTTTCGCAATCGCCCTCGACCGCCTAGTTAGGCCCCATGTCCGACGCCTCCCTCGCCGCGCCGCCCGTCAAGGCCAGCCCGTTCCACGATCTCGAAGTCCTGTGGGTCCGCCACTGGAACGACCAGCTGTTCAGCTTCGGCGTGAAACGGCCCGAGGATTTCCGCTTCCGCTCGGGCGAGTTCGTCATGATCGGCCTGCCGGGCGAAGACGGCGGCAAGCCCATCCTGCGCGCCTATTCCATCGCCAGCCCCTTCTGGGCCGAGGAGCTGGAGTTCTTCTCCATCAAGGTCGAGGACGGCCCCCTGACCTCGCGCCTGCAGAAGATCCAGCCGGGCGACAGCGTGCTGATGGGCAAGAAGCCGACCGGCACCCTGGTGCTGGACGCCCTGACCGGCGGCGAGCGTCTGTGGCTGATCGGCACGGGCACCGGCCTGGCGCCCTGGCTGTCGGTGGCGCGCGACCCCGAGACCTATTCGCGGTTCAAGCAGGTCATCGTCTGCCACACGGTGCGCAACGTCGCCGACCTGGCCTATCGCGACTTCTTCACCCACGGCATCCACAACGATCCCCTGATCGGCGACGAGGCCAAGGCCCAGCTGACCTATTATCCGACCGTGACGCGCGAACGCTTCGAGACGCCGGGCCGCATCACCGACCGCATCAAGTCGGGCGACGTCTTCGCCGACCTGCAACTGCCCATCGGCTTTTCGCCCAACAGCGACCGCGTCATGCTGTGCGGCTCGATGGCCATGATCAAGGAGACCGGCGAACTGCTGGAATCCTATGGCCTCAAGGAAGGCTCGAACGCCGAACCCGGCGACTATGTTCTGGAGCGCGCCTTTGTCGGCTGACCTGATGACCGCCCCCCGCACCGTCGCCATCGACGCGCGCAAGGCGCCCGAGGACTGCGCCACCATGGTCGACGTGCGTCAGGGCGTGGATGCGCTCGACCGCGCGCTGGTGACCCTGCTGGCCGAGCGCCAGCGCTACATGGACGCCGCCGCCCGCATCAAGCCGAACCGCGACGCCGTCTTCGATCAGGCCCGCATCGACGACGTGGTGGCCAAGGTGCTGAAGGCGGCCGAGCCCGCCGGTCTCTCGCCCGACATCGCCGAGCCGGTCTGGCGCCTGCTGATCGACCGCTGCATCGCCCACGAGTTCGGCACCTGGGACAAGACGCGGGTCTGAGTTTCCTTCTCCCCTTGTGGGAGAAGGTGGCAGGCGAAGCCTGACGGATGAGGGGTCATGCCCACGCATCCGTCAGCTTCATGATCAACAGTCGAGAAACCCCTCATCCGGCCCTGACGGGCCACCTTCTCCCACAAGGGGAGAAGGACTCATGCTTCAGCCCTTCAAACTCCTGAGCGCCAGTTCGTGGCGATAGGCGGCGACATCGGCCAGGGCCGCGTCCAGGGCCGTTCGCACCCGCTCCAGCCCCGCCGGGGCGGCGGCCTGTTCGCCATGCTCCACCGCGGCGCAGACCTCGGCCAGGGTCTTGGCCCCGATGCCGGCCCCGGCCCCGCGAATGGTGTGCACGGCGTCGCGCCAGCCCTCGCTCGAGGCGTCCAGCAGGGCCGACCACATGCGGGCCTGTTCAGCGAACAGGCCCAGCACTTCGTCGGTCACGTCGTCCATGCCGCCGGTCATGGTCTCGAGGACGGTGAAATCCACCGCCCCCGACAGGTCGCGCCTGGCCATCAGCCCTCGGCCTCCTGGCCCTTGGCCAGGCGCGAGTTGCGCGACGACCAGACCAGATAGACCGCCAGGCCGAACAGGTTCCACAGCAGGAAGTAGAACTGGGTCGAGGCCTTCAGGCTGAAGAAGAAGGTGATGCAGCCGATGATGGCGATGCCGCCGACCAGCCACCACAGCGGCGCCTTGAACTTGCGCTCGCGGTTCGGCTCGCGCACGCGCAGAACGATCAGGCTGACCCCCACGGCCATGAAGGCCATCAGGGTGCCGGCGTTGGCCAGCGACGCCAGTTCATCCAGGCGCATGATGCCGGCCAGGACGGCCACGACGATGGCGGTGAAGATCGTCACCACCGTCGGCACGCCGCGGTTCGAGATCTTGGCCAGGCGGTTGGGCAGCAGGCCGTCACGGGCCATGCCCAGGAAGATGCGGCTCTGGCCGAACAGGAAGGCCAGCAGCACGGTCGGCAGGGCCACCACGGCGGCGGCGGCGATCCACTGGGCCGCAACGCCCTGGCCCAGGCCGCGCATGATCAGAGCCAGGGGCTCGGGGCTGTCGGCGAAGCTGGCGACCGGAGCGGCGCCGATCGCGGCGGCGGCGACGGCGATATAGAGGACGGTGCAGACCACCATCGAACCGACGATGCCGATGGCCAGGTCGCGCTCGGGCTTCTTGGTCTCCTCGGCCGCCGTGGCGATGGCGTCAAAGCCGTAGAAGGCGAAGAAGATGATGGCCGCCGCCGCCATGACGCCCGTCTGGACGAAGGGGGCGCCGAAGCCGTGCGGCATGAAGGGGGTGAAGTGGGCCGCGTCGAAGTTCGGCAGGGCGATGGCGACGAAGGCGACCAGGGCCGCGATCTTCACCAGCACCAGCACGGCGTTCAGCGTGGCGCTCTCGCGCGTGCCCAGCAGCAGCAGGCCGGTCACCACGCCAATGATGGCCACGGCGGGCAGGTTGATCAGCCCGCCCTCGACGTGCGGCCCGACCGTCAGGGCCGTCGGCAGGTCAAGCCCCAGCCCGGCCAGGAAGGGCACGGCGTAGCCCGACCAGCCCACGGCCACGGCCGAGACGACCAGGGAGTATTCGAGGATCAGGCTCCACCCCACGACCCAGGCGAAGATCTCGCCCAGCGCCGCATAGGAATAGGTATAGGCGCTGCCCGAGGCGGGCATGATGGTCGACAGCTCGGCGTAGGCCAGGGCCGCGCAGGCGCAGACCAGGCCCGCCAGACCGAAGCTGATCAGCACCGCCGGGCCCGCCAGCCCCGCGCCGACCCCGATCAGGGTCAGAATGCCGGTGCCGACGATGGCCCCGACGCCCAGGGCCATCAGGTGCGGCCAACTGAGGGTTTTCTTCAGCGCCGGCCCCGTGTGCGGGGCCAGCATGGCGTCGATCGAGCGCCGACGATTCCAGAAGGCCATAGTCTCTCACTCCCGTCGCCGCTCTCTTTCGGCGGCTGATTCAAGCCGCGACCTTAGCGCGCGATGTAAACGTCATAAAAGATGCATTTGGCGCTTGCGCCTCCCCCCGCTCGCGAGTAATAGGAGCGCCCTTCGCCGAGGCCATCAACGCCGCGGCGAAGGACCGGCGCCTCACCAAGGGCGCAGACGACGGTACGGGTGATTAGCTCAGTTGGTAGAGCAGCTGACTCTTAATCAGCGGGTCCACAGTTCGAACCTGTGATCACCCACCATCGTCTCTTTCTTCTACATCGCTGAAATGCGGTCGCGCTTCGGCGCGGATCGTTCGGGCGCGCGCGGATTCTGCTAGGAGTCGGCCATGTCCGACGCCGCCTCGATTCCCTCCGCTTCGCTCTCCGCCCCTCACGGCCCCCTCGCGGGCCTGCGCGTGCTGGATCTGTCGCGAGTCCTGGCCGGGCCGTGGGCGACGCAGACCCTGGCCGACCTGGGCGCCGAGGTCATCAAGATCGAGCGGCCGGGCGCCGGCGACGACACCCGCCATTGGGGCCCGCCCTTCACCACCACGGCCGACGGCGCGCCCGGCGACGCCGCCTATTTCCTGTGCGCCAACCGGGGCAAGAAGTCGGTCGAGCTGGACATCGCCAGCCCTGAAGGCGCGGAGGCGGCGCGCCGTCTGGCCGCGACCTGCGACGTGGTGGTCGAGAACTTCAAGACCGGCGGGCTGAAGAAGTACGGCCTCGACTACGCCGCCCTGGCGGCGGTCAATCCGACGCTGGTCTATTGCTCCATCACCGGCTTCGGCCAGGACGGGCCGGACGCGCACCGCGCGGGCTACGACTACATGATCCAGGCCATGGGCGGGCTGATGTCCATCACCGGCCAGCCGGACGGCGCGCCCGGCGCCGAGCCGATGAAGGTCGGGGTGGCGGTCGTGGACCTGTTCACCGGCCTCTACGCCTCCAACGCCATCCTGGCGGCCCTGTGGCACGCCCGGGCGACCGGCGAGGGCCAGCACATCGACATCGCCCTGTTCGACGTTCAGGCCGCCATGCTGGCCAATCAGGCGACCAATTACTTCGTGTCCGGCAAGGCCCCGACGCGGATGGGCAACGCCCACCCCAACCTGGCCCCCTACCAGCCCTTCCCCTGCTCGGACGGCATGGTGATCATCGCCGTGGGCAACGACGGCCAGTTCCGCGCCCTGTGCGGCGCCCTGGAGCTGGAGGCCGAGGACCGCTTCGCCACCAACGCCCTGCGCGTCGCCAACCGCGAGGCGCTGGGGCCGCTGATCGCCGCGCGGACGCAGGGCTTCACCATGCACGGCCTCATGCAGGCGCTGGAGAGGGCGGGCGTGCCCTGCGGCCCGGTCAATACGATCGACCAGGTGTTCCAGGAGCCCCAGGCCGTCCATCGCGGCCTGACGGTGGAGCAGTCGCGCGCCGATCTGGCCCAACCGATCCGCACGGTCGCCTCGCCCATCCGCCTGTCGAAGACGCCGGTGCGCTATGACGCGCCGCCGCCGAGACTGGGGCAGGATACCGAAGAAGTGTTGGGGGCGTTGAAGGCGGAGGGGTGACGCCTCCCCCCTCTCTCAGGCCGTCATTCTCGGGCTTGACCCGAGAATCCAGCAAGCACGACGGCGACCGCATCAACCCATGCCTGTTCAAGCGTTGAGGGGCTGGATTCTCGGGTCAAGCCCGAGAATGACAGCGAGGTAAGGATGAGCGCGCTGTTTGGCTCAGCTGACCTGCCGCTTCTCCAGCTTCCGCGCCAGGGTGCGGCGGTGCATGCCCAGGCGGCGGGCGGCTTCGGAGATGTTGAAGTCGGTCTCGGCCAGGACCTCGTGAATCCGCTCCCACTCCAGGGTCTTGATCGAAGTGGGTCGCGCGCTCAGGGGCGCATCCGGGTCGCCCGCCTCGCGGCCGAAGGCGGCCTCGATGTCATCGGTGCCCGCCGGCTTGGCCAGGTAGTGGCGCGCGCCCAGCTTGATGGCCTCGACCGCCGTGGCGATGCTGGCGAAGCCGGTCAGGACCACGATCACCAGGTCGGGATCGAAGGCGTGCAGGGTCTGGACGCAGGTCAGGCCCGACGCCGCCCCCAGCTTCAGGTCCACCACGGCGTAGTCGGGATGATGCGTCTTCAGCACTTCGACCATCTGGTCATGGCTGTGCGCGCTGACGACCTGATAGCCGCGCCGCTCGAACGACCGCCGCAGGGTCCGCGAAAAGGACTCGTCGTCCTCGACGATCAGCAACTGGCGGGGCGTCTCGTTCATGTCTTCCCTCATTTCGGCGCCAGGGCGTCAATCGGCAAGGTCAGGCGCACCACGGCTCCGCCGCCGCCCGGCGCAGGCCGGTTGGCGGCGGCGACGGTCCCCCCCAGCTTGCGCACCACATTGACCAGCAGGAACAGGCCCAGGCCCGCGCCCGCCCGGGCCTTGGTCGACTGATAGGGCTGGCCCAGCTTCTCCAGCACGGTCGGGGAGAAGCCCGGCCCGTCGTCCTCGAAGGCGATGAACAGGCCGTCGCCGTCGGCGGCCGCGCGCACCTCCAGGCTGCGGGCCCCCGCCTCGAGGGCGTTGTCCAGCAGGGCGCTGAACACCTGCTTCAGCGCGGGATCGGCGATGATGCGCGGGTCGCGCGGCGCCGGCCCGATCAGCCGGACCCGCAGGGCCTCGCCCGCCTTGGCCGACCAGTCGGCGATGATCTCGGTCAGGAAGGCGCCCAGGGTGGTGACGGTCGGCGCCTCGCCCCTCGCCTCGCCCGCCGACATCAGGATGTTGGTGACGATGGATTTGCAGCGCTCGACCTCGGCCTGCATCTGCGCGATGTCCTGGCTCAGGTCCTCGTCCGCCGTCAGGGCGGTCATCCGCCGCCAGTCGCTGAGGATGACCGACAGCGAGGCCAGGGGCGTGCCGAGTTCATGTGCTGCGCCCGAGGCCAGCAGCCCCATGCGGACGATATGGTCCTGCTCCGCCGCCTGCTGCCGCGCCTCGGCCAGATAGGCGTCGCGGGCGCGCACGTTCTGGCTGGTCCGCGTCACGAAGGCGACCAGCAGGATGGCGATCAGGATGAAGTTGATCAGGGCGCCCTGCTGGAGCAACCCCAGCCGCGCGTCGGCGCCCTCCGGCAGGGGCAGCGGCCGCCGCCAGATCGCCAGAACGGCCAGGCAGGCGCTGGTCACCAGCACGAAGCCCCAGGCGTAGGAGGGCCGCAGCAGCACCGCCGCCAGAACCACCTGCATCAGATAGAGGGCGGCGAAGGGATTGGTCGCCCCGCCGCTGAAGTAGAGCAGCCAGCTGAGGGCCGCGACGTCGACGCACAGGGCCAGCAGCAGCTCCGGGTCGGTGACCGCCTTGCGCCGCAGGGTCACGGGAGCGCTGATCAGGTTCATCACCGCCAGGGCCGTCGGCGCCAGCAGCAGCGGCCCCAGCGGCACGGTGATGCCCAGGCCCCAGTGCACGATGACGATGGTCAGCACCTGGCCGATCACCGCCAGCCAGCGCAACTGGATCAGCAGCAGCATATTGCGCCGCCCGGCCGCGCCCGGCGACACCGGCGCCTCGGCGCGCGCGTCCATGCCGAGAAGGGTGCGGGCGATCCGCCCCATGATCGGCGTCTGCATTATCGCTCCCCTCCCCTGCGCCGCCGCGCCTCGCGCGCCCACAGCACAGCGCCGCCCGCCGACATCAGCGCCAGCCCGAACCAGGTCAAAGCATAGACCAGATGGCTGTTGACGAAGCGCACCACCGTCAGCCCGCCGCGCGGCCAGCCGCCGGGATTGGGCGCGGCGTCCGCGTCGATGAAATAAGGGGCGACCGGCCCCTTCAGCCCCCGCGCCTGGGCGATGGCCGCCACGTCGCGCGAGAACCAGCGGTCGCCCGCCGGATCGTTGGCGCGCAGGAAGCCGCCGCCGGGCTCGGTGATGCGCAGCAGGCCGGTGACGGCGACCGGCCCCTCGACCTGTCCCTCGACACGCGCCTCGGGCGCCGCGCGCTCGGACGGGACGAAGCCCCGGTTGACCAGGACGGTGAAGCCCCTGTTCTCGGCCAGGGGCGTCAGCACCCAGAAGCCCGGCCCCAGTTCGGTGACCGCCTTCACCCGGGTCTCGCCCGCGTGCAGGAAGCGGCCCGTGGCCGTGACGCGACGATACTGGTCCGCCCCGCGCGTGACGGCGGCGAAGCCCGCAGGCCCCGGCGCGGGGACGGGCGCGGCGTGGATGCGGGCGTCGACCTGGCGGATCAGCTCACGCTTCCAGGTCAGCCGCTGCACCTGCCAGACGCCCAGGGCCGAGAAGCCCGCGAACAGGACGGCGAAGACCGCCAGGGCGAGGACCAGCCGCCCCCGCCCTCGCCCTCGCTCGCCCGCCCGGCCGGGCGCTGGTTCTGACGAAGGCGGCATGGCCTCTCCCGCTCCGGGGTCAGCCCATCACCTGCATGTCGTGGACGGGCATCATGTTCGCGTTCAGGTGATACATGACCCACACCGACCCGGCGACGGCGATCACCAGGATGACCAGGGTGAAGATCAGCGCCAGCATGTTCCACCCGCCCTCGGAGCGATGGTTCATGTGCAGGAAGAAAACCATGTGCACCACGATCTGCACCACGGCGAAGGCGGTGATGATCAGCCCCGTCGTGGCCGGCGCCAGCGTCCCCGTCATGACCAGCCAGAACGGGATGGCCGTCAGCACGACCGACAGCAGGAAGCCGATCATATAGGTCTTGAACGAGCCGTGGTCGTGCGCCTCGCCATGGGCGGCGTGGTCGTCATGGTGGTTCACGGCGTGGTCTTCGGCGCTCATCGCAGCATCCCCATCAGATAGACGAAGGTGAAGACGCCGATCCAGATGACGTCCAGGAAGTGCCAGAACAGGCTGAGGCACATCAGCCGGCGCTTGTTGGCCGGGATCAGCCCTTTCTGCGCCACCTGCACCATCAGCGTCACCAGCCAGATGATGCCGAAGGTGACGTGCAGGCCGTGGGTCCCCACCAGGAAGAAGAAGGCCGACAGGAAGCCGCTGCGCTGGGGCGTGGCGCCCAGGTGGATCATGTGGGCGAACTCATAGAGCTCGATCCCCAGGAAGCAGAGGCCGAACAGGCCGGTGATCGCCAGCCAGGCCTGCATCTGCGCCGTGCGGTTCTTGACCATGGCCAGCATGGCGAAACCGTAGGTGATCGACGACAGCAGCAGCATGGAGGTGTTCAGCGCCACCAGCGGCAGGTCGAACAGGTCCTTGGGCGACGGGCCCGCGGCGTAGTTGGCCCCCAGCACCGCATAGACGGCGAACAGCATCGCGAAGATGAGGCAGTCGCTCATCAGATACATCCAGAAGCCCAGCATGGTGCTGTGGCCTTCCGGGTGATGCGGCTCCTCCTCCGGGTGGAAGATCGGCCGGCCAGCCTCGTCGACGTAGTCGGGGTGGAAGGAAGGTGCGTGACTCATCGGATCACCCCTGCGTCGCCGAGGCCGCGAGGGCCTGGGTGCGCGCATCCTCGGTCGCCCGCACCGTCTCGGCCGGGATGTAGTAGTCGCGCTTGTAGTTGAAGGTGTGGAAGACGGCGTAGGCGACCAGGGCCGCGAACCCGACGGCCGCCAGCCACCAGATGTACCAGATCAGGGCCACGCCCACGACCGTCGACAGCGCCGCCAGGATGACCCCGGCGCCCGTGTTCCTGGGCATGTGGATCGGCTGGAAGCCCTCGACCGGGCGCTCATAGCCGCGGGTCTTCATGTCCCACCAGGCGTCGCTGTCGTGGATGACCGGCGTCCTGGCGAAGTTGTAGTCGGGTGGCGGCGAGGAGGTGGCCCACTCCAGGGTGCGGCCATGCCAGGGATCGCCGGTCTCGTCGCGCAGCTTGTCGCGGTTGAGGATGCTGACGGCGAACTGGATCAGCATGGCCAGGATGCCGACGGCGATGATCGCCACGCCCACGCCCGCGATGATGAACCAGATCTGATAGGCCGGGTCGTCGAACACCCGCATCCGCCGCGTCACGCCCATGAAGCCCAGGACGTACAGCGGCATGAAGGCGACCCAGAAGCCGATCACCCAGCACCAGAAGCTGACCAGGCCCCACTTCTTCTCCAGCCGAAAGCCGAAGGCCTTGGGCCACCAGTAGTTGATGGCGGCGAACAGGCCGAACAGCACCCCGCCGATGATGACGTTGTGGAAGTGGGCGATCAGGAACAGGGAGTTGTGCAGGACGAAGTCGGCCGGCGGCACCGCCAGCATCACCCCCGTCATGCCGCCGATCACGAAGGTCAGCATGAAGGCGACCGTCCACATCATCGGCAGCTCGAACCGGATGCGGCCGCGGTACATGGTGAAGAGCCAGTTGAACAGCTTGGCCCCTGTCGGGATTGAGATGATCATCGTCGTGATCCCGAAGAAGGAGTTCACGGACGCGCCCGAGCCCATGGTGAAGAAGTGGTGCAGCCACACCAGGTAGGACAGGATGGTGATGACCACCGTCGCATAGACCATGGAGGTGTAGCCGAAGAGCTTCTTGCCCGAGAAGGTCGAGGTGACTTCAGAAAACACGCCGAACAGCGGCAGGATCAGGATGTAGACCTCGGGGTGGCCCCAGATCCAGATCATGTTCACGTACATCATCGGATTGCCGCCGAAGTCGTTCGTGAAAAAGTTGGTGCCCACGTAGCGGTCGGCCGACAGCAGAGCCAGGGTGGCCGTCAGGATCGGGAAGGAGGCCACGATCAGGATGTTGGCGCACAGCGAGGTCCAGGTGAAGACCGGCATCTTCATCAGGCCCATGCCCGGGGCGCGCATCTTCACGATGGTGGCGATCAGGTTGATGCCGGACAGCGTCGTGCCCACCCCCGCGATCTGCAGGGCCCAGATGTAATAGTCGACGCCGACGCCCGGACTGTAGCCGATGCCCGACAGCGGCGGATAGGCCAGCCATCCCGTGCGGGCGAACTCGCCGACGAACAGCGACATCATCACCACCACGGCGCCCGCCGTGGTCATCCAGAAGCTGAAGTTGTTCAGGAAAGGAAAGGAGACGTCCCGCGCCCCGATCTGCAGCGGCACGATGTAGTTCATCAGGCCGGTGATCAGGGGCATGGCCACGAAGAAGATCATGATCACGCCGTGGGCGGTGAAGATCTGGTCGTAGTGGTGAGCGTTGAGGTAGCCCTCGGACCCGCCGAAGGCCATGGCCTGCTGCAGCCGCATCATGACGGCGTCGGCGAAGCCGCGCAGCAGCATGACCAGCCCCAGGATCATGTACATGATGCCGATCTTCTTGTGATCGACGGTGGTGAACCACTCCGTCCAGAGATAGCCCCACAGCTTGTAACGGGTGATCAGGCCCAGGACGGCCAGGCCGCCCAGAACGACGACGGCGAAGGTGGCGACCAGGATGGGCTCGTGGAGCGGCAGGGCGTTCCAGTCCAGCCGTCCCAGAAGCGGCGATGTGGCATGTTCAACGGTCATGATCGTTCAGGCGCTCAGGATTGCGACGCGGCGGGCGCGGGCGTCCGCGAGAAGGGCGAAGGCGAAAGGGCGGCGAAGCGTTCGCCGGCCTCGGACCGACCGGGACGCTCCAGTCCCAGGCCCGTGACGCGGTTCAGCACAGTGTCGCGGGCCACCTCCTGGCCGAAGGCCTGGCGGCGACGGGCGGCCTCGACGGCGGCGCGCTCGGCCTCCAGCGGGGTGCAGACGGTCAGGACGTAGGATTCGCCGGCGCCGAAGACGGCGTCGCCGCGCCGGGCGTATTTGTCATGGACCAGCGGCAGGGTGTTCTTGACCGCCGCCAGGCCCAGCCCGCCCTTGCGGTCGATGTCCATCATCTCGCCCATGCACATCTTGCCCGGCTCGACGCACATGTTGACCACGGCGTCGAACAGGCGGTCGTCGACCGAGGCGTAGTGGATGACGGGCACCTTCTCGCTGGGCTTCTCCAGCTCCAGATAGGCCTCGCGGTCCAGGCCCTGCCCCGCCGCGCGCACGCCCGCGACCCACTGGTCGAAGCCCGCATCGTCCAGGCCGTGGAAGGCGAACCGCATGTTGGAGAAGCCGTCGCCGGAATAGTTGGCCGAGAAGCCGACGTATTCGCCCGGACGGTTGATGACGGCGTGCAGCTTCGTCTCCATCCCCGGCATGGCGTAGATCTGACCGGCCAGGGCTGGGATGTAGAAGGAGTTCATCACCCCGGTCGAGGTGATGTGGAAGCGGATCGGCCGGTCGACCGGGGCGGCCAGCTCGTTCACCGTGGCGATGCCGTACTCGGGGTAGATGAACAGCCACTTCCAGTCCATGGCGACCACCTCGACCTGCAGTGGCCGGTGCTCCTCGGCCACGGCCTGGCCTTCGGCGATGCGGTCCAGCGGACGATAGGGGTCCAGCAGGTGCGTGCCCGCCCAGGTGATGGCCCCGAGGCAGATGATGATCAGCAGCGGCGCCGCCCAGATCACCAGCTCCAGATGGGTCGAGTGATCCCAGTCCGGCTCGTAACGGGCTTCCTTGTTCGATTCCCGATACTTCCAGGCGAAGAAGACGGTCAGCGCCATCACCGGGATGATGATGATCAGCATCAGATAGACCGACATCATCAGCAGGTCGCGCTGCTGGGCGGCGATGTCGCCGGCGGGGGCCAGAACGACGGCCTCGCAGCCGGGCAGCAAGGCCAGGAGGGGCAGCAGCAACAGGGGGCGCAGTCGGCGCACGGCGGCTCCAGTCGGGATTTGGGACGAGGGCTCGGTCATCGTGCAGGCCCCGTAAACCCGGCCTCCGGGACGCGACATTGGACAATCTGCCCTATCCCTTGATCCCATCGGCGGGAGCAAAGGGGCGCTTCGGTCATTCTATTGTCGCGGGCGCGCGTGCGCCCCGGCCCAGGGAACCTCATGGTCATGAACGCAGCCAGCGGCGCGCCTTCTTCAGAGCCCCTTGAGCGGGACGCCAGCCGCATCAACGCGCGAGACGGCAAAATCGACGCGGGCGAAATCGCCATCGGCGTCATCATCGGCCGGACGTCGGAATTCTTCGACTTCTTCGTCTATGCGATCGCCTCGGTCGTGGTGTTTCCGCAGCTGGTGTTTCCCTATGCAGGGCCGCTGGGCGGGACGTTGCTGTCCTTCGCCGTCTTCGCCGTGGCCTTCCTCGCCCGGCCGCTCGGCACGGCGCTGTTCATCGGCGTCGACCGGCGCTTCGGGCGCGGGACCAAGCTGACGATCGCCCTGTTCCTTCTGGGGCTGTCGACGGTCTGCCTGGGCTTCCTGCCCAGCTATGACCAGGTCGGCCACTGGGCGGCGGCCCTGCTCATCGCCCTGCGCATCGGCCAGGGCGTGGCCCTGGGCGGCGCGTGGGACGGCATGGCCTCCCTGCTGTCCGTCAGCGCGCCCGAGCAGCGACGCGGCTGGTACGCCATGGTCCCGCAGTTGGGCGCGCCGATCGGCCTGATCGTGGCCAGCGCCCTGTTCGCCTATTTCCTGACCAAGCTGTCGGCCGCCGACTTCATGGACTGGGGCTGGCGCTATCCCTTCTTCGTGGCCTTCGCCATCAACGTCGTGGCCCTGTTCGCGCGTCTGCGCATCGTGGTGACGCCCGCCTTCCAGGCCGCCTTCGAGACGCTGGAGCTGCACCCCACGCCAGTCGCCAAGGCCGTGGGCGAGGAAGGCGGAAAGATCGTCATCGGCGCCTTCGCCCCCCTGGCCAGCTTCGCCATGTTCCACATGGTGACGGTGTTCCCCCTGTCCTGGGTCTTCCTCTATACCGACGAGGCCCCCAGCCGCTTCCTGATGATCGAGCTGATCGGCGCCGTCTTCGGCCTGGTCGCCATCCTGGCCTCGGGCTGGCTGGCCGACCGCTACGGCCGCCGCGCCCTGCTGGCCGTGACCGCCGCGGGCATCGCCGCCTTCTCGGGCTTCGCGCCGCAGATGCTGGACGGCGGCCCGACGGGCGAACTGGCCTATATGATCCTGGGCTTCATCCTGCTGGGCCTGTCGTTCGGCCAGGCCTCGGGCGCCGTGGCCTCCAGCTTCAGCCTGACCAACCGCTACACGGCCTCGGCCCTGACGTCGGACCTGGCCTGGCTGTTCGGCGCGGGCTTCGCCCCCCTGGCCGCCCTGGCGGTGTCCAGCCGTTTCGGCGTCGTCGCCGGGGGCGCCTATCTGCTGTCGGGCGCCGTCGGCACCCTGCTGGCCCTGTGGCTCAACCGCGAACTGGCCAAGGGCCGCGCGGGCGGCAAGGCCTGACGGGGCGGGGCCCGAGGCGCGCCTCCCTCGGCCCTTCCCCCTCGCGTCGCGCGCGCCGTGGATCGCGCGCCGTGTTCATGCGTTCCATGCCGCGACCCGCCCACCTCCCGCCTCTCGTTCGGCGGCGGGTCCATAAGGTTATCATCGGTTTACGATAGGACTTAAGCCTCCGCTAAGTCTGTCTGATCGCCTGACGTTAAGAGCGGCTGAGTATCGTCACTTTGAAATCAAGGGTGATGAGGACGTCATGACCAAGCTGTTCCCGGCAAAACGCCGTGCGCTTCTAGCGATCGCCGCCGGCCTGACGGCCATGGCGGCCCCACAGATCGCGGCCGCCGGCCCCACGGCGGGCGGCTCCTACCAGTTGCGCGCCACCGTGCCGGTCGCCTGCTGGGTGCGCCCGAACGAGACGGTCATGGCCGAGTCGGGCCGCGTCGGCTCGGTGATCGAAGCCTGCAACAGCCCGGGCGGCTTCACGGTCTCGGCTCAGTATCGCCCGCTGGCGGAGAGCGAAAAGGCCAGGATCACCTATGGCGACCGCTCGCTGGATCTCGCCTCCTCGAGCGGGATGCTGGAACTGCGCCGCTCCAGCATGGCGACCATCCGCACCGTCGACTACCGCTTCGACGACGTCCAGCTGGACGCCCCCCTGATCCTGGCGCTGACGATCCAGCCGATCTGAAGCCCGATCCGGGTCCAAACGAAAACGCCCCGCAGATCCGTCTGCGGGGCGTTCGCCGTTTCAGGACGTCGCCTGGGCCGATCAGATAGCCGCGACGGTGAAGGTGATGGTGTCGCTGTAGTCGCCCGCGCGTTTTCCCGTCACGTCGCCGACGCCGATGCTCAGCGGGTAGTCGTCGCGACGCGCGCGCAGCGACGGCGTCTCGAAGCTGCTCGGCGCCTTCAACGTAAAGGCGTGCGATCCCACCATCAGGCTGTATTCGACGTCCCAGGCCGTGCCGCGCTGCACCAGCCGCCCGCCATTGGCGGAGCTGACCGTCACGCGATAGCCGCCCGTGCTATGCACGTAGAGCTGGGTGTTGAGCGCCCGCGTCCCCGTCGCCAGTTCGCCCAGGTCAATGACCGCCCGCCCCTGCACGCGGCTGAACTCGCCCTTCAGCCCCATGACCGTCGACGCGGCCACGTCCAGCCCCAGGACGATCGGCCGCGAGGCGTGGATCGTGTCGTTGGCGTGCTGGACGAACAGGGACAGGGTCTGGGTGTACAGGCCCCGCGAGAGACCATCGCCGGGATGGGCGATGAACGTCAGCCGCGCCAGCTTGTGCTCGCCCGGATCGACCTTGACGCTGACGCCGTTGCGCGTGACCTGGCCGCGCACCGGCGCGATGTCAACGCGCCCGAAATCGTCGTCGATCAGTTCATAGTCCACCCGTCCCGCCGCGTTGGGCGAGGTCAGCCCGTAGGCTTCGCCCTGGAGCGTGGCCAGGATGTTGCCGTTGCACGGCGTCGCCCCCCGGTTCACCAGGCGCACCTCGAACTGGCGTAGGGCGATTTCATCCTCGAAGGGATTGTAGCGGATGATCCACTGTTCCTGAGCGGGTTCGATCGCCAGGTCGCACTTGGCCTGGGCCGCGGCCTGCGTCGGCGCCAACATCACGGAGGCCAGCGCCGCTGCGGCGGCCAGGGCCGTCATCGAGCATTTGGAGACCATGTTCGTCTTCCTCCCGTTCATTGGTCGGTGATGTCGACCGGCACGGCGACAGTCTTGAGATCCAGCAAGCCTTCGTTGTCAGCCGGGACGGTGAACTCGAACCCGGCGCCAGGCGATGTGAACAACTCGACGCGATAGGTCTTGCCCGGAACCAGCTTCTGGATGGCGAAACGGCCGACCGAATTGGTGAAGAACAGTTCCGGTTCGGCCGCAGGATCGTCCACCGGACGCACGCGGCCCGAGATCAACGCCGCAGGCTTGCCGGCGTTGCCGACCAGGCGGCCCAGGGCCGAGACGAAGGCGTCGCTGCCCACCTGGATGGCGTAGCCGCTCTTGTAGGTCGGCCGCACACGGCGCACGCCCTCGCCGATGTCATAACCCGGCGGGACGTTCAGCACGTCGTATCGGACCGACTGGTCGACATAGGAGCTCAGGGAATTCGCCACCGCCGGCCCCAAGGCGCCGCTGCGCGAGGTGTAGTTGCCGCGCTCGAACGACTCTCCGACGATGACCGGCTTGTCCCTCAGCGTCTCGTGCGGATACAGGATGGCGAAGCTGTCGTAGATGTTGCGCCCGACCGCCACCTTGCCGCCCGCGGTCGAGATCGACGTGCCGACGCGCAACGAGGTCACCTGTTCGTCGGTGATGTTGCTGAAGCTCCGCCCGAAGGTGGTGTGCATTAGGCTGGCGTCGAAGCGATTGGCCACATAGTCGAGCTGGCCGCTCACCGTGCCGGGCCCGTCGTCATAGGTCGAGGCGACCGAATAGCCGAAGGAGCCGACCCGGTTTTCCGTGGACTGCTGGAAGCGCAGGCTGCCGTTGTTGCGCGCCGAACTGTAGCGCGCTTCGGCGCGACGGTCGTAGCGGGGCTGCCAGACCAGGGCCAGTGTGACACCGGCGCCACCGGCGCCGCGCGTGCCGAAATTGGCGCCGTAGTCGATCCATTCGGCCCCGACCTGCAGGCTCCACTGCGGGGTGAAGCGATAGGAGCTGACGGCGCTTAGCGCATAGGAATCGTCGGCGTCGCCGCGTCCCAGGCGGTAGGAGGCGCTCATCGTCGCCGTCCAGTTTTCGGAGAACTGGTGCGAATAACCGCCGGTGAACACCCAGGAAGCCGGATTGATCCCGGACTCATTGCCCAGCGTCGCGTAGTCCTCCGACGTGTAGTCGGCCACGACCGTCCAGCTGTCGTAGGTTCCGCCCATATCGACAAAATGGTCGACGCTCACCGCATAGGCGTAGCCGGCGCCACCGTCAGCATGGCTGGCCGAAGCGTCCAGCTGCAGGCGCGCGCCGTTGCGCAGGATGAACTGGGTCTGGCCAGCGACGTTCTGGACCGTATCAGAGGCCTGAAGTCCCAAGCCGACGGCGGGGCGGTTCACAAAGGCCTTGCGCCAGAACCCGCTAAACGCCAGGTCGCCGTCCGAATAGTCGGGCGAGCCGAATGAGCCGGCGTTCGTCACGCCCAAATAGGCGCCGTATTCATAGTCGCCCGGCTCCAGTTCGATGGAATCCAGATAGGCGCTATAGGCGATGGTCTCGCGGCGGCCGGACTCATTCTGAATCTCGAGCTGGATGTCGTTCGAACCGGTGTCGAGCGGCAGGTTGGAGACGTCGTACTGGCCCGGATCGAGCTGGAACTCGCGCACAAAGACGCCGTTGCGCAGGACACGCACCGTCGAGGATTCCTGCAACACCAGCTGACGACCGCCGGCCAGAACATTGTTGCGGTAGCTGTCGAAACGCTGCCTCTGACGGGTCACGCCGACGCCACCCATTTCGACAAAGCCCTGGCGGCCGCGTGTCTCCACGTTGAGATCGCCCAGGTACCAGCGGCGATAGTCCTCGGGCTGATCGAAGACGAAACGCGCGTACCGACGTTCGATCTCGTAATCGCCCGAAAAAAAGTCCTCACGCCCCTGGACGTCGGCCTCGAACACCAGGCTCTTGTAGCGCATCGCCCCGTTGAAAAAGACGCTGGGCGAAGAGATGTCGCCGGTCGACTGTCGCCGCGACACCGCGAGATTGGTGTTCAGATAGGCGCTGAAGTCCTCGGGCGCACTGCCCGGCGCTTCAGGACGGCCGCCCTGGAACAGGGATTCGACCGACCTCTTGGTCGGGTCGATGCGCAGCACCAGAACCGCCAGCTGATCGGGATCATAGTCCAGCTTGATGCCGGTCTCGTTGATCTCTTCCGGGGCAAAGGAGTCCACCCCTTCAAGTTTCAGCCGCAACTCCTCCTGCGCCTCGGGCGTCAGCAAGGGATCGATCAGTGCGCGGAACCCGGCGCTTTCGACAATGAAACGATCGTCGCGCGTCAACACCACAGGCATCTCGCCCAGAACGCGCCGGTTGAAATTCAGCGGCACCGTCATGGCGATGTCGCGCTCGTACGGATTGATGTTCGGCCGCGTTTGCCGCGCCGCTTCAGCGGCCGCAGGCTGAGGCGCGACCACATCAGCCGCCTGGGCGACGGCCTGGGACGCAGTGTGAAGCAGCCCCGTGACCTGGGCGTGGGCCCAGCCGCCTGGCACGGCCATCACGGCGGTCACCAAAGCGATCCTTGATGCTGCGCCCCGCAGCACCTGCCCCCCCGTTGTTTTCATCGCGCGAACCGCACGTTCACCGGCTTGGCCGGGTCCAGTTCGACGCCGGTCGGCAGTTTGAACGTCCGCTTGCCGCCTAGCGGCGCCAGATAGCCGACGCCGACAAGTTGGGAAATTTCACCTCCGGCGTATTCCCGGCGAAAGGCGTCGCCGCTCTTGTCAGTCCCCTCGATGATCCAGGTCGCGCCGCTCATCAGCGCGTATCTCTTGCCCGAGTTGGTCACGACCACTTCCACGCCAGGTTCGGCGGGCGGCGGGGGCGGCGCTTCATCGCCGCTCAAGCTCGGATCGACCTGGGGGGCCGGCGGCGTCACCATGGCCGGCGAAACCGAAACGATTTCGACCCTAGGTTGAGCGCCTGGCGGGGCCACGACGATCAGCGCCTTCATGGTGTAAAGCACCTGGACCGACAACGCTCCCCCGCTCTCCGGCGCATTGGGGTCGGTCACCACCGGCAGTTGCTTCACCCACAGATAATAGGCTTGCGAGGAATCGACAGCGGGCTCGCCGACCCACTGGACCCGCACCACTTGGCGGCCGCCGACAGGGACCAGCCCCTGCGGGGGAAATACCAGGAAATCCTCATCGGCCGGTGTCTCGACGATGTTCCCGTCGGAGTCCATGTCCATCCGAGTAATCATGGTCTCGAACGGCAGTGTGGCCGAGCCGACATTTCCGACCTCGATCCGGGCAGCTGAACCCGCCCCCGTCGTCGTCAGCTCCGACACCATGGGGGAAACCCGCATAGCCCATGCACCGGCGGCGAACAGGGTAACGCTGGCCAGAAGCGCGACAGCAGAGCCCAGCGCCACGACACTCTTACGGACAGACTTGCGGTTGGGCATCAGGCGCTCCAGCTCATTCGGAAACAGTCGTTCTGCCAGTCAGACATCACTAAATTGAGAACGAGCGGCGGCAGGGCCGCCGCTCGTTTCAGCGCTACTGACGGATCAGAGCGCTTGCAGCTGGATCGACACCGAGCCGACGTAGTCGCCCGCGACCAGAGCCTTGTCCGGCTGACCAACGAGCACATAGATGTTCATGCGCGACTTCCAGGCGCCGTGCTCAGCGGGCTTGGTCATCTGTTCGCGCGTGAGGGACAGGGTGGTTTCAGCAGCATTGGCGGCCACGCCCTTGGCGCCCGCCGTGTACTTGGCGTCGGCCGTGAAGCGCAGCTGGTTGGTGAAGACGTTCGTGTCATAGCCAGCCGCCGAGGCCGAGGCATTGGTCATGTGCGTCTTCGACAGCGTCACCGTGTTGGCGGTGTTGCAGCCGGCCAGGTTGGTGTCGATGTTGAAGTAGGCTTGGCCGGACATCCGGAAGGCGTTGTTCGGGCCGGCGTTTTCATCCGCCCAGATGCCGATGGTGCCGAAATCCAGGGTCTGGGTCGTGTTGTCGCCCGAGTAGAAGATGCAGCTCGGCGACACCTTGCCCTGCAGCGTGAACGTCGCGCCGTCCGAGGTCGAAGCCGTGCCGCGCATGTCCGCGGAGTTGCTGTTCACCGCCCAGGCCGAAACGTTGGAGGTGGAAGCGCCGGGGATCGTCCCGCCCGAAGCGATGGTGCGGACTTGGCTCGCATTATAGGCAGCCCCGGCAGCGCCGCCGTTGATCGGGCCGACGGGAGCAGCGGCGCCGAGAGTGTACTGCCCATAAGTCTTGATCTCGGCCGAAGCGGCCGAGGCGGACAGGGCGGCGATGGCGACGCCGGCGAGGATCGAAGCGATTTTCATAGGAATTCTCCAAGCGAGGTTCTGACGAAATGTGCCGACCGAGATGGAGAAGCCCCCCCGATCTGAGGATTTGTTAGCAAGACGCTAAAAAGCAAGTCAATGAAAATAAACCGCCGTTAGGCATGTTTTCTTCAATTCAACCGCAAGGGGATAAATAAACTGCCCCAATTAAACACCTTTAGCGACCGATCATATCAAGATCGGTCGCCTAGAAATCTATCGAATACATTGATAATGCAGCTGGAGCGCTACACTCTTGGCGTCAGAGTGATATTTAGCACTTCCGAATACTCGCCAGCCAGAAGACCAGCGCCTTCCAATCGATCGGTGCGAATCTGGATGCGGCCGCCGCCCTGGGCGATGCCGTCGCCGCTGCTGAGGGTCTTCTTGGCCATCAGGTTCTGACTGGCGAACGTGCCGCCCAGCGTCGCCGCATGGGGGCTGAGGGTCGGGATGGCGACACTCAGGGTGTAGCCGAGCAGGCCTGCGAAGGGCCCCTCGCCGCGCGGCTTGCTCACGTGAGCCAGGCCGCCGCTCTGCGACTGGAAGCTGATGTCGAAGGGCACGTTGCACGCCAGGGCGAATTCCGCATCGACCTGCTGGCCGCCGGTGAGTTCACCGAAATCGATGTCGCCGCCGCCCGCCAGGCGACAGCTGGCCGTGATGCGGCCCGTCACCTCGACGTCCAGCCGCGCGCCGTCGGCGACCATTGTCTCAGCCCTCGCCGGCGCGGCGGCCGCAGCGGCCAGCGCCAGCGCGCCGAATGCACAGGCCGCCAGGCGCGTGCTTGCGCGCTTCGCAGTGGAAGTGGTCCCCCCGAGCTTCACCAGTCGCCTCCCCTTGGCCGCAGATCGCGGCGCCCTCTCCGCGAGGGCTTCAGCGGTCAGCGTTCCAAGAGGCGTGCCATCCCATTTCGGCACACTTTCCAGCGTTCAGGCGGCTACGGCCGCCCGAACAATGGTTAATGAAACGTTAACGTCAAGCTCTCTAGGGCGACGTCGCCAGCAGGGCAAGCGAATGTTTCATTATGGGATTGCAGGGGTTTTCTTGTGAGCTTCAGCCCGCCTTGGCCTTGCGCCGCCAGTGGGTCAGCAGGTGTTCGGTGTAGCCGTTCGGCTGCTCGCGGCCCTTGAAGACCAGGTCGCAGGCCGCCTGCCAGGCCGGGCCGTCATAGGCGGGCGCCAGGGGGCGATAGGCCGGATCGCCCGCGTTCTGGCGGTCCACCACCACGGCCATCCGCTTCAGGGCCGCCATGACCTCTTCCTCGGTCGTGACGCCGTGGCGCAGCCAGTTGGCCAGGTGCTGGCTGGAGATCCGCAGCGTCGCCCGGTCCTCCATCAGGCCCACGTCGTGGATGTCCGGCACCTTGGAGCAGCCGACGCCCTGATCCACCCAACGCACGACGTAGCCGAGGATGCCCTGGGCGTTGTTGTCCAGCTCCTGCCGGATTTCGTCGGCGCCGGGCGTTCCCGTCGCGAACGGCGGGGTCAGCAGGGGCGCCAGTCCCGTCGCGGGACGCGTTGCGATCTCGGCCTGCCGCGCCCAGACGTCGACCTCGTGATAATGCAGGGCGTGCAGCGTCGCCGCCGTCGGCGAAGGCACCCAGGCCGTCGAGGCGCCCGCGCGCGGATGGCCCGCCTTGGCCGCCAGCATGTCGCCCATGCGGTCGGGCGCGGCCCACATCCCCTTGCCGATCTGGGCCCGGCCCGACAGGCCCGCCTTCAGGCCGATGTCGACGTTGCGGTCCTCATAGGCCTTGATCCAGCCGGTCTCGCGCACCGCCTCCTTGCGCACGACGGGACCGCCCTCCATCACCGTGTGGATCTCGTCGCCCGTGCGATCCAGGAAGCCCGTGTTGATGAAGACCACCCGCCCCTTCGCCGCCGCGATGCAGTTCATCAGATTGACGCTGGTGCGGCGCTCCTCGTCCATAATGCCCATCTTCAGCGTCAGGGCGGGCAGGCCCAGCATGGCCTCGACCGCGCCGAACAGGTCGTCGGCGAAGGCTGTCTCGTCCGAACCGTGCATCTTGGGCCGCACGACATAGACCGAGCCCGCCGGGCTGTTGCGCTCAATGGCCGGGCGCTTCAGGTCGTGCAGGCCGATCAGGCCGGTCATGGCGATGTCCAGCAGGTGTTCGGGCGTCTCGCGCCCGTGAGCGTCCAGCACGGCGTCGGTCGTCAGGTGCAGGCCGACGTTGCGCACCAGCATCAGGCTGCGCCCCTTCAGCGCCAGCGCCGAGCCGTCCGGCGCCGTATAGAGGCGGTCCGGGTTCAAGCGCCGCTCGACCGCGCGGCCGTCCTTCTCGAACTCGGCCTGAAGGTCGCCGCGCATCAGGCCCAGCCAGTTGGCGTAGACCAGCCGCTTGTCCGCCGCATCGACGGCGGCGACGCTGTCCTCGGCGTCGGCGATGGCCGACAGGGCCGCCTCGACCACGACATCGGCGACGCCCGCCGGGTCATCCCGACCGATGCGGTGCGCGCGGTCGATGACGATCTCCAGATGCAGGCCGTTGTGACGCAGCAGGACGCCCGACGGCGACGGCGCCTCGCCCGCATGGCCCGCGAAGACGGCCGGATCGGCCAGCCCCGTCTCGCGCCCGCCGGACAGGGCGACGATCAGCCGCCCGTCCTCGACGCGATAGCCGACCGCCTCGCCGTGGCCGCCCTCGGCCAAGGGCGCCGCCTGATCCAGGAAGGCGCGGGCGCGGGCGATGACGCGGGCGCCGCGTTCGGCATCATAGCCGCCCGCCTGGGGCGCCTCGCCCAGCGCATCCGTGCCATAGAGGGCGTCATACAGGCTGCCCCAACGCGCATTGGCCGCGTTCAGCAAATAGCGGGCGTTGGTCAGGGGCACGACCAGTTGCGGCCCAGCCATGCTGGCGATCTCGGGGTCGACGTCAGCCGTCTCGGCCTGCACGTCTTCGCGCTCGGGCTCAATGTAGCCGATCTCGCGCAGATAGGCCTGATAGGCCGCCTGATCCGGCGGGCCCGGATAGGCGCGGTGCCAGTCGTCCAGCCTGACCTGAAGCTGGTCGCGGCGCTCCAGCAGGTCGCGGTTGCGGCGACCGAACCGGGCCAGCAGCCCCTCGACCCCGGCCCAGAAGGCCTCGGCCGTAACGCCCGTGCCAGGCGCCGCCTGATCGCGCACGAAGACGTCCAGTTCGGCGGCGACCTTCAGCCCGCCGTGGCGGACGTAGGCGGAGGTTTCGGGGGCGTCGAACATGGCGGTCTCCTTCGTCCCGCGCCCCGCAGGGGGTCACAGGCTTTTCCTTCATCCGTCATTCTCGGGCTTGTCCCGAGAATCCAATGGGCGGCGTCCCTCACGATCAACGTCGGCGTTTCTGAATCCTCGGCACAGGGCCGAGGATGACGATCGAGAGAGGCGGCAGCTTCAAAGCTACTCTGGACAGCACGCACTATCCACGGCGAAGAAAGACGCTTATCTTTGCCGAATCCACAAAGATGAGGCGCCGCCATGCTGGCCGAATACGAGATCTTCGTCCGCGCTCTCGAGGAAGGCAGCCTGTCCGCCGCGGCACGTCGGCTGGACCTGTCGCCCGCCGTGGCCTCGCGCAGGCTGGCGCGGCTGGAGGACCGGCTGGGGGTGCGCCTGATCGAGCGCACCTCGCGCCGCCTGGCTCCGACCGAGGCGGGGCGGCTGGTCTATGACCGCGCGGCGCAACTGCTAGAAGGGGTCGAGGACCTGGAGGCCGTGGTGTCGCGCCGCACGACCCAGGCGCGCGGCCTGCTGCGCGTCTCGGCCCCGACCTCCTTCGGGCGGCGGCGGCTGGCGCCGCTGCTCCAGCCGTTTCTGGCGGCACAGCCTCGCCTGACGCTGGAGCTGAACCTGTCCGATGCCTTCGTCGACCTGATGGCCGAGGACGTGGACGTGGCGGTGCGGATCGGCAGCTATGAGGCGGAAAACCCGCTGATGCACCGGCTGGCACCGAACCGGCGGGTGCTGTGCGCGGCGCCCACCTATCTGGCCGCGCACGGCGCGCCGGAAAGTCTCGACGATCTGCGCCGACACGCCCAGCTGGCGGCCGAGAACCAGTCGACCTGGCGTCTCGAAGGCCCCGAAGGCCCCGTCGTCTTCCGCGCCCGCAGCCGGGTGCGGACCAACTCCAGCGAAGTGGCGCGCGAACTGGCCCTGGCGGGCCTCGGCGTCGCCCTGCGCTCGACCTGGGACGTCGGCGAGGAACTGAAGGACGGGCGGCTGAAGGTGGTGCTGCCTCAATATGCCGGCTCGTCCGACGTGGCGATCTTCGCCCTGACGGCGGGGCGGGCGCGGGCCGAAACCCGCGTCCGCGCCTTCATCGACTTCCTGAGCGGCCTGTATGGCGATGTCCCAGAATGGGACAAATGACCCTTCTCCCCTTGCGGGAGAAGGTGGACGGCGTAGCCGGACGGATGAGGGGTGCGAGGATGCGAGGCTGTCGGCTCCAATCAAGCATGGAGCCAACACCCCTCATCCGGCCCTGACGGGCCACCTTCTCCCACAAGGGGAGAAGGGCTGCGTTCTACTTCATCCAGCGGTCCAGCCAGGACGACATCTCGTACAGAGCGTGCCCAACCGATTCCCGCGCGCGGTAGCCGTGGGCCTCCAGTGGCAGGACGACATAGCGCGCCGTCGCCCCATTGCCCTTCAGCGCCGCATAGAAGCGCTCCGACTGCACCGGGAAGGTGCCCGAGTTGTCGTCGGCCTCGCCGTGGATCAGCAGGATCGGCTCGTTCACCTTGTTGGCGTAGGTGAAGGGCGACATCTCCGTATAGGTCTCGGTCGCCTCCCAATAGGTGCGCTGCTCGGCCTGGAAGCCGAACGGCGTCAGGGTGCGGTTATAGGCGCCCGAACGCGCGATGCCGGTCTTGAACAGATCGGTGTGGGCCAGCAGGTTGGCCGTCATGAAGGCGCCGTAGGAGTGGCCGCCCACCGCGATGCGCTCGCGATCCGCCACGCCCAGGGCCACCACGGCGTCGACCGCCGCCTTGGCGCTGGCCGACAGCTGCTCGATGTAGGTGTCGTTCGGCTCGGCCCCGTCGCGGCCGATGATCGGCATCGTCGGGTTGTCCAGGACGGCGTAGCCCTGGGTCAGCAGGAACAGGTGGCTCGACCCCGACGGGCGCACGAAGCGGTTGTCGGTGTCAACGACCTGGCCGGCCACGGCCGCGTCGGTGAACTCGGCCGGATAGGCCCACATCAGCAGCGGCAGCGGGCCGTCGCGGTCCTTGTCGTAGCCGGCGGGAAGATACAGCGTCCCCGACAGCTCCACCCCGTCGTCGCGGGTGTAGGTGATCAGCTGGCGGCTGACCCCGGCCAGCTGCGGCGCCGGGTCCGGGAAGTGGGTCAGGGCCGTCACGCCGCCGTCCAGGTCGCGCACGCGCAGGTTGGCCGGGTCGCTGCGGCTTTCGCGGTAGGTGACCAGCTTGCGGCCGTTCTCGTCCAGCACGCCGACGACCGTCTCATACTCGCCCTGGGCCGAGCGCCAGACGCGCTCGGTCTCGCCGGTCTTCAGGTCCATCAGGTCGAGGAAGGGATACTGGCCCTGACGCGTGGCGCCGTCGCCCTCGACGAAGACCTTGGAGCCGTCGGCGTTGAAGCGCATGACCGAGCGGCCGCGCGCGTTCGGCTCGGTCACCACCGAGCCCGGATCATTGTAGCGGTCCTGATAGTTGCGATCGACCAGGACGCGGCCCGCGCCGGGGTTCGACGGATCGACCAGGGTGCGGGTCTCGTGGCGGGTGTTGAACCAGCGGCTGTTGACGATGGCCACGTCGTTCCGGCCCCAGGTGGTCCCGGCGTAACGTTCCTTCAGGTCGATCAGCACCTGAGGACGGTCGTTGAACGGCGCGCGCAGCATGAAGACGCGGTCGCGCACCTCGGCGGCGTTGCGCGGATCACCGCCGTCCTGGGCCTCGGCCCAGACCAGGGTCGCGTCGGCGTCAGCCCGCCACTGGACCGAACGCGGACCGGGGGCCACGGCGTCGAACGGCGTCGGCACATTGTCGCGCAGCGGCAGGTCGGCCACGCGGTGAACCTCGCGCCCGTTCAGGTCGGTGACGATGACATCGGTCGGGAACAGACGCGCCGGAACCACATAGGAGTAAGGCTTCTTGACCCGCGTCTGCAGGACGTAGCGGCCGTCGGGCGAGACCGAGGCGTCCATCACCACGCCCGGCTGGCCCACGGTGCGGGCCCGCCCGTTCAGCGACACCACCGTCGGCTGGCTGGTGAAGTAGTAGGTGAACAGGGCTTCGTCGCCGGCATTGGCCAGCAGATCCTGATAGGTGCGCACCGGGGCCGCGCGGCCGCCGGTCTCGTCCACGATCGGGCCTTCCGGCGGATGGTCCACGTTCGGCGCCACGCCGCGCCCGGCCGGAACCGCCAGCACCAGCAGGCCCGAGGAGTCCGGCAGCCAGGAGAAGCCCGAACCGACGGCAGCGTTGACCATGGGGCCGTTCAGCTTGCGCGCCTTGGCCTGGGCGACGTCGGCCGTCCACAGCTCCAGCCCGTTCGGCGCATTGATCAGGAAGGCCACCGCCTGGCCGTTCGGCGCCCAGGACACATTGGTCAGGCGCGCATTGGCGGGCAGGCCCGTCACCGCGCGCGCGGCGCCGCCGTCGACCGCCTGGAAGCTGAGCCCCGTCAGCCAGGAGACGCGGCTGTTGGCCGGGCCGTTGTTCTTGGGATTGATGCGATAGCCGCCCAGACGCAGCATCGGCTCGGCCAGTTCGGCGATGGCCGGCAGGTTGGAGCGGTCGCTCAGCAGCAGGGTCTTGCGGTCGGGGCTGACGCTGACGCCCGGATTGGGCTTGGCGTCCAGGATCTGGGCGATCGGCGACGGCGGCTGGTGATAGGTGGGCGCCGCGTCCTGGGCCATCGCCGCAACCGGCAGGGCCAGGGCCGGAACGGCGGCGGCGAGAACCAGGGCGGGCAGCGCGGCCCGCAGCAGTCGATGACGCATCAGATTTTTCCCCACTGAGACGATTTTACGTAGCGTCCGGTTTGGAGCCCTCCGCCTTCGGGGTCAACCGTCAGGCTTGGACGGATCGCCCGCCTGACAGCCGCGCTTGCCGCTTGCCCGCCGCCCTCGCCCGCTTTAAGGACGGATAAGACCGCAATATTCATCAGACGGTGAAAAAGGGAGAGCGATGCGCAAGATCTACGCTGACGTGACGTCCGCGCTGGAGGGGCTGACATTCGACGGCATGACCGTCATGTCCGGCGGCTTCGGCCTGTGCGGCATCCCCGAAAACCTGATCGCGGGACTGAAGGCCTCGGGCGTCAAGGGCCTGACGGTCATCTCCAACAATGCGGGCGTGGACGGCTTCGGTCTGGGCCAGCTCCTGGAGACGCGCCAGATCGCCAAGATGATCTCGTCCTACGTCGGCGAGAACAAGGAGTTCGAGCGCCAGTACCTGGCCGGCGAGCTGCAGCTGGAGTTCAACCCCCAGGGCACCCTGGCCGAGCGCATCCGCGCGGGCGGCGCGGGCATCCCGGCCTTCTTCACCGCCACCGGCGTCGGCACCCTGGTGGCCGAAGGCAAGGAAGAGCGCGAGTTCAACGGCCGCCGCTACATCATGGAGACCGGCCTGGTCGCCGACCTGGCCATCATCAAGGCGTGGAAGGCCGACGAGCGCGGCAACCTCGTGTTCCGCAAGACGGCCCGCAACTTCAACCCGATGATGGCCACAGCCGGCAAGGTCACCGTCGTCGAGGTCGAGGAGATCGTCCCCGTCGGCTCGCTGGACCCCGACTGCATCCACACGCCGGGCGTCTATGTCGACCGCCTGATCCAGACCGTGTCCGAAAAGCGCATCGAACAGCGCACCGTCCGCAAGAAGGAAGCCGCCTGATGGCCCGCACTCGCGAACAACTGGCCGAACGCGCCGCCAAGGAGCTGCAGGACGGCTTCTACGTCAACCTGGGCATCGGCATCCCGACCCTGGTGGCCAACTACATCCCCGAAGGCATGGTCGTGACCCTGCAGTCGGAGAACGGCATGCTGGGCATGGGCCCCTTCCCCTATGAGGGCGAGGAAGATCCCGACCTGATCAACGCCGGCAAGCAGACGATCACCGAGATCCCCGAGAGCGCCTACTTCTCCTCGGCCGACAGCTTCGCCATGATCCGCGGCGGCCACATCAACCTGTCGATCCTGGGCGCGATGGAAGTGGCCCAGAACGGCGACATCGCCAACTGGATGATCCCCGGCAAGCTGGTGAAGGGCATGGGCGGCGCCATGGACCTGGTCGCGGGCGTCAAGCGCGTGGTCGTGGTCATGGAGCACGCCAACAAGCACGGCCAGTCCAAGGTTCTGAAGGAATGCACCCTGCCGCTGACCGGCACGGGCGTGGTCAGCCGCATCATCACCGACCTGGCGACCTTCGACGTCAACCCGGACGGCTCGGGCCTGGAGCTGATCGAACTGGCCGAGGGCGTGACCCTGGACGAGGTCGCGGCCAAGACCGAGGCCGACTACACGGTGGCCCCGGGCGTCGCCTGATCCCCCCGCCCGTCTGAACGAACAAACCCCGGCGACCGCGAGGCCGCCGGGGTTTTTCAATTCTTCCTTCTCCCCTTGTGGGAGAAGGAAACTAGTTCTGGGTCGCCTGGCTGGCCTGCTGATCCGTCCAGAGGACGATCTGGCGGCTGGCCTCGGCGGTGGCGCGGTCGAAGGCGGCGACGATGGCCGATTGGCGGTTCTCGCCGGCGCTCTCGCTGACCGAAATGCGGTCCTCGGCCACGATCGAACGGTCGCCCGGCCGGACCAGACGCAGCAGCACCACGATGTTCGCATCCGGCACGGCGCCCGGCGCGGCGTAGGCGGCCTCGAACCGGCGCACGTCGACGCTCAGCGTCAGGGCGTCGCGCGCCATCGGCCCCGCGCTCAGCACCGTGCAGGCCGCGCCGTCCAGGAAGGCGTTGCGCAGGGCTTCCTCGAACAAGGTCTCGGCCGGCGACACCCAGCGCGCGCCCTTGATGTAGGCGGCCTCGGCCCCGGTCACGGCTAGCAGGCGGTCGCCGCGCGCCGCCTCGGGAAAGTCCACCCGGCGCATGCTGACGTTGACGTCAGGGCAGGCCGAGGTCGCCCCCGTCCCGGCGAAGGCCGACGCCCCGCCGAAGCGATAGAGCTGCACCGGATCGGGCGTCGCCAGCAGGGCGCACCCCGACAGGGCGCCGCCAAGCAAAAGGCAGGCGGCCGCGACGGTCAGGCGGTTGCGGATCATGGCTTCACCTCGATTTCCTTGGACGGGGCCCTGGCGATGAAGTCGCGCGGGCTCTCGCGCACGCTGTCGATCAGCGCCTGCAGCGAGCGCGTCGCCTGATCCAGCTGGCGGATGGTGTCGTTCATCTGCGGCACCGTCTGCGTGCCGAAGTCGCCCAGCGGCCCTTCCAGGCCCGTGGCCGAACGGTTGATCGAGGCGATGGCGGCCTGGGCCTCGCGCGTCGCGGCGTTGATGTTGGCGATGGCCTGCTTGCCGTCGGTGTCGACCATCTGGCGCGCGCTGGCGCCCAAGGCCTGATACTCGCCGACGGCGGCGTTGGCCTTGATGATCGTCTCTTCGAGCTGCTGGAACATGCCCTTGCGGGCTTCCAGTTCGGCGGTCAGGGCCTCGACGTTCTTCACGCTGGATGAGAAGCTGCGGATGTTGTCGTCCGACAGGACCCGGTTGATGCGATTCAGGACGTCCACCGTCTGGGCCAGAACCGTGCCCGATCCGCTCAGCAGCTCGGCGATGGGGCTGGGCTGGCTCTGGATGACCGGAACCACGTGCTCGGGATACTGGCTCTTCAGCAGAGGACTGTTGGGATCGCCCGCCGTGATCTGGATGTAATTCAGGCCGGTGATGCCCTGGGGCTCCAACTGGGCGCGCGAGGTGACGCGCACCGGCGTCGTGCCGTTCAGGCGGACGCGGGCGATGACCTGATCGGCCTGCTTGGGGTTCAGGTTCAGGTCGGTGACCTCGCCCACGCGGATGCCGTTGAAGTGGACCTCGCCGCCTTCCGACAGGCCGCGCACCGGCCCGTGGAAGACGATGTCGTAGATGTCGAAGTCCTTGTTGAACTGCAGTCGCGCCAGCCAGATGGTGAACACCGCCAGCGCCACCACAAGGGCGATGGTGGCGATGCCGACGGCGGCGTAGTGGGCGTCTCTTTCCATCGTCTCGCGTCCTCCTCAGGCCGCGCTCTTGTGGGCCGCGCGACCGCGCGGCCCCAGGAAGTATTCCTTGATCCACGGGTGGTCCGAGCGTTCCAGCTCGGCCACCGGCGCCTTGGCCACCACCCGCTTGTCGGCCAGCACGGCCACCTCGTCACAGATGGCGTAAAGGCTGTCGAGGTCGTGGGTAATCATGAAGACCGTCAGCCCCAGATCGTCCGACAACTGACGGATCAGGTCATCGAAGGCCGCCGCCCCGATGGGGTCGAGCCCCGCCGTGGGCTCGTCCAGAAAGACCAGTTCGGGGTCCAGCGCCAGGGCGCGGGCCAGGCCGACGCGCTTGCGCATCCCGCCCGACAGTTCGGCCGGCTTCAGATACAGGGCCTCGGGCTTCAGCCCGACCATGGCCACCTTCATCTCCGCCAGTTCGCGGATCGTCGCCTTGGGCAGCCGGGTGTGCTCGACCAGGGGCGAGGCCACGTTCTCCAATACCGTCAGGGACGAGAACAGCGCCCCCTGCTGGAACAGGACGCCGGTGCGGCGCTCGACCGCCTCGGCTTCCGCCTTGGTCATGGCGGCGCGGTCCCGGCCGAACAGGCGGACCTCCCCGCCCTCGGGCTCCTTCAGGCCGATGATGGAGTTCAGCAGCACCGTCTTGCCCGTTCCCGAGCCGCCGACGACGCCCAGAATCTGGCCGCGCATCACCTCCAGGTCGAGATCCTGATGGATCACCCGCTCGCCGAACTGGCTGAGCAGGCCGCGCACCTGGATGACCGGCTCCCGGTCCTCGGTTGCCCGCGCCGCGCCCGTCATATGTTCAGCTCGATGAAGATCAGGGCGAAGACCGCGTCCAGCAGGATGATGGCGAAGATGGCCTGCACCACCGCCGCCGTCACCCGACGACCCAGGCTCTCGACGTCGCCCGCCACGGACATCCCCTGGCGGCAGCCGATGGCCGCGACCACCAGGGCGAAGACGGGCGCCTTGATCAGGCCGACCATCATGTGGGTGGGCATATAGCCGTCCTCGACCAGCCGCTGCAGGAAGAAGGCCGGCCCCAGGTTCAGCTGGCTCCACGACACCAGCAGACCGCCCAGAAGACCGCCCAGCATGGCCAGGAAGGTCAGCAGGGGCAGCATGACCAGCAGGGCCGCCAGGCGCGGGATCACCAGCGCCTGGAACGGGTCGACCCCCATCACCTGCATGGCGTCGACTTCCTGGTTCATCCGCATGGAGCCGATTTCGGCGGCGAAGGAGGAGGCGGAACGACCCGCCAGCAGGACGGCCGTGATGACCACGGCGAATTCGCGGAACACGGCGACGCCGATCAGTTGCACGGCGAAGACCCCGGCGCCGAACTGGGTCAGCAGGTCCACCCCGATGAAGGCCACCACGGCGCCGATGAAGAAGTTGGTCACCACCACGATCGGAATGGCGTCCAGGCCCGTGCGCTCGGCCTGGCTGAACCAGGCGGCCCAGCGGATGCGGCCCGGATGTTTCAGCGCCGTCACCACGGCGGCCATCAACCGCCCCAGGAAGGCCAGGGACAGCATGGCCTCGGCGCCGAAGTCATAGACCCCGCGCCCGACCTTGGCGAAGCCGCGCGTCATTCCCGCCGACCGGCGCGGCGGCTCGGCCGTCATGCAGTCCAGCCGCGCAACCATGCGGTAAAGGCGCCCGGCTTCGGGGCGGGCCGTCCAGGCGGCCTCGGGAATGGCGCGCGTCATGGCCTGGGCCACGGCCAGGGCGCCGGCCGTGTCGAACCGGCCCAGGTCATCCAGATCCAGCGCCGTCACCGGCCGCCCCCCCAGCGCGGCCTTCAGCCGTTCGCCGGTGCGCCCGACGGCGGTGGTCGACCAGTCGCCCGACAGCCGCAGCTGCGCCTGCCCGTCCTCCGCCTCGCCGATCTGGAAATCCGCGGCCCGTTTCATGAGTTCGACACTGTCACAGGCCCGCCCGCTCGCATACGCCGCTTAAAGCTCCGCTTCTCGCCCCTCGTCAACGCCCGATGACAATCCACGACCACTTCCGGCGATCCTCGACGCAAGCCCGGCTCTCCCGCCACGGCGCAGCTTCGTGAACGTCGCCGGGCGGTTTTCGTTCAGGCGGAGGTCAGGCGGCGGCGCCTCAGCGCAGATAGTCGAGCAGGGAGACCCGGCGCAGTTGGCTGATCACCTGGGCCGAGGCCTGGAGGGCGACCTGGGCCATTTCCAGCTCGGTCACCGCCTCGGCCATGTTGGCGTCCGTCTTGCCGGCCAGGATGGTGTCGACCGAAATCTTGCGCGCCTCCTGCGACTCCAGCAGGCGTTCAACCCGATTCTGCATCCCGCCATTGCGGGCCTGCAGCTCGACCACGCCCTTCGCCGCCGCCTCGAAGCGGCCCATCTGGGTGGTCAGGAAGGCTTTCTGGGCGTCGCTCATCTGGCCGTCCAGCGGCGTCGTCTGGTGCTCAAGTTGTATGTCGCGGAAGATGGCGAACAGCTCCTGGCCCATGGCGTCCGCCAGGAAGCCGGTGTCCAGGGCCACGTTTTCGTCCAGCCAGGAGGTCTGCCTCAACTGGTCGTTGCCGAAGGCCGAGAGCGCGTCCGGCAGGGCCGCCAGATCGGCCAGGGTCGCAACCTGGACCGGCGCCTGGTCGATCGCGCCTCCGGCGAACAGGAACTTGCCCTGATGCTTGGCGTTCAGCCCGTCCTGAGCCTCCATGAACAGGCTCTCGAGCGTGCTCACGAGCGCGTCCATGCGCCCGGCGGCGATGGCGTCGGCCAGGGCCTTGCGCGCCTCGGTGGCGGCGTCGGCGACACGGCCCATGGCCAGGTCCTGGGTCTCCAGCCGGGCGGCGACCGACGTGTTGGTGTCGATGAAGCTCTGGATGCGGGTCTGGCTGGACTTCAGCGCGCTGACCGTCTCCGCCCCTCGCCCGAAGCCGACCAGGTCGGTGGCGTTCTTCTGGGTGTTGACCTTCTTCTGCGCCGCCTCGGCTCGCGACTGGGCCGACATCAGGTCCAGCAGGGCCGATTGATAGTTTCCATAGGTCGATACGCGGGTCATCGCACCATTCCCAGCAGGATGTCGTACAGGTCCTTGGCCGCCTGGACCATGCGGGCCGAAGCGTTAAAGGCTTGCTGATAGGTGGTCATCAGCACCAGCTCCTCGTCCAGATTGACGCCTTCGACGGAGACGCGGCGCGCCGTCGCCTCCTTGGCCAGGGCCTGGGCGCTGTGGGCGCTGTTCTTGGCCATCGAGGCCCGGCTGCCGATCTCGCCCGACAGCTCCGACGCATAGCGCCCCACCGACATGGAGCCCCCGGCCGCCCCGCCCGCCGCTGAAAAGGGCGAGGCCCTCTGGTCCGCGCCGGCCAACAGACGGCCGCCGCGCGCGTCGTTCCGACTCACCACCGCCACGCCCGGCGCGACCGTCAGGTCGACCTGGCCCAGGGCCATGCGGGCCGGGTCGCGGGCGATGTCGGCGCGGATCGAGAACGCGTCCGATCGCGAGGCGCGCGTCCCGCCCAGGCCGAACAGGTCGCTCATCGACACGCCCGAGGGAACCTGGATCGTGCGGTCCTGCAGCACCGCGAGGGTCGCGCCCGTGCCGGGGCGCGGGGTGAAGACCATCTCGCCCGATGCGCTCAGGCTGAAGGTCCCCATCCGCCCCGCCCCCGTCGCCGGGTCGTTCAGCGCCGCCAGCAGACCGGTCATGTCGCCGGCTCCGCCGGGCACGGCCACCTCTATGTCGCGCAGCTTGACGCCCGATGCGTCGCTGAAGCGGAAGGTGATGGTCCCGCCCGGCGTGAATCCGTGCGACGACGCCGGGGCCAGGCCCGTGTCATAGATCGCCGGACGCTGGGTCGTGACCAGATCGTTGAGACCGAAATAATGGGAGAAGCCGCGCCCCGCCTTGTTCGTGGGGGCGGCCGGATCGTCGGCTACAGCCACGCCGTTGGTTCCGGCTCCCTGGATCGACAGCCGCCCATCGACGAAGCTGGCGCTGCCGAACGCGCCCAACTGGGCGTTCAGGTCAGCCAGGAAGGTGGCCGGGTTCACTGTCGCGAAGTCCAGGTCCACCCGGTGCAGGGCGACGCCCTGGCCGTCGGTGATGACAATGGACGTCTTGCCGGTGAAGCCCGCCACCGCCGTCTCCAGCGTCTGGCCGACATTGCGCCCGGTCAGGCTGTTGGGCGGCGGCGCGGCCGAGGAGGCGTTATGCGCCCGGTTCAATTCATCAGACAGGCGCGTCATCAGCTCGGCCAGGCGTTCGGCCGCCGCCGGAGCCTCGCCGTCGCGCAACTCCAGCAGCCCCTTGATCTCGCCCGAGGTCAGCCCCTCGGCCAGGGAACGCGGCCTGCCGGCCGGCGGCTCGATCACCATCACCTCGTTGAACACCGTCTCGGACGAAACGGCGCCCGCCCGGCCGTAGTCGAGCCGAGCCGCCCCCTGCCCCGCCAGCAGGATGCCGGCGCCGGTGCGGATCTCGACCCCGCCGACGCCCCGGCCGGTGATGCGGATGTCCATCAGGCCCGACAACTGGTCGATCAGCGCCGCCTGGGCGGTCTGCGCGCCAGAGGCGTCGGCGTTGACCACCGTGGCCTTGGCGATCTCGACGTTCAGCTTCTCGATCTGCTCCAGCAGGGCGTTGGCCGTCTCGACCGCGCTCTTGATCCGGGCGTCGGCGTCCTCGCGCACCGACTGGATCTGGGCGGCGATGCGGGCGGCGTCGTCGAACAGTCCCTGCGTCTTCCAGAGGGCTTCCTGGCGCAGAGGATTGGAGGTCGCATTCTCGGCCGAGGCGGCGAAGGCGGCGAAGACGTTGTCGATCTGAGAGAAGAAGCCGCTGTCCGCGCCCGGATCGCCGAACAGCGACTGGATGCGGTCATAAAGTTCATAACGCACCGTCTGACGCCCCGCGTCGGCGCTGGCGTTCAGGCTGGCGGCCTGCAGGAAGCGGTCGGTGGCCAGGCGGATGCGCGCGATCTCGACGCCGGCGCCGACGCCCTGACTGACCCAGGATTGCTGGTCGGCGATCTTGCGGACATAGCCGGGCGTGTTGACGTTCGAGACGTTGTCCGAAACCACCCGCAGCTGCGTCTGGGCCGCGTTCATGCCCGAGGTGGCGATGTTCATGATCGACGTCAGGGACATCAGGCGTCTCCTCTCGGTCCAGCCACGGGCGCGCCGCCCGGCAAGGCTTGCAGCCGTCCGCGCAAATCTTGCCCGGCGTTCTGAGCAGGCTTTCTAGCCATCTCTTTGATTTTATTAGACATCGGCATTCGGCCCTTGTGCAGTCGTCCAGCAGAGGCGCAAGCGGCGGGCCAAGTCGCCCGGCGCCGCCCACGCCCGGCAAAAAGCGACGGGCGCGGCAAGAAGCGCCCGGCGCCCGGCCCCTATGAACCGCCCCAAAACCACACACATTAATCAGCAATATCATACGGTTATCGCCGCCATCGCCAGTTGGCCCGCCGTTTGCGACGGCCCTGTCGAATGACCCGGGCGCAGCAGGCGCCGCCTCCATCTCCCTCGTGAAAGCGCCTGCCGCCGCCATGTCCGCGCATAGCGTCCTGTCCGTCCTGATGCCCGTCGCCGTCCCCGGCGCGGGCGGCGACGCCTCCGCCGAGGGGGCGGCGCCCGACGGCCTGTTCGCCGCCCTGGTGGCCGAGGCCAGCCCGGCTTCCGTCCCTGCGCCGGACGCGACCGCCGCCGAAACGCCCGCGCTCGCTTCGCCCGACGCCGCGGGGGAGTCGAGCGAGACCGCCTATCCCGCCGCCCTGCCGTTCTGGCCGGTCGCCGCGCCTGCGTCCCTGGCGACGCTCCCCGCCGCGCTCGACGGCGGCGATGCTCTTTCGGACCCGTCCTCGCCCGCCGCCTCGGCCCCTGTCCTGGAAGCAGCGCCCGTCCCGGCCGACGTCGAGGTCCCCGTCGCTTCGGCCCCGGCCGCTACAACGGCTCAGCCCGACGCCGAGGCGCCCGCCTCCGCCCAGCCCCAGGCCGCGACGCCGCAGCCGGGCGCGCCTCAGCCTCCACCCCCGGCCCGGCCCGGCGCCGTCATCACCCCGGCCGCTCCGGCTTCTGCCGAGGCGCCGTCGCCCGCGCCGCGGCCACCGGAGACGGCCGCCGGGGCTATCCCCGCCGCGCCTCCGGCCCGCCCGGCTGAAAACCGCGCCGTCAACGCCGCCCTGGCCGCCGTGGCTGCGTCGAGCGCCCCCGCCCGACCGCAGCCGACGATGGGTCTGGACGACGCGCCCGACGCCGTCGCGGAAGGCGAAGAGCCGCCCGCGCCCGCCGCCCCGACCGCTCCACGCGCCGCGCCGTCGTCGCAGCCGCCGCCGTTACCCTCGACCTTGACCGCCGCGCCCATGAAGGTCGATGCGAACGCCGCCCAGGAGCCGCGCTCCGGCTCGGAGCCCGCCGCCCGTCCGAACGCAGCCGCCTCGCCTAAGGCCGGCGCTACGATCAGCACTACGGCCAACGCCCCGGCCAGCGCGGCTCAGGCCGACCCGGCCGCCGCCGCGATCTCCTCGGCCGCGCCCGACACCCCGTCCACGGTCAACGGCGAGGCTCCGCCCCCCGCCCCCGAGGCGCAGTCCGCCTCGAGCGCTCCGCGTGATCTCGGTCTGTCCACGCTGTCGCGCGCCACGGTCGAGACGACGGCTCAGATCGCCGCCCGCATCCTGAAGACGCTGGACGGCCGTTCGACGCGCTTCGACATGGCCCTGACGCCCGAGGAGCTGGGCCGCGTCGACGTCAGTCTCGAAATCGACAGCGACGGCCGTCTGACGGCCCGCCTGGCCTTCGACAATCCGGCCGCCGCCGCCGACCTGCGTGGCCGGGCCGACGAATTGCGCCGCCAGCTTCAGGAAGCCGGCTTCCACCTGGCCGAGGACTCGCTGGAGTTCGCCGAGCGCGATCCGTCCTCGAACTTCGGCGGCGGCTTTGAGCGCCAGCCCGACCGTCGCGCCTTCGCCGGAGCCGCCCGCCTGGCCGCCGAGGCCGACGCCGCCGTGCCGCCGCCCGGCGCCTGGACATCCCTTTCCCTGACGCCTGACCGCGTCGATCTGAAGGTCTGACGATGGTTGACGCCGTCTCCAACAGCAACGCCGCAGGCCGGGTCAACGCCGGGGGCCAGATGCTGGCCTCCAACTTCCAGACCTTCCTGTCACTGCTGACCACCCAGCTCAAGAACCAGGATCCGCTGTCGCCGGTCGATTCCAACGAGTTCACCGCCCAGCTGACCCAGATGGCGGGCGTCGAGCAGCAGCTCCTGACCAACGACCTCTTGACCAGCCTGCTGAAGGCCCAGCAGGGCGACGGCCTGACGGGCGCCGCCCAGTACATCGGCAAGGACGCCACCGCCGTCTGGGCCGCCACCCGCTTCGAGGACGGCGAGGCCAGCTGGAGCTATGAACTGGCGGCCGACGCGACCAACGCCACGCTTCAGGTCCTGGACGCTTCGGGCAAGGTGGTCTGGAGCGGCGAGGCCCCCGACAAGACCAACGGCCTGCATGACTTCAAGTGGGACGGCAAGACCACCGGCGGCGGCCAGGTCGACGACGGCGGCGTCTATACGTTGAAGGTCGTCGCCAAGGACGGCGCGGGCAAGGACGTCGACGCCCAAGTGCTGATCCGCGGTCGCGTTACGGGTGTCGAAATGTACGACGGCACGCCCTTCGTCATCGTCGGCAAGTCGATCATGCCGGTCTCCAGCCTGATCGCGCTGGAGGAGCAGAAGGTCGCCGCCAAACCCGATCCCGAGGAGGACGCCGGCGCGCTCAACGCCCTCGCCTCCCGCCTCAACCCTCTCAATCTTCTCTCGTAAGGAACCCCCGCCATGAGCATCAACGGCGCCATGCTGGCCGGCGTGTCCGGCCTGACCGCGAACGCCGCGGCCCTTTCGACGATTTCGCAGAACATCGCCAACGTGAACACCGTCGGCTACAAGCGCGCGTCGACGGAATTCTCCACCGTGGTCAACGCCCAGACGGCGGGCGTCGGCTATTCGGCCGGGGGGGTCCAAGCGGCGGCCCGCCACTTCATCAGCCAGGCCGGGCAACTGCAGCGCACCAGTTCGGCCACCGACCTGGCCATCGCCGGCCAGGGCTTCTTCGTCGTGACCGAGAAGTCCGAGAACCTGACCCTCTCGGACGCGCGCCTGTTCACCCGCGCCGGGGCCTTCAAGATCGACGACCTGGGCTATCTGCAGAACACCTCGGGGCTGTACCTGCAGGGCTGGCCGGTGGCCGCCGACGGCACGGTCAACAGCGACCCGTCGGACATGAGCCGCCTGCGCACCATCAACGTCGGCTCGGTCGGCGGCGCCGCCGAACCGACCACCCGCGTCAGCCTGAACGCCAACCTGAAGTCGAGCCAGGCGATCAATGAATCGGCCCAGGTTCCCCTGCCCGCCGGCGCCACCGCCTATGACCCGGCGACCCACTCCATGTCGATGTACGCCACCGACCCGGCCACGGGGGTGAAGCCCGACTTCGAGATCACCGTTCCGGTCTCCGATTCCAAGGGCGGCCAGCGCAACATCACCATCGCCCTTCTCAAGAGCGACGTCGCCAACGAGTGGTACGCCGAAATCCGCGCTCCGGCGGGCATCGTGACCGACCTGGGTTCGCCGCCGAACCCGGCCGATCCGACCACGGCCTTCGGCCTGCTGCGCTCGGGCCGCATCGCCTTCACCCAGGACGGCCGCCTGGACGTCGCCACCATGCAGGGGTGGCCGGCGGGCACCGGCCTGTTCGACGACCCGACCAATGCGGTGCTCAGCATCGGCGCGTCCGACGGCACCGCGCCCGCCGGCCCGGTCCCTCCGGTCGGCAACTGGGATCCCTCGCTGGGCATCGCCGCCCAAACCATCACCTTCGACCTGAACGCCTCGGCGGGCGGCCTGACCCAGTACGACAGCACCTCGATCGTCCAGGCCACCTATACGAACGGCACCGCCTTCGGGAACCTGACCGAGGTCAAGATCGACGAGACGGGCTTCGTCACCGCCATCTTCGACAACGGCGTCATGCGCCGCATCGCCCAGGTCGCCCTGGCCACCTTCCCCAGCGCCGACAGCCTGACCGAGGTGTCGGGCAACGCCTTCCGGGTCAGCCAGAACTCGGGCACCTACAACCTGAAGGCGCCGGGCACGGGCGGCGCGGGCCTGCTGGGCGCCCAGCAGCTGGAGGCCTCGACCGTCGACCTGTCGACCGAGTTCACCGGCCTGATCACCACCCAGCGCGCATACTCGGCCTCGTCCAAGATCATCACCACCGCCGACGAGATGCTGGCGGAACTGATCAACATCAAGCGCTGATCGGCCAACGGGAATCCATGAGTAAGGCCGCGTTAGACTCGATGAATCCTTCCTTTCCCCGGCGCCGCGCGCGCCAGGGGCGTCGGATGCGTCTTAGCCATTCCTTCACCACGACGCTTAAACGCCCCTTAGCGGGGGCGGGCCTAGCCTGCGCGTCTATGGTGGTGGTGAAAGAGGCTTAAAGCCCATGCTGCAAGAGCGACGCCTTAACAATAACGGCGAACAGTACGTGGTCGGCCCGACGGGCACGCCCCTGACCCTGCGCGACCTTCCGTCGCCGGAAACGAACCGCTGGGTCATCCGCCGCAAGGCCGAGGTGGTGGCCGCCGTGCGCGGCGGTCTGATCAGCCTGGAAGACGCCCTGGCGAAATACCGCCTGACGGCGGAGGAGTTCATGGCCTGGCAGAAGGCCATCGACAAATGGGGCATGCAGGGCCTGCGCACCACGCGCATCCAGAGCTACCGGGACTGAGCTTCGGCTTGACCCATGATCACGGGCCGCTCCTGATGGAGCGGCCTTTTTCATGTCTGGGGGGAGGAATGAAACCGCCGATCCTGATCATCGCAAGCGCCCTGGCGCTGATGGCCGGGTGCGCGAGCCCTCGTCCTGCCTCCTCCTGCACGCCGCAAGAGGTCGTCGTCTGGCTGGAATGCCTTGGTGCGAACGACGCCCCCGCCACGCAATGCGAGATCGTGAACGCTCCGCCTCCGCCCTGCGGCCAGGCCGAAAAAGCCATCGCCTTCGGTCACACCCAGGTGCTTCGTTCTCAAAATTCCGCCCCGCATTGGTTCCGTTTCTTGGTCAAGGTGGAGGCGGACGGAACCACAAGTCGCCATCCCTCGGCCGCCAGGCCTCGAAATCGCGCGCCTTAAGGCCTAAATGGCGGCGATGACCATGGACGCCCTGACCGACGACATCCTCTGCCCCGTTCCCGACATCGCCCCCATGTCGCAAGCCGACATGGACGCCGCGATCGAGAGCGTGCGACAGGCCGTGGGCCTGCCGCAGGGCGCGCGCGTGGTCGCCGCCATGTCCGGCGGGGTGGATTCCACCGTCGTCGCCGCCCTGCTGCACAAGGCGGGCTATGACGTCGTCGGCGTGACGCTCCAGCTCTACGACCACGGCGAGGCGCTGAAGAAGAAGGGCGCCTGCTGCGCCGGCCAGGACATTCACGACGCCCGCCTGGCCGCCGACACGATCGGCATCCCGCACTACGTCCTCGACTATGAAAGCCGTTTCAAGGACGCGGTGATCGACCAGTTCGCCGACTCCTATCTGAAGGGCCAGACGCCGGTCCCCTGCATCCGCTGCAATCAGACGGTGAAGTTTCGCGACCTGCTGGACGTCGCCCGCGATCTGGGCGCTGAGGCGATGGCGACCGGCCACTACGTCCGCCGCGCGACGCACGGCAACCGCTCGCAGATGCGCAAGGCGGTCGATCATTCGCGCGACCAGTCCTACTTCCTGTTCGCCACGACGCAGGATCAGTTGGACTATCTGCGCTTCCCCCTGGCCGATCTGGAGAAGCCCCAGGTGCGGGGCGTGGCCGCGTCGCTGGGTCTGCGCATCGCGGCCAAGCCGGACAGCCAGGACATCTGCTTCGTGCCGACCGGCGACTATCGCACCCTGATCGACCGTCTGCGGCCGCAGGGCCGCGAGGCCGGCGACATCGTCCACATGGATGGTCGGGTGCTGGGTCGCCACTCGGGCATCACCGACTACACCATCGGCCAGCGCCGGGGCCTGAACGTCGCCGTGGGCGAGCCCCTGTTCGTGGTCAAGCTGGACCCTGAAAAGCGCCAGGTCATCGTCGGCCCGCGAGAAGCCCTGCTGACCGCCAGCCTGACGCTGGAGGAAACCAACTGGCTGGGCGACCAGGCCACCATCGAGGAAGCCGCCCGCGACGGCGCCCCGGTCCTGGCCCGCGTCCGCTCGACGCGCCAGCCCTCCCCCGCCCGCCTGGCTTTCCAGGACGGCGCGGTCCAGGTCGTGTTCGACCAGGGCGAGGAAGGCGTCGCCCCCGGCCAGGCCTGCGTCCTCTACGACCAGGCCGACGACGAGCGCGTCCTGGGCGGCGGCTTCATCCAGTCGACGACCGCCGTCCTGGCCTGATCAGGTCACGCGAGGTTGAATCTCCGGCGGCCTTTTACGCCGCGTCGTCCTTGCCCGGCATGACCTCGCCCACCGTGGCGCGGTTCTCGGCGAAGACCACCTCGACGTCGCGCGGGCGGACCATCTCGTTGCAGCAGCCGCAGGCGATGCGGGGCTGCAGGTCGTGGCCGCAGGTCTTGTGGCGCAGGATGATGCCCGACGGCTCCTCGCCGTACACATGCTTGGCGCCCCAGGCGTTCAGGGTGACCAGGACGCCGTACAGGTCCTTGCCCTTGGCCGTCAGCACATATTCGTTGCGCGGCGGACGCTCGGAATAGGGGCGCGGCTCCAGCACACCGTGACGCACCAACGACTTCAGCCGCGCGGCCAGGACGTTGCGCGCCACGCCCAGCCGTTCCTGCCATTGCTCGAAGCGGGTGACGCCGTTGAAGGCGTCGCGGATGACCAGCATGGTCCACGGGTCGCCGATCACCTCGAGGGTGGCGGCGACCGAGCAGCTCTGGCGCGAATAGTCGGCGGTGCGTCCCATGCGACGGAAAGTGACCCCACGTCAGGCTTTTGACAAGGGTTGCCAATCGCGACGGAGTCAGTCAGTTTCTATTCAATACGGACATGACCCGCCCCGGCCGTGTCCTTCCCTCGACTCGGAGGCGGCGCCGTCGCAGGCTCCGCCTCCGCTTTTCGATGTTGAGTCATGACCGAAGCCGAGTTGATCCGCGCCGCCTTCCGCCTCACGCCCGAGGAGGAAGGCGTCCTGGCCGCCCATCTGTCAGGCGACTTCTCCAACGGCCCGGTCAGCGCTCCGCCCGAGGCGGGCTTTCCCTTCGGCGGCCTGCTGGCGGCCCTGTGCGCCGGCGCCATGCGGCAGGGGCTGGGCATCGCGGCGCCGCTGCGCAGCCTGACGGTCCAGTATCTGGCCGCCGCCCGCTACGGCCAGCCGCTGCAGTTCCGTCCGCGCCTGCTGCGCGGCGGCCGCAAGGTGGCCTACGCCGTGGTCGAGGGCGGCCAGGGCTCGAAGCTGACCCACCACGCCAGCGCCACCTACGGCGCCGACGGCCAGACGCCCGCGGCGCTGACGCCCCTGCTCGCCCCGCCGCCCTCGCTGGCGTCCCTGGCCGACGCGCCGGGCGTCAGCGGCCCCATGGCCCCGCGTTTCTCGCAATTCGTCGACTATCGCTTCGAGAACGGCCCCAACATCCTGGGCGGCAACGAGGGCAAGCCCGTCGTCGAGCGCGTGTGGATGCGGGTGAAGGACGGCGCGCCGCTGGACGAGCTGCGGATGTGCTACCTGCTGGACGCCCTCTATCCGCCCGCCTGGACGGCGTTCAAGGCCCCGCCGATGATGACGACGGTGGACCTGCGCTGCGACTTCCTGGCCGACCCGACGCCGCACACCGCGCCCGACGGCTGGGCCTTCTTCGAATACCGCCTGCTGGACCACGGCCTGGGCTGGTCAGTGGACGAGGCCGTCGCCTGGGGCGCCGACGGCCGCCCCCTGGCCCTGGCCCGCCAGCGCCGCAAGCTGCTGTAGGCCGCGCCGCTTGCCAGCAGCCCTTCGCCTCCCCTAATCCCCCGCGAAACGATTCACTTTGGAAACGCCCGCCATGACCGCCGCCGCCGATCCCGTCGTCATCTGCTCCTTCGCCCGCACGCCCATGGGCGGCTTCCAGGGCGCGCTGTCGCCGGTGAAGGCCACCGACCTGGGCGCCGTCGCGGTCAAGGCCGCCGTCGAGCGCGCAGGTGTCGCGCCTGAAAAGGTCGAGCAAATCTTCATGGGCTGCGTCCTGCCCGCCGGCCTGGGTCAGGCCCCGGCGCGTCAGGCCGCCATCGGCGCAGGCCTCGGCAAGCACGTCGAGGCGACGACGGTGAACAAGATGTGCGGCTCAGGGCTCCAGGCGGCCATGATGGCGCACGACGCCCTTCTGGCCGGCACGGCCGAAGTCATCGTCGCGGGCGGCATGGAGTCCATGACCGGCGCCCCCTATCTGATGAACAAGCACCGCGGCGGCGCCCGCATCGGCCACGACGTCATCGTCGACAGCATGATGATGGACGGCCTCGAGGACGCCTATTCCCCCGGCAAGGCGATGGGCGTCTTCGCCGAGGATGCGGCCGCCCAGTATCAGTTCACCCGCGAGCAGATGGACGAATACGCCATCGAGAGCCTGACGCGCGCCAAGGCCGCCATCGCCTCGGGCGCCTTCAAGGCCGAGATCGTCCCGGTCGAAGTCGCCACCCGCAAGGGCCCGGTGACGGTCAGCGAGGACGAACAGCCCGGCAAGGCCGACGCCGCCAAGATCCCGACGCTGCGCCCCGCCTTCACCAAGGACGGCGCCATCACCGCCGCCAACGCCTCTTCGATCTCGGACGGCGCCGCCGCCCTGGTCATGACGCGCGAGAGCACGGCCAAGGCCTTGGGCCTGCCCATCGTCGCCCGCGTGGTCGCCCACGCCGCCCACGCCCATGAGCCGGGCCTGTTCACCACCGCCCCGGTCCCCGCCATGCAGAAGGCGCTGAAGAAGGCCGGCTGGTCGGTCGAGGACGTGGACCTGTGGGAAGTCAACGAAGCCTTCGCCGTCGTCGCCATGATCGCCCAGCAGGAGCTCGGCATCGACCGCGCCAAGCTGAACGTCAACGGCGGCGCGACGGCCCTGGGCCACCCCATCGGCGCCTCGGGCGCGCGCATCCTGTCCACCCTGCTGGCGGCGCTGCAGGCGCGCGGCGGCAAGAAGGGCGTGGCCTCCCTGTGCATCGGCGGCGGCGAAGCCGTGGCCATGGCCGTGGAACTGCCCTGATCATGTGGCGTTCTCCGCGGTCACGCTAACCTTGGCCGTGGAGACCTCCCCCTTGAAACTGCCCGCCTTTCTCTTCGTCGGCGTCGCCGCCCTCAGCCTGTCCGCCTGCGCCACGGCCCAGGCCGAGGGCGCCATGTCGGAATCCTCGCCCGTCGCCCAGGCCGGCGCCGCCGACGCCCTGAAAGCCTTCCCGGCCGCGACGGCGGGCCAGACCCGCCACGTCATCACCCTGCCCGCTCAGACGGACGAAAGCGCGCTCAAGGTCGAACTGATCCTGGGCAAGACCCAGACGGTGGACTGCAACCGCAAGGCCTTCGGCGGCCGTCTGGAGACGCGCACGGCCGAGGGCTGGGGCTATGACTACTACGTCCTGCCGGCCCTGGGGAACGCCGCCAGCACCCTGATGGGCTGCCCGCCCGGCTCGGAGCACGAGGCCTTCGTGGCCACGCAGGAACAGCCGCTGATCCGCTACAACTCGCGCCTGCCCGTGGTGGTCTACGCCCCGTCGGACGTCGATGTCCGCTATCGCGTGTGGCGCGCGGGCGAGACCCAGACGGCGCACTGATCCCCGCCGTCCATTGAGATCAGACGCGGGCGTCGGTCGGATTCGGCCGGCGCCCGTTTCGTTTGCGGGCTCGGCGCCGTCCCCATGCAAACCCTTGCAGGTTTGCGCGGAGCCGCTCGTCGTGCCAGCGTTCGCAACTGCTTCGGAGAGAGACGCCATGCGCGAAGACGGCAAGCTGGATTACCTCGAACTGCCCGCGACCGACCTCGTCGCGCACAAGGCCTTCTACGCCCAGGCCTTCGGCTGGAGCTTTCAGGACTACGGCCCGGACTATGCGGCCTTCAACGAAGGGCTGGACGGCGGCTTCGCCCACGACGCCATGACGCCCAAGCCCCTGCCGATCCTCTACGCCCACGACCTGGAAGCCATGCAGACGAAAGTCCAGGCGGCGGGCGGGGTGATCACCCACCCCATCTTCGCCTTCCCCGGCGGGCGGCGCTTCCACTTCCGCGACCCGTCCGGCAACGAACTGGCGGTCTGGTCGGAGAACTAGGCCCTATTTCGGGTCCACCGTCTGGGCGATTCGCTCGGCCTCGTCGCGCTCGGCGCCCTCCAGGCTCATCAGCCAGACGTGAATCTCGGCCGGGTCGCCCGAGCGCTGGAACAGGTGTTCCATGGCCACCCGACGCTCGCCCTGCGGCGTCACGACGGAGACCCGCCCCCCCGCCGTCACCCGCTCTCCGTCATAGATGGGAAACTGCGACGACGGCCCGGCGTAGATCATCAGGTAGGTCTTGCCCGCCTTGCGCGCCGAATAGATGCGCGCGCCCGGTGCGGCGCGGCCTTCGACCAGTTGGAATCCCGTCGGCAGGTCCATGCGGAACGGCAAGGCGGCGCGATCCGCGGCGCTCAGGGCCCTGGGCTCGATCGCCGGCGCCGCCGGAGCCGTCTGCGGGGTCGATGCGGCCGGCGCCGCAGGCGGCGGGGCGGCCGGGGAAGCCCCCGCCGACGGCGCGGCGGCGGACGGGGAAGGCGCGGCGGCTGGGGCTCCCCCGTTCAACCGGCGGGTCAGTTCCTCGATGCGGGCGCGCTCGGCGGAATCCTGCTGAGCGGCGGCAGCGGCGGTCGCGGACAGAGCGACGGGCGCGGCGATCAGCGTCAGGGCGGCGGCGAATGCGGCTTTCATGGCCGCGACATTGGCGGCGCCCGCCCTGCCCGGTCAAGCCGCGGCGTCAGGCGCCGGGCAACTCCACCCAGAAGGTCGCGCCCTCGCCCGGAGCCGAGACCACGCCGATCTCGCCGCCCTGAAGCTCGATCAGCCGCTTGGCCAGGGTCAGGCCGACGCCGTGCCCCTCGATCGTCGACCGCTCCAGGCCCAGACGGTTGAAGGGTTCGAACAACTGGGCCTGCTTCTCGACCGACAGGCCCGGCCCCCGGTCGACGACATCAATGCGCACGCGGTCGCCGCGCCAGGCCGCGCGCAGGAGAACCTGCCCGCCCGAGGCGCCGTATTTGACGGCGTTGCTGGCCAGGTTGCCGACCACCTGGGTCAGTCGCTGGGAATCAGCTCGGGCCACCAGGGCGTCGCCGACCGCGACGACCTCGATCCTCATCGCCGCCGCGTCCGGATTCAGCAGCAGGCTGCGGCGCACGTCCTCCAGCACGCCCACTACCTCCGTGGGCCGCAGGTCGACCTTGACCGCCCCGGCCTCGGCCCGCGCCACGTCGAGCAGATCATGGGTCAGGGCCTCGACCTGGCGCGCCGTCTTGACCAGCATCTGCGCCATCTCGACCTGGCTGGGGGTGGTCGCGCCCAGTTGGCCGCCGGCCCACAGCTCGCCGATGCCGATGACCCCGCCGATGGGGCTCTTGATCTCATGGGCGACGTTGGCCAGCAGGCGCGACTTGGCGGCCGAGGCGCGCTCGGCGCGCGCCCGGCCCTCGCGGGCCCGCTCGGTAAGGCGATCGCGTTCCTCCAGCAGGGCCGCGACCATGACGATCGGCATATAGCCCAGCAGCACCAGAAGTTGCCCCAGAAGGGCCCGCTCCTCGGGCGTGAAGCTGTAATAGGGGCCGTTCCCGGCCATGGTCCCGCCGATGGCCATGACCGCCACGATCAGCAGGGCCCAGGCGATCCCGATGACCCGGAACCTCACCGCCATGATCACCAGCAAGGGCAGCAGCAGAAAGCCGTAGGGCAGGCTCAGGCGGGAAAAGATGGCGTAGCAGGCCGCGACGATCATCCCGATCAGGAAGAGGCCCTCGGCCAGTCGAACCGGTCGGCGCAGGATGCGCATATGCGATCGCCGCAGCGTCAGGCCGAAAACCCCCAGCACGGCGAAGCCCAGGGCGTGACCCGTCCACCAGATGCGCAGGGAATCCAGCAGGTCGGCGCCGACCATCATGTCCAGCGCCACCGCGCTGAACAGAGCCGCCGGCAGGGGGGCCACGGCGCAGATGGTCAGGAATCGCGCCAGGCCCTCGACGCTGTCGACGTGCAGGCCGGTCACCAGCCGCCGCGTCAAGACCACCGCCAGGGCGATCTCCATCAGGTTGGCGACCGTGAACATCAGCGACAGGGCCGGGCCGTTGCCGACCAGGAATTCGCCCGCCAGCACGCCCGCCGCGATCAGCACGCCGAAGCCGCAGTCATAGGCCAGGCCGCGACCGCCGCGCAGCCACAGCGCCAGGGCCAGCCCGCCCGCTCCCCACAAGGCTGCGACCAAGCCGTTGGTGCGAGCGAACCCGATGGCCAGCACCACTAGAACCGTCACGCCCATGGCGGTCAGGATCGGCGCCAGGGGCTGGCGGAAAAAGGTCGAGTTGGCCTGCGGCGCCGGAGCCGCAACGGGCGCCTGGCCCGTCGGCTCCGCGACGGCTTCAGTCCTTTCGAGCGCGCGGCTCATCGTCATGGTCGGGTCCGGTGTGCGAAACTGCCGACCGACCCTGCCCCACCTTCCTAAACATCCTCTGAAGTCAGGCCGCGCCCGCGAGGGCGGCGTCAAAGGCCCGCATCGCCGCCGCCGGTCCCTGCGGATAGGCCCAGACCCCCGCGCTGACCGCCACGAAATCCGCGCCCGCCGCCGCCAGTCCGGCCGCGTTCTCGACGGTGATCCCGCCGATGGCGACGCAAGGGACCTCCATCGTCTCCTGCCAGATGGTCAGGATCTCGGGCTCGGCGCGGTGGACGACCTCCTTGGTCCCGGTCGGGAAGAAGGCGCCGAAGGCCACATAGTCGGCGCCCGCCTCGGCGGCTTCCATGGCCAGGTGGCGGCTGTCGTGGCAGGTGACGCCGATCATGGCGTCCGGCCCCATGATGCGCCTCGCCTCGGCCAGGGAGGCGTCGTCCTGCCCCACATGCACCCCGTCGCAGCCGGTCGCCCGCGCCAGGTCCGGCCGGTCGTTCAGGATCAGGGCGACGTCATGCGCCCGGCAGATCGGCCCCAGCCGCTCCACCGCCCGCACGATCTCGGCGTCCGGCACGTCCTTGAGCCGGATCTGCAGGGCCGCCGCGTCGCCCGCCGACAGGGCCGCCTCCAAGTCAGCCGCAAAGGCCTCCAGGTCGGGAATGGCGGGCGGGGTGATCAGATACAGCCGACAGGCCGGGCGGGACGGAATTTGCGGTTGACGAGCCATGCCCCCGCCCTGCCCTCCGCGCTCGCCCCCGTCAATGTCGACGGCGCACGGCGACGGTTATGAGAATGATTTGCACCCGCCCTAATAAATGCTATAGCGAGCCATTCTCAGCGTTCTCTTTGGGACCCTGCCTTGTACGTCTGCAACTGTAACGGTCTTCGCCAGCGTGACGTCGCCCTCGCCATCGAGGCGGGCGCCAGCCGTCCCAAGGACATCTTCGCCAGCCACCAGTGCGCGCCCCAGTGCGCCAAATGCGTCTGCGAAATGCGCCAGATGATCCAGGAGCAGCAGACGGCCTTCGCCATCGCGGCCGAATAAACGCGCTTTTGAAAGCGGATTTCACTCGCATTATCAATGCAGTGATAAGAACTCGCAAATAATCAACGGCGTTCAAGCCGTGCTATAAAGGTCGTCACGGGCGGTCGAGAGGTCCCGGCGTCGCGTCGACGCCGTCTCCGCCGCCGCTTTTTGAAGGACACGACCATGAAGGGCGATCCCGCGATCATCCGCACCCTCAACGCGGTGCTGACCAACGAGCTGACGGCGGTGAACCAGTACTTCCTGCACGCCCGCATGTTCGAGAGCTGGGGCCTCAGCCACCTCGGCAACGTCATCTACGAAGAATCGATCGGCGAGATGAAGCACGCCGACATGCTGATCAAGCGCATCCTCTTCCTGGACGGCCTGCCCAACCTGCAGGACCTGCACAAGCTCAAGGTCGGCGAGGACCCGATCGAATGCCTGGGCGCCGACCTGCAGCTCGAGATCGACAGCCGCGCCACGACGCGCGACGCCGTCACCCAGTGCGAGGAAGCCCGCGACTACGTCAGCCGCGACCTGCTAATGAAGATCCTGGCCGACACCGAGGAGCACGTCGACTTCCTCGAGAACCAGCACAGCCTGATCAAGCTGATGGGCGCGCAGAACTATCTGCAGTCGGCGATGAAGGAAATCACCACCGACGGCGCCGCCACGGGCGGCTGAGGCCCCCTCACCTTCCGTGCCGTCATCGTCGGGCTTGACCCGACGATCCAGCCGCACTGCCGTTTGACAGCACATCCTTCCCGGCCCCGCTTGCTGGATGCCCGGATCAAGTCCGGGCATGACGGCGTCGGGGAGAAGCGGCCGCCTTGCGCCCCCCGCCATTGCCCTTTTTGCCCGTATCCTCTAGGGCTCGCGGCGATTTGGAGCGCCCCGCCCCGGCGGCAGGCGCCCGCCAGCCCTGCAACGAGCCCTACGGTTCTCCATGAAAATCAACGCCAACACCATCAAGCCCGGCATGGTCCTGCAACACAATGGCGGCCTGTGGGTCGTCACCAAGGCCAGCCACGTCAAGCCCGGCAAGGGCGGCGCCTTCGCCAACGTCGAGGCCAAGAACCTCGAGACCGGCAACAAGCTGAACGAACGCTTCCGCTCGGAAGACAAGGTCGAGCGCGTCACCCTGGAGCAGCGCGACTACTCCTACCTGTTCGACAACGGCGACACCCTCGTCTTCATGGACGACGAGTCCTATGAGCAGATCGAACTGCAAAAGGGCTGGGTCGGCGAAGACCGCATCCCCTACCTGCAGGAAGGCATGAAGGTCGTCATCGAGTCGCACGAAGATCGTCCGATCGGCCTGGAGCTGCCGGAACAGGTCGTGCTCGAAGTCGTCGAGACCGAGCCGACCGTGAAGGGCCAGACCGCCTCGTCGTCCTACAAGCCGGCCAAGGCCTCGAACGGCATCCGCGTCATGATCCCGCCCTTCATGTCGGCGGGCGAGAAGATCGTCGTCGACACCTCGACCGGCGAATACGTCCGCCGCGCGGACTAAAAAACACCGCCTTTCCCGGCCAAGGTCGGGCAAGTTAAGACTACAGGGGCGCGGATGGTCCGCGCCCCTTTTGCTTCTCCGTCCATCCGGGCCACAGGCCTTTTGAGGATCGACGGATCAGGAGAACCGCCAATGGCCCTCGCTTCCGCCCTGCTCCAGGTCATGATGGACGCCGTCCGCAAGACCGCCCGCCCGATGCTCCGGGATTTCGGCGAGGTGTCCCAGCTCCAGGTGTCCCGCAAGGGCCCCGGCGACTTCGTCACCGCCGCCGACATCAAGGCGGAACAGACCCTGTTCGAACTGCTGCTGAAGGCCCGCCCCGGCTACGGCTTCCTGGGCGAGGAACGCGGCATGATCGAGGGCACCGACAAGACCCACACCTGGATCGTCGACCCGATCGACGGCACCACCAACTTCATGCACGCCATGCCCCACTTCGCCATCACGGTGGGCCTGGAGCGCAAGCACCCCGACGGCACGTCCGAGATCGTGGCCTGCGTCACCTACAACCCGGTCATGAACGAGATGTTCTGGGCCGAAAAGGGCAAGGGCTGCTACCTCAACGACCAGCGCATCCGCATCGCCGGCCGCAAGGACCTGGCCGAGAGCCTGATCGCCACCGGCCTGCCCTTCATCGGCAAGACGGGCCACGGCCAGGCCATCAAGGACATCCACGCCGTGGGCCAGCGCGTCGCTGGCATCCGCCGTCTGGGCGCCGCATCGCTGGACTTCGCCTGGGTCGCGGCGGGCCGCTACGACGCCTACTTCGAGCGCAACCTGCAGCCGTGGGACGTGGCGGCGGGCATCCTGCTGGTCACCGAGGCCGGCGGCGTCGTCACCACCATCGACCAGGACGGCGACCCGATGACCGGCAAGCAGATCGTCGCCGGCAACGCCGACATCCAGGCCAAGCTGCGCAAGATCCTGCGCGAGGCGTAAGGCATACACCCCTCTCCCGATGGGAGAGGGCTTGAGCCTCCAAGAGCGGAGCGATTGGCTACGGCGAAAGGGTGAGGGTTCGCCGGCCAAGTCGGCGTTAGCCGTCACTCGGCGCTCGAACGGATACCTCAGCCCCTCACCCTTTCGCGCAAGAACGACGGCTGCGCCGCCGTGCGCTCAAGCCCTCTCCCGCCGGGAGAGGGTCACGCGATCACGCGCCTGTCACGCCCGGCCCCTACCCTTCGCGCATGATCGCCGCCATCCTGACCGCCGTCCTCCTGTCGTCGAGCCAACCGGCCATGTCCGCTCCCTCCGCCAAGCCTACCGTCATCGCCCACCGCGGCGCCTCGGGCGAGCGGCCGGAGCACACCCGCGCCGCCTATGAGTTGGCGATCGGACAGGGCGCGGACTTCATCGAGCCGGACCTGGTCATGACCCGCGACGGCCACCTGGTCGTCCGCCACGAGAACGAGATCGGCGAAACCACCGACGTCGCCGACCACCCCGAGTTCGCCGCCCGCCGCACCACCCGCGAGGTGGACGGCGTGGCCATCCCCGGCTGGTTCACCGAAGACTTCACCCTGGCGGAACTGAAGACCTTGCGCGCTCGCGAGCGTCTGCCCGCCCTGCGCCCCGCCTCGGCCGCCTTCGACGGCCAGGAGCCGATCCTGACCTTCGAAGAGGTCGTCGCCATCGCCCGCGACGCCAGCGCCCGCATCGGCCGCGTCATCGGCGTCGCGCCCGAGCTGAAGCACCCCAGCCATTTCGCCGCCCTGAACCTGCCGATGGAGGACGCCTTCGTCGCGGCGCTGGAGCGCCACGGTCTGACCGGCGCGGACGCACCCGTCCTGATTCAGTGCTTCGAGGTCGGGACTCTAGAGCGGCTGGCGGCGCGCATCGACGCGCCGCTGCTGCAATTGATGCAATCGAGCGGCGGCCCCGCCGACCGGCCCGGCGCGGCCTATGCCGAGATGGCGACGCCGAGGGGACTGGCCGAAGTCGCCCGCTACGCTGACGCCATCGGGGTGCAGGATCTGATGGTCGTACCGCGCGATGACGCGGGTCGCGCGCTGGCCGCCTCGTCCCTAACGGGCGACGCCCATGCGGCGGGCTTGAAGGTCGTGGTCTGGACTTTTCGGGCCGAGAACCTGTTCCTGCCCGCGCAGTATCGCAGGGGCGCAGCGCCCGCCGACCACGGCGACCTGACGGGGTGGCTGAAGACGATCTACGCGCTGGGCGTCGATGCGGTGTTCAGCGATTTTCCTGCGATTGCCGTAAACGCGCGCTGACGCCTTTCCTCCCCATGCAATGGGGAGGGGGACCGCGAAGCGGTGGAGGGGCCGGGACCGCGGAACCAAGCGGCCCCTCCGTCACGTCGCCTACGGCTCCGCGCCACCTCCCCATTGCATGGAGAGGAGAACGTTTACGTCCCCTGGAACTGTAGCTTGGCCAGACGCGCGTACAGCCCGCCCTTGGCAGTCAGTTCGGCGTGCGTCCCCTCCTCGACCACCCGGCCGCCGTCCATAACGACGATGCGGTCGGCGCGCAGCACGGTCGCCAGACGATGGGCGATAACCAGGGTGGTGCGTTCGGACATGGCCTGATCCAGCGCCGCCTGCACCAGACGCTCGTTCTCGGCGTCGAGCGCGCTGGTCGCCTCGTCCAGCAGCAGGATCGGCGCCTCGCGCACCAGGGCCCGCGCGATGGCCAGACGCTGGCGCTGGCCGCCCGACAGGCTCTTGCCGCGCTCGCCCAACGGCGTGTCGAAGCCTTCCGGCAGGGCGTCGATGAAGCCCAGGGCCTGGGCCTCGGCGGCGACGGCGCGGGCTTCCTCCAGCGTGGCGGCCTCGCGGCCGAAGCGGATGTTCTCCAGCGCCGAGCCCGAGAACAAGGGCGCCTCCTGCGACACCCAGGCGAAGCGGTTGCGCACCTCGACCGGATCGGCGGCGCGCACGTCCACACCGTCCACCGACACCAGGCCCGACTGCGGGTCATAGAAGCGCAGCAGCAGGCGGAAGACCGTCGACTTGCCCGCCCCCGACGGCCCGACCAGGGCTACGGTCTCGCCCGGCCGCACGGTCAGGCTGAAGCCCTTCAGCGCCGGCAGGTCGGGACGCCCCGGATAGGCGAAGTCCACGGCCGACATCGATACCTCGCCGCGCGGCGGCTGCGGCAGGGCGACGGGGTTCGTCGGCGGGGCGATGGCGGGCGTGGCGCGCATCAGCTCGTCGATCCGCTCCATGGCGCCGGCGGCCTTCTGAACGTCGCCCCAGCTTTCGCCCAGCGCCCCCACGGCGCCCGCCGCGAACACCGACAGCAGAACGAACTGCAGCAAGGCGCCCGGCGTCATGGTTCCGGCGATCACGTCCTGCGCCCCCAGCCACAGCACCAGGGTGACGCCGCCGAACATGACGACGATGATCATGGCGGTCATCACCGCCCGCGCCCGCATCCGCTTCAGGGAGACGCCGAAGGCCTCTTCCACCGCCGCGCCGAAACGGCCGATGGCGCTCTTTTCGCGACCGAAGGCTTGGACGGTCTCGATGGCGTCGACGCTCTCGCCGGCGAAGCCCACGGCCCCGGCGAAGGTGTCCTGCGACTTCACCGTCAGCTTGCGCACGATGCGCCCGAACAGGAACAGGGGCACGATCAGCACCGGCACGATCAGCAGGACGAAGCCCGTCAGCTTGGGGCTGACGAAGAACAGCAGGATCACCCCGCCGATCAGGGTCAGGAAGTTGCGCAGCGCATAGCTGATCGAGGTGGTCAGCAGGGTGTCGACCAACTGGACGTCTGTGGTCAGGCGCGACAGCACCTCGCCCGTCCGCATATGGGCGAAGAAAACCGGGTCCAGGGTCAGGATGCGCTGGAACAGGGCCGTGCGCAGGTCGGCGATCATCCGCTCGCCCGTCTTGGTGACGTAGAAGTAGCGCAGGGCCGTCGCCAGCCCCAGCGCCACCGCGTTCAGCCCCAGGATCAGGAACCACAGATTGATGTCCTGTCCGCCGTTGTCGAAGCCCTGGTCGATGGCGCCGCGCGCCGTCGCCGTCAGGCCCAGGGACGCCACGGTCGAGGCCAGCAGCCAGACCACCGAGATGGCCGCGTCCGTCTTGTGTCGCGCGAGGAAGGGCAGCAGGCGGCCCAGAGGGCGAATGTTGCGGCTCTTGGCCCGCTTGCCTCCGGCCTCGTCCATCTGTTCGGCCAGAAGGGCGCCGGCGCCGGGACGGCCGCTCGGCCGGCCGGAAGGCTGGGCATGACGTTGGGGATCAGCATGGGTCATGGCCGCGCTCTTGCCCCGGAACGCCCCTCGGTGTAAACGCCGCCCCTCGCTCCCGTCGCCTGTCGCGGCGGGATTCTCTAATTACGCGCAGTGACGGTCGGCATCGTCGTCGCGCAGAGACGGACCAGATCGATGAAAGCGGACACGCACCCCGACTACCACTTCATCACTGTTGTGATGACCGACGGCACCTCCTACCAGACCCGTTCGACCTACGGGAAGGAAGGCGCCACGCTGAACCTGGACATCGATCCGACGTCGCACCCGGCCTGGACCGGCGGCAACCAGCACCTGATGGACCGCGGCGGCCGCGTCTCGCGCTTCACCAACAAGTTCGGCGGCTTCCTCAAGAAGTAAGCCAAGGCTTGTGCGACACGTTCGCCACAAAAGCGTCGGCCTCCGGGCCGGCGCTTTTTTGTTGCCCGGATCGCCGGTAATATGAGCGCGTTCGATCTTTCTGGGCGCGGGCGCAGGGTCCGGCCGATTTCGGACCGTATGAGTTGCAGAGCATGAATCGACGGGAATTGGGCCTTGGCGTCGCCACGACGACCCTGAGCCTGGGGGCGGCCTCGGCGGCCCTGGCGCAGACGCGGCCCGTCGACCCCCAGGTCTTCATCGCCGGCTTCGACGCCCAGGCCGCCCGCCTGCCCGCCGACCAGCAGGCTGACGTCCGCGCCGTCTATCAGCTGACCGGCGGCAAGCCGATCTGGACCGCGGAGCGCCTGCGCGTTCTGCAGGAAATCGCCGCCGGGGCCGAGCGCCACGGCCTGCCCGCCGGGGACTTCTTCGACTTCGTCGGCCTGGCCGCCGACCGGGACACGGCCGAGATTCGCACCACCGCCGCCGCCCTGGCCTACGCCCGGGTCCTGGCCCAGGGCCGCGTCCAGCCCGAGACGGTCGAGGAGCTTTGGGAGATGCAGAAGAACAGCGTCGACCTGCCGCGCGGCCTGGTCGACGCCGTGGCCGCCAACCAGCTCAGCCAATGGTTCGACGGCCTGGCGCCGACCGATCTGGGCTACACGAACCTGTCCGCCGGCTACGCCCGCTATCGCCGCATCGCCCGCCAGGGCGGCTGGCCCGCCTTCCGCCAGGGCCCGACCATCGAGCCGGGGACCAGCGACGCGCGCATCCCCGCCCTGGTCGCCCGTCTGGCCGCCGAGGGCGACCTCAGCGCCGCCGCCGCCGAGCGGCTGAAGGGCAACCTGGCCTACGGCTCGGAGCTTCAGCAGGCGGTCCGCAGCTTCCAGACCCGCCACGGCCTGGGCGTCGACGGCCGCGTCGGCCCGGCCACCCAGCGCTCCCTGACCGCCACGGCCGAGGATCGCGCCCGCCAGATCGCCCTGAACCTGGAGCGCCGTCGCTGGCTCAAGCGCGAGCTGAACCCGGAGCGGATCGAGGTCAACACCGCCGCCGCCATCATGGTCTATTGGAAGGACGGCAAGCCGGTTCACTCCAACCGCGTCATCGTCGGCACGGCCGAGAATCAGACGCCCAGCCTGGAGCGCCCTTTCGCCTCGGTCGTGGCCAATCCGCCGTGGACCGTGCCCATGGGCATCGCCCGGCGCGAGATTCTGCCCAAGGGCCCGGGCTATCTGGCCGCCAACGACATGTACGTCACCAAGGACGGCTGGGTGGTGCAGCGCGCCGGGCCCCAGTCGTCGCTGGGCTATGTGAAGTTCGAGCTGCAGGACAGCTACGCCATCTTCCTGCACGACACCCCGGCCAAGCACGCCTTCGACCTGTCGGTGCGCCAGCGCAGCCACGGCTGCGTGCGGGTGCAGGGCGCCGTCGAGTTCGCGCGCCTGCTGCTGTCGCCCGACCCGGCGCGCCTGGCGACCTTCGACGAGGCCCAGGCCAGCAGCGAGACCAAGCGCGTGACCACCGGCCGCGACATCGGCGTGCGCCTGCTCTACTGGACCGCCTTCGTCGACGGCCAGGGCCGCGTCGCCTTCCGCGAGGACGTCTATAAACGCGACGCCAAGCTGGCCGAGGCCCTGGGCATCGCCGTCAACCTGCCCCAGGTGGTGGCCGACGCCCCGATCGACCCGGACGAAGTGACGCCGTAGGGGCCTGCTTTTCTCCTCCCCACTGGGTGGGGAGGGGGACCGCGTAGCGGTGGAGGGGCTTGGACGGCGGAATCGGGCGACTGAGAAGCCAGGACAGCGGCCACCAAGCGACCCCTCCGTCTCGTCGGCTGCGCCGCCGATCCACCTCCCCACTGGGTGGGGAGGAGAAGGCTTATCCGAACGCCGCCCTCAGCATGTCCATCTGGCTCTGCACCGGGTTGGCGGGAGCCTCGGCAGGCTCGACGTACATCTGGCGGTCCAGGTGCAGCACCCGGTCGTAGAGCTTCTCGGCCCGGACCGCGTATTCGATCAGGGCGATGGGCAGGTCGTGGCGGCGCGGCTCCGTCTCCATGCGGCGGTCGGCCAGGCGATAGCGCGGGTCCGCGGCGGCCTCGGCGCTCATGTCCTGCTCGCGCACGGCGCGCTGCACCAGCAGCCAGGAGGCGATCTGCATCAAGCGCGTGGTCAGCTTCATGCTCTCGCCCGCATAGGCCAGGGCCGCCGCGCGCGACAGCAGGCGCGAATCCTGCCGCCCGTCGCCGTCCAGATAGGCGGCGGTCTCCTCGACCAGCTCCATCCCCTCGCGGAAGGTGCGCTCGAACAGCTCCGAGCGCGCGAAGTCCAGCACTTCGGCGCTGGCGAGGCCCTTCTGGGTCTGATCGGCTTCGATGGCTGTCACCGGGGTCTATCCATGATTGTCATGCGTCCGCTGGAACTCACACGGACGGAATCTGCAATCGTCATGCCACGGAACGCGAACACACGGGAGAGCCAGGGCCAAACGGCCCCCAAAGGATGTCGTCAGCGGAAGTTGAACAGGGCGTCGGCGGCGCTGCGCTGCGACGACTTGCCCTGGATCGCCGCGCGGGCGCGGGCGATCTCGGCCTCCAGGGCGGCGATTCGCTCCTGCAATTCGTCCACGGCGTAGAGGTCCAGGTCCTCGCGTCCCAAGGCGGCGATGGCCTCGCCCCGCCGCGGCCGCGGCTCCAGATCTTCGAAACTCATCCTCGCCTCCTTGGCCACAGCCCTCGCGAACCCCTATGAAAACGCCGCATTGATACGGAATGCAAGCGAGGGAGCCGGCCATGGCGATGACGCCCAACCCCACCATGCGGGTGATAGAGATCGACGGCGGCCAGGGATCGGCCGAAGCCCTGCGCCCGGCGCAGCGTCCCCTGCCCGCGCCCGGACCCGGCGAAATCCGCATCCGCGTGCGCGCGGCGGGCGTGAACCGTCCCGATATCGTCCAGCGCGAGGGCCGCTATCCGGCCCCGCCGGGCGCTTCGGACATCCTGGGGCTGGAGGTCGCGGGCGAGGTCGAGGCAGTCGGCGACGGCGCCGCGCGCTGGGCCGTCGGCGACCGGGTGTGCGCCCTGCTGGGCGGCGGGGGCTACGCCGAGCACGCCGTGGTCGACGCCCGCTGCGCCCTGCCGATTCCCGACGACCTCGACTTCATCCAGGCCGCCGCCCTGCCCGAGACCGCTTTCACCGTCTTCGCCAACGTCTTCGAGGGCGGCGGGCTGAAGGCGGGCGAGACCCTGCTGATCCACGGCGCCACCAGCGGCATCGGCGTCATGGCCATCCAGATGGCCAAGGCGGCCGGCGCCCGCGTCATCGCCACCTCGCGCGGGGCCGCCAAGGCCGAGGCCGCCCGCGCCCTGGGCGCCGACGTCAGCCTGGACGCGACCCGGGACGACCTGGCCGCCGCCATCAAGGCCGAGGGCGGCGTCGACGTGGTGCTGGACATGGTCGGCGCCGCCTACGCCGATCTGAACCTGAAGGCGCTGAAAACGGGCGGCCGCTGGGTGGTGATCGCCACCCTGACGGGGGCCAGGGCCGAGATCGACCTGGCCCGGCTGATGGTCAAGCGCCTGACCCTGACCGGCTCGACCCTGCGCAGCCGACCAGCCGAAGAAAAGGCGCGCCTGGCGGCGGCCGTCGAGGCCAGGGTGTGGCCCTGGATCGTCGCCGGAGCCGTCCGCCCCCAGGTCGAGGCGACCTTCCCCCTGGACCAGGCCGCCGCCGCCCACGCCCGCCTGGAAGCCGGCGCCCACGTCGGCAAGATCGTGCTCGTGCCGTAAGCGCCCTCCCCCTCGATGGGGGGAGGTTTGGGTGGGGGTGGAGGCAGGCTGGTTCCCATAAGGGCGCAGGAGACGCCGCCGGGTCTCCTGCGCTCCCTCGGCGATGTGCGCCCTCATCCCCTCAGCCCAGAAAAAAGGCGGGAGGCCGCAACCTCCCGCCCCGATTCCTGGACGCGCCCGTCCTTAGTAGCGGCCGCCGCCTCGGGCGGGCCGCAAGGACGAGATCCGGTCGTTCATCCCGGTGTTGCGCAGGTCACGCATGTCGCCGCGCACGATCTCGCAACGGCCCCGGAAGTTGGCGTCCTCGCAGACCTCCCAGGAGCCGCGCGACAGACGGATCGAGCTGATCGCGTCGTTCATGCCCATGTGGCGCAGGTTCGGCACCTCGTCGCGGAAGCTCATGGACTGGCCGCGATAGTCGGCGTCCCGATAGACGGTGATCGACGACTGGCCCCAACCGCCGCCCTGACCGGGGCCCCAGCCCCCGCCGGGACGATCGCCGCCCGGGCGGCCAGGCCGGCCGGGACGGTTGTCTTCAAAGGCGCCGCGGTGACCACGGCAGACCAGCAGGCCGTCATCATTGGCGATGTCGCTGCTGGAGCAGCGCGCCAGTTCGATCGACGTCTCGCGCATGTTTCCGCGCATGTCGCGGCAATCGGCATAAAGACGGCCCTGATTGACATAGGCCCCCGTGCAGCTTTGCGCATAGGAGCCGCGCGGGGCGCCGCGCGCCTGGGCCTGTGCCTCGGCCGAGTTGACGCCGACCGCGCCAAGGCCGCCCGCCGCCAGGACCAAACCCGCCGCTGCGATCGCCAGCCTGTTCATGATTGTCTCCTTCGCTGCTTGCTGGCGCACAACGCGCCTTGGCGGCCAATGTTCACCGAGCAGGATGAACCTTTGCTGTATGGCGGCGACAGACGACGTTTTCATTTGCCGCGAAATCCCTTATACGGAGGCTATCGCGCCCGGCCGAAAAGGTCGGGCGCCGTCGATTCAAACGCCCGTTTTCCGGGCCGCAACCGCCGGGACGCACGCCCCATGACCGACATCCTGATGCCCAAGGCCACCGCGGTCTGGCTGGTGGACAACACCTCCCTCTCGTTCGAGCAGATCGCCGACTTCTGCGGCCTGCACCCGCTGGAGGTGCGCGGCATCGCCGACGGCGACGTGGCCCGCGACATCCGCGGCGCCGACCCCATCGTCAACGGCCAGCTGACCCGCGAAGAGCTGGACAAGGCCCAGAACGACGAAAACTACCGCATGAAAGCCGTGGTCAGCCGCCACGCCGAACTGCTGAAGCCGGCCAAGTCGGGTCCAAAATACACCCCGGTCTCGCGCCGTCAGGACCGCCCGGACGCCATCATGTGGTTCGTCCGCAACCACCCCGAGGTGACCGACGCCCAGATCGCCAAGCTGCTGGGCACCACCAAGGCCACCATCGAGAGCGTGCGCAACCGCACCCACTGGAACTCGGCCAACATCAAGCCCGTCGATCCGGTGACCCTGGGCCTGACCGGCCAGCTGCAGCTGGACGAAGTCGTGCGCAAGGCCGCCGACAAGAAGGCCAAGGACGACGCCAAGGCCGGCGGCGGCGCCCTCCAGCCCGTCGAGGCCGAGGTCGAGGCCGAAGCTCCCGCCTATGAGGCCGAGGAGGAAGACTACGGCTCCGGCGCCGAACCGACGGCCGAGTCGGTGTTCGGCTCGCGAGACTAAGACGCTCACGGCCCCCGAAATGCAAAACGGCCCCGCAAGATCGCTCTTGCGGGGCCGTTGTCCTTTTGGCGTTACGCCGTCTGGATCAATGCGTTCGGGCTTCCAGACTGGTGATCTCTTCCTTGAGCCGCAGCTTTCGCTGCTTCAGCTCCCTGAGGCGTGTCGGGTCCGCGGAAGGTCGTCGAATCTCCTGCTGGATGGTCTCGTCCAGCGTGCGATGCCGATTACCCAGTTCGCGAATACGAGCCTCTATGGTCATGGCTTGCGCCTCCATGTCTAAGGGACCACTACACTGAGCGCCCGGTTCGACGGGGTGTGGAATCACATTGCGGTGACCCCGCCGCTCCGAACACGGACAGGTTGCACAGCAAAAGGGCCGATCTTGTGAACACGACCGTTCGGACGCCTGCGCCGCCACGGCTAGTCGTTGGAATCTCTGGCGCTTCCGGCGTCGTCTATGGCGCGCGCGTGCTCGACGCCCTGCGCGAACTGGGCGTGGAGAGCCATCTGGTGGTCACCCGGGCGGCCCTGCTCACTTTGTCGCAGGAGACGGATTTCACCCCGGATCAGCTGACGGCCAAGGCGGATGTGGCCCACCGGTTGAACGACGTTGGGGCGACCATCGCCTCGGGCTCCTTCCGCACCCTGGGCATGATCGTGGCCCCCTGCTCGGTGCGGACCATGAGCGAGATCGCCACGGGCGTGACCTCGACCCTGCTGACCCGCGCCGCCGACGTGACGCTGAAGGAGCGCCGCCCCCTGGTGCTGATGGTGCGCGAAACGCCGCTGCACCTGGGCCATCTGCGCACCATGACGGCCCTGGCCGAGATGGGCGCCGTCATCGCCCCGCCCCTGCCCGCCTTCTACGCCAAGCCCGACAGCCTGGAGCAGATGATCGATCAGTCGGTCGGCCGCGCGCTGGACGTCTTCGGCCTGGACTGGTCGGCCGTGCGTCGCTGGGAGGGCCTGAAGGGCGGAGCCGAGGCATGAGCGACGATCTGTGGACCTGGGCCTGCGCCGCCTACGCCGCGCCCGGCGCGGCCGAGGCCTGCCTGTCGCTGCAGGACTATCACGAGCAGAACGTTCCCCTGCTGCTGTGGGCCGCCTGGACCGCCGTCACGGGCCGGCGCCCGGACGAGGAAACCATCGAGGCCGCCTGCGACACGGCCCGCGCCTGGCAGACCACGACCATCGCCCCCCTGCGCGCCGTGCGCCGCACCCTGAAGGCTCCCGTGCCCGATCTCGAGACCGAGGCCCGCCTGGCCGTGCGCGACCAGGTCAAGGCCGCTGAACTGGCCGCCGAACGCCACCTGCTCGAAGGGCTGCAGGCCCTGGCGCCCGCTCCCGCCGAGGCGCCGCGCCCGCCCCTGGACGCCCTGGTCGAGACGGCCCGCCTGTGGGATCGCGTCGTGCCGCGTCCAGCGCTGCGCGCCCTCGCCGACCTGCTTCCGGCCTGACCTCGGCTCAGCTATAATCCTCCCGGTCCGGGGCCTGATGATGAACGACGACGAACCGATCTTGTCCGACGAGGAAAAGGAGCTGCGCGCGCAGCTCACCCTGCTGCTGCAGGAGCACGCCGACCTGGACGCCTCCATCGAGGCCCTGTCCCTCATGCCGGCGCCCGACCAGCTGATGATCGCCCGCCTCAAGCGCAAGAAGCTGGCCCTGCGCGACGAGATCGTGAAGCTTCAGGACCGCATCCTGCCCGACATAATTGCGTAATGACGCCCTCTCCCTCCGGGAGAGGGAAGCGGCTTAAAGCGGCAGGACCGAAGTGTCCTTGACCTCTTCCATCACCGCATAGGTGCGGGTCTCGCGCACGCCCGGCATGACGATCAGGGTGTCGGCCAGGAAGGCGCGATAGGCGGCCATGTCCTTCATGCGCACCTTGACCAGATAGTCGAAGCCGCCGGCCACCATGTGGCACTCCAGCACCTCGGGCGAGCGGCGGATGCGTTCGGCAAACTGGTCGAAGATGTCCGAGGTGGTGCGGTCTAGCAGCACCTCGATGAAGATCAGCAGTTCGCGCTCGGCGAATTTGGGATCGATCAGCGCCGTATAGCCGGTGATGACGCCGCGCTCGCGCAGCCGTCGCACCCGCTCGAAACAGGACGACGCCGACATGTTGCAGGCGGCGGCCAGATCCTGATTGGTGATCCGTCCGTCCTGCTGCAGCACCCGCAAGATGCGGCGGTCGGCCTCGTCCAGCTTGTAGTCCGCGGCGCTCATGCGCTCTTCCCCTTACGCCTTACAGATTCCCGACACTGACAAACCGCCGGCCGATCCGCAACGGATCAACCGGCGGTTCGGCCCGGTCACTGCCCCGTCACTGCGCCGCGCGCGTTCCCGCGGCGGCCTTGGACTGGGCGATGAAGGCCTCCATCTCGGCGGTCATGGCCGGGATGGTGGCGACGCCCAGGGCCAGCAGGTGGTCGTGGAAGGCCTTGATGTCGAAGTCCGCGCCCAGCTCGGCCTCGGCCTTACGGCGCAGGCGCACGATCTCGATCTCGCCCAGCTTGTAGGCCAGCGCCTGGCCGGGCCAGGTGATGTAGCGGTCGATCTCGGTGCCGACCTCGTGATCCGACAGGGCCGTGTTCTCGCTCAGGAAGGCGATGGCCTGATCGCGCGTCCAGCCCTTGGAGTGCAGGCCGGTGTCGATCACCAGGCGCGCGGCGCGCCACATCTCGTAGTTCAGGCGGCCGAAGTCCTCGTAGGGGTCTTCGTAGATGCCCATCTCGACGGCCAGCTTCTCGGTGTAGAGCGCCCAGCCCTCGCCGAAGGCCGAGATGCCCGCCTGCGAGCGCCACTCGGGCAGCTTGGCGTGCTCGCGGCGCAGGACGCCGTGCCAGGCGTGGCCCGGATTGCACTCGTGCACCGTCAGCGCCGGGATGTTGTAGCGCGGCCGCGAAGGCAGGTCGTAGGTGTTCAGCAGGCAGGTCCCGTTGCCGCCGCGCCCGGCCGTGTAGAAGGGGGCGATGCTGTCCGGCACGGGGATCAGGCTGAAGGTGTCGCGCGGCTTCAGGTTGAAATACTGGCCCATCTTGCCGTCCACCTTCTTGATGACCCAGGCGCCGTGCCACAGCAGGTGCTCGGGCTTCTCGTAGTGGAACTGGGGGTCGGTCTTCAGGAAGGTGATGAACTCGGCGAAGCTGCCGGTGTAGCCGGTGCTGCGCATCACCGCCTCCATCTCGGCGCGGATGCGGGCGACCTCGGCCCGGCCGATCTGGTGAATCTGGTCCGGCGTCAGGTTGACGCTGGTGTATTGGCGAATCTGCGTCTGGTAGAAGTCGTCGCCGTTCGGCAGGCGGTTGGCGCCCAAGGTGTCGCGCGCGCCCGGCACATATTCGGTGCGGATGAAATTCAGCAAGGTGCGGTGCGCGGGCACGACCTGCTGCTGGATCGCCTGGACGGCGGCGGCGCGCAGGCGCTGCTTGTCCGCCTCGGCCATGTTCGCGGGCATGGCCAGGAAAGGCTTGTAGAAGGGGTTCTGCGTCACGTCGGCCGGCTCGGTCACCGCCAGGATCGACACGTCCCGCCCGACCAGGGAGGCCTTGGGCTGGGTGAAGCCGCGCGCCAGGCCGGCCCGCATATTGACGATCTGCTGGTCGAAGTAGCGCGGCGTGTCGCGCAGCTGCGACAGATAGCGCTCATAGTCCTCGACCGTGGCGTAGGTCGCATTGCCCATGCCCGCGATCGACGACCAGAAGGAGCTGTCCGAGTTGAAGGGCATCTCGTACAGCCGGTGACGGCCGTCATCGACGAAGTTGTCGATCTGATGCTTGTAAACGGCGTAGTTGGTCCGCTCCGAGGCCGACAGCTGGTCCGGGGCGATGGCCTCCAGGCGACGCTGGACGCCGGTCCAGTACTCCAGGCGGCGTTGCTGGGTGGCGGCGCTGACGTCCGGCAGGGTCGTCGGCCGGGAGCCACGCGAGGGCATCTCCTTCTGGCGCCAGGCCCATTCCTCGGCGGCGATGGCTTGGAACTGGGCGTCCAGCGCCGACGGCGCGGCGACGGTAGCGGCGGCGGGCGCCGAAGCGGCCGCTGTCGTCAGCGGAGCGGCGAACGCCAGCACGCCGACGGCGGCGGCGATGGCGCTATATGCGGTCAGGGTCTTCAACTGTCTCTCCCCCAAGGTGGATGCGGACGCCCCGGGCGCCCTCAAGGCGAGAGGCCGCCCGCGAACGGGCGGCCTCCCTTTTGCCGGATCAGAACCGGGCGTTCACGCCAACGTAAGCATAACGGCCCAGGTTGTTGTAGATGCTGCCGTTGAACCCGGTGCTCAGCGACGTGCCGGTCCAGGTGAACGGCGTCTGCGGCGGCTCCTCGTTGGTGAAGTTGTTCACCCCGGCGAACACCGAGAACTTGTCGAAGCGGTACTCGGCGCGGAGGTCGTGGGTGACCCACGACGGCGCCTTGTAGGGCTCATAGGCGCCCGCCGGGTCCTGGTTGCTGCGGACCATGCTGCCCAGATACTGGTTGGCGTAGGACAGCGAGACGCGGTCATAGTCCCAGGTGACGCGGAAGTTCATGCGGCGCTTGGGATTGGGCAGTTCACCCGCCTGCTCGTCACGCACGCTGGCGTCGCCGGGCACCGGGTCGTAGGTCAGATCCTCAAGGAAGCCGGCAGCGGCGTTGAACGACAGCGAGCCGTAGTCCGGCAGCCCCAGCTTGGCCAGGTCCGTGCGATAGGACGCGGTCACGTCCCAGCCCGAGTTGGTGTACTCGGCCACGTTCAGCACCTGGTTCAGCACGCGGGTGATGTTGCCGTCGGCCCCGCGCGCCACGCTGGCGCAGAACGGGTTGTTCAGGTCCGGGCTGTCGACGCAGTTGTTGATGATGTTGCGGAAGCCCAGCGAGGCGATCACGTCGCTGATCTTGATGTCGTAGTGGTCGATCGTCAGGGCGAAGCCCGGCAGGATCGACGGCGTCAGCACCACGCCCAGGGTCAGGGTCTCGCCCTCTTCCGGTTTCAGGTCGGGATTGCCCTGGCTGACCACCGGCCGCGTCGCGGTCGACTGCACGAAGTTGGGGCTCAGGCCCAGGGCCGCGCAGTTCGCCTTGCGGTTGGCCGGGGCGCTGCCCAGGTTCAAGCGCGTCGCGTCGCAGGGATCGTCGATCAGGCTGTAGCCTTCGCTGCCGCCGCCGAACAGTTCGTTGATGTTGGGCGAACGCACCGCCTTGGCGTAGTTGCCGCGGAAGCGGATGTCGCGGTTGACCGTCCACTCCAGGCCCAGGCCATAGCTGCTGTCGCCGCCCGTGGTGGTGTAGTCCTGGTAGCGATAGGCCGCCGTCAGATCCAGGTACTGAACGAACGGAACGTCCGCCAGCAGCGGCAGGTTGATCTCGCCGAAGACCTCCTTGGACTCATAGCGCCCCTCGGTGATCTGCTGGGCGTTCTGGAAGATCAGCCCCTTCTGCGAACGCTCGTCCGGCACCGAGCGGGCGTATTCCTTGCGCCACTCCACGCCCGCCGCGAAGGCGACCGGCAGACTCGTCCCGCTGAACAGCGAGGGATAGGAGAACAGCTCGCCGTTGACGCTGGCCACCGCGTTCCACTGGCGCGTCACATCGTTCCGCACCGTGTAGATGTAGGAGTAGTCGATCGCCTCCTGCGAGGCGACGCCGGCGCCGAACAGGTTCAGCGGCTTGCACCCGGCGGCGCGGGCGGCGACGTCACGACAGACGATGGTGTTGGACAGCGGGTCCAGCACCGCGTCGATCGACTGGTAGAACTCCTTCTGCAGCCGGTCGAAGTTGGTGAACTCCGACTCGGTCTGGCCGTAGTTGACGTAGGTTTCGAACCGCCAGCCGTTGCTGAAGGCGCCGTCGAACCCGGCCACGAAGCGAGCGGTGTCGTACACGCTCTCATAGGTGCGGATGCCGAAGTCGCGGTCGTTGCGGGTGATGTCGAAGCGCGCCACTCCGGCGGCGGCCAGCATGGCCTTCAGGTCGGCGGGCAGGAAGGCGTTGTCGGCCTGGATGCGATAGGCGTTGCCCGTCGCCGTGCCCGCCACGTCGCCGGCGAAGGTGCCGTTCTCGCGCTGGCTTGTCGCTTCGGTGTGGAAATACTTGCCCTCGGCGAACAGGTTCAGCTCGGTGATGTAGTCGTTCGACGGCTGGAACTGGTGGCGCATCTGCAGTTCGCCGCCGTAACGCTCGACCGGCGTGCGCAAGGCGTCTTCGCGGAACTTGAAGCCGTCGCCGCCGATCGAGACCTTCTGCGGACGCCCGGCGCCGTCGACCACGATCTGGCCGCGATTGAACGGGACCAGCTTGCCGTCCGGCGTGAAGGTCAGGCTGTAGGCCGCGTTCCCCCCGATCGGCGTGACGATCACCGGGGTGAAGCTGTCGTTGGTGATGTTGGTATAGACGTCCCGCGCCATGATGAAGGACGGCAGGCCGTCGTCCGGGCTCTTCTTGTTCGGGTTCGGGATGTAGGCCAGGCCGCTCATCGCGTAGTCGCGCTCGTGCCGGTACAGACCCTCGGTCTTGTCATAGGTGGCGGCGCCCATGACGTTGGTCCGGCCGTCGTTGAAGTTCCGGCCCACGGCGACCGAGCCGTAATAGGTGTTCGGGCCTTCGGCCGAGCCGTATTGCGCCTGGGCGGCGATGCCGTCGAAGTCCTGCTTGGTGATGAAGTTGACCACCCCGGCCACGGCGTCGGCGCCGTACACCGCCGACGAGCCGCCCGTCACCGTGTCGACGCGGGCGATGGTGGTCTTGGAGATGGTGTTGACGTCGACGGCGCTGGTGCCGCTGGACCCGGCCACATGGCGGCGGCCGTTGACCAGCACCAGGGTGCGGCTGGCGCCCAGGTTGCGCAGGTTCAGCGTCGCCAGGCCCTGGCCCGCCACCGTGTTGGTGGTGCTGGAGGCCGAGCTGCCCAGGCCGACCTGCGGCTGGCGCGCCATGGCGTCGATCAGGTTGGTGACGCCGATGTTCTCGATTTCCTGGGCGTCGACGACGTTGACCGGGGTCGAGGCCTCGACGTTCGGGCGGCGGATGCGCGAACCGGTCACCACGATGTCGGAGACGGCGCTGGCCTCGGGCGACGGGTCCGTCGTTTCGGATTGCGCCCAGGCGGGCTGGGCGGCGGCCACGACGGCCAGGCCGGCGATCATGGTGCCGGTCTTCAGGTAGGCGGACAGTCTCATTGGATCACCCCTCGTTTTTTGATTTGCAGACAGAGGCGCGCCGTCCCCATGCGGCGCGCGCCCGTCGGTAGTCAGGATCAGCGCCCGGCGGGCGCAGCCTCTCGTTCGGCCTTTTGCCGATCGACCATGGCCCGCACGTCGGCCAGCAAGGCCGGCGCGTCGTAGGCGACGCCCCGCGCCACCGTCCAACGCACCCCGCCGACCGTCTCGATGCGGTTCTCGGGGCTCAGGCGTTCATGGCCGGTGCCGTACAGAGTCTTGAAGTTGGCCAGCGGATTCTCGGTCGTGATGACCAGATCCGCGCTCATGCCGGGCCGCACGATGCCGAAGGTCGGCGCCTTGCCGGTCGGCTCGGCCAGGGTCGCGGCGCCGTCCATGGTCGCGGCGCGCACGATCTCCAGCGGGTGGAAGCCCGCCTCCTGCAGCAGCTCAAGCTCCTCGATGTAGCCAAAGCCGTACAGCTTCCAGATGAAGCCCGAGTCCGAGCCCACCGTCACCCGGCCGCCGACCTTCTTGTAGTCGTTCACCAGGCGCATGAAGCGCTCGTAGAAGCGGCGCCACGCCACTTCGTTCGAGGTCGTCCAGTCGAAGAAGTAGCTGCCGTGGTTGTCGCGCGTGGACTGGAAATAGTCCGCCAGCGTCGGCAGGGTGTAGGTCTGGTGCCAGGGGGCGTTGCGGGCCCGCATCAGGTCGCGCGACGCCGCATAGATGGTCATCGTCGGATCGAAGACGACGCCCGTCTCCTTCTGGGCCTCCAGATAAGCGTACCACTGCGGCGAGCCGGGCTCGACCTCGTCCCAGATCTCGGCCGCCTCGCCGAAGCGCTTCTGCTCGTCGTAGAAGTTGTAGTCGGTCGGATAGTTCTGGATCGTCCGCCCGCCCAGCAGCGACTCGAAGTGGCCGTAGAAGTGGGTGATGGTCCCCAGGCCCGCCGCCGCCAGTTGCTCGGCGTTCAGCTGGGCCACGCCCGGCTGGGCGATGTGGGCCACCGTGCCCATGCCGTTCTTCTTGGCCTCGTCGATGGCGGCCAGGACCACCTCGGGCGTCTCGTCGCCGCGCAGGAAGAACTTGATCCCGTCCACGCCGTTGGCCGCGCCCCAGCGCACCCACTCGCGCGCCATCTGGGGGTTGCGGATGCGGCCGCGCGACCAGCCCGAGCCCAGGGTCTGATAGTTGTAGATGCGCGGAGCGACGATCTCGCCCCGGGCCGAGCGGGCCTTCTCCGACACGGCGATGTCATGCGGCGCCAGGCTGACGCCGCGCACCGTCGTCACGCCGTGGGCCAGCCACAGCTTGTAGACATACTCCAGGTCCGGCGCCTTCTGCGGGCTGCCGCCGTGGGCGTGGGCGTCGACGAAGCCCGGCATGACATACATGCCGCGCGCGTCGATCTCGTGCGCGGCGTTCAGCGGCGGACGCCCCTCGCGCTCCGGCAGGCCCGGCCAGCCAGCCTGGATGATGTCGGTGATCTTGTCGTTCTCGATGACGATGTCGACCGGCCCCATGGGGGGGGCGCCCGTGCCGTCGATCAGCATGGCGCCGCGCACCACCATCAGCGGATAGGGGCCGAAGCCTTCGTCGGCGCGCCGCGCCGGCGCCGGATTCAGCGAAGCGCGCGCCGGGGCCGCCTGAGCCTCGGCCTGAGCCTGTGTTTGCGCCGAAACCACGCTCGGCGTCCCCGCCGCCAGCAGCAGCGCCGCCGCGCAGGCCGCGCCCGCGCCCTTGAAGATGGCCTTCATCCCAACCGTCGTCCGCAAGCCGCAATCCCTCCCAAGATCGGGGGCCCTCGGCCCCTGGCAGCGCATGGCCGGCCCCTCAGCCGGTCTTTAATTCGCTAGCACCCCATCGCAGGCAGGAGTTTCGGATATTAGCGGCACGACGGAATAAAATTCACAGCAGCCCCAAAAACCGAACGCCATCTTCGAAATATGTAAATTCGGGCCGTACGCGCGACAGAAGCGTTGTTTCTACGGCAAATCTGAATTTATGATCCATGGATCGGGTAGGGAAACGGCCTCTTTGGGTCGTTTTTTCTGTCGCAGCAAAGCTTGTGCGTTCAGACGCACGCCAAAAATGCTGCGAAAAATCGACGTTATACCGAATATTCTTATTCCATAGTCGAAGACTCTCTGGGGGAGACGCATGAGTTTCGTGACACGCCGCAAGGCCCTGCCCGCGCTTGGGGGCGGGGCGCCGAAGAGCCATGGGTTGAAGCCGACCCTGTCCTGGCCGCACCTGGTGGCCCTGGGGGTGGGCGCCATCGTGGGGACCGGCATCTACACCCTGATCGGCGTCGGGGCCGAGCGCGCCGGACCGGCGGTCATGCTGGCCTTCGTCATCGCCGGCATCGTCTGCGTCTGCGCCGCCCTGGCCTACGCCGAACTGGCGACCATGATCCCGGAATCCGGCTCGGCCTACACCTATTCCTACACGACCCTGGGCGAGGGCGCGGCCTGGATGGTCGGGTGGAGCCTGATCCTGGAATACACCGTGGTCTGTTCGGCGGTGGCCGTCGGCTGGGCGGGCTATTTTTCGGGGATGATGGAGGGCATCGGCATGGGCCTGCCCGCCGTGCTGACCTCGGCCCCGTCCCAGGGCGGCATCGTCAACCTGCCCGCCGTGGTCATCGTCGCCGCCGTGGCGGGCCTGCTGGTCGCCGGCACGCGTGAGAGCGCCTCGATCAACGCCGCCCTGGTGGTGGTCAAGATCGCCGCCCTGATCGCCTTCGTGGCGATCGCCCTGCCCCACTTCAATCCGGCCAACCTCAAGCCCTTCATGCCCTATGGCTTCTCGCACGGGATCGGGGCCGAGATGGGGGTCATGGCGGCGGCGGCCATCATCTTCTTCGCCTTCTACGGCTTCGACGCCGTGGCGACGGCGGCGGAAGAGACCCGCAACCCCGGCCGCGACCTGACCATCGGCATCATCGGCTCCATGGTGGCCTGCGTCGCCATCTACATAGCCGTGGCCGTCGCCGCCCTGGGCGCCATGCCCTTCACCGACTTCATGAAGTCGCCCGAGCCCCTGTCGCACATCGCCCGCACCGTCGGTTCGGACCTGTGGGCCACCCTGATCGCGGGCGCCGCCGTCGTCGCCCTGCCGACCGTCATCCTGGCCTTCATGTTCGGCCAGAGCCGCATCTTCTTCGTCATGGCGCGCGACGGCCTGCTGCCACGCGGCCTGGCCCATGTGTCCGAGCGCTCGGGCGGACCGGTGCGCGTGACGGCGGGCACGGCCGTGCTGATGGCGATCATCGCCGGCTTCATCCCCCTGGGCGACCTGGCCGCCCTGGCCAATGCGGGGACGCTGGTGGCCTTCGCCTCGGTCGGCCTGTGCCTGATGGTGCTGCGCCGCCGCGAGCCGGGCCGCCCGCGCGTCTTCCGCGCCCCGGTCTGGTGGCTGGTCGGGCCGGTGGCCATCCTGGGCTGCGTCTATCTGTTCTTCAGCCTGCCGGCCTCGACCCAGATCAATTTCGTCATCTGGAACGTCATCGGGGTGGCGGTCTATCTACTCTACAGCCGCCGCTCGAGCCTGCTGAACGGGTGAACCCGCTGAAGCCCTCCCCCTCGATGGGGAGGGTTGGGTGGGGGTGTTGGCGAGCGGAAGCCGATGTGACTGCGGAGACGCCGACGCGCCACCCGCGCCTTGTCCTTCAGCGTCCCGTGTACACCCCCATCCCCTGCCCTTCCCCCATCGAGGGGGAAGGGAGATCAGGCATGTCAACGCGTCGCCTCAGGCCGCGCCCTCTTCCTCAGCCACATGGCCGCGTCGGCCTCGGCCAGCCAGACCTCGGCGTCGGCCTGATCGGCATAGGCGCGCACGCCGAACGAGCCGCCCAGGGGCAGGCGCTCCCCGTCCCAGACGAAGCCCTCCTCGGCCAGGGCCGCGTTCAGCCGCCGCGCCTTCTCGCGCCCTTCCTCGGCGCCCGCGTTCATCAGCACGACCGTGAACTCGTCCCCGCCCATGCGGCCGACGGCGTCCGATTCCCGCACGTTCGCCCGCAGCAGTTCGGCCACGGCGATCAGGGCCGCGTCGCCCGCCGCATGGCCCCGGCTGTCGTTGATCCCCTTGAACCCGTCCAGGTCGAGATAGAGCAGCGCCGCCTCGACCCCGTGGCGGCGGCAATAGGCCAGGTTACGCGCCAGCACCGTCATGAAGCCGCGCCGGTTCAGCGCGGGCGTCAGCACATCATGGTCGGCCAGGGCCTCGGCCCGCTCGGCCCGCTCGGTCAGGGCCGCCGCCTCGGCGCGCAGGCGCGCGATCTCGGCGTGCAGTTCGGCTTCGGAAACCGGAGCGGTCGTCTGTTCGGCCAGGTCGTTCAAGTCAGGCTCCGGCGTCGCATTTCCGGCCGACTCAAGGCCCCGCGACGAGGCGGACTCTACCGCTCTCGGTTGCGGGCGCAACGCGGGTGCTGTAACGGGCCGCTTTCCGCATGGGGAGCCTTTGCGCATGACCGCCTCCACGCCACCTGTCGCCATCATCATGGGCAGCCGGTCCGACTGGCCCACGATGAAGCTGGCCGCCGAACGCCTGGACCAGTTGGGCGTCGCCTGGGAGGCCAAGGTCGTCAGCGCCCACCGCACCCCCCAGCGCCTCTACGATTTCGCGACCACGGCCAAGGCCAAGGGCTTCAAGGTCGTCATCGCCGGCGCCGGCGGCGCGGCCCACCTGCCGGGCATGGCCGCCTCGATGACCGACCTGCCGGTGCTGGGCGTGCCGGTCCAGTCCAAGGCGCTGAAGGGCCTCGATTCGCTACTGTCGATCGTCCAGATGCCCGGCGGCGTGCCCGTCGCCACCCTGGCCATCGGCGAGGCGGGCGCCGCCAACGCCGGCATCCTGGCGGCGCAGATCCTGGCCCTCTCCGATCCCGCCCTGGCCGAGCGCCTCTCGGCCTTCCGCGCCGCCCAGACCGATTCCGTCGCCGAAACCGTCGAGGACTGATGCCCGACCTGCCCCTGCCCCCCGGATCCACCCTCGGCGTCCTCGGCGGGGGCCAGCTGGGCCGGATGCTGGCCCAGGCCGCCGAGCGCCTGGGCTTCGACGTCGTGATCCTGGACCCGGAGCCCGACTGCCCGGCCGCGCGCGTGGCCCGCGCCCAGATCACCGCCCCCTATGACGATCCCGACGCGCTGCAGGCGCTGGGCCGCCTGTGCGACGTCGTCACCTTCGAGTTCGAGAACGTCCCCGCCGCCTCGGTCGAGACCCTGGCCGAAGCGGGCGCCCTGGTCGCACCGGGACCGACGGCGCTGGCCGTGGCTCAGGACCGGGTGGACGAGAAGACCTATCTGAACGCCGTCGGCGCCCCGACCGTCGATTTCGCCGCCGTGACGACGCTGGACGACCTGACCGCCGCCATCGACCGCCTGGGCCTGCCCGCCCTGCTGAAGACCCGTCGTGAGGGCTATGACGGCAAGGGTCAGGCCTGGATTCGCCACGCCGCTGACGCCGAGGCCGCCTTCGACGCCATCGGCCGCCGCCCCGCCGTGCTGGAGGCCGCCGCCGTCTTCCGGCGCGAGCTGTCGGTCATCGCCGCGCGCGGCCGCGACGGCGCGGTCGCCGTCTATCCCCTGGGCGAGAACGTCCACCAGAACGGGGTGCTGAAGACCACCACCGCCCCCGCGGCCGTCGATCCCGCCACCCAGACGCGCGCCGAACAGATCGCCGCCGCAGTCCTGGACGGCCTCGACTACATCGGCGTCATGGGCATCGAACTGTTCGACATGGGGAACGGAGAGCTGCTGGTGAACGAGGTCGCCCCGCGCGTCCACAACACCGGCCACTGGACCCAGGACGGCTGCGTCTGCGACCAGTTCGAGCAGCACGTCCGCGCCGTCGTCGGCTGGCCCCTCGGCCCGACCGCCGCCCACGCCCGCGTCGAGATGACCAATCTGCTGGGCGACGAGGTCGAGCAATGGCGCACCCTCGCCGCCGAGCCGAACGCCCGCCTGCACCTCTACGGCAAGCGCGAGGCCCGCGCCGGGCGCAAGATGGCGCACGTGAATCGCATCCTCTGACCCTCTCCCGATGGGAGAGGGTGTCAGGCCTTCGCCCCGTATCTCAGCCGCCCCAGCGCCTCGGTGATCGTCCGCACCGGCGCATCGAAGTCCTTGCCCGCCTTCCACTTCTCGAAGGCCATGACGTTATCGATCCTCCGGGCGACGAAGGCTTCGGCCGCCTCGCGCCCGTCGAACCAGCGCATGGTCAGGGCGGGAATCAGGATGCCGCCCAGAATCGCCCGCTTGGAGTAGTGATTCTGGTCCGTCGCCGTGTCGCCCGCCCAGCGCCACAGATGATCCGCCGTCTCCCACGCCAGCTTGAAGCCCAGGTCGACGTTGGTCGGCAGGCTGAGGAAGCCCGCGCAGCGCTTGGCGGCTTCAATGTCCTCGGCCCCCGCCTCCATCCGCGCCGAGACGGCGGCGGCGATTCGCTCGCGAATCTTCATCGTTGAGGCGGGCGTGGCCTCCAGCGCCTTCAGGGCGCGGGCATCGTGGCGGCGCGACAGCAGGACCGCCAGGTCGCGCGCACCATTGGGCAGCAGCAGCTCCTGGTCGCCCAGCGACAGCCCCTGCGCCTCGCACGCGGCGCGCGTCAGGCGCGCGTTCCACCCCAGCGCGGGCGCGCGCGCGATGGCCGCGTCCAGAACGGCCTGTTCGGCGCGGTCGGCCCAATCGCCTTTCGGAGCGGTCTCGGCTGTCTCGGTCATGGGCGGCACGATACGCCCATCCGGCGGGCGTTTCGAGCCATCACGATTGGGCGCGACGATCTGGACATGCCCCCCCCGATCATGTATCAGCGCGCCTTCACTTGAGAGGGCTTCCTCTCGAGCGTGGTTTTGTTTTGTCTGCCCGTCTCCCTTGGAAAGGACGCGGCGGGCGGCCAAAGGAGAGAGACCCCTGGTTCAGATTTTTGTCCGCGACAACAATGTCGATCAGGCGCTGAAAGCCCTGAAGAAGAAGATGCAGCGCGAAGGCAGCTTCCGCGAAATGAAGCGTCACGTGCACTTCGAAAAGCCGTCGGAAAAGCGCGCCCGCCAAAAGGCCGAGGCCGTCCGTCGCGCCCGCAAGCTGGCCCGCAAGCGCGCCCAGCGGGAAGGCCTGCTGCCGGCTCCGAAGGGTCGCGGTCGCTAAGACCGGCTGACGCCTGAAAGATCAAAGGCCGCCCCGGATCGCCGGGGCGGCCTTTTCTTTGTCTGAGATACAAGATCTCTGCATTTCCGCGCACCTCTCGCCGTCATCCTCGGACTTGATCCGAGGATCGAGTGGTCCGCTGCCTCGCCTTCCATCCAGCGTCGCATTCGGAACCGCGCCCGATCCTCGGATCAAGTCCGAGGATGACGAAGAGAAGAAACAGGCAAAGAAGAAGCGGGAAGACGCCCGCCTTCCCGCTTCCAATCGAGCCCCCTTGGGGGAAGCCTCATCGCCCCGTCACGGCGCCCACGAAGCTCTTCCAGCTCAGCTTCACATCCGACAGGGCGCCGGCGCGGAAGGCGCGGCCCGCCGCCCAGACCATCAGGGCCGCGAACAGGAACATCCCGACCAGGCCGCCGATGATCTCGATCAGGGGCGGCCCGCTGGGCGCGCGCGCGGCCATGACGAAGGGGGTGAAGGGCGGGATCAGGCTGATGACCTTCACCAGCAGGGCGTCCGGGGTGCGGATGGCCATCTGCATGACCAGGATCGGCACGATCAGCACCATCATGATCGGCCCCATCAGGGTCTGGGCGTCACGCGGCGTGTCACAGAAGGCGCCGATGGCCGCGAACAGCACCGCGTACATCAGATAGCCCCCGACCAGGAACAACAGGAAATAGACGAACAGGCCGTTGGTCAGCAGCACCGATCCGACCTCCCGCGCCACATCCGGCGCCGCCGCGATCACGCCGACGGCGCCGATGCCGCCCCAGGCGCCGAGCACGGTCAGGGTCAGCAGGGCCACGCCCAGCACCTTGCCCGTCAGAATCTCTGTCGCCGAGGCCGAGGACAGCAGCACCTCCAGGATCTTGTTCGATTTCTCCTCCATCACGCTGTTCAGCAGGATGGAGGCCCCGGTCATGATCAGCGACCACAGGATGAAGCCGACCGCCAGGCCGACGGCCACCGGCAGCTTATCGCGGAACGACACTTCGCCCCCCGAGGCCGCGCGCGGCGAGAAGACCGAGACATCGGGTCGGAACTTCTCGGTTTCGGTCACTACCGCCGGGTCGATGCCCCTGGCGACGAAGACGCGACTGCGGTTGGCGGACTTCAACGCATCGCGGACGGCGTCCTCGACCACGTCGTCGGTGGCGCGGCCGGTCCAGACGCGGGCGCCGGGCTTGCCGTCCGCCTCGGTCAGGAAGACCACGGCGTTCAACTTCTTGCCTTCGGGGGCGTCCTCGCTGACGTAGCGGCGCGCCAGGGCGTCGCGGGCTTCGCCCGGCGCGGCGGCGGCCAGATCGGCGGGCGCGTCGACGAGTTCGAAGTCGGGCTTGGGCGTCTTGAAGCTGGCCGCCGCGCGCGGCGCCTCCTTCTGCAAGGCTTCCAGCCCGGCGTCGAAACCGCCCTGCTCGGCCGCCGCGCGCACGCGGTCGCCGCCGGCCATCCCGGCTTCGGGGACGGCGGCCAGGCGCAAGGCGGCGATGTCGGCGCGCCCGCGCTCCGTCTCCAGCGCCTGACGCACGGCGGCCGCCAAGCCGGACCCTGCCGGGGTTTCGTCGATGATGACGGCCTCGCGCACCGGCTCGGCGTGCTTCATCAGCATGGGAATGGCGCCGCCCAGCACGCCGAACAGTGGAAGGGCCAGAAGCGACAGCCAGAAGCCGACCGTCTTGGCGTAGGCCAGGAACTCGCGGCGCGCGATCAGGAGAATGCGGCTCATCGGGCGGCCCCCGCCTGGGTGTTGGTCTTGGCCACGGACTGGTCCTCGTCCGGGTGGTCGCCGGTCAGGGCGATGAAGGCGTCGTGCAGGGTCGGCTCCTTCATCTGGAAGCGCCGCACGTCCAGCCCGCCCAGGAAGGCGGCGCGCAGGGCGCCTTGCGCCTCGGCCCCCGGCGTCAGGGCGACGCGCAGGGTGCTGACGGCGCCGTCTTCGGCCAGCGTCTCGATGCCGCCGACGCCCGGCAGGGCCGCGACCGCGTTCCGGTCCAGCGCCCCTTCCAGCTCCAGGAAGCGCGGCGAGGTCGCCCGCGCCTCGTCCACCGTGCCCTCGAACGCCTTACGCCCGCGGGCCAGCAGCACCACCTTGTCGCACAGACGCTCGGCGTGCTGCATGACGTGGGTCGAGAACAGCACTGTCGCCCCGTTGTCGGCCAGGGCGCGGATCATGGCCTCCAGCCCCTGCTGGTTCATGGGGTCCAGGCCCGAGAACGGCTCGTCCAGGATCACGAACTCCGGCTGATGCACCACCGAGGCGATCAACTGGACCTTCTGGGCCATCCCCTTGGACAGCTCCTTCATCTTCTTCTTGCTGGCCTCGCCCAGACCCATCTGCTCCAGCATCTCGCGGCCGCGACGGCGCCCCTCGGGCAGTGGCAGGCCCTTCAGGGCGCCGAAGAAGGCGATGGCGTCCACCGGCGTCATCTTCTTGTAGAGGCCCCGCTCCTCGGGCAGGAAGCCGATCCGGTCGCGCACCTTGCGCCCGTCGTCCTCGCCCAGGATGTCGATGCGGCCGCTGGTCGCCGGCTGCAGGCCCAGGATCATCCGCAGGGTCGAGGTCTTGCCCGCCCCGTTCGGCCCCAGAAAGCCGCAGATCGATCCCTTCTCGACCTGGAAGCTCAGGTCGGAGACCGCCTGGAAGCCTCCGTATCTCTTGCTGATTTCGTCCAGCGTCAGCGCCGCGACCATCCGGTCCCCCTGCTTAAGTCAGGGATTGAGGGTAAGGGCGCGAACCGCTTCGCGTAAAGCAACTTTTACATTACCGATTGGTCATGCGAGGCAGCCCCCCATCGTCATCCTCGGGCTTGTCCCGAGGATCCATAGACTCGACGATAGAAATCGAAGGCCGACGCCTACCGACAACCGCCTGGGTTTCTGGATCCTCGGGACAAGCCCGAGGATGACGAAGCATAGAGAAGGCGCCGCCTGATGCGGTCAGAGCGGCGCCTTCACCGGGACATCGAAGCTCTGGCCGACGACCTTGGTCGGGTTGACCTGGCCGCCGTTGCGGCGCACCTCGAAATGCAGGTGCGGGCCGGTCGAATAGCCGGTCGAGCCGACCAGGCCGATGCGCTCGCCCGCCGCCACCTTCTGGCCCGTGTGCACGTCGATGCGGCTGAGGTGGCCATAGACGCTGGACAGGCCGTTGGGGTGCTTCACCTCGATGAAGTTGCCATAGCCGCCCGCCTGATAGCCCGCGCGCAACACCTGGCCCTCGGCCGTGGTGAAGACGCCCGTGCCGGTGGGGGCGGCGATATCCACGCCCTTGTGCGCCCGCGCCTTGGCCTCGATGGCCAGCTTGCGCAACCCGAAGCCGGAATTGATGGGGCGGCCCTTCACCGGGGCCTCGAAGAGGATCTTGCGCATCAGGGGACCGGCCGGTTCGGCCACCGCCTTCACCGGCGGGGCGGCCGGGGCGGAAATGTCCACCACCGTCTCGGGCGCGGCGGCGATCATCCCGACGGGAGCGGCGGCCATGGCCAGGACGGCGACGCCGGCCAGGACACCCATCTGGCCAAAGCGGATCACATGCGGCCTTACGGCCGGGGGCAGTAAACGCATACTCGACGACTCGTTTTTCTGGGCGCTTCGAAAGCGCGGGAGCCGTCACGGATACGCTGGACGCGCGGTGGCGAAATCGGTCGCCGACGGCCGGATTTGGCCGCTTTACAATTTCACCGGGACATGAATAGGGCGCCCGGAGGGCGACAAGGAGGACTCAAAGCCCTCCCCCTCGATGGGGAGGGTTGGGTGGGGATGAAGGCAGGCGGTTTCCCGAAGAGCTCGGGAGACATCGCGCCACCTAGGCCTGCGCTTCCGTTGCGCGCCCACCCCATCCCCCACCCTTCCCCCATCGAGGGGAAGGGGGAGCCACGCTTAACCTACAGCGGCAGGGTCAACCGCACCGCCGCCATATGGCTGTCGGCATGGTCGCCGAAGCGGCCCTTGTAGCCGACCGACACCTTGAACCGGTCCATGATCACGCCTTCCAGACCGGCGGCGGCAAGCACCTGGCCGCCGAACGGCAGGTCGACCTCGCGCGCCAGGACCTGGGCCGGGTTGCCGACGATGCCGGTGCGCACGGCGTCGCTGTCGTCGCTCAGACTGTCGCGATAGCCGCCCTCGACGAAGAAGCGGACGCGGTCGCTCCCGCCCTCGGCGCGCAGGGCGATCTCGGCCGTCGTCGCCTGCACCGAGCGGTCGCGATAGGCGTATTGCGCCGCCGGCCCCTGCTCGTCGAAGGCGTCCACGTCGCTGTTGATCCAGGCCACGGCGGCGCGCGGCGACACGGCGAAGCCGCCCATGTCGAACCACATCCCGCCCTGCAGCCGCGCCCCGGTGGAGACTCCGCGCGTCGAGCCCGTATGGACGATGGGCGCCAGGGCGGTCAGGCGGTTGATGTCGTTGAAGTCGTCCTGGGCCACGCCCGCCGCCGCATTGACGAACAGGCCGTCCGAGCGCCAGCCGCCGTAGATGTCCAGGCCGAAGCTGTCGATGTCGGCGCGCAGGGCGCCCGCGTCCACGTCGGCGTTGCGATAGGAGCCCGCCATGCCGAAGCGCAGGGTTTCGGTCCCCGACTCCAGGGCGATGCGCACGCCATAGCCGTCGGACGTCGCCTCGCCGACCGCGCCGCGCGCATCGGTCTCGGTCTTGTCCGCCAGGGCGTCGACCGAGATGGAGGTCCCCGCCGTCCACGCCTCACGCCCCGACAGGGCCGCGGTCGAGCCGTCCAGGGCGTCCTCGCGGTGACGCCAGGCCGTCTCGCCCAGCACGGCCGTCTGGCTGCCCATGTCGCCGTAGTAGAGGTAGTCGTTGGCCAGTTGCGCGATCACCGCATGACCCTTGGCCGTCGGGTGCACCCCGTCGAAATAGAAGTAGCTGTCCGGGTTCGAGCACACGGTCACGCCGTTGAAACAGGGCTGGGTGATGTTCGTCACGCCGAAGGCGCTGGGATTGTTGGCGATCACATCCCCGACCTTGAACAGGTCCATCACGATGATGTTGGTCCCCGGCCGCGCCGCCGCCGTCGCGTTCAGCCCGGTCAGCAAGGCGCCGTTGAAGGTGGTCACCGCATAGTCGGCCAGGGGCGCGGCGGGCGTGGCCCGGAATTGCGGCGTCAGGCTCAGCTTGGGCAGGTTGGTGACCAGGATGGTCCCCGCCCCGGCCTGGGCGATGGAACCGACGATGAAATTCATGTCGGCCGCCGCCGCCAGGGCCACGGGGGCGATGGCGCCCTGCGGATTGGGAGAGGCCCCGGCCGCCGGCAGGCCCTGGAAGATGTTGTTCGCCCCGCCCAGGACGCTGACCAGATCGTTCGGCCCGAACTTGCCGCCGCGCGCCTGATAATCCGCCATCTGCAGCCGCATCCCCAGGGGCATGGCCTGACTGTCGGTGCGCGCCCCGCCGAAGGCGTAGTTGATGCTGCCCGTCACCGGCCCCGTGAAGTGGGCGGCGCTGAAGCCCAGCCGCTCCGTGAAGACCGGCCCATTGGAGAATCGCCCCGCGCCATAGGGCGGCGAGGCGGGGGTCGCCCCGCCCGTCGCCAGATACAGGTTGCCGTTGTCCGACAGGCTGTCGCCGAACACCACCAGACGGCCGTAGCTCTGGGCCGAGGCGGCGCCCGCCGCCGACACGACGGCGCACGTCAGGGCGGCCAGGGCCGCTCCGCAAAGAAGACGAGACATCGATTTCCCTCCCACCGACCGTCAGTATGCGGCCGTTAAGCGTCACTCTGCGCCGCTTTTGGCCGGACGCAAGATAACCTTAGGGAAAGTGAACAACGATCAGTGAAGCATGCGGAAGCGGATCGTGCCCGGTAGAAGCTTCAGCGCCTTCAGCGCCTCGCGGTCGTAGTCACGGTCCACGTCGGTGATGACGTAGCCGGTGCGCTCGTCCGTCTTCAGGTGCTGGCCCAGGATGTTCAGCCCCGCGTCCGACAGGGCGCGGTTCAGCTCGGCCAGGACGCCGGGCTGGTTCCTGTGGATGTGCAGCAGGCGGTGGGCGCGCGTCACCTCGGCCAGTTGCACGTTCGGCAGGTTGACGCAGAAGGTGGTGTCGCCGCGGTTCAGATAGCCCAGCAGCCGTTCGGCCGCGAACTCGGCGATGGCCTCCTGCGCCTCCTCGGTCGAGCCGCCGATGTGCGGCGTCAGGATCATGTTCCGCAGACCGCGCAGGGGGCTGTCGAACGGATCGGCGTTGGTGCGCGGCTCCTCGGGGAAGACGTCGACCGCCGCCCCGCCCAGGCGGCCGGACGTCAGCGCCTCGGCCAGGGCGTCGACGTCGACCACATGGCCGCGCGACAGGTTCAGGAACAGGGCGCCGGGCTTCATGCGGGCGAACTGGGCGGCGCCGATGATCGCCGTGTTTTCCTTGCGGCCGTCGACGTGCAGGCTGATCACGTCGGCTTCGGCCAGCAGGGCGTCCAGCGAGCGCATCCGCCGCGCATTGCCCAGGGCCAGCCGCTCGGACAGGTCGTGGAAGATGACCCGCATGCCCAGGCCCTCGGCCAGGACCGACAGCTGGCTGCCGATGGCGCCGTAGCCGACGATGCCCAGGGTCTTGCCGCGCAGCTCGCGCGAGCCCGTGGCCGACTTGTTCCACTCGCCCCGGTGCATGGCCGCCGACTTGTCGGCCACGTCGCGCATCAGGGCGACCGTCAGGCCGATGGCCAGCTCGACCACCGAGCGGGTGTTGGAATAGGGGGCGTTGAACACGGCCACGCCCTTGTCGGCGGCCGCGTCCAGGTCGATCTGGTTGGTGCCGATGCAGAAGGCGGCGACGGCCAACAGGCGGTCGGCGTGCTCCAGCACCCGGCGGCTGAGGTTAGTCTTGGAGCGGATGCCCAGGACGTGCACGCCCTTGATCGCCGCGATCAGGTCGTCCTCGTCCAGCGCGCCCTTCATGGTCTCGACGGTATAGCCGGCCTCCTCCAGCCGCTCGACGGCGGCGGGGTGGATGTTCTCCAGCAGCAGCATGCGGATGCGGTTGCGCGGATAGGACCAGCGCCCGGCCACGCCCTCGGCGTGCAGCACCTCGTCCAGGGAGGCGGCGATCGCGTCGGCGACCTCCATCACCTTGGGGCGGCGTTCGATCTCGGTGAAGGCGTAGAAGCGGTCGGCCGCGCCCTTCAGCTTGACCTCGGCGTCGGTCCAGCCGTCGCCGACCATGACCACCGGGCCGCCCAGCGTCTCGGCCAGGTTCAGGGCCTTGATGACCTCGGGCTTGCCGTTGTCGCGCGACAGGGGGTTGGCCTCATCCACGCCCGTCACCCGGCCTTCGTCGTCATAGATCAGGTCGTTGGCCAGCACATGGTCGGCCGCCACGCCCAGCCGCTCGGCCAGGGGGGCGATCACCTCGCGGAAGCCGCCGGACATGATGTAGATGCGCTCGGCGTCGCGCTGGAAGAAGTCGACGTTGCGGCGGACCGACACGGTCGCCTCGTCCAGGATGCGGTCGGCCAAGGCCTCCACGTGCTCGCGGCGCAGCGCCAGCAGGTCCAGCCTCTGCTTCAGGGCCGAACCGAAGTCGATGCGGCCGTTCATGGCGTCGTCGGTCAGGGCCGCGATCCGCGCCTTGCGCTCGGCGGCGTCTGGCGCGTCGCGAAGCGCCAGATCGGCCAGCGCCTCCAGCGTCTCGATGCGAACCAGGGTGGAATCGAAGTCGAAGATGAAGATGGGCGAGATCATGCGCGGGCTCTAACCCGCCTTCGCACTCGCAGCAATGAAAAGGGACGCCGAAGCGCCCCTTTCCGCATGATTTTTGCCGTAACGCTCAGATCTTTCCCAGGCCGCGCAATCCGTCGCCGCGACGGCGGCTGTCGAGGGCCGCGGCGCCGATGGCCGCGGCGATGGTGGCCATCGCCAGCAGGGCGCCGCCCTCCTTGGCGTGATCCCGCGCGAAATCGCCCGCGTCCTCGGCGTAGCGCCGCGCCTGCCTGGCGTAACGGCGCATGGGCTTGCGCGACTTGCGCTTGGCGCGACGGAGCCATTCGTCGGCGCGATGGCGCGTCTCGGCGCCGAACCGACCCGTTCGCAGTCCGAAGTAGTCGCCCGGATCGGCCGCGCGACCCGACTCGTCGTCCCCGCGGTGGCGCACCCCGCGCGCGATGTCGTCAAAGCGGTGGCGCAGGGCCTCGGCGTCGAACCAGCCCCGCGGGTCCATCCGGGTCTTCAGCCGTTCATAGCGGGTCGGGCCGCTGCGCTGGTTCAGCAGCAGGGCCGCCAGCCCCACCCCAGCCAGGACGGCGACGACGCCTGCGGCGATGCCAGGGTGCTTGCGGACCTCGTCCACGACGTTGAACTGTTGATCCATGGGTCTGACCTCTCGGGACGGAAACTGAGCCTAGGGAGCGGGTTGCGCGGAAAAGGGTTCCCACATTTGCGGTCAAGCTTGGCATGGCGCAGCGACCCGTCGCCAGCCTGAAACGCCGCCCCTTATCAAGCGGGCCTCGCCTCCCTATGTTGCGCGGCTTCCGAAGCCCCTCCCCCGTTTTCAGGATGAAGTCGTGACCGATCACGCGCCCGCCGCCCCTTCCGCCGCTCCGACGGACGACCTCGCCGCCGCCTTCCAGATCGAGGGCTGGCCGGTGCGCGGCCGCCTGGTGCGCCTGGGCGAGACGGTGGACGCCATCCTGTCGGCCCACGCCTATCCCGAGCCGGTCGCCGCCCTGCTGGGCGAGGCCTGCGTCCTGGCCGCCATCGTCGGCTCGGCGCTGAAATTCGAGGGCCGTCTGATCGTCCAGGCCCAGGGCGACGGCCCGGTGCGCTACGTCGTGGCCGACTACGACACGGCGGGCCACCTGCGCGGCTTCTGCCGTTTCGATCCCGAGGAAGTCGCGGCCGTCTCCGACGGCTTCGCCCGCCCCGGCGCCCAGACCCTGCTGGGCCAGGGCGTCTTCATCATGACGGTGGATCGCGGCGCCGACTTCGAACGCACCCAGGGCGTGACCCCCATCGAGGGCGAGAGCCTGTCGCTGTGCGCCGAGCACTACTTCACCCAGTCCGAGCAGGTGCCGACCAAGGTGCGCCTGGCCGTCGGCGAGGTCGAGACTGATCAGGGCCGGTCCTGGCGCGCGGGCGGGGCCATGATCCAGGTCATCGCCGGCGACGAGTCGCGCGGTTCGACCGAGGAGGTGTGGGAGCGCACCCGCGCCCTGTTCGCCACCCTGGGCGACGACGAGTTGATCGACCCGACCATCAGCCCCGAGACCCTGCTGTACCGCCTGTTCCACGAGGACGGCGTGCGGCTGGAAGGCGCCAAGGCCCTGTCGGCCGTCTGCCGCTGCTCCAAGGACCGGATCGCCGCGGTGCTGCAGTCCTTCCCGGCGGAAGAACGCGCCGAAATGGTCGAGGACGACGGCAAGATCCGCGCGACGTGCGAATACTGCTCATCGGTCTATGAGATCGACCCGGAAGAGATCATCGGCTGACGGAAGCGCCACGCCTCTCCCTCCCCGTCCCGGGGAGGGTGGTCGCGCAGCGACCGGGTGGGGGCGGCAAGGCGATCCTCCTCCCTTCTCCCGATGGGAGAAGGTGGCCCGAAGGGCCGGATGAGGGTTCCCGGCGTCCGTCGGCGCAAGCCGCCGCGCGACGGCTGACGCCGACTTACAGGTTAACCCCCCACCCTTTCGCGCAAGAACGATCGCTTCGCTCTCGTGCGCTCAAGCCCTGTCCCGCCGGGAGAGGGAAAGCCTATTAGTTGTTCAGGTCCAGCGAATAGCCCGCCGAGCGCACGGTGCGGATCGGGTTGACCGTGCCCTCGACGTTCAGCGCCTTGCGCAGGCGGCCGACGTGGACGTCCACGGTGCGGGCCTCGACATAGACGTCCGAGCCCCAGACGGCGTCCAGCAGCTGCTCACGGCTGAACACCCGCCCCGGATGCTTGAGGAAGTGGTCCAGCAGGCGGAACTCCGTCGGCCCCAGGTGAATCTCCTTGCCCGCCCGGCTGACGCGGTGGGCGACGCGGTCCATGATGATGTCGGCGTGGTTGACCCGGTCGTCGGCCAGGCCCGGGCGGATGCGACGCAGCACGGCGCGGATGCGCGCGGTCAGCTCCGTCATCGAGAAGGGCTTGGTCATATAGTCGTCGGCGCCGGTGTCCAGGCCGCGCACGCGGTCCGTCTCTTCGCCGCGCGCGGTCAGCATGATGATCGGCAGGTTGCGCGTCTCGGCCCGGCCGCGAATGCGGCGGCAGACCTCGATGCCCGACAGCTTGGGCAGCATCCAGTCCAGCAGGATCAGGTCGGGGGTCCGCTCCTCGATCTGCAGCATGCCCTCCTCGCCGTCGGCGGCGACGGTCACGTCGTAGCCTTCCTTCTCCAGATTGTACTGGAGCAAGGTGGCCAGGGCGTCCTCGTCTTCCATCACCAGGATATAGGGTTGCACGTCAGCCTCTCCGGTTCGTCGAAGTCGTCAGCGATGTAGGGGGTCGTCAGTCGTCCGCCGCATCCGGCCCCAGGTCCGATGACGGGGCGGACAGATGCGGGGTCGGCGTCGGCTCTTCGCCGGGACCGGGCACGGCCTTGGGCCGTTCGCCCAGCATTTCCTCGCCGGTGATCTCGTAGTGGACCGTCTCGGCGATGTTGGTCGCGTGGTCGCCGATCCGCTCCAGGTTCTTGGCCATGAACAGCAGGTGGGTGCAGGCCGTGATCGTGCGCGGGTCGCCCATCATGTAGGTGAGCAGTTCGCGGAACAGGGCGTTGTAGTGCTCGTCCACCTCGTCGTCGGTCTGCCAGACCGACAGGGCGCGCTCGATCTCCGAGGCCGTATAGGCGTCCAGCACGTCGCGCAGGCGGTTCGACACCAGCCGGCCCATGCGCTCGATCGAGCGGGTCAGCGGCTGCATCGGCTCGGCCTCGGCCAGGATCAGGGCGCGCTTGGCGATGTTCTTGGCCAGGTCGCCGGTCCGCTCCAGGTCGGAAGCCAGCTTCATCGACCCCAGGGTGCGGCGCAGATCGCTGGCGACCGGCTGGCGCAGGGCGATCAGCCGGATGGCCTTCTTCTCGATGTCGCGGTGCAGGGCGTCCAGGCGGACGTCGCGCTCGACCACCGCCTTGGCCAGGGCCACGTCGCGCCGGGCGACGGATTCGATGGCGTCGGCCACCTGGGCCTCGGCCAGGCCGCCCATGCGCACCACCTCGGCCGTCAGCTGGTTCAGTTCGTCGCCGTAGGCCTTGACCGTATGCTGGTTCATCGTCGCGTCCTCAGCCGAAGCGGCCCGTGATGTAGTCGAGCGTGCGCCGCTCGCGCGGATTGGTGAAGATCTCTTCGGTGTCGCCGGTCTCGACCAGCTTGCCCATGTGGAAGAAGGCCGTGCGCTGCGACACGCGGGCCGCCTGGGCCATGGAGTGGGTGACGATGACGATGCAGTAGCGCTCGCGCAGTTCGTCGATCAGCTCCTCGATCTTGGCCGTGGCGATCGGGTCCAGCGCCGAGCAGGGCTCGTCCATCAGGATGACTTCGGGTTCGACCGCGATGGCGCGGGCGATGACCAGACGCTGCTGCTGGCCGCCCGACAGGCCGGTGCCCGGCGAGTGCAGGCGGTCGGCCACCTCGTCCCACAGGCCGGCGCGCTTCAGCGCCTTCTGGACGATGTCGTCCATCTCGCCCTTGGTCGAGGCCAGGCCGTGGATCTTGGGCCCATAGGCCACGTTCTCATAGATCGACTTGGGGAAGGGGTTCGGCTTCTGGAACACCATGCCGACCTGGGCGCGCAGCAGCACGGGGTCGATCTTGCGGTCGTTGATGTCGCCGCCGTCCATGTCGATGCGGCCGGTCACGCGGCAGCCGGGGATGGTGTCGTTCATGCGGTTCATCGTCCGCAGGAAGGTCGACTTGCCGCAGCCCGACGGACCGATCAAAGCCGTCACCGTCTTGTCCGGGATGTCCAGGGACACGTCGAACAGGGCCTGTTTGTCGCCGTAGAAGACGCTGACGTCGCGCGCGGCGATCTTGATCGGGCCGAGCGGCACCGAGGCGTTGCCGCCCACGATAGGCGCGGTCGTCAGGCCGGCGCCGGCGTCAGCCGTGCCGCCGCTGGACTGGCCTTCGGGCGCGCGAAGAATGTTGAACTTCATAGGGACTACCACCGGCGTTCGAAGCGCCGGCGCAGCAGGACGGCGGCGGCGTTCATGACGATCATGAAGGCGAGAAGGACAAGGATGGCGGCCGCCGTCCGTTCGTGGAAGGCGCGCTCCGAGGCGTTCTCCCAGATGTAGATCAGCGACGGCAGGGCGCCGACGGGCTCGTCGATGGCGTGCGGCACGCCCGGCACGAAGCTGATCATGCCGATCAGCAGCAGCGGGGCCGTCTCGCCCAGGGCGTGGGCCATGGAGATGATGGCGCCGGTCATCACGCCGGGCATGGCCAGCGGCAGGACGTGGCCGAACACCGTCTGGGTGCGGCTGGCGCCCATGGCCAGGGCCGCCTCGCGGATCGACGGCGGCACCGCCTTCAGCGACGAACGGGTGGCGATGATGATGGTCGGCAGGGCCATCAGCGCCAGCACCAGGCCCCCGACCAGCGGACTGGCCCTCGGCAGGTGCAGGAAGTTGATGAACAGGGCCAGGCCCAGCAGGCCGTAAACGATCGACGGCACGGCGGCCAGGTTGTTGATGTTGACCTCGATGATCGCCGTGATGCGGTTGCGGGGGGAGTATTCCTCCAGCCACACGGCCGCGCCGACGCCGACCGGGATGGCGATCAGGGCCGTCACCGCCAGCATCAGAGCCGAACCGACCACGGCGCCCAGCAGGCCCGCCAACTCCGGCTGGGTCGAGTCGCCCTTGGTGAACAGGGCGGCGTTGAAGTGGGCGCGCACCGCGCCCGAAGCCTTCATCTTGTCCAGCCAGGCCATCTGCTCGTTCGAAACGCGACGCTGGTCCTCGGGGACTGCACGGGTGATCTGGCCCTTCAGATACATTTCCGCGTCGTCCGACAGGGGCGCGGCGACCGGCACGGTCTGGCCCAGCAGGCTGGGCTGGCGCGCGATCATCTTGGCGGCCTGGAACTTCAACTCCGAGGACAGCAGGGCCTTCATGGCCGCGGCCTTGGTCCCCTCGGCGTCGTCCTGGACGCCCAGGCGGCGGATCTGCTGCTCGGCGACGATCTGCTCGAAATTGGCGCCCTGCGGATAGGACCGATCGATCCGCGCCGGGTCCATATAGACCGGCAGGGTCACGCTGTGGGCGTAGAAGGCCGTGTAGCCCTGCATGACGATGCTGCCGAGCAGAATCACCAGGAAGGCCAGGGCCACGCCGATGGCCGCCCGGCCGTACCAGCGGAAGCGGGTCTCGCGCGCATAGCGGGCGCGCAGGCGGGCCTTCAGGCGCTGGGTGCGCGGGCTGACGCCGGTCGAGGGGGAAGCCGCGTCAGTCATACTGTTCCCGATAGGCTTGCACGATACGCATGGCGACGATGTTCAGCAGCAGGGTGACGACGAACAGGGTCAGGCCCAGGCCGAAGGCGGCCAGCGTCTTGGGGCTGTTGAACTCCTGGTCGCCGGTCAGCAGGGTGACGATCTGAACGGTGACGGTCGTGACCGTCTCCAACGGGTTTAGCGTCAGCTTGGCGGCCAGGCCGGCGGCCATGGTCACGATCATGGTCTCGCCGATGGCGCGCGACACGGCCAGCAGCAGGGCGCCGGCGATGCCCGGCAGGGCGGCGGGCAGCAGCACCTTCTTGACCGTCTCGGACTTGGTCGCGCCCATGGCGTAGGACCCGTCGCGCAGGGATTGCGGCACAGCGTTAAGGATATCATCCGACAGGGAGCTGACGAAGGGGATCAGCATGATCCCCATGACGGCGCCCGCGACCAGCGCCATCTGGTTCTGGACCAGGGACAGGTACAGCCCCAGGCCGTTCAGCGGCCCGCCGATCAGCAGGTCGCCGAGGCCGTTGAAGAAGACGCGCAGCGCCGGCCCCACCGTCAGGGCGGCGAAGAAGCCGTAAACCACGGTCGGCACCCCGGCCAGGACCTCCAGCGCCGGCTTGACCAGGGCGCGGGTCTTCTTGCCCGAATACTCCGACAGATAGACGGCCGAGAACAGGCCGATGGGGGCCGCCACCGCCATGGCGATGGCCATGATCAGGAAGGTGCCCGCGAACAGGGGCACGGCCCCGAAGGCGCCCGACGAGCCCACCTGATCGGCGCGGATGGCGATCTGCGGGCTCCACTTGGTCCCGAACAGGAACTCGGTGATCGGCACCATGCTGAAGAAGCGCAAGCTGTCCCACACCAGGGAGAAGATGATGCCCAGCGTGGTCAGCACCGCCACCGCCGAACAGGCGAACAGCACGCCCGTAATCCAGCCTTCGACCTTGTTGCGCGCGCGCAGGTCAGGACGGATGCGGGTGAAGACGAACAAGCCGCCCAGGACGGCGGCGATGAGGGCGGCGACGCCCCCGCCCCAGTTCAGGGTCGCGGTGATGCGATGCGCGCGACGGCCCTCGGCCGGAAGCTCCTCGGCATAGGGCGCGGGCCAGATCTGCTGCGCCTCCTGCCCCCGACCGATGCGGCGGGCGTCGGCGAAGAAGGCCTCGCGGCGGAAGGGCTCCAGCTGGGCGACGCTGTCCGGCGCGCCCGCCTGCATCATCTGGCGCTCGATCGGGGTCGAGAAGACCGAGGCGGCGATCAGCATGGCCAGGGCCGGAACGCCGACCCAGATCAGGGCGTAGAGGCCGTGCTGGCCCGGGCGCGAATGCGACTTCGTCCCCGCGCCGCGACGCAGGGCCAGCATCCGCCCGCCCACATAGGCCAGGACGGAGAAGGCGGTCAGCAGCAGCAGGAAAATCCAGATCATCCGGTCCGATCAGCGCAGGAATTAGCACGCGCCGGGGGTGCGGTGCGTTTCAGCCGGGAAACTGCCCGCCATAGGTCAGCGGATTAAGACGGCACGATGACACTTCTGTTACGGCGCCCAGCCTCAGGCCGCGCCGTTCGACGGCTCGCCGTCCCGCCGGTCCGGCGCCTGGGGGAAGCAGGCGGCGAAGATCGCGCCTTGGCCCGGCGCGCTGTCCACCGTCAGTCCCCCGCGGTGGCGGATGATGATGTGGCGCACGATGGCCAGGCCCAGGCCCGTGCCCTGCCGCTCGCCGCTCTTCTGGCCCTCGACGCGATAGAAGCGCTCGGTCAGGCGCGGCAGGTGTTCGCGCGCCATGCCCGGCCCGTGGTCGCGCACCGTCACCACGGCGTAGCGCTGGCCCGCCTCGCGGTCAGGGGTCGCCAGCGACAGCCGATTGCCTTCGGGCATGCGCGCGGCCATGGCCTCGTCCAGGCTGCGGTTGCGCTCGATGGCGATCTCGATCTGGCCGCCGGGGCTCGAATATTTCAGGGCGTTGTCGACCAGGTTCTGAATCACCTGGGCGATTTCGTCGCGATCCCCCGAGACACTGACGCCGCCGACGTCCAGATCGGCCCGAATCGTCACCTGCCGTTCCCGGGAGATCACACTGACGGCGTCGACCACGTCAGCGGCCGCCCGCGACAATTCGACCCGGCCCAGGGGGACGATGTGCTCGTTCAGCTCGATCCGGCTCAGCGACAGGAGGTCGGCCACCAGCCGCCGCATCCGGTCCGCCTGCACCGCCATGATGTCCAGGAACTTGTCGCGCGCCTTGGGGTCGTCCTTGGCGTGGCCCTTCAACGTCTCGATGAAGCCGGACAGGGAGGCCAGGGGCGTGCGCAGTTCGTGGCTGGCGTTGGCCAGGAAGTCGACGCGCATCTTCTCCATGCGGCGCACGTCCGTCTCGTCGCGCAGGGCCAGAAGGGCCAGCGCCCCTCCGCCCCAGGCGGACTTTTCGCGCGTCGGCAGGGGCCGGACGAAGGCCCGCCAATGCCGCTCCTGGGCGCCGCCGCCGACATAATCCACCTCGGCGCCGAAGTCGTCGAACAAAGCCTCGTCCACCGCCTCCAGCACGCGCGGCTCGCGGATCACCGAGACCAGCAGCCCGCCGCCCGTCCCGCCCAGCTTGAACAGGTCGCGCGCCGCCGCATTGGCCAGGGCGATGCGGCGCCCGGCGATGTCGTCGGCCTCGCCGCCGCTGATGATCAGGATGGGGTCGTCCAACGCCTCGAAGGCGTCCCCCAGCAGGGCCGCGTCCGGCCCCAGGTCGACCGCCGCGCCCGCCTCGAACTCGGCCTCGTCGGCGAGCGTCGCCGGCGCGCGGTTGACCAGCCAGGTCGCAAGCGCCACCGCCACGGCGCCGGCCGCCAGCCAGCCAGCCAATTCTGGCTTCATCACCGCCAGCACCGCCATCACCAGTATGGCCACGCCCCCGCTGGCGCCGGCCGTCCACAGCCGGGACGACGCGGTCGGGGCGACGGGTGACGGAGAATGATCGTAAGGCATTTCGACCGACGTTATCTCATTGTTCAGCAGCCCGACCTAGACTGACCCATCGTCGTCCGCCGACTCGGCCTTCGACGCATACCGTGTGTTTAGCTTGGTTTCTTCACGGATTTACGGCGGAACGCTTACGAGCTGAGGGGAGCATCGCGATGAACGCCATCTTGAGCTGCCTGATCGATCAGCACGACTGGCGGATCGCGCCCTTCGCCGTGCTCGTGTGCGCCTTCAGCCTGGCCATCGCCCTGGTGTTGTTCGACCGCGCCAAGCATCTGTCGTCCCGCGCGCGCCGCCCCTATCTCATCTCCGCGCCTCTGGTCGGCGGCCTGGGCGTATGGACCACCCACTTCATCGCCATGCTGGCCTACGACGCCGGCGTGGCCGTCCGCTACGATCCGCTGAGGACCGCGCTGTCGCTGGCGGTCGTCACGGCGGCTTTCTGGACCGCCATGCATCTGCGCCTCGCGGGAGCCGATGCCGGCTGGCGCCGCCGGTCGGTGCTGGCGGCGACCGTCATCATAACGGCCGGCGTCGCGGCCATGCACTTCATCGGCATGGAGGCCATGCGTCTCTCCGGGGCCGTCCTGACCTGGCACGCGCCGCGCGCGATCCTGGCCGTGGCGGGGGGGCTGGCCCTGTTCGGCGCCGCCGCCCTGCTGCCCCAGATTGGCCGCTGGAAGCGGCTGGCGATGGGCACGACCCTGACCGTCAGCGGCGTCTGCTGGCTGCATTTCACAGCCATGAGCGCGGCGACCCTGTCCCCGGCGCCGGGCGTGCTGCTGCCGTCCGAGGCGGCCAGCCCCGTCATCCTCACCCTGTGGACCGGCCTGGGCGTAGGCCTGACCGTCGTCGTCGCCGCCTTCTTCACCGGCATGATCTGGTGGTCGCGGCGCAGCGCCCTGGGCCAGCTTCTGGAAGCCATCCACGCCATGCCCGACGGGGTGGGCGTCTATGACGCCGACGACCGGCTCGTGCTGTGGAACCGGCGCTACGAGGAGATCAACCCCCATCTGGCCGATGTGCTGAAGCCCGGCGTCACCTTCCGCCAGGTGGTCGCGGTCGGCCTGAACGCCGGCGTCTATCCGGACGCCGCCGGGCGCGAGGAGACCTGGATCATCGAGCGGATGGCCAGCCGCCGCGCGCCCGCCGCGCCGCGCGAGATGCAGGTCGGCGACCGTTGGCTGAGGGTCCAGGACCGCCCCACCACGGGCGGGGGGTGGTCACCGTCTGCTCGGACATCACCGACCTGAAGCGCGACGCCGCGGCCCTGGCCGAGGCGCGCGACGCCGCCGACGCCGCCAACCGCGCCAAGAGCCGCTTCCTGGCCAATATGAGCCACGAAATCCGCACGCCCCTGAACGGCGTCATCGGCGTGGCCCAGGCCCTGACCCGCACCGAACTGTCCTCGCAGCAGCGGGAGATGCTCGAACTGGTCCAGTCCTCCAGCCGCACCCTGCAGACCCTGCTCAGCGACATCCTCGATCTGGCGCGCGTCGAGTCCGGCCGACTGGAGTTGAAGGAAGAGCCGTTCGACCTGGCCCGGGCCGTGGACGAAGCCGCCCTGCTCTACGCCGCCGCCGCCCGCGACAAGGGGCTGCAATTCCTCGTCGAGGTCGCGCCCGAGGCCCGGGTCTGGACCCAGGGCGACCCGGTGCGTCTCAAGCAGGTGCTGACCAATCTCGTCTCCAACGCCGTGAAGTTCACCGCCTCCGGCTTCGTCAGCCTGACCGTGGACGCGACGCCCGCCGAAAAGCCCCAGACCCTGCGCTTCGTGGTGCAGGACACCGGCATCGGCTTCGACGCCCAGGCCCAGGATCGGCTGTTCAACCGTTTCGAACAGGCTGACGGCGACATCACCCGCCACTACGGCGGCTCAGGCCTGGGCCTGGCGATCTGCCGCGAGCTGGCGGCCATGATGGGCGGCGACCTGGGCTGCGAGAGCGAACCGGGCGCCGGCGCCGCCTTCATCCTGACCCTGCCGCTCAAGCCGGCCCAGGCGCCCGCCGCGCCGAGCCCCGCCCTTGCGGCGACCGCCCCCTCCGACGAAGGGGCCGAGGCTGCGCCGCGTCGCCTGCGCATCCTGGCGGCGGACGACCACCCGACCAACCGGCGCGTCGTCGAGCTGATCCTGGACAGCGCCGCCTTCGATCTCGCCTCGGTCGAGAACGGCGCCCAGGCCCTCGAGGCCTATCGCGCCCAGCCGTTCGATCTGGTGCTGATGGACATGCAGATGCCCGTGATGGACGGCCTGACCGCCGTGCGCGAGATCCGCCTGCACGAGGCCGTCATGGGCCTGCCGCGCGTCCCCGTGGTCATGCTGACCGCCAACGCCCTGCCCGAGCACCTCGACAAGGCCCTGGCCGCCGGCGCCGACCGCCACATGGCCAAGCCCTTCAGCGTCGAGGACCTGCTGGCCATGGTCGCCGACCTGACCGCGCAGACGCCTCAGGCCGCGGAAGCCGCGGCCTGAGGTCTTCCAGGCCTTCCCTCATCCCGCTCATCGCGGCGGACGCCGGGATCCAGTGCTTTGGCTTCGAGGCGCTTCGCTCAGCGGTAAGGTCTGAGACTGGCGCTCTCACTGGGTCCCCGGCCTCCGCCGGGATGAGCGGAGAGTGTGAATCAGCCTTCCTCCCAATGATGGCGCGGCCTATTCGTAGCCGTGCGCGGCCTCGTTGATGACCTGGCTGGGCATGGACGAGAAGTCCACGCTGACCGGCCGGGCGGCCTTGGCCTGAAAGGTCTTGATGACGTGCTCCAGGCGGCGGCGCACCTCGCGTTCGGCTTCGCTCGCTCCGTCCAGCCCCAGAGGGGCCAGGCAGAAATCGATGATCGCTTGCGGTCGGGTCAAGGGCTCCATGGGTCTCTCTCCGGGGTTCAGGCGGCGTGGAATTGGGCGGTTTCGGTCGAGTCCTTCAGGGCCGTGGTCGAGGATTGGCCCGACGAGATGACCGTGGCGACGTCGTCGAAATAGCCGGTGCCGACCTCGCGCTGGTGGCGGGTGGCGGTGTAGCCGATGGCCTCATTGGCGAACTCGCGCTGCTGCAGCTCGGAATAAGCCGCCATGCCGCGATCGCGATAGCCCGAGGCCAGCTCGAACATGCCGTTGTTCAGGCTGTGGAAGCCCGCCAGCGTCACGAACTGGAATTTGTAGCCCATGGCCCCCAGCTCGCGCTGGAACTTGGCGATGGTCGCCTTGTCCAGCTTGGCTTCCCAGTTGAACGAGGGCGAGCAGTTGTAGGCCATCAGCTTGCCCGGATGCTCTTTCTGGACCGCCTCGGCGAATTTCTTCGCATCGTCCAGATCGGGGTGCGACGTCTCCCACCACAGCAGGTCGGCGTATTTCGCATACGACAGGCCGCGCGCGATGCAGTGGTCCAGACCCGTGCCCGGCTTCAGGCGGTAGAAGCCCTCGGGCGTGCGGTTCTCGCGGTCGATGAAGGGGTGGTCCCGCTCGTCGATGTCGGAGGTGATCAGCTGGGCCGATTCCGCATCGGTGCGCGCCACCGTCAGGGTCGGCGTGCCGCAGACATCGGCCGCCAGTCGCGCCGCGATCAGGTTGCGCTCGTGCGCCTGGGTCGGGATCAGGACCTTGCCGCCCAGGTGGCCGCACTTCTTCTCGGACGCCAGCTGGTCCTCGAAGTGGACGCCCGCGGCGCCCGCCTCGATGAAGGCCTTCATGATCTCAAAGCTGTTCAGCGGCCCGCCGAAACCGGCCTCGGCGTCGGCGACGATGGGGGCGAACCAGTCGCGCTTGGCGCCGCCCTCGGCGTGCTCGATCTGGTCAGCGCGCTGCAGGGTGCGGTTGATGCGGCGGCACAGTTCCGGCGCGGCGTTGGCCGGATACAGCGACTGGTCCGGATACATGGCGCTGGCCGTGTTGGCGTCGGCCGCGACCTGCCAGCCCGACAGATAAATGGCCTTCAGACCCGCGCGGACCATCTGCATCGCCTGATTGCCGGTCACGGCGCCCAGGGCGTTGATGTAGGGCTCGCTGTGCAGCAGCTCCCACAGGCGGTTGGCGCCACGCTCGGCCAGCGTATGGGTGATCGGCACCGAGCCGCGCAGACGCAGAACGTCTTCCGGCGAATAGGGGCGCTCGATGCCGTCGAAACGGCCGGCGGGCGAAGGAACCAGATCGGCGAAGGTCGTCATGTTCGTCTCGGTCTCGATAAGGCGCGGCCGCAGCCGCCGTCCCCAAGACCTGAACACGCACCCGTCACGAATGACACATCACTAGGAGCTTCATTCAAGTCAAACAGTCACATCATGACACTTGCTTTGAAGTCATGATGTGACATGATCGCGCCATGAACGTCGCCGCTGATCGCAAACTCTTTCTCGGCGGCCGCCTCAAGCGGCTGCGGCGCGAGCTTGACCTGTCGCAGACGGCGATGGCGGCGGACCTGGGCGTCTCGCCCTCCTATCTGAACCACATCGAGCGCAACCAGCGTCCCGTCTCGGCCCAGCTGCTGCTGCGTCTGGCCGAAACCTATGACGTCGACCTGCGCAACCTCAGCCAGTCCGGCGGCCCGGCGTCCGAGGCGGAACTGTCCGAGGTCTTCGCCGACCCCCTGTTTCAGGGTCTGGCCGTGCCGCGCCACGAGATCATGCAACTGGCCGAGGACCAGCCCGCCGCCGCCGACGCCGTGCTGCGCCTCTACCGCGCCTTCACCGACCGCCGCGTGCGAGACCGCGCCGAGGTCGAGGCGGGCGGCGGCGCGGCCCCGACCGACAGCCCGTCCGAATGGGTGCGCGAATACGTCCAGGCCCGCCACAACCACTTCCCCGAGCTCGACGCCCTGGGCGAGGCCCTGCACGACGCCCTACGCGCGGAAGCCCCCGCCCCCGACGAGGGCTTCGAGGCCCTGGCCCGCGCGCGCCTGTTCGCCCGTCACGGCCTGACGGTCCGCACCCTGCCAGCCGAGGTCATGGTTGAATGGACCCGCCGCTTCGACCCGCACCGGGGGCGGCTGCTGCTGTCCGATGCGCTGGGCCCGTCGTCGCGCGCCTTCGCCGTGGCGACGCAACTGGTCCTGATCGAGCACGGGCCCGAGCTTCAGGCCCTGACCGAGGCGGCGAACACCCCCGACGCCCCGACCCGCAACCTGTTGAAGACCTCCCTGACCAACAGCCTGGCCGCCGCCGTGCTGATGCCCTACGCCGCCTTCCAGCGGACGGCGGAGGAGACCGGCTACGACCTGGCCCGACTTCAGGCCCGCTTCGGCGTCGGCTTCGAGCAGGCGGCGCACCGCCTGACCACGCTGTCCCGGCCGACGGCGCGCGGCGTGCCCTTCTTCCTGATGCGGGTGGATCAGGCGGGGAATGTGTCCAAGCGCTACGCCTCGGGCGCCTTCCCCTTCTCGCGCTTCGGCGGGGCCTGCCCGCGCTGGCGGCTGCACTCGGCCTTCCGCACGCCGGGCCGCATCCTCACCCAGATCATCGAGACGCCTGATGGGGGCCGCTGGTTCACCCTGGCCCGCACCGTCGATCGCCAGGGCCAGGACGCCTTCACCGAAGGCCAGGACCTCGCCATCGGCCTGGGCTGCGAGCTCAAGCACGCCCACCGCCTGATCTACGCCCGCGGCCTGGACCTGCAGAAGCCCGAGGTCACCCCGATCGGCCCTGCCTGCCGCCTGTGCGAACGCCACCCCTGCGCCGAACGCGCCGCCCCGCCGGTCGGGCGGGCGTTGACGGTGGACGACTGGTCCAAGTCGGTGAGCCCATATCCGTTCGCCTAGATCTCCCTTCTCCCCTTGCGGGAGAAGGTGGCCGAGCAAAGCGAGGTCGGATGAGGGGTCTCTCAACCGACAGCGAAACCCCTCATCCGTCAGGCTTCGCCTGCCACCTTCTCCCGCAAGGGGAGAAGGGCCTCAGTGCGCCAGCATCAGAGCCACGGGCGCTTCGATCAGCAGGCTCTGCGTCACCCCGCCGAAGATCCACTGCCGCATCCGAGCGTGGCCCCAGGCGCCGGCGATCATCAGGCCCGCCTGCATCTCCTCGGCGCCGTCGATCAGGCGCCGCGCGGCGGGCCGGTCGTCGTGGGCGCGGGCGTCCGACTCGGCCGCCACGCCGTGCCCGGCCAGCCAGCGCACGACGTCCTGGGTGCGCAGCCGCGCCCCGTCCACGTCCTCGGGATCGCACAGCTCCACCACCTTGACCCCGGCCGCCCGTTTCAGCAGCGGCAAGGCCGCGGCCGCCGCCAGCCGGCTTTCGCGCGTGTCGGTCCAGGCCAGAAGGGCGGGCGCGCCGACCATGGAGCGCACCGGATTGGGCGGCAGGACGATCACCGGCCGCCCGGCCCGCATGGCCAGGTCGGCCGGGTGCGGCGCGCGCCAGGCGCTGGCCCCGCCCGCGTCGCGCCCAACGATCAGCACGTCCCCGGCCCGGGCGTGGCGGGTGGCCAGCTCGGTGGGATCGCCGACGTCGCCGCGCCATTCGCACGCCACCCCGACCGCCGTCGCCGCCGCCCGGAACCGCGTCTCGGCCGCCTTCAGCGCGCTCTCGGCCCGCTCCTTCTGCGCAGCCATCACCTCGCCCAGCAGGATGCCCGCCCCATAGGCGTCGGCCATGGGCGTCTCGGGCGCGCAGCCGGACACCCCGATCAGGCGCGCGCCGCCTTCCCCGCCAAAGGCCCGGGCCAGGGAGCAGGCCTCCTTGAGCCGGGCGGGGCAGTCGGCTTCGTCATCGACGTAAACGATCAGACTGGACCAGGTCATCGCGGCCTCCCTTGCGAGCGTGTCCGCATCAACGCGCGAAACGGCGTTACGCGCCCTGATCTCGATCAATTCGGGCGGCGTCAGTCAAGCAGCAGCCGCACTCGCCCGTTCTCGACGGCGTGCGGCACGCCGGTACGGCGGAACAGGGCGGCGATCTCGGCCGCCGGGTCGGCCGCCCCCTGTTCCAGCACCCGCTCGATGTCGGCCGCCAGGGTCGGGTCGCCCGAGACGCGGGTCAGGGCGCCCAGCCATTCGGCGCGCGTCAGCACCCCGTCCTTCTTGTTGGCCTCCAGCAGCGGGCGCAGGAAGTCGAACCAGTCGCCGCCGTCGCGCTGCTTCTGCGCCCCCTCCGCCGCCAGGGCGAAGACGGCGCCGCAGGCGTAGTAGGCCCGGTGCTCGCCGCGCGCGCCCGCCTCGGCCACGCCGCGTCCGCGGCTCAGTTGGACGCAGTCGTCGACCTCGCCCTGCAGTTCCTTGCGGGCGTCATAGGCCGGGTCCAGCGCCTTCAGCGCCCGCACCGCCATCAGGTCGGCCCCGCCCTCGGTGATCCAGGCCTCGCGCGCGAACTCATAGCGGACCGTCTGGCCCAGCCAGAAGTGGGCGCTCTCATGGCCGATGAACCAGCGCGACACCCGCTCCATCTCGGCGCTGGGCCGGGTCACGCCCGTGCCCTCGAACGACATGACGATCAGGCCAGGCAGGACGCTGCCGCCCATGCTGGTCATCCGCTCGGTCGGGCCGTTCCAGGCCGCCATGACCACCGGCTTGTCCCCGCCCGCGCCGGGCCGCCCCAGGCGCTGCATGTAGAACTGGCCGATGCGCGGGGCGAAGTCGCGGATCTTCTGGCCGATCCACGGCGGCAGATTCGGGTCCATGACCGTGGTCAGCCCTTCGCCCGGCGTCACTCGCGCCTCGCCCAGCAGGACGTAGGACCGCTCGCCCGTGGTCGACAGCTCGGCGTGGCGCTCGCCATTGAACAGCACCGGCCCGTCCCGGTCGCGCCAGGTCACGCGCGACGGCCCGCCGTCGATTCTGACCCCGTTCAGGTCCGCCGGCACCGCCTCCGCCGCCTCGGGCGAGGCCAGGGCGAAGACGTCCATCTGCCGCGTCGGCAGGGCCACCGCCCCGTCCGAGAAGACCAGGGTCTTGTATTCGGCCTCCAGCTCGACCGCCTTCGGCTTCACGCTGAAGCGGACATGACGCGGCACGGGGCCGCCGTCCATGCTTCGGATGATGTCGTAGTGGCCGCGCCGCTCCATCGCCACGCCCGGCGTCTCGACCGTCCACTGCCTCGGGCGCCACGGCTCGCGCGCGCCGTCGATCAGCGCCGAGTCCATGAAGGCCCAGGCCGGGGCGTCGCGGTTGAAGGCGTAATCGACTGTCAGCCGTCCGCCCTCGCGCGTCACCGTCACCTGCGGCGCCGCCTCGACGTTCCAGGGGCCGGGCGCGGGCGCGGCGGCGCAGGCGGTCAGCAGGAGGGCGGCTGCGACAGCCCCCGTGGACAGGATTTTCAGACTCACGCACGACTCCTGTTCTGCATACTCACACCCCATCGCTAGGCTTCACGACACTCCGTCATCCTCGGGCTTGACCCGAGGATCGAGCGCAGGGCGCACTCGACCTTTCCAACGTTGCGCACGCCGATGGCCCGATCCTCGGGTCAAGCCCGAGGATGACGGGTGAAAGGTAGAGGCCAAGCCTTACGCCCGTCACCTTACGCTTTGCTCAGCTTTACGCCCGTTCGAGGGCGCGGCCCGCCGCCGCCAGTTCCTCGGCCATCACCGCCTTCAGCCGCTGCGGCCCCAGGATGGTCGCCTGCTCGCCCCAGGTGAACAGGTGCCAGGCCAGTTCGCGCATCCCCGAGGCGCGGAACCGCACCACCACGGCCCCGTCCGCCTGATCCTCGATCGTCTGGGTCGGGTGCCAGCGCCAGCCGCGCGCCTCGTCCGCCCCCTCGGGCGCGATGCGCAAGGCGACCTCCTCGATCTCGTCCTGATAGATGCCGAAGGACTGGCTGGCGAAGGCGCCCAGGTCGAAGTCTTCGGGCGGCCGCGCCGTGCCCTCGCCCGCCTCGACCGAACTCATCCGGTCCAGGCGGAAGGTCTGGATGCGCCCGCTCTCGCGGTCCGACGCCACCAGATAGTTGGCCCGTCCGAACATCAGGCCGCACGGCGCCACGCTGCGGGTCCGCGCCTCCGCCCCCGGCCGGGCGTAGATGAAGTTCAGCGGCCGCTCGGCCAGCACGGCCCCGCGAATCTCGGCCAGCACCGTCTCGTCGGCGCTGGGGCGCGGCCCGGCCTGGACGGCGATGGTCTCGGCCCGCACCAGAGCCTCCAGATCCGGCGCCATCCGGTTCAGGGTGGTCGAGCGCATCGCCGCCTTCACCTTGCGCTCCAGGCTTTCCAGCGCCGCCGCCCGCGCCGGTTCGCCCGCCGCGCGCAAGCCCTGCGCCGCCTTGGTCAGCTCCAGCATCTCGGTCGCCGTCGGCGCCTGTTCAAAGGCCGACAGCCCGCCGCGGATGCGCCAGCGCTTGGTCGGCGGGTCCGACACCTCCTCCACCTGAGGGAACAGCATCAGCACGGCGTCGCGCATCCGCTCGGCCGTGCGACGCCCGACGTTCAGCTGGGCCGCCATCTCGTTCAGCGTCAGCCCCTCGGCGCTGGCCGCCATGCCCCGCGCCAGATCGATGACCAGCGCCGCCTTGTCGTGCCGCAAATGACTTCTCCACAGAGATACGTCCGAAACTGGCGTAATGCTGTCGCATCCTCTCAACATCAGCAAGAGGCATTCGCTTCCAGGAGATCACGACATGGCCTTCGCCCGCACCCCGACGGTTCAAAAGCCCGCCAAGAAGACCTTCGCCGACCGCTACATGATCGTGCCGTGCGAGGCCGAGGGCGACTTGGCCGTCATCTGGGACCGTCAGGAGGAACAGGTCGTGGACGTCATCTCGGCCTCCGCCAGCAGCCGCTACTCCGACGAGGACGCCCTGTGGGACGAGTTCCATGCGGCGCCCGTAGCGCACGACTGGCGCATGGCGGCCTGAACATCCCTTCTCCCGATGGGAGAAGGCGGCCCGAAGGGGCGGATGAGGGTTCCCAGCGTCCGTCGGCGCAAGCCGCCGCCGCAACGGCTGACGCCGACTGAAATCTCGAACCCTCACCCTTTCGCCTATGCCGATCGCTTCGCTCTCGGAGCCCTCTCCCAACGGGAGAGGGAAGCGAAAGGCGGAACCCCTCCCCCTCTCCCACGTTGCGCCAGCGCCGCCGTATCGCCGCCCGCGCAGGAGAGCAGACCATGTCCTCGCCCCACGCCGCCATGCCGACGCTGGACAGCATCGTGAAATCCGCCCTGCACCGCTCCTGGTGGCTGTTGTTGCTGCGCGGGATCGCCGCCGTGGTCTTCGGCGTCCTGACCTTCGCCTGGCCGCAGATCAGCCTGCTGAGCCTGATCATCGTCTATGGCGCCTACGCCCTGGTCGACGGGGTTCTGGCCATCGTCGCCGCCATCCGGGGCGGCGGACTGGCCCCGCGCTGGTGGCTGGCCCTGTCGGGCGTCGCCGGGGTGGCGGCGGGCGTTCTGGCCTTCACCCTGCCGGGGCTGACGGCCCTGGTGCTGATCTATCTGATCGGCTTCTGGTCGATCATGCGCGGCGTGCTCGAGATCGTCGGCGCCATCCACCTGCGCAAGGAGATCGCCAGGGAATGGACCCTGGCCGCCGCCGGCGTCCTGTCGATCCTGTTCGGCCTGATCCTGGTCTTCGCGCCGGGTCCGGGCGCCCTGGGCCTGCTGTGGCTGATCGCGGCCTGGGCCATCCTGTTCGGCGCCCTGATGATCGTCGTGGCCTTCCGCGTCAGGAAGCTGGCGAAGGCTTGAAGCTCGCGTCGCGCGCCGCCACCCGGGCGCGGATCTCGCCGCGCATCCGCTCCAACGTGGGGGCGTCGATCAGGCGGCCGCGCAGCACCACGTCGGCGATGCGCCGCGTCGCGCTGACATCGGCCAGCGGGTTCGCCTCCAGCACCAGCAGGTCGGCCGACTTGCCCGCCGCCACAGCGCCATAACGCTCGCCCTGGTTCAGGAAGCGCGGCCCGTCCACGACCGAGCCCGCCAACGCCTCGCGCGGCGTCAGCCCCAGCTTCACATACAGCTCCAGCTCGTCGTGCAGCGAAAAGCCCGGATAGTTGAACGAGTTGAGGAAGCCCGCGTCCGTCCCGGTCAGGATGGTCACGCCCGCGTCGCGCAGCATGGGCAGGGTGCGGGCGGTGACGTCCTTGACGAAATGGCGGTCCTCGACCTGCTGCGGCGTGGCCTGTGCCGCGCGCTCGACGCGCCAGTCATAGGTCGCCCGAATGCCCGGCCCGACATAGGCCAGGCCCTCGTCGTGCGAATGGTCATCCAGATCCAGATTGGCCAGGGTGGTCGAGCCGTAGAGGGTCGGCGACACCGCCGTGCCCAGCTCCCTCAGACGCGCATAGACCCGCCGCGCCGTCTCCACGTCGAAGGTGTCGGCATAGCGCCGCATGGTCTGGGCGTAGGTGTATTTGCCCGCCAGATAGTCGGCCGCGATGGCCGCCTCGTCGCGCGAGCCCGCCTTCATGGCGTAGTCGAGGTGTTCGATGGACGACAGGCCCGCCTCGGCGGCCTCCAGCACGGTGATGCTGGCCGGGATGTGGGCCGAGGTCTTCATGCCCCGCTTCTTCGCCTCGCGCACGGCGTAGAGGAAGAGCTCGGGCTTCAGGGTGTTGTCGGTGATCTTGACGAAGTCGACGCGCAGGGCCTGCAGCCGGTCCAGGGCCGCGTCTACGTCCGCCTCGTTGCCGGTCTCGATCACGCCCTTCCAGACCGGGGCGATGCCCTCGATCTTGGGGCCCGAGGTGAAGATGCGCGGGCTGTCAGGCGTCGGCGGGGCGTCGCGCCAGTCCAGAACCTGCTGGGCCAGGTCGCCCGCCGCGTCGCGCACCGCGACCACGCCGTTGACGACATAGAGGGGCATCAGCTCGGCGTTCTCGCCGATCAGGGCCTCGCCCCCGCCGAAGTGGACGTGCATGTCCCACAGGCCCGGCATGACGTAGCGGTCGCCCAGGTCCGCCGTTCGCGTCGCGCGATAGCGGCTGGCCTGGCCTTCCGGCCGGACGGCGACGATGTCCCCGCCGCGCACGGCCACCAGCTGATCGGGCGTCGTCGTCCCCTTCTCGACGTCGACCACCGTGGCCGAGGTCAGCAGCAGGTCGACCGTCTCGACCGGGGCTTCAACGGCGGTCAGCGGCGCCGTGGCGCAGGCGGACAACAGGGCGGCGGCGGCGGCGATCAGCAGGGTGCGCATGAAACATCCCGCTACAGGGCGCCCCCTGCCCTCTGCAAGCGCTGCCGTTTCTAATCCGCCGGCCCGACCCATCCCGCCAGGCACCAGGCGCCCAGCGCCCGCGTGCGCAGCCAGCCCCCCTGGGGCGCGGTGATCCAGACGCCCGATCCCGCCTCGACCCTTTCGCGGCGCACCCCGACCTCGGTCGCCAGTTCGACCTCCAGCCCCGCGCCCATATAGGCGGTCCACAGCTCCTCGGCCTCGGCCGCCCGCCAGTCGTCCGTTTCCTCGGCAGTCAGCAGGCGATAGGCGCTGACCAGGCCGCCGGCTGCCGTCGGCTCGGTCGGCTCCATGACCCGGCCCCAGCCGCCGCCCGGCAGCCGCGCCAGCCCCAGGGTCATCACGACCTCCTCGACGGTGAAATCCTCGCCTTCCATCCGCCCGCTCATGAGCCGTTTCGCCGCTCGCGTCCATGCGGGCGCCGCGTCGGTGACGCCTCACAGCGCCTTGACGATCCCCTCGACCATCTTCTTGGCGTCGGCGAACAGCATCATGGTGTTGTCGCGGAAGAAGAGTTCGTTCTCGACCCCCGCATAGCCGCTGCCCATCGACCGCTTGATGAACAGCACCGTCCCGGCCTTCTCCACGTCCAGCACCGGCATGCCATAGATGGGCGACTGCGGGTCGGTCTTGGCGGCGGGGTTGGTCACGTCGTTGGCGCCGATGACGAAGGCCACGTCGGCCGAGGCGAACTCGGAGTTGATGTCCTCCAGCTCGAACACCTCGTCATAGGGGACGTTGGCCTCAGCCAGCAGGACGTTCATGTGGCCCGGCATCCGACCCGCGACGGGGTGGATGGCGTATTTCACCTCGACGCCTTCCGATTTGAGGATATCGGCCATTTCGCGAAGGGCGTGCTGGGCCTGGGCCACGGCCATGCCGTAGCCGGGGACGATGATGACCTTGGAGGCGTTCTTCATGATGAAGGCGGCGTCCTCGGCCGAGCCCTGCTTGACCGGGCGCGTCTCGACCGTTCCGCCGCCCGCCGCCGCGCCCGCCTCGGCGCCGAAGCCGCCCAGGATGACGCTGACGAAGCTGCGGTTCATGCCCTTGCACATGATGTAGCTGAGAATCGCCCCCGACGACCCGACCAGGGCCCCGGTGATGATCAGGGCGATGTTCTCCAGCGTGAAGCCCAGGGCCGCCGCCGCCCAGCCGGAATAGGAGTTCAGCATGGACACCACCACCGGCATGTCGGCCCCGCCGATGGGGATGATCAGAGTCGCGCCCAGGATCAGGCTGAGGACGAACACGCCCCAGAAGGCCCAGACCGCCGTCCCGCCCGTCCCGATCAGGATGCCGATCAGGAAGACCAGGGCCAGAGCCAGCGCAATGTTGATCAGGTGCCGCGCGGGCAGCAGGATCGGCGCCCCGCTCATCCGCCCATCCAGCTTGGCGAAGGCGATGACCGAGCCGGTGAAGGTGACGGCCCCGATGGCCACGCCCAGGCTCAGCTCGACGATCGACAGGGTCTTGATGCCCCCGTCCGCCGTGACGATGCCGAAGGCGTCGGGCGCATAGACCGCCCCCACCGCCACCAGACAGGCCGCCAGGCCGACCAGGGAGTGGAAGGCCGCGACCAGCTGCGGCATGGCCGTCATCGGCACGCGGTTGGCGATGACGGCGCCGACGCCTCCGCCGACCACGACCCCGCCCGCGATCAGGGCCAGGGTCAGGGGATCCAGCGCCTCACTGGTCCCCAGCGTCAGCAGGGTGACGCCGACCGCCAGGGCCATGCCAAGCATGCCCAGGGTGTTGCCCCTGCGGCTGGTCTCGGGGCTGGACAGCCCCCTGAGCGAGAGGATGAACAGGACCCCCGCCGCCAGATAGGCCAGCGCCGCGATGGATGCGTTCATCCCCTCCCCCCTCGTTTCATGTCAAATCAGAAGACGTTGACGATGGCGGGCGCCCCGCCGTTGGTGCCCGCCGCGGTGGCCTCGCCGTTCTTGACCACGGCCAGGCCGACCGGCCCCTCGCCACCCGTCTTGGTCACGCGGCAGCGGCCGTTGTCGCCCGGCAGGCGCCCGGCCATCCGGCCCGAGCCGGTGTGGTTGATGCGGTTCATGTGGATGCCGCGGATGGTCACGGGCGCGAAGCCGCACTCCAGCGCCCAGCCGGCGCCCTGGGGCGCGACGACCGACCAGTGCAGGCCGCCGTAGGGATTCTGGCCCACTTCGCGCGAGGACTGGGCCGAGGCCGCGCCGGCGACAGCGGCGACCGACAGGGCGACGACGGAGATCAGGGAAGCTTTCATCACGCGATACTCTCTAGGTTCAACGTTTGGTGGATTGGGTGCGCGACAGGCGCCACAGGGCGGCCGCGATAAACAGGGGGCCGAGCAGAATCATGGCCCAGTCGAAGACCGTCATTTCCCGGTCCTGGATGATGATGCGCGTCAGCACGGCGGCGAACACCAGCACCACGCCGCAGTCCTGGAACCTCAGCCGCCCGATGGGGTCCTTGACCCGCACCCAGCTCCAGATCCACAGCCCCACGCCCAGGCCGGTGACGACCCAGGAACAATAAAACGCAAACAGAACAGGCGACAGGGTCACGAGGCCTTGGGCCTTTCCTTCTTGCGATACATGGCCAGCATCCGGCGCGTGACCATGAAGCCCCCGAAGATGTTGACGCTGGCCAGGGTCACGGCGGCCACGCCCGCCCCCTTGGCGATCCAGGCGTTCGGCCCGCCCGCCTGGGCGCTCATCGCCGCCGCCGCGATCAGGCCGCCGACGATGATGACGCTGGAAATGGCGTTGGTCACCGCCATCAGCGGCGTGTGCAGCGCCGGCGTCACGCTCCAGACGACATAGTAGCCGACGAAGATCGACAGGACGAAGATGGCCAGGCGAAAGACAGTGGGATCGACGTGTTCCATTCAGACGGCCTTCCCTAAACGGTTCGAGGCGAGGTTGCGGATACGCGTCACGACCGCGTCCATGTCGGCTTCGACCGCTCGCGTGGACACTCTGAGCGTAAAATAGCCTTGGCTCTCGAACCAGGCGTCCCGCTTCAGGTCGCGCAACGCCACATCGGTTCGATCATGTACGTCGCCGTCGACCTCGACCACCAAGGCGGCGCGATGGCAGAGGAAATCGGCGACATACGGGCCGACCGGCGCCTGTCGCCCAAAACGCACCGGAAGCGCTCGCAGACGCTCCCAGAGCTTCTTCTCGGTCCAGGTCGGCTCGGCGCGCATCTCTCGCGCCCGCTTCACGACCCGCGCGGACGTCCGCTCCCTCTCAAAGCCCTCCCCCTCGATGGGGGAGGGGTGGGTGGGGGTGGAGGCAAAGGGTTTAAGAACAAGGCAGGGAGACGCCTCCCGCGCCCGCCCGGCGGCGGCAGCGCGCACACCCCCATCCCCAGCCCTTCCCCCATCGAGGGGGAAGGGAGCATGGTCGCTCATCCCCTCACCCCCTCATGCACCACGGCGCCGCCGTGGGTGACGACGGCGGCCTTGAGGATCTCCTCCTCCAGGTCGACCGACAGGGCCCCGTCCTTCACCATCAGCCCCAGGAAGGCGACCAGATTGCGGGCGTAGAGGGCGCTGGCGTCCGCCGCGATGCGGCCGGGCAGGTTGCTCCAGCCGACGATCTTCACCCCGTTCGACGTGGTCACGACCTCGTTCGGCTTCGAGCCCTCGACGTTGCCGCCCGCCTCGACCGCCAGGTCGACGATGACCGAGCCCGGCTTCATCGAGGCGACGTGCGCCGCCGTCACCAGCCTGGGCGCCGGGCGGCCGGGGATCAGGGCCGTGGTGATCACCACGTCCTGCTTGACGATGTGGGCGGCGGTCAGTTCGGCCTGCTTGGCCTGGTACTCGGCCGACATGGCCTTGGCGTAGCCGCCCGCCGTCTCGGCCGCCTTGAACTCTTCATCCTCGACGGCGACGAATTTGGCGCCCAGGCTCTCGACCTGCTCCTTGGCGGCGGGGCGCACGTCGGTGGCCGTGACCACCGCCCCCAGCCGCCGCGCCGTGGCGATGGCCTGAAGCCCCGCGACGCCCGCCCCCATGACGAAGGTCTTGGCGGCGGCCACCGTCCCGGCGGCCGTCATCATCATCGGGAAACCCTTGCCATAGGCGTAGGCCGCCTCGATCACCGCCCGGTATCCGGCCAGGTTGGCCTGGGACGACAGCACGTCCATGACCTGGGCGCGGGTGATGCGCGGCACGAATTCCATGGCGAAGGCGGTGGCGTTCGCACCCCTCAGCGCCTCGACCGTCGCCTTGTCGCGCCACGCGTCCAGCAGGCCCACCACCACCGCCCCGGGTTTCAGGGCGCTGATCTCCGACGCCGTCGGACCGCGCACCTTGAGCAGCACGTCGGCCCCGGCCAGCACGGCCGCCAGGTCGGGCCGCACGCCGGCCCCCGCCTCGGCGTAGTCGGCGTCGGGAATGGAGGAGCCCAGGCCCGTCCCAGCCTCGACCGTCACCGTCGCCCCCAGGGCGATCAGCTTCTTCACGGTTTCGGGCGTGGCGGCGCAGCGCGTCTCGCCGTCACGGCGTTCACGGGTCACGGCGATGGCGACGGCCAAGCGAATCCCTCCCACTCCCCAGGGTCGGGCCGACGTTAGGCCGAAGGCCGAAGGGCCGTCAAAGCCGCCGTGCGCCCGCGCGGCGCTTTTTTCCCCCCTCGTCGCGGCGCTCAGGGCGAACCGGCACGATCCATCCGGCCCGCGCCGATTGCGCGCAAGCAAAAGGCCCGCCGGACGACGCCGACGGGCCTTTGTCTCGAACCCTTGCGAGATTCGGTGCGGCTTAGTGCGCCTTCTTGGTGCGCAGGGCGAAGAAGCCCAGGACCGACAGCACCGCGGCGCTGATGAAGGCGGGCATGAAGCCGGCGCCGACGGCGAACCACACCGTCAGGAACAGGATCAGCGCCGCCATCGACAGCGACACCCACTTGGTCAGGCCCACGAACAGGGCCCAGGTCCAGGCCTGTTCGGTGATGTTCATTTCCCCGTGGACGTGGGGGGCGGCGTGCGCGTCGTGCTGGTCGGCCATCAGGTCTTCCAAAAAAAGAGTCGAGATTTCGACCGCCCTTATAGCGGGGCCGGCGCGCGGCTCAAGCCCGCCCCGCGCGGCCTTCGGTCCAGGCCCTCAGTCCAGCGTGGCCAGAACCGCCCTGGCGAAGGCGGCGACATCGAACGGCTTGCCCGCCGGGTCCTCGCCACGCCGCACGATGACGACGTCGCGGCTGGGCACGATCACCACATACTGGCCCCGGTTGCCGAAGGCCGCGAAGGCGTCGGCGGGCACGCCCTCCGACCGGTTCATCAGCCAGAAGGTCGCGCCATAGCCGAAGTCGCCCGTCGGCGGCTGCGGCCCGGTCGGGGCCGTGACATAGGCGCGCCAGCCCTCGGGCAGGATGCGCTCGCCCTCCCACACCCCGTCCTGCAGATACAGCTGGCCGAAGCGGGCCAGATCGCGCGCCGTGGTCCAGACCTGGCTCGACAGGATGTAGTTCCCGCGCCAGTCGGTCTCGGCCCAGGTGTGGGTCATGCCCAACCTGTCGAACAGTTCGGCGGGCGGATGGGCCGCGAAGGTCGGCGCCGCCGCCATGGTCGCCAGAAGCGTGTCGTTGTTGGCGTAGCGATAGACCGTCCCGACCGGCGCCAGCAGGGGCCAGCCCGGCGCCTGCTCGTCCACGGCCGTGCCGCCGAAATAGAGGGCGTCGGTGCGGTTGCCCGCCGTATCGCTGGTCAGGCCCGAGGCCATCCGCATCAGGGCGTCGACGGTGATGGCCGCGCGCGGATCGCCGGGCGTACGCCAATTGGCGATGGCGGCGGGCGCCTTCACGTCCAGCTCGCCGCGCTGGACCGCCGCGCCGATGACCGTCCCGGCCAGGCTCTTGGCCACCGACCAGGTGCGCTGCGGCGTGTTCGGGCCGAAGTCCGGCGCATAGCGTTCCGCCACCCGCCTGCCGCCCTGCATCACCACCACGCCCGTGGTGTTGGTCCCGCCGCCGAATCCCTGATCGAAGGCGCGGCCGACGGCGGCCTCAAGCGCGCGGGCGTCGCCCCTGGGCCGGGCGGTCGGCAGGTCGGGCGCCGAGGCCCGGCGGGCCAGCGGCGTCCGTTCAGGCGCAGCGCCCGACACATAGCCCATCGGCTCGATGACGCAGCCCCGGCCGTCGGTCCAGGTCGCGACGCGCGGCGGGGCCGCCTCGTCCCAGGCGACGGCGACCGTGTTCCCGGCCATCTCGGCCGTCATGGCGGCGACCAGGGGCTGAAGCTCGGGGTAGATGCCGACCAGTTCGTTCCCCTCGACGCTGGCCACGGTCCGCTCGGCGCCCGATGCGCGCGCCGAGTGGACGGCGCTGCACACGGTCAGGGCCTTGTACCCCGCCGCCAGGGCGCGGTGCTGGGCCGAAGCCTGGGCGAGAGCCGTCGTCGGCAGGGCGAGGACGGCGGCGAGAACGAGAACACGGGACGCGAGTTTCATGCGGCCACGCTTCAACGCCTCGCCCAACCTGTCAACGCCCCTTCCCTTCTCCCCCTGTGGGAGAAGGTGGCCCGTCAGGGCCGGATGAGGGGTTTCTCCGCAGCCTGACGGGGGACTGACTTTAACGTCCCGCAACCCCTCATCCGTCAGGCTTCGCCTGCCACCTTCTCCCACAAGGGGAGAAGGACGCTGTTACAGCGCTTCAAACCGGTTGATCAGGCCTTCCAGCCGCTTGGCGCCGATGGTCCAGAAGGCCGGGTCGCGCGGGTTCAGGCCGAACGGCTTCAGCGCCTCGACATAGGTCCGCGCCCCGCCGCCCGACAGCAGGTCGCGATACAGCGGCGTGAAGGCCGCCGGGTCCTTGGCCCGCGTCTCCATCAGCGCCGCGACCAGCAGGTCGCCGAACGCATAGGCATAGACATAGAAGGGCGCGTGGACGAAGTGGCTGACATAGGCCCACCAGTCCTCATAGCCGGTCAGGTCCACAGCCGGGCCGAGGCTGGCGGTCAGCTCCGCCATCCAGATTTCGCGGATGCGCTCGACCGGAACCTCGCCCGCCGCCCGCTCGTCATGGAACCGCGTCTCGAAGCGGTGGAAGGCGATCTGGCGCACGACCGTATTCAGCCCGTCCTCGATCCGCCCCGCCAGCAGGGCGCGCTGCTCGTCCGGCGTCGCCTCGGCCAGCAGGCGGTCGAAGGTCAGCCCCTCGGCGAAGATCGAGGCCGTCTCGGCCAGGGTCAGCGGCGTATCGGCCAGCAGCGACCCCTGCCCCGCCGCCAGCGTCTGGTGCACCCCGTGACCCAGTTCGTGGGCCAGGGTCAGGACGTCGCGCCGCTCGCCCATCCAGTTCAGGAAGACATAAGGGTGCCGGTCCGCCGTCACCGGGTGGGCGTAGGCGCCCGACTGCTTGCCCGCCCGCGCCCGTGCATCGATCCACGGCCGGCCGAAGAACCAGCCCGCCCGCTCGGCGAAGTCCTCGCCCAGGGCGGCGAAGCTGGACAGCACCACCTCGCGCCCGGCCGCCCAGTCATAGGCGCGCGGCGGCGCCGCCTCGATCGGGGCGTTGCGGTCCCAGTGGGCCAGCCGCTCCTTGCCCATCGCCCTGGCCTTCAGGGCGTAATAGCGGTGCGCCAGGCGCGGATAGGCTTCGGCGACGGCGTCGGCCATGGCGTCCACGCTCTCGCCGTCGACCTCATTGGCCAGGTGGCGGCTATCAGCGGGGCGCTTGAAGCCGCGCTTGCGGTCCTCCAGCGCCTTCTCCGCGGCGACGGTGTTCAGCACCATGGCCATGGTCCGGGCGATGGCCGAAAAGGCCGTGGACAAGCTCTCGCCCGCCGCCTGGCGCTTGGCCGCGTCCGCGTCGGTCAGGCGGTTCAGCCCCTCGGCCAGGGTCAGCTGCTCTTCGCCCACCTCGGCGCGCAGCACGGCCAGGGTCTCGTCGAACAGGCGCGGCCACTGGGCCTGGATCGGCCCGCGTTCGGCGATGAAGGTCTCCAGCTCGGCCGACAGCTCGTGCGGCTTCATCGCCCGCACCCGACGCAGCCACGGCGCCCAGCGCGCGGCGGGCGCATGGGCCGCCAGCGCCGCCTCGACAGCCGCCTCGTCCAGCGCATTGATCTCCAAGGTCAGCCAGACGGTCGGGGTGGCGATGACGGTCAGCTTCTCGCGCACGTCGGCCTCGAACCCTTGCGCCGCCGCGTCCTCGCGGTTGGTCGAGGCGGCCAGGAAGGCGTAGGCGCCCAGGCCTCCCATCACGTCCGCCGCCTGTTCATACAGGCCGATCGCCTCATCCAGCGCCTGGCCCAGCTCGGCGCCCGACAGACCGGCCAGCCGCCCCTGGAAGGCGTTCAGCCGGTCCACCAGCCCCTTCGCCCGCTCCAGATCGGCGGCGATGCGCGCATCCTCACGCGAGGCGTAGAGGTCGGACAGGTCCCACAGCGGGGCGTCGGCGAATTCGGTCGGTTTGACGGGCGCGTTCATGGCCTTGGTTGTGGGGAGGCGCGAGGCGCGATGCAAGCCGCCCCAGTTCCTTCTCCCCTTGCGGGAGAAGGTGGCCGACCCCGGACCCGATCCGGGGAGGTCGGATGATGGGTCTCTCGACGGCGCCGCAACCCCTCATCCGTCGGCCTGCGGCCGCCACCTTCTCCCACAAGGGGAGAAGGATAACACAGGTCTTTCCCTTCTCGCCGTCCCGGTCCACCCTGCCTGCAAAGCTCAGGGAGGGCACCTCATGACCGACTTCGCCCACGACCCCACCGGCCGCGCCTCGCTCGACGGGGCGCGCGGCCTGGCGCCCGCCCGCCTCGGCATCGGCCTGGCGCAGGGGGTGATCCTCTATCTGCTGTATCGCGCGGCGGCGCAGGCGGAAGGGCCGGCCTGGCCCGCGACCCAGCCGCCGCTGTTCGCCGCCCTGGTGCTGGCGGCGACGTTCACGCCGGTCATGCTGCTGGCGGGAGTCGGACGCCTGGGGTGGAAGACGCTGGCCCTGTGGGGCGTCGTCGCGGCGACGGTGCTGGCCCTGCTCGGCTGGCACGACGCGGCCCATCAGGCCAGCGACTATTTCCGCCCGCCCTATCTGCGTTTCCCGGTTGTCGCCTTCGCGGCGGCGGCCCTGTTCATCGCCCACCACCTGATCTTCCCGGCCGTCGCCGCCCGGCGCTGGATCGCCGACTTCGACGACTATTTCGACACGGCCTGGAAGGCGGGGGTGCAACTGGTCCTGTCACTGGGCTTCACCGGCGCCTTCTGGCTGCTGCTGTTCCTGGGCGCGGCCCTGTTCCGGGTCATCGGCCTCAGCTTCCTGGCCGACCTGATCGGCGAGGCGTGGTTCTCCATCCCCGTCACCTGCCTGGTCTTCGCCACAGCGGTGCAGCTGACCGACGTGAGGAGCGGCCTGATCCGGGGCGTGCGGACCGTGGCGCTCATGCTGCTGTCCTGGCTGCTGCTGGTCATCACCGTCCTGGTCGCGGGCTTCCTGGCCGCCCTGCCCTTCACCGGGCTGGAGGGGCTGTGGAAGACGGGCAGCGCCACGGCCCTGGTGCTGTCGGCCGCCGCCTCCCTGATCATCCTGATCAACACCGCCTATCAGGACGGGCGCGCGGACAACCTGCCGCCCGTCGTCCTGCGCGTCGCCGTGCGGGTCGCCGCCGTCCTGCTGACGCCGCTGATCCTGATCGCCGTCTGGTGCCTGTCCTTGCGCATCGGTCAGCACGGGCTGACGCCCGACCGCATCATCGCCTCGGCCTGCGCCGTGGTCGGGGCGGTCTATGCGGCGGGCTACGGCTGGGCGGCGCTCTCACCCTTCCTGCGCAAGACCGCCTGGATGAAGCCGCTGGAGCGCACCAACGTCGTCTCCGCCGTCCTGACGGTCGGGATCATCCTGGCCCTGTTCAGCCCCCTGGCCGACCCGGCCCGCCTGTCGGTCGCCGACCAGACCGCCCGGCTCAAGCGGGGCGCCGTCAGCGCGGCCGACTTCGACTACGCCTTCCTGCGCTTCGGCGCGGGCAAGGCCGGGCGCGCCGCCCTGGCCGACCTGGCCCGGTCGTCCGACGCCGAGATCGTCCGCCGCGCCAAGGCGGCCCAGGCCGCGACCTCGCGCTATGAGGTGAAGCAGGCCGCCGTCCCGCCGCGCACGCCGACCGTCACGGCCTGGCCCGAGGGCGCGACCCTGCCGCCCGCCTTCCTGGCTCCGACGGCGGCGGGCGATCCGCGCTACGCCTGCGGTGGACAGAATGATTGCCTCGCCGTCCAGCGGGACCTGAACGGCGACGGCCGCGACGAAATCCTGTTGGCTTCGTCGTACAGCATCGCCCTGTTCGCCCAGGACGACGACGACCGATGGGTCCATCAAGGCGACTATCAGGTTTCGTATTGCCCTGGCCCAGGCTCAGAGCTCCGCGACCTGCGCGAGGCGCTCAAACGCCCCGATCTGGAGGCCGCCGCCTCGGCTTGGCCCGACCTCCGCCTGGGCGCCGAAACCGGGCGGTTCCAGCCCAAAGCCGGCTGCCCGCCGCAACACGCCGCCGTTAACCCCTGACTCAGGTCTCCGAAACCCGATCTTCATCCCCTCGGTTCTAGAGTTGTGCCGAAACGAGCCGGTCCCGCTTGAACGAGGGCCGCCGTTCCACGGTGATGTTGAAGGGTGTTTTCCCATGGCCAAGACCGTTCTGGTCGTCGACGATGATCCCACCCAGCGCCGCCTGATCCAGGCTGTGCTGGACCGCGAAGGCTATGCCGTCGTCCACGCCGAGAGCGGGGGCGAGGCCATCGACCGCCTGACCAAGGGCGGCGGCGCCGATGTGGTCCTGCTGGACCTGGTCATGCCGGGCCTGTCGGGCCTGGAGGCCCTGGCCGAGATGCGCACGGCGGGCGTGACCACGCCGGTCATCGTGCTGACGGCCAACGGCGGCATCGAGACGGTGGTCAAGGCCATGCAGGCCGGGGCCCAGGACTTCTTCGTCAAGCCGGTCGGGCCCGAGCGCCTGCTGGTCGGTGTCCGCAACGCCTTGCAGATGACCCAGCTGACCGCCGAGATCGGCCGTCTGAGGAAACGCGCCGCCGGCCGCACCTCCTTCGACGACATGGTCGGCGACAGCGAGCCCATGCGCATGGTCAAGGCCCTGGGCGTCCGGGCGGCCAAGTCCGGCATTCCCGTGCTGATCACCGGCGAGAGCGGCGTCGGCAAGGAAGTCATCGCCCGCGCCCTGCACGGCGCCTCGGACCGGGCGGGCAAGCCCTTCATCGCCGTCAACTGCGGCGCCCTGCCCGCCAATCTGGTCGAGTCCATCCTGTTCGGCCACGAGAAGGGCGCCTTCACCGGCGCCCATGAGAAACACGCCGGCAAGTTCGTCGAGGCGAACGGCGGCACCCTGTTCCTGGACGAGATCGGCGAACTGCCGCTGGACATGCAGGTCAAGCTGCTGCGCGCCCTTCAGGAAGGCGAGGTCGATCCCGTCGGCGGCAAGCGCCCGGTCAAGGTCGACGTCCGCATCGTCTCGGCCACCAACCGCGACCCGGCCCAACAGGTGAAGGAGGGCGCCTTCCGCGAGGACCTCTTCTATCGCCTGAACGTCTTCCCGATCGAGGCCCCGGCCCTGCGCGAACGGCGCGGCGACATCCCGGCCCTGGTCGAGCACTTCATCGCCCGCTTCAACGTGGAAGAAGGCAAGCGCGTCGCGGGCTGCTCGCCCGAGACCCTGGCCCTGCTCCAGGCCTACGACTGGCCCGGCAACGTGCGCCAGCTGGAGAACGCCGTCTATCGCGCCCTGGTGCTGGCCGACTCGCCGCTGCTGCAGCCGCACGACTTCCCGGCCATCTCGGGCGTCGCCGTGCCGCTGGACCTGGCCGCGCCTGCCGCCGCGTCGGCGCAGGCTTCACCCGCTCACGCCGCCATGGCCGCGCCCGGCGGCGACGACGCCTCGGCCGACACGCCCGTGCGCATCACCGACGAGCGCGGCCACGTCCGCACCCTGGAACAGATCGAGCGCGACCTGATCCAGCACGCGATCGAGGTCTATTCCGGCCATATGTCCGAGATCGCCCGCCGCCTCGGCATCGGCCGCTCGACCCTGTACCGCAAGGTGCGCGAACAGGGGCTGGAAGAACAGGTCCGCGAAGCGGGCTGAGGCGCGCCTATCGCCCCAGGAAGGCGACCAGGTCGGCCGCGAACCGCTCGGGATCCTCGACGAACATGAAATGACCGCGGCCCGGATATTCCAGGATGCGGCCGTCCGGCAGCCGCGCCGCCAGGGCACGCTGAGGCTCGACCCCGGTCTGGAAGTCCGCCAGGCCCGCCACGATCAATACCGGCATGGTCAGGCGCGCGTGGCCGTCGAAACGGTAGTTCATCAGCCCGCCCGCGCCGAACAGCGCCCGGCCGACCTCGCCGGTGTTGCGCATGCCGTCGGTCGCGTCGGTCTCGTCCACCAGGGTCATGACGGCGGGATCGGGGAACATGGCCGCGTCGATGAAGGCCCGCCCCGCGGCGAAGGCGTTGCAGCGCGCGCCCAGATCGGCCGGCCGCTGGGCCACGGCCTGGGCATAGAGTTCGGGGTCCTGCCGCTCCAGCCGGTCGCATTGCAGCTCCATGGCCGCCGGCAGGTCGGACGGCGCGGCCGTCAGGACGACGCGCGCGGTGTGCTCCGGATGCCGGGCGGCGTATTCCAGGGCCAGGATGGAGCCGAAGCTGTGCCCCACGACGGCGATCCGCTCCACGCCCCAGGCCCGCCGCAGCTGCTCCAGGTCGTCGACCATCAGCTCCAGTGAATAGGCGTCGTTCCACGGCCGTTCCGAGCGGCCCGCGCCCCTCTGGTCCAGATAGACCATGCGCAGATGCGGTTCCAACTGCGGCCCGGCGAAGCGCGCGAAGGTCTGGCTGCCCTGTCCCGGTCCGCCGTGCAGGAAGACCACCGGCGTCCCCTCGCCCTGCCCGGCGACGCGGTACCAGAGCCGCACCCCGTTGACGATCGCCTGATGCTCGCCCGGCGCCAGATCCGCGCGAGGCTCTGCCCGCGCCGCCGTGGGGGATGACAGCACCGCCAGGGCGCCCAGGCTGATGAGGAGCGAACGCAAGATCATGCGCGGGGGTTCTTTCAACAGGCGAGGAAGAGATTGGAAAAGCGCGCCGAGACGCCTCAGTCGGGCCGCGGTCCGTAACGGTTCGGCCCCTTTGTCCCGTCCAGGGCCAGCAGGACGATCAGCCCGACCAAGCTCAAATTATAGAGTATGGCTAAGCCGAACAGCAGGAAGAACAGACCCAGGGGCTGCGCCTCCGCCTCGGCCTACATCATGCCCTCCATCAGACGCGGGAAGAGCGTCAGACCCGTCGCCAGGAAGACCGCTGCGGGCAGGCCCCACCAGCCGCTTCGCCCCGTGTCATGCAGCCGCCGCGTCACCGCCGCGGCCAGCAGCCCGACGCCGACCGCCGCCGCCGTCGCCACGGCTCCGAAGAACAGGCCGAAATCCGGCATGGGAACGGCGTCCGCCTCGTGGATCTGCACCGAATAATAGCCCGGCCCGGTCACGACGGTCGCCTGCTCGGGATTTTCGGCCGCATAGCGGGCCGCCTCGGCGAACATCTTGGCCATCATCGGCATGATCGCCAGCGCCATCCCGACATAGACGAGCGCCACCACCGTCAGGGCATAGGGCCAGAACCGCCCGCGCCGGTCGCGGCCGCTGAAATCCGCCACCCGCCGGAATCCGTCCAGAATCGTCCGCATGGTTTCGCCCTTCCCCAGGTGTTGAGTCGCCTATCTTGGCCTGATCCGACGCCCGGCGGAACCGGGATCGCCGATCGACGCTTGCAAGGCGACGCCACGACGGGGGGATCGGATGACGGACGCGGCTTTCAGGCTGGACTGAGACCTCGCCCGGCTGTCGTCATGCGCGCCCCCAGCGACGACTTGTCCGCCTCTCCGGCCCCGCCAGAGGGCACCCTTGGGAAACCCCGATCCAGCGCGCCCTGCGTGAAAAGCAGGCGATCATCCCCGTCTGCATCAGGAGCGGGGCCGCCCGGCCGTGGAGCAGCAAGTAGGGCTAACGCGAAGCGGACCCGCTGAATGACCGCTAGGGGTGGGCAGCGGACGTTGCCAACGTTCGGCGGCATATACCCATCAACGAGGCGTGGCGCTCCACTTACAGACAGGCGGCTTTGGCGGCGCAGGCATAAGTCACTCCAAAGAAGAACACCGCAACGGGGTTCACGACAAGAACGCCGAGAAAGGCCCACGCAGCGCGCGCTCCGAACTTGGAAAACGCCCAGCAGACCAATGCCAGCCAAGCCACTAAGACTACGCCACCAGCCCACAGGAACCCTTCGATCCACGTAATTGAAATGAGGATCGAGGCTGCAATGGCCAATGCGTAGCTGGAGAGCAGGACGGCCACGAATGACGGTCGATGAGTTGCGAGCAGTTCAGTCGCCATGGCATCCCTCAATCTGTGCCTTCAGCACTGCACGCTCCCGACCAATGTCGCGGCGATGAGTATGAAGACGTCTCTTCGGAACATAGCGGCTCTCCCGGATCGACCATCAGCTTGAAGCGGTCACTGTTCAAGCTCCTCGAAGGTCCGCAATGGGTCGTGAAGCGAAGTTCGCTTAAGGGTGGGAAGCGGACATTCACAGCGCATCAGAAGAATGCCACCTTGGCTGCATGACCAAGCCCGTTCACATCCTCCTAGCAGTCCTGCTGATAGTCGGTGGATGTTCATCTTCGGTTGGCCCGAACCGTGGCGATCTGGCGGGCGTACTTCAAACTTCGCCGTCCAACATCAGGGCGTTGCGCTGCTACGACATTCCTGAGGAGCCGACTGAGTTTGGGTGTAGCTACCGCAAGCGAGACGCGGCTGGCGTATGGGCGCAGCAAGAAGTCATGATCGCAATCGACGGATCAGCTTGGGTAATCATCGACGGCCCCGGTGCTCCTTATCGGCCCTAATGTCCGCAATGGGTCGGAAGCGGAAATCGCTGCATCGGCCATAAGCCGTCACCCGGGACCGCCCGAAAGGGTGAAGCCCGTGAAAGGCGCCTCTTACACTTGGGCCCTCTTCACTCCTTCGCCTTCGCCTTGCGCATCCAGGGCCGGGTTTCCTCGCCCTTGGCCTTGGCGGTGATCTCTTTGAGCTTGCGGCCCTGCAGAGACGAAAGGGCCTGGCCCGGCGCGCCCTTTTCCGGGTCGGCGAAGGCGCGGCCGTGCTCGCGAATCCGCTCGTCGACCGAATCGAGGAACTCGCCCTCCCAGCCGGACAGGGAAACGCCCGCCTTCTCGGCCGAGCGGCGGGCGCGTTTCAGGGCGTTCAAGGCGGATCGCTTGGCCGCCTCCTTCTGCTGTTCCCAAGGGCTCAGCGAAGGCTTCTTTCTAGTGGCGCTATCGTCCTTCGGACTACTTGAGCGCGCTTGGAGGGCGCTACCGCCCTTCGGGCTGCTTGAGCGCGAGAGGCCGCCGGAACGCGGCTTGCTCGCGTCGCCGCCCTTCAGGCTGCTGGAGCGCGAAGGGCGGTCGCTGGGGGGCTTGAACGGCGTGCGCTTCAAGCCCGAGCGCCTCAGACCTCGCCGAGGGCCGAGAGATAGAGGTCGAGAATCGCCTCCTCCTCCTGACGCTTGGCCTTGTCCTGCTTGCGGATGCGGATGACCTTGCGCAGGACCTTGACGTCGTAGCCCTCGCCCTTGGCCTCGGCGAAGACCTCCTTCATGTCGGCCATCACCGCCTGCTTGTCCTCCTCGAGACGCTCCAGGCGCTCGATGATGGAGCGCAGTCGGCCCTGGGCCGTGGCGGTCAGGACGTCGGGGCTGGCGTCGAAGGAAGCGTCGTCCATGGCTGAACTCCAGAACTCAAAAAGAGGCTACGCCCTCAAGCCGGCCAAAGGCCGTTAGGGGCGAAGGAATGAAGAATCGCCCTCAAGCAGGCCAAAGGCCGTTAGGGCAAGGAAAATGGACTAATCACGCGCGGCCGCCCGGCTCAACGCCGGACGCGAAAAAGCCGCGGACAACGCCCGCGGCCCTGTGGATAGTCATCCCATCCACCGACAATCGGCGCGCGCCTCGCCCGCGAAAGGCGGGGCGCGCCGGTCGCGCCTGATCAGCCTTGCTTGGCCTTGAAGCGCGGGTCGGTCTTGTTGATGACGTACAGAACGCCCTTGCGGCGAACGATCTTGCAGTCGCGGTGGCGACCCTTGAGCGACTTCAGCGAGCTACGGACCTTCATGGTCGGACGTCCCGGTATTTGGAGGCCCGTGAGGGCGGGTAAAACAAAAGAGCCGCGGGCGAACCTGCGGCGGAGGCGGTGCGTATAGAGAGGCCTCGGCCTTTCGTCAACATTCCGCGCGGGAAATCCGTTGGAGGCCTGGCCTCCGAGTCGAACGGAGGGTCTCCGGACATGCACGTCCGGCGCGTCGCCCCTCCGCCACCAGGCCGCGCTCAGGGAACGGCGCAATGTAAATTCCGCCACTTAACCGCCTGCCGCCAAAAAGGGTTAACGACGCCTTCACCCCTATCACGGAAACTGATCGAGCCTTCGCGCGCTTGTGACTGGTCGTGGAATCCGGGGGCGTTAGCCTGTGTCTATGCGTATCGCTTATCGCCTTCTGTTGTTGGGTTCCGTCGCCGCCTGCGCGCCCATGGTCCCCGCCTTGCCCCAACCCCAGCCCGCGCCCCCCCCGGTGATCGAGCCGGCGCCGGCCACGCCGCCCGCGCCTGTCCCCGCCCAGCCGGATCTCAGCGAAGCCTATGACCACGCCGGCTTCGACGCCTGGAAGCAAAGCTTCCTCGAACGCCACGGCGGCGCGCACAAATGGGAGTACGCCCGCGAGCTGGAAAACGTGACGCCCAATCCCAGCGTCGTCCGCCTGGACCGCAACCAGCCCGAATTCTCGCGCCCGGCCGGCGTCTATATCCAGAACGCCACCACCCCGGCGCGAATCGCCATGGCCCGCCAGCGCGTCGACCGCGTGCCGTGGGAAGTGACCCAGAAATACGGCGTGCCGACCGAGATCCTGCTGGGCGTCTGGGCCCAGGAGAGCGCCTTCGGCCAGGTCCAGGGCGACTTCGACGTCATCCGCTCCCTGGCCACCCTGGCCTACGACGGCCGCCGCCGCGACTGGGCCGAGGGCCAGCTCAAGCACGCCCTCGACATCGTCGTCTCGGGCAAGCGAGACCGCGCGGGCCTCAAGGGCAGCTGGGCCGGAGCCATGGGCCAGACGCAGTTCATGCCCGACAACTATCTGAGGCTGGGCGTCGATCAGAACGGCGACGGCCAGGTCGACATCTGGGGCTCGGATGCCGACGCCCTGGCCTCGGCGGCGAATCTGCTGGCCCAGGCCGGCTGGAAGCGCGGCCAGGGCTGGGCCTATGAGGTCATCCTGCCGTCGGGCTTCGACTACGCCGAGGCCGAGGGGCCCAAGCACCCCTGGTCCTTCTGGGCCGCGCGCGGCGTGCGCCTGGCCGGCGGCCAGAGCCTGAACGGCGCCGAGGCGGCCGAGGGCGCGGCCATCCTGCTGCCGCAGGGCGCCAAGGGCCCAGCCTTCCTGGCCCTGCCCAACCACTATGTGATCCGTCGCTACAACAACTCGGTCAGCTATGCGCTGGCCATCGGCCTGATCGCCGACGCCGTGCAAGGCAAGCCCGCCCTCAGCGTCGCCTGGCCCAACGACGGCCCTCTGACCCGCGACCAGCGCGTCGGCGCCCAGCAGGCCCTGACCAGGATGGGCTTCGACACCCAGGGCGTCGACGGCGTCATCGGCGCAAACACCCGCGCCGCCCTGCGCCGCTGGCAGCTGGCCAACGGCCGGGTCGCGGACGGCTATCTGACGGACGTGCTGGCGGACGAGCTGATCCGCCGAGCGCGATAGACCTTCCCTTCTCCCCTTGTGGGAGAAGGGAAATCAGCCCTTCATCCGCCAGGTCGCGCCCTGCGGGCCGTCCATGACCACCACGTTCAGCTCGTTCAGCCGGTCGCGGATGCGGTCGGCCTCGGCCCAGTTTTTGGCCGTGCGGGCGGCGGCTCGCTGCTCCAGCAGGCCCTCGACCTCAGCCTTCAGCCCCTCGTCGACGCCCGAGAACCACTCGGCCGGATCGGCCTGCAGCACGCCCAGGATCGAGGCCGCCGCGATCAGCCGGCCCTTGGCCTCGGCCACGGCGGCGGTGTCGCCCGCCGTCATGCCGCGCTCGATCTCGCTGGACAGGGCGAACAGCGTGGCCATGGCGCCCGGCGTGTTCAGGTCGTCCTCGATGGCTTTCAGGAACTCCGCGGGGGGTTCCTGCGTCGAATGCTCGACCGCCGCCGCCCGCAGCAGGGCGCCGTACAGGCGATCCAGGTTCTTGCGGCTCTGCTCCAGCAGGGTCTGGTTCCAGTCCAGAGGCTGACGATAATGCGCGCTCAACAAGGCCCAGCGCACCACCTCGCCCGGCATGGCCTGCACCAGGTCGTGCAGCAGCAGGACGTTGCCGATCGACTTGGACATCTTCTCAGCGTCCACGGTCAGGAAGCCGTTATGCATCCAGTAGCGGGCGTATTCGTCGTGCGCCTGATCGCCGTGGGCGTGGCCGTGGGCGCAGACGCCCTGGGCGATCTCGTTCTCATGGTGCGGGAAGACCAGGTCGATGCCGCCGCCGTGAATGTCGATGGGCAGGCCCAGGGTCTGCTCGATCATGGCCGAGCATTCGATGTGCCAGCCCGGCCGCCCGTCGCCCCACGGCGACGGCCAGGACGGCTCGTCCGCCTTGGACGGCTTCCACAGGACGAAGTCGTGCGGGTTCTTCTTGTAGGGGGCGACCTCGACGCGGGCGCCGGCGATCATGTCGTCCAGGTTCCGGCCCGACAGGGCGCCGTAGGCCGGATAGGACGAGACGTCGAACAGCACATGGCCCTCGGCCGCATAGGCGCAGCCGGCGTCGATGATGGCCTGGATCTGGGCGGTGATGGCCTCGATGTAGTCGGTGACGTGGGGAGCGATGTCGGGCGGGCTGACGTTCAGCAGGCCCATGTCGGCCAGATAGGCGGCCTCGTACCGCGCCGTGACCTCGCCGATGGGCACGCCTTCCCTGGCCGCCTTGGCGTTGATCTTGTCGTCCACGTCGGTGACGTTGCGGGCGTAGATGACCTGATCCGCGCCGTAGGTCCGGCGCAGCAGCCGCACCAGGACGTCGAACACCACCGGCGGTCGCGCATTGCCGATATGGGCGTAGTCATAGACCGTCGGGCCGCAGACATAGAGGCTCACCCGGTTCGGATCGCGCGGCTCGAACAGGCGCTTTTCACGGCGCAGGGTGTCGTGGATGTGCAGGGCCATAGGTCAGGTCTTTTGCGAGTTTTCTTGCGGGACGGACGGAGCGTCCCATATAGCGGCCTGATAGACAGTCAGGGCCGCGCGCCCAAGTCCATATATAATAGTAATCTGAACAGGCGCTCTCGCCGCCGCCGGATCGTTTCATGAGCAGCACCCCCGCCAAGCCCGTCCTCGTCGCCAATGAGGCGTCCAATCGCCCCAGCCGCGAGCAGGCGCTGGAGGCGGTGCGCACCCTGATCGCCTGGGCCGGCGACAATCCCGACCGTCCCGGCCTGATCGACACGCCCAAGCGCGTGGTCGACGCCTATGGCGAATGGTTCGACGGCTATGACGCCGACGCGGGCAAGGAGCTGTCGCGCACCTTCGAGGACGTGACCGGCTATGACGACATGGTCATCCTGCGCGACATCGAGGTCGAGAGCCACTGCGAGCACCACCTGGCCCCCTTCCTGGGCAAGGCCTATGTCGCCTATCTGCCGGGCGAGAAGGTCGTGGGCATCTCCAAGCTGGCCCGGGTGGTCGAGATCTTCGCCCGTCGTCTCCAGAACCAGGAGACCCTGACCAACGACATCATCGACGCCATCGAATCGCACCTGCAGCCCAAGGGCGTGGCCGTGCTGGTCGATGCGGCGCACCAGTGCATGACCACGCGCGGCGTGCATCACCGCCACGTCTCGACCATCACCACCCGCTTCACCGGCGCCTTCAAGGACGACCCCGTCCTGGCCGAGCGATTCCTCAAGCTGGCCCGGGGCTGAGCGGGCGCGCGAGGCCTCAAGCTGAGCAGAAGGCGAACACGGGGCTGAATCGGTCGCGGCCAAGCGGGGCCTTGGCCGAATTCGCAATCTTATTGCCCTTCGACGCGTTTTCCTCGTCCGGGACGGCTTTACAAGCCCGCTTCGGGACGCCAAGAGACGGTCTGACTTTCAGTGCGGTCCGCCGGAGGGTGCGGATCTTCGATGGAGACGACGGCGTATGGGCGCGAAACTTTCCGGTCCCGGGGGCAAAGGTAAAACGGCCCAGCAGAACGCGGACATCAACGTCACGCCGTTTGTGGACATCATGCTGGTGCTGCTGATCATCTTCATGGTCGCCGCGCCGATGGCGACCGTGTCGATCAAGCTGGACCTGCCGCCGGCCACCCCGCCGGCCCCGACGGACAAGCCGAAAGAGCCGGTCTACATCACGATCCAGGAATCCGGCTCGCTCTACATCGCCGAGAAGGAAACCTCGATCGACAAGCTGCCGGCCGACGTCTGCGCCGCCCAGGGCGCCGTGGCCGACTGCCGCGACGAGCGCGTCTTCGTCCGCGCCCAGGCCGAGGTGAAGTATCACCAGTTCATGGAAGTGATGAACAAGCTTCAGGAAAACGGCTTCTTCAAAGTCGGCCTCCTGAACGAGGACATCGAATAGGATCATCCCGATCCGAACGGATTGAAGGGTCGCCTCCGGGCGGCCCTTTTTCTTTTGCCCCGCGCCCATTCGATGACTTGCGCCACCCCCGCGATCCGGCCTCAATGCGCGCCACGAACGAGGGGAATATCATCATGCGTCGTCGCACCTTCCTGTCCGCCCTGCCGGCGGGCGCCCTGATGGCGGGAACCGCCGGCGCCCAGCCTACGGCCGCCGCCCAGTCCGCAGCCGTCCAGTCCGCCGGCGCTCAGGCCACGGGGGCCAAGCCGGCCTCGGCCGATCCCTATGCCGGCGTCGGCATCGGCGACCGGGTGACGGGGCCGAAGTTCGTAGGCCGCTCGACCGTCTGGGGCGCCAACGGCGCCGCCGCCACGGCCCACCCCACCGCCACCCTGATCGGCCTGGACACCCTGCGCCGCGGCGGCTCGGCCATCGACGCCGCCATCGCCATCAACGCCGCCCTGGGCTTCCTGGAGCCGACCGCCAACGGCATCGGCGGCGACGCCTTCTGCCTGATGTGGGACCCGGCCCAGAAGAAGGTCGTCGGTTTCAACGGCTCGGGGAACAGCCCGCGCGGCCTGTCTCTGGCCACCGCCCGCTCCAAGGCCGGTCCCGACGGCTATCTGCCGAAATACGGCGCCGTGACCGTCAACGTCCCTGGCACGGTCGACGCCTGGTGGAGCGCCCACCAGCGCTACGGCAAGCTGCCGTGGAAGGACGTCCTGCTGCCCGTCGCCGAACTGTGCGAACAGGGCGTGCCGGTTCCCGAGGTCATCGCCTGGTATCTGGAGCGCAACATGGCCGGCTTCGACCGCGCCAGCGCCCAGATCGAGGAGAACGACAACCGCAAGAAGGTCTGGCGCCCCCACGGCCGCACGCCCAAGACGGGCGAGGTCTTCGCCAACCCGGATCTGGGCCGCACCTATCGCATGATCGCCGAGGGCGGGCGCGACGCCTTCTATGACGGCGCCATCGCCGACCATATCGAGCGTTACTTCAAGCGCATCGGCGGCTGGATGACCCGCGCCGACCTGGCCGCCCACCGCACCGAATGGGTCGAGCCGCTGATGACCACCTATCGCGGGGTCGAGGTCTATTCGCTGGGGCCGAACACTCAAGGGTTGTCGACCAACCAGATCCTGAACATCTGCGAGCAGTTCGACCTCAAGGCCATGGGCTTCCAGTCGGCCGCCTCGATCCACGTCCAGGCCGAGGCCAAGCGCCTGGCCTTCGAGGACCGCGCCCGCTACTTCGCCGACGAGCGGTTCGCCAAGGCTCCGACCGCCTGGTTGAACTCCAAGGCCTACGCCGCCGAACGCGCCAAGCTGATCAACCCAAACCGCGTCATGGACCGCGTCTTCCCCGGCGACGCCCCGACCCAGGGCGACACCACCTATTTCAGCGTGGCCGACAAGGACGGGATGATGGTCAGCTGGATCCAGTCCAACTATCGCGGCATGGGCTCCGGCCTGACGCCCGACGGCCCGGACGGCAGCACCCTGGGCTTCATGTTCCAGGACCGCGGCGAACTGTTCGCCCTGACCGACGGCCACCCCAACGTCTATGCGCCGAGCAAGCGCCCCTTCCATACCATCATCCCCGGCTTCGCCTGCAAGGACGGAGAGCCGTGGATGGCCTATGGCGTCATGGGCGGCGGGATGCAGCCGCAAGGGCAGGCCCAGATCATCATCAACATGGTCGACTACGGCCTGGACCCGCAGGAAGCCGGCGACAGTCCCCGCTGGCAGCACTACGGCTCGTCCGAACCGACCGGCCAGCCCGCCGAGGGCGTCGGCAAGCTGCACCTGGAATCCGGCGTGCCCGACGCGACCAAGCGGCAGCTGGCGGCCATGGGCTGGGTCCTCGGCCCGCCCGACGGCGGCTTCGGCGGCTATCAGAACGTCATGAAGCAGATCAACGAGCAGGGCCGCTGGACCTACGGCGCAGCCACCGAGATGCGCAAGGACGGCAACGCGCTGGCCTATTGACCTGACGTCGCGTCAATCGCCTACAGTCCGTTTCCAAACAGGACGGACCCGATGACCGATCTCGTCACCCGAGACTTCACCGCCCCGGCCGCCGACGGCTATCCGCTGTCGATGCGGCTGGTCTCGGCGGCGGCCCCCCGGATGGCCGTGCTGGTCTCGTCCGGCACCGGCTTTCCCAAGGGCTTCTATGAGCGGTTCGCCCGGCATCTGGCGGACAAGGGCGCGGCGGTGCTGACCTATGACTTTCGCGGCATCGCCGGGTCACGGCCCGACGACCTGAAGGCCATGCGGATGGACTATCCGGACTGGGGCCGGCTGGACATGCCCGCCGCCCTGGACGCCCTGATTGCGGCGGCGCCGGGCCTGCGCGTCGTTCATGTCGGCCACAGCGTCGGCGGGCACTTCCTCGGCTTCATGAGCAATCAGGACCGGATCGACCGCCACGCCTTCATCTCGGTCGGCACGGGATGGTGGGGCGGGCACCACCGCATCTACAATCCGCTGGAGCTGTTCTTCTGGCTGGGCTTCGGCCCGTTCAGCCTGATGCGGCACGGCTACATCAAGGGCGGCGGCCTGTGGGGCGGAACGGACCTGCCGCGCGGGGTCTTCACCACCTGGCGGCGCTGGTGCCTGAAGCGGGAGTATTTCTCGCGCGAGCTGGAGACGACGCTCAAGCCGCACCACTATGAGGCCGTGACCGCCCCGATCCGGTCATGGATCTTCAGCGACGATCCCATCGCCACGCCCGACACGGCGCGCGACCTGCTGAGCGTCTATCCCAAGGCCCCGTCCGAGATCAGCGTCCACGCCCCCGGCGACTTCGGCGCGCGCCGCATCGGCCACGAGGGCGCCTTCCGCAGGGGAATGGAGCCCTTGTGGGACGGGATTTTCGGCTGGCTGGACAATGGCGAAGGCTGATCGGGCCCCTATATCCAAGGCTTCTGATCCCGCGGAGCCTCCCCATGCCCTATTCCGACCAGCCGACCGTGACCGCCTCGGGCGTGAAGATTCCGCTGCTCGGCTTCGGCACCTGGCAACTGGAGCCTGACGACGCGCGCCGCATGGTGCGCGAGGCCCTGCGCATCGGCTATCGCCACATCGACACGGCCTGGATCTACAAGAACGAGAAGGCGGTCGGCGACGGCATCGCCGACGCCGTGGCCGAAGGGATCGTTACGCGCGACGACATCTTCGTCACCACCAAGATCTGGGTCGAGCATTTCCATCGCGACGCCCTGCTGCGTCAGGCCGAGGAATCGGCGCTCAGCCTGGGGCTGACGCCGGACCTTCTGCTGCTGCACTGGCCCAAGCCGGCGCCGGCGCTGGCGGAAACCATCGGCGCCCTGAACGAGGCGAAGGACAAGGGCTTCACCAAGAACATCGGCCTGTCCAACTTCCCCTCGGCCCTGTTCCGGGAGGCCGCCAGCCTGTCGAGCGCGCCGCTGATCACCAATCAGATCGAGTACCACCCCTATCTGTCGCAGAAGACGCTGATCGAGACGGCCCGTGAACTGGGTTCGTCCATCACCGCCTGGTCGCCGCTGGCTCAGGGCAAAATCGCCAATGACGCCGTGATCGGCGACATCGCCAGTGCGCACGGCAAGACCAACGGCCAGATCACCCTGCGCTGGATCATCCAGCAGGGTATCGCCGCCATCCCCCGCACCACCAAGGAGAGCCGCGCGGCCGAGAACTTCGGCATCTTCGACTTCGAGCTTTCGGCGGACGAGATGGCCCGTATCTCCGCACTGGCCCACCCCGACGGCCGCATCGGCGACTGGCTGGACGAGGCCTTTGAGTGGGATCAGGATGCCTGATCCGACGCCGATCTAAAGGCGCGGGCGCACAGGAGGGGGCTTTGGGTTCAGTTCTGGATTTCCCGGCGAGCGATCCGAACGACGCCGTCGTCGGCGCCCGCATCCGCCGCTGGCGCGACCGGCGCGGCGTGCCGTTCGATGATCTGGCCGCCGCCCTCGACCTGACGCCCGAAGCCTTGCGCCGTGTCGAGACCGGGCGCCAGCGGCTGGATTCGGCCCGTCTGGACGCCGCCACCCGGGCCCTGCGCCTGCCGGTGTGGGCGCTGGTGTCGGACGCTCCCGCCTATTGATCGCCGCGCGTGACAGACGGGCGATTGCCGCCTAAGCGTCAGCGCATGGCCTACAAGTCCCTGCGCGATTTTCTTGCGACCCTCGAAGCCGACGGCGAACTGGTCCGCGTGTCGGAGCCCGTCTCCACCCATCTGGAGATGACCGAGATCCAAACCCGGCTGCTGCGCAATGGCGGCCCGGCGGTCCTGTTCGAGAAGCCGGTCATGCCGGACGGCTCGATCAGCCCCATCCCCTGCCTGGCCAACCTGTTCGGCACGGTGAAGCGCGTCGCCATGGGCGTGACGCTGGAGGGCAAGCAGCGCACCACGGCGGGCGAGCTGCGCGAGGTCGGCGAACTGCTGGCCTTCCTGCGCAACCCGACGCCGCCGCGCGGCTTCGGCGATGCGATGGAGATGCTGCCCCTGGCCCAGACCGTCATGTCCATGCGGCCCAAGACGGTGAAGAAGGCCCCGGTGCAGGAGGTGGTGCTGAAGGGCGATCAGATCGACCTGACCGCCCTGCCCATTCAGGGCTGCTGGCCTGGCGAGCCCGCGCCGCTGATCACCTGGGGCCTGGTCGTGACCAAGGGGCCGTCCGACGACCGCGAAGACGACTTCAACCTGGGCATCTATCGGATGCAGGTGCTGGGCAAGGACAAGGCCATCATGCGCTGGCTGGCCCATCGCGGCGGCGCCCAGCACTACGCCCGACACCGCAAGGCGAAACCCAAGGAGCCCCTGCCCTGCGCCGTGGTGCTGGGAGCCGATCCCGGCACCATTCTGGCCGCCGTGACCCCGGTGCCTGAGACCCTGTCGGAGTATCAGTTCGCCGGCCTGATGCGCGGCGCCAAGGCCGAGCTGGTTCCGTGCAAGACGGTGCCGCTGATGGTCCCGGCCCAGGCCGAGATCGTGCTGGAAGGCCACGTCCTGCTGGACGAGTTCGAGGACGAAGGCCCCTACGGCGACCACACCGGCTACTACAACTCGGTCGAGAAGTTCCCGGTCTTCCAGGTCAGCGCCATCACCATGCGCAAGGACCCCATCTATCTGACCACCTTCACCGGCCGTCCGCCGGACGAGCCGAGCGTGCTGGGCGAGGCCTTGAACGAGGTCTTCATCCCCCTGATCCGCCAGCAGTTCCCCGAGATCACCGACTTCTGGCTGCCGCCCGAGGGCTGCAGCTATCGCATCGCCGTGGTGTCGATGAAGAAGGCCTATCCCGGCCACGCCAAGCGCGTGATGATGGGCTGCTGGAGCTATCTGCGCCAGTTCATGTACACCAAGTGGATCATCGTCGTGGACGACGCCATCAACGCCCGCGACTGGAAGGACGTCATGTGGGCCGTCTCGACCAAGATGGACCCGGCGCGCGACATCACCGTCATCGAGAACACCCCCATCGACTACCTGGACTTCGCCAGCCCCGAGAGCGGCCTGGGCTCCAAGATCGGTCTGGACGCCACAGACAAGTGGGAACCGGAGACCAAGCGCGAATGGGGCGAGGAGATCCGCATGGAGCAGGACGTCATCGACCGCGTGTCGGAGAAGTGGGCTTCCCTGGGCCTGCCGGGCGACGGCTCGCCGATCTGGAAGTAGCGCCCGGACCGTACAGCCGCCGCCGTTCCCCGAACCGCAATAAGCCTCTTCTTAAGATTATCGCCTTTATGGCCAAGGTAATCGGGGAGAGATCATGCGTGCTTTCAGAAACTTGTCCGTCGCCGGAAAACTGCTTCTGGCGGGGGGCGCGGTCACCGGCGTCCTGCTGGTGCTCGCCGCCGTCGGGGTTTCGCAATACACGCGGACCATCGCCCGTGACCTGTCGCGCGACTACGCCCAGGCGCTGAGCCAGGGCGCCGTCGCCGGCGTCAGCGGCCAGATCGCCGAGGCCTCCGCCTCCGCCCGATCCCTGGCCGCGACCATCGGCCAGGCGCATGAGGCCGGCGTCCGCGACCGCGCGACGATCGTGGCCATGCTGAAGCCCGCCGCCACCGCCACCCCCCTGGTCATGGGCGGCTGGTTCATGGCCGCGCCCGACGCCTTCGACGGCCGCGACGCCGCCATGGCGGGACGCACGGCCCTGGGCTCGAACACCGCCGGCCGCTTCCTGCCCTACTGGGTCAACGACGGCGGCGCGGTCGCCCTGCAGCCGCTCGACACCGGCGCCGACTACGACCAGGCCTACTTCAAACAGCCCTTCACGACGGGCAAGCCCGCCATCATCGAACCCTATGCCTATCAGGTCGGCGGGAAGTCGGTGCTGATGACCTCCGTCGCCTATCCGGTCGTCTCCGGGGGCAAGGTGATCGGCGTGGCGGGGCTGGACCTGGCGCTGGACGACATCTCGACCCTGCTGGGCCGGATGAAGCCGTTCGGCTCGGGCCAGACCATGCTGCTGACCGGCGGCGGAAACTGGGCCTCCCACCCTGACGCCGCCCTGCGGACCCAGCCCTATGCGGAAGCCGGGGCCGAGGCCGTGCGCGCCGTGCTGCAAGGCGGCCAGGCGACGCAGTTGCACGACCTGCGCGACCTGACAGGCCGCAAGATCGAGCGCCTGGTCAGCCCCGCGCCCCTGACGGGCCTGGGCGCGACCTGGGGCCTGGTGACCGACATCCCCACGGCGGCGATCAACGGTCCGGCGGACCGGCTGGCCATCGCCATGATGGTCGGCGGCCTGTTGATCCTGGGCCTGGTGTTGGCCTGCCTGTTCGTGGCCAGCGACCGCGTGGTGCGCCGCCCGCTGGCCCGGCTGACCGCCTCGGTGAACACCTTGAACGCCGGCCATTACGACGTCCCGGTCCAGGGCACGCAGAGCTCGGACGAAGTCGGCCGCATCGCCCGCGCCCTGGAAGGCTTCCGCCACGATCTGGCCGAAACCGGCCGCCTGCGGGCCGAGCAGGAGGAGAGCCGCGCCGCCGCCGAGGCCGAGCGCCGCCGCAACGACGCCGTCCGCCAGGCGGCCGAGGAGGAACAGCGCTTCGTCGTCGCCTCCCTCGGCGAGGGACTGGAGCGCCTGTCCGAGGGCGACCTGACCTATCGACTGAAGGCCGCCTTCCCCGACGACTATCGCAAGCTGCGCGACGACTTCAACGCGGCCATGGGCCGGCTGGAAGAGACGATGGCCGTCATCATCGGCAGCGCGGCGGGCATCCGCTCGACCACCGCCGAGATCAGCCAGGCCTCCGACGACCTGTCGCGCCGCACCGAACAGCAGGCCGCCAGCCTGGAACAGACCGCCGCCGCCCTGGAGCAGGTGACAACCACCATCCGCCACGCCTCCGACGGCGCAGACCGCGCCCGCGACATCGTCGAGAAGACCCGCGGCAACGCCGAGCGCAGCGGCGCCGTGGTGCAGGAGACGGTCGCCGCCATCCACGCCGTCGAGACTTCGGCCCAGCAGATCGCCCAGATCACCGGCGTGATCGACGAGATCGCCTTCCAGACCAACCTGCTGGCCCTCAACGCGGGCGTCGAGGCGGCGCGGGCGGGCGACGCCGGTCGCGGCTTCGCCGTGGTGGCCTCGGAAGTGCGCGCCCTGGCCCAGCGCTCGGGCGAGGCGGCCAAGGAAATCCGCGCCCTGATCGGCGCCAGCACCGAGCGGGTCAACCAGGGCGTCCGCCTGGTCGACGACACGGGCGAGGCCCTGAGCCGCATCATCGCCGAGGTGGCCGAGATCAGCGGCTTGGTCTCGGACATCGCCGCCTCGGCGCGCGAACAGGCCGGCGGTCTGGCCGAGATCAACGTCGCCGTGACCCAGATGGACCAGATGACCCAGCAGAACGCGGCCATGGTCGAGGAATCCACCGCCGCCTCCCACGCCCTGGCCCAGGAAACCGCCAGCCTGGGCGACCTGATGGCCCGGTTCCGCATCAGCGACGGAGCCGCGCCCCCGCGCGCCGCGGCCGCCGCCCCATCGCCCGCCGTGGCCCGCACCGTCGTCGCCCTGAAGACCGCGGGCGGACGGGGCCTGTCGGCCGCGCCTGCGGCCGAGGAGTGGGAGGAGTTTTGACCCAGGAGCCGGGACGGCCGAAGGCGGACGGGGCTTGCCAGGCGGGCGCGATCGGCTCACGAAGCCCCATGCGCTCCGCCCTTGTCCTCGCCGCCGTCGCGGCTCTCGCGTCGAGTCCCGCCATGTCCCAATCGTCGACCTCCGTTCCAAACACCGCCCCCTGGGATCAGACCTTCCTGCCGCCGGCGACAGCGTGGAACGGCGCGAGCCGCGCCCTGCTGCGGGGCGCCTCGGACCCGTGGGTTACGGCCTTCGAGGCCGACCCGGCGCATGACTTCTCGCCGTCCTACGCCGACACCCGCGCCTGGTTCGACCGGCTGGACGCGGCCAGCGACCTGATCCGCATCGAACAGTTCGGCGTCTCGCCGGAAGGCCGTCCGATCTACGCCGTCATCGCGTCCAAGGACGGCGCGACGCTGGATCCGAACAAGCCCCTGCTGCTGGCTCAGGCCGGCATCCACCCAGGCGAGATCGACGGCAAGGACGCGGGCATGATGCTGCTGCGCGACATCGCCTTCTACGGCAAGGACGGCCTGCTGGACCGGGCCAACCTGATCCTGATCCCGATCCTCAGCGTCGACGGCCACGAGCGCACCGGCCCCTACTCCCGCCCCAACCAGCGCGGACCGCGCAACCAGGGCTGGCGCCACACGGCCACGAACCAGAACCTGAACCGCGACTTCATGAAGTTGGACCAGGCCGAGATGCAGGCCGTCATGGGCCTGATCCACAAGTACAAGCCCGACCTCTACGTCGACATCCACGTCACCGACGGCATCGATTATCAATACGACGTCACCTTCGGCTACAACGGCGAGGACGGCGTCTGGAGCCGCAGCCCGGCCATCGCCAAGTGGCTGGACGAGGCCTTCAGGCCCGCCGTCTATGAAGCCCTGGAAGCCAAGGGCCACATCCCCGGCGAACTGGTCTTCGCCGTGGACGAGCGCGACCCGGCCAAGGGCTTGAACGACGGCGGCCTGGGCGAGCGCTATTCCAACGGCTGGGGCGCGGCGGCCCACGTCCCGACCATCCTGATCGAGAACCACAGCCTGAAGCCGCATGAACAGCGCGTGCTGGGCACCTACGTCTTCCTCGAAGCCGCGCTGAAACGGCTGGCCGAGGGCTCCGACGGCCTGCGCGCCGCCATCGCCGCCGACCGCGCCCTTCGCCCGGCCGAACTGCCCGCCAATTTCGACGGCGACGACCAGCCCAGCCGCATCCGCCCCTTCAAGGCCATCCGCTACGAGACCTACGACAGCCCCGCCTCGGGCCGCCGCGAGATTCGCTGGCTGGGCCAGCCCGAGCCGGAGCTGTGGCAGGCGCCCTTCTACGGCTCCCACTCCACCCTGACGCTGAAGCGCCCGACGGCCTACTGGGTGCCGCCCTACCGCACCGACGTCATCGAGCGGCTGCGTATCCACGGCGTGCAGATGGAGACGCTGGACGCCCCGCGCACGGTCGCCGTCGACATGCTGCGCCTGGTCGATCCCAAGGTCTCGGGCCGCACCAATGAAGGCCATGTGCCGATCACCGTCACCGAGGTGCGGGCGGAGCCGAAGGACTGGACCTTCCCGGTTGGTTCGGTCCGCGTGCCGACCGACCAGCCGATGGGCGACGTGGCCATCCTGCTGCTGGAGCCGCAGTCGAACGAGAGCTTCTTCGCCTGGGGCATGTTCCCCGAGGTGCTGAACCGCGTCGAATACATCGAGGCCTACGCCATCGCGCCCCTGGCCGAGAAGATGCTGGCCGCCGATCCGGCGCTGAAGGCCGAGTTCGAGGCCAGGCTGGCGGCCGACCCCGCCTTCGCCGCCGACGGCGACGCGCGCCTGGCCTGGTTCTACGAGCGCACCCCCTTCTACGACCAGCGCTATCGCCTCTATCCGGTGGGGCGCGAGAATTGAGCCAGGTGCCGACCATCCAGGCCGCCGCCCTGTGGGGCGGGCTGCTGATCCTGCAGCTGTTCGCGCTGTCGGGCGTGGTGGTTAACCGGCGCCGCAAGCACATGGTCGAGTTCGGCGACGGCGGCGAGCGCGACCTGATCTGCGCCACCCGCGCCTTCGCCAACGCCGCCGAATACATCCCCGCCGGGATGTGCGGCCTGATCCTGCTGGCCTTCCTGGGCGCGCCGGCCCTGCTGATCCATGCGGTCGGGGGGACGCTGTTCGTCGGCCGCGTGATCCACGCGCTCGGCCTGCTGTTCCAGAAAGGGCCGTCGCTGGGCCGCTCGATCGGCATGATCCTGACCTGGCTGGCGCTGCTGGTGGCGGCGGTCAGCCTGATCGCCTGGTCGATCCTCTAATCCCTCTCCCGATGGGAGAGGGTGACAGCGGTTGCAGGTCGCAGTTCCGTCCGCCATATCGGGGCATGTCCGATAAGACGCCCTCCCCCGACATCCTCAACGATCTGATCTCCGCCGCGCTGAAGGCTGGCGCCGATGCGGCCGAGGCCGTCTCGGCCCACCGCGCCTCCCTGTCCGTCGGCGTGCGCAACGCCGCTCTGGAAGACGTGGAGCGCGAGGAATCCCGCGACCTGGGCCTGCGCGTCTTCATCGGCCGTCGCCAAGCGACCGTCTCGGCCTCCGACCTGTCCGAGGCGACGCGCGCCCGCCTGGTCGAGCGCGCCGTGGCCATGGCCAGGCTGGCGCCGGAAGACCCCTACGCCTCCCTCGCGCCGCAGGACCGGCTGGCCCCCGCGCCGCACGCCGACCTCGACCTCTACGACCCGGCCGAACGCTCGGCCGAGGCCCTGGAAGCCGCCGCCGCCGAGACCGAGGCCGCCGCCCTGTCCGTCGCGGGCGTGGCCAAGTCCGAGGGCGGCTACGCCTCCTGGTCGTCCAGCGAGTGGCGGCTGGTCACCTCGCACGGGTTCGACGGCCGCCATCGCGGCAGCGCCTTCTCGCTGGGCGTCGGCGTCATCGCCGAGAAGGACGGCGCCATGGAGCGCGGCGGCGAGAGCCGCACTGTCCGCCACCTGTCCGACCTGCCCGGCGCCGCCGAGATCGGCCTGAAGGCGGGCGAGCGCGCCGCCGCCCGCGTCGGCCCGCGCAAGATCGCCTCGACCACCGCCCCCGTCATCTTCGAGAACCGCATCGCGACCCAGGTGCTGTCGCCCCTGCTGGGCGCCATCTCCGGCCCGTCGATCGCGCGCGGCAGCTCCTTCCTGAAGGACAAGCTGGGCCAGGCGGTGCTGCCGACCGACGTGGACCTGATCGACGACCCGTTCCGCCCGCGCGGCCTGGGCTCCACCCCCTTCGACGACGAGGGCGTGGCGGTCGAGCGGCGCGACATCGTCCGCGACGGCGTCCTGACCACCTGGCTGCTGAACACCGCCTCGGCGGCGCAACTGGGCCTCCAGACCACCGGCCACGCCTCGCGCGGCCTGGCGGGGCCGTCCGGCGTCTCGACCCACAACCTGCACCTGGCGCCGGGCGAGGGCGATCTGGACGCCCTGATGGCCCAGGCCGGGACCGGCTTGCTGATCACCTCCATGTTCGGCCCCTCGCTGAACGGCAACACCGGCGACTGGTCGGCCGGGGTATCCGGCTTCTGGTTCGAGAACGGCCAGCGCGCCTATCCGGTCAGCGAAGTCACCGTGGCGGGCAATCTGATCGAGCTCTACGCCCGCCTGCAGCGCGCCGGGGACCTGGAGTTCCGCAGCTCATTCAACAGCCCCTCCCTGCTGTTCGACAAGGTGGCGATCGCCGGCAAATGAGCGACTTCCACGCCGATCTCGAGCTGATCCGCGACGCGGCCCTGGCCGCGGGTCGGCTGGCGCTCGAGCATCGCGAGGCGGGCCTCAAGGTCTGGTCCAAGGAAGGCGGCTCGCCCGTCACCGACGCCGACCTGGCGGTCGACCAGCTGCTGCGCGACGCCCTGCTGGGCGCGCGGCCCGACTACGGCTGGCTGTCCGAGGAGACGGCCGACAACCCGGATCGGCTGGAGCGCAAGCGCATCTTCGTCGTCGACCCCATCGACGGCACCGTGGCCTTCATGAAGAACAAGCCGTGGTGGTGCGTGCCCATCGCCGTGGTCGAGGACGGCCGTCCCATCGCCGCCGTGATCCACGCCCCGGCCCTGGACGAGACCTTCGAGGCGACGCTGGGCGGCGGGGCGCGGCTGCAGGGACGGCCCATCTCGGCCTCGGACACGGCCGACCTGGAGGACGCGGAAGTCCTCGCCGACGCCCGGCTGATGGAGGCGCGCGACTGGGACGAGCCCTGGCCGCCGATGCGCTTCTCCAAGCGCAACGCCCTGGCCTATCGCATGGCCCTGGTGGCGGCCGGCGCCTTCGACGCGGCCATCGCCGTCAGCCCCAAATGGGACTGGGACGTCTGCGCCGGCGCCCTGATCGCCGAGGAGGCGGGGGCCAAGGTCAGCGACCACCGGGGCCGCCCCTGGCGCTTCAACCGCCCCGATCCGCGACAAACCAGCCTGATCTGCGCCGCGCCCGCCCTTCACCCGTTGATCGTTCGCCGCACAGCGCCTATCCCGCTCGCCATCTGACACCCTCAGCAATGGACCCCCTCTCCATGGCCGACGCCCACGACCCTCAACTGCTTCACCTCGTCATCGGCGGCGAGATGCGCCACCCGTCCGAGCCCGTCTTCCGCGACCTGTCCCAGGTCGAGTTCGTCGGCGCCTACGGCAACTACGAGGAAGCCAAGAAGGCCTGGAAGGCCCGCGCGCAGGCGACGGTCGACAACGCCCACATGCGCTACTTCATCCTGCACGCGCACAAGCTGATCGACCCGCGCGGCGACGACTGATCGACCGCGGCCGCCTCACGGCGCCGCTTCGGAACCGCAAAGGCGGCTGGCGCGCTTTCGCTTCAGCCGCCTTTGGCGCTTCTGGACAGGATGTGACCCTCATGATGCCGACTGTGATCGTCCTGCTGCTGGTGATCGTGGCCCTGGCCGCCGTCGTCTGGGTGGTGCGTCGCGGCCCGCCCCATGTGCCCCACACGGGCGAGGATCAGGACACCGCCTGGAACGACCCCATCACTCCCGCGGACGAGGAGGATGAGGCCGAGCCTCCCCTCTCCCCGCGTGAAGACCGGCCGTGACCCTGTTCGGCCAGCCGCTGGACGCCCAGCAGGTCTTCGGCGTGGCGTCCCTGGTCGCCGTCCTGGCCCTGTGGCTCATCGTTCTGGCGCGGCATAGGGGGCAGAAGCGTCATCACGGCGACAAGCCCGACCGCAAGACCCCGCCCGCCGCCCGCGGCCCCTGGGGGTAAGGCTCCCTCTCCCGCCGGGATAGGGCCTCATTCCCGCTTCAACAGCCGATCCACCACCAGCTTGCCCCACCAGCCGGCCTTGAACTCGGCGCGGATCGCCTTGGGGTCGTAGGCGTCGCTCTCGACCCAGTCCTCGAAGCTGACGCCCGTCGGCTCGACCTCGCGGACGTATTTTTCAAGCGTATGGTCGAGCACCCCGGTCAGCCCCTCGCGGCTGTGCAGGGTCCGCTTGCCCAGTTCCGACATGGCCGCCGAGATCGGCTCGCCCAGGTGGAAATGGCGATAGAAGACCGCCATCATCCCCGCCCGGTCCGCGCCCGACTTGCAGTGGATCAGGGCCGGGTATTCGATGGTCTGGAACAGGGCCTTGGCCCGGCGCACTCGGTCCTTGCCCGGCGGATCGCGCGAATCCAGCGGGGCGTCGATCAGGGTCAGGCCCAGGCGGGCGCAGGCGTCCTTCTCCAGCCAGTAGTAGGCCTCGTCCCTCTGGCCGCGCAGATTGATGACGGTCCTGATCCCCCGCCGCTTCCACCAGGCCAGCTGGGCCGGCGAAGGCTGGTTGGTGCGCACCAGGTCCGGTCCCAGCCAATGAGCATTGGTGAAGGCCGTGCGCAGGAAGGCGTGATCGGCCCAGAAATAGGACCAGCGCGCCTTGAAACGGCCGAACGGCGTAGTCAGATCGAAGCGCCCCATAGGCGCCAGATAGCGCCGATTACGTCCGACGTCACCCATTGGGCGACTTCCCTCACCCTTGCCGCTTGACTTGCCGCCCTTGCCGTTCGACCGAAGGCCGATGACCGTTCCCGCCCCAGCATCCGACGCCCGCGAGCCCTTGCGGCCTCTGCTCGTCCGCATCTGGCGGGATTATCTGTCGCGGCACAAGCCAGCGTTCTTCGCCTCCATGCTGCTGGCGGCGGTCTCGGCCGGGCTGACGGCCGTCCTGCTCAAATTCCTGGAGCCGGCGATCGACCTGCTGTTCGGCCGCGAGGAAGGGCCGGTGACGGTGTGGGGCTCCCTGACCATCCCCGCGAACATGGTGCTGATCGCCGTTCCCCTGTTCATCGTGGTGGTGGCAGTGATCCGCTCCCTGTCCATCGTCGGCCAGGCGGCCCTGGTGAACCGGCTGGGGCACGGGGTGGTCGGCGACATCCAGAAGCAGCTGTTCTCGGGCATGATCCGGGCCGACCTGTCGCGCCTGCGCAGCCAGCATTCGGGCACCTTCGTCTCCTCGGTCCTGTTCGACGCCAACCTGGTGCGCGAGGCCTTCACCGGCGGGGTCGTCAACTACACCCAGAACGCCCTGATGCTGCTGGCCGTCATCATCGCCATGGGCTTCATCGACCTGCCGCTGACCTTGATCGTGCTGCTGGGCGTGCCGGTGGTGAACTGGATCATCCGCCGTTTCGGCAAGCGCTCGCGCAAGGCCGCGCACGGCGCCATGGTCGAGACCGAGGCCCTGTCCAGCGCCCTGATGGAGAACCTGGACGGCGTCCGCCTCATCAAGATCGAGAACCATGAGGCGGCCGAGGAGGCCCGCGTCGCCGCCGTGATCGACCGACGCCAGCGCCACGTCATCAAGGGCGCCGACAGCCGCGCCTTCGCCGGGCCGGCCAGCGACATCGTGGCCTACGGCATCGTCGCCGCCGTCATGGCCTACGCGGGCTGGCGCGCCGGCCAGGGCGCGATGACGGTCGGGGCCTTCGCCTCCTTCATCGCCATGCTGCTGCTGGCCGGCCAGGCCCTGCGCCAGGTGACCAATCTGGCCACGGTGCTGAGCGAGGGGCTGACGGCGGCGCGACGGCTGTTCGCCGCCCTGGACATCGAGCCCGAGATCCGCGAGGCCGACGACGCGGTCCGGTTGACGCCCGGCCCGGTGACCGTCGCCCTGGACCATGTCTGCTTCGCCTATCACGCCGGCGAGGAGGGCGCGGCCCCCACCCTGGCGGACGTCAGCCTGCACGTCGCCCCGGGCGAGACCGTCGCCCTGGTCGGCCCGTCGGGCGGCGGCAAGTCGACCATCCTGAGCCTGCTGCCGCGCTTCTACGACGTGACCGAGGGGCGAGTGACGCTCAACGGCCGCGACGTGCGTGAACTGAGCCTGGCCGACCTGCGCGACCACATCGCCCTGGTGACGCAGGAGCCCTTCCTGTTCGACGACACCGTCGCCGCCAACATCGCCTATGGCCGCAAGGGAGCGACGGCCGATCAGATCATCCAGGCCGCCCGCGCCGCCGCCGCCCACGATTTCATCGCCGCCCTGCCCGACGGCTACGCCACCCGCGTCGGCGAGGCGGGCGCCCGCCTGTCGGGCGGCCAGCGCCAGCGCATCGCCATCGCCCGCGCCTTCCTGAAGGACGCCCCCATCCTGCTGCTGGATGAAGCCACCAGCGCGCTCGACACCGAGAGCGAGGCCCTGGTCCAGTCCGCCCTGGAGCGGCTGATGGCCGGCCGCGCCACCCTGATGATCGCCCACCGCCTGTCGACGGTCAGGAACGCCGACCGCATCTACGTCATCGAGGCCGGACGGGTGGTCGAGGAAGGCTCGCACGAGCAGTTGGTGGTCCAGGGCGGCCTCTACGCCCGCCTGGCCCGGCAACAGTCGCTGGACGGCGAACCCGCCCCCCTGCCCGAAGAGACCGGCGCATGAGGCCGCTTCGCAACCCGGTGATCCAGTCCGCCCTGGCCTGGACCCTGGCCCAATGGATGCGCTTCTGCTTCGCCACCATCCGCTGGACCTACGAGAACGAAGAGGCCGCCGAGGCGGTCTGGGCCCAGGGCGGCGGCGTGCTGTGCGCCTTCTGGCATTCGCGCATCGGCCTGTCGCCGGCCTGCTGGCCGCTGGACCGGGCGCAGCCCGCCAAGGCCCTGATCTCCCTGTCCGCCGACGGCGAGTTCATCGCCAAGGCCGTGGCGCGCCAGGGCTTTCCCGCCGTGCGCGGCTCCTCGGCCAACAAGAACAAGGCTGAGGCGGCCAAGGGCGGGTCCCAGGCCCTTCGCGACGGACTGAGGCAGTTGAAGGTCGGCGCTCTGGCCATCACCCCCGACGGGCCGCGCGGCCCCGCCCGCCAGATGGCCGAGGGTCTGCCGCTGATGGCCCGTATCTCCGGCGCGCCGGTCCTGTTCATCGGCCTGTCGTGCAAGCCTGCGATCCGGCTGGACAGCTGGGACAAGGCGATCCTGCCCCTGCCCTTCGGCAAGGGCGCCGTCGTATGGGACAAGGCCTGGTATCCCGAGGGCGCCGACATGGCGGACGTCGCCGCCGACTGGACCGCGCGCCTGAACGCCGTCGAGGCGCGCGCCGACGCCATCACCGGGCTGGAGCGCGTCTGACCGTGGTCTTCAGCCCCGCCCTTCTGGCTTATCAGGCCCTGACCCGCCTGCTGGAGCCCCTGGCTCCGCGCCTGCTGGACGCCCGCGTCGCCAAGGGCAAGGAGGACCCGGCCCGGGTCGACGAGCGGCTGGGTCAGCCCGGCCTGCCGCGCCCGGACGGCCCCCTGGTCTGGATCCACGGCGTCAGCGTCGGCGAGGCCCTGTCGATCCTTCCCCTGGCCGAGCGCATCCGCAAGGACCGGCCCGACGTGACGGTGCTGGTCACCACCGGCACCCTGACCTCGGCCCAGGTGCTGGCGACGCGCCTGCCGCCCGGCGTCATCCACCAGTTCGCCCCAGTGGACGCCCCCTCGGCCGTAGCGAGCTTCCTCGACCACTGGCGGCCCGATGTCGGCGTCTTCGTCGAGAGCGAGCTGTGGCCCAATCTGCTGGCCACGGCCCGCAAGCGCGGCGTGCCCCTGGCCCTGGTCAGCGCCCGCATCACCGACAGGACCGCCGAGGGCTGGAGGAAGGCGCCCGGCATGGCGCGCGCCCTGATGGCGGGCTTCTCCCACGTCTGGCCCCAGGACCAGGACAGCGCCGACCGCCTGACGGCCCTGGGCGCCCGCGTCGACAGCCAGGTGAACCTGAAGCTGTCCGGCGAGCCCCTGCCCTATGACCAGGGCGAGTTTTCCCGCCTGTCGGCCCTGATCGACGATCGCCCCGTGGTCGTCGCCGCCAGCACCCACGAGCACGAGGAAACGGCCATCGTCGGGGCGCTGGACCATCTGGCTGACCGCCTGTTCCTGATCGTCGTGCCGCGCCATCCCGAGCGCGGCGACGGGGTGGCCGAGGGGCTGGCGCGCGACGGCTACCGCTTCGCCCGGCGCAGCCAGGGCCAGGCGATCTGTCCCGACACCGACATCTACCTGGCCGACACCCTGGGCGAACTGGGCCTGTTTTTGCGCCTGGCCGACGTAGTGGTCATGGGCGGCTCCTTCGCCCCGGCCCTGGGCGGCGGCGCGGTCGGCGGCCACAATCCGCTCGAGCCCGCCCGCCTGGCCAAGCCCATCGTCACCGGGCCGGACGCCAGCAACTGGCAGTCCGTCACGCGCATGCTGAAACAGGCGGGCGGCCTGGTCTCGGTGCTGTCGCCCGCCGAACTGCCCGCCGTGGTCGCCCCCCTGCTGGCCGATCCTGAGGCCGCCCGCGACATGGGCGAGCGAGCCCGCCGCGCCGCCTCCGAGGCCGCCGCGGGCCTGGACCGGCTGTGGCTGGCGCTGCAGGCGCACCTGCCCGCCGCCCCGTCGCGGAGGCGCCGATGAAGCTGAACACCCCCCGCTGGTGGTACAGCCGCGACGCGCGCCACGCCCCGGTGACGCGGATGCTGCTCAAGCCCGCCTCCTGGATCTGGGCCGGGGTCACGGCCCGCCGTATCGCCCGCGCCGTCCCCGCCGATCCCGGCGCCCCGGTCGTCTCGATCGGCAATCTGACCGTCGGCGGTTCAGGCAAGACCCCGATCGCGCGCGAGGTGCTGCGCCTGCTGCACGCGCAAGGGATCAACGCCGCCGCCCTGTCGCGCGGCTACGGCGGGCGGCTCGAAGGCCCCGTCCGCGTCGACCTGGTCCGTCACACGGCCGCCGACGTCGGAGACGAGCCGCTGATGCTGGCGCAGGGCGCGCCCGCCTGGATCTCCCGGGATCGCGTGGCCGGGGCCCGCGCCGCCGCCGCCGACGGCGCCCAGGCCCTGGTGCTGGACGACGCCCACCAGAACCCGGCCCTGAAGAAGACGCTCAGCCTGGTCGTGGTCGACGGCGAGACGCGCGGCGACGAATGGCCCTTCGGCGACGGTTCGGTCTTCCCTTCCGGTCCGATGCGCGAGCCGCTGAAAGCTGGCCTGGCGCGGGCCGACGGCGTGGTCGTCCTGCTGCCCGCCGATGCGCCCGAGGCCGACGCCGAGCTGCTGGCCGTCTTCGGCGACCTGCCCGTCTTCATCGCCCGGCTGGAGCCCGCCGCCCCGCCGCCGCCCGGCCCCCAGGTCGGCTTCGCCGGGATCGCCAAGCCGTGGAAGGTGGAGCGGTCGCTGATCGCGGCGGGCTGCGACCTCAAGGACTTCGTGCCCTATCCCGACCACGCCGAACTGTCGGACCGCGACTTCGCCTTCCTGAACGACCGCGCCTCGGTTTACGGCGCCGGTCTGGTGACGACGGAAAAGGACTGGGTCCGGCTCAGCCCAGAAAAAAGGGCCAGGGTGTCACCCTGGCCCGTGGCCGCGCGTTTCGAGGATGAGGCGGCTTTCGCCGCCTTCCTGCGGGATCGGCTGAAGCCTCAGTCCTGACGGAAGACCTGGCCGCCCTTCATTACGAAGCGGACGCGTTCCAGTTCGGTGACGTCGCTCAGCGGATCGCCGGACACGGCGATCAGGTCGGCGGGCATGCCCGGCGCGATGCGGCCCGCATCATTGGCGATCTTCAGGTGCTCGGCCGCGCCGACCGTGGCCGCCTGGATGGCTTCCAGCGGGGTCAGACCCGCACGGACCAGCAGGGCGAACTCCTGGGCGTTGTCGCCGTGGGCCGAGACGCCCGAGTCGGTGCCGAAGGCGATCTTGACCCCGCCCCGGTGCGCGCGCCGCGCCATGTCCAGCATCTTGGGCCCGGCTTCCAGCGCCTTGGCGCTCTGGGCGGGGGTGAAGAAGTTGTCCGGGCCGGAGGCCACGCGGGCCACGAAATCCCCCGCCAGCAGGGTCGGCACCAGCCAGGCGCCGTTCGCCTTGAACAGCCGCATGGACTCGTCGTCCAGATAGGTGCCGTGCTCGATGGAATCGCCGCCCGCCTTGAGGAAGGCGTTGATGCCGTCGACGCCGTGGGCGTGGGCCGTCACCTGGCGGCCCATGCGGTGCGCCACCTCGACGATGGAGGCCAGTTCGTCCTGGGTGAACTGCTGGTTCAGACCGGCGGCCGTGTTCGACAGCACGCCGCCCGTGGCGGTGATCTTGATGATGTCGGCGCCCGCGCGCACCTGGGTCCGCACCGCGCGGCGGCAGTCCTCGGCCCCTGAGCAGACGCTCTCGTTGGACAGGACGTGCAGGATGTCGTCGCGATAGCCGTTGGCGTCGCCGTGGCCGCCGTGGACCGAGACGGACGAACCCGCCGCGATGATGCGCGGACCGGCCACGTCGCCGCGCCGCACCGCGTCGCGCAAGGCGAAGATGGCCTCATTGGCCCCGCCCAGGTCGGCCACGGTGGTGAAGCCCGCGTTCAGGGTGCGCCGGGCGTGGCGCGCGCCGATCATGGCCTGGTCGGCATTGGACTGGGTCACCCGGTCCAGGCGGCTGTTCGGGCTCTGCTCGCTGCCCAGGTGGACGTGGCTGTCGATCAGGCCGGGCAGGACAAAGGCGTTGCGCAGGTCGACCACGTCGCCCTGGCCGACGAAGCCGTCGCGGATTTCAACGACTTGGTTCCCTCTGATCACGAGAGTTTTATCGCGCAGCACTCGGCCGCTGGCCGGATCGGCCAAGAGCCGCCCCACTTGAACGAACCGCGTCGGCTGTTCAGCGGAAACCGGCGCGGGCGCCGCAGCTTGGCGCGCCTGGGCGCCGGTCGCAGCCAGAACGGCGGCGGTCACAATCAGGGCAAGTTTTTTCACGAATCCCTCCCAGAACTCCACGCGGCAACATAACCATTCCAAACTTCGCGCCAAGGCCAAGGTTGCTTCCCCGGCGAGGTTCATGAAACAAGCCGGCACAGTTGTTTAACGGTGCGGGGGGCGTTGCATGCGGCTTTCCAGACGTGGCTTGATCCTGGGCGGTTCCGCCCTTCTGGCGGGGTGTTCGTCCGCCGCCTCGACCTCCAGCGTGAAGCTGGCCGGAGCCGTGGTGCCCGCCCTTCCGATCCTGCCCCACCGAGCCGCCGCGCCGCAGATTCAGGTCGCCGAGGCTGGCGCGCTGATCGACCCCCAAGGCCTCGTCCGTAAGGATTTGATGGAGCGCGCCCGCGCCGCCCTGGACGCCCACGGCCACAGGATCATCCAGCGCGACCGGATGTATCTGGTCGACTTCCAGAAGTTCTCGGGCTCGGAACGCTTCTACGAGGTCGATCTCGAAGGCGGCCGGGTCACCGCCTACCGCACCAGCCACGGCCGGGGCTCGGACCCCAAGCATTCAGGCTATGCGGAGCGGTTCTCGAACAAGCCCGACAGCCATATGTCCTCGATCGGCGCCTACGCCACGGGCGGCGCCGGCTGGGGCAGCCAGCAGGGGCCGAACGTCCTGCTCGACGGGCTGGAGCCTACCAACGACCGGGCGCGCCAACGGGCCATCATCATCCACGGCGCCGACTACGCCGATCCGGCCTTCCTGGCGCGCGAGGGCAAGCTGGGCCGGTCGTACGGCTGCTTCTCGGTGTCCCACGCCGACCTGGTCCCCTTGCGCGAGCGCATGGGCGAGGGCCGGCTGCTTTTCGCCATGACCTGAGCCGAAGCGGCAACCGCGTCAGCGCGGCGCCAACGCCCGCCAGCCGATGTCGCTGCGGTGGAAGCCGCCGGGCCAGTCGATCTGGGCGATGGCTGCATAGGCGCGCTCGCGCGCCTGGGCCACGTCCTCGCCATAGGCGCAGACGTTCAGCACCCGACCGCCCGCCGCGACCAGGGCGCCGTCGTCGCGCTTGCGCGTCCCGGCGTGGAAGACCTGGACGTGGGGGCCGAAGTCCTGATCGGCGCCGCGGATGACCGAGCCCTCCAGCGGGCTGTCGGGATAGCCCTTGGCCGCCAGCACGACGCAGATGACCACGCCCGGCTTGAACCGGGGCGTCGGGGCCTGGGTCAGGTCGCCGCGCGCGCAGGCCAGCAGCAGGGGCACGATGTCCCCGTCCAGACGCATCATCAGCACCTGGCATTCCGGGTCGCCGAAGCGGGCGTTGAACTCGACTACCTTGGGGCCGTCGCTGGTCGCCATCAGGCCGGCGTAGAGAACGCCGCGATAGGGAGCGCCTTCCTCGGCCATCTTCTGAATGGTCGGCTGGACCACGCGCTCGTCGGCCTGCTGGACCAGCTCGGGGGTGAAGACCGGGGCGGGCGAATAGGCCCCCATGCCGCCCGTGTTCGGGCCCAGGTCGCCGTCGAAGGCGCGCTTGTGGTCCTGGGCGCCGCCGAACAGCACCGCCCGCTTGCCGTCGCACAGGGCGAAGAGGGAGCCCTCCTCCCCGTCCATGAATTCCTCGATGACCACGCGCGACCCAGCCGAGCCGAACCGGCCGCCCAGCATCCGCTCGATCTCGGCCTCGGCGTCGGCGCGATCCGGGCTGATGGCCACGCCCTTGCCCGCCGCCAGGCCGTCGGCCTTGATGACATAGGGGGCTGAGTATTGCGCCAGCGCGGCCTTGGCTTCGGCCACGTCCTCATAGACGCCATAGCCCGCCGTGGGGATGCCGTGGCGCTGCAGGAAGGCCTTGGAGAAGGCCTTGGAGGTCTCCAGCTGGGCCGCCTTGGCCGTGGGGCCGAAACAGGGGATGCCCGCCGCGTTCAGCCGGTCGGCCAGGCCCTCGGCCAAGGCCGCCTCGGGGCCGACCACGACCAGATCGGCCTTCATCTCGCGCGCCAGGGCCGCCAGCCCCTCGGCGTCGGTGACCTTGAACTCGGGCCGCAGCTCGGCGTGTTTCGCCATGCCGGGATTGCCGGGCGCGACGACGAGCCGCGTCGCCAGCGGCGACTGGGCGATCTTCCAGGCCAGGGCGTGTTCGCGCCCACCCGATCCGACGAGCAGAATGTTCATGCTGGCGGAATGACCGGACGCGCCGCCGCGGTCAAGCGCCGGAAAGGGTTACCGGCGACGCGTCGGGCAATGATCAGGGGGCCCAGGCGGGCATGGCCTTGAGTTGATCCAGGGTCAGGTCGGCCACCACCAGGTGGTCCTGGCCGATCGTCTTGACGGTCAGCCCCTCCAGCGGCAGCCGCACCCAGCGTTCGCCGGCGCCGATCGGCGCCACCACCAGGCCGGTGATCTGCCCGGCCCCGTTCACGTCGACGCGCTGGATGTCTCCCAGCCCGGTCCCGTCAGGCGCCGCCAGGGCCGCATTCTCCAGCTGCGTCGCGGTCAGGCCCAGGGCCATGGCGCCCGTTGGGGCGACCGGGGTGTCGGCGGGCGCCGAGGCGGCGTCAGGCGCCGCCTCGGGCGTCTCGGCCTGACGGGGCGCCGGCGAACAGGCAGCCATCAGGACCGTGACCGAAGCGGCGGCGAGCAAAGACCTCATCATGAGAAAATCTCCGTAAGTCGCTAGAACAGGGCCGAGACCACATAGACGCCGGCGCCGGCCAGAAGGATCAGCGTCAGAACCAGCCACAGGCTCAGCGTCGGATTGTTGCTGCGGCGCGCCATGTCGCGCTCCCGCGCCTGATCCGGCGGCAGGTCGTCGGGCGATCCAGGATCTGAAGACTGAATCATGGCGGGCCAACGCGCGCCGGGACGCGGCCGTTCCGCCACGCTTCGCCGCGATGCTCCATGCCTTTGCGCCCGCCGCCGGTCCCGCTAGGGTGGCGCCATGCATTCCGACGACGACTACGCCTTCGAAGGCGCGGCCCAGACGCCCGCCCCGGCTCGCGACAACAACCCGCCCCTGTCGATCTCGGAGCTGAGCTTCGCGCTCAAGCGCACGCTCGAGGACCGCTTCGGCCATGTGCGGCTGCGCGGCGAGGTCTCCAAGGTGAACCGCCACGCCTCGGGCCACGTCTATCTGACGCTCAAGGACGACAAGTCGGCCATCGACGGCGTGATCTGGAAGGGCGTGGTGCGCGGCCTGGGCGTCCAGCCCGAGACGGGGCTGGAGGTCATCGTCACCGGCAAGATCACCTCCTATCCGGCGCGCTCCTCCTATCAGATCGTGATCGAGAGCATGGAGGCGGCGGGCGCGGGCGCCCTGCTGGCCCAGCTGGAGCGGCTGAAGATCCGCTTGCGCGACGAAGGCCTGTTCGACCCGGCGAAGAAGAAGCCGCTGCCGACCTTCCCAGCGACCATCGGCGTCATCACCAGCCCGACCGGCGCGGTCATCCGCGACATCCTGCACCGCATCGCCGAGCGCTGGCCCTGCCGCGTCATCGTCTGGCCCGTGGTGGTTCAAGGGGACGCCGCCTGCGGCCAGGTGTCCAACGCCATCCGCGGCTTCGACCAGATGACGCCGGACGGGCCGATCCCCCGCCCCGACCTGCTGATCGTGGCGCGCGGCGGCGGTTCGGTCGAGGACCTGTGGTGCTTCAACGACGAAGGTCTGGCGCGCACGGTCTCAGCCGCCCGCATCCCCATCATCTCGGCTGTGGGGCACGAGACGGACACCACCCTGATCGACTTCGTCTCCGACCGCCGGGCGCCGACCCCGACCGGCGCGGCCGAGATCGCCACGCCGGTGCTGGCCGATCTGCGCTGGGCGCTCAGCGATCTGGAGGGCCGCCTGTCGCGCGCCGGGGCGCGGATGCTGGAGGACCGCCGCACCCGCCTGCGCGCCGCCGCGCGCGGCCTGCCCGCCCGCCCCGAAGACCTGCTGGCCCTGCCGCAGCAACGGCTGGACCACACCGCCAGCCGCCTGGGCTCGGGCCTTCACCGCAACGTCGCCGTGCACGAACGCCAACTGGCGGTCGTCGCCGGGCGCCTGTCCAGGGGCCTGCTGGACCGCGCCATCGAGCGGCGCGGCGACCGGCTGGCCGCCTATGCCGACCGTTTCGGCCCGGCGATGAAGCGACGGCTGGACCGCGACGAAACCCGGCTGGCCGCCCTGTCGCGGGCGCTGGCCACCCTCGACCCCAAGCGGCCCAAGCCCGGCTTCGCCCGCATCGAGGACGCCGACGGCGCCATGATCGCCTCGGCCGCCGCCCTGTCGCCCGGCCAGGCCGTGCGGATCGTCTTCGGCGACGGGGCGAGAGGGGCGACCATCGACGGCGAGGGCTCAACCCCGCGCCCGACGCCTACGCCCAAGTCCGCCCCGCGTCCGAAGGCCCCGCCGCCGGGCCAAGGCGACCTGTTCTGACCCTTTCCTCCCCATGCAATGGGGAGGGGGACCGCGCAGCGGTGGAGGGGCTTGCGGCACGAAAACCTCCGAACCTTCCTGCCAGAAACCTGGGACAGCGGAACCAAGCGGCCCCTCCGTCTCGTCGGCTGCGCCGCCGATCCACCTCCCCATTGCATGGGGAGGAGAAGGTCAGCGCCCCTCGCCCAGCACCGCCTTCACCGCCTCGATGTCCAGCGCCTCGACCGTCACCGTCTTGCCGTCGATCACCGAGGTCGTGGTCTGCGCCTTCAGCAGGGAGTTGAAAATGGCCTCCTCGGTCGCCTCGGCCACCGCGACGAACAGGGGCGACATGCGGTCGTTGGGCCAGTCCGCGACGCTCGCCTGCCCCGCCCGGCGCTCAGCCGTCCGCCGCACGCCTTCCGCCGTCGAGAAGGCGATGGCATAGTCGCCCGACCCGTTCGAAAACGCCGCCCCCGTCCGCGCCAGTCCGGCGAAGGCCCGGTTCGCCAGCCGCTCCAGGTTGCGGTCCGACAGCGGCGCGTCGGTCGCCACCACGATCATGATCGAGCCGTCGGCGCGCTCATTCTCCACCTCTTCGCGCAGATAGTAGCGGCCCAGCCGCACCCCGACCGGCGCCCCGTCGATGCTCAGCACCCCGCCGTAGTTCGACTGCACCAGCACCCCCACGGTGAAGCCGCCCAGGCTGTAGGGCAGCTTGCGCGAACTGGTTCCGATCCCGCCCTTGAACCCGAAGGCGATGGTGCCCGTCCCCGCCCCGACCGCGCCCTGCGCCACCGGCCCCGACGTCGCCGTCTCGATGGCCCGCACCACGTCGGCGGCCGTGACCACGCGGGCGCGAATATCGTTCAACCCGCCGTCGTTGGTCTCGCCCACCACGGCGTTGACCGAGCGGACGTCCTCATGCCCCGGCTGTTTCAGCGTCCAGTCCAGGACGCCGTCGATGCCGCGCGCCACCGACAGGGTGTTGGTCAGGACGATGGGAGTCTCGATCTCGCCCATCTCCCGAATCTGGGTCGCGCCCGCCAGCTTGCCGAAGCCGTTGGCGACCGACAGCCCGGCCGGGACCTTGTCGCGGAACAGGTCGCCGCCGTGCGGCACTACGACGGTGACGCCGGTGCGGACGCTGTCGCCCGACCGCAGCGTCACCTGGCCGACCCGCACCCCGGCCACATCGGTGATGGCGTTCAGCGGCCCCGGCGAGAGAATGCCCGGCGCCCGGCCCAGGTCGCGAATCGTCGGCCGGGCGGGTCCCTCCTGAGCCGCCGCGGAGACTGGCGCTAAAGCCGACGCCAGGGCCGCGACGGCGATCAAAACGGCGGGTCCGGAGCGAAGCATGGCGAAGTTCCGCGTTAATAGGGGCCAGAAGGCCCAAATGAAGGTGATTCGCCCCTCGCTCCCTTCATTCGGCGAGCTATGATGCGGCGCATGAGCACTCCGTCCGCCTCCGAAAGGCCCGCCCTGGCCGTCCTGCATTACGGCGACGGGGATTTCGCGGTCCTGTCCGCGGGCGCCGTGGTGCGCTGCGCCGTCAGCGGCGCCGACATCCCCCTGTCCGCCCTTCGTTACTGGTCTGTGTCGCGGCAGGAAGCCTACGCCGGACCCCGCGAATATCTGGCCGCCGCCGGGCGCTGACATGTCCGCCCTGGGTTCGATCCACGTCCTGCTGGTCGACGACAATCCCAACATGAGGGCGATCGTGGCCGCCATGCTGAAGTCCGTCGGGGTCGGCCGTCTGACCGAGGCCGAGGACGGCGCCGGGGCGCTGGAGGCGCTGCGCCGGGAAGCCATCGACATAGCCATCGTCGACTTCCGCATGAAGCCGATGGACGGGGTCGCCTTCACCCGCGCTGTCCGCAACGACAGCCCCAACCCCTATCTGCCCGTCATCATGATGACCGGCCATTCCGAGCGCAGCCGCGTCACCGAGGCGCGCGACGCCGGCGTCACCGAATTCGTCGCCAAGCCGGTCAAGGCCGGCACCCTGCTGAGGCGGATCGAGGCGGTGATCCTGCGCCCGCGCGCCTTCGTGCGGGCTCCCGGCTATTTCGGGCCGGACCGGCGCCGCACGGGGACGCGGGATTACGCCGGCCCCTTCCGCCGTGCGGACGACCCCGTCGTCGGCTAAGCCTCGGACGCCCGCAGCGCCTCATAGACCTGGGGCGGCCAGCGTTTGTGGACCCAGAACCAGTCGACCGGATGCTCGCGCACCCGATCCTCGACGAAGCGGTTGGCCGCCTGGACGCCCGCCTTCACGTCGGCGGCCTTGTCGCCGGTGTCGGCGACAATGATCGGCTCATGCGCCGTGACGCGGAAGCGCACGCCGGGCAGGCGCACCACCGACAGGGGCTGCATCACCGTGCCGAACTTCAGCGCCATGCGCGCCGCGCCGGGCGAGGCGTTGACCGGCTGGCCGAAGAACTCGACCTCCGGCCCCTGGCTGTATTTCTGGTCGACCAGCAGGGCGATGGATTCGCCGCGCTTCATCCCCGCCATCAGTTCGCGCGTGCCGTCGCCCTTGGGCGCGAACAGCTTGATGCCGTAGCGCTCGCGGCTATGGCGGATCAGGGCGTCGACGTAAGGGTTGTTGGCCGCGCGATAGGTCACCTGGCACGGCACGCCCGCCGCCATGATGACCGCCGCCATCACCTCGAAATTGGCCAGGTGACCCGAGATCAGCACGACCGGGCGGCCAGAGTCGCGCACCGCGCGCAGCCGCTCCATGCCCACCAGGTCGATGCGCCCGCTGTCGGGCGTCAGCCGATCCATGACCGCCAGTTCGGCGAAGGTCCGGCCGGTCTGCTCCCACTGCTCCACGGCCAGTCGGTTGCGTTCCGCCGGGTCCATGTCAGGGAAGGCGATCCGCAGGTTGCGCGTCACCGTCTTGTGCGTGCCGGTCAGCGGCCCCAGCGTCCGCAGCAGCTTGCCGCCGAAGCCCGAGGCTCGCTCCACGCCCATCAGGCGCAGGAAGCCGAACAGCCCCTTGAAGGCCGCCGCCTCCAGCCGCCAGTTCAGGTCCTGCAGAAATGAGACCTTGTTTTCACGCTCACCAGGCAATCGTCAGTCCGCCGTCCACCACCAGGGTCTGGCCGGTCACATAGGCCGACGCAGGACTGCACAGATAGACCGCCGTCCCCGCGATTTCATCCGGTTGGCCGATCCTTTTCAGCGGCGCGGGGTCGGTGACGGTCTTCAGCAGCTCGGGGTTTTCCCACAGGTAGCGGGCGAAATCGGTCTGAACCAGGCCCGGCGCGATGCAGTTCACCCGCACGTTCGACGGCCCGTATTCCACCGCCAGGTTGCGCGCCAGCTGCATGTCCGCCGCCTTGGAGATGTTGTAGGCGCCGATCAGGGCGTTGCCGCGCAGCCCGCCGATCGAGGAGATGATCAGGATCGCCCCGTCCTTGCGCTCCAGCATCTCGGGCGCGACCATCTGGATCAGCCAGTGATTGGAGATGACGTTGTTCTGAAGGATCTTCTCGAACTGCTCGTCGCTGATGCCCGCCATCGGCCCGGCGTAGGGGTTGGTTGCCGCGTTGCACACTAGGATGTCGATCCGGCCGAAGGCGGTGCGGGTGTCGTCCACCAGCCGCTGCAGGTCTTCCTTGGAGGCGATGTTGGCAGGAACGGCGATGGCGCGGCCCTCGCCGTGCTTGTCATTGATGGCGACGGCGACCTCTTCGCACGGTCCGGCCTTGCGCGAGGAGATGACGACACGGGCGCCGTGTTCGGCCAGACGCTCGGCGATAGCCTTGCCGATGCCCTTGGAGGATCCGGTGATGACGGCGACCTTGCCGGTCAGGTCGAACAATTCCATGCGTTAACCTCCTTTTACCGCGCGTTTGCCCGCGTGGACCCTAGCCGTTAGGCTTTGTTACCGTGATACTTGATCGATTCTACAGGGAAAGGCGGTTCTGACCGGCCCCATGCGCAAGATCACCGGCGGTTTCCTCTTCTTCGGCTACCTGTTCCTCGCCCTGACCATCGGGGCGACGATCTGGCGCGCCGGTCTGGGAGCGGGCGCCGGCGCGGCGGGAGCCCTGGGCGCGCTGGGGATCCTGGCCGGGGTCCACGCCATCGTCACCGGCCTGGCCGACCGTCGCGCCCTGCGCCGCGAGATCGCCAAGGTGCGCGAGGCCCACCGCCTTCTGGCCGACGCCATGGAGTCGACGCAAGGCGCCCTGACCGACCTGGCCCAGGCCATCGAGAGCGGCGCCCTGTCGCGCACCGAGGCCCTGACCGGCGAGGTGCGCATGCTGGAGGGCCTGATCCAGCAGATGAGCGAGTCGATCGACGAGCGGCTGGCCGCCTCGCCCCTAACCGCCGACACCTATGAGGGGCGTCGCCAGGTCCAGACCAATACCCTGCTGAAGACCGTCCACGACGCCCTAACCGAAAACCGCGTCGACCTCTATCTGCAGCCGGTCGTCACCCTGCCCCAGCGCCGGACCGTCTTCTACGAAAGCTTCACCCGCCTGCGCGATCCGTCGAACCGGATCATGATGCCGGCCGAGTATCTGTCCGTGGCCGAGGGCGAGGGCCTGCTGCCCGCCATCGACAACCTTCTGCTGTTCCGTTGCGCCCAGATCGTGCGCCGCCTGGCCGGCCAGGACCGAAAGGTCGGAGTGTTCTGCAACATCTCCCTGGCCTCCCTGGGCGACGACGTCTTCTTTCCGCAGTTCCTCGACTTCCTGAGCCAGAACCGCGACCTGAAGGACGCCCTCATCTTCGAGCTGGGCCAGGCGGTGTTCGACGCGCGCGGCGCCGTCGAGGCGCGCAACATGGCCAAGCTGGCCGACCTGGGCTTCCGCTTCTCCATCGACAAGGTGCAGACGCTGGACCTGGACTTCGCCGACCTGCAACGGTCGGACGTGCGGTTCGTCAAGGTGGCGGCCGACCTGCTGATCGAGCAGCTGCTAGACCTGGACGGCGCCGCCCCCCTGCCCAGCCAGCCGGACATCCGCGCCGGGGACTTCGCCCCCCTGACGCGCCGTCACGGCCTGGAGCTGATCGCCGAGAAGGTCGAGAGCGAGAAGCAGGTCGTCGACATCCTCGAACTGGACGTCGCCCTGGGCCAGGGCCACCTGTTCGGCGAGCCCCGCGCCATCAAGGAAGCCGTCCTGGCCGAAACCGATCCCCCCGTCGAGTTCGTCCGCTCGACGCTGAAATCGGCCGAGAAGCGGTTGCGGCCCTAAGCCCGCGGCCGCGCGCCGGGGACAAGGATTCTTGCCGGGCGAAACCGTCCGCGCCTTGACTCCCGGCCCTCGTCGACCGACACGACGCGTCCATGATCACGCGCTATTCCCGCCCCGACGCCGTCGCCATCTGGTCGCAAGAGACCAAGTACAAGATCTGGTTCGAGATCGAGGCCCACGCCGCCACCAAGATGGCCGAACTGGGCGTCATCCCGACCGAGGCCGCCGAGGCCATCTGGGCCAAGGGCAAGGACGCGACCTTCGACGCCGACCGCATCGATGAGATCGAAAGCGTCACCAAGCACGACGTCATCGCCTTCCTGACGCACGTGGCCGAGATCGTCGGCGACGAGGCCCGCTTCCTGCACCAGGGCATGACCTCCTCGGACGTGCTGGACACCTGCTTCGCGGTGCAGCTGGCGCGTTCGACCGACCTGCTGCTGGGCGGCGTCGACCGCGTCCTGGCCGCGCTGGAAACCCGCGCCAAGGAGCACAAATACACCCCGACCGTCGGCCGCTCGCACGGCATCCACGCCGAGCCCGTCACCTTCGGCCTGAAGCTGGCCGGCTATCACGCCGAGTTCCAGCGCGCCAAGCGCCGTCTGATCACCGCCCGTGAAGAGATCGCCACCTGCGCCATCTCGGGCGCTGTCGGCACCTTCGCCAACGTCGATCCGGCCGTCGAGCAGTACGTCGCCGACCAGATGGGCCTGGCCGTCGAGCCGGTCTCGACCCAGGTCATCCCGCGCGACCGTCACGCCGCCTATTTCGCCGCCCTCGGCGTCGTCGCCTCCTCGATCGAGCGCCTGGCCACGGAAATCCGCCACCTGCAGCGCACCGAAGTCCTCGAAGCCGAGGAGTTCTTCGACAAGGGCCAGAAGGGCTCGTCGGCCATGCCGCACAAGCGCAACCCGATCCTGACCGAGAACCTGACCGGCCTGGCCCGTCTGGTCCGCTCGGCCGTCGTCCCGGCGATGGAGAACGTCGCCCTGTGGCACGAGCGCGACATCAGCCACTCCTCGGTCGAGCGCGGCATCGGCCCGGACGCCACCATCCACCTGGACTTCGCCCTGCACCGTCTGGCGGGCGTGATCGAGCGCCTGAACGTCTATCCCGAGAACATGCAGAAGAACCTCGACCGCCTGGGCGGCCTGGTCTTCTCGCAGCGGGTCATGCTGGCCCTGACCCAGGCGGGCGTGTCGCGCGAGGACGCCTATGCGGCGGTTCAGGAGAACGCCATGAAGGTCTGGCGCGGGGAAGGCGTCTTCATCGACTTCCTGAAGGCCGACCCGCGCGTCACCCTGCCCCACGACCAGCTCGAGGCCCTGTTCGACCTCGGCTACCACACCAAGAACGTCGACGTGGTGTTCCAGCGGGTGTTCGGCGCCGCCTAAGAGGGACTTGAGGCTGCGAGCAAGGGCGCTGGAATCCCCAGCGCCCTTTTCGTTGCGCGGGCGCGAATGGCCGCGGATGGCCAGATCAAACAGCCTGGCCTATTAGCGGGGATATCGGCGTGATCCTGCGCCGCCGGAGCGCTCCATGTCTCAACCGACCCTTCGCCTGAACCCCGCCCTCGATGTCGAGAAATATGCGGAGATCTATGCTCGCGACGGGCTGGTGCAGATTCCGGACGTCTTCGAACGCCCGACCGCCGAACTGATCAGCGAGATCATGGAGACCTCCCTGCCCTGGGCTCTGACCTTCCTCGGCGAGGACGGCCGCCCGGTCAAAATCCCCATGGAGGCCCTGCAAGGCGCCGGCCCGGACCTCAAGGCCCAGATCGCCGCCCTGATCCAGCGCAGCGGTCAGCAATACGGCTTCATCTATTTCAACTTCGGCATGGTCTCGGCCTACAACGCCGGGGAGCCGCGCGCGAACCATCCGATCCATCCCGTGACCGGCTTCCTCATGGGCGAGGAGTTCGCCGCCTTCGGCCGCAAGCTGACGGGCGACGACGCGATCAGTTGGGCGGATTCGCAAGCCACCCTTTATCGCCCCAACGACTTTCTCGGCCTGCACGACGACAGCGCGAGCGACGAGGTTCAGCGCGTGGCCGCCTATACCCTGGGCTTCACCTCGCGCTGGCGGTCGGACTGGGGCGGTCAGACCCTGTTCCATGACCCCGACACCGGCGACGTCACGCGGGGACTGATACCGCGCTGGAACACCCTGACAGTGTTCCGCGTCCCCCAACTCCATTCCGTCGCCCCCGTCGCGCCCTATGCGAACGGCGCACGCCTTTCGATCGTGGGCTGGTTCCGGCGCGACCGTTGACGACGGCCCGCCGGACAGGCTTCGCACCCGTCGTCGATGACCGCACCCAGTTGCTCATCCTCGGCAGCCTGCCGGGCGACGCCTCGTTGAAGGCGGCGCAGTACTACGCCCACCCGCAGAACGGCTTCTGGCGGCTGACCGGGGCGGTGATCGGAACGGACCTGCCGGCCCTTCCCTATGAGACGCGGCTGGAGCGGCTGCTGGCGGCGGGCATCGGCCTGTGGGACGTGATCGCCTCGGCCGAGCGCCGGGGCAGCCTGGACGCCGCTATCCGCAACCCGGAAGGGGCCGATCTGGCCGCCTTGGTCGACTGCCTGCCGAGACTGAACGCCGTCGCCTTCAACGGCGCGACAGCGGCGCGGCTCGGCCGGCGCGCCCTGAGCGGGGATCGGAAGATCGCCTTTCTGGACCTTCCGTCCTCCAGCCCCGCCCACGCCCGGCCGTTCGAGGAGAAGCTGTCTCGCTGGACGGCGATCGCGCCCCATCTCGGCTGACGCCGGGATCGCCCATCACGCGCCGCGCCGTAAAATTTGATGGGGTTCGCATCCTTTTTGGCGGGTGGCCGTATTTCCTCCCGACGCCGCTCCCCGCGCGAGCTGGCGTCTATGGAGGATTCTCATGACATTCACCCGCACCACCGCCCTTGCCTTATCGTCTGTGGCCCTGCTGGCCGTGGCCGCCTGCGGCCGCAACGAAGCCAAGAAGGAGCCCGCTCCGGTCGAGACGCCGCCGCCCGTCGAGGCTCCGGCCATGACCGAGCCCATGGTCGGCGGCGTGGCCATGAACCCGATGGACACCATCGTCGCCAACGCCTCGAAGGCGCCGAACCTGACCACCCAGGTCAGCGCCATCCAGGCCGCAGGCCTGGCCGAGCGGCTGCAAGGCCCCGGCCCCTTCACCGTCTTCGCCCCCGACAATGCGGCCTTCGACAAGATTCCCGCCGCGACGCGCGAAGGCCTGATGCAACCGGCCCAGAAGGCCGAACTGACCAAGATCCTGACCTATCACGTCGTCCCCGGCCGTCTCACGGCCGCCGACCTCGCCGCCGAAGCCCAGAAGGGCGGCGGCACGGCCACCCTGACCACCGTTCAGGGCGAAAAGCTGATGGCCAAGGACATGGGCGGCGGCAAGTGGGAGCTCACCGACGCCAAGGGCGGCAAGGCCATGGTCACCCAGGCCGACGTGGCTCAGTCCAACGGCATGGTCCACGTGATCGATACGGTGCTGATGCCGAAGTAAGGGGATCGAACCCGGCAGGCCGCAGCGCGTTCTGAAAGCGCGCTTCGGCGCTCGGTCCGTCCCGTTCCCCCGGCGGGACGTGGATCGCAGAAGGGCCGCAACCGGCAACGGTTGCGGCCCTTCAAATGTCCGGTTTCAGGCGCTCAGGACGCCCGTGCGATCACTCGCCGGCGCGGATCTGCTCGCGGGCGATGGAGGCCAGTTCGTCCATCTTGGAGCGCAGCTCGCCCTCGGACACGGTCAGGCCCGAGCCCTTGAAGTCGCCGGCCACCTTGCGGAAGACGTCTTCCTCGCCCGGCTGCTCGAAGTCGGCGCGGACCACGGCGGCGGCGTATTGCTCGGCGCTCTCGGGCGAGAGGCCCATCTTCTCGGCCGCCCACAGGCCCAGCATCTTGTTGCGACGCGCGATGGCCTTGAATTCCTGTTCCTGATCGAGGGCGTACTTGGACTCGAAAGCCCGTTCCCGATCGTCGAAGGTCGTCATGCGCGTCGTAACTCCAGCCACGGACCATATCTGGTCCACAAACGGCTCTATGGCCCTCGGCGCGATCGAACGCAACCAAACTCGGTCGGCGCCCGCGACGCCGGCGTCGTTCTGGATATTTGTATCACAGGCGCCCTTCGGCTAAAGGGCGCGAGGTTCTATATAGCCGCCGTCGATTCAAGGACCGCGCCGCCCCGACCTTCGGGCCGCGCGTTTTTCGTTTTGCGGCCGTCCGTTTTCTTCCCGTCCGGGACCCGATGATGAACACCAAGCGCAAGAAGCTCTACGAGGGCAAGGCCAAGATCCTGTACGAGGGTCCCGAGCCCGGCACGCTGATCCAGTATTTCAAGGACGACGCGACCGCCTTCAACGCGCAGAAGAAGGCGACCCTGGAAGGCAAGGGCGTCATCAACAACCGCATCAGCGAATTCATCATGTCGCGCCTGAATTCGATCGGCGTGACCAACCACTTCATCAAGCGGCTGAACCTGCGCGAGCAGCTGATTCGCGAAGTCGAGATCATTCCGCTGGAAGTCGTCTGCCGCAACGTCGTCGCCGGTTCGCTGGCCCAGCGCCTGGGCCAGGAAGAGGGCACGCCCCTGCCCCGTTCGATCATCGAATTCTACTACAAGAAGGATGAACTGAACGACCCGATGGTGACCGAAGAGCACATCACGGCGTTCAACTGGGCCACGACCCAGGAACTGGACGACATCCTGGCCATGACGGTGCGGGTCAACGACTATCTGTGCGGCATGTTCGGCGCCGTCGGCATCACCCTGGTGGACTTCAAGATCGAGTTCGGCCGGGTGTGGGAGAACGACTTCAGCCGCGTCATCCTGGCCGACGAAATCAGCCCCGACTCGTGCCGCCTGTGGGATTCGACCACGGGCGAGAAGCTGGACAAGGACCGCTTCCGCCGCGACCTGGGCGACGTCATCGAAAGCTACACCGAGGTGGCTCGCCGCCTCGGCATCATGAAGGACATGCCGACCGTGATCCAAGGAGGGCTGCATTAATGGCCAAGGTCAAAGTTCACGTCTTCCTCAAGCCCGGCGTTCTGGACGTCCAGGGCAAGGCCGTTGAAGGCGCTTTGCAGGGTCTGGGCTGGGCCGGCGTCGCCAACGCCCGCGTCGGCAAGCTGATCGAGTTCGACCTCGACGACGCCGTCGCCGACAAGGAGGCCGAGGTGAAGCGCATGTGCGAGACCCTGCTGGCCAACACGGTCATCGAAGGCTACCGCATCGAAGTCGCCTGACGGCGAAGACGGATCAGACGATCAAGGCCGCTCGCAAGAGCGGCCTTTTTCATTTCCTCCCCACTTTGTGGGGAGGTGGCGCGGAGCGACAGGCGACGTGACGGAGGGGCCGCTTGGTTCCGCCGCAGCGGCCCCTCCCCATAAAATGGGGAGGAGAGAAGCCGCCTCTACTCGCACAGGTAATCCCGGCTCAGCGGAACCGCCGTCTGCTGCTTGGTCAGCTGCAGCTGGAACACCATGTGGCCCAGTTCGCGGAAGGCCACCTCGCTGCAGGCCAGGTAGAACTCCCACATCCGGCAGAAGCGCTCGTCGTACATGGCCAGGGCCTCGTCGCGCCGCGCCAGGAAGCGTTCGCGCCAATGGCGCAGGGTCTCGGCGTAGTGCAGCCGCAGCACCTCCATGTCCGTGACCCACAGGCCCGCCCGCTCGATGGCCGGCAGCACCTCGGACAGGGCCGGGATGTAGCCGCCGGGGAAGATGTATTTGCGGATCCAGGTCTGGGTGCGGCTGGGCGGGGTCTTGCGGCCGATGGAATGGATCACCGCCACCCCGTCGTCGCTCAGCAGCCGGGCCACGGCGTCGAAATACTCCTGATAGTTCGGCGCGCCGACGTGCTCGAACATCCCCACCGAAATGATCCGGTCGAAGGTCTGGTCCAGGTCGCGATAGTCCTGAAGCCGGAAGTCGGCCCGGTCCGAGACGCCCCTGGCCGCCGCCCGCTCATTGGCCGTGCGATGCTGTTCGGTCGACAGGGTGACGCCGGTGACGCGCGCCCCGCGCTCGACCATCGACAGGCCCAAGCCGCCCCAGCCGCAGCCGATGTCCAGGGCCGCCTGCCCTGGCTCCAGCAGCAGCTTGTCGATCAGGCGGCGCTTCTTGGCGACCTGGGCCTCGGCCAGGGTGGCGCCCGGCGTCTCGAAGAAGGCGCAGGAGTATTGCAGGTCCTCGTCCAGGAACAGGCGATAGAAGTCGACCGTCAGGTCGTAGTGGTGATGGACGTTGCTGCGGGCGTGCAGCCGGTCGTTGGCCTGTTCGGCCCCGCGCCGGATGCGCTGCAACAGGCCCAGCCTGCCCGCCCGGGGCCGCAGCGCCAGCTGCGAGGTGGTCAGCTGCAGGAAGTCATAGACACTGCCGCCCTCGACCCGGAACGTCCCGTCCATGAAGGCCTCGCCCAGGGCCAGGTCGGGATTGGCGGCGATGGCGAGGGCGGCCTTGGCGTCGGTCAGGACCGCCGTCAGCTCGGGCTCGCCCGGCCCCGCGACCAGTTCGCGGCCGTCCGGCAGGCGCACCCGGATCGCCCGTGTCTGAAACGTCCGGTCCAACAGGGCTTGCAGCATCCCGTTCCTCCGCTCATCAAGACGGCTCGGCCTCACGGCTAGGAACACAATGTCGCGGCGCAACGCCGATGACCAGCGTTCCGTTAGTCCGGGGTTCGGAAAACCACCGCCAAGGGAGAGCGCCGTCATGAGCTTCACCGTCACCTCCGCCGACTTCGTCGAGGGCGGGCTCCTGCCTGACGCCCAGGTCAAGGCGCGGGGCAATAAGTCGCCGCAGCTGTCGTGGTCGGGCGCGCCCGAGGGCACGAAAAGCTTCGCCGTCACCTGCTTCGATCCCGACGCCCCGACCGGCTCGGGCTTCTGGCACTGGACGGTCGCCAACATCCCCGCGGACGTGACCGCCCTCGCCGCCGGAGCGGGCAAGGTGGGCGGAGCCAACCTGCCCCACGGCGCCGTCCAGGGCCGCACCGACTACGGCGAGGCCGGCTTCGGCGGCGCCGCCCCGCCGCCCGGCCACGGCCCGCACCGCTATGTCTTCACCGTCTTCGCCGTGGACGTGGAGCGCCTGCCGGTGAGCGCGGACGACTCGGGCGCCGTCTTCGGCTTCAACCTGCATTTCCACACCCTGGCCAAGGCCTCGATCACCGCAACCTACGAGAACAAGGCCGGCTGATCCCGCTCAAGCGGGAGCCCTGACACAAAGCGTGATGCCCGCTGACGGGGCGCAAGGTCGGTTGATGCTTCACCTTTCCTCCCCATGGCATGGGGAGGGGGACCACGACGTGGTGAAGGGGCTGCGACAGCGGAACCAAGCAGCCCCTCCGTCACGGCGCATGTCTGCGCCGCGCCACCTCCCATTGCATGGGGAGGAAAAAGGAACTCCGGCCACGCCTGACATCCGAAACAATTGATGCTAGGAGGCCCGGCCATGAGCGCAGCCGTCATCGTCTTCCCCGGTTCCAACTGCGATCGCGACTGCAAGGTCGCCGTCGAACGTTCCACTGGCGAACAGGTCCAGATGGTCTGGCACGCCGAGACCGAACTGCCCAAGGGCCTCGATCTGATCGTGCTGCCGGGCGGCTTCTCCTATGGCGACTATCTGCGCTGCGGCGCGATGGCGGCCCAGGCCCCGATCATGCAGGCGGTCAAGAAGGCCGCCGACGACGGCGTCACCGTGGTCGGCATCTGCAACGGCTTCCAGGTCCTGTGCGAAGCCGGGATGCTGCCGGGCGCCCTGATGCGCAACAGCAGCCTGAAATACATCTGCAAGCCCATCAGCATCACCGTCGCCAACGCCCAGACCCGCTTCACCTCGGGCTATCAGGGCCAGCGCGAGATTGTCATGACCCAGGGCAACGCTGACGGGAACTATTACGCCGACGAAGAAACGCTGAAGCGCATCGAGGGCGAGGGTCAGGTCGTCTTCCGCTACGTCGACAACCCCAACGGCTCGGTCGGCGACATCGCGGGCCTGCAGAACGAGCGCGGCAATGTGCTGGGCATGATGCCTCACCCGGATCGTGCGTTCGAAGCCGAACTGGGCAGCGCCGACGGCGCCGTCCTGTTCCAGAGCATCTACGCGGCGGTTTAAACGCCCAGCTTGGGCGCGCCTGAGCCGCTGGCGTCGATCGTGGCGAACAGGGCGCGGATCAGATCCTGCTCCTCGGCCGTGATCTCGGGCTTCCAGACATCGAAGATCAGGATGGTGCGGTCCTGATCGCTGTCGTTGGCGGCCTCGTGCTCAATGGTGTCGTCAAAAGCCCAGGCCTCGCCCGCCTTCCATCGCCGTTCCTCGCCGCCGACGCGGAACCAGCAATCCGGCGGCACGACCAGCGGCAGATGACAGATCAGCCGCGTGTTGATCAGGCCGTTGTGGGGCGGAATCTTCGCCCCTGCCTGCAGCTTGGAGAACAGGATCGACGGCGAGCGGCCGGGGATGCGGCAAAGAGGCGCCGCCGCCAGGGCCGCCATCGTCTGCGGGCATCGTTCGGCGACCTCGGGAACCTCGGCCCCGTCCTTCCACAGGAAGACCGCGCTCCAGGCCGCGTTGCCCAGCAGGCCCGCCTGGTCGCTCTGGGGGCGGTTGGCGCGATCCTCGATATAGGGAGCGAACAGGGCCGGTTCCGCCAGGATGGCGTCGAGCTCGGCCCGGATGGCGGGCGCCGCCGCCTCCACCTCGGCCAGCCAGGCGACGGTCTCGCGCGGCTGGAACTCCACCTGGGGCAGGCCGGGAAACATGTAGAACTTCGGCTGCTGATAGTAGAGCCGCCGCCGCCCCGTCATCAGATCCAGAGAGGCGGCGAAGCGCGGGCTCGACGTCGCCGGATCGAACCCGCGCTGGGCCAGGCCGTCGCGCAGCCCCTGCTCGAACCGCAGCGCCCCCTCGGCCTGCGCCTGAGCCGCGTGCTGAAGCTCCGCCCGCAGCTCCGGCGAGGGCGCGACCACCGCCCGCCCCTGGGCGAGGGCGGCGCCGTAGAAGCTCATGGCCGAGCGATGGTCGCCCTGGGCGCTCAGGACGTCGCCCTTGAACACCAGGGCCTGGGGCTCCCGCGGATTGATCCGCAGCAAGGCCTCCGCCGCCGCCGCCAGGGCCGTGAAGTCGGACCGTTCACGCGCCTGCCGCGCCTGGAGCATCAGGCCTTGCACCTGAGCCTGTGCCGGCATCTGGGCCTGGACCCGCGGAGCGCTAGGGCGAACATCGGTCATGGACCGATGGAACCTTGCTCAACCGCGCCGGTCAAGCTCGGTCGGTCTTGCGGTCCAGCACGCTGGCGCTGCGGCCGGAGTCGCCGACCTCGACCTCTTCCTCGGCCGGTTCGCCCTCTTCGTCGGAGGCGCGCTCCAGCGTGCCCTCGGCCCCCGATTCATGGATGGCGGCCAGTTCGCGCGCGCCAATGCCGAGCCCCTGCTCCAGAGCATGCTGGGTTTCGATCTCTTCCTCGAAGGTCTGCTCGATAGGTTCGGGCGGCGTCGCGACGGGAGGGGGCGGAGACTTGGCGGCGGTCATCGGCGGGCTCCAGGACAACATCTGATAAGAGCAAGCCGCAAAGGCCGCCCTCGGTTCCGCCCCCCTTGAACCAAGCCGTGAACCAATCCCCGCCCCGGCGCGTAGATAGCGGCGAAGCTGAGCCGGAAAGCCCCCGGAGAGACCCCAGAGAAACCCCAGAGACCCCCATGGCCGCCATCGAACGCCTGACCCCCGCCCAGCAGACTCGCCGCCTGGCCGTCCTGGCCGCCGCCGTCTTCGCCGTGGTCGTTCCCATCGTTCAGGCCCTGGGCCACCTTGGCCTGAGCCAGGCCGAATTCGCCGCCGACGGGAACCAGACCCTGCGCGTAGCGAGCTACGCCTTTTCGATCTGGAGCCTGCTGTATCTGGGCATCCTGATCTACGCCGGGCGCCAGGCCTTGCCCCAGACGGACGAGAGCGTGCTGATCGGCCTCATGGGCTGGCCGTCGGTCGTGGCCTTCTTCGGCGTCGGCTTTTGGATCGTCATGGCGGCGCTGAACCTGAAGGCGGCCAGCGTCATCGTCATCTTCGCCTCGCTGCTGGCCCTGCTGCTGCCGATGCTGGCCAGCGCCCGGACGATCCGCGCGACCGGGGCGATGGCGCGGGACCGATGGTTCCTGATCTGGCCGCTGGCGGCGCTGGCGGGGTGGCTGACCGTGGCGGCGCCGCTGAACCTGATCACCGTGGCGACGGCGTTCGAGGCCCTGCCCGCCGCCCTGTCGCCGACCGGCTGGGCCGTCCTGGCCGTCGTCGCGACCACCCTGGTCGGCATCGGCGTGACCTGGGCCCTGCGGACCCTGGCCTATCCCCTGCCCATCGCCTGGGGCCTGGTCGGGGCCTTCGTGGCGGAGCAGGAGGTCAAGCCGATGCTGGCCTTCACGGCCCTGGCGGCGGCCTTCCTCGTGGTGGTGGCGGGGGTCATCGTGACCTTCGGCCTGAGGCGCGGGATCGAACGCCGGTGACGGGCTGACAGACGCCCCAGAGACGGCTAGAAGGCCCGCCCATGAGCGCGCCCCAAAAGACCATCGCCCAGCTGGCCGAAGAGTACGGCCTCGCCCCCAATGAATATCAGGTCCTGCTGGACCGGCTGGGCCGCGAGCCCAACCAGGTCGAACTGGGCGTGTTCTCGGTCATGTGGTCCGAGCACTGCTCCTACAAGTCGTCCAAGAAGCAGCTGATGAAGTTCCCGGTCACGGGCGCCCGCGTCATCTGCGGCCCTGGCGAGAACGCCGGCGTGATCGACATCGACGACGGCGACGCCTGCATCTTCAAGATGGAGAGCCACAACCACCCCTCCTACATCGAGCCCTATCAGGGCGCGGCGACGGGCGTGGGCGGCATCATGCGCGACGTCTTCACCATGGGCGCCCGCCCGGTGGCCCTGCTGAACGCCCTGCGCTTCGGCGATCCCTCGCATGAGAAGACCAAGCGCCTGGTCAAGGGCGTGGTCTCGGGCATCGGCGGCTACGGCAACTGCGTCGGCGTGCCGACCGTTGCGGGCGAGACCAACTTCCACAAGGGCTACAACGGCAACATCCTGGTCAACGCCATGTGCGTGGGCCTGGCGCGAGCCGATGAAATCTACTATTCGGCCGCGCCGGAAGCGGGCCACGACGTGGTCTATTTCGGCTCCAAGACCGGCCGCGACGGCATCCACGGCGCCACCATGTCCTCGGCCGAGTTCGACGATGAGTCGGACGCCAAGCGCCCCACCGTCCAGGTGGGCGACCCCTTCGCCGAGAAGCTGCTGATCGAGGCCACCCTCGAACTGATGGCCTCGGGCGCGGTCGCCGCCATCCAGGACATGGGCGCGGCGGGTCTGACCTCGTCGTCCGTCGAGATGGCGGGCAAGGGCGGCGTCGGCGTCGAGTTGGACCTGGACAAGGTGCCCCAGCGCGAAACCGGCATGACCGCCTATGAGATGATGCTGTCGGAAAGCCAGGAGCGCATGCTGGCGGTCCTGAAGCCGGGCTTCGAGGATGTCGGCTACCGCATCTTCCAGAAGTGGGGCCTGGACTTCGCCGTCATCGGCAAGACCACCGACACCGGCCATCTGGTGCTGAAGCATCACGGCGAGGTGGTCTGCGACGTGCCGCTGGCCCCGCTGTTCGACGACGCGCCCCTGTATGACCGCCCCTGGGTCCAGCCCGAGCTGCAGCCGCGCCTCGATCCGGGCGAAGTGCCCGCGCCGGACAGCTGGAACGACGCGGTGCTGAAGGTCATCGCCTGCCCCGACATGGCCTCCAAGCGCTGGATCTGGGAGCAGTACGACCGCCACGTCATGGCCGACACCCTGCAGGATTCCTCGACCGGCGCCGACGCGGGCGTGATCCGCGTCCACGGCACCGAAAAAGGACTGGCCGTCACCAGCGACTGCACCCCGCGCTATGTCCAGGCCGACCCCTATGAAGGCGGCAAGCAGGCCGTGGCCGAGGCGTGGCGCAACCTGACCGCCGTGGGTAGCCGCCCCATCGCCATCACCGACAACCTGAACTTCGGCAACCCGCAGCGCCCCGAGATCATGGGCCAGATCGTCCGCGCCACGGACGGCATGGCCGAGGCCTGCCGCGAGCTCGACTTCCCCGTCGTGTCGGGCAACGTCAGCCTCTACAACGAGACCAACGGCGTCGCCATTCCGCCGACGCCGACCGTCGGCGCCGTGGGCCTGCTGACCAACTACGACGTGACCACCGGCTTCGGCGGCGCGGCCGAGGGCGACGTCCTGGTGCTGATCGGCCAGACCAACGGCGAACTGGGGGCCTCCATCTATCTACGCGAGGTGCTGGGCCGCGAGGACGGCGCCCCGCCGCCGGTCGACCTGAAGCTGGAACGCAAGACCGGCGACTTCGTGCGCGCCCTGATCGAGGCGGGCGAGCTGGCCCTGGTGCACGACCTGTCGGACGGCGGCCTGGTCGGGGCGGCGGCGGACATCGCCCTGGCCTCGGACGTCGGCATCGAGCTGAACGCCTCCAGCGCCGCCCATGCCCACGCCTTCCTGTTCGGCGAAGACCAGGCCCGTTATCTGGTCGCCGTGTCGGACGCCGACGCCCTGATCGCCAAGGCCCAGGACGCCGGGCTGCACGCCTCGGTCGTGGGCCAGGTCAAGGGCGCGGACTTCGCCTCCTCGGGTCCGAAGGGCGAGCTGTTCCGCATCCCCGTCGCCCACCTGCGCGAGTTCCACGAAGGCTGGATGCCCAACTGGATCGAAGGCTGATGCGAGCAAACGCTCGGGTTGGCGCCCTGATCCTCGTCGTCGCCGGCGCCGCCTTGCTGTCGGCCTGCGAGTTCGAGGGCGGCGATCCCGTCCAGCACGCCCTGCGCGACGCCGCCGCCGCCCGCCACGCCGCCGCGCTGAAGACCACCGAGGAAGCCGAGGCTCAAGCCGCGCGCCGCGCCTCGGCCCCGGCTCCGGCCGAGACCGACGAGCTGTCACGCCTGATCGCCGCGCGCCGTCAGGCGGTGGAGGAGACCCGCGCCCTGCTGGCCGCCACTGCCGACCCCGCGCTGAAGGGCCAGCTGACCGGCGACCTGAAGGCCGAGGAAGGCCGCCTGCGGGCCCTCGAGGCCCGCGCCGCCGCAAAGCCCTAACACCCCTGACCGGAGACCGCCCGGCATGAGAACCGCCGTCGTCATGCCCGTCGGCGCACGCTTCTGCCTCGAGCATCCAAACTCGATGGAGACGGTGGCGCGGACGCTGGCGCGGGTCGACGTCGGCCAGGTCCGCGTCTTCTGCTGCGACGGCGCCCAGGATCACGGCGAGCTGCCGGTCCACGCCCTGCCCGCCGCGAACCGGCTGAAGGCCCTGCGCCAGGCCCTGGCCGCCTATCGCCCCGACGTGATTGAGTTCCACCAGCAGACCGAGCAGGCCGTCGCCCTGGCCCCGCGCTTCCCCGACGCGGCGGTCACCCTCTATCGCCACAATGCGGTGAAGCCGCCGCGCCACGTCGTCGACCGCTGGCGTTATGAGCGGCGCTATGGCCGCATGGACGGACTGATCTTCGTCAGCGAAGCGGCGCGACGGGACTTTCTCAAGGCCTTCCCCCGGTTGGAGGCCAAGGCCTTCGCCGTGCCCAACCCCATCGACGTCGACCTGTGGCGGGCGCCCGTGGACGAGCGCGAGCCGCTGATCGCCTTCGCCGGACGCGCCATGCCGGAAAAGGGCGTCGACCTGATCTGCGCCGCCCTGCCCGGCGTGCTGGAGCGCCATCCCGACTGGCGCGCCGTGCTGATGCTCAACGACTGGGACCGGCACGCCGCCTGGGCCGCGCCCCATGTCGCCCCTCTGGAGCGGTTCGGCGAACGTGTCTCCGTCCTGAAGTCCGCCCCCCTGGCCGAGGTCCGCGCCGTCATGCGGCGGGCGGCCATCGCCCTGACGCCCTCGGTCTGGGCCGAGCCCCTGGGGCTGACGGCGCTGGAGGCCCATGCGGCCGGCGCGGCCCTGATCTCGTCCGGGCGCGGCGGCCTGCGCGAAGCCAGCGGCCCGCACGCCGTCTATGTCGACGCGCTGACGGCCGAGGGCCTGGGCGCCGCCATGGACGGGCTGATCGCCGATCCCGCCCGCCGCCTGGCCCTGGCCCGCGCGGCCCAGGCCCATGTGGCGCACGCCCATTCGCCCGAACCTCGGGCGGCCCAGCTTCATGGTCTGCGCGAACAACTGGTCCGGACCAAGCGTTCCAGAGGACAGCCTCAAGGCCCTTCATTTTGACACAAGAGTCAATAAATATGGAGCGGACCTGAGAAGGAGCGTTCCATGATCGACGCCGCCGCCTCGCCCTTTCGTCCCTGGACGCCGCCGCGCCGCACCCGGCCCATGCCCTTCCTGCCCTTCCTGTGGCAGAGCTGGCGCGATCCCCTGCTGATCTGGTCCGAGCGGCACTTCACCGAGCCGCAGCTCTACGGCAAGGGGCCGATGGGGGCGATCCTGGTGGTCAGCCACCCCGAGGGCGTGCGCCGCGTCCTGACCGAGAACGCCGCCAACTATGAAAAGGGCGACCTGCAGCGCCGCGTCCTGGGGCCGCTGCTGGCCGAAGGGCTGCTGCTGGCGGAGGGCGAGGCCTGGCGCCGGGCGCGGCGCATCCTGGCGCCCCTCTTCACCCCCGCCCGCACCCAGAAGACCGCCGCCCGCATGGCTCAGGTCTGCGCCGGCCGGGTGAAGGGCTGGAAACTGGAGTATGGGGCGCGGGTGCTGGACATCGACCATGAGATGTCGGGCCTGACCTTCGACATCCTGTCGGCGGCCCTGTTCTCGGACGAACTGGAAGGCGACGCGCGCGGCTTCGAGCAGGCGCTGAACCGCTATCTCCGCATCGGCGCGCGCATCGACCCGCTGGACGTGATCAATGCGCCGGGCTGGATTCCGCGCCTGGGCCGCGCCGCCAGCGCCGGTTCGGCGCGCTTCTTCGAAGACCGGGTCGGCCGCCTGGTCGCCGCCCGACGCAAGCGGATGGAGGCCGGCGAGACCGCGCCCGACGACCTGCTCAGCGCGCTTCTGTCGGCCCGCGACGAGACGGATGGCGCCGCCCTGACCAACCGCGAGGTCGCGGCCAACATCCTGACCTTCATCCTGGCGGGACACGAGACCACGGCCCGCACCCTGGGCTGGGCCCTGCACCTGATCTCGCGCTCGCCCCAGACGGCGGCGCGGCTGAAGGCCGAAGCCGACGCCTTCGACGTATCCGATCCCGGCTGGGCTGCCGCGCTGCCCTGGACCCGGGCGGTGATCGAGGAAGCCATGCGCCTCTTCCCGCCCGCCCCGACCCTGATGCGGCGCGCCGTGGCGGCCGACGTGATCGGCGGACAGGCCATAGAGGCGGGGACCACCGTCATCGTCTCACCCTGGATCATCCACCGCCACGAGACCCTGTGGGACGACCCGAACGCCTTCCGCCCCGAGCGCTTCCTGCCTGAGAACCGCAAGGCCATCGACCGCTATGCCTACATCCCCTTCAGCGCCGGGCCGCGCGTCTGCATCGGCGCCGCCTTCGCCATGCAGGAGGCGATGATCGCCTTGGCCACGATCCTGCGCGCCGCCGAGGTCGAGGCCATCACCCCGGTCGAGCCGCGCCCCACCCACCAGATCACCCTGCGCAGCCGCGCGCCGATGCGGCTGCGGCTGCGGGCGCGGCGGAACCGGGCCAAGGCTCAGTCCTCCGCCAGATAGGGCGAGGCTTCCACCAGTTCGAAGCCCGGCGTCATGCTGATGAAGTGGCGCAGCCAGTAGTTGTGCCCGGCGCCATAGACCACGACGATCCGGTCGCCCGGCCGCGCCACGGCCGCCAGCTTGGCGAAGATGCGGGCGTTGCGCTCGTACCACCCCGCGTTAAGGGCCGCGCCGGGCTGGCTGCGCCCGTCCCCGGCCGCCATAAGCCCATAGTAGAAGGCCGACTGGCCCGCCGGCCCGTTCAAGGCGTCGCCCGGATCGTTCATGTCCGCCAGGATGTCGCCGATGGAATCCGTGTGCTGGCGCCGTTCCAGCTCGGCCGTGGCCGCGGCCACCGGGCCGTTCAGCCGCGCGAAGGCCGCCTCTTGGCCATTGGCTTTCCACCAGTCCATGACCGCCCCGAATGGAAAGTAGTCCCGGGTCTCGGACTGTTCGTCGATCGCATAGACCCGCTCCAGCCCCAGGCGCGAGGCCAGGCGATAGGCGATCTGCACCCGCTCGTCGGGATTGGAGGCCAGCATGGCGCCGTCGAAACGCGGATAGATTTGATCCAGCAGGGTGTCGGGATCGGCCGCCACCCGCTCGACCGCTACGGCCGTGGGCCGGAAGCGAGCCAGGCGCTCGGCCAGGGCCGCCAGCTGGGCCTGCTTTTCAGGGGTCGTGACCGGCGCGATCCGGGCGTTGTTCAGGTCCTGCCCCGGATTGCCGAAATGATAGGTCCCGACGACCATCACCCGAACGGGTTCGGGCGGCGCACCTGGCGCTGGTCGGGCCAGGACAGGCCCGGCGGCCAGGGCCAGACAGGCGCCCGCCAGGACGACGAAATGCTTGACCATCGAAACTCCCTCCTCGTTCCGAGGAAGGGAGGCCGCGTCGCGCCCGGACGGATGCGTCCGGCGGGATTAAATCACAGACAGGTTCAGACCTGAGGGATCGCCTGGCTCAGGCGGCCGCCGACGCGGATCGGCTCGACGCGGGTGGCCAGGCCGGTGCGGTCGTCGGTCTCGACGAAGACGCCGCAGACGGTGGCCGGGCCGCTGGCGGGGACATAGCGCCCGCCGGAAAGCCGCGTGGTGAAGCGGCGCAGCGGCTCTTCCTTGTCGTTGCCGATGACGGAGTCGTAGTCGCAGCAGCCGCCAGCGTCCGTCTGATAGGCCGTGCCGTGGGGCAGGATCTGGGCGTCCGCCGTAGGGACGTGGGTGTGGGTGCCGACCACCAGGCTGGCGCGGCCGTCGCAGAAGTGGCCCATGCCCATCTTCTCGCTGGTCGCCTCGGCGTGCATGTCGACGATGACGGCGTCGGCGACGACGCCGAGGGGCGCCGCCTCCAGCTCGCGCTCCACGGCGCTGAAGGGATCGTCCATCGGGTCCATGTGGATCCGGCCCAGGACGTTGATGACCAGCACCCGGCGGCCGTCGGCGGTGACGAAGACGTCGGCGCCGCGCCCCGGCGCGTCCATCAGGCGCGGATAGTTGGCCGGGCGGATCAGGCGCGGCTCGCGCACGATGTAGGTCAGGGCCTCGCGCTGGTCCCAGCTGTGGTTGCCCAGCGTCAGGACGTCGGCCCCGGCGTTGAAGATGTCGTTGGCCGTGTTCTCGGTGATGCCGAAACCGCCCGCCGCGTTCTCGGCGTTGACCACCACGAAGTCGAGCTTGAGGTCGCGCCTCAGCCCCGGAAGATGATCCGCCAAACCATCGCGCCCGGACTTGCCGACCACGTCACCGAAAAAAGCCAGTCTCATGCGAAGGCTCTATAGCCGGTCTCGGTCAGAACGCCATGCAGACGCATGTCATGCGGTTCCAGATCAAGCGGCTCGACCTGCTGTCCCGCATAGGCGAAACCGATGCGCCTGGTCTCCGGCAGGGCCGCGAAGGTCCGGTCGTAATAGCCCCCGCCCTGCCCCAGCCGCCCGCCGTGAAGATCGAAGGCCAGCAGGGGCGTCAGGATCAGGTCGGGCGTGACGCGCTCGCTGAGCGGCAGGGGCGCGGGGCATCCGGCGGCGTCCAGCTCCAGCGGCTCGCCGGGCGTCCAGGCGCGAAAGACCATGGCGGCGTCGCGCTCCAGCACCACCGGCAGGCACAGCCGACGGCCCGCCTGATGCAGGACGTTGGCTAGGGCGTCGGTGTCCAGCTCGGAACCCATGGCGCGATAGAGGGCGACGGTTCCACCCGACGGCAAGGCCTCGGCGTGGCCCGCCGCCCGCTCGGCGGCCTCGGCGTCGACCTCGGCCAGGCGCTTGCGCAGGGCGCGCATGGCGGCGCGGAGTTGGTGCTTGGGGGTCATGAGGCTTCTCTACCACCGTCGCCTGGCTTTCCTCCCCACTTTGTGGGGAGGGGGACCGCGTAGCGGTGGAGGGGCAAGGACGGCGGAACCAAGCAGCCCCTCCGTCTCGGACGCTGACGCGTCCGATCCGCCTCCCCATGGAATGGGGAGGAGAAACGCGCTCAAGCAGCGAGCGACTGCGTCGCGAGAGCATAGCGCTCAACCATGCGCTCAAGCAGCGAGGCCCCGCGGGCCGAGCATAGCGCACTAAGAAAGATGGGGTGGCGGCGCCGCGTGAGCCGTGAAGCGCGTTTAAATCCTCTCGACCTGGGTAGCCAGGTGGGCTCCGTATGCCCAGGCCCTCGAGCCCGGACAGGGACAGATCCCTATGAGTGAATTAAGGTCAGAAGGATATGTTGTCTTCGACGTGAGCCGCAGCAGGACCCGCCGTCGAACAAGATAGGCGCTCGGGCCGGTTTCAACAATGCTGAACCGACTTTCTCCCTCCCCATTTTGGGGAGGGTGGTCGCGCAGCGACCGGGTGGGGAGGGCCAGGCGATCAAGGCGCAGCGCTTGAATAGCCGCGTCGCCCCCACCCGACTTCGCCTTGCAGGCTCAGCCACCCTCCCCATGAAGGGGAGGGAGAACCTGCGCCTCAGATCGTCTGGACGATCTTCTCGATCCGCGCCGCGACCGCGTTCAGGGCCTCGGCCACGCCGTCGCTGGGCGGGGCGGCGGGCGCCGGCGTCGGGGCGGCCTTGGCGCGCGCCTGGAACTGCGGCCCGGCCTGGCGCTTCGCCTCCTGCAACTCGTCGGCCAGCATCAGGGCGGCCATCAGGAACAGTCGCACGTCCCCGACCTGACCCACCTGGTCCGCCACGCCCTGCACCCGCTCATGGAACTGGGCCGCCAGGTCGCGCACGCGCGCCTCCTGGCCGTCGGCGCATCCCACGGCGTAGGGGCGGCCGTGAACCTCAACCGTCACCGTCGCCATCAGTTCGCCTCCTGCTCGGCTTGCGGCTGCTGCTGGGCCAGGACGTCGCGCACGGCGTCGGCCGCGCGGGCCAGGGCCTGGGCGGTTTCCTGCCCCGCCGTCTCCAGCTCGGCGATACGCGCCAGGTCGGCCGCATTCGAGGGACGGGGCGCGAACAGGTCGTCGTCCGGGATGGGCGGGGCCGAGCCGGGCCTCGCCTTCAGCTCCAGCACCTTGCGTTCCAGATCGGCCAGCGCACGATCGATGCGCGCCTTTGCAGCCGTAACGGCGTCCATGGGGGTCCTTTCTTCCAGATTCCGTGTAGAACCTGCGCGAGCGCCGGGGTAAAGCGGCGCCGCCCCCGCTTTATCCTGTTCGTGACGAAAGGTCTCGCCGTGACCGACGCCCAAGCTGCATTCGCCAAGCCCTCGCCCAAACAGATGGCCGACGCCATCCGGGTGCTGTCCATGGATGCGGTCGAAAAGGCCAAGAGCGGCCACCCTGGCATGCCCATGGGCATGGCCGACGTGGCCACCGTCCTGTTCTCGAAATTCCTGAAGTTCGACGCGAGCCGTCCCGACTGGGCCGACCGCGACCGCTTCATCCTGTCGGCCGGCCACGGCTCCATGCTGATCTACAGCCTGCTGCACCTGACCGGCTACAAGGACGCCACCCGCGAGCAGCTGGAGAACTTCCGCCAGTGGGGCGCCCGCACCGCGGGCCACCCGGAATACGGCTATATGGCGGGCATTGAGACCACCACCGGCCCCCTGGGTCAGGGCATCGCCAACTCGGTCGGCTTCGCCCTGGCCGAGCGTCACCTGGCCGCCCGCTTCGGCGACGACCTGGTCGACCACCGCACCTGGGTCATCGCCGGCGACGGCTGCCTGATGGAAGGCGTGTCGCAGGAAGCCATCGCCCTGGCCGGCCGCTACAAGCTGAACAAGCTGTGCGTGCTGTGGGACGACAACGAGATCACCATCGACGGCAAGCTGTCGCTGTCGGACGCCACCGACCAGCTGGCCCGCTTCAAGGCCTCGGGCTGGGCGGTCAAGGCCATCGACGGCCACGACCACGGCGCCATCAAGAAGGCCCTGGCCTGGGCCACCAAGCAATCCAAGCCGACGCTGATCGCCTGCAAGACCAAGATCGGCAAGGGCGCCGCCACCCTGGAAGGCAGCCACAAGACCCACGGCGCGGCGCTGGGCGCGACCGAGATCGCCGCCACCCGCCAGGCGCTGAAGTGGCCCTTCGAGCCCTTCGACATGCCGGAAGGCATCCAGAAGGCCTGGGCCAAGGTCGGCAAGCAGGGCGCCAAGGCCCGCAAGGCGTGGGAAGCCCGCCTGCTGAACCACGCCCAGCGCGACGACTTCACCCGCGCCATGGCCGGCGACCTGCCCACCGGCGCCTTCGAGACGCTCGAGGCCAAGGTCAAGGAGCTGGTCTCGACCCAGCCCGCCATGGCCACGCGCCAGTCCTCGGGCGAGGCGCTGGAGACGGTGTTCAACGCCATCCCCGAACTGATCGGCGGCTCGGCCGACCTGACCGGCTCGAACAACACCTTCGTCAAGAACACCCATATCCTGGACGCGCCCGACTACGCCGGTCGTTATGTCAACTGGGGCATCCGCGAGCACGGCATGGGCTCGGCCATGAACGGCATGGCCCTGCACGGCGGGGTCATCCCCTACGGCGGCACCTTCATGGTGTTCTCGGACTACAGCCGCCCGGCGATCCGCCTGGCCGCCCTGATGGGCGTGCGCGTGATCCACGTCCTGACCCACGACAGCATCGGCCTGGGCGAAGACGGCCCGACCCACCAGCCGGTCGAACATCTGGCCGCCCTGCGCGCCATCCCCAACCTGCTGACCATGCGCCCCGCCGACACGGTCGAGGCGCTGGAGTGCTGGCAGGTCGCCCTGCAGCACAAGACCACGCCGACGGCGCTGTGCCTGTCGCGTCAGAAGACCCCGGCGGTCCGCCTGACCGACGTCGGCGAGAACCTGTCGCGCAAGGGCGCCTATGAGCTGAAGGCCGCCAGCGGCGAGGCCAAGGTCACCCTGTTCGGCACCGGCACCGAGGTCGCCGTGGCCCTCAAGGCCGCCGAGCTGCTGGAGGCCGAAGGCGTGCCGACCCGCGTGGTCTCGGTCCCCTGCTTCGCCCTGTTCGAGCAGCAGCCCAAGGCCTACCAGGACGCCGTCATCGGCCGCGGCACGGTCCGCGTCGCCGTCGAGGCCGCGATCAAGCAGGGCTGGGAGCGCTTCATCGGCGAGGACGGCGGCTTCGTCGGCATGTCCACCTTCGGCGCCTCGGCCCCGGCCGAAGTCCTCTACAAGGAGTTCGGCATCACCGCCGAGGCCGTGGTCGAACAGGTCAAGGCGCGGCTCTGATCCCTTCTCCCCTTGTAGGAGAAGCACTCAAGCAGCCGGAGGCGTTAGCGCACTCAAATCCTTCTCCCCTTGTGGGAGAAGGTGGTCTGCGAAGCAGATCGGATGAGGGGTGTCAGCGCCCCTCATCAAGTCTGTCCCAACCGGCGGCCTGACATCGGAAAGGGCGCCGCCGTCACCCCTCATCCGGGTCGCGCTGCGACCCACCTTCTCCCTCAAGGGGAGAAGGAAGCGGAGACGATCATGCGCATCGGCACCCCCCTCACCGACCACGCCACCCGCGTCATGCTTCTCGGCTCGGGCGAGCTCGGCAAAGAGGTCGCCATCGAGCTGCAGCGCCTCGGCGCCGAGGTGATCGCGGTCGACCGCTATCCCAACGCCCCGGCCATGCAGGTGGCGCACCGCAGCCACGTCATCCCCATGACCGACGCCCAGGTGCTGAACGGCGTCATCCTGGCCGAGGCCCCGCACATCATCGTGCCCGAGATCGAGGCCATCGCCACCGACGTCCTGGCCGCCATCGAGGCGGCGGGGATTGCGCGGGTCATCCCCACCGCCCGCGCCACCCAGCTGACCATGAACCGCGAGGGCATCCGCCGCCTGGCCGCCGAGGAACTGGGCCTGCCGACCAGCCCCTACGCCTTCGCCGTCTCTGCCGAGGAGTTGGCGGCGGGCGCCGAGGCCGTGGGCTTCCCCTGTTTCGTCAAGCCGGTGATGTCGTCCTCGGGCAAGGGCCAGTCCTATGTCGAGGGCCCCGAGGGCGTGGCCGACGCCTGGACCTATGCGGAAAGCTCGGGCCGGGTCGCGGGCGGCTGCGTCATCGTCGAGGGCCGGATCGACTTCGACTATGAGATCACCCTGCTGACCGTCCGGTCGGCGACCGTCGACGGGGAAATCCGCACCGACTTCTGCGCCCCCATCGGCCACCGCCAGCAGAAGGGCGACTATGTCGAGAGCTGGCAGCCCCAGGCGATGAGCCCCGCCGCGCTGAAGTCGGCGCAGGAGATCGCCCGCAAGGTCACGGACGCGCTGGGCGGCCTTGGCGTCTTCGGCGTCGAACTGTTCGTGAAGGGCGACGAGGTCTGGTTCTCCGAGGTTTCGCCGCGCCCGCACGACACCGGCCTGGTGACGCTGGCCACCCAGGTCATGAGCGAGTTCGCCCTGCACGCCCGCGCCATCCTGGGCCTGCCGGTGGACGTCACCCTACGCGAGCCGGGCGCCAGCGCCGTCATCTACGGCGGGATGGAGGCCGAGGGCGTGGTGTTCGAGGGCGTGGCCGAGGCTCTGTCGGTCCCGACCGCCGACCTGCGCCTGTTCGGCAAGCCCGAAGCCTTCGAGCGCCGCCGCATGGGCGTGGCCCTGGCGCGAGGCGCGGACACCGACCAGGCGCGTGCGCGCGCGACCGAGGCGGCGGGCAAGGTGCGGGTGGTCAAGCCTTGAAGTCCCTTCTCCCCTTGTGGGAGAAGGTGGCAGCCCTCGGGCTTGACCCGTGGGCTGAGGGATGAGGGGTGGCGGCGGCACGGTTGAAACCCCTGACCTCGCCGACCAGCCCCCTCACAGACGTCGCGCTCACACCCCTCATCCGAGCGCCTCCGGCGCCCACCTTCTCCCACAAGGGGAGAAGGAAGCGGTTCTTCGACCATTGTCGATTGGCGCCGACGGCTGTTCGGGTTCAAAAAGAGCCAAAGGGTCGCATCCAAGCCGACCTGGAGGACCGTTCGTCATGGGCAAGCTCAGGACCGCGCTGATCTTCGGCGCCATCGCCATTCTGGGGGCCGTGGCCCTCGCCGTCGTCGCCCTGCACCGGGGCGAGAGCATCAGCGCCGTCTGGATCGTGGTGGCGGCCCTGTGCGTCTATGCCATCGCCTATCGCTTCTACGCCCGCTACCTGGCCGGCAAGGTCATGGGGCTGAACGCGCGCCGGCCCACCCCGGCCGTGCGGCATAACGACGGGCTCGACTACGTCCCGACGCCCCGCAACGTGCTGTTCGGCCACCATTTCGCGGCCATCGCGGGCGCGGGGCCACTGGTCGGGCCGGTGCTGGCGGCGCAGATGGGCTATCTGCCCGGCGTGCTGTGGATCCTGGTCGGCGCGGTGCTGGCGGGCGCGGTGCAGGACATGATGGTCCTGTTCATGTCCACCCGCCGCGACGGCCGCTCGCTGGGCGACATGGTCCGCACCGAGATGGGCCCCATCCCCGGCATCATCGCCCAGGTCGGCGTGCTGATGATCATGGTCATCATCCTGGCGGTTCTGGCCCTGGTGGTGGTCAAGGCCCTGGCCGAGAGCCCCTGGGGGACCTTCACCGTCGCCGCCACCATCCCCATCGCCGTCTTCATGGGCCTCTACACCCGTTATCTGCGGCCCGGCCGCGTGGGCGAGGTCTCGGTCATCGGCGTGGTGCTGCTGATCCTCGCCATCATCGGCGGCGGCCATATCGCGGCCGATCCCTTCTGGGGCCCGGCCTTCACCCTGTCGGGCACCACCCTGGCCATCGCCATGATGGCCTATGGCTTTGTCGCCTCGGTCATTCCGGTCTGGCTGCTGCTGGCGCCGCGCGACTACCTGTCCACCTTCCTGAAGATCGGCGCCATCGTCGCCCTGGCCGTCGGCATCCTGATCGTGCGGCCGCACGTGCAGATGCCCGCCATCACCCCCTTCATCGACGGCAGCGGCCCCGTCTTCTCGGGCGCCCTGTTCCCCTTCCTGTTCATCACTATCGCCTGCGGGGCCGTCTCGGGCTTCCACGCCCTGATCTCCTCCGGCACCACGCCCAAGCTGCTGGAGAACGAGAACCAGATTCCGATGATCGGCTACGGCGCCATGCTGTGCGAAAGCTTCGTGGCGATCATGGCCCTGATCGCCGCCACGGTGCTGGACCCGGCCGTCTATTTCGCCATGAACAGCCCGGTCAGCATCATCGGCGACAACGCCGCCTCGGCCGCCGCCGCCGTGGCCCAGTGGGGTTTCCACATCACCCCGGCCGAGCTGGAGCAACTGGCCCGCGACGTGGGCGAGCATTCCATCCTGTCGCGCGCGGGCGGCGCCCCGACACTGGCCGTCGGCATGGCCCACATCCTGTCGGGGATCATCGGCGGCAAGGCCATGATGGCCTTCTGGTATCACTTCGCCATCCTGTTCGAGGCCCTGTTCATCCTGACCACGGTCGACGCCGGCACCCGCGTCTGCCGCTTCATGATCCAGGATCTGCTGGGCGTCGCCATGCCCAAGATGCGCGAGACCAAGTCCTGGACCGCCAACGTCGTGGCCACGGCCCTGACGGTCGGCCTGTGGGGCTATTTCCTCTACACCGGCGTGGTCGATCCGCTGGGCGGCATCAACAGCCTGTGGCCGCTGTTCGGCATCGCCAACCAGATGCTGGCCGCCGTCGCCCTGATCCTGGGCACGGTCGTCCTGTTCAAGATGAAGCGGCAGCGCTTCGCCTGGGCCACGGCGGTTCCGGCGGTCTGGCTGCTGATCTGCACGGTCACGGCGGGGATGCAGAAGCTGGTCCACCCCGACGTCAAGATCGGCTTCCTGTCGCACGCCCGGAAGTATCAGGAGGCCCTGGCCGCCGGCGACCTGCTGGCTCCGGCCAAGACCGCCGCCGACATGCAGCGCATCATCGTCAACGACTACGTCAACTCGGCGCTGACCGCGGGCTTCCTGTTCGTGGTGCTGACCATGGTGGTCTATGGCGTCAACGCCTGCCTCAAGGCCCTGCGCGCCGACCGGCCCACCGTGGTCGAACAGCCCGCCGCCCACGAACTGACCCTGGCCGACGAAGCCATGGACGTGGCCCGTGGCTAGGCCCCCGTCCCAGGGCGTTGCCTCGTCCCCGGACGGCGCGGACCTGCTCTGCGCCTGTCGCGATGCGCTGGTGCGGTGGGGCAAGGACGCCCGCCGCACCGCCGGGCTGATGGTCGGCCAGCCGGACTATGAGGCCTATGTCGCCCATGCGGCGGCGACGCATCCCGACCAGGCGCCGCTCGACCGCACCGCCTTCTTCCGCCTGCACGAGGCCCGGCGCTTCGGCGCGGGCGGCGGGTTTCGCTGCTGCTGAGGCCGGCGGTCTTCCTTCTCCCCTTGCGGGAGAAGGTGGCCCGTCAGGGCCGGATGAGGGGTCTCGCGACGGCGGACAAGGGCCTCGACATGAAAGGCCCCGCAACCCCTCATCCGTCAGGCTTCGCCTGCCACCTTCTCCCACAAGGGGAGAAGGACAATCTTGTCCGGTTACAGGCCATCACATCTTGTTACGGCGACGGACTTGCAACCGGACGCTGCTCGTCCCACTAAGGCGCCAATCATAAATACCCCTCGTTCAGGAGACCTCCCCATGACCGTTCGCGTCGCCATCAATGGCTTCGGCCGCATCGGCCGCCTCGTGCTTCGCTCGATCGTCGAGCATGGCCGCAAGGACATCGAGGTCGTGGCGATCAACGACCTGGGCCCGGTCGAGACCAACGCCCACCTGTTCCGCTATGACTCCGTGCACGGCCGTTTCCCCGGCACCGTCACGACCGGCGAGGACTGGATCGACGTCGGCACGGGCAAGATCAAGGTCACGGCCGAGCGCGACCCGGCCAACCTGCCGCACGCCGAGCTGAAGGTGGACATCGCCCTGGAATGCACGGGCATCTTCACGTCGAAGGACAAGGCCTCGGCCCACCTGAAGGCCGGCGCCAAGCGCGTCCTGGTCTCGGCCCCGGCTGACGGCGTCGACAAGACCATCGTCTATAAGGTCAACCATGAGACCCTGACGGCCGACGACATCGTCGTCTCCAACGGCTCGTGCACGACCAACGCCCTGGCCCCGGTGGCCAAGGTGCTGCACGACCTGTTCGGCATCGAGCGCGGCTACATGACCACCATCCACGCCTACACCGGCGACCAGCCGACGCTGGATACGATGCACAAGGATCTGTACCGCGGCCGCGCCGCCGCCCTCAGCATGATCCCGACCTCGACCGGCGCCGCCAAGGCCCTGGGCCTGGTCCTGCCGGAACTGAAGGGCAAGCTGGACGGCTCGTCGATCCGCGTCCCGACCCCGAACGTCTCGGTCGTCGACCTGAAGGTCGTCGCCGGTCGCGAAGTCACGGTCGAGGAAATCAACGCGGCCCTGCAAGCCGCCGCCGACGGCCCGATGAAGGGCGTTCTGGCCACGACGACCGACCCGCTGGTCTCGGTCGACCTGAACCACGTCGCCGCCTCCTCGACCGCCGCCCTGCCCCAGACGCAGGTCGTCGACGGCAAGCTGGCCCGCGTCCTGACCTGGTACGACAACGAGTGGGGCTTCGCGACCCGCATGGCCGACACCGCCCTGGTGATGGCGAAGTTCCTGTAACTGGGGCCATAGGGGAAGTGACAGTCAACGGCGCTCCCCCAACGGGTCCCATCGGACTTCCATACACTCCGTCGCCGGATCAACCGGTGACGGAGTGGTCGGAAGCGATCTACGCCGAACTCAAGGACTGGCTTCCAGCCACGCAAGCTCGGTGGGAGTGGTGGAATCCGGACTATCTGGTTCTCACGATTGCTTCCTACTCGGACCAGCCAGTCGAGCCCGTCATCATCGACACTTATGAAGGCGAGCTCACTATCACCTTCGGGTTCTGGAAAGCTCACCTTCCTGACGACGGCCAATACGACGACACCGATTCAAACCGAGCGGCAGAGGCAGCAAAGGCACTTGCCCTTGACTGGCTTAATGGACGCATCGCTACCGCCGTCTATGCTGACAGCAATGGCAAGTGGTGCGGCTCGAAACTGCTTGACCAACCTGATGATGTCTCGACCTTGGCGGACATCGAATGGATCAAGGATTTCGGCCCTACTGAGGTAGAAGTCCGCAAGTCGCTTCGATCAGACTGGCGTAAATATAAAATCACCGACGGGCGTTTGCAGAGCACGCCTACCTGAGCCGACTGCGGCCAACCCAAACGAGATACCCATGACCTTCCGCACCCTCGACGACGTTTCCGACCTTTCGGGCAAGGTCGCCCTGGTCCGCGTGGACTTCAACGTGCCGATGGAGGACGGGAAGGTCACCGACGACACCCGGCTGAAGGCCGCCCTGCCGACCATCCACCGCCTGCGCGAGGCGGGTGCCAAGGTCGTGCTGCTGGCCCACTTCGACCGCCCCAAGGGCGAGCGCGTGCCGTCGATGAGCCTGAAGCCTGTGGTCGAGCCGCTGGAGCTGCTGCTGCACGGCCCCGTCCGCTTCGCCGACGACTGCGTGGGCGATGAGGCCAAGGCGATGATCGCCGATCTGGACGCCGGCGGCGTGCTGCTGCTCGAGAACCTCCGCTTCCACAAGGGCGAGGAAAAGAACGACCCGGCCTTCGCCCAGCAGTTGGCGGAACTGGGCGATCTCTACGTCAACGACGCCTTCTCGGCCGCGCACCGCGCCCATGCCTCGACCGAGGGGCTAGCCCGCCTGCTGCCCGCCTATGCGGGCGAGGCGATGAAGCGCGAGCTTCAGGCGCTGGACGCTGCACTGGGCGCGCCGCAGAAGCCGGTCATCGGCATCGTCGGCGGGGCCAAGGTCTCGACCAAGCTGGACCTGCTGAAGAACCTGGTCGCCAAGCTGGACTACCTGGCCATCGGCGGCGGCATGGCCAACACCTTCCTGTTCGCACAAGGCGTCGATGTCGGCGGTTCGCTGTGCGAGAAGGACCTGGCCGACACCGCCCGCGAAATCATCGAGGAAGCCCGCCGCCAGGGCTGCGAGCTGCTGCTGCCGGTCGACGTCGTGGTGGCCAAGGGCGTCAAGCCGGGTATCGAGTCGGGCGTGCGCGCGCTGGACCGCATCGCCGCCGACGACCTGATCCTGGACGCCGGGCCGGAGACCGTCGCCCGGCTGAACCGCGCCATGGACCTGTCCAAGACGCTAATCTGGAACGGCCCGCTGGGCGTGTTCGAGGTCCCGCCCTTCGACAAGGCCACCGTGGCCGCCGCCAAGCACGCCGCCGAACTGGCCAAGGCCGGCAAGCTGGTCGCCGTGGCCGGCGGCGGCGACACGGTCGCGGCCCTGCACCACGCGGGCACAGCGGACGACATGACCTTCGTCTCCACCGCCGGCGGCGCCTTCCTGGAATGGATGGAAGGCAAGGTCCTGCCGGGCGTCGAGGCGCTCCGCGCCGCCTGATTCCCCAACGACAAGGCGAGGGCTGTTCGCGGCCCTCGCCCCTGACGCGACGACCGCGACCTAGTCGTCGTCGTCCATATCGACCGCGCGGCCGACCAGATCGCGCCACGTCGGATCGGTGTCGTCCACCAGATCGACGTCATCCAGCAAGGCCACGGCCACACCCCCGTCGGGCAGGATCAGCCCCAGCACTTCCATAAGCTCGCCGTCGGGTCCGACATGGGCTTCGGCCTGCACGATCACCGCGGCCTGCTCGCCGTCTTCCTCCCACCAGATGACCGGCTGCGGCAGCTCCATGTCGATGACGCGGGGGTCTTCCGTATCGCCCAGGGCGAAGACGGCCTTGCCCGCCTGAACGTCGTCCAGGGTCGCCACCGCCCCCGCGAAGGGCGTCAGCCGCGACCAGTCGTCGACGTCGAAACCGCCGCCGTCCTCGTCAAGCGCATCATCGTTCTGGCTCATCGCCGCTCCTTGGTCAGACGCCCTGGCGGCGCCGCACCACTTAGGGCGTGTTCGCCTAAAATCCACTACGCTTGCGCCCCTGTAACCTGGCGTGACTTCGTCGCCCCTTCGGGCTAAGACCTCGGGCAAAATCATAACCGGCTCAGGAGACTAATCATGGCGCGCATCACGCTGCGACAACTGCTCGACCACGCGGCGGAATACGACTACGGCCTGCCCGCCTACAACATCAACAACATGGAGCAGGGCCTGGCCATCATGGAGGCCGCCGACGCCGTCAATGCGCCGGTCATCATCCAGGCCTCGCGCGGCGCCCGCTCCTACGCCAACGACGTCGTCCTGGCCCGCCTGATCGACGCCCTGGTCGAGCTCTACCCGCATATCCCGGTCTGCATGCACCAGGACCACGGCAACGGCCCGGCCACCTGCGCCACCGCCATCCAGTACGGCTTCACCTCGGTGATGATGGACGGCTCGCTGGAAGAGGACGCCAAGACCCCCGCCTCCTACGAATACAACGTCGACGTCACGCGTCGCGTCACCGAAATGGCCCACTCGTGCGGCGTCTCGGTCGAGGGCGAACTGGGCGTGCTCGGCTCGCTGGAGACCGGCATGGGCGAGGCCGAGGACGGCCACGGCTTCGAAGGCAAGCTGGACCAGTCGGCCCTGCTGACCGACCCGGACCAGGCGGTCGACTTCGTGCGCGCCACCAAGGTCGACGCCCTGGCCATCGCCATGGGCACCAGCCACGGCGCCTACAAGTTCACGCGCAAGCCGGACGGCGCCGTCCTGGCCATGAACGTGATCGAGGAGATCCACAAGCGCCTGCCCAACACCCACCTGGTGATGCACGGCTCCTCGTCGGTGCCGCAGGACCTGCAGGACATCATCAACGCCTACGGCGGCCAGATGCCCCAGACCTGGGGCGTGCCGGTCGAGGAGATCCAGCGCGGCATCAAGCACGGCGTGCGCAAGATCAACATCGACACCGACAACCGCATGGCCATGACCGGCGCCATCCGCAAGGTCCTGGCCGAGAAGCCGGGCGAGTTCGACCCGCGCGCCTATCTCAAGCCCGCAAAGGAAGCCATGCGCAAGCTGTGCATCGAGCGCTACCAGCAGTTCGGCTGCGAGGGCCAGGCCTCCAAGATCAAGCCCCTGTCGACCGCCCAGATGGCCAAGCGCTACGCCGCCGGCGACCTGGACCCGCGCATCGACGCCGCCGCCAAGGCGGCCTGAGGCGCCCGTCGCCTGACCTGATGAAAGGGCGGTCCTGTCGGGCCGCCCTTTTTCGTTGCGCGCCGTGACCGTGCTAAGCAGCCGCTGTGATCGACGCCCTCCCGCCTGACGATGATTCCGACCTGACCGTGCTGACGGCCCGTGTCGCGCCCGGCGCCGCGCGGCTGGACCGCGCCCTGGCCGACGCCCTGCCGGAGCTGTCGCGCGCCCGCATCCAGGCCCTGCTCGACGCGGGGGCGGTCTTCCTGAACGGCGCCGTCGTGGCGGCCAAGGCCAAGCCCGCCCCCGGCGACTATGAGATCGTCGTGCCGCCCGCCGCCCCGGCCGAGCTGCGCCCCGAGGCCCTGCCCCTGGCCGTCCTGTTCGAGGACGACGACCTGATCGTCATCGACAAGGCCCCCGGCATGGCCGTCCATCCCGGCCCCGGCTGCGAGACCGGCACCCTGGTCAACGCCCTGCTGCATCACTGCGCCACCCTGTCGGCCCTCGGCGATCCAGGCCGCCCCGGCATCGTCCACCGCCTCGACAAGGACACCTCCGGCGTCATGGTCGCCGCCAAGAGCGACCGCGCCCACGCCGGCCTGGCCGCCCTGTTCGCGACCCACGACATCGAGCGCACCTACCTGGCCCTGACCCGCGGCGCGCCTTCGCCCGAGAAGGGCCGCATCGAGACCCTGATCGGCCGTTCACCCCATGACCGCAAGAAGATGGCCGTGCTGAAGTCCGGCGGCCGCCTGGCCGTCACCGACTATGTGGTCCAGCGCGTCTTCGGCCGCCCGGCCAAGGCCTCCGGCGCGCCCCTGGCCGCCCGCGTCGCCTGCACCCTGCACACCGGCCGCACCCACCAGATCCGGGTGCATATGGCGGCCAAGGGCGCGCCCCTGCTGGGCGATCCCGCCTATGGCTCGGGCGCGCCCGCCGCCCCGGTCCGCGCCGCCCTCGCCCAGTCCGGCCTGGCCCGCCAGGCCCTGCACGCCGCCGTCCTCGGCTTCGTCCACCCGGTCACCGGCGAGGCCCTGCGCTTCGAGACGCCCCCGCCCGCCGATTTCCAGGCCCTCGAACGGCTTCTGACGGAACTTTAAGCCGCCGCCATCGCTCCGCCGCGCGTCCGCCTTTATCTGCAACTGACTCTGTGCTATTAAATGTTTTCAGCTTGCCGCGACTTTTCACGCGCGGCGGCGTTATCTGGCGATCCGCCCCCTTTTCCCCAAGGCCGAGGATCCCCATCTTGTCTATTGAGGGGCGAGGTGATGATGCACGTCAGGTGGTCAGAGCCGCAGAGCCTGCTCTCGTATCCGGTCGGAGGGACCTATGGCCAATAAGACGCTAACGGTGATGTCGCCTGAACAGGGACTGTCCCGTTATCTCACGGAAATCCGCAAATTTCCGATGCTCACCAAGGACGAGGAGTTCATGCTCGCCAAGCGCTGGAGCGAGCACCAGGACCCCGAGGCCGCCCACCGCCTTGTGACCTCCCACCTGCGTCTCGTGGCCAAGATCGCCATGGGTTATCGCGGCTACGGCCTGCCGATCGGCGAGGTGATCTCCGAGGGCAACGTCGGCCTGATGCAGGCCGTCAAGAAATTCGATCCCGACAAGGGCTTCCGCCTGGCGACCTACGCCATGTGGTGGATCCGCGCCTCGATCCAGGAATACATCCTGCGCTCCTGGTCCCTGGTGAAGATGGGCACCACGGCGGCGCAGAAGAAGCTGTTCTTCAACCTGCGCAAGGCCAAGAGCCAGATCTCGGCCTTCGAGGAAGGCGACCTGCACCCCGAGCACGTTGAGCAGATCGCCACCAAGCTGGGCGTGACCCAGCAGGACGTCATCGACATGAACCGCCGCCTGGGCGGCGACGCCTCGCTGAACGCGCCCCTGCGCGCCGACGGCGAAAGCGAGTGGCAGGACTGGCTGGCCGACGACGACGCCGTCAGCCAGGAGACCCAGCTGGCCGAGAGCGAGGAAAAATCGATCCGCATGGGCCTGCTGCAGGAGGCCATGGAAGAGCTGACCGACCGCGAGAAGCACATCCTGACCGAGCGCCGCCTCAAGGACGACCCGGTCACCCTCGAGGAACTGGCCAGCCAGTACGGCGTCAGCCGCGAGCGCGTGCGTCAGATCGAGGTCCGCGCCTTCGAGAAGCTGCAAAAGGCCATGCGCGCCGCCGCCGAAGAACGCAACCTGGTCGACGCCTGAGGGCCTGCTGGATCGCCTCAACTGCCGCTCTCAACCGTCATCCTCGGGCTTGACCCGAGGATCGAGGGCGGCGGCCGCTCATCCTCGCCAATGTCCCACGGCGCAGCGGCGGCCGCGCGGCAGGAGCAGCGATGTCGGCGCGTCCCTACCCCGCCCGCGCCAGGCTTTCCGGCTCGGCCAGCTTCAGCACCGCCTCGATCGGCGCCGTCAGTCCGACCTTGGTCGGCGTGCTGGCGGCCAGCACCGCGTCCAGCCCCGCCGCGGCGATGGCCAGGGGCGCGTCGCCCGTCTTGATCGCCAGGACCTTCAGCGTCTCGGCCTGCTGCTTGATGGCGCGCGCGGCCTGCATCGGATCGCTGTCGAACTGCGTCAGGGCCGAGGCCAGGATGCGCATGGCCTGATCCTTGACCGCCAGGGCCGCCTCGGCGCCCGAGCGCGGCTTGTCGGCCTTGCGCTTCTGCGGCCCGGCGTAGTCGTCGGAGTTGAAGCGGCGCCGGTCCGGCCCGACGTAGCCGACCGCCTCGACCCAGTCGCGCGGCTTGGTCGCCAGGTTCTCGATCCGCCGCAGCAGGTCGCCGCTGGTGAAGGGCTTTCTCAGGAACTCATGCACGCCCGCGTCACGCGCGCCCTTGATGGCGCTGGCCGTGGCCTCGGCGGTGACCATGATGATCGGCGCCCGGCGGCAGGCCAGGCTGGAGCGCCGGATGCGCCGCGCGAGGGCCTCGCCGTCCAGTTTCGGCCCGGCGCGTTCGGTGAAGATCAGGCCCGGCTCGACCTCGCGAGCGAGGTCGATGACCCGCGCTTCGTCGGCTTCGACCACGACCTCGCGCGCGCCGAAGCCCTTCAGCAGATCCGTCAGCAGCCGCGCGGCGGCGGGATTGGAATCGACGATGACCACGCGCCGCACGACCGGCGCGATCTTCTGCATCATCTTGGCGTCGAGGGCGAACACGGCACGGGCTCCATTTCCGAGAAGGGAAGCCTAACCCGCACGGGTTAAGGCGCGGTTGCCCGCGCCGCATCAGGCCGCAGTTTCAGGGATTACCCCTGAAACGGGTCGCGCATCAGGATGGTGTCGTCTCGCTCGGGGCTGGTCGACAGCAGGGCCACCGGCGCCCCGATCAACTCCTCGATCCGCCGCACGTACTTGATGGCGTTGGCGTTGATGTCCTTGAAGCTGCGGACCCCGCCCGTGCTCTCGGTCCAGCCTTCCAGCTCCTCGAACACCGGCTCGGCGGCGGCCTGCTCCTTCAGGCTGGACGGCAGATAGTCCAGCACCTCGCCGTTGATGCGGTAACCGACGCAGATCTTCAGCGTCTTCAGCCCATCGAGCACGTCCAGCTTGGTCAGGGCGATGCCGTCGATGCCGTTGATCGCCACCGACTGGCGCACCAGCACCGCGTCGAACCAGCCGCAACGGCGCGCCCGTCCCGTGTTCACCCCGACCTCGCGGCCCACGACCGCCAGATGCTCGCCGACCTCATCGTTCAGTTCACAGGCGAACGGCCCTTCGCCCACGCGGGTCGTATAGGCCTTCACGATGCCCAGCACATAGCCGACGCCGCGCGGCCCGATGCCCGAGCCCGCCGCCGCCTGACCGGCCACGGTGTTGGAGCTGGTGACATAGGGATAGGTGCCGTGGTCCACGTCCAGGAAGGCGCCCTGCGCCCCCTCGAACAGCACGCGCTTGCCGTCCTTCTGGGCCTGATCCAGCACCCGCCAGGCCGGCTTCACATAGGGCAGGATCTTCGGCGCGATCTCCAGCAACTGCGCCAGCAGCGCCTCCGGGTCGATCGGCTCCATTCCCAGACCCGCGCGCAGCGGATCGTGGTGCGAGCGCAGACGGTCGATCTTGACCTTCAGGTCCTCGGCGTCCGCCAGGTCGCAGACGCGGATGGCGCGGCGCCCCACCTTGTCCTCATAGGCCGGACCGATGCCCCGTCCGGTCGTGCCGATCTTGGCGCCCGGCGCGCTGGCGGCGGCTTCGCGCGCCACGTCCAGAGCCGGGTGGATCGGCAGGATCAGACAGGCGTTGTCGGCGATGGTCAGGATGTCGGGCGTGATGGCCACGCCCTGGGCCTGGATCTTCTCGATCTCCCCGACCAGATGCCAGGGATCGACGACCACGCCGTTGCCGATGATCGAGGGCTTGCCCTGCACCACGCCCGAGGGCAGCAGCGCCAGCTTATAGACCTTGCCGTCGACGACCAGGGTGTGGCCCGCGTTGTGGCCGCCCTGGAACCGCACCACCATGTCGGCGCGATTGGACAGCCAGTCCACGATCTTGCCCTTGCCCTCGTCGCCCCACTGGGCGCCGACCACCGCGACGTTCGCCAAGACCGTATTCTCCGCAATCCAGAATGCGGTGGGAGCCTATACCCCCTGAATCGCCCGGAGTCGCCCCGAAGGTGCAGATTTATCCGGCCAGTTCGCTCGCCGCCGTCTGAAACGCCCATTCCAGCCACGGCGTGGCCGCGACCACGTCCGCCGTCTCGACGGTGCAGCCGCACCACAGGCGCAGGCCCGGCGGGGCAAAGCGGTGCGGCTCCATGTCATAGACCGCGCCCTCGCCCTCCAGCAGGGCCTTGAACCGTTTCACGAAGGCCTTCTGGCCCGCCTCGTCCAGCGCCGTCACGCGCGGATCGACGAACTTCAGGCAGACCGAGGTGGTCGAGCGGATTTCCGGCCGGTCGGGCAGGAAGGCGACCCAGTCGGTGCGCTCCACCCAGTCGGCCAGCGCCGAATAGTTGGCCTCGGTGCGCCGGATCAGCTCCGGCAGGCCGCCGACGCCCCGCGCCCACTCGAGGGCGTCGATCCAGTCCTCGATGGTCAGGACCGAAAAGGTGTTGATCACCACTCCGCCCGCCAGCGTCCGGTCGAAGCCCTTCTTGTCGGCGATGCGCAGCACCTTGGGGATGGGACGGTCGGGGCGATAGGCGTCCAGCCGGGCCACGGCGCGCGGCGACAGGACCATGACGCCGATCCCCGCCTCGCCGCCCAGCGCTTTCTGGAAGCTGAAGGTGGTGACGTCCAGCTTGTCCCACGGCAGGTCCATGGCGAAGGCGGCCGAGGTCGCGTCGCAGATGGTCAGTCCCTCGCGGTCGTCGGCGATCCAGTCCGCATGATCGACGCGCACGCCCGAGGTCGTGCCGTTCCACGGAAAGACCACGTCCTTCTTCGGATCGACCAGGCTCAGGTCCGGCAGCTCGCCCCAGGGCGCCGTCAGCACCTCGGGCTCCAGCCCCAGGTGATCCTTCACGTCGGTCAGCCAGGTCAGGCCGAAATTCTCATAGGCGACCACCTGCACCGGCCGCTCGCCCAGCATGCCCCACAGCGCCGCCTCGACCGCCCCCGTGTCCGAGCCGGGCGTATAGAGCAGCACATAGTCCTCGGGCGGCCGCAGCACCTCGCGCGTGAGCTCCAGGCCATAGGCGAAGCGCGCCTCCACCTCGGGCGCGCGGATGCCCCGTCCCATCAGGTTCGTCGGCAGGTTCGCCAGCGACCACCCCGGCCGTTTCGCCGTCGGCCCGGCCGAGAACCAGGGGCGAGCGGGCTTGACGGCAGGCTTGGCGATCATCGTGGCGTCTCTGAAATCTCGGGGAGGAGAAGGAGGAACGAAACCCTTAGGCCATCATCGCCCGGGCTTGTAGGGCCGGCGTTCACGCCATTCAGTCGCGAACCGGACCAGTTCGTCGTCCGGCGTCTCCGGCAGCGTCACCACCAGCTTCGCCAGCAGGTCGCCGCGCCGGCCGCCGGCGTAGGCGCCGCGCCCCTTCAGCCGCAGCACCTTGCCCGAGTTGGAGCCCTTGGGCAGGGTCATCATGACCGCCCCCTCAGGCGTCGGCACCTGCACCTTGCCGCCCAGCACAGCGTCCGGAACCGACACCGGCAGGTCCATGGTCAGGTCCGCCCCGTCGCGCTGGAAGATCGGGTGCGGCTGGATGCGCAGCTCGATCAGGGCGTCGCCCGCCTGGCCGCCGCGCCCCGGCGCGCCCTGCCCCTTCAGCCGGATCGCCTGGCCGTCCGCCGCCCCCTTGGGAATGGCCACGTCCAGAATCCGGCCGTCCGAGAACTGGATACGCCGCGTCGTCCCGGCGATGGCGTCCTCCAGGCTGATGTCCAGGGTGGCGCGCACGTCCTGGCCGCGCCCGCCGCCGAAGCCGCGCCCGGCCCCACGACCGCCGAAGGCGCCGAACAGCTCCTCCAGGTCGATGTCCTCGAATCCCCCGCGTCCGCCCGAACCGCCGAAGCCGGAAAAGCCGCCCGCGCGCCCCGCGCCCGGACCGCCTCCGCCGAAGCCCCGGAACTGCTCGCGGCCGTCGGCGTCAATCTCGCCCCGGTCGTATTTGGCGCGCTTCTCGGCGTCGCCCAGCAGGTCGAACGCCGCCGTCACCCGCTTGAACCGCTCCTCGGCGGCCTTGTCGCCGGGGTTCTTGTCAGGGTGAAGTTGCTTGGCCAGCTTGCGGAACGCCTTCTTGATCTCGTCCGCGCTCGCGCCCTTGGCAACGCCCAGTTCCTGATAGGGATCGCCCGCCACTGTCGCCTTGCTCCGAGATCAACTGAACCAATGGGTCAGTTAAGCCATGCGCCCCCCCGCCGAAAGGGGCGAGGATGGTTTCCTCATGTTGCGCACCCTCTCCCGGCGGGAGAGGGTCTTAATATCACAGCACCACCTCCGCCTCCGCCCCCCAGCCGAACCCCTCGCCCCACTGAGCCACGGCGACCGTCGCTCCCACGCCGACCCCGCCCGGAAAGTCCGTCGCGACCTCGGCCCCGCCGTAAACCGCCTCCAGCCCCTCGACCTCCCAGACCCGGCGCACCGCCGTCCCGTCCAGCACCCGCACGCGAAAGCGCCGCGGATCGACCTCGACCGGCTCGCCTTCCCAGCCGTCGCCGCCCAGGCGTACCCGCGGCACCCAGCGCAACCGCCATCCACCGCCTTCTTCCGTCACCCTCAGATGCGCCGGCCGCCACGGCGCCGCCTGCCGGTTGGTCCAGGTGAAACTCGCCTGCCTCGTGCCCGCCCCGCCCGGCGGCGCGCCTAGCGGCCCCGCCCGCCACAGGCGCGGCAGACCCCGCTCGGCGACGTCGACCTCGGCCCGCGCCATGCCGCGCTCCAGCATGACGACCAGCGCCCCCGGCTCGGCCCCGACCGCCGCCGCATCTTCCGTCCCCTGCTGCCCGCGCAACAGGCCGCTCAGAAGCCAGACCGCGCCGCCGACCAGTTGGGCCCGACGGAACTGCACCAGCTCCCACCCGTCCGCGCTGCGCACCGCCAGGGCGTTGGCGCCCGACAGCACCGCCTCGGCGGATCGGCTCTGCGGCGCCTGCCCCTCGATCCGCACGCTCAGCACGCCCGTCTCGTCCCAGCGCCCGACCACGCCGGGCCGCAAGGGGGCCGTCAGCGTCCCCACCGTCGACGGCGTCTCCGCCATGGCCCTTTGCGTCAGGCTGTCCGCCGAGACGCCCCCGTGCAGCGCCATCGGCGTCCAGGGCTCGGCCGCGATCGCGACAACCGGCCGCCCGTCCGCCTCCTCCCCCGGCAGGGGCGGCAGGTCCAGCAGCGCCAGGAAGGGCGCGCCCGGCGTCATCGCCCCGCCGCCGCCGCGCCAGACCTCGGGCGCATCCACCGCCACGACCGCAACCACCGGCGTCAGGGTCGCGCTCGGCGCCTCGTCCCAATCCAGCCCCTCGACGCGCCAGTCGCCCGAACGGCCCTCCACCGCCGCCACGTCGCCCGGCTCCAGCTTCAGCGCCTCCAGCGGCCCCAGCCTCAGCGTCAGCCGCTCCGCCCCTTCGCCCTGCAGCAGACGCTGCGCCGCCGCCGTCGCCAGCCCGGCCCCGACCACGGCGGGCAGGGCCGCGTCCACGCTGCCGCCTTCGCCCTCGCCGCGCACGACGACCGCGCCAAGCTGATAGTCCGCGGCCTCGTCGATGAAGCGCAACCGCGCCGCGCTCGGCCGGGGCGTCAGCCGCCGATCCGCCGCCGCGCTTCCGCCCCTGTCAGGCAGGGCCAGCGCCGCCTCCAGCAGCGTCGTCTCCCGCGCCGTCTCGGCCAGCACCGCCACCCTGCCGCCGCGCTCGGCCGTGACCGCGCCCAGGGCCGTCGTCAGCGGCTCGAGCGCCTCGCGCGTCGCCATCGGCCGATCGATCACATAGCCGACCACGGCGCCCTCCACCGCCCCGACGGCGAACGCCGCCTCGTCCAGGCCGCCCCGCTTCAGGATCGCCTCGATCAGCCCGCGCGCATCGCCCCCCATCCGCCCGTTCAGCCAGTGCCCGGTGCGCCAGGCTCCCGCATCGGCCCACACGTCCCCCAGCGCCGGAAACGCCGGATAGGGCCGCGCGTCCCAGCACCAGGCGTCCGCTCCCTGCAGCATGGGCCCGCCATAGACGGCCGAGACCGGATTGTTCTCCGGCTGGGCGTAATGCTCCAGCACCGCCTCGATCAGCCGCCGCTGCATGCGGTCGTCTCGCGCCCCGGTCGAGTGCGGCGGCAGGGCGGTCTCGCTGCTCTTGGGATCCTGGAACAGGTTCGGCGCATTGCCGCCCCGGTCCACCGCCGCGCAGCCGAACTCGGTCAGCCGGATCGGCTTCATCCCCGGAACCCAGGCCGTCGGCGCCGCCTGGCGCACGCCGCCGATCCGTTCATGGTGCGCGTTCGACCACCAGCCCCTCAGGTCCTTGCAGCGCCAGATCCAGTCCTCGCCATGGGCGCCGTCCCTGATCGGCGTGCGCCGCTGCGCCGCCCTGTCCGCGTCGGAGGCGTAATACCAGTCATGGCCCTCGCCCCCGCGACCTGGGCCGCGAGATAGGACGGGTCCGACGGCCCCTTGAACGCCTCGGCGTCCAGCCCGCCGTCGCCGCCGCGCCAGTCGCCCATCGGCGGATACCAATCGACGCCGACGTAATCGATGTTCGGGTCCGCCCACAGAGGATCGAGGTGAAAGCGAACCTCCCCGTCCCTCTGCCAGCCGAAATACTCCGACCAGTCGGCGGCGTAGCTCAGCGTCACGCGCGGCCCGACCACCGCCCGGCACTCGGCCGCCAGGGCGCGGAACTGCGCCACCGCCGGAAAGCCGCCGTCCGCGTCGCGCGTCCCCGTCAGCCCCCGCATCTCCGAGCCGATCAGCAGGCCGTCCGCCCCTCCTCGGCCGCGATCTTCGCATAGTGCAGCGCCAGCCGCCGCAGGCCCCAGCCGCTCGCCGTGCCTGACAGGGCCGCGACCTCGGCCGTCGCCCCCGCCCCGTCCGTCCCCTTGACGCGTCCGCGCCACGGATAGCCGGGGCAGTCCATGAAGACGAAGGGATACAGCGTCACCTCCAGCCCGCGCGCCTTCAGCGCCCGGATCGCCTGTCGCACGCTCTCGTCCGACGGCGTCCCGCCATAGGCCGGTCCGCCGTCCGCCTGCGAAATCAGATGCGCCTCGCCGCGCTCCACCCCCGCCACGCTCCAGCGCAGCGGCTCCGTCGGCTTGTCGCGCCGCTCCACCCCCGGTCGGATGCGGCAATGGCCCGCCCGCACATCGTCGCCGAACCAGCCAACCACCAGGCTGACCCGCTTCAGCCTCGGCGCCTGGGCCAGGAGGTGGTCCAGCGAGACCTCCAGGTCCGCCCGCCCGGCGGCCAGATGCACGTTCTCGGGCGTCGATTTCGTCAACCCCTCGCGCCGCATCACCGGCTCGGTCGCCAGGCAGAACTCCCCCGCGCCGGGGATAAGGCACACCCCCTCCAGCCGGTCCTCCAGCTGCGTCCGCGCGCCCAGCGGTCGCCGGAACACCTCGAAGGCCAGCTGCGGCGGCCGGTCGCCCCAGGCGTCCAGCGGCAGGTCCTCGAACACCACATAGGCCGTGCCGCGATAGGCGGGCGCCCGCCCCTCCACCGCCTCGATCAGCGGGTCCGGCAACTGATCGTCCGTCCCGCGATGCAGGCGCATGGTCACGCCCGACAGGTCCATCGGCTGGCCGTCGGCCCAGACGCGGCCGATCCCATCGACCGGCCCCTCGCACAGGGCCACGGCGAAGCTCAGCGAATAGGCGTAGTCGACTGTCTTCGGCCCGCCCTTGCCGCCCGAACGCTTCTCCTTGCGCTCCAGAAAGCGCGCCGCCCAGATCACCTGGCCGACCACCCGCGCCCGGCCGAAGACGCAGGCCATCGGCGCCCCCTCGGCCGAGGTTTGCAGCTTCAGCCCCTCCAGCCTCGGCCCGACCTGCCGCGCCGGCGACAGCCCCGCGACCAGCCGGTCGTCCAGCGCCTTGCCCAGCAGCGCCCCGCCCAGCAGGCCCAGGCTGCTGACGCCCGCCAGTCCGCCGACGCCGCCCAGCAGCACCTGCGCCATGCCCTACTCCTTCAGTTTCTCGGGCCAGCGGAAAGCGGCGACCAGCCGCCGCCGCCACCACGGCCCCATCCAGCTCTCGACCACCGACCGCCCCCAATAGGCGTGGATCATCCGCCGCTCCGGCCCCTCCACCGCGCTCAGCACGGCGCAGTGCTTGGCGGGCGCCCCCGCCGCTATGCGGAACAGCAGCACGTCGCCCAGCCCCGCCCGCTCGGGCGCAATCTCCACCAGCCGGCGCCGCGCCGCCGCCCAAAGCGCCTCCTCGCCCCCGACCTCGGCCCAGTCGGGGCGATAAGGCGGCGGCGCCTCCGGCTCGTCGCCCATCACCTCGCGCCAGATTCCGCGCACCAGGCCCAGACAGTCCGCCCCCTCGCCCCTCACGCTGGCCTGATGCCGATAGGGCGTGCCCAGCCAGCTGCGCGCGACGGCCACGACCAAGGCGCGCCGCGCCTCTCCCTCCCCTTCATGGAGAGGGTGGTCGCGCAGCGACCGGGTGGGAGAGCTTGGCGATCAGGGCGCGGCGCTCGAACAGCCTCGCCGCCCCCCCTCATCGCCTGCGGCTCCCGCCGTCGTTGCGCCCGCCGACGAAGGGCCGCGCGGTCAGGAAGTCCTCGCCGGGAATGTCGGGAAAGCCCTGGAAATTGGCCCCGTTGCCGAAGGTCCCCACGCAGGTCTCCCAACGCTTGTCGCAGCTCCGTCCGCCAACCGCCGCCGCGCCCAACCGACACCGCGCGTCGCCCAGCACCGCGTCGCACCCCCGGCCGTAGGTCCGCCCGACCACCCGCTCCAGCGCCGCCATCGGCCCGTCCAGATCAGCGACGAACCGCCCCGCTTCTCGCCGGATGCGCGCCAGCGTCCCCGCCCACAGCCGCACCCTCAGGTCCGGCCGCATCCAGTCCACGCGCCACAGCTCGACCCGCGCCCCGTCGTAGAGCCCCGCCGCGATGTCGGCCTCCGTGATCGCCGCGTCGTCCAGCCCGCCCGAGGCCGACAGCGATCCCGCCGCCAGCCCGGTCTGCGCCTCCCCGACGCCTCCGGTCCAGCCGCTCGACGCCCGGCACGCCACGCCCTCGACCTCCAGGTCGCCGTCGTGGTCGGTGAAGCCCATCGCCTCGCCGTCCGACCGCCGCAGCAGCCAGACATGGCACAGCGTCGCCGCCCCGCTCTCGATGCGGTCAGCCAGTTCAGTTGGAATCGTCCTCATGTCACTCCCTCTCCCTCCCCGTCCCGGGGAGGGTGGCTGAGCCGCGACGAGGCCGGGTGGGGGCCAGGCCCGGCGCTGCAAGCGCACGCCCCTCTCCTCCCCATTTCATGGGGAGGGGGACCGCGAAGCGGTGGAGGGGCCACGGCGGCGAAACCAGGCAGCCCCTCCGGCTCGTCGGCTACGCCGCCGATCCACCTCCCCATTTCATGGGGAGGAGACCCGCACTTCGATCAGCGGCATGGCGACCATCCGCCCGGCGCCGAAGCTCTCCAGCGTCACCTCCATCCGGTCCGCGTCGAAGCGCACCGGAACGTCGAAGGCGAAGCCCGCCGTCACCGCCGCGCCCGGCGGCGGCGGCGTGGCCAGCGTCACCCGCCCCGTCGTCGCATCCAGGCTGAAGGCCGTCGTCTCCGCGCCCGCCACGGCCACGCGCGCCGATCCCTCGACCGGCTTGGCGATGAGGCGCCGGTGATCGCCATAGGCCTTGAGCAGCTGAAACGTGCGCGCCTCGCCGTCTCCGGTCCCGATCGCCTGATCCAGCGGCGTCACCGCCGCCCCCGGCGCCCCGCTCTTGAAGTCGGCGAAGTCGCGAAACCGGAACCCGAACAGCCGTCCCCGCCGCGCCTCGAAGAAGGCGGTCAGCTCGGCCATGTCGTCCAGCGAGCGCAGCCCCGCCCCGATCAGATAGCGCCTGCGCCCCTGGCCCCACGGCGTCGAGCGTCGCTCGAACCCCGAAGCCAGGGTCGTGATCTCGGTCCGCCGCTCGACCCCGCCGGTCGAGCCGAACGCCAGCCGCGCGGGCAGGCGCACCTCATGAAAGGACATAGACCCTCGCTTTTTCATTGACTTGCCAGCGACTTGTCCGCCCCCGGACGGTTGCGGACCGTTCGCAGAAATCTTCACCTGGAGTCAGGCTTCGGGTTGTTTGAACGGCCAAGCTCGGCCATGCTTTCGCCATCACGGCCCCGGCCGTTCAGACAGGGAGACTCCGCGTGCGCGGTGAAATACTCAGCTTCGACGAGGCCTCGGGAACCGGCCTGATCAGCGGCGACGACAGCATCCGCTACGGCTTCGACCGCTCGGCCATCCCGGCCGGCGCCGTCATCGCCCCCGGCGCGCGCGTCGACTTCGTGCCCGAAGGCGACCGGGCCACGCAGATCATGGTCCTGACCGCCTCGGCCCCCGCCGCCGCCTTCGGCCAGGCCGCCGGCTCCAGCGCCGCCCCCGCCACGGCTGCGGGCGGGTACGACTTCGCCTCGGCCATGTTCTCGTTCAACGGCCGTCTGCGCCGCCAGCACTTCTGGATCAGCTGGCTGATCCTGTTCGGCGCCGGAATGGTGCTGGGCTGGATTCCGGTCCTCGGCCTGCTCCTGTCGATCGTCCTGATCTGGCCGAACCTGGCCATCACGGTGAAACGCCTGCACGACATGGGCAAGTCGGGCTGGTTCGCGCTCATCCCCTGGGTCGCCAACGTCGTCGGCTTCTTCATGATCATCGGCGCCGTCGGCACGGCCATCATCACCAATCCCCAGGCCTTCGAGAACGAAGACCCCGCCGTCATCCTGTCCATGCTGGGCTCGATGATGGGCGGTCTCAGCATCATGCTGCTGGCGGGCCTGGTCTTCCTGCTCTGGATCGGCGTCAGCGACAGCCAGAAGGGCGACAACAGGTTCGGCCCCAATCCCAAGGGCGAGTAACGCTTCCCAAAAGGGCGCTCTTCGGAGCGCCCTTTTTTCTTTTAAGTGGGCGCTATCGCTCGGCGCACGGCGCCTCGCTGCTTGAGCGCGTAAGGTTGGCGCTATGCTCGGCGCGCGGCGCCTCGCCGCTTGAGCGCGTAGGTTTGGCGCGATTGCTCAGCGCGCGCCCAGGGCCGCCGCCCGGGCCAGCATCCGGGCGATCTGGGTCTCCGAGCGCAGCAGGCCCTCGGCCCCGCCGTCGACCTTCACGTTCACCGTCACGCCCCCGGCCGCGCCCATCGGCTCGACGGTTCCGGCCCCCGCCGGACGAAACACCTCCGGCCCGCGCTCCCCGACCAGATAGGCTCCGCCGCCCAGCACCGGCCCGCCCTCGGCCCGCGCCCCGGAAAAGCCGCCCAGCGCCGCCGCTATGGCCCCCGACAGGCCCCCGCCGCGCGCGCCCGCCGCCGCATTGACCGCGTTCAGCACTGCCCGCGCCAGCTCGGCCAGCGTCACCTCCCCGTCCGCCGCCGCCCGCGCCAGCGACCGCGTCAGGCTGGCGCCCGCCCGGCCGAAGGCGTCCTCGATGGAGGCCGCCGCCCGCTCCGCCGGCTCGCGCAGCGCCTCCAGCGCCGCCGCGGCTTCCGCCGCCTTCACCGGCACCGCGTCGATGCCGTCCGGCCTGAAACTATCGGTCATATCGTCCTTTCTCCCTCCCCGTCATGGGGAGGGTGGTCGCGCAGCGACCGGGTGGGGGCGGCGACGCGATCAGGCGCCGACGCGCCTCCCTCCCCGGGACGGGGAGGGAGAAGGCCGCGTTCAATCCGGCCACATCGCCTGCATCCGCTCCAGCTCGCCGCGCGCCAAGGGCGCCGCCTGGACCGGCCCCGCCGTCAACATCCGCCACTCCTTCAGAGACAGCCGCCAGAAGCCTTCCGGCCCCACGCCCATCCGCGCCGCCGCCTGCATCATCTCTCCCCACGGCATCCTCACGCCGCCGCCGCAAAGGCCTTCGCCACCGCCTCCGCCGCCTCGCGCGGATCAACCGGCGCGTTCGCCAAGCCGTCCGCCAGCGCCGCCTCGCCTCCGCCGCGCAGCAGAGCCGCCAGCACCACCAGCAGATCCCGCGCCGACAACGCCTTCATCCGCTCGGCCAGCGCCGCCATCCCGGCGACGCCCAGCCCCGTCTCGATCTCGGCCAGCGCCCCCAGCGTCAGGCACAGCTTCCGCTCCGCCCCCGCCAGCACCGCCGCGACCTCGCCCCGCACGCCGTTGGTCGACATCATCACCCCCTCTCCCTCCCCGTCCCGGGGAGGGTGGCTGAGCCTGAAAGGCGAGGCCGGGTGGGGGCGGCCAGGCTATTCAAGCGCGCGTTCCAATCACCCGGCCCTCCCCACCCGGTCGCTGCGCGACCACCCTCCCCGGGACGGGGAGGGAGAAACGCCGCCCTCACACCGCCGCGAACGTCACCTCGCCCGCGCTCGCCAGGCTCAGCGCAAAGCTCGCCTCGCCCTCGTGCTCGCCGGCGTATTCCAGCGCGGCCACCAGGAACGGCCCCTCCAGCACGCCGAAGTCCGGCACGATCAGCCGCCACGTCCTGGCCGCCTGCTCGAAGAAGGCTTCGCGGATCAGGGCGTCGGACGCCGCGTCGCGAAAGATCCCCTGCCCCGACACCGCCGCCGACTTCACCCCGGCCCCGGCCAGCAGTTCGCGCCAGCGCCCGGCCGAGTCCCCGTCCGTCGCGTCCACCGTCCTGGCGTTCAGCGAGATCGTCCGCGCCCTCAGCCCCGCCACCGTCGTGAAGGCGCCGCCTGCACCCTCGATCTTGAGCAGGATGTCCTTGCCCCGTTGCGCCGTCATGATGTCCCTCGTTTCGTTTTCCAGAATAAGCCTGCCCCTCTCCCTCCCCTTCATGGGGAGGGTGGTCGCGATAGCGACCGTGTGGGGGCGGCGAGGTGATGCAGGCGCGCTCGCGTCGGCTGGCCCTCCCCACCCGGCTTCGCCCTGCGGGCTCAGCCACCCTCCCCATGAAGGGGAGGGAGAGGCGTTGCGCTAAACCTCTTCCGTCACGGCCCGCACCCGCATCACCGCCCAGGCCCGCTTCAGGTCCCCGCTGCGGAACACGTCAGTGAACGTCACGCCCAGGCTGACCGCCTTCACTCCGTCCGCCTCCAGCGGCGCATCGGCGACCCGCGCGCGCACCGCCGCCGCCACCGCCCGCGCCTCCTCCAGCCCCTGAACTGGCTGGCGCAGGTCAGGGTCAATCGATGCTCGACCCCGCCCCCGTCGGCGTTCAGCGGCCGGCTCTCGCACCGCCCGATCACCAGATGCGGAAACCCGGCCCCCTGCGGCGGCTCGTCCCAGACGCGCATCGGATCGCCCAACAGCGCCTGCAACGCCCCGTCGCCGCGCAGATGCTCGATCAGCGCCTTCACCAGCGCCCCTTCATGATCCTTCATCGCGCCCGCTCCAGGTTCAGCCGCACCCGCCCCGCCGCCTTGGGATCGGCCTCGATCCCCACGACGCCCCAGTCGGCCCCGCCGAAGCGCACCACCAGCCTCTCGGCCAGCCGCGGATCGGCCCGCACCGTGGCGCTCAGCGTCTCCACCCCGCGCGTCACGCCGCCTTCCGTCCGCTCGCGGCGTCGTCGCGCGCCCAGCGCCATCCACAGCGAGCCGACCGGCTCATAGCTGACGACCCGCCCGCCATAGGGCGTCTGCGCCTCCACCGGCCGCACCAGCGACGCCACCACCTTCATCGCGCCGCTCACAGCCGCACCACGCGATAGGGCGCGATCCACCCCTCGACCGGCGCCGCCGACATCTCGCCCTCGCCGCGCTCATAGGCGCGCAACGCCAGCATCATCACCGCCAGCCGCAGCGGCGCCGGCGAGGTCGAGGTCAGGCTCAACCCCACCTCCCCCTCCACCCGCGCCCGGGCCGCGTCGATCAGGGTCTGGATCAGCCCGTCCTCCGCCTCATGCTCGACGCGCAGGAACAGCTTCGCCTCCGTGAGGCTCACGGGTGCGGTCATTCAAATCTCCATGTCTGTTCTGTTCCTTCTCCCCTTGCGGGAGAAGGTGGCCGCCGAAGGCGGACGGATGAGGGGTCTTGCCGCCCGCGAAACCCCTCATCCTCCCACCGCTCACGCGGCGGGTCCCCCCCTCTCCCGCAAGGGGAGAGGGGCCGCGCCCATCAGCTCGCCGCGAACTTCATCAGCTTGATCGCGTCGAAGTTCTGCACCCCGCCGCCCACGCGCTTGGTCGTGTAGAACAGCACATAGGGCTTGGCCGAATAGGGGTCGCGCAGCACCCGCACCCCCGCGCGATCCACGATCAGATAGCCGCGCGCAAAGTCCCCGAACGCGATCGACAGACTGTTGGCCGCCACATCCGGCATGGTCTCGATCTCGGTGACCGGATAGCCCAGCAGCGACGCCGTCTCACCCGGCCGCGTCGCCGGCGACCAGATGTAGTTGCCGTCCGCATCCTTGAACTTCCTCACGGCCGAGACCGTGCGGCGGTTCATCACGAAGCGCCCATTCGGGCGATACTGGGCCTTCGGCGCATAGATCAGGTCGATCAGCTTGTCCGCCGAGTTGGTCGAGGCGAAGCCGCCCCCGCCCCGACGCCACCGTGCCGATCTGGCCCCAGGTCTGCGTTCCCTCGCTCGCCGTGGCGTAGGCCAGGAAGCCCTTGGGCTTGTTGACCCCGTCACCGCTGACGAAGGCCGCCGTCTCCTGCGCAGCGAAGGCGTCCTCGACCTCGGCCGCCAGCCATTCGTCCAGGTCGATCAGGGCGTCGTCCAGCAGGCTCTGCGTCGCCGCCGGACAGGCGTAGAGATCGGCCGAGGAGAACTCCAGCAACGCCAGGGTCGCCGGGTCCGTCTCGGGCCGCGCCGCCGTCTCGGCCACCCAGCCCGCCGTCACCCCCGCCGTCGACACCGGCTTGCGGAACACGCCCGAACCCACCGTGCGCACCGTGGCGATCTCGCGCATCGGCGAGCCCGCCATCAGGCGCCGCTCGATGGCCCGCTCCGTCTCCGGCGGCACGACATAGCCGGCCGAGTTCGACGCCGACGACAACCCCGCCTTCAGCTCCAGACCATGGGCCTGACCCGACTTCATATAGCCGTCCCACGCGCTCTTTTCCTCCCCATGGAATGGGGAGGGGGACCGCGAAGCGGTGGAGGGGCTCGCCCCATCCAGGCCCGGCCTGCGCCCCTCGCTCAACACGCGATCCAGCCGCGCCTGGGCGCTGGCCACCGCCTGATCGATGCGCGCCACCTTCTCCTCCAGCAGCGCATCGGCCGACGCCTTCTTCTCGATCTCGTCCAGCCGGGCGTCATTGGCCCCTTTGAACGCCTCGAACGCGGCCATCATCTCATGCATGGCGGCGCGCGCCTCGGGGTTGCCCGAGACGGTCTTGGTCTCTTTCATGGTCTCTCCGATTGAAGAACCGCGGTTTGCGGCTACGCTCGGCGCGCGACCTGGTCCGGATCGCGCCCTGTCCCTGCCGCCGCGCGGGACGCCCCTCCCGCAGAGGATCGCCATGCGGCTGCCGTTGGTCTCCTTGTTCGCCGCCCTGTCGCTGGGTCTCGCCTCCGCTGTTCAGGCCGCCCCCGACACGCCGACGCCCCAGGTCGAGGCCTGGCCTCTTCAGCAGACCGGCGCGATCGGCGCCTCCATCTTCTTCCAGGACCGCGCCGCCTGGCGCGCCACGGACGTGCTGCTGGCCCACCTGGGCGGCGCGACGGACCACGGCCTGATCGGCTGGATCGTGGTCGAGCAGGGCGACGCCCAGCTCGTCCGCTTCGTGCGCGGCGACCCGGCCGCGCCCCGGCCCGGTTACGACATCCTCGTCGACAAGACCGGCCGCCCCGGCCCGGCGGTCAAGTCCAAGGACGTCGTCCTGCCGGACGATCAGATCGCGCGTTACCTGGCCCGCGCCACCGCCCTCGCCAACATCGGCGCCCTGCGCTGCACCGCCAGTTTCAACCCTGTGGTGCTGGATGATCCCGACGGCGACGGCTGGCTGGTCTGGCTTCTGGCCGCCACCAACGACGTCGACGTCGTGCCGATGGGCGGCCACTATCGCTTCCACCTCACCGCCGACGGCCGCACCGTCGAGAAACGCGAACAGCTATCCAGCGGCTGCCTGAACATGGACCGCCGCAAGGCCGGCCAGTCCGGCCAGCCCGCCGCCCTCTTCACCACTGTGCTTGTCGCCTCCCAGCCGCTCGAGGTTCACGTCTTCCTGTCCCTGCTCAACCGCCTGCCGATCTACGTCGGAGCCGGTGACAAGATCTGGTCCGTCGAAGGCGCCGCGATCCGCGAGATCGATGCGTCGAAGGAGCGCTAGATCGTCATGCCCCTTGGAGCGCGAATTCGTGGCGCCCTCCTCCATCACTGGACGGGTCAGCTTCTCTCAGCTGCGCTTCTTCCCGGATGGCTGCTGCTTCTCGCCGCGTCCGCTCATGCCAGCGACGTGATCGCCGCTATCGCTAAACAAATGCTCGTAGGAATCACCATCGTCGCGGGCCTCCTCGTCGTCGGCCTTTGGCTCTGGTCCCGAGACAGGGCCAGCCTCCTTCAAGAGCAGATCAAGGCCGGCGCCCGTCCTGTTCAGAACAGAGATGAACGCTCTTCAAGCGTCTGGAGCTTGCTCGGCGGCGCAGCTTTCCTCGCTGCAGGCTGGCAGGTTCTTATGGATTTCAATCTCTTCACCCCTATCTTCGCCGATCTGGGCTTCAACTTGACCTCGGCGTGGGACACCCTGCTAGGGTTGAGCGCTATCCAGGTCGTCTGCTTCTTTGCGCACAATCGCTGGCTCAACCGCCCCTGAACCGCGCCTTGGCCAGCATGGGGAAGTCGCCGAAGGGCAACCTGCCCCCGAAGTGACAAACAACGACCACCGTTCCATAGTCCGTCCGAACCTCACTGTGAGGCCTCCGGTGACGGCATCGAAATCCCGCTCGGCGCTCACGGCCATGGGGCTCCTGGCCGTGCCCGCCCAAGGGCGGCCACGCCCCCAACGCCCTGCCGCAGCGGGCCGAGGCCATCGTCAACTGCCGCATCCTTCCGGGGCCTCCAGGGCCTCCATCGGCGACCAGATCCAGACCATCATCGCCGATCCGTCCGTAACGGTGGACCTGCTCGACACCGGCGTCGTCGCGGCGCCGGCCTCGCCTCTGCGCGACGACGTCGTCAGCGCCGTCACGGCGGCGGTCCACGCCCGCTATCCGGGGCTGACCGTCACGCCGTCCATGGCGGCGGGGGCTACCGACAGCATGCATTTCCGCGCCCAGGGCGTTCCTTCCTACGGCGTCAGCACCATCTTCATGAAACCCGAGGACGACGTCTCGCACGGCCTCAATGAACGCCTCCCCCTGGACACCATCGCCCCCGGCATCGCCCAGTGGGAAGCGGTCCTGAGAACCATGGCCGACTGACCCGCGGTCGTTTCCCTCGCCCCCGCTAGGGTTCGGCGGCCGCGCGTCCGCTCGCGACCGACCGGAACCGCGCCCCCGGCAGCATGGGAAAGGTCACCAGCGAGACCTCCCACAACTCCACCGCGCTCAGCACCCTTAACCGCCTCTCACGTCGCGCCTTCGCCGCGCGAAAGCCGATCGACAGCCCGTCCAGCGCCCCCGCTCGCGTCAGGGCGGCGGCGTAGCGGGCCTCGGCGGACCAGTCTTCAATCCGCCCCTCAACCCACAGGCCGCGCTCGTCCTCGACCATCTCGTCCCAGACCCCGACCACGGCGCGGCTCTCGTGCTGGTGCAGCATCCGCACCCCGCCCGCGCCGGTCCGCGCCAGACTCTCGGCGAAGGCCCCGCGCGCGACGACGTCCCCGTTCAGGTCCGCCACGCCCCACAGGGAGGCGTAGCCGTGGATGACAACCTCCCCTCTCCCCTTGCGGGAGAGGGAGACCGCGCACGGCGGCGCAGCCGTCGTCCTCGCGCGGTCGGGCGAGGGGTCGCGCAACCCCTCATCCGGCCCTACGGGCCACCTTCTCCCACAAGGGGAGAAGGACGTGTCATGCCCCATCACTTCTCCTCCAGTCGTCGCTCGATCCGCTCGACCGCCGCGCGCGTGGCCTCGCCCTGGGCCTCCAGCCGCGCCAGCCGCTCGGCGACCAGCCTCTGCTCGCCGACCCTCTGCTCCAGCGTCGCGATCCGCGCCGCCGCCCCGCCGGCCCAGACCAGCCCGCCGAGGGTCTGCACCAGCAGCGCCGCGACCAGGGCGACGGGAATTTTTCGCAACTCAGTCATCATCACCACCTTTCTCCCTCCCCGTCCCGGGGAGGGTGGCTGAGCCCAAAGGGCGAGGCCGGGTGGGGGCGGCAAGGTTATTCGGGCGCGCCCTGCATCACCGCGCCCGCCCCACCCGGTCACTATCGCGACCACCCTCCCCATGAAGGGGAGGGAGAGGGTCGCGCCCTATTCCCCCACCCCCGCCATGCGCCGACGCTCCTCGTCCGTCAGGAAACCCGCCGCGTTCAGCCGCGCCCACAGGGCGTCGCGCTCGACCTGCAGGGCCGGAACCGCGTCCAGGTCCGGCTCGATGCGGCAGTCGCTGAACCGCCCGCCCAGCCAGCCCGTCATCGCCCCCGCCGCCTTCCTCACCAGCGGGATCACCGTCGCGCGCCAGAAGGCGGCGTTGGCCTCGCGATAGTTGGCGTAGGTCGCGTCGCCCGGAATCCCCAGCAGCTGCGGCGGCACCCCGAAGGCCAGGGCGATCTCGCGCGCCGCCGCGTGCTTGCCGGCGATGAAATCCATGTCGTGCGGCGTCAGGCTCATCGGCTTCCAGTCCAGCCCGCCCTCCAGCAGCAGCGGCCGCCCGGCGTTGCGCGCCCCCGCATGGGCCTCGCCCAGCTCCGCCTTCAGCGCCTCGAACTGATCCGCCGTCAGCCGCTCGCCGTCCTTCGCCCCATAGACCAGAGCCCCGCTCGGCCGCGCCGCATTGTCCAGCAGCGCCTTGTTCCAGGCCCCCGAGGCGTTGTGCACGTCGATGGCGAAGGCCGCGGCCTCGAGCGGCGAAAAGCCGTAATGATCGTCCGTCGGGTGAAACAGTTTCAGGTGCATGACCGGCGACCAGCCGTCGCCGTGCCGGGCGATCCGCACCGCCTGCCCGCCGACCGCATACTCATAGGCCTCGGGCCAGCCCGCCCGCCCCGGAACCACCTTCACCCGGTCCGGCCGCAACGCCCATAATTCATCCGGCGCCCCGTCGCCGTCCGCGTCCCCCGACGCCTCGACATAGGCGTTGCCCGCCGTCTGCAGCGCGCCGTAGATCGCCTCCATCAGCTCCCCGCCCGACTGCTCCGGATTGGGCTTGGCCAGCAGCCGCGCCAGCGGATGCTCCGCTGTTCGCACGCCCCCGACCATCACCATCAGCGGGGTCGAGGCCGCCGCCTCGGCGATCATCCGCACGCAGCGATAGGCCACGGCGTTCCTGGCGAACCCCTCCTCGGCCAGGTGCGCATAGTCGCGCGGCGTCCACCGCGCCCGGCCCGCCCCGGTCAGGGCGATCAGCGGCCCCGCCCGGCTGTCCTTGATCTCGGGCGCAGCAACGCGCCGCCGACCGAACGGTCGTCGCCAATCCATGTGGTTCTCCATTTCAAATCCCTTCTCCCCTTGTGGGAGAAGGTGGCAGGCGAAGCCTGACGGATGAGGGGTAGCGCCAAGCTTGCCCTCCCCCACGGTCGACGTCGCAAAACCCCTCATCCGGCCCTGGCGGGCCACCTTCTCCCACAAGGGGAGAAGGATCAGATCACAACGCCCGCAGCCTCGGCTGGGTCTTCCCGGCCAGCAGCAGGTGCGTCAGCGCCCACACCAGCGCATCCGCCCGGTCGGGGCTCCGCCCCCCCGACGTCTCGCTCCCCAGCGCCATCATCTCTTCCTCCAGCGCCGGGAAGGCGTCGCAGTGGACCACCCGCCCCTGTTCATAAAGGGCCGCCACCGGCTCGGCCCGCGCCTTCTTGCTCCGGCTGGCGTGCACCAGCCGCACCTGCGCCGGACAGTCCGCCTGGCCCAGCAGGGTGCGCACCATCTCCCCGCCCTGATTGGCCTCGGCCAGCACCAGATCGGCGTCGAACTCTCGCGCGGTCTCGGCCACGCGCCGCGCCCACCCGGCGGGCGACAGGCCGCGCGCCGAGCGGTCGGCCAGCACATAGCCCGTCTTGTCCCAGCGCCCCGCGACCACGATCCCGCAGGCGTCGCCGTGGGCGCTGGCGGGCGGATCGACCGCCACCACCACTCGCTCAAACTTCGCCGGCTGGCTGCCCCGCGCCCGCGCCAGGTCCTCGGCGCGGAACAGGGCGCCGTCGGCCTCGATGACCAGCCCCTCCATCTCCTGCGCCTCCAGCCGCGTCCCGGCGTAGAGCGCTCGCAGATGCCCCAGGAACCCCGGCGCCAGATTGGCCGCATTGGCCTGCGTGGCCAGCCGCGCCTTGACCACCCCCGGCTCGGCCAGCAGCCGCCGCAACGCCGGAATGGGCCGCGGCGTCGTGGTGATCGCCAGCTTGGGATCGACCCCTAGCCGCAGCCCGAACCTCAGGTTCGACAGCGTCGTCTCGATGTTGCGCCAGGCGCAGAATTCGTCCGCCCAGGCGGCGTGAAACTGCGGCCCGCGCAGGCTGTCCGGGTCCTCCGCCGAGAACGCATAGGCCGCCGCGCCGCTCGGCCAGATCAGCCGCCTGCGCCCCGCCTCCCAGCGCGGCCGGTTGCGGCCCGGCGCCTGGGCCTTCAGCCCCGACGGCCCCTCGACCATGACCTCGCGCACGTCGTGCAGGGCCGGCCCGACCAGGGCGAAGGTCCAGTCCTTCGTCTCGGCCAGCCGGTTCATCCAGAACCCGCCGGCGAAGGTCTTGCCCGACCCGCGCCCGCCCAGCAGCACCCAGGTGCGCCAGTCGGCGTCAGACGGCCAGACCTGGTCCTGCGTCAGTCTCGGCGTCGCTCTTTGCAGCCGCAGCAGCTCCTCGCGCGGCGTCTCCGCCAGAAGCTGCAGGGCTGAATCCCTTGCGTTCGGCAATCCCGACAAGATGATCGATACGAGACTCGAGCTCGGCTCGCACGGCCCGTTCTTCGTCGTCGCTGAGTTCACGATCGTCTTCGCTCATTCCATCCTCTTCTGGCGCGCGCCCGCTTCTCGGCCTCGGCTACGTCAGTCGGCGGCGCGGCGGCCGCGACCACGGCGATCGCCTGGTCGGTCAGCCCCCGCAACTGCTCGAACACCTGGTCCAGCCAGTCCGCCGCCTCATCCCCTTGTCCCGCCATGCCTGAACCATAGCCGAGCAGCGTCCTCAGGCGCGCAAACCGCCGCGAGATCGTCTCAAGACCGGGAATTTTCAGGGATTGGGCGCGCCCGCTGCGATAGCCGACGCGCTTCTCCCTCCCCGTCCCGGGGAGGGTGGTCGCGCAGCGACCGGGTGGGGAGGGCCAGACGATCCTGGGCTCGGCGTATGATCAACCTCGCCGCCCCCACCCGCCTTCGGCCTGACGGCCCCAGCCGCCCTCCCCGGGACGGGGAGGGAAAAGGACGCGGCTTTCCTAGGGCGCCGAGGCCAGCCCTCGCGCCTCGTCCCCGCCCGTCAGCCACCGCGTCAGGGCGCCGGCCAGCTCCGCGATCTGGATCGGCTTGGCCAGGTGGCCGTCCATGCCCGCCTCCAGGCAGCGCGCCGCCTGCTCGGCCTGGACGTTGGCGGTCAGGGCCAGGATGGGCGTGCGACGGCCGGTCCCGGCCTGCATCCGGCGGATTTCCCGCGTCGCCGTCAGCCCGTCCATGACCGGCATATGCACGTCCATCAGCACCAGATCATAGACGCCCGACTGCACGGCATGGACCGCCTCGGCGCCGTCGCTGACCGTGTCGACCGCCAGCCCCAGGTTGCGCAGGATGGCGCTGACCAGCTCACGGTTGGCCGCCGCGTCGTCGGCCATCAGCACCCGGCCGGTGACGGCGCCCGCCGCGGCCCTCGCCGGGTCGACCTCGCCCGGCTTGCAGACGTCGCCGGCCAGGGCCAGCGGCGCCTCGAACCAGAAGGTCGAGCCCTGGCCCGGCGCGCTGTCGACCCCGATCTCCCCGCCCATCAGTTCGACCAGGCGGCGCGAGATGGCCAGGCCCAGCCCGGTCCCGCCATAGACCCGCGTCGTCGAGGCGTCGGCCTGGGTGAAGCGGTGGAACAGTTCGCCGACCTTCTCGGCCGGAATGCCGATGCCGGTGTCGCTGACCGCGACGCGCAGCCGCCACCGGCCGTCCGCGTCGACCCGGCCGCCGACCGTCAGCCTCACCTCGCCGCGCGCCGTGAACTTCACGGCGTTGGACAGAAAGTTCAGCACCACCTGGCGCAGCCGTCCCTTGTCGCCGGTCAGGCGCTCGGGCGCATCGGCGGCGACCACCACCCGCAGGATCAGCCCCTTGGCCGAGCATTGGCTCTCGATGATGGCGGCGGCGCCGTCGACCAGGGCCCGGACGTCGAAGGGCTCGGGGTCCATCTCGATGGCGTCGGCCTCGAGCTTGGAATAGTCGAGGATGTCGTTGATCACGCCCAGCAGGGCGTCGCTCGCCGTGGCGATGCGCTCGACATAGATGCGCTCTTCCGGCGGCAGGTGCTCGGACGCCTGCAGCAGGCCCGAAAAACCGATCACGCTGGTCAGCGGCGTGCGCAGCTCATGGCTCATGTTGGCCAGGAATTCGCTCTTGGCCTGGGCCGCCTTCTCGGCGCGCTCCTTGGCCTCGATGACCTCGTCCTCCAGCAGCTTGCGCTGGGTCACGTCGCGGATCACCACCACCACGTCGTCGACGTGGCCGTGCTCGTCCTTCAAGGCCTTGAAGGTGCATTCGACCCAGACCGTATGGCCGGCGCGGTGCACCGCCCGGTGCTCCAGGCGCGTGGGCGCGCCCGTCTTCACCGCCTCGCCGATGGCCTTCAGGACCAGATGCCGATCCTCGGGGTGGACATAGTCGGTGGACTGGCCGCTCATCTCCTCATAGGTCCACCCCAGCAACTGCTGGATGGCCGGCGAGATGTATTTGCTGGACCCGTCCATCTTCACGCGGGTGATGACGTCGCCGATGTTCTCGGCCAGCAACCGATAGCGCCGCTCGTTCTTCTGGGCCGAGCGCAGCAGCTTTTCCGCGTCCGTCACGTCCTGCAGCACGCCGAACATGGCGACCACCCGGCCCGCCGCGTCCCTCTGGGTCGCCGCCTCGGCCGCGACCAGGCGCTCCACCCCGTCGCGGCCGATCAGCCGCAGCTTGAAGCGATAGCCCTCGCCAGTCCGCAGCGCCCGTTCGACCAGGCGGCGGATCTCGGGCTGGTCGTCGGGATGATAGTGGCGGAACACATCCTCCAGATCAGGATCGAAGGCGTGCGGCTCGACCCCGTGGATGCGATAGATCTGGTCCGACCAGGCGACCCGGCCGGCGTCGCAGTCGTAGCGCCAGCGACCGACGCCGACCATGGCCTCGGCCAGGCGCAGCGTTTCCAGCCGCGCCGTCTCCTGGCGCATCACGTCGGCATGGGCCAGCAATTCCGACGCCAGCGCCGCCAGATGGCGCAGGATCGCCGTCTGGCCTTCGCTGGGCGGGGCGCGCGGCGACACGTCCATCACCCCCAGCGCCCCGATGGGCTCCCCGGCCCGGTTGCAGACGGTGGCGCCGGCGAAGAAGCGCACGCCGGGCGCGCCCTTGACGAAGGGATGGCGGCTGAAGTCAGGGTCGGCCAGCGCGTCCTCGATGATCAGCACCGCGCCCGGCCCCGCCTGGGCCAGGCGGTGGCTGACGCTGGCCAGGCGCGGCAGGCTGGCCTTCGACAGGCCGACGCTGGCCCGCAGGACGGCGTGTTCAGGGTCCAGCACGGCGACCATGGCATGGGGCGCCTCGAAGGCCGTGCACGCCAGCGCCAGCAGCCGGTCGAACGCCGCCTGGCCTGCCTCCTCGCTGATCGGGGAATTCACGATTACATTCGCCATCATCTCCGTTTGCACGGACAACGGCGAATTATCCGTTACTGTCGAGGCCGCGCTCCAGCGCCCATTCGGGCGCCTCGAAGTCCAGGGCGTCCTCCGCCTCCTTCAGCGCCAGCTCCGACACCGTCTGGCCGCGCACCGACACCCCGGCCGCGTGCACCGTCTCCGGGTCGCCCGACACCAGCGGATGCCACCAGGCCAGAGGCCGCCCCTCATGCAGCCGGCGATAGGCGCAGGACAGCGGCATCCACTTCAGCTGCTCGATGTTGCCGGGCGTCAGTTGCACGCAGTCCGGCACCTGCTCCTGCCGGGCGGCGTAGTCGGTGCAGGTGCACCGCTCCGGGTCGAACAGCTGGCAGTGGACGCGCGTCGGCGTGATCTCGCCCGTGTCCTCGTCCTCGAAGCGGATGACGCAGCACAGGCCGCAGCCGTCGCACAGGCTTTCCCATTCGCTCGGCGACATCTCCGCCAGGGTCTTGGTTTCCCAGAAGGGTTTGGAGGGCGAGGAATTCATGGGCGCGCTATACGCCCCCGCGCCGCTCCTGTCGCCTCCGATCGGCGCTCGTCCCGGCGCCTGTGGCCCTCGCCCCCCTCGACGCGCTATAGGCGTCGCCTCCCTTCTCGGACTGGTGTCTATGGCCGCTCGCCCCCCTCTCGTCGCTCTCAAGGACGTCCGCCTGCAGGACGGCCCCCGCCCGCTGTTCGACGGCGTCGACATGGCGATGGAGCCGCGCAGCCGCGCCGCCCTGGTCGGCCGCAACGGGGCGGGCAAGTCCACCCTGATGAAGGTGGTCATGGGCCTGATCGAGCCGGACTCGGGCGACCGCTCGTTCCAGGCCGGCACCCGCTTCGCCTATGTCCCGCAAGAGCCGGTCATCACCGGCGAGACCCTGGCCGACTACGCCGCCTCGGGCGAGGCCGAGCGCTGGACCGCCGAAAGCTGGCTGGAGACCTTCGGCCTCAACCCGATCAAGTCGACGCAGGGCCTGTCGGGCGGCGAGATCCGCCGCGCCGCCCTCGCCAAGGCCTTCGCCGAAGAGCCCGACCTGCTGCTGCTGGACGAGCCGACCAACCACCTCGACATCCTGGCCATCGAACTGCTGGAAAACGAGCTGATCCAGGCCCGTTTCGCCCTGCTGGTCGTCAGCCACGACCGCGCCTTCCTGAACCGCGTCACCGACACCGTCCACTGGCTGGAAGGCCGCAAGGTGCGCACCCTCAACAAGGGCTTCGTCGAGTTCGACGACTGGGCCGCCAAGGTCATGGAGGAGGAGGCCGAGTCCCTGCGCCGCCTGACCAAGCGCATCGAGGCCGAGACCTACACCTTCTACCGCTCCATCACCGCCCAGCGCACCCGCAACGAAGGCCGCGCCCGCGCCCTGCAGCAGATGCGTCTGGACCGCGCCGAGCGGGTCAAGGACCTGCCGCGCGAGTTGAACCTGGGCGTCGATTCCGGGGCCGCCTCGGGCAAGCTGGTCGCCGACATCAAGGGCGTCAGCAAGGCGTTCGGCGACCGGACCATCTTCAAGAACCTGACCACCCGCATCATCCGCGGCGACCGCCTGGCCATCGTCGGCCCCAACGGCGCGGGCAAGACCACCCTGGTCAAGGTGCTGCTGGGCGAACTGGCCCCGGACGAAGGCACGGTCCGCATGGGCGCCAACCTGGAGCCCCTCTACCTCGACCAGTCGCGCGAGGGGCTGAAGTCGGACATGACCCTGTGGGACGCCCTGACGCCGGGCGGCGGCGACTCCATCCTGGTGCGCGGCCGCTCCATGCACGTCGCCGCCTACGCCAAGGACTTCCTGTTCCAGGAGGCCCAGCTGAAGCAGCCCATCTCCACCCTGTCGGGCGGCGAGCGCAACCGCCTGCTTCTGGCAAGGGCCCTGGCCCAGCCCGCCAACCTGCTGATCCTCGACGAGCCGACCAACGACCTCGACATGGACACGCTGGAGAAGCTGGAGGAGCTGCTCGAATCCTACGACGGCACCCTGATCCTGGTGTCGCACGACCGTGATTTCGTCGACCGCCTGGCCACCTCCACCATCGCCCTGAACGGTCGCGGCGACGTGGTCGAAACCCCCGGCGGCTGGCAGGACTTCCTGCGCCAGAACCCCGGCTTCCTCGCCCCGCCCCCCACCCACGCCGAGGCCCCAGGGGCGCGTCGGGTCGAGAAGGCGGAGCCTTCTGACCGCGCCCCCAAAAAGACCGTCAAGCTCTCCTACAAGGACGCCCGCCGTCTGGAAGAGGTCGAAAAGCTGATGGAGACCCTGCCGGTCGAGATCGCCCGACAGGACGCCCTCCTGGCCGACCCCGACCTCTATTCGCGCGACCCCGCCGCCTTCGACCGCGCCATGAAGGCCGCCGAAAAGGCCCGCGCCGACCTCGAGGCCGCCGAACTGGACTGGCTTGAGCTGGAAGAGAAGAAGGCCGCCCTGGGGGGCTGACGGCGAAGACCCCCGCGCCAGGAATGGAAAGCGGACACCGCAGGAGGCCTGGGGCGCGCTCGACATGAGAAGCGCCCGATCATCCCTGCAACCGTATTCGTATCGGCGTCGGCTGCGCTTTGGATCGGCCCCTCAGCGTCCGCGCCGGGTCATCTGCACCGCCGCCGAAACGGCATCAGCCTCCCGGCCAGAGCGCAGACGTCGCCTTCGTCCGACAAGGGTGGGTAACAGACGCTAGTCCACTGCCGCATCGCACCGCGCCAGCAGGCTCCCAAGCGGCTCCGCCTCTCCGACGTCATAGACGCCAGTGGCGGACAGGTAGCGAAGTAGCAGCGCGCGAAGATCGTCGGGCTTGGGCGGTAGCCCCTCCGCCTGTGCAATGCGCACCCGGTCTCCTATGGCTTCCAGTTTGAAGACTTGGCCGTCGGGGCCGTAGGCTATGGGATAGACGCCATTCCGCACATCGATGGCTTCAAGGTCCGTTTCGGCTTTCTGGACTGACGAATAAAACAGAGCGGGCTCATCAGCCGCCACCACCAGTTTTATCTTCGTATTGCTTGCCATGCGTCATCTTTATACCTCAGCCCAATGTCCGCAACGGGTGGTTAGCGGAAATTCAGCGCTAGGCTAGAAATAAGCGTTCACTGTGACTGTTGAATCCCCAGCTTTGGATTCCAAAGAGGATTAGTTACGCAACCGATCCTATGCCAGTCTCTAAAACTATTAATTATCAGCGTATTGGTCGCATTTATACTCTAGAGTATCTGGGTAAATTTGCACGCCATTACTTTCTGCCGCCAACATGAATATACGATCTACATCTCTAACCGATTGCTCGCACCCGCCACCAAGAAGGAAAACAAAGGTTTGTGAGCTCATGTCATCTTCTACTAGAGTAAATGGGATTATAATATCTCCATTTAGAACGCTAAAAATTATACTCTCTCTAACCTGTTCAGCATCCAATTTTGTGATGTTGGCATTTAAGGTCACGATGGAATCGGGGATCAGATTTTTGCCGTGATCGGATTTGCTCGAGCATGACGATATAAGCGGAACTATAAGTAAGCAGCTAAAGAGAAATTTCATAGAAAGTTTCATTGTTTCTAATTGAGAGATTTTGAGACGCTATATATTTGCTTGAACGCCATATGGATATCTCTTCTGAAGGCAGAATGCGCAGCATCGGCATCCTAGAAATTGGCTAGATTCCACAAACTCTTCGCACACTTACCAATGTCCGCAATGGGTCGGAAGCGGACCCATGCTCAACGACGCAATCAGACTTTGGCGACGGCGTCTGAGCCGCCCGCCGCGCGAACTTCCCCATGCCGGAAGCAGGTCGTCTGGTGGTCATTGACCATGCCGACCGCCTGCATGAAGGCGTAGGTGATGACCGGGCCGCAGAATTTGAAGCCGCGCGCCTTCAGCGCCTTGGCCATGGCGAGGCTTTCAGCGGTCTGGGTCGGGGCCTCGCGGAAATGGCTCCACTGGTTCACCCGCGGCTCGCCGCCGACGAAGGACCACAGCCAGGCCGAGAAGTCCTCGCCCCGGTCCCGCATCTCCAGCCAGAGGCGGGCGCCGCCGATGGCCGCGTCGATCTTGGCGCCGGAGCGGATGATGCACGGGTCGGCCAGCAGCCGCGCCCGGTCCGCCTCGCCGTAGCGGGCGATGATCTCGGGATCGAAGCCGTCGAAGGCCTCGCGCATCCCCTCGCGCTTTCTCAGGATGGTGATCCAGGCCAGCCCGGCCTGGAAGCCGTCCAGCACCAGCTTCTCCCACAGGGCGCGGGGGTCGTACTCGGGCACGCCCCATTCGGTGTCGTGATAGGCGATGTAGAGGGGATCAGTCGTCCCGCACCAGCCGCAGCGGCCTTCGGCTTTCTCGGATTCGGTCATGGGGCGAGGTTGCGGGAATGTTGTGGTGGCGCAAGGGCGAACAATCGCTCCGTCATCCTCCGGCAAGCCGCGAAGCCGAAGGCAGGGCGAGCAGGACGCACGAAAAAGGCCCGACGTCGGCGCCGGGCCCCTCGACGCGTCGAACGCGAACCCTACAGCCGCTCGACCGTGAAGCCTTTGGCCCTCAGCATGTCGATGACGCTGTCCTGGTCCATCAGGTGGGCGGCCCCCACGGCGACGAAGGCCGTGCCGGAGCCCTGCATCATCATCTCGATCTGATCGGTCCAGTCGGCGTTACGCACGATCAGGGCGGCGCGGTGGATGTCCTCGTGCACGTCGCGGGTGCTGACGCGGTTCAGGCGGCCGACCTCGGCGGCGTCGCCCTTCAGCCAGGCGGCGACGGTCTCGTCCAGGTTGGCGACGATGCGGTCGGCGTTGCGGACATAGTGGTTCAGATAGGCCACCTGGGCCTCCTCGCTCATGCCGGCGATCAGGCGCACCTGGATGTCGGCGGTCTCGAAGCCGCGCAGCGCCTTGCCCTGCGCCCTCGCGCGATCCATCAGCGTCTTGTCGACGCCCGCCTCCGAGCGATAGCCGGCGTTGGTCGGGCCGGACATGGAGATCATGAAGGCCGCCAGCCAGGGACGATAGGGATCGAGGGCCGCCGCGCTGGCGCCGTTGGCCCGGGCCACAGTGTCGAAGGCGGCCAGGTCGTCGGCCGACAGCAGGGACGACAGGGGGCGGGACGGATCGACGCCGTGCTGCTGGATCACCGGCATGACGACGGCCTGGTCGTCCTGGTCGGCGATCTCGACCCAGATGTCCGAGGCGGCGGCGAAGGCGGCGTCCACCTTGTCCGAGCCCCAGGCCGTGCCGGGGCGCAGCACGTGGACCGTGCCGTACAGATAGACGGTGGAGTCCGCGTCCTTGACCACCCACAGCGGCGGGCCGGCGCCGTCGGCGCGGGGGATGGGGGCGGCGGAAACCGAGGCGGGGGTTTCGGCGTGGGCCGCGCCGGGCGCGGCGGCCAGGACGGCGGAGGCGGCCAGGGCGGCCAGAAGGCCGAAGGCGAAGCGCGAGACACGATCGGCCGACTGGCCCATGCGGTGAGCGAGGGTCATTGCAAAGTCCTTGGATTGTCTGGGGTTTCAGGTCGTCGCCGACGAAGGTCGGCGGAAGGCTCGTCAGCGGGGGCTGGGAGCGGGCAGGCGAGGCGTGGAGGGGATCAGCGCGCGGCGATCCTGGCGGCGGGCGCTTCGGTCGCTTGGCCGAAGGTCGGCGCGGCCTGGACGGCCAGGCTGATCAGCAGGGCGCCGCACAGGCCCAGGGCGAAGCCGGAAACGCGGTCGGCGGCGGTCGAGAAGAGGGTGAACATGGCGAGGGTCCTTTGGCTTTGAGAGGGGCGGTTCAGGCGATGAAGATGGCTTCGATCGGCTGGCCGAAGAGGCGGGAGATGCGGAAGGCCAGAGGCAGGGACGGGTCGTAGCGGCCCTTCTCCAGCGCCTGGACGGTCTGGCGCGAGACGCCGAGGCGGTCGGCCAGGTCGGCCTGGGTCCAGTCGCGCTCGGCGCGGAAGACCTTGAGGCGGTTGACGAATTCGCTGGTCATCGGCGCGCGATCCACCAGGCGCACCAGGCGAGGCCGTAGCCGACGGCCTGGGCGGCGAAGGCGGCGACGACGCCCAGGGCGATCAGGGCCGCCTCGGTGTGGGGCACGCGGGCCGGCAGCAGGTCGACCCCGGCCACGGCGGCGAGGACGACGGCCGCGCCGCCGGCGACGAAGCCCAGATTGCCGCCCCACCACCAGGCCCATTTGTGGGCTTCCCTGGCGGCCTCATCCAGGCTGCGCCACCAGTAGAGGCTGTGCAGGGCGATGAAGACGGCCAGGCCGGCGGCCAGGACGACCACGCCGATGGACGGGGCCTGGCCCCAGGCTGTGGGCCAGAAGGGCGTGGCGGCGGTGGCGCTGACGCCGACCACGGTCAGGGCGCACAGGCCCACGGCCAGGTCGTCCAGCGTCTTCTTGTTGGCGGCGGCGGCGGTGATTTCGGTTTTCATGACAAGCTCCCCTGTCGTGTTGACAAGGGAGCTTTACCAACGAGGCCGCGTTTACGTCAAGCGACTTTTACACGACGACAAGCAGATTTTCCGTTTTTGTCGGACCTAGCCTTGCAAATCAGGCAGCCAGGCGGGCCGCTCGACGCGCACGGGGCGGCCGTCGACCGTCAGGTCGCCGTCCAGACGGTCCAGCCGCATCAGGGCGATGGCGCGGCCGTCGGCGCCGGTCATGACCTCTCCGGCCCGCAGTTCGCCGTTCAGCACCTCGGCGCCGCGCGCGGGGGCGGGACCGTCGAAGGCGATGGCCATCATGCGGTTCTTGATCGTGCCGCGCCGCTTCATGCGCGAGGTCGTCTCCTGGCCGATGAAGCAGCCCTTGTGGAAGTCGATGCCGTTCAGCAGGTCGAAGTCCGCCTCGATCGGATAGGTCTTGTCGGCCAGCGTATCCGCCGTCGGGTCGGGCACGCCCAGGGCCAGGCGGTGCGCCTGCCAGTCGGCCTCGGCCGCGTCGGTCTCGCACTCGTCGCCCCAGCGGCGCCCGCCCAGGTCGGCCAGACGCGGATCGGGGACGAAGCCCTCGGGGACGTCCGCCCCCCAGGCGACGAAGACCGCGTCGGCCAGGGGCATGATCTCGATGTTGGAGCGCAGCCGATACATCGCCAGCCGCTGCACCAGGGCGTCGCGCCGCTCGGCCGCGACGTCCAGCACGAGGCCGCCTTCCTCGCCCCAGATGAACAGGTCGAACAGCAGCCGCCCGGGCGGCGACAGCAGGGCGCCGAAGCGAAGCTCGCCCGGCGCCAGCGTCTCCACGTCCTGGGTCAGCAGGTTGTGCAGGAAGGGGCGGGCGTCGGGGCCGCTGACGCGGATCAGGGCGCGACTGTCGAGACGGGCGATGGACATGCCGCCAAGATAGGGAGAGGCGGGCGGCTACACCACCGCATACCGCGCCGTCACCCCGTCCGGCTGGAAGTCGTGCTCGGCCAGCCGGTCCAGAGAGGCGAGGACGCGGGCGAGAAAGTCCTGGGGATCGCCCTCCTCGACGGCGGGGCGCAGCCAGTCGGTGACGACGGCGCGCGCCGGATAGGTCCCGACCGGGCCGGGCACGCTCAGCGCCACCTCGACCCCTTCGGCGATCCAGCCGGCGATCGTCGCGAAGAAATCCATGTCCGCCAGGAAATCGGAACGGCGCACGACATAGAGGGTGATCTCGCCGCGCTCGACGCCGTCGGGCCGCACGATCACCCCGCTGCGGTCGGGCCGCCAGTCGTCCGACAGTTCGACCACGCGCCACAGGCAGAACCAGACCCGGCAGGTCTGGGGCCGGATCTCATGCACCGAACACCCCGCCCCGTCGACGCAATAGCCGCACAGCTGGCCCGTCGGCTTGGCCAGTTCGGGCAGGTCCAGCGGAATGACGCGGCAGCACTCGACGCAGCCGCCGCAGGTCCGGTCGGGAAGAAGGGGCAGGGACATGGAGGGCGTTTAGCGCAGGGCGATGGAAAATGCGCGGGGGCTGTCCGAAGAGCGGACGCCTACGACGTGCGCCAGGGGTGGGAGGCGAATGCTACCAAACGCCGTTTTTCCAACATTGACTGCTCATCATGAGCACCATCTGATGGGTGTTCTAGGGAGGGCGTCATGATCCACAACATTGCAGCGCTTACACTGATGGTTGCGCAAGCGACGGCGCCTGATCCTCTAACTGAAACGGCCTTGAGCGCTCTGCGTGCCAGCATCGCGGAAGCAAAAGAAGCACAGAGCGCATTGCCTCCGGCACAGACGGATCGAGAACGCCTGGAGCGCATGGGGGCTATCGATCAAGCCGCACGGCAGGGTCTTTGGAAGGCGATGGCGAACGTGGCGCCGGCTGAACGCGGGCGGGTTCGACGCGCGCTCTGGCCCGAGGTCCGGGCGGTCGATATCGAAAACCAACAGCAGTTGTTGGCGATGGCGCCCGAGGACGGATGGTTCAGAAGAAGTCGCTATGGCGACAATGCAGCCGCGTCGGCGTTCCTCATTGTGCAGCATGGCGATGAGGCGCTCTGGGAGCGCTTTCTACCCGTACTCGCCGACCTTGTGCCTAGCGGGGAAGTCGCCGGTTCGGAGTACGCCATGATGTATGACCGCCTGCAGATGACCAAGGATCAACCGCAGAGATACGGGACACAGATGACCTGCCCTCACGGCACAGGTCAGTGGACGCTTTGGCGACTTGAAGACGCGGAGCGCGTCGACGAATTTAGAGCTTCGGTTGGTCTTGGGCCGGTTGCCGAATATGTCGACAGCTTCAAGACGGGGGCTCCTCCGACCTGCTGATCAGCTCGCCGACGAAGGCCCGCAACGGGTCGATTTCCAACCCGGGCTTCGGCGCCGAAAGCCCACATTGGCCTTCCGGCCAAAAGGGACGTCGCGGCCGCCCTGACGAACCGCCGCCCTGCCCCCCTGGCCCGCAAGCTCTGCTGTGGCGGGGCGGCGGGCCGCCAAGGCCGAGACGGCCGCCGCCGAGCGCCGCGAACGGATCGAAATCCGTTCGAAGATCAGCCCGCTGCTGAAGCTGGCCTTCTCGCTCATCGCGGGCTTCTTCCTGGTGATGTTCTTCTTCCTGATCATCGCCATCGAACGGCATCTGCGTCGCGTCGCGCAAGCGCGCTGATCGGCCTGAAGGGCGTCGGGGCTCGGCCTCGACGCCCCGCCTTCTCCGGCGGACGACGACCCCGGGCCTCACGCGATTTCGGCGGCGTTTCGGCCTCCGGCGCGGGCGCCGGACTTTCCAACCCCCGCTCGCCCCCCTACACCCTAGCGTAATGACAAGCGCCCGTCCTTATTCCCGCCGCCGCCTGATGGCCGGCGCCGTCGGCCTGACCGCCCTTTCGGCGCTGTCGGCCTGCGGGCGTTCGGCCGCGCCGACGGACGAGGCCGGGCGGGTGCGCCTGCGCCTGGCGGCGGGCGGCCCGGCGGGGGCCCTGCACGGCGGCTTCTATCAGGCCGTCGCCACGGGAGCCTATGAGCGGCGCGGCCTGAACGTCGAGATCCTGGCCGGCCCCGAGGGCGCCGACATCCCCGCCCTGCTGGCCGCCAGCGCGGTCGAACTGGCCGTGGGCGTCGACAGCTTCCTGCCCATGCGGCTGATCGCCGAGCGGGCGCCGGTCAAGGCCGTGGCCGCCTTCCTGCAGAAGGACCCCGTGGTCCTGATGGCCCATCCCCGCCAGGTGCTGGAGGACCTGACGGTGCTGCGCGGCCGCCGCATCCTGATGAGCCCCGCCGACCGGGCCGGGTTCTGGACCTGGCTGCGGGCGCGCTTCGACCTGGCGCCCGACCAGGCCCAGGCGGGGACGCTGGAGGATAATCTGGAGGCCTTCCGGCGGGACGATCAGGCGGTGCTGGTGGGTCGGCTGACCGACGGCGACCCGACCCTGGCCGCGCGCCAGGCGGGCTTCGCGCCCCTGGTCCTCAAGCCCGCCGACGACGGCTATCCCTCCTATTCCGGCCTGGTGCTGGCGCCCAACGCCTTCGCCCGCGACAACGCCGCGGCCCTGCGCGACTTCATCGCCGCCTCGGTCGAGGGCTGGCGCGACTATGTCCACGGCGACGGGACCAAGGGCGACGCCCTGATCCGCCGCGCCAACCCGGCCCTGCCGCAACGGCTGCTGGACGCCGCCCGCGCCGCCCTGCGCGCCGAGGCCATGGTCGACGGGGGCGACGCCGCCCTCTACGGCCTGGGGGCCATGACGCCGGAACGCTGGCAGACCTTCGCCGAACAGACCCTGGACGCCTACCCCTCCCCTCCCGACTGGCGCGAGGCCTTCACCAACCAGTATCTGCCGTCGCGCGGCTGAACCGTCCCGGCGTTAGGCGCGGATTAAGCCGAACCGCCTAGGCTGGGGGGCTGAACCTCTTCGCTCGCATGAGGCGCCCGGTGCCGCGCAGCCTAACCATCGCCGTCCTTCTACCCGCGCTCGGCGCGGCGACGGCCGCCTGGGCCCAGGCCGGCGCCGCCGCGCCCGTGCGGGACGGCGCGGCCCCGCGCCCCCCCGTCATCCCGCACGGCGGCTATCCCTGGCGAGCCGGGACGCCGGGGTTCGGCCGCCAGCTGACGCCCGCCCGGTCCTGGGGGGCGCCGCCGTCGATCCCGACCCCGCCGCCCTCGGCCGACCTTCTGACGCCCGCGCCCGACCTCAGCCCCGCGTCCTCTCGCGCCGCCGTCGCGTTCCAGCCGCCCGCGCCCTCCGCCCCAGCCCCCGTCGAGCCCGCGGCCGACCCCATGGCCCCGCGCCGCGACGCCCTCATCTTCCAGTTGCAGGGTCGCGCACCCGCGCCCCCCGCCTCGCCGCCCGCCGAGCACGAAACCGCCGCTGCGGCCGAGCGCCCGGCGCCGCACCCAGCCCCCGTCGAAGCGGCGCCCCAAGGAGCTCCCGCCTACGGCGCCGGCGGGGCCCGCTACTATTCCGTCCATCGCCAGGCGGGGCGCCGGCCCGACGCGACGCCGATCCCGGCTCCGGCCTATCTGGACGCCCTGCCGGTCGAACTGGATCAGCCCCCCGCCTCGCCCGACCTGGCCGAGCCCCCGGCGGCGCCGACGCTGATCCGCGACGCCGCCGGCCGTCTCAAGGCCGCCCCTCCCGCCGACGATCCCCTGACCCCATGAGCGACGCCGCCCTCGATACCGCCGCCCCCGACAGCGCAGCCCCGGTGCCCGCCGAGATCGCCTCGCGCCTGCCGGACCTGATCGCCCTGGCGCAGGAAGACTCCAGCCCCAAGCGCCGCGCCCTGCTGCGCGAGCTGACCGACTGCTTCTTCGGCGCGCCCGAACGGACCGAGGCCGAGACCGCCCTCTACGGCGCCGTCCTGTCGGACCTGACCGACGCCATGGAGACGGCCGTGCGCGCCGAGCTAGCCGAGCGCTTCTGCCGCTCGCCGGACGCCCCGCGCCAGCTGATCCGCCGCCTGGCCAACGACGAGGCCGAGGCCGTGGCCACGCCGGTGCTCAGCGCCTCGCCGGTGCTGACCGAGGCCGACCTGATCGCCGTCATCCGCTCGCGCGGCCAGGGGCACATGCGCGCCGTCAGCCGCCGCGCCGAGGTGTCCGAGGCCGTGTCCGACGCCATCGTCGAGCGCGGCGACGACGAGACCCTGGGCGTCCTGCTCGGCAACCAGGGAGCCTGCCTGTCGCGCGCGGCCTCCGAGGCGGCCGTTGAACGCGCCCGCGTCAACCCGGCCCTGCATGAGGTCACGGTCGAGCGCGCCAGCCTGCCGCCCGACCTGCTGAACGACATGTATTTCGCGGTCGAGGCCCGCCTGCGCCAGCGCATCCTGGAGCAGAACGCCCGCCTGGACCCGGCCCTGCTGGAAAGCGCCCTGGCGGCCGGGCGCGCCCGCGTCGCTACCGACGACGGCGCCCTGCCCCCCGACTACGCCGAGAGCCTAGCCTATGTGGAGGAACTGCGCGCCGCCAACCAGCTGACGCCGCAGATGCTGGCGCGCTTCCTGCGCTCGGGCGGGCGGACGGCCTTCCTGATCGCCCTGTCGCAGCTGGCCGACATCGACTTCCACACCGCCCGCCAGATCGTCGAGCGGCGCGAGCTGGACGCCCTGGCCGTGGTCTGCAAGGCGGCGGACCTCGATCGGGCCCTGTTCCTGACCTACGCCGTGGTCCTGCTCAACACCGACGGCGACGCCATGGGCAAGGCCCGCGCCTACGCCGGCCTGTACAACGACCTGACGCGCGAGGCGGCGTTGCGCACCCTGCGCTTCTGGCGCGCGCGCAAGGCCATGCAGGCGGCCTGACGACGCTGACGGCCGATATTCCCAAAGCAAAACGCCCGCCCCTCGATCGAAGGGCGGGCGTTCTGCTCTCGGCCGTGGGGCCGGATTACTTGCGCGTGGCGCGGGCGGGTTTGCGGCCGCCCTGGCCCAGGCCCATCTGCTTGGCCAGTTCCGAACGCGCCTTGGCGTAGTTCGGGGCGACCATGGGATAGTCCTTGGGCAGGCCCCACTTGGCGCGGTATTCCTCGGGGCTCATATTGTATTTGGTGCGCAGGTGACGCTTCAGCGACTTGAACTTGCGGCCGTCTTCCAGACAGATCAGGAAGTCGGGCGTGATGGACTTGCGCACCGGGACCGCCGGTTCCTGGGGCTCGGGTTCGGCTTCGACCGGACCGACCGACACGCCCGACAGAGCGGCGTGAATTTGAGCGATCAGACCCGGCACGGCGTCGGCCGAAACGGTGTTGTTGCTGACATAGGCCGACACGATGTCCGCCGTCATCTCGAGCAGTTCAGGTTTTTCTTCCATCTGCATCAGCCTCTTGGATGCCCCAATTTCATTCGACTGATCTGGATCGACCTGCCGTCGAACGGTTTCATACGTATGTTTTGTATTGAAAGCAATGCGGCGTCGATTTCTCGCGCGTGGCGCGAACTTCACTTTCGAATTCAGCAAACGTCAGGCGAATTCATCAGAGCACAGGCATCGCCATTTCAACGACCGAAGTTATCCGCCAGGGCCAGCGCCGCGGCGCGTTCCGGCGTTGAGTATTCGTCGATCAGCTCGTCTTCGCCCTCGCGAATGGCGCGTAGAAGCGTGGGGGTCAACGCTGAAGACAGGGTCCAGTTCCAGTAACGCAGCACGGTCTGCGCCCGGTCGACGGCCAGCATCTCATAGGTCAGCTGCACCCGGCTCCAGTCCGGATGCACGGCGCCCTCGGCCGTCGTCTCGGGCCGCCGCATCGACCGCCACAGGGCCAGCAGATTCTGGCGCGTCAGCCCCGTCGCCTTGCACAGGATGGCCACGGGCTCGCCGCCCGGGTCGCCCATGATCTTGGCGGCGGTCAGCGGCTTGATCCCCGACAGATGGCCGATTTCGCCGACCAGGTCGCGCGACAGGCCGTTCGCCGCCGCCGCGCTCACGGCGGCCTCCAGGTCGGCGTAGGGGCTCTTCTCGATGGCGGCGCGGTTTCTCTGGCGCCGCTCGATGAACTGCAGGGCCTTGCGCGCCACCGGGTCGTCCCAGCCCTCGGCCGCGGCCAGGGCGAAGACGTCCTCGACGCAGTCCTGCATCACCTCGCGCGACACGGCGAAGCGCTGGAGCACGGCGCGCCGCTCTTCCGGCCCGCACCACCAGAACATGACATAGGCGCCCGACGGCCTCAGCTCGGCCCGTTTCAGCAGGGCCGGGCACAGCGCCTTCGCAGCCCGGCTGACGCCGATCACCCCTTCCAGCGTCGTCTGGCTCAGCCGCGCCGAGGAATTGGCCAGGACCGCCGCGATCACCGCCTCCTCGCCCCAGCTCAGCAGGACGTCGGTCACGGCCTCGGACAGGCCGCGTCGCGCCGCGATCATCAGCCGGTGCTCGATCGCGGCGTCGCGGGCGCAGCCGATCAGATCGGCGTCCGACAGGGCGGCGCAGTCCTCCAGCAGCGGCGCCGCCACCTGCGGCTCGTCGCGCAGCAGCAGGCGTTTGAGCGCATCCGGCAGTTCGCCCAGGGGGGCGAGGCGCTGGGCCACCCGGCGCCGCTCCTCGACCGGGGCCGGGCGCAGCACGTCGACCAGCAGGTCGCCGACCACCGAGCGCTCGAACACATTGATGCGGCTGGCGGGCAGGCTGACGACGTCGGCCAGCCGCCGCAGCAGCGCCCGCCGCGCCTTGCGGGGAGGCGGCTGAACGTCTTCCAATCTGGCCTGGGTTTCGCCCATGACGCGATCCTAGCCGCCAGCGGTTAACCGCCGGTGCAGGCCGACCGCCTTACAGCCCTTCGAAAAGCGCCGTCGACAGATAGCGCTCGGCGAAGCTGGGGATGATGGCGACGATGGTGCGGCCGGCGTAGTCGTCGCGCGCCGCCAGGCGGAAGGCCGCCGTCAGGGCCGCGCCCGAGCTGATGCCCACCGGAATCCCCTCCACGCGGGCGACCTTGCGGGCCATGTCGAAGGCGTCCTCATTGGTGACCTGCTCGACCCCGTCGATCACCGCCCGATCGACCACCGAGGGGATGAAGCCCGCGCCGATGCCCTGGATCTTGTGCGGCCCCGGCGCGCCGCCCGACAGCACGGGCGAGGCGGTCGGCTCGACCGCGATCATCTGCACCGAGGGCTTCTTCTTCTTCAGCGCATGGCCGACGCCGGTGATGGTGCCGCCGGTGCCGACGCCCGCGACGACCACGTCGACGGCCCCGGCGGTGTCGTTCCAGATCTCCTCGGCGGTGGTGACCTCATGGATGACGGGGTTGGCCGGGTTGTCGAACTGGGCCGGACTGACCGAGCCGGGGATTTCGGCCAGCAGCTCCTCGGCGCGGGCGATGGCGCCCTTCATGCCCTTCTCGGCCGGCGTCAGCTCCAGCCGCGCGCCCAGCAGGGCCAGCATCTTGCGGCGCTCGATCGACATGCTCTCGGGCATGACCAGGACCAGCTTGTAGCCCTTGGACGCGGCCACGAAGGCCAGGGCGATGCCGGTGTTGCCGCTGGTCGGCTCGATCAGGGTGGCGCCCGGCTTGATCTTGCCGGCCTGCTCCAGGGCCTCGACCATGGCCACGCCGATGCGGTCCTTGACCGAGGCGATCGGGTTGAAGAACTCCAGCTTGGCCAGGACGGTAGCCTGGGGCTTCAGCTCGGCCGTCAGATTGGGCAGCCGCACCAGGGGGGTGTCGCCGATGGTGTCGATGATGCTGTCATAGACCCGGCCCCGCCCCGCCTTCTTGTGGCGGCTGGCGTCATAGGCGGCGGGCTTGGAAGCGTCGGACATGGGACGGTCTCCGGTTCAGGATCGACTCAACTGACAGGGCTTATACCCGTCGGGCAAGAACGGCGCCCTTCAGGATTTCTCAAGAGAGCTTCAGCGCTGGCAGCAGCCAGGGGAAACGCTCGAGGGCGCGTCGCGGGGGCGCCTCCGCCGCGAAAATCGCGAGAATCACGGACGGATTTTCGCTATGGCCTTGCCCATGTCCTCCCTGACGCCCTCATCCCGCGCGCCGCGCCTGGCGGCCGCCGTGCCCTATCTGGCCCTGCTGGGGGCGATCATCTCCCTGACGGCGGGGACGTCCTTCGCCAAGTCCCTGTACCCCATGGTCGGGCCGGCGGGGACGTCGGCCCTGCGCGTGGGGCTGTCGGCCCTGATGCTGCTGGCCGTCTGGCGGCCGTGGCGGGCGCGCTTCACGCGGTCCGACCTCAAGGCCCTGGCCCTTTACGGCGTGGTCATGGGCTTCATGAACCTCAGCTTCTACATGTCGCTGAACACCATCCCCCTGGGCGTGGCCCTGGCCATCGAGTTCACCGGCCCCCTGGCCGTGGCCCTGTTCAACGCGCGTCGCCTGATCCACGTCGTCTGGGTGGGCTTCGCCGTCCTGGGCCTGGTCCTGCTGCTGCCGCTGGACGGAGCGGGGGAGGCGCTGGATCCCCTGGGCTGCGCCTTCGCCGCGATGGCCGCCTTCTGCTGGGCCCTGTACATCGTCTTCGGCAAGCGGGTCAGCCACCTGCCCAGCGGCCCGACGGTGGCCGTGGGCATGTCGGCGGCGGCCCTGACGGTCGTGCCCTTCGGCGCGGCCACGGCCGGGTTCAGCCTGCTGTCGCCGTCCATCCTGGGCCTGGGCCTGATCGTCGCCCTGGTGTCCAGCGCCCTGCCCTACACCCTGGACATGGTGGCCCTGCGCGGCATTCCCAAGCGCACCTTCGGCGTCCTGCTCAGCGGCGATCCGGCGGTCGGCGCCCTGGCCGGGCTGTGGGTCCTGGGCGAGCATCTCAGCACCCTGCAATGGCTGGCCATCGCGGCCGTCATCACCGCCTCCGTCGGCGCCGTCCTGACCTCGCCGCCGGGCGAGGACCAGCCCCTTCAGGAGCCCGGCGCCCCGGCGTGACCTTCACCGGCCGTTAACCATGTTGCGACATGGCTGGACCGAACGGCCGCGCGTCCTGCGGCCCAGGGGTCCCGCTTGCGCAATCTCGTCGCCGCCGTCGAAGCGATCGACCCGCTGGTCGTCACCGGCAAGGTGGCGGGCGTCAGCGGCCTGCTGATCGAGTCGCGTGGTGGCCTGTCGCGCCTGGCCGTGGGCGCCCGGGCCGAGATCGAGCGGCGCGGCCAGCCGCCGCTGCCGGCCGAGGTCGTCGGTTTCCGCGAGGCCAAGGCCCTGCTGATGCCCTTTGGCCCGGTCGAGGGCGTGGCGCCCGGCGCCGACATCAGGATCATCAACGCCGCCGCCAGCGTGCGCCCGACGACGGCGTGGCTGGGCCGCGTCATCGATTCCTTCGGCGAGCCGATCGACGGGCTGGGGCCGCTGACGCCGGGCCTCGTCCCCTATCCCTTGCGCGCCCCGCCGCCGCCCGCCCATTCGCGCGGCCGGGTGGGCCAGCGGCTGGATCTGGGGGTGCGGGCGATGGACGTCTTCACCACCACCAGCCGAGGCCAGCGCCTGGGCATCTTCGCCGGTTCGGGCGTGGGCAAGTCGGTGCTTCTGTCCATGCTGGCGCGCCAGGCGACGTGCGACGTCGTGGTCGTCGGCCTGATCGGCGAGCGGGGCCGCGAGGTCCGCGAGTTCATCGAGGAGACCCTGGGCGAAGAGGGGCTGAAGCGCGCCGTCGTCGTGGTCGCCACCTCGGACGAACCGGCGCTGAAGCGGCGCCAGGCGGCCTATATGACCATGGCCGTGGCCGAGTTCTTCCGCGATCAGGGGCTGGAGGTGCTGTGCCTGATGGACAGCGTCACCCGCTTCGCCATGGCCCAGCGCGAGATCGGCCTGGCCGCAGGCGAGCCGCCGACCACCAAGGGCTACACCCCCACTGTCTTCACCGAACTGCCCAAGCTGCTGGAGCGCGCCGGTCCCGGCCCGATCCGCCCCGACGGGACCGAGGCGGGACCGATCACCGCCCTGTTCACCGTCCTTGTCGACGGCGGCGATCATGACGAGCCGATCGCCGACGCCGTGCGCGGCATCCTGGACGGCCACATCGTCATGGACCGCAAGATCGCCGAGCGCGGCCGCTTCCCCGCCATCGACGTGCTGAAGTCGGTCAGCCGCACCATGCCCGGCAACCAGTCCCCGCCCGAGCGCGAACTGAACCGCCGCGCGCGCCAGTGCCTGAGCGCCTATTCCAACATGGAAGAGCTGATCCGCATCGGCGCCTATCGCACTGGCGCCGACCCTATCGTCGACCGCGCCATCGCCTTGAACCCGGCTCTCGAAGACTTCCTGACCCAGGACAAGGACGACGTGACGCGCCTGGGCGACAGTTTCGACCGGCTTGAAACCATCCTGAACCAGGGAATGGTGGAGCAGTGAGTGATGAGTGCCGAGCAGAGCCGCAGACGCCGCGCCTCTCCCTCCCCGTCCCGGGGAGGGAGAAACCCTTGCCAAGCCTCACTCGTCGCTCTTCACTATCCACTCGCCACTCGAGGCTAACGCATGACCGCCTGGGCCCAATCCCTGATCCGCATCTCCAACTATGAGGTCGAGACGCTGCAGAAGCGTCTGGCCGAGATCAGCGCCCGCAAGGCCGAGGCCGAGATGCGCGTCGCCGTCCTGGACGCCGAGGCCGAGATCGAGCGCGAGAACGCCCGTCACGACCCGTCCGCCGGCATGATGCTGCAGGCCTATCTGACCGGCTGGAAGCAGCGCCGCGCCGACGCCGAGGCCGAGGTCGCCGCCGTCTCGATCGAGGAAGAGGGCGCCCGCGACGCCCTGACCGGCGCCTTCGAGGAACTGAAGAAGTTCGAGCACGTCGCCGAGACCACCCGGCTGAACAAGCTGATGGCCGCCGCCAAGCGCGAGGCCGCCGCCTATGACGAAATGGGCCTCAGGCGTCGTGGCTGAAACAGGCGCCGCCGCCTCTCCCTCCCCTTCATGGGGAGGGAGAAATCCGGTGATCCACCGCCGCGCACTGCTGGCCTCGACCGCCGCCCTGGCCGCCTGTGGAGCGCAGGGGGCGCCGCCCGCCCCCGCCGGACCGCTCCCGCCGCTGAAATCCGTCGCCCCCTTCCCCGTCGGGACCGTCGCCATGGCCGGCCACCTCTCGGACCCCGCCTGGCGCCGGCTGGTCTCCACCCACTTCTCCCAGCTCACGCCCGAGTGGGAGATGAAGATGGAGTACATTCTCCAGCGCGACGGCGCCCTGCGCTTCGACGCGCCGGACCGCCTCGCCGATTTCGCCCGCGACGCCGGCGCCCGCCTCTTCGGCCACGCCCTGATCTGGTACGCGCAGGAGCATCCGTGGTTCACCGCCCTCGTCGACGACCGGGCGCGCTTCGCCGCCGAGCACGACCGCTACATCGCCGCCGTGGCCGGGCGCTGGCGCGGCCAGATCGTCGGCTGGGACGTGGTCAACGAACCGGTCGAGGACGACGGAAGCGGCTATCGCGACTGCGTCTGGAGCAGGGGCCTGGGCGGGATCGACGCCTACATCATCCGCGCCTTCGAGCAGGCGCAGGCGGCGGCGCCCGAGGCGACCCTGTTCCTCAACGACTACGACCTGGAGAACAGGCCCAGGAAGGGCGCGGCCTTCCTGCGCCTGGTCGAGCGGCTGCTGAAGGCGGGCGCCCCGATCCAGGGCATCGGCGTCCAGTCCCACCTCGACATCGAGATTCCCAGGGGCCGGATCGGCGCCTTCATGCGCGAGGCGGCGCAGTTCGGCCTGCCCATCCATGTCTCCGAGCTGGACGCCTCGCTGAAACGCGGCGGCCGCCTGCCCGACCTGCGCCTCCGCGCCCAGAAGCGCACGCAGCAGACGGCGCGCGTGGCCGAACTGGCCGAGGCCTTCATGGACCTGCCCCCCGCCCAGCGCTTCGCCTTCACCGTCTGGGGCGTGCGCGACAGCGACTCCTGGCTGCGCCGGGCCGAGAACGACGACGGCCAGGACAGCCCCCTGCTGTTTGACGACGCCGGCCGGCCGAACCCGATGTTCGGCGTCCTGGCCGAGGCGTTCGCGAAGTAAGGCCCTTCTCCCCTTGTGGGAGAAGGTGGCAGACGAAGCCTGACGGATGAGGGGTCGCACGACGGCAACCATCCGATCGCCTTTTATCCAGGGATCAGAAACCCCTCATCCGACCTCGCTGCGCTCGGCCACCTTCGCCCACAAGGGGAGAAGGCGAATAGCAAAACGCCCGCCGGTGTCCCGACGGGCGTTCCAATCCCCTGAGTGGAGGCTCAGGTCGGATCGTTTCAGGCGGCGACCGTGGCCGCGCCTTCGGCCGGGTCGCGCAGGACATAGCCGCGGCCCCAGACGGTCTCGATGTAGTGCTTGCCGCCGGCGGCCGTCGCCAGCTTCTTGCGCAGCTTGCAGATGAAGACGTCGATGATCTTCAGCTCCGGCTCGTCCATGCCGCCGTACAGGTGGTTGAGGAACATCTCCTTGGTCAGGGTCGTGCCCTTGCGCAGGGAGAGCAGCTCCAGCATCTGGTATTCCTTGCCGGTCAGGTGCACGCGATGATTGTTCACCTCGACCGTCTTGGCGTCGAGGTTCACCGCGATCTCGCCGGTGTGGATGATGGCCTGGGCGTGGCCCTTGGAGCGGCGAACCACGGCGTGGGTGCGCGCGATCAGCTCGTCCTTGTGGAAGGGCTTGGTCAGGTAGTCGTCGGCGCCGCCGCCGAAGGTCTTGACCTTGGTGTCGATCTCATGGCTGCCCGAGAGGATCATCACCGGCGTATTGATCTTGCCGTTGCGCAGCTGGCGCAGAACCTCAAGGCCGCTCATGTCCGGCAGGTTCAGATCAAGCAGAATGAGGTCGTAGTCATAGATCTTGCCCAGATCGATGCCTTCCTCACCCAGGTCGGTGGTATAGACGTTGAACCCTTCCGACTTCAGCATCAGTTCGATGCTTTGGGCCGTAGCGTGGTCGTCTTCGATCAGCAGGACGCGCATTCATGCCCCTCCAGGCAAAACTTGGGATGACCGGCTGAGCCAGACGGCCGGGTAACCTTGTTCCAACGTTAACGGGCCAAAACCTTAAGAAGGGTTAACGGGTCCCGATCTGGAACGCCTAGGGTGATTTGCGAATCGGCGTCCAGAGTCCCGAGTCAATGATTCGTTAATTTATTTCGGACCGCACCCTCATTCCCCTGTTGACCTTTGCCGCGTCTTCCACAGGGGGCGTGCACAACCGCCGGCGCCGATCCCGTGCCCGGCCTGGCGAAACGTCCGCTTCTGACGCCCTATAGGACAACATTCCTATCTCGGTCGCCGAACGATCTCATAATGGCGACATCCACAGGAATGACGGGAGGAAGCGCAGATCATGGAACCCTATCGCGTGCCGGTGACGGAGGGCGACCGCATCCGGGCGGACGCAGCCCTGGCGCTGGCGGCCCTGGCCTTCGCCGTGCCGATCGCCGAGATGACCCGGCGCGAACGGGTGCGGCCCCGGGCCTGTCGAGCGCGCTGGTCGGCCATGTATCTGGCCCACGTCTCCCATGGCTGGCCGCTGGAGCGGGTGGGGCACGCCTTCGGCCTGAACCGGGCGACGGCGGGCGCGGCCTGCCGCTGGGCCGAGGACGAGCGCGACCGGCCCGACTACGACGCCCTGATGGACGGGCTGGAGGGCGCGCTGCGGGCGGTGATGGCGCTGCCCCTGGTCGACCTGGCCCCCGAGACCGGAAGCCGCCGATGAGCCGTCAACTGGAGCGCGCGCGCAGTCTGCTGAAACGCCCCGGCGCCTGGCTGGACCAGGCGAACGGCGCCTATCCCTTGCGCCTCGGCGGCGACCGGCGCAGCCGGGTCGTGCTGACCCTGGACGAGGCCGCCTTCCGCGCCGTGATCGAACGGCCGGGCCTGAGGGTGCGCGCCGGCGGCGGCTGGCTGCCGCGCCCGGCCAACGACCACGCCCCCGTCGCGCCGCCGCCCGGCCAGCCCGGGGTCATCGAGGGCGAGCGCCCGGTGATGGAGGCCGACGGCCGCCTGGCGACCCGCCGCGCCAATCTGGGCGAGAGCCCGATCCTGTGGCTGGCACGGCGCAAGGACCAGTCAGGCCGCCCCTGGCTGACCCCGGCGGAGGTCGCGGCGGGCGAGCGCCTGCGCACCGAGGCCGAGATCGCCCTGTCGGGCCCGTCGCTGACCATGCGCTGGGACGCCCTGCCCCGCGCCGGCTCCGGCGGCGGCGCGACCCGGATCGAGCCGACCGACCGCGCCCTGTCGGCCTCGGCCCGGGTGAAGGCGGCGCTGGACGCCTGCGGCCCGCGCCTGCGCGCCATGGTCGAGCAGGTGTGCATCCACGGCACGTCGCTGCAACTGGCGGAACAGGCGCTGAGCCTGCGCCGTCGCCAGGGCAAGACCCTGCTGAAACAGGGCCTCCAGGCCCTGGCCGAGCACTACGGGCTCGACTGAGGCGTCAGAAAATCCCGACCGCCGCGTCGGCCCAGATCACCAGCACCGCCAGGACGATCAAGCCGGCCAGGACCAGCCGGGTCCGGTGCGTGCGGACCTTCCACAGGATCAGCTCCAGCAGCAGGCCCGCGCCGACCAGCAGCAGGCCCGCGAACAGGAAGTCCTCCGCCCCCCAGGCGACCGCGGAGGTGAACTGCATCGCCACCAGCGGCGTCAGCAGGATCAGGCCGACCGCCGCCCAGGCCGCCGCCCGAACCGGGTTGAAGAAGGACGCAGGACGCTTGGCCAGGACCGACATCGGACCGCTCCGCACAGGATGAACCGCCGCATCATGCGCCCGATCCGGGCGTGACGGAAGTCGGGACGCGGGTCGCCTTCTCCTCCCCATTCCATGGGGAGGTGGCGCGGACGCGCCAGCGGCCGTGACGGAGGGGCCGCTCGGTTCCGCCACAGCCGCCCCTGCACCCCTTTGTCGCCCCCATTCCATGGGGAGGAAAGCAGGCGTCAGCCCCCTCCCGCCAGCAGGCTGCGGCCCTTGGCCAGATAGGCCTCCATCTCGTCGGTCGGGACCATGCCGCCGCCGGTGGCCCAGGCCAGGTGGGTGGCGCGCGCCATGGCTTCCGCGCTCAGGCCCAGGCGCGTCCGATAGCCCTGCCGCTCGCCGCAGACCCGGGCGATGCCCGGCACGCCCGCCAGGGCCGACGGCTCCAGCCGCACGCCCTCGACGCGCTCCATCAGGGCCAGCAGGCTGTACAGCTCCTCATCGCTGACAGTGTAATAGCCGTCCACCAGCCGCTGCATGGCCTTGCCGACGAAGCCCGAGGGGCGCCCGACCGCCAAGCCGTCGGCCGCCGTCACATTGTCGATGCCGAAGTCCTGCACCGACACCGCGTCATGCAGGCCCGTATAGACCCCCAGCAGCATGCAGGGCGAATGGGTCGGCTCGGCGAAGACACAATGGACCGCGTCGCCGAAGGCCAGCTTCAGCCCGAAGGCCACACCACCCGGCGCCCCGCCGACGCCGCAGGGCAGATGGACGAACAGCGGATGATCGGCGTCGACGACGATCCTGGCCGCCGCCAGCTGTTTCTGCAGCCGCTCGGCCGCCACGGCGTAGCCAAGGAACAGGCTGGTCGAGTTCTCGTCGTCGACGAAATGGCAGGCGGGATCGGCTTCGGCCTGCCTTCGCCCCTCGGCGACGGCCACGCTGTAATCCGAGGCGTACTCCTTCACCGTCACCCCGTGCGCACGCAGCTTGTCCTTCTTCCACTGGCGGGCGTCGGCGGACATGTGCACCGTCACCTGGAAGCCCAGGGCCGCCCCCATGACGCCGATGGACAGACCCAGGTTGCCGGTCGAGCCGACGGCGATGCTGTAGCGGCCGAAGAAGGCCCGCGCCCGGTCGCTGTCCAACAGGGCGTAGTCGTCGTCCAGCGTCAGCAGCCCGCCCGCCAGGGCCAGGTCCTCGGCGTGCTTGAGCACCTCATAGATGCCGCCGCGCGCCTTGATGGAGCCGGAGATGGGCAGATGGCTGTCCCGTTTGAGCCACAGCGCCCCCGGCAGGTCCTGGCCGTAACGCTCGGCCAGCGCCTGCTGCAGCCGTGGCAGGGGCTGGATGTCGGACTCGATGATCCCGCCGCTGCCCTCCGTCTCGGGGAAGGCTCGCCGGATGTAGGCGGCGAAGCGCGTCAGGCGGGCGCTGGCGTCGGCCACGTCGGCGGCGATCAGCCCCACGTCGCCGAGGGCCTCCGACGCGGGGGCGACGGCCGGGTTGAACCAGGCGACCTCGCGCAGCGCCGTCAGGTCGCGGATCAGGGGATAGCGCGAAATCCAGTCATCCAGCGTCCGGCCCAGAACCACCGTCTTGTCCATCACGCTCTCCCAGGAATCGTCGCGGGATAAACAGGGTCCGGCCGCGACGGTTCACTCCGGCGTCAGCCCCCCGCCAGCGCCGCGAGCTGGGCCGCCTCGCGGATGCGGCCGACCATGCTGTTGAGGCCGTTGGCCCTCTGGCGCGTCAGGGCCGAGGGCAGGCCCAGGCGGTCCAGCGCCGCCCTGGCGTCGAAGGCCAGGATCTCGGTCGGGGCGCGGCCGGAATAGAGCTTGAGCAGCAGGGCGATATTGCCCTTGGACAGGGCGCTGTCCGAGTCCGCGTCGAAGAACAGGCGGCCGTCCCCGGCCTCGGTCGACAGCCAGACCTGAGCGGCGCAGCCCGGCACCTTGTTGGCCTCCACGCGCGCCGCCTCGGGCAGGGGCGGCAGGGCCTTGCCCAGGTCGATGACGTATTCGATGCGTCCTTCCCAGTCGCCCAGCAGGTCGAACTCCTCGACCAGTTCGGCCAGGGTCTCGTCGAGGGTCAGGGTCGGAACGGAACGCGCGCGGGTCATGGGCGCGACATAGGCCCCCGGCGGCCCTCGACAACCGCCCCCGCCGCGCTCCCGGGCGCAATCCCCCACAGGCGAGCCCGCTAGGGGACGCGGCGGCGGCGGCCTAGACTGGCGGGCCGAGATTCAACCCGCGCGCCCCTGGTGGATTTGACGCCCCGCACGACCCTGCTCGATCCCATCCGCCGCCCCGAGGCCGTCGACGCCGGGGACGGCGCCGCCGTGGCCGCCTGGCACGCCGCCTGGGCGGCGGCGGTGGGGCTGGCGGCGCTGGGCGCGGCCTGGGCGGGGCGGCCGCCCGCCGCGCCCGAAGCCCTGGCCCTGGCGGTCATGGCGGCGCCGGGCCTGGCGGGCCTGGGCCTGCTGGCGCGCGAAACGCCGGCGGCGCGCTCGGCCCTGATCACGCTGTGGAGTCTGGCGGCGCTGGCGGCGGCGGCGCTGACCGGCGGCGCGGCCGGGCCGCTGGCGGGCTTCGTCTTCGCGCCCCTGGCGGCCGGGCTGGCGCTGGGCGGACGCCGCCGCGTCTTCATCAGCGCCCTGGCGGCGACGGGCGCGGCCGGGGTCGGCCTGCTCTCCGCCGCCCTGATCGGACCGCCCCCGGCGCCCGGCGCCCTGGCGGCGCTGACGGCCCTGATCACGGCCGGGGCGACGGCCCTGGCCCTGGCCATCGGCGCGCGCCGCGCCGGCGCGCGCCTGGAAGCGGCCGAGGCCGCCGTGGCCCGGGTCGAGGCCGTCCTGTCGGGCCAGCCGGGCCTGACCCTGGTGCTGGACGCCGACGGCCGCGCCCCGACCTATCCCGCCCTGGCCGCCTATGGCGCCGCGCCCGCCGCCCTGCCGGTCGACCTTCTGTTCCAGGAGGGGCTTCTGGCCGCCGTCCACGATCCCGACCGGCCCGCCGTCCTGGCCGCCCTGGCCCGCGCGCGATTGGGGAACGGGGGCGGGACCGAGGGCCAGGCCCGCTTCGCCCCGCGCCTGGCGCTGGACCGCCGCATCCTGCTGGTGGCGCGACGGCTGGAGGACGGGGCGCGCCGCCGCCTCATCGTCCAGGCGCTGGACGTCACCCTGCAGCACGCGCGCGAGGCCGAACTGGACGCCGCACGCGCCGAGGCCGAGGCCCGCAACGTCGGCAAGTCCCGTTTCCTGGCGCATATGAGCCACGAACTGCGCACCCCGCTGAACGCCATCATCGGCTTTTCCGACGCCATGCGGCAGCAGATGTTCGGGCCGGTCCCGCCCCGCTACGCCGACTACGCCCGCTCGATCCACGAGGCGGGCGGCCATCTGCTGGCCCTGATCAACGACGTGCTGGACGTCAGCCGCATCGAGGCCGACCGCTATGAACTGGTCCTCGAGTCCTTCGACGCCCGCGAGGCGGTTTCGGCGGCCCTGGCCCTGGTGCGCATCCAGGCCGACGACAAGGGGGTCGAGCTGGCCGCCGTCCTGCCGCCCGAGCCGCTGATCGTCGAGGCCGACCGCCGGGCGCTGAAGCAGATCACGCTGAACCTGCTGGCCAATGCGGTGAAGTTCACCCCGGCGGGCGGGACGGTCACCGTCTCGGTCCAGGCGACGGACGGCGAGCTGGAAGTCACGGTGGCCGACACCGGCGTCGGCATCGCGCCGGCGGACCTGGCCCGCCTGGGCCGCCCCTATGAACAGGCGGGCGACGCCGACCAGCGCGCCCAGGGGACAGGCCTGGGCCTCGCCCTGGTGCGCGCCCTGGCCCAGTTGCACGGCGGGACCCTGGCCATCGACAGCACCCTGGGCGTCGGCACGGCGGCCAGCGTGCGCCTGCCCCTGGTCGCCGCCCCTTCGTCCTAAAGCGGCCCCATGGCCAGGAAGGCGCGCCCGGCGGCGAAGTCGCCGGTCGTGAAGCGGGCGGTCGCCACGCTGTCGTCGCGGAACAGGAATTCGATCAGGAAGGGCTCGCGCGGGTCCAGCCCCGCCAGCGCCTCGGCCGCCTCGGCCGGGAAGATCCAGGCCTCGCCGCGGCGCGCCCCCTCGGCCAGCAAGCTGCGCGGCGCCGCCTCGGAGCGGGCGGCGAAGACGGCGCGGCGGGCCGCCTCGGGCGGCAGGCCCTCGCCCGCCAACCAGGGCCGGGGCGCCTTGGCCGCGTCGCGCATCACCAGCCGCGCCGCATAGGGTCGGGGCCGTCCGACGAAGGAGACCACCGCCGTCGCCTCGGTCGCCGTCGGCCCCAGGCCGCTGAGGCCGAAGCGCACCGGAGAGGCGCCCACGGCGCCGTCCTGGGCCAGCCGCCAGCCGGGCTCGCGCGCCGAGAAGCGGTCGGCCTTCCAGGGCGCCGCCCCGCCGGCGAATTCGATCAGCGCCGCGCGCGACCAGCCGGCGAAGGCCGTCCGCACCCGCGCCTTGACCCGCGTCAGGCCGGCGTCGTCGCAGGCGGTGACGTCCGCCCGCGCCCGGGCCCGCGCCGAGACGGCGGCCAGGTCCGGGCCGGACCGTCCCGCGCGCAGCGCCGCGCCGCGCGCCTGCAGGGTCGCCGCCTCCAGCGCCGCCGTCAGCCCCGGCTCGAACAGGCGACATTTGCCATGCGCCGCCAGGACGAAGGCGCGCTCATAGTAGATGTCGCCCGCCGGGCTTCCCGCCTGACCGCTGGAGCGGGCTTCGACCTCGCCCGCGCCCATCAGCAGGGCGAGGACGGCCAGCGCGCTGCTGACGAACCGGACGGGCGAGGCTATCTTCATGGCCCCACCCTAGCCGCCGTCGGTTCCGGGGCGGTGTCCAAACAGGGTGAACCAATTGCTTCTGTCCTCTGACGTCTGGGTCGGCGCCCTGATCCGCCGCGCTGAGCTGGAGGGCGCCAACGCCGTGGTGGTGAAGAAGGGCGACCCGCGCGCGGGCGCCGTGATCGTCAAGGCCTACGACACCTCGACCCGCACCGCCCGCCTGTGGACCGAGGCCGTCGGCGCGGACGGCGAACCCCTGTGGATCCAGCCGGTGGCCAGCGAATTCGAAGGTGAACTGGACGCCTATCTTGAGCGCCAGCGCCGCTACGACCCCGACCTGTGGATCGTCGAGGTCGAGGACCGCCAGGGCCGCCACTTCATCACCGAAAAGACCCAGGGCTGAGCGCCCCTCTCCCGATGGGAGAGGGCTTGAGCCTCCAAGAGCGTCAGCGATTGGCAAGGCGAAAGGGTGAGGGTTCGCGGCATAAGTCGGCGCAAGCCGCCGCTCGACGCCTGAACGTCAAACCTTAGCCCCTCACCCTTTGGCTGCTCCGCGCCGCCCTTCGGGTCGCTTAGCGGATCGCCTTCGGCTCTCCGAAGCTCAAGCTCTCTCCCGCCGGGAGAGGGAAAACAAAGATGCCCTCAAGCAGGCCGAACGGCCGTTAGGGCCGCTAATAATGGTAACCGCCCTGTTCACCGCGTTCGTGAACCGGACCGCAAGCGGCGGCGCCCTACAACCCGCAGCATCGGGCCAGAACGGCCCTGCAAGCGGGCGCGGTCCATGCTGTTTCTCCTGAACGACGTCGTCTTCGACCTGGACGAGGCCTGCCCGGCCCCCAGCCACGACGTGCGCCGCTTCGAGACCCTGTCCTTCGACTATGTGCTGGAGATGGGCTGCGAGCTGTTCGCCGAAGACCCGCTGCTGCACCGGAACGATCCGGCGCGGGCGCGGCGCCTGGCCTGGCTGATCGCGCACCGGACCGAGGGGGTGAACGCCGCCCTGTTCGCCGCCCCGGACGCCGGCTGCCCGCCCGAACTGGTCGAGCCGCGCTTCTGCGGCCTGCCCGAGCCGATCATGCGTCAGCTTCACGCCCGCGCCGCCCATGGCCGCCTGTCCGCCGTCGCCGCCGACAAAGCCGTCTGGGGCCGGATGGCGGCCTGAAGCCGCACCCCCTTTTATTAGACAACAACGTTCGCTAACCCTTGCGGCACTGCGGCAGGGGGAGTTCGGCGTGAAATTTTTCGACCGTTTAAGGCAAGGCCTGCGTCGCGGCGCCGCCGCGTCCGCTCTCGCGGCCCTGACGGTCGCTTTAACGGGGGTCGCGCCCGCTCATGCCGATTGGCTTAAGGCAGAGAGCGAACGCTTCATCGTCTACAGCGACGGCGGGGAGAGCAAGCTGCGCCAGTTCGTGCAGGAACTGGAGGGTTACGACCGCTTCCTGAGGCTGCGCATGGGGCTGGCCGTCGACGAGGCGCCACCGCGCAAGTTGCCGATCTATCTCGTGAATTCCAGATCCGGCCTTCTCAAGGTCAGCCCCGACCTGCACGAGAACATCGCCGGCTTCTACACAGCCACCAACGAAGACATCTTCGGCATCGCCCTGCGCGACCAGACCGTGGACACACTCAAGCACGAGTACGCGCATCACTTCATGATGCAGAACTTCTCGTATCCCTATCCGGGATGGTTCGTGGAAGGGTTCGCCGAATACTACGCCACGGTCGAGATCGAGAAATCCCGCATCCTGGTCGGCAAGTACAATGAAAATCGCGCCTATTGGCTGCAGGCGGCGTCCTGGATGCCGATGACGGAACTGCTGTCCAAGCGCCCATCGCCATCGACGCGCAGCCGGGACACCTACTACCCTCTGGCCTGGCTGCTGACGCACTGGTTTCTGGGCGACACCGACCGACAAAAGGCCCTGAGCGCCTATCTGCGCGATGTCGGCGCCGGCGGCGACCCGGTCGAGGCCATGCAGCGCGCCACCGGGCTAGATCCGACCGAACTGCGCCGCACGCTCCGTCGCTACATGAACGGGCGCATCCCCTATCAGGGCGTGATGGTGACCTATCCCCCCGTGCCGATCACCGTGACACGGCTGTCGCGCTCAGCCGACGACCTGCTGTTGCTGAACCAACGGCTCAAGATAGGCGTCCCCACGGAAAAGCGCGCGGCCACGACCGAGGAAGTCCGTCGCGCCGCCGCCCGCCATCCCGATGATCCGCTGGCCCTGCTGGCTCTGGGCCACGCCGAACTGCATTTCGGCGACCCCGCCGCCGCCGAGGCGCCGCTGCAGCGGCTGCTGGCGCTGGACCCGAACCACGTCGAGGCGCTGCAATATCTGGCGCGCGCCCGCATGGAGGCCGCCGAGGATGCGGATGACCTTGAAGACTCCGATCGCCTGAGAGGCGAAGCCCAAGGCTTCCTCGCACGCGCCTATCGCGCCGATGACGCAAATTACGCCACCCTTCTGCTCATCGCCGAGAATCGGAGCGGCGCGCCCGGCTATCCCAACGACAATGATCTGGCGGTGCTGGAACAGGCCTTCGTTCTGGCCCCGCAATTGGGTGCGGCGCGGATCAACCTGGCCCAGGTGCTGATGTCCCGCGACCGAAACGACGAGGCGATCGCCCTGCTGGAGCCCATGGTCAACGACCCTCACCGCCCCTCGCCGGCGGCCCGCACCCTGCTGCTGCGCGCCAAGGGCCAGACCGAGGACGAGGCCGCCGCCCAGGAAGCCGCGCTGGCGAGCCTGGCCGAGGATGAAGACGACGAGGCTGACGGCCTGTAACGACGCCCTGGCCGCGGCCTCTTCTGTTGCCTGACGACGTTTGCTAAGCCCCCGGCCAGACCGACCGGGGAAACTCGGCATGTTTTTCAAGCACATATCCGCGATCGCAGCGGCTTCCGTCATGGCCGGAATCCTGACGACGGCCACCCCAGCCCACGCCGAGTGGCGCAAGGCCGAAAGCGACCGCTTCATCGTCTATAGCGACGTCGGCGAGCGCCAGCTGCGCAACTTCGTCCAGGACCTGGAATCCTACGACCGCGTGCTGCGGTTCCGCATGGGCCTGCCGGGCGACGTGGCCCAGGCGCTGCTGTCCCAGGAGCGCAACGCCGAGGCGATCGCCCTGCTGGAGCCCCTGGTCAACCATCCGCACGGCAGCACCGCCGCAGCGCGCGCCCTGCTGGCCCGGGCCCGCGGCAAGGAGACGCCGGCCGAAGACGCCGGCGAGGCGACGGCCGATGAGGCGGACGAAGAAGTCTAGAGCAGCACGCCGAACGCCGTGTGCACCACGGCGGCGGCGATGACGATCAGGGCGAACCCGGCGAGAAAATAGACCACCGGATGAACCTCGCGCGCGGGCGCGGACTTGCCTGGCTGAACCAGGGCCATGATGTTTCCCTTCCCTCGTGCGGCGGACTCATCGCCCGCCGTCTCCCGAAAACGACCATGCCTCGAATAACCCTCGCGAGCGAAGGGTCTCTCACGCCATCGTGAACGTCGACAATTCCGCCCCGGCGCGCTAGGTCGCGCCTCCTAAAGGAAGCTCCATGTCCAAACTGACTCTCGCCGAAGAGGCCCTGCGCCGCAGGACCTTCGCCATCATCGCCCACCCGGACGCCGGCAAGACGACCCTGACCGAGCATATCCTGCTGGCGGGCGGCGCCGTGCGGGCGGCCGGCGCGGTCAAGGCGCGGGGCGAAAACCGGCGGGCGCGTTCGGACTGGATGAAGATCGAGAAGGAGCGGGGCATCTCGGTCACCGCCTCGGTCATGACGTTCGAGCACGACGGCAAGATGTTCAACCTGCTGGACACGCCGGGCCACGAAGACTTCTCGGAAGACACCTATCGCACCCTGACGGCCGCCGACTGCGCCATCATGGTGCTGGACGCCGCCAAGGGCATCGAGCCGCAGACGCTGAAGCTGTTCGAGGTCTGCCGCCTGCGCGACATCCCGATCATCACCTTCATCAACAAGCTGGACCGCGAGGCCCAGGACCCGATGGCCCTGCTGGACGAGATCGCGTCCCGCCTGCAACTCGACCCCTCGCCGATCTGGTGGCCGGCCGAGAGCGGCAACCGTCTGCGCGGCCTGGCCGAGGTCGGCGGCCAGGGCCGGTTCCAGCCCTATACGCGCAAGACCTCGGACAACGACGGCGAACACCCCGCCCCCCTGCCTTTCGATGAGGCTGCGTCCTTCTTTGAGGGCACGGAGCAGGCCGACATGGCCGATGCGCTGGAACTGGTCGAGGCGGGCTACAAGCCCTTCGATCACCAGGCCTTCCTCGAAGGCCATATGACGCCCGTGCTGTGGGGCTCGGCCCTGCGCCACTTCGGCATCGAGGAACTGCTCAAGGCCATCGGCGAATGGGCCCCGCCGCCCAAGACCATGCAGGCCCGCAAGGAGGCTCCGCCCGAGACCCGCAACGCCCCCGCGCCCGAGGACATCACGGTCGAGCCGGGCAAGGACGAGGTCACCGGCTTCGTCTTCAAGGTCCAGGCCAACATGGACCCGAACCACCGCGACCGTATCGCCATGTTCCGCATGGCCTCGGGCAGCTTCAAGCGCGGCATGAAGCTGAAGGTGCAGAACACCGGCAAGCAGCTGTCGGTGAACGCTCCCATCATGTTCTTCGCCTCGGACCGCGAACTGGCCGAGGAGGCCTATGCCGGCGACGTCATCGGCATTCCGAACCACGGCGTGCTGCGCGTCGGCGACAGCCTGTCGGAGAGCGGCCTGGTGCGCTTCCAGGGCCTGCCCAACTTCGCCCCGGAAATCCTGCAGCGCGTCCGCGTCAAGGACCCGCTGAAGGCCAAGCACTTGAAGAAGGCGCTGGAAGGTCTAGCCGAGGAAGGCGTGACCCAGCTGTTCCGCCCGGAACTGGGCGCGGACTTCATCGTCGGCGCCGTCGGCCAGCTGCAGTTCGAGGTCATGGCCGACCGCCTGGGCGAGGAATACGGCCTGGACGTCATCTTCGAGCCGTCGCCTTACGCCGAGGCCCGCTGGGTCGACGGCGCCAAGGCCGACCTGGACGACTTCGCCGGCAAATACCGCCCCCAGATGGCCGCCGACATCGACCAGAACCCCGTCTTCCTGGCCAAGTCGAGCTGGGAGACCGGCTACGTCTCCGAACGCTTCCCCAAGGTGGCCTTCACCAAGACCAAGGAACGCGGCTGACCCTCAGGTCTTGCTGATCGACACCCCGCCGTCGACCAGCATGGCCGTCCCGGTCATGAAGCTGGAGGCGTCGGAGGCCAGGAACAGGGCGGCGCGGGCGATCTCGTCCGGCGTCGCCATCCGCTTCAGGGCGTGCATCCCCTCGACGAAGGCAATGATCTCGGGCGTGTGGGCGAACTCGCGCCCCGCCTCAGTGTCGGTGCCGCCGGGCAGCAGGCAGTTGCTGCGCAGCCCCTGCGCCCCGAACTCGGCGGCGATGACCCGCGACAGGCCGATCAGACCCGCCTTGGCCGCCCCATAGGCCGCCATGCCCGGCATGCCGATGGCGTGGCCGACAAAGGTCGAGGTGAAGATCAGCGAGCCGCCGCCGCGCGCCAGCATGGCCGGAATCTGATGCTTGGCGCCCAGGAAGGCGGCCGTCAGGTTGATATCCAGGGTGTCGCGCCAGCGGTCCAGCGCGATCTCTGGCGTCGGTTCATTGGCGCCGATGGCCCCGGCGTTGTTCAGGGCGATGTCCAGCCCGCCGAAGCGCTCGACCGCCGTGTTCGCCAGCCGCTCGGCCAGAGCCTCGTCGCGGATGTCGCCCGGCACGGCGACGGCGCGACCGCCCTCGGCCTCGATGGCGGCGACCAGGGCCAGAAGCTCGGCCTCGCGCCGGGCGGTGACGACCACCGCCGCGCCTTCGCAGGCGAACAGACGGGCGGCGGCGGCGCCGATGCCGGAGCTGGCTCCGGTAATGATGGCGACCTTGTCGGACAGTGCGGGCATGGCGACCTCGTGCGTGAAAGAGGCCGTCTTCCTTTCATGCCTTCACGGCGTGGTCTGGCGAGGTTCGGACTCGGCGTTCAGGTCGACGGCGCCACACGGGTCTCGCGTCCCAGCGCCTGGAACCACGGCAGGAAGATCTGGACCAGCGGGCCGATCCCGACGGCGAAGACGACGGTGCCCAGGCCGACCGAACCGCCCAGCAGCCAGCCTCCGGCCAGGACGCCGAGCTCGATCAGCAGGCGCGACACGCGGATCGACCAGCCCAGGCGCTGGTTGAGGCCGATCATCAGGCCGTCGCGCGGCCCCGTCCCCATGCCCGCGCCGATATAGGCGGCGCACCCCGCGGCGGTCAGGACGACGCCCGCCGCCAACAGGCCGGCCCGCGCCGCCAGGGCCGAGACCTCGGGCAGGACCACCAGGGACGCGTCCAGCGCCAGACCGATGACGACGATGTTGAACAGGGTGCCCAGGCCCGGCTTCTGCCGCAGTGGAATCCACATCAGCATCACCGCGACGCCCATCAGGATGGAGACGACGCCCAGGCTCATCCCCGTCCGCAGCGACAGGCCCTGGTGAAAGACGTTCCACGGGTCCAGCCCGAGGTTCGAGCGCACCATCAGGGCGGCGCCGAAGCCGAAGAGGCACAAGCCCAGTTGCAACTGAATGAAGCGACGCATGAACATGGCCCCCTTCTGCCCGATCAGGCGGCCAATTACAGGCCCGGCTTAGGTCGCAGGCCGAAAGTCATGGCGAACATCACCAGGCAGATGCCGCTGGAGGCCAGCAGGGCCAGCCCCGCCGACCGGTCCAGCACCATGCCATAGAGGACCGGCGCCCCCGCCTGGACGAAGCGCGCCGGGGTCAGCACCAGGGCCTGGCGCGCGCCGTAGTTCTCGCGCCCGAACAGATGCAGCGGCAGGACGCCCGAGGCCACGGCCAGCAGGCCGTTGCCCGCCCCCTGGCCCAGAGCGACCGCCCCCGCCGTCGCCTTGCCGCCGACGAAGGCCACCAGCGCGCCCGCCGGGTGCAGCAGGGTCGCGGCGCGGGCGGCGACGACCGGCGAGCCTCGCCCCGGCGCCGCCAGGACGATCAGGCGCACGGCGATGGCCGCGCCCGCCATGAGCCCGGCCGCGAGCGCCGCCTCGGCCGGCGTCAGGCCCAGCCGGGTCAGCAGGCGCGGCAGGTGGGCGCTCATGGCCGTCGCCACCCACCAGGCCCCGGCGAACAGGACGGCCAGGCGGATCATGGTCCCGTCCCAGCGCACCCGGCCGGACGCGGGCGGCCGCCCCCCGGCGCGCCCGTCGGGCAGCACGGCCCAATAGAGGGGCAGGCACAGCAGCACATGGGCCCCGGCCCAGACGAAGCAGGCGCCGCGCCAGCCCAGGGTCTCGATCATCACCAAGGTCAGCGGCCAGCCCAGCGCCCCGCCGAACGCCCCCAGCAGGGAGACGGCGGTGATCGGCTTCTTCGCCGCCTCGCCATGCAGCGCCACCAGGACGGCGTAGGCCGGGCCGTAGAGCCCCACCCCCATGCCCGCGCCCAGCAGCAGGATTCCCGCGACCATGGCGACGGGCTCGCGCGCCAGGCCCAGCAGGGTCAGGGCCAGGGCGAAGATCATAGCCGCCGCCGACAGCACCTCGCGCCCGCCGCGCCGGTCGATCCAGTGTCCGCCGAAGGGGCTGAGGGCCGCCGAGACGAGGAAGGCTCCCGACAGGGCCGTGAACACCATTCTCGGCGTCGTTCCCGCCCCCGCCGCCAGCGGGTCGGCCAGGACGCCGAGCAGATAATAGCTGGAGGCGAAGGAGACGATCATCCCCAGGCCCAGCACGGGAATGATCAGGCGGGAAACGGCGGCGCTCGACATGGCCCGCTCTGAGCGGATTTGCCCGCGCGGCGAAAGCGACCTATCGAACGGGAGATGTTCGAAAACCTCACAGGCTCAGGCCCGCTCCCCTCGCTGAACGCCCTGCGCGCCTTCGAGGCCATGGCCCGCACCGGCAGCGCGACCCGCGCGGCGGCCGAGCTGAACGTGACCCACAGCGCGGTCAGCCGACAGGTCAAGGCGCTGGAGGCGCAGCTGGGGCTGCGCCTGTTCGAGGGGCCGCGCCACGCCCTGGCCCTGACCCCTGCCGGCCGCGACATGGCCCCGGGCCTGACCGCCGCCTTCGACCAGATCGCCGCCGCCGTGGCCGGGGCGCGCGGGACGGGCCGCGACCTGCACGTCGCCGTCAACGCCAGCCTGGCGGTCAAATGGCTGATCCCGCGCCTGGCCGACTTCAGCCGCCTGCACCCCCAGGTGCGCGTCCACCTGGTCGAACTGGCCCCCCAGGCGGTCAGCCGCCGCGGCGCCGACGTGCTGCTGCGCCTGCTGGACGCGTCCCGGATCGAGACCCTGGGCGCGACGCCCGTCATTCCCAACGCCGTCGGGCCGGTGATCGCCCCCATGCTGGCCGGGGAGGACGCCCGCGCGGCCGTGCTGACGGCGCCGCGCCTGGCCGCCCGCACCCACGCCTCGGCCTGGAAGGACTGGGCGGCCCTGACCGGACGGCGGCTCGCGCCCGCGCCCGAACGCGCCGTCGCCCATCTGCATTTCGCCCTGGACGGCGCCCTGGCCGGCTGGGGCGCGGCGGTCCTGCCCTGGGCCCTGACGGCCGAGGCGGTGGCCGACGGGCGGCTGCTGGCGCCCTTCGGCTTCGCCCGCGACGGCGGGGCCGTGGCCGCCATCCCCGGCGCGGGCGAGGCGTCGCGCAGCCGCCGCCTGTTCCTGCATTGGCTGGCCGACCAGGCGCGCGCCATGCCGCCCGCCCCGGATGCAACCTGAAGCTTAGCTGAACATCTCTTTCATCCGCCGCAGGGACGTGGTTCTCTAAGAAGCCGCACGTCGGCGTCCGCCGCACCATGATTCAAGGACGCCGAGGTTACGGACCTCTGTGGAGTTCAGATGCTGCTCGTCGCCTTCACCGCCGCTCTGGCGCTGGGCCCTGCCCAGGCCAACCGGCTCGTCTCCTATGACGAGGCGGTGCGGTGCGCCGGGCTGACCCAGGCGGCGTCAGAGCTCGAAGGCGGGGAGAGCCGCTACGGCCGCCAGCTGTATGACGCCGCCCTCTACTGGTCCCTGGCCGCCATGCAGGCGGCGACGACGGCCGGGCGCGACCCGACGGCGGCCGAGGACGACCAGACCCGCGCCCGGCTCCAGTCCGTGCGCCGCCTGTCGGCCGGAGACGCCGAGGCGCGCTCGGCCCTGCAACGCTGCCGCCAGAAGGCCCCCCGCCTGGACTGAGCCTGGCGCCCTCGCGCCCGGTCGTCGGCGAAAGAGCCCTCATCGACGCCGACGCCCCATGGTTAAGGCGAACCCATCGAACGGCGCTGCGTTTGCTTGGTCGACCCCCGGATCACCTTCGTGATCCCGAAGCGGGACGACGAGAGCGCCATGTTCGAATTTGGCAGAGATCTGAGGCGGCTGTTCGAGAAGGCCCGCGACAGCGACGATCTCGGCTGGCTGGAGCTGATCGGCGCAGGGCTCGTCGAGGTCGAAGCGCGGCAGCAGTCGACCGACGCGGGCCGAGTCTCCTGCGCCCGGCCTCATGACGCGGCCCTGCGCGCCGCCGCCCTGTGGCGCGAGCACGCGCGTCGTTGCGGCTCGGCCTCCAGCATCGAGCGGGCCGAGGCCGCGGGCCGTGACGCGGCCACGGGCGCCGTCAACGACGACCAGGCCGGTCGCGCCGCCCTCGATCTGGCGCAGACGGCCATGCTGGCCTTCGACCTGCACGGCGGGCCCGAGCGGCTGACGGCGGCGCTGGCGCTGCTGGCCGGCCTGCCGCCCGCCCGGCGCGCCGACACGGTCGCCGCCAGGGCCGCCCTGCACGCCCGCCTGCGCACGCGCCAGGGCCTGCTGTCGGGGCGCCTGTCCGAACTGACCGAGGCGGCCGCCCTGCTGGACGCGGCCCTGTCCCACGCCAAAGGCGGGCGCACGGCCGAGGACGACCTGCGCATGGACCGCGCCGCCGTGACGCTGGAGGCCGGGCTGATCGCGCGCGACCCGCGCCTGCTGGACCAGGCGGGCCGTGACCTGCGCGCCCTGGTCGAGGCCGCCTCGCCGGAGCAGCGTCCCCTGAGCCGCGCCCGCGCCCTGGCCCTGTGCGCGACGGGCATGGCCGCCCTGGCCGCGGTGGCCGGGGACGCCGCCGCGCGCGACCAGGCCCAGGCCCTGTTCGACGCCGCCGCCCAACTGTTCACCCCCGACCACAGCCCGCTGGACTGGGCCGCCATCCAGGTGATGCGGGCCGAGCGCGAGACCCTGCCCCCGCTCGTCCTGGCCCAGGCCGAGGCCTTGACCGAGGGCGGCGGCCTGGTTCTGGGCGCCCTGGCCCATGAACAGCGCATCGCCCAGGAGGCGGCGCGCGCCGGCGCCGTCGGCGACCTGTCCGCCCTGTTCGAGATCGAGGGCTCCCTGCGGCGACGCCTGATGCGGCCCTCGGTCTCGGCCACGCCCCTGGACTGGGCGGCCGAGCAGATCGGCCTGGCCCGCGTCGCCCTGGCCCGCGCCCGCTGGACCGGCGAGCCGCCGCGCGCCGTCGGCCTGATGCTGGCCGAGGCCGCGCTGACGGCCCGCGAGCACGGCGCCTCGGCCCTGGCCGAACGGGCCGAACGCCTGACGCCGCGCCCGCAGGTGGCCTGAGCGGGGCGCCTCCGCGCCACGCCCGGCCTTGACCCGGCCCCCTTGGGCGCCTAGCTCACGGGCTTCGCAGAAAGGTTCTGACACAGTGACCGAACAAACCGCCGCCGATCCCGTCCACGCCTTCATCGCACAGACGGTGGCCGAGCATGACGTGGTGCTCTTCATGAAGGGCACGCCGGATTCGCCGCGCTGCGGCTTCTCCTCGGTCACGGTCCAGATCCTGGACCATGTGGGGGCGCCCTTCGTCGGCGTCGACGTGCTGCAGGACGAGGCCCTGCGCGAGGGCATTAAGGTCTTCACGGACTGGCCGACCATTCCCCAGCTCTATGTGAAGGGCGAGTTCATCGGCGGCTCGGACATCGTGCGCGAGATGTTCCAGTCGGGCGAACTGGCCGCCCTGATGTCCGAAAAGGGCGTCGCCCTCGGCGAGGCCTAAAGCCCGATGGCCCGGCCGCAGCTGACGCCGCGCGAGGACCGCGAGGTCTTCATCGTGCCTCTGGAGGTGCGGCCGGAGCACATCGACGAGAACGACCACGTCAACAACGTCGTCTATGTCGGCTGGCTTCAGGACGTGGGCACGGCCCACTGGAACGCCCGCTTCGACGAGGAAACGCGCGCCAGATGGGCCTGGCTGGCCCTGCGGCACGAGATCGACTACCTGCGCCCGATCGCGCCCGACGCGACGGGCGTGACCGCCCGCACCTGGGTCGGCGACCCCCAGGGCGCCCGCTTCAGCCGCTATGTCCGCATCGAGGACGGCGAGGGCCGCCTGTGCGCCCAGGGCGTGTCCGAATGGTGCCTGGTCGACGCCAGGACCCTGCGCCCCGCCCGCATCCCCGCGGAGATGCTGGGGCCGTTCCAGGCGTGACCTTCTTCCTTCTCCCTTTGTGGGAGAAGGTGGCAGGCGGAGCCTGACGGATGAGGGGTGCCTGCACGCCCTACCCGACGAAGCCCGCCGCCTTGTGACAGACGGTCGATCATCCCGCCGCCACCCCTCATCCGAGCCCTTCGGGTCCACCTTCTCCCACCAGGATAGAAGGGTGATTACAGGCTGATCGGGTTCATCACCCGGACCGGCTCGCCGGCTTCCAGGCCCAGTTCGGCGTAGGTCCAGCTGACGGTCACGCCTTCGCGCACGATGGCGCGGCACAGGTCGGGCGCGCGGCGCACCAGGGTCAGTTCGGTCGGGTCGGCGTCCCGGATCCGCACCTCGAAGCTGGACGCCTCGGTGCAGCCGTTGGAGCCGACGACGACGTTCAGCCGCTGTCCGTCGAAGTCCACCCGACGGACGGCCTCCAGCGGTTCGGACTGGATCGAGGCGTGGTCCCCGGCCTGGATCGAGACCTTCTTCCCGCCTTCGTTGGAATAGATGACGCAGCCGCCCAGCAGCGGCAGCAGGGCGACAGCGACGAGGGCGGCCCCGCGCATCAGTCGCGTTCCGCCGGGCCGGAGTGGATCACGCGGGTGCTGCTCGGCTTTTCAGTGGCGATGATGACGCAGCCCGACAGTGCGGGCGCGGCGACAGCGGCGATGGCCAGGGCGATGATGATGCGACGCATAGGAGTTTCCCTTCTTGCTTGGCCGCACCCTGCCAGCGTCGCCGTGGGCATTCACGTGAATAATCGGAAAGGCGGGGCTTGAACCCAATCGCCACAGTCATAGCTACTGTGCACCCCTCCCCTCCAATCCGCCGTCGGGAAGACGTCCAATGAGTCTGCTGTTCACCCCTCGCGCCGTCGGGCCGCTGACGCTGAAGAACCGCATCGTGGTCGCCCCCATGTGCCAGTATTCGGCCGTCGACGGCGTGCCCCAGCCCTGGCACGCCCAGCACATCGGGCGCCTGGCCCTGTCGGGCGCGGGGCTGGTGGTGCTGGAGGCCACGGGCGTCGAGGCGGCGGGCCGCATCTCCTGGGCCGACACCGGCCTGTGGAACGACGTCCAGGAAGCCGCCTTCGCCAGGCTGATCCGCGACCTGCGCACCTATTCCGACACCCCGGTCGGCATCCAGCTCGCCCACGCGGGGCGCAAGGCCTCGACCAATCCGCCGTGGATCGAGCGCGGCGGGCCCGCCCCCGCCGACAAGGCCTGGGAGACATTCTCCGCCTCGGCCCAGCCCTTCAAGCCTGACTGGCAGGCCCCCACGGCGCTGGACGCCGCGGGCATGGACCGCGTGGTCGCGGCCTTCGCCGATGCGGCCCGCCGCGCCGACCGCGCCGGGTTCGACCTGATCGAGCTGCACGCGGCCCACGGCTATCTGCTGAACCAGTTCCTGTCGCCGCTGTCGAACGCGCGGACCGACGACTACGGCGGCGCCCTGGAGAACCGGATGCGCTTCCCGCTCAGGGTGGCCCAGGCCCTGCGCGACGCCTGGCCGCGGACGAAGGCGCTGGGCGTCCGCTTCAACGGCTCGGACTGGACCGAAGGCGGGATCACGGTCGAGGAGGCCCAGGCCTTCGGCGCCGCCCTGCACGCCATGGGCTACGACTATCTGCACCTGAGCAGCGGCGGCAACGTCGCCACGGCCCGCATTCCGGGCGATCAGCTGAACTATCAGGTCGCCTTCGCCGAGGCGGTCAAGGCCGCCGCCCCCCAGGCCAACGTCATGGCCGTGGGCATGATCGTCACGCCGCAGCAGGCCGAGGCGCTGGTGGCCGAGGGCCGCGCCGACCTGATCGCCCTGGCGCGGGCGGTGCTGGACGATCCCAACTGGGCTCATCATGCGGCCGTGGCCCTGGGCGAGCCGGAAGCGCTGCCGGTCCAGTATCAGCGAGCCGGGACCGAGCTTTGGCCAGGCTATGCGACGGCCCACGCCGCAGGGCGCTGAAGCGGGACGTGCGTCGCCCTACTGGCTGACCGCGGTCGCGTCGTTGAACAGATAGGGATTGTTGACCACGACGTGGGCGCCCGACGGCAGGCCCAACTCCTCGAAGGTCCATTCGATCTGCACCCCGTCCTTCACCGGGCGGGTGCAGCGGTCCTCGTCCAGGCGGCGCAGGGTGATCACCGCCGAATCCTTGAGCCGGGTGATGAAGGGCTTCACGTCGCTCTTGTCGGTGCAGCCGTTGGAGCTGACGCGGAACACGGCCAGGTCGCGCGTGAAGGCGACGGCGTGAATAGGCTCCAGCTGACCGGGCATGCCTTCAGTCGACACCAGCGCCGCCTTCGGCCCCTGGGCGCAGCCCGTCAGCACCGCGGCGACTGTCGCCACGACGGCGCAGAAAGCGATCCGACGGCTCATCTCCCGCCTCCTGCAGGCTCCTGACAGCCTGGCCACCATGCCTTGCTTCGGCCCAAAAGGGAACCGGCGCGGCTCCCATAAAGAAAAGAGGTCCCGGCGAACCGGGACCTCCCTCTGAACCCTTGATGGGTCGTCGCTCTTACGAAGAGTAGTATTCGACGACCAGGTTCGGCTCCATCTTCACCGGATAGGGCACGTCGGCCAGTTCCGGAACGCGGACGTAGCGGATCGAGAAACCGCGGTCGCCCTGTTCCAGGTAGTCGGGGACGTCACGCTCGGCCGACTGCTGGGCTTCCAGCACCAGGGCCATGTTGCGCGACTTTTCCTTGACCTCGACCACGTCGCCGGCCTTCACGCGGTAAGAGGCGATGTCGACCTTCTTGCCGTTGACGGTCACGTGGCCGTGGCTGACGAACTGACGGGCGGCCCAGACGGTCGGCACGAACTTGGCGCGATAGACGATGGCGTCCAGGCGCGATTCCAGCAGACCGATCAGGTTTTCCGAGGTGTTGCCCTTGCGGCGGGCGGCTTCGGCGTAGGTCGCCGCGAATTGCTTCTCGGTGATGTTGCCGTAGTAGCCCTTGAGCTTCTGCTTGGCCTTCAGCTGCAGGCCAAAGTCAGAGACCTTCGACTTGCGGCGCTGACCGTGCTGGCCGGGGCCGTAGGAGCGCTTGTTGACGGGGGACTTCGAACGACCCCACAGGTTTTCACCCATGGCCCGGTCGAGTTTGTACTTGGCGCTATGGCGCTTGGACATGTGTCACTCTTCATCATGATGCGGCCCGGCCCCTCCCCGATTGGAGCGGCGATCTCAACGGCGGTCCACGCATCGTCCGTAATGGACATCGCGCCTCGGGCTGGACCCGATGCGAGAAGGCCGGGCTTATGGCGGGCGCGGGCGGCGGAGTCAATGACGCCCGGCCCCGCGCGGCGCGGACGTCCGGCGGCGCTTCGTGACAAAAAGGAAACTTGCGCCCTCTCCGCTTCCGGCCAAGCTTGTCCAAATTGTGGCGAGACAGGAGCGACGACCCATGGCGCAGTCCCTGACGGCAACCCTCGCGCGCGTCGCGACCCTGGCGGCGGCGGCGGCCCTGGCGAACGCCGGAACGGCCCAGGCCCAAGGTCAGGCGGAGTTTCTGTCCATCACCGGACGCATCCTGGACGGGACGGGCGGCGCGCCGATAGAGAACGGGCGCATCCTGGTCAAGGACGGGGTGGTCGCCTGCGTCGGGGCCCTGCCCGCCTGTCCGCCGCCGCCCGGCGCGCGGCGGCTCGACGCCGGAGGCGGCAGTGTCATTCCCGGCCTGATCGACCTGCATTCTCATCCGCGTCCGCACTACTACGGCTGGTTCCTGGCTTCGGGCGTGACCACGGTGCGCTCGGCCAACACCTCGCTGGAAATGGCGCGGGCGCTGGACGCCCTGCCCGCCCCGCGCGCCGAACTGGTCTGGGCCGGGCCGCTGGTCGACGGCGAGAAGAGCATCCTCAAGCGCTTCTATCCGGCCGGCGAGGACGGCGCCCCCTCGCCCGCGCGCCCGGCCGACGGCCCCTCGCTGGAGGGGATAGAGCTGCTGGTCGCCCAGACGCCCGAACAGGCCGTGGCCGCCATCGACGCCCTGGTCGCGGGCGGCGCCCACTGGGTCAAGCTGTACGAACAACTGCCGCCCGAGGCCTATGCCGCCGCCGCGAACCGCGCGCGGGAGAAGGGCCTGCCGATCATGGCCGACCTGGGCATGGCCTCGACGCGCGGCCTGGGCCCGGCGGAGGTCGACCTGCTGCAGGCCGCCGCCATGGGGCTGGACACCCTGGAACACGCCAGTGGCGGCGCCCTGGCCTATCAGCGGCTGGGCGGCGACCTGAGCGCCGAGACCCTGGACCCCGTCCTGGTCGACCGCCTGGCCCGGGCGCTGCTGGAGGCCAACATCGCCCTGGTGCCCACCCTGTCGGTCTTCCACTTCAACGGCAGCGAAGAAACGCCCGAGGCGGGCCTCAAGGGCGTGCCCTTCGCCGACGCGGGGGGCGCCGTCCATGACGACCTGATGCAGCACTGGGCGGGCGTGCGCCAGCACCACCACGGCAACCCCGTCAACCTGGAGAAGGCCCGGCTGGACACCCGCATAGGCATGGCCGTGGCGCGTCGGCTGGTCGAACTGGGCGGCCGCGTCGGCGCCGGATCGGACACGCCCGCCGGGTCCTACACCCTGCCCGGCGGCGGGGTGCACCTGGAGATGGAGCTGCTGACCCGCGCAGGGCTGACCCCGTTGCAGGCCCTGTCGGCCGCCACCGGGACGGCGGCGGACATCCTGCAGCGCGACGACATCGGCCGGATCGAGGCGGGCCGTCGCGCCGACCTGGTGATCGTCGAGGGCGACCCCTCGCGCGACATCCGCGACACCCGCCGCCTGCGCCAGGTGATCCGGGCGGGCGAGGTCCTGGACCCGACCGTGCTGCGTGACGAGACCCTGGTCGACGGCGACGCGCGCCTGGCCGCCCTGATGGCCGCCAACCCGGAATAGAATTTCCGCGAAGCCCTCCCCCTCGATGGGGAGGGTTGGGTGGGGGTGAAGGCAGGACGTTCTCATCGGGAAGCGAGGAGACGCCGACGCCTCATGCGCCTCTCCTGACCTGTCGCGCCCCCACCCCCATCCCCGCCCTTCCCCCATCGAGGGGGAAGGGAGAGCGCCCCAAGAAAAACGGCCGCCGCCCCGGTCGGGGACGGCGGCCGTCGATCAGGCCGTCAGACGCTCGGCCCGCCGGAGGCTCAGGCCTTGGCGGCAGCGTACAGTTCGTTGACCTTGTTCCAGTTCACGATCGACCAGAAGGCGGCCAGGAACTCGGCGCGGCGGTTCTGGTACTTGAGGTAGTAGGCGTGCTCCCACACGTCGGCGACGAGCAGGGGCGCGCCCTTCTCCTCGGCGAAGTCCATCAGGGAGTTGTCCTGGTTCGGCGTCGAGATGATCTTCAGCTTGCCGTCCTGCACGATCAGCCAGGCCCAGCCCGAACCGAAGCGGCCCAGGCCCGCGGTGTTGAAGGCCTCCTTGAAGGCGTCCATGCCGCCCAGGTCGGCGTCGATGGCGGCGGCCAGCTCAGCCGACGGTTCGCCGCCCGTGCCGACCGGAGCCAGGCCTTCCCAGAAGAAGGTGTGGTTCCACACGCCGCCGGCGTTGTTGCGCACCGCGACCGGCAGGGTCGACATCTTGGCGAACAGCTCTTCGAACGACTGGCCCTCGACGCCCGCGGCGGCCACGGCCTTGTTCAGGTTGTCGACGTAGGTCTGGTGGTGCTTGTCGTAGTGGTAGCCCATCGTCTCCTTGTCGATGGCCGGCTCCAGCGCGTCATGGGCGTAGGGCAGCGGAGGCAGGGTGAAGGCCATGGGGAGACTCCTTTTAGGCGTGTGATTCCTCTGGCCCCTATCTAGGGCCGCGCGCGTCATACCCAAGCCTTGAGCGGCGCCTTTGTTCATATTTCTCGCCGCGCGGCCGATTTTCGGAACTCGACGGGCGAAACGGCCGTTTCCCATGATCGCTGGAACGATCGCCAGAAAGGGAAGCCGCCATGCCCCATCGCGTCACTTCTCGCGCCACCCCGCTCTCGGACGCGGAGGCCGAGAGCCTGCGCCTGCAGTTGCTGGAGGTCGTCCCTCGCTTGCGGCGCCATCACCTACTCGACCTCGCCGACACCCTGCACCAGGCCGCCCGCGAGCGGCGCTGGACGCCTGCTGAACGGCCGGATCTGAGGGCGTAGGGGGAAAGGCGCAGCGCTGCTTTCTCCCTCCCCGGGACGGGGAGGGAGAGGGGGCGTTTCTTCTCCTCCCCATGACATGGGGAGGTGGATCGGCGGCGTCAGCCGACGAGACGGAGGGGCGGCTTGGTTCCGCCGTCCTCGCCCCTCCACCGCTACGCGGTCCACCTCCCATTCCATGGGGAGGAAAGGCAGCGTCAGACCGCGTGGAGCTGCTGCTTCACCCGTTCGGCCAGGGTCTTGATGTCCAGCGGCTTGGGCAGGAAGGAGACCCCGACCTCGTCCTGCAGCAGGTCCGAGAAGTCGCTCTCGGCATAGCCCGAGATGAACATCACCGGGGCGTCGCCCAGGAAGGGCCGTGCTTTCCTGAGCAGCGAGGGGCCGTCCAGCCCCGGCATGATGACGTCCGAGATCAGCATGTCGATCTGTCCCGCCCATTCCTCGGCCAGGATCAGGGCCTCCTCGCCGTCGGCGGCCTCGATCACTTCATAGCCGCGCTGGCGCAGCAGGCGGGCGGCGATGCCGCGCACGGCGGCCTCGTCCTCGACGAACAGGATGCGGCCGGCGCCCGACAGGTCGCGCGGCGCCTTGACGACCTTCTCGACCACCGGGGCCTCGACCAGCTCCTCGGCCGTGGCGGCGGGCAGGAAGATGCGGAAGGCGGCGCCCGCATTCTCAAGATTGGCGACGGTGATGTGGCCGCCCGCCTGCTGGGCGATGCCATAGACGGTGGCCAGACCCATGCCCGTTCCCTCGTTCACCGCCTTGGTGGTGAAGAAGGGCTCGAAGATCTTGTCCAGCAGCGCCGGCGGCACGCCGGGGCCGGTGTCCGAGACCTCGATCAGGGCGACCTGCTCAGGGGCCTCACGCCAGCCCAGGCCGCGCGCCTCGGCGCCGGTCAGGCGGCGGGTGCGGATGGTGACGACGCCCGCGCCCGGCTCGACCACGCCGCGCATGGCGTCGCGGGCGTTGACGGCCAGGTTCATCACCGCCGTCTCCAGCTGACTCTTGTCGGCCAGCACCAGCGGCAGGTCGCGGCCGTAGTCGGTCTCCAGCCGCACGTCCTCACGCAGCAGACGGCGCAGCAACACGGCGAACTCCCCGACCAGTTCGCCCAGGTCCAGCCGCTCGCGCCGCACCGTCGACTTGCGCGAGAAGGCCAGCAGCTTGCGCACCAGATCGGCGGCGCGGATGGCCGTCTGGCGGATTTCGTTCAGCCCTTCGTAGGAGGGATCGCCGACCGGGTGGCGCTCCAGCAGGCCGGAAAGCTGCAGCTGAATCGCCGTCAGCAGGTTGTTGAAGTCGTGCGCCACCCCGCCCGCCAGCTGGCCGACGGCCTGCATCTTCTGGGCCTGCGACAGCTGCAGCTCCATCGACTTCTGCGCCGCCACGTCGAACAGCCAGATGCGGCGCTTGTCGCCCTCGGGCGCGACATAGAGGTGCAGGTGGCGGTCCGGGTGGGCGCGAGCGATCAGCTCGATCGGGCCGGACGATCCGGCCTCCAGCTTGGTCTTGGCCTCGGCGACGCCCGCCGGGTCGAACAGATGGCCGAAGGCGGCGTCGCCCGAGGCGGCCGGGCCGGTCAGCAGGGACAGGGCCGCGTTCGGCTCCTCCACCCGGCCGGCGAACAGGTCCTCGCCGCCGATCACGGCCGAGCCGAAGGGGGCGCCGGCGGCCATGGCGCGGGCCTCGCCGGTCGGGGCGGCGGCCTGGGGCGCGGCGGGCGGCGGCGGAGCCAGGGGCAGGAAGGCGTCGGGCGCGGCACGAACGAGGAAGCGCCCCTGCCCCGCCTGGCCGATCAGCACCTCCTTCTCGCGCGCGCCGATCTGGACGATGGCGCGGCCCTGATGCCCTTCGCGCGCCTGGGCGAAGGCCATGTAGAGGGCCTGGGCCGACTTGCCGCCGCCCTTGCCCGCCCGGGGCAGGGTGGTGACGGCGCCGTTCTCCTCGGCCCAGGCGGCGTTGTAGGCCAGCACCTGGCCCGACGGCCACACCAGGGCGGCGGGCTCGGCCATGGCGTCCAGCATCTCGACCGCCGTGTCGCCGCTGGCGCGCCGCACCTCGGCCCGGCCGAAGGCGAACAGCCAGATCAGCGCCGTCGCCCCCGCCGCGAAGATCAGGATCAGTCCCGGCGCGGTGAAGGCGCTGGCCCGGAACGCCGGATAGGCGATGGCCGCGGTCGCCAGGGCGAAGCCCAGGGCCATCAGCACCAGCAGGGGGTCGAACGTCGGACGGCGCGTGGTCCGCGCCTTCAACCGGTCTTGCGGTCGGGAAATGGTCATGGCGCCTCGCCCGCGCGAATCAGGGTTCGTCAGCATAGTTCTAGCACGACGCCTCTCCCTCCCCGTCCCGGGGAGGGTGGCTGCGGCCGTCAGGCCGAAGCCGGGTGGGGAGGGCCGGGCGATGGGGAGCGCGGCGCTTGATCAGCCAAGCCGCCCCCACCCGGTCGCTGCGCGACCACCCTCCCCGGGACGGGGAGGGAGAGGCGCCGCGCCTCTCTCCCCTCACCGCCGCTTCCGCTGCTGCATGACGAAGCCGATGATCTTGGCCGCCGCCTCGAAATGTTCGCGCGGAATGATGTCGTCGACCTCCACCGCCGCATAGAGGGCGCGGGCCAGGGGGACGTTCTCGACGATGGGCACATCGTGCTCCCTGGCCACCTCGCGGATGCGCAGGGCCAGGGCGTCGACGCCCTTGGCGACGCAGACCGGGGCGCCGTCGCCCTGGTCCGGCTCATAGCGCAGGGCGACCGAATAGTGGGTCGGGTTGGTGACGATGACGGTGGCGTCGGGCACGGCCTGCATCATGCGCTGACGGCCGCGCTGCATGCGGATCTGGCGCAGCTTGGCCTTCACGTGCGGGTCGCCTTCGGACTGTTTGAAGTCTTCCTTCAGCTCTTCCTTGGTCATCCGCATCCGCTTGGCGAAGCGCATCTTCTGCCACAGATAGTCCGCCCCCGCCGTCAGCCCCAGGAAGACCAGGGCCGACATCATCAGCGCCAGGGCCAGGTCGCGGGCGAAGGGCAGGATGGCGGCCGGGCTCATGGCGGCCAGGTTCTCCAGCTCGCGCGTGTGCGGCTTCAGCACCCACCAGCAGACGGCGCCGATGGCCACCAGCTTGATGAAGGTCTTGAGGAACTGCACCAGGCCGTCCGGGCCGTAGATGCGCTTGACCCCCTCCAGCGGGTTCACCTTGGACCACTTGGGCTTGATCTTCTCGACGGTGAAGATGAGGCCCGACTGGGCCAGGTTGCCGCCCACCCCGCCCAGGATGACCGCGAACATCAGCGCCGCCAGGAAGGGCGCCGCCGCCCAGACGGCGCGCATGGCGATCTCGACCCCCGCCCCCGCCTCCAGCCCGCCGATCATGGCGTGCGGCTGGGCCAGGAAGGGGGTCAGTTGCTCCGCGATCTGCGTCGAGAACCAGCCGCCGCCGGCCAGCAGCACCGCCGCCGCCCCGGCCAGGGACAGGGCCGCCGCCACGTCCGGCGACTTGGCGACGTCGCCCTTCTTCCGCGCGTCCTCGAGTTTTCGCGGGGTGGCTTCTTCTGTCTTCGACTCGGGATCGGCGCCTTCAGCCAAGCGCGCCTCCCGTGAAGAAGGCCGCCACCGAGCGGTAGCGGTCGATGAAGACGGTCCCCAGCACGCCCAGGCTGAGCGTGAACACCGACAGACCCAGGATGACGCTCAAGGGCGCAGCGGCGAAATAGACCTGGAAGCTGGGCATGACCCGCGCCACCAGGCCCGAGGCCAGGTTGAAGATCAGGGCGAAGACCAGCACCGGCGCCGCCAGCTGCACCCCCAGCATGAAGCTCTGGCTCAGGGTCTTCACCGCCATCTGGGTGAAGTCCGACACGATCAGCGGCTTGGCCGGGGCGATGGCCTCATAGGAGCCGACGATGCCGCCGATGAACAGGTGATGGGTGTTGGTGGCGAAGACCAGCGTCACCCCCAGCAGCATCAGGAAGGCCGACAGGGTGGTGCCCGGCTGGGCCTGCAGAGGGTTGGCCGTCTGGGAGAAGCCCAGGGTCGTCTGCATGGAGACGACCTCGCCCGCCGTGGTCAGGGCCGTCATGAAGCTGCGCAGGACGGCGCCGATGGCCAGGCCGGTCAGCACCTCGCGGATGACCCAGCCGACGGTCGCCCCCAGGGTGGCGGGCAGGCCCGGCAGGGCGCCGCCGACAATGGGCCACAGCGCCAGCGACAGCACCAGGGCCAGCGACAGCCGCACCCGCGGCGGCACATAGGATTCGCCGAAGCCGGGCAGCATCATCAAGACGGCGCCGACGCGGGCGAAGATCAGCCCGCCGGCCCAGACCTGATCCGCCGTGGCGTAAGGCTCCATGCCGCGCCCTTACATGCCCGCGATGCGGGCGGCGATCTCGCGCATGAAGCCGCCCAGCAGGGCGCCCATCAGCGGCAGGAACAGCAGCAGGGAGACAAAGATGGCGATGATCTTGGGTGCATAGACCAGGGTTTGCTCCTGGATCTGGGTCAGGGCCTGGAACAGGCCGATGGCCACGCCGACCACCAGGGCCACGATCAGGACCGGCAGGCACAGCTGGATCGTCAGCCACAGGGCGTCGCGACCCACATCCAGAACTTCCGCGCCGCTCATCGACCACTCCCGGGAACCGGGCAGAAAATGCCGACACCATGGTTAACAGGGCGTTTAGAAATCCGCCTTCCTTCCGCTTCCCCCAAACCGCCCGTCCCGGCGAAAACAAAAGGGACGCGGCGAAGATGCACTCCCGGCTGGATTGCCCGGCCCGTCCGGCTATATGGACAAGCCATGACCGATCACGCTCACAAACCGTCCGTCTCCCAGGAAGAAGCCGAGGCCGCCGTCCGCACCCTGATCCGCTGGGCCGGCGACAATCCCGACCGCGAAGGGCTGATCGAAACGCCCAAGCGCGTGGCCAAGTCCTATCGCGAGCTGTTCCAGGGCTATGAGGTCGAGCCGCGCGACTATCTGGAGAAGACCTTCGAGGAGGTCGGCGGCTACGACGAACTGGTCGTGCTGAAGGACATCCGCTTCGTCAGCTTCTGCGAACACCACATGCTGCCGGTGGTGGGCAAGGCGCACGTCGCCTACCTGCCGACCGACCGGGTGGTGGGCATCTCCAAGCTGGCCCGCGTGGTGCGCGGCTATGCGCGCCGCCTGCAGATCCAGGAGAAGATGACGTCGGAGATCGCCAACGCCATCCACGAGGTGCTGCGCCCCCACGGCGTCGGCGTGGTCATCGAGGCCGAACACAGCTGCATGACCATGCGCGGCGTCGACGTCCCCGGCGCCAGCCTGACCACCAGCTGCCTGCTGGGCGCCGTCCGCGAAGATCCGCGCACGCGCGAGGAATTCCTGCGGCTGGTGCGGGGCTGACCCGCCCCCTATTGCCCGGGCCTCGGCCCGGGCAATAGGGCGACGCTCGGCGCGACAGGGGGCTGGCCGGCCTCCAGCCCGTCGATATAGGCGAGCTGCGCCTTGGCCAGGCCGTCTTCCGCGTCCAGCTCCAGCGCCGCGTCATAGGCCGCGCGGGCCTCCTTGAGGCGGCCCTGCTCGATCAGGCTGAACCCGCGCCCGCGATGCAGCGGCCCGGCGTTCAACAGGATGCGCAGCGAGTCCGAGGCCAGGGCCTGATCCAGAACCGCCAGGGCCTCGTCATGACGCCCGCCGACCTGAAGGGCGGACGCCTTTTCCTTCACCAGCATCCAGTCGTCGCCCTGCAGGGCCAGCCCCCGATCAAGGATCTTCACGGCGTCATCCAGCCGCCGACGCTCCACCGCTTCGCTGCCCAGGATCAGGGCGATGAGGGGATAGACGTTCGCCTGCCGCCGCACGGTCACCGCGCGGACGCCCTCGCCGCCGGCCAGGGACTGGATGACGGTCGCCAGCACCATGACTTCGCCCAGGTCGTCCGAGCGGATGATCCATTCGCCCTTGTCGCGCTGCTCCATCTGGGCATAGGCGGCGGGTGCGCCGTCGAGGGCGCGCCGCAACCCCGGCAGATGCCGGTCCAGCCCGGCGTATCCGCGCGCCTGAACATCACGCATGGCCCGCTCAAGCAGTTGCAGGTCGGCCCGCTCCTGGCGCGAGAGCTCCCCGTCCACGATGTTGACGGTAACCTTGGGCGCCGCCGCATCTGCCCCTGGCCCAGCGGCCTGCATCGCCGCCGCGGCGGCCGTCGCTGGGGCCATCGGCGCCATCAGACCCAGGACAAGGGCCAGGGCGCCCGCCCGCTTCGCCGCCACGAACCTCATGCTCGCCCCCGCGTCCTTCAACGGCCCGCCGTCAGAAGATAAATGACATCGTTATGTTAACGCGCAAAGGCGACGCCTGGGAAGAGAGGCCGGCGTCAGGCCGCGCCGGTTTGGCCGACCAGATGCAGGATGTTGCCGTCGGGGTCCTTGAACCAGGCCATCCGCATCGTCCCGCAGAGATGGACGTCGCCTTCGCGCGGCATCTCGTCGTAATGTTCGAAGGCGACGCCCTTGGCCTTGAGGGCGGCGACGATGTCGTCCAGCTCGACCCCCACGTCCCAGGACACGGCGTTGGCCTGGTTGGTCCCGGCGAAGGCGGACTGATAGACCGTCAGCCAGGTGTTCCCGGTGCGGTAACCCAGCATCCCCTCGTTGGCGGTGTCCGCCAGGTTCAGCCCCAGCACGTCGGAATAGAAGGCCCGGGCGCGGTCCAGGTCCTTCACCGCCACGATGGCGGACGAGTTCTTGTTCTTGAGCATGATGGTTCTCCGCAATGCGTAGAGAACCGTTGAGGGCGGCGAATGATCCGTCGCCTTTCTCCGTCAGATCGGCATCCGCATGATTTCCTGATAGGCGGAGATCACCTGGTCGCGCACCGCCATGACCGTCTCCAGAGAGGTCTCGGCCGAGGAGATGGCCGTGACGACGTCGATCAGATTGCCCTGGCCCTGGACCGACTGGGCCATCTGGGTCTCGGCGGCGCGGGTCTGCTGCGTCGTCTGGGTCATGACGTTCTGCAGCAGGTCGGCGAAGCCGCCCGCCGCGTTCGGCCCACTCGAGGCGGCGGCGTTGGCCGAGGTGGTGACGCTGACGCCGCCCCCGCCCTGAACGGCGGCGTAGGCGCGGGCGGCCATGATGGGGTTCATGTCCTAGGCCCTCTTACTTCTTGATGATGTCGAGGGTGCGGGACTCCATGTTCCGCGCCGTCTCGATGACGTTCAGGTTGGCCTCATAGGCGCGCTGCGCCTCGCGCATGTCCATGGCCTCGACCAGGGTGTCGACGTTGGGCCGCATGACATACCCTTCCGCGTTCGCCGCCGGGTGCGAGGGGTCGTAGTCCATGCGGAAGTCGCTCTGGTCCGGCCGCACCTCGGCCAGGACCACGCCGGTCGCGCCGTCGACGTCGCGGGCCTGGAACACCGGCGTCTGGCGCCGATAGGGCTGACCCCCGGCGACATTGGCCGTCGACTCCGCGTTGGCGATGTTCTCGGCGATGATGCGCATCCGCGACTGCTGCGCCTTCAGCGCCGTCGAGGCGACCGCCATGGCGGTGTTGCGCGGGGTGACCGGGCGGCCGTTGATCGGATCAGGCATGGCTCAGTCTCCCTCAGGCGCCGGGTTTCTTGGCGGCCATGCGGATCATCTGCATGGACTTCTGGTAGAAGCCGATGGCGGCGTCATAGGCCATGCGGCTCTCGGCCATCTTGAGCATCTGCTCCTCGACCACGACCGAATTGCCGTCCAGCGTGGTCTCGGAATCCGGGGCGCTGGCCGCCTCGAACCGCGCCGCCTGGCCGGGCGGCGAGATGTGGCGTGCGTTGGTGGCGATCATCCGTAGGCCCCCGCCCGTCCGCATCGCCTCGGCGAAGTCGGTCGGCGTCTTCAGGTCGCGCGCGACATAGCCGGGGGTGTCGGAGTTGGCGACGTTCTGGGCGATCACCCGCTGGCGGTCGTCCAGCCAGCCCAGACGGCCCTTGATCTGATTCAGCAGCGGCAGGTCGGTGACGGACACGCGAATCCCTCGGACGAACGGATCGGCAGAATTTGCCGCCTGCATGGTTAATATTCGGTGTTCCTAAACGCGCCGTTAACCACGTGCGTCGAATGATGCTCCCGAAGCGCCGCGTCCGCGCGCCGTATTCGTGTGCGACTTTTTTCGTGCGTCTGGGGCTGCATCCGCATGAACTTCCTCGATCTGTTCCGGGCGATCTTCGGCCTGGCCATCACCCTGGGCATCATCGGCCTGGCCGCCTGGGCGGCGCGCCGCTACGCGCCCGAGTTCCTGGCCCGCTTCCAGGGGCAGCAAGGCCAGGTGCGGCGGATGAAGGTCATCGAGACCCTGGTGCTGGACCCGTCGCGCCGCCTGGTCCTGGTTCGCGTCGACGAGGAAGAGCGGCTGATCCTGCTGGGCGAGGGCCGCGAACTGATCGAGCCGCGCCAGCCGGGAGGCGTGAAGTGAGCGGCCGCCAGCACAGCGCCTCTCCCTCCCCGTCCCGGGGAGGGAGGTCGCGCAGCGACCGAGTGGGGGCGGCTTGGCGATCCTGGGCGCCGTCCTTCTTGAAGCCGACCGGGTCGCGTTTGAATAGCCCCGCCGCCCCCACCCGGCTTCGCCCTGCGGGCTTAGCCACCCTCCCCGGGACGGGGAGGGAGAGGCAGAGCGTGTTCGCCCTCCCCACGCGCGCCGAACTCAAGCGCGCGGCCCTGCTGTCGCTGATCACCACCGCCCTGTGCCTGATCTGGCCGCTGGGCGCCCTGGCCCAGGAGGTCGCCCAGGGCGGATCGGCCATCAACATCGACCTGGGGACCGGCGCGGGCCTGACCCAGCGGGTGGTGCAGTTGGTCGGGCTGATGACCGTGCTGTCGCTGGCGCCGTCCATCGTCATCATGACCACCAGCTTCGTGCGAATCATCGTGGTGCTGTCCCTGCTGCGCACGGCGCTGGGGATGCAGCAGTCGCCCCCCAACGCCGTCCTGGTGTCGCTGGCCCTGTTCCTGAGCGCCATCGTCATGGCCCCGACCTGGCAGGACGCCTATGATTCGGGCATCCGGCCCCTGATGGATCAGCAGATGGAGCTGCCCCAGGCCTTCGATGCGGCCTCCGAGCCGGTGAAAACCTTCATGCTGTCCCAGGTGAAGCCCGACGACCTGTCGCTATTCACCCGCCTGTCGCGCGTGGAGCCCCCGGCCGACGTGCAGGACCTCCCCTTGAGAGTGGTCACCCCGGCCTTCATGATCAGCGAGCTGAAGACCGCCTTCACGATCGGGTTTCTTCTTTTTGTTCCGTTTCTTGTGATCGATCTGGTGGTCGCCAGCGTGCTCATGTCCATGGGCATGATGATGCTGCCGCCGGTGGTGGTCAGCCTGCCCTTCAAGCTGATCTTCTTCGTGCTGGTGGACGGCTGGCGGCTGGTCGCCGGAAGCCTGGTCGAGAGCTTCCAGAGGGCGGCCGGCGGGGGATAAATCCCCAGCCAGCAAGGCCTTCCGGCCGATGCGGGCTTGCAAAGCTATCAAAAACCGTCGTTGATCCCCTGGTCCTCGCTCGGCGCTTCTTTCCGGGCGACCACCATTGGGAAACAACCCTCATGACCACTCAAGCCGAACTGATCGCCGCCGTCGCCAAGGACGCGGGCGTTTCGCAAGCTGACGCCGGCAAGGTGCTGACCGCCATCGTCGAGAACATCCACAAGTCCCTGAAGGCGGGTGGCGACATCCGCATCTCGAACCTGGGCGTGTTCGACACCGCCGAGCGCGCCGAGCGCGAAGGCCGCAACCCGGCCACCGGCGCCACGATCAAGATCCCGGCCTCGAAGGCCGTGCGCTTCCGCGTGTCGAAGCCGCTGAAGGACGCCGTCAACGGCTAAGCCTTTCAGGCGCGTCCGGTCCTCCTCGCGGGGAGCGGGCGCGCTCTGGCTCCCCTCTCCCGGTGGGAGAGGGATTGAGCCTCCAAGAGCGCAGCGATTGGAACAGGCGAAAGGGTGAGGGTTCTCGGCATAAGTCGGCGCAAGCGGCCGCTCGGCGCCTGAACGTCAAACCTTTAGCCCCTCACCCTTTGGCTGCTGCGCGCCGCCCTTCGGGTCGCTTAGCGGATCGCCTTCGGCTCTCCGAAGCTCAAGCCCTCTCCCGCGGGGAGAGGGTTTTTCAATTGGCGCCGCTCTTCGCCCGGAACTCGGCCTTGGTCTGGGTGATCCAGCCGGCGTAGGCGTCGGCCCCGGCGCTGAGGGCGGCGAAGTCCTGAGGACGGCCCGACCCGTCGGCCCCGTCCAGCCCCGCCAGGGCCACCCGGATGGCGCCGGGCGAACGCGCCCCCTCGGCGAAGCGGGCGTAGTTCCTCGACAGGCGGTTCAGCGCCGCCGCGTCCCGGGCCAGGGAATAGCCCGCGCCGGCGCGAATCAGCCGGGTCTCCTCGACCTCGGTCAGCGGCACGGCCGTCTCCTTCCAACGGTCGGCGAGGCGCTGCTCGTAGAGGGCGGCGGCCGCCCCCCACTGCTGCTGCTTCCACAGAATGTCGGCGCGCACGTCGCGCGCGGCCGGCGAGGCGTCCTTGCCCAGCACCTCCAGCGCATGATCGTAGCGGCCCAGTTCCATCAGGGCGCGGGCCTCCAGGGCGCGGCGCTCAATGTTCATGGCGGTGGGCAGCAGGGTCGTGCGCGACGTCCACAAGGCCTGCAGCGCCTCTTCCGGCTGGCGGTTCATCAGATAGACGGCGGCCAGATTGGTCGAGACTTGGGCCTTGGCCACGCCGTCCAGCCGGTTGTCGGCCTGGTATTTCAGCAACTCCGCCGCTTGGTCCAGCAGGTCGACGTCGATCAGGCGCCGGGCCAGGCGGCGCACCATCTCGTCGCCGTCGGCGCCCACCGGCGTCAGCTCGCGGAAGTCGAAGAACAGCGCCAGGGCCTGCACCGGCTGCAGGCCGTCGGCCGCGCCTTCCAGGAACAGGGCGCGGAAGGCGTTGTCCAGATCGGCTTGCAGCCGGTCCCCGCCCGGCAGGGTGACAATCTTCGGTCCGGCCGTCTTGAGGGTGGTCAGGGCCTCGCGATAGCGCCCCTGCGACAGATAAAGCTCGCCCAGAGTGCGGATCACCGCCAGTTCGGTCGCGTCGCCGCGCCAGCGCCATTTCAGCGCTTCCAGCTGGGCGGCGGCCGCATCGGCCTTCAGCGTTCCCTTGGCCATCTCCAGCTTGATGACGCCCAGGCGCGCGGGCGTGGCGATGCCGTCCAGCGGCGCGCGGGCCACGGCCTTGTAGAGGGCCAGGGCGCGGTCGGGCTTCTGCTCCAGCTCGAACAGGCGGGCCTGGACCAGGCGGGCGGTCAGTTGGTCGGGCGCCGAGACGCCCGGCTGGCTGAAGACATAAGCCAGCAGTTCCCGCGCGGCGTCGGCGTCGCCGGTCTCGACCGCCGCCATGGCGTGGGCCGCGCCGAAGCGGGCGCGCCATTCGGGGGCGAAGCCGTCGACCACGCCCGCCCCGGCCGCGAACAGGCGCCGCGCCCTGGCCCAGTCGCCCTGCTGGGCGGCGATATAGCCCTGCCACACCTTGGTCGAAGGATCGCCGGCCAGCGCCCCGGAAGAGAAGTCGGCCTCCGCCTCGGCGAAACGGCCTATGGAGGCGCGGGCGGCGCCGCGCAGGCCGCGCACCTCAACCACCCCCTGCATGGCGGGGGTCTGCTTGACCAGGGCGTCCAGCGCCCCGATCGCCTCGAACCCCAGACCGTGCCCCACCAGGAAGCGCGCGTAGGCCAGCCGCGCCTCGATCGGCGCGCGCGGGTCCTCGGCGGCGCGGCCGCTTTCGCGTTCGGCCGCGTCGCGCAGGGCGCGGTGGCGGGCGATAAAGCCGCCCTCGCTCGCGTCGGCGGCCCATTCGGCAAGGATTAGGGCCGGGCGCAATGCGGCGCGCGGGGCGTTGCCTCTCTCGGTCGCCGCCGCCAGCCGCGCCGTCGGCGAGGACAGGGTCAGGCCGCGCGGACGCGTCACCGTGACCAGGTCCCCGTCGGCGACCACGGTCAGGTCGTCGGTCGGAGTCTCGACCGCCAGGCCGTGGGCGGTGGGCAGGAAGCCGGCGTCCACCGTGCGACGCCCCGTCTTCAACCCCTTGCCGGGGGCCAGGGCGGTGACGGCGGCGAAGCGGTCGCCGATCATGGGGTCGGTCAGCCAGACGGTGCGGGTCGCCCCCGCCATGCGCGCCGTCAGCGACGCCTTGACCGCGTCGTCGCGCTCGACGTCGACGCCGCTCGGCGTCGGGGCGGTTCCGCCGATGGTCACGACCCAGGCGGAGCCCTCGGCGCGGGCGGCGACGGCCTGGCCCGGTTCGATTGGAAGGCGGACGGCGGTGAAGTCAGGACCGGCCGCCCAGCGGGCGCCGTCCAGCCCCTCGCCCTTCATCTCCATGCGGGCGGCGTGGTCGAAGACAGCCCAGACCGCCTCCCCGCGCCGGAAGACGGCGGCGCCGACGGGGCCGCTCCAGGCGAAGCGCAGCACGGTCTGCTGGCCCTTGACCTCGGCCGCCACCGGCACCGCCCCGCCGATGGGCACGGGCGAGGGCCGCGCGCCGTCGCCTTTCGCACCGGGGGCGTAGAGGTTCAGCCAGACGGCGCCGTCGGCGATCCCGCTGGTCGCGCCCGCCCCCTCGGCCAGGGTCAGGACCAGCTCGGTCGCCCCCTGGGCGGCGCGGGTCTCTATCTTCTCCAGTCCCTTGGGCGGGTCGACCCGCAGGCGGCTGACGTCGGGGGCGGCGGTCGTGCCGATGCGGATGACGACGGTGCGGCCGTCCTGGCGCACCCGCGCGCGCGATCCCACGACGCCGGCGAATTCGATCTTGGTGAAGCCGGCGTTGGCGCCGATGCGGATTTCGACCGGCGCGCCCGCCTGGGACTGCGCCGGAGACGGGGCCAGGGGCGCGAAGACGACGACGCCCGCCGCGGCGGCCGCCACGGTCGTCTGCAGAACGCGCTTCTTGGCGGAGGCCCCGGACATATCCCGCGCATGCTCGCGCGAAGGGCTTTAATCGCGGTTAACGGGAGTTAAAGCCGCGGCCCGGCGCGACGTGGGACAAAACACCCGCTTGCACGAGGGGGTCGAAAGGCGGACATCGGCTCACGTTGTTCGCCGTCAGGATCCTTGCCGTGTCAGATTCCGCCTATCCTCCCTTGAGCCCGCTCAAGACCGGCCTGCGCGGCCGTTGTCCGCGTTGCGGCGAAGGCCCGGTGTTCAAGGGCTATCTGCAATTGCGCGACTCGTGCTCGAAGTGCGGCCTGGACTACGGCTTCGCCGATCCGGCGGACGGCCCGGCCTTCTTCGTCATGTGCGCGGTCGGCGTGGTCGGCATGGTCGCCTTCATGATCTTCGAATTCAGCCTGCACCCGCCGCTGTGGGTGCACGCCCTGGTGACCTTCCCGGTCCTGGCGATCATGTGCCTGGGCGTGCTGCGGCCGTTCAAGGGCTGGATGGTGGCCGAGCAGTATTTCCACAAGGCCGAGGAAGCCACCTTCATCAGCGTCGGCAAGCACGGCGAAGGCTACGGCTGGCGCGGCCAGGCCGAGCGCGCGGCCAAGGCCGCGGCCCGCGACAAGACCTGAGACCAGGCCGCTCCCGCCTTTCCTTCTCCCCTTGTGGGAGAAGGCGGCCCTTCAGGGCCGGATGAGGGGGCTCGCCTCGTCAGATAAGGGGCGCGAGGTGAACGTCCCGCACCCCCTCATCCGTCAGCCTCGAGTCAGCGCATCACCCGCAACGTCACGCCCACCGTGCGCGGCGCGCCGAGGAAGGCGCCGAGGGTGCCCGACTGGAAGGGCGCGCCGAAGGCCACCTGGCGATAGTCCTGGTCGAACAGGTTCTTGCCCCACAGCTCGACGCTCCAGGCGTCATCCCTGGCCAGGGCGACGCGGCCGTCGACCAGCCAGAAGCCGGGCTGGCTCTTGGCCGGGTCCAGGTCCGAGCCGGTGTTGTATTCGGACGAATACTTGGCCGTCAGGGTGACGCGCCCGGTCAGGCCCGCGCCCACCGGCCGTTCATAGGTCCCGGCCAGCGATCCGCTCCACAGCGGGGCGAAGTTCAGACGACGCCCGGCCAGCAGCGGCAGGCCGGCGATGGGATCGTCGCCGTATTCGGTCTGGGCGTAGGTCACGCCGCCCTGCAGCGACAGCCCCTCGAACGGCAGAAGCATGACGTCCGCCTCGACGCCCTTGGCCCGCACCTCCGGGATGGAGCGGACCAGGAAGGTCGTGCCCAGGAAGGTGTTCAGCTGGAAGTCGTCATAGGTCTGGCGGAAGGCGGCGGCCGACACCAGCAGGCGGCGGTCCAGCATCACGCTCTTGACCCCGGCTTCCCAGGCGTCGGCGGTTTCCGCCCCGAAGGCGCGCGAGGCGTCGGGGACGCGGTTGGTCTGCCCGCGATCCAGGTTGAAGCCGCCGTTCTTGCGGCCGCGCGACCAACCGGCGTAGAGGCGCACGCCCTCGCCGGCCTGATATTCAGCGCGGGCTAGGCCGGTCCAGGCCTCGTCCTTGACCGTCTCGGTCGTCTTCAGGCCGTTGAAGGCCGGGTTCGACCACGGCAGGCACAGGGTGCCGTTGATGACGCCATTGGCCAGGGCGGCGGCGCAGGCGCGGCCGCCGTCGGTGTTGTCATAGGCCGCGCTCATGTCCTTGGTTTCGTGGGTGCGGCGCAGGCCCCCGGTCAGGGTCAGGCGGTCGGTCACGGCGTAGGAAGCCTGGGCGAACAGGGCGGCGCTCCGGGCCGTCTGCCAGTAGCGGTCCAGCTGCCCCTCGCCCTCGACGAAGCTCTGCCCCACCGGCAGACCGGTCAGGGTCGAGACGAAAGCCGGATCGCCCAGCGGATTCGTCGCCGAGCGCGACAGCAGGCGGCTGACGTAGCCTTCATAGTCCGCGCCGTAGAACAGGCTGTCGCGACGCGTCAGCTTCTCGTCCGACAGGAAGGCGCCGGCGGCCCAGTCCAGGCGGCCGCGCTGGCCCGACAGGCGGACCTCCTGCGTCAGGGTGCGGAAGCGGTTGGACCAGCTGCCGTCGTCGGGGCGATAGGCCAGGTCGGCCGAGGTGAAGTCCCAGTCCTGGCTGATCACGCCGCGCCAGTCGCGCACGGCCGAGGTGCTTTCCAGCCTCGCCCAGCCCAGGTCGGCGCTCAGGTGCAGGGCCAGGCCCTTGTCGCGGATGCGGGTGCTGGTGTCGCGGTTGGAATAGGCCACGCGGTCCCACGGCTTCGGCGTCGCCGCCACCCCGCCGTCGGGCGCGAAGGTCGCCAGCAGCGGCGCCGTGCTTCCGGTCGCCAGCTGCACGCCGACGCAGCAGCGCTCGTCCCGCTCGGTCCAGTCGGCGGTCAGGCGCGCGGTCAGGTTCGGCGTGGCGCGCCACAGCAGCTGGCCGCGCACGGTGTCGTAGTGTTCGGTCTGGTCGTCGGTCGAGGTGCGCGGCCCCTCTCCCGTCTTCACCTCATAGAGGCCGTCGCGGCGACGCGCCGCGACATAGAGGCGCCCGGCCAGGACCTCGTCCACGAGCGGGCCGGTCAGGGAGGCGGAGCCGCCGCGCACGCCATAGTCGCCGAACGTCGCCTCGCCCGCCATGCGCGCGTCGAACGACGGGGCGGCGGTGACGACGTTGATGACGCCGGCGGAGGCGTTCTTGCCGAACAGGGTCGCCTGCGGCCCCTTCAGCACCTCTACGCGCTCGACCTCGCCCAGGTCGCCCAGGGCCACCCCGTTGCGGGGCCGATAGACGCCGTCGATCATGACGCCGACCGAGCTTTCCAGCCCCGGATTGTCGCCCACCGTGCCGACGCCGCGGATGCGGGCGGTGGTGAAGGTCTGGTTCGAGGTCGAGGCCACGATCAGGCCCGGCGTCAGAATCTGCAGATCCTTGATGTCGCGCACGCCCGCATCGTTCAGCAGGGGCTGGGCGGCGACCGTCAGCGACAGGGGCGTCGCCGCCAGGGGCGCCTCGCGCCGCTCGGCCGTCACCACGATCTCGGACACCTGGGTCGGTCCGGCCTCGGCGGGCGCCTCGGCCAAGCCGGTTTCGGCGAGGGCAGGTGCGGCGAAAGCGAGCACGGACAGAGAGGCGGACGCGAGAGACGCGGCGCGGAAAGCGAGAAACATGGGAGGAAAAACCGCTTGGCGGAGCGACGGCGTAAAGCTTCGTCGCGGACAGGCCCGCGATCTACCAGCCGAACGGCGCCGTTAAAACCCTTCCCTTAGGTCAGCGCTCGGTGACTTTCAGGCGCGCCCGGCCAGGGGCCCCGAGGCCTGCGGGGCGAAGCTGTGCTCGACCCGGCTGCGGTGCGGATCGACGTCGTTGCGCACGGCGCCGCCCACCCGGCACAACTGCTCCAGCCCCCGGCCGCCGCCCGCCTCGTGCGAGACGATCAGCTCCAGCAGCCGCTCGGCCTCGGCCAGGGATTCCGGCCGCTGATCCAGCAGCCAGGCCTCGACCGCGTTCAGGTCGGCCGCCAGGCCGCCGGTGCGCACCGAGGTTTCGATCGCGCGGCTATTCCATTGCCGCAGCAGCGCCCGCGCCGCCTCCAACGACCAGTTTTGAGCCATGACGCCCCTCCAGGGCGAAGCGCCGGTCGGCCTCAACCTCCCAGACGCCGAAAAATGCGGTCAGGCCGACGAGAACCCAGATGGCCCACATCAGCGTGACCTGTGCCCAGGCCAGCCGCTCGTGGGCCAGAAAGGGCGCGAAATGAGCCAGGGTGCCGATCAACTGGAAGCCTGCCGTCAGGACGATCCACCAGCGGTTCGCCCGCTCCGCCAGAATCCAGAGACCGACGAAACAAAGAGCGTCCACGAGGAAGACGCCTACATAAGCGCCCTTCCAGATCACGCCGCCGAAAGCGAAGGAACCTGCCGTCCCCAGGACCAGCAGCACCACCGCCAAGCGATCAAGCAGCCGTCCTCGCCACCACAACAGACAGAAGGCGACGACGTTCAAGGCGATCAAAATGACCTGAGTGGAAAACATCGAACGTCCAGCTTGCAGCCCATGGCGCGGCCCGGCCACCCAGGAACTGTCCTACCTATAGTCAATCATGCGCAACTCCCGCGGCGAAGGCGTCACCGCAGGCGGTCGATCATCTCCAGGACGGGATTGATCAGGCTGGCGCCGACGACCGCGATCATCATCCAGGCCAGCGCCCAGAGCAGGATCAGCCACAACACCGACCCGCCCAGCTTGCGCGGACGACGCCACTCCTTCAGCGCGACATAGCGCCGATAGAGCGCGCCCCCCGGCGCCTTCCCGCCCCCGTGAGACGTCTCGACATCCTCGGCGACGCCGGCACCTGACGCGGTTCCCGCGACGGCCGACAGGGGCGCCGTTTCCCCTGAGTAGCATTCACTCAGCCGCCGGGCGGCCTGGAGGCGGTTGGAAACGCCCAGCTTTTCATAGGCGCGGTGCAGGTGGTTCTGGACCGTGCGCGGCGACAGGTTCAGCCGCTGCGCGATCTCCTTGTCGCCCAGGCGGTCGGCGGCCAGGCGAAGAACCTCCAGTTCGCGCGGGGTCAGGCTGTCGATCTGCGAAGCTTGTCTCACGATTTCGACTATCCATCGGACCGGGTCCGCGTCCAGCCCCCTGCGTCGCGCCCCGCGCCGATTCCCGCAAGTGTCGCCGGCGCGCGACACAGCCTGAACGAGAAGCGGCATTTTGATTGCGCTCAGTCGCCCCGGCGTCGCAATAGGAGGGGTGAAAATGGCGGGAGAGACGGAATGATGCTGGCGGCGTGGACGGGAGGGCTGGGCCTGATCGTCGGCAGCTTCCTGGGCCTGGTCAGCCTGCGGCTGCCGCGCGGCGAGGCGATCGTGGTCGGCCGCTCGCGCTGCGCCGGCTGCGGACGCGCGCTGAAGCCCTGGCGGATGATCCCCGTGCTCAGCTGGGCGCTGTCGCGGGGCCGCTGCGCCGACTGCGGCGCGGCCATTCCCCTGCGCTATCCCCTGATCGAGCTGGCCGCCGCCGCGATCGGCGTCTGGGCCGCGCTGCGGTTTCCGGAGCCCGCCTGGGCCCTGGCGGGCGCCGTGCTCGGCTGGCAGCTGTTGTTGATCGCCGTGATCGACGCCGAGCATTTCTGGCTGCCCGACGCCCTGACCCTGCCGCTGTTTCTCAGCGGCCTGTTCGCCGCCGTGGCGCTGGACCCGGCGAACATCCGCAGCGGGCTCGAGTGGTCGCTGGTCGGCCCGCTGACGACGCCGCTGATCGGGGCGGCGGCGGGTTTCGGCGGCCTGTGGCTGCTGGCCTTCCTTTATAGACGCCTGCGCGGACGGGACGGCCTGGGGGGCGGCGACCCCTTGCTGCTGGGCGCGATCGGCGCCTGGGTGGGCTGGATCGGCCTGCCCAGCGTCCTGCTGTGGGCCTCGGCATCAGGGCTGAGCCTGGTCGCGGCCAGGGCGCTGCTGCGCCGCCCGATGGCGGGAACCGACCGCCTGCCCTTCGGCGTCTTCCTGGCCATCGGCGCCTGGCTGACCTGGCTCTACGGCCCGCTGGGCCTCGCCTGGCGCGGCTTGCAGGGCGGCTAGAGCGACAGCAGGTCCGACCAGCGCCAGCGGCCGCCGCCCAGGGCCACGCGCGGCGCCCCCGGCTGATCGCTGAGGGTCAGCAGGACATAGCCGTTCACCGTCTCGGCGCGGCAGGCGCGCGGCGAGAAGCCGACCGTCACCGCGATGGCCTGGCGGACGCCGGCCAGACCCTTGCCCTCTTCGCCGGGGCTCTGCATCCAGTCGCCGTTCCACATCAGGATGGCCCGGCCCGACGCGCCCGAAGCGCGATAGGCCTGAGCCAGGGCGCTGTTGATGCGGGGGTCGTTGCGCAAGGCGTCCTGCAGCCGCTTGGCCATGTCGCAGCCGCCGCCCGAGCCGCCGCCGACGCCGGAGCCGCTGCCGCCGCCCGAGCCGCCGCCCGCCCCCGCCCCCTGCCCCGCCGTCAGCGCGCCGGCCAGGGCGCCCTCGCCGAGGAAGACGTAGGAGACGCTGGGCTCGGGGGCGGCGACGGGGATGGGCTCGACCGTGGGCGAGCGGGGCGCCGGCCGGCTGGGCCGCGACGAAACGGCGGGCGCGGTTCGCCGGGCCGGCTCGGGCGTTTTGGCCGCCACGGCCGCGGCCGCAGCGGCGCTGGGCTCAGGCGCGGGCTCCGATCCGCCCGCTGGCGCGTCCGACGGCGCGGGCTGCGACGGGGCGGGCGGCGGCGCGATCAGCATCACCTCGACCGGCGGATTTTCGGGCGGATAGGTCGGGCGCTCGACCGGCGCCAGCAGCAAGGCGGCCAGAACCAGAAGGTGCGCCGTCACGCTGGCCGCCGCCGTCGCCACGCGGTTCCTCGTCTTGCGCCGGCTCGCGTTCAATCCGTCGGTTCTCCGGCTTGGCTCCGAGCTTCACGCGCGACTGGCGGCATGGCGTCGGGGCTCCTGATAAAGACACGCTTTCCCAGTATTCGATCGCGAGCAAGACCATCCGTCCGCGTCAGGATGATGGCGCCGCCCCCAAAACCCGCGCCGCCGTCCAGAAACGCTGATTGTCGAATTATTTTTACCGTCGAGCTGAACCTTTCCCGCCGTCGTGCGTCTTTGCTGCGCCGCTCCTCCGAAGGGGGACGAAGGCGCGTAACTTCCCGGAGTTGGGCCGGGCACGAAGGAGACTGAACTTGATCAAACTGACATCTAGAGCGGCTGTCGCAAGCACCGTGATCGTGCTGGCCGGCCTGGCCGCGAGCGGGTGTGCAAGCCATCGCTTCGTGCGCGATAATCTCGCCGTCGTCGACAATCGCGTGAGCCAGGTCGACGCCCACCTCTCGCAGGTCGAAGGCACCGCCGGCGAGGCTCTGGCCCGCGCCAATGCGGCCCACAAGCTGGCCGAGGGCAAGTTCCTGTATGAGGTCGTGCTCTCCGACGACTCGGTGAAGTTCCCGGTCAACCGCCACGCCCTGTCGCCCGAGGCCGAGCAACGGCTGAGCGAACTGGTCCAGCGCCTGAAGGCCGAGAACCACAACGTCTACCTGGAGATCCAGGGCCACACGGACGCGACCGGCAGCGAAGCCCGCAATGAACAGCTGGGCATGGCTCGTGCAGAAGCCGTGCGCCGCTACCTCAGTGACCAGGGCATCGCCCTGAACCGCATGTCGACGATCTCCTACGGCGAATCCAAGCCGGTGGCGTCGAACGACACCCGCGAAGGCCGCGCCCAGAACCGGCGCGTCGTCATCGTGGTGCTCAGCTAAGGTTCCACGCCAGGCGCCCTCCCCTGCCTGCAGCGTGAAGCGGCGGCGGCCTCTGGGCCGTCGCCGTCGTCACATCGGGCCTAGGAAGCGCGGCCGCCGGCCAGGTCCGACAGGATCGGACAGTCGGGACGGTCGTCCCCGGCGCAGCAATGGGCCAGGTGGCGCAGGGTGTCGGCCATTTCGCGCATCTCGCGGATGCGGGCGTCCAGGTAGGCGACGTGCTTTTCCGCCAGGGCCTTGACCTCGCGGCTGGGCCGGGCGTCGTCGCGCCACAGGGACAAGAGGCGGGTGATCTCCTCGATGGAGAAGCCCAGGCTCCGCGCCCGGCGGATGAAGCGCAGGTCGTTCAGGTCGCGCTCGGAAAAGTCGCGATAATTGCCCTCGGTCCGCTCCGCCGGGCGGATCAGGCCCTGGGCCTCGTAATAGCGGATCATCTTGGCCGAGACGCCGGTCGCCTGGGCCGCCTTGCCGATGTTCATCGCGCGGCTCCCTCGATGTGCGGCCTGAACGCCCGCAGACGCAGGGCGTTCAGCACCACGCTGATGCTGGACAGGGCCATGGCCCCGGCCGCCAGCATGGGCGACAGCAGGACGCCGAAGACCGGATACAGCACCCCCGCCGCCACCGGGATCAGCAGGACGTTGTAGCCGAAGGCCCAGGCCAGGTTCTGGCGGATGTTGGCCATGGTGGCGCGCGACAGGCCAAAGGCGCTGACCGCCCCGCGCAGGTCGCCGCCGGTCAGGATCACGTCGGCGCTCTCGATCGCCACGTCCGAGCCGCCGCCGACCGCCAGGCCGACGTCGGCCGCCGCCAGGGCCGGGGCGTCGTTCACCCCGTCGCCGACGAAAGCGACCCTGCGCTCGCCCGCCTTCATGGCCTGGAGGACGTCGACCTTGCCGTCGGGCAGGACCTCGGCGTGAACCTCGTCGATGCCCAGGCGGCGGGCGACGGCGGCGGCGGTGCGGCGGTTGTCGCCGCTGATGACCGCCACCTTCAGCCCCAGGCCGTGCAGGGCGCGGATGGCCTCGGCCGTCGTCGGCTTGATCGGATCGGCCACGGCGATGATCGCGGCCAGGCGGCCGTCCACGGCGGCGTAGAGCGGCGTCTTGCCCTCGTCGCCCAGGCGGGCCGCCGTCTCGGCGAAGACGGCGACGTCGCAGCCCAGCTCGGTCATGTAGCGGTCGGCGCCCACGGCGACGCGCGCGCCCTCGACCCGGCCGGTCACCCCCTTGCCGGGAATGGAATCGAAGTCCTGCGGCGCGGCGACGCCGAGGCCGCGCGCCTGGGCGGCCGCGACCAGGGCGCGCGCCACCGGATGCTCCGAGCGGCTTTCCAGCGCCGCGACCTGGGCCAGGACGACGCCTTCGTCGAAGCCCTCGGCCACGGCCAGGTCGGTCAGTTCGGGGCGCCCCTCGGTCAGGGTGCCGGTCTTGTCGAAGGCGACGACCTGAACGTCCCGCAGGGCCTGAAGCGCCTCGCCCTTCCTGAACAACACGCCCAGCTCGGCCGCGCGCCCCACGCCCACCATGATGGAGGTCGGCGTCGCCAGCCCCATGGCGCAGGGGCAGGCGATGATCAGCACCGCCACCGCATTGACCAGCGCCATGCCGAGCGCGGGATCGGGCCCGAACAGGAACCACGCGACGAAGGTCAGGGCCGCGACGGCCATGACGGCCGGCACGAACCAGCCCGTCACCCGGTCGACCAGGGCCTGGATCGGCAGCTTGGCGCCCTGCGCCGCCTCGACCATGCGCACGATCTGGGCCAGCACCGTCTGGGCGCCGACCTGGCGCGCCTCGAAGCGGAAGGCGCCGGTGGTGTTGAGCGTGCCGCCCGTGACCTCGGCCCCGGCGATCTTCTCGACCGGGATCGGCTCGCCGGTCAGCATGGATTCGTCGACGAAGGAGGCGCCGTCCATGACCACGCCGTCGACGGGCACCCGCTCGCCGGGGCGCACCACGACCAGATCGCCGACCTCGACCGCATCGGCGGCCACGTCCTGCTCGATCCCGTCGCGCACCACGCGGGCGGTCTTGGCCTGCAGCGACATCAGGCGGCGAATGGCCTGGCCGGTGCGCCCCTTGGCCCGCGCCTCGATCCAGCGCCCCAGCAGGATCAGGGTGACGATCACCGCCGCCGCCTCGAAATAGATGTTGGCCGTGCCCTGCGGCAGCCAGTGGGGCGCGAAGGTCGCGACCGTCGAGAAGGCCCAGGCCGCCGTCGCGCCCAGCACCACCAGGGAATTCATCTCCGGCGCGCCCCGCAGCAGGGCCGGCACGCCGGAGCGGAAGAAGATCCGCCCGGGCCCGAACAGGACGAAGGTCGCCAGGACGAAACTGATCGCCCGCCAGCCGAACTGGCCGAGGGTCTCGGCGATCCAGTGGTGCACGCCCGGAATGAAGTGCGAGCCCATCTCCAGCACGATCAGCGGCAGGGTCGCCACCCCCGCGACCAGGACCGCGCGGCCCAGGGCGCGGATCTCGGCGTCGCGCGCGGCCTGTTCGCGGTCGCCGGCGTCCAGCCCGGCGTCCTCGGGCGCCTCCAGCCGATAGCCGGCCTGTTCGACGGCGGCGGCCAGGTCCCGGAACCGCGCCGCGCCCGGCACGACGCGCACCGTGGCCCGCTCGGTCGCCAGGTTGACGCTGGCCGACAGCACGCCCGGCACGGCGGCCAGGGCCTTCTCGACCCGGCCGACGCAGGAGGCGCAGTTCATGTCGCGGACGCGATAGGCGCGCTCCTCCGTCAGCGGCTCATAGCCCGTCGCGCGCACCGCCTCGACCACGGCGGCGGCCGAGCCCTCGGGCGTCAGGACCGCCTGGGCGCGGCCGGCGGCCAGGTTGACCCGCGCCTCGGCCACGCCGGGGACGGCGCGGATCGCCTTTTCGACCCGGCCGACGCAGGAGGCGCAGGTCATCCCCAGCACCGGCAGGTCCAGGGTTCTCAAGGCAGGGGCGGGCATGACGGTCTCCTCTGGAACGTGGAAGCCCGCCCCTTCTAAACCTTCCCATCAATGGAAGGTCAAGCGCCCTGCCGGATCAGAACCGGACGCGCACGCCGCCGAAGGCGCCGCGCCCGGCCGCGCCGTAGTTCCGCACCGTCTGATATGCTTCGTCGAAGAGGTTCTCGACCCGGCCATAGACCTCCAGATGGTCGTCGATCGGATAGGAGGCGCGCAGATCGACCAGGGCGTAGGCGTCGACCTTGGCCGTATTGGCGGGGTCGTCGAACGTCTCGCCGACATAGCGGACCGAGGCGCCCGTCTTCAGCCCCGAAGCCCAGGCGTAGTCGACGGCCAGGTTGCCCATGTGCTCGGGGCGGCGCGTCAGCCGCTTGCCGTCGGCGCCGCCCGAGGCGTTCTTCGCGTCGGTCCAGGTGTAGTTGGCGCTGAGGTTCAGGCGGTCGGTGACATCGAGGCGACCGGCCAGTTCGACGCCCTGGGCCTCGGTCTTCTGGAGGTTCTGGTAGTAGCCGCCGTAGAGCTGGGCGCAGATCGGATGCGTATCGCCCGACTGGCAGTATTCATAACGGATTTCGTTGTCCGCCCGACGGTTGAAATAGGTCGCCGAGACCACGGCGCGGTCGAACAAGCGCTGTTCGACGCCGATCTCCCAGCTGTCGAATTCTTCCGGCTGCAAGGCCGGGTTGCCGTATTCGCTGTAGAGTTCATAGAGGCCCGGCGCGCGGAAGCCCTGACCCCAGCTGGCGCGCAGAATGGTGTCGCCGTCGTTAAGCGCCCAAGCCGCCGCGACCTGGCCCAGCAGGTGGTCGCCGTATTGAGCGTGGTCGTCGTAGCGCAGCCCGCCGGTCAGGGTCAGGCCCGGCAGCGCCGTCCACTGCGCCTGGACGTAGGCGCTGCTCAGTTCGGCCTCGCCGCGCCCGAAGGCCGGGTTCGGGTCCCAGTCGGCGGGCGAACGGGTCTTCATCTCGGACTTTTCATGCTCGAGGCCGAAGGTCGTGTTCAGCGCCTCGGTCACGGCGAAGGCGCCCTGATACTCCCAGCGACGGTTCCGCCCCTCGGCGTCGAAGGTCAGAGTCTGGACCGTGTTGTCCGGGTTGAAATTGCGGCGGTCGGTGTCGGTCGTCGCATAGCCGATGCGGTTGCGGAAGCGGCCGTCCAGCAGGTCGATGTTCAGCCCGGCGTAGGCGACCAGTTCCTGGGTCTTGCCGTAGTCGCGGCTGTCGCCGTTCCAGGCGTCGAAGTCGGCGCGGCCGCTGGACCAGACCGAGCGAAGGTCCAGGGACACCGCGTCGGTGAGCTTCAGGTTCAGCCGCGCCGACAGGCCGGTGTTGGCGTAGCCGTCGTCCTCGGTCCCGGTCGCATAGGCCGAGAAGCCGTCCGTCGAGTAACGGCTGGCCGCCAGGCGCCAGCTCAGGCGCTCGTCGGCGCCGCCGATCCCGCCGCGCACATAGGTCGCGCCGCGCGCGCCGGCCTCGGCGTCGAGGCTGCCTTGCAGCGCCTCGGTCGGCGCGGCGGTGACGATGTTGACCACGCCGCCGATGGCCTGGCTGCCCCACAGGGTCGACTGGGCGCCGCGCAGCACCTCGATGCGCGCCGCGTCCCCGACCAGCAGATTGCCGAAGTTGAAGCCGCCCTGGGTCGAGGACGGGTCGTTCAGCTTGACCCCGTCGATCAGGACGACGGCGTGGTGCCCCTCGGCGCCGCGGATGTGCAGGCTGCTGGCCGCGCCAGGGCCGCCGTTGCGGGTGTAGTTGACGCCCGGCGTCTGGGCCAGGAGTTCGGCCACGGCCGGGGTCTGGCGCGCCTCGATGGCGGCCTGGGTCAGGACGGCGACCGAGGCGCCGACGCGCTCGATCGGCTGGGCCGTGCGGTTGGCGGTGACGACGACGTCGGCCACCGCCGTAGCGGCGGCGCGGCCCGCCACGTCGGGCGCGGCGGCCTGCTGGTCAATTTCGGCGAAGGCGGGAGCGGCGGCCAGGAGGCTGGCGGCGGCCAGGGCGGCGAAGGCGGTCCGGTTCATTCCGGTTCTCCATATGACGACGCCGCGCCGGACCGACCCGCGCCCGGCATGAGCGAAGGCGGCCGCTGACGCGGCTGGGTTTACGACTGTCGTCACACGAGTTGCCTCGACCGCCCGGCACATCCCGACCGCGCGGAGAACGACGGCGACAGGCAGGTCTCCTGGCTCGCGGATCAAGGCCGGTGCGCGTCGCCTTCCCAGGGGTCTTTCGGGCCGTGGCCGTTCGGACCGCCAGTGGCGTATGACGCGCGGGCTAGCCGCTTACAGTTGCGGGAACAGCCGGAGCTTCGAACTCCGTTCCCTTTCAATCCCCTTGCGGGGAACCTGACGCGACCGTGGCGATAGGACCGTGCGCGGCCGAGGTCAACCGAAGGCGACGCGATGCGCTCGCGCGGGACGCCCGGCGCCTAGCCGCAGAACGGCGTGACGGATACGCGCAGGCCGATGGTTCGCGGCTGCAGCGGCGTGGTAGTCAGCGCTTCAGGCAGGCGGAAGGGGTAGCCGAAGGCGAAGGTGTTCGCCTCCGTGTTCAGCGGATTGGTCACGAAGGCCTCGGCGCGCCAGGCCGTGGTCTCCAGCGCCATGGTCAGGCGGGCGGTCGCATAGTCGCCCATGCGGTGCCGCCCTTCGCCGTCGAAGGTCAGCCGCGACGGCCCGACGTAGGCCGCCCAGCCGTCGACCGCCAGGTCCAGTCGGTCCGTGACGGGTCGTCGCCAATGGACGTTCAGGTTGGCGGACACGGCCGGCACGCCCGGCAGGCCGGCGTCTTCCTTGACCTGCGCGGCGGCTTCGTTCCGTCGGACCAGTCGAGGATGGGCCAGCAGGGCGTTGCCGCGAAACTCGAGGTTCTGCAGGGGCCGCCAGTTCGCCTCGATCTCCAGGCCGGTGTTGGCGCCGTCGCCGACATTCGCGGCGTACGACAGGCCGCTGGGCAGAAATTGATCGCTTCGCGCACGCCCTGGGCGGGGATGTTGAAGATTCCGTGCAAGACTCTCTACGACAAGCTGAGCGCCACGGGCTAAAGCCCGCCGACTTCCGCGGCTTAGGACCTTCAGCCGTCGCCGCCCGCGAGCCAGGCGTCGACCTGCGCCTGATCGAGCCCCAGGCCGGGCGCTGCGGGGCCGTTCAGCAGGGCATCCCGCGTCTCGACGGCCCCGCCGAGAGGCGCCGGGACGCAGGCGGAGCGCAGCCCGGTCAGCCGCTGGCCGATCAGGTCCTCGAACGCGCAGGCTTCCAGCACGCCGAGCCACCCCGCCTCGATCCGCGACAGGGCGTCGCCGTCGCCGTCGCGCGCCCGGCCGACGTCGACCAGCCCGGCCTCCGCCGCCGCCATCAACCGCTCCGCCGCCGCCGACAGATCCTGCCGGATCGCGGCGATCGCCTCATCGAGCCCGTCCGCTTCGGCCATCGTCAGAACTCGCCCAGGACGGCGGTCAGCTTCTGCTTCAGCACGGCGTGGGTGAAGGGCTTGATTATGTAGTTGTTCACCCCCGCCTGGCGCGCCGCGATGACGTTCTCGATCTTGGCCTCGGCGGTCACCAGGACGAAGGGCAGAGACTTGGTCTTCGGATCGGCGCGCACCGCCTTCAACAGTTCGAAGCCCGTCATCGGCGCCATGTTCCAGTCCGACAGGACCAGGCCGTAGCCCCCGGCGCCGATCATCGACAGGGCGGTGGGCCCGTCGGTCGCCTCGTCCACATTATGGAATCCGAGCTGGTTCAGCAGCCCTCTCACGATCCGCACCATCGTCTTGTAGTCGTCGACGACCAGGATCTTCATCGACTTGTCGACAGCCATACTTCCCTCACCCCCGTGATCAGTGGAGCTCATCGAAGCGCGATACCGTCAACAAATTCTGGATATTGATTTAAATCAAAGACCAAAACGCCTTATGGCGACTCTTAAAAATACACCCTAGGCGTATTTATATACACAAATCTATGTATTTGATGCACGTAATACACATCTAGATTGATATCTAAATTATTTTATTGTTACAAATTTGCACCGCTCCTTGACGACTAACTGTATCAATCAAAACGAATCTTAGATAACGACCCTATTCCATGCATTCGTTCGCTGGGCAGGAGGGGCCGTGGACGAGGTTCTGAGCGACTTCATCGCCGAGACGCGCGAAGGGCTCGAGGCGCTCGACAGCGAGTTGGTGCGCTTCGAGCGCAATCCGCGCGATCCCGAGCCTCTGGCCGGCGTCTTCCGCCTGATGCACACCATCAAGGGCGCCTGTGGCTTCATCGGCCTCGTGCGGCTGCAGCGCATCGCCCACGCGGCGGAAGAGGTGCTGGGCGGATTTCGCGACGGCTCCGTGTCCGTCAGCGCCGCCGCCGTCACCACCATCCTGGAGTCGGTGGACGTGATCCGCGGCCTGATCGACGCTCTGGACGCCACCGGCGAGGAGCCGGCGGGCGAGGACGCCGCGCTCATCACCCGCCTGGAGGCCGCCTGCGCCGCAGCCGCCGCGCCGCGCCCGGCGCCGCACCTGCCTGAGAGCGCACCGATCGAGCGCCCCTTGGTCGAGCGCCCTCTCATCGAGCGCCTAGGCGGCGACGCCGTGCTGGACGCGGCCGCCGAGGCCGCCGCCCCGGCGCTGCTGACCGAGCCCTGGCTGGGCGGGGCCGACCCCGTCCTGCTGCAGGCGGCGTTGCTGCAGGGCCTGCTGGGCGCGGCGCGGGGCGGCGACGCCTCGGCCCTGGCCCGAGCGCTAGAGGACATCGCCCACGTCCGACTGCCGGACGAGATGCGCGCGCCCCTGTTCGAGGCCGTCGCCGCCGCCCTGGACGCCCTGGGAGCCGCCCCCGACGACGTGGCCGAGCTGCGCGCCTGCGCCGGCGCCGCTGCGCCGCCGCCGCCCCCCGCGCCGCCGCCGACCGAAGCCGCGCCATCAACGCCGGCCGGCGCGGGCAAGTCGGCCGCCACCATCCGCATCAACGTCGAAGTCCTGGAGCAGCTGATGCGCTCGGTCAGCGAACTGGTGCTGATCCGCAACCAGATGATCCAGACCCTGCGCCAGGAGCCGGAAAGCCCGTTCAAGGCCCCGCTGCATCGCCTCAACCAGGTGACCAGCGAGATCCAGGAAAAGGTCATGGTCTCGCGGATGCAGCCGATCGGCGGCGCCTGGGCCAAGCTGCCGCGTCTGGTGCGCGACCTGGAGAACGAACTGGGCAAGCGCATCGAGCTGCGCATGTCCGGCCAGGAGACCGAGCTGGACCGGCAGGTCATGGAGCTGATCCGCGACCCGCTGACCCACATGATCCGCAACGCCGCCGACCACGGCCTGGAGACGCCGGAGCAGCGCCGCGCCGTCGGCAAGCGCGAGGTCGGGCGCATCACCCTGTCGGCGCGCCACGAAGGCGGGGCCATCGTCATCGAGGTGGCCGACGACGGCCGCGGCCTGTCGGTGGCCCGCCTGCGGGCCAAGGCGGCGTCCCTCGGCCTGCTGAGCCCCGCGGAGGCCGAGCAGATCAGCGACGCCGAGGCGATGCAGCTGATCTTCCGCGCCGGTTTCTCGACCGCCTCCCAGGTCACCAGCGTCTCCGGCCGCGGCGTCGGCATGGACGTGGTCCGCGCCAACATCGAACAGATCGGCGGCGTGATCGAACTGACGTCCAAGGAGGGCCAGGGGGCCTGCTTCACCGTCCGCATCCCCCTGACCCTGGCCATCGTCTCGGCCCTGATCGTCGAGGCGGGCGGCGTGCGTTTCGCCCTGCCCCAGTCGTCGATCATGGAGCTGGTCAACGCCGGCGACGCCTCGGGCCGCAGCATCGAACAGATCGACGGCGCCCCCGTCCTGCGCCTGCGCGAGCGGCTGCTGCCGCTGGTGTCGCTGCGGCGGCTGCTCAAGCTGGACGACGACGGCCCGCCCGCCGCGACCAGCGAGACCTGCATCGTCGTCACCCATTTCGGCGCCTGCGCCTTCGGCGTCATTGTCGACCGCGTCTTCGACATCGAGGAGATCGTGGTCAAGCCGGTGGCCGGGGTGCTGCGCCACCTCAACCTCTACTCGGGCGCGACCATCCTCGGCGACGGGGCGGTCATCCTGATCCTGGACCCCAAGGGCGCCGCGCGCGCCGCGGGCGTCGAACAAGTCGCCGGCCGCCTAGCGGAGCCCGACGCGGACGCGTCCCGAACGGCCGAGGCGCCGCCGCCGAAGGAGGAGGCCATGCTGCTGTTCCGCGCCTCGGACCCGACCCTGCGGGCGGCCCCCCTGGCCGCCGTATCGCGCATCGAAGAGATCGAGTCCGCCCAGGTCGAACGGGTCGAAGGCCGCGCCGTCATGCGCTATCGCGGCCGTCTGATGCCGATCCTGGGGGCCGACGGGCGCGCCCCGGACTGGTCCGGCCCCGGCCGCCGCCCCCTGCTGGTGCTCGCGCGCGGCGAGCAGAGCCTGGGCCTGCTGATCGAAGAGATCGTGGACATCGTCGACGCCTGCGCCCCGCCCGAGATCGGCCGGGCGGGCGGGCTGACCCTGGGCAGCCTGATCGTGCTCGACCAGGCCGCCGACCTGATCGACGTCGACGCCTATCGTCGCCGGGCCTTCGACGTCGCGGCCACGGCCGAGGCGGGCGCGGTCGCCGCCGTGAAACGCCTGCTGATCATCGACGCCAGTCCCTTTTCCCAGATGCTGTTGCGCCCGCTGCTCGCCCAGACCGGCTACGTCGTGACCGTGGTCCCGGACGCCGAGGGGGCCCTGGCCCGCCACGACGCCGGCGAGGACTTCGACCTGATCCTGGCCGATCTGCAACCCGGCCGCGCGCGCGCCTTCGCCCGCATCCTGGCCGGCGCCGACCGATGGCGCGCGACCCCGCTGCTGAGCCTGGGCCGGCTCGACGGGCCCGACGGCGGCCCGGCGCTGGACGCCGCCCTGCTGCTGGACGCCGTGTCCGACGCCCTGACGCCCGAGAGCGCGGCGGCATGAGCGCCCCGGACGCGACCGCCGAGGCCGGACTGGTCTCGGTCCAGATCGGCGGCCAGACCTTCGGCGTGCCGGTGCTGGAGGTGCAGGACGTGATCGCCCAGACCGCGATCAGCCGCATCCCCCTGGCCCCGCCCGAGATCGCCGGCTCCCTGAACCTGCGCGGGCGCATCGTCACCGCCGTGGACATGCGCCGCCGCCTGGGCCTGCCGCCCCCGGCCGCCCTTCAGGAAGACGGCGGCGTCTCCGTCATCGTCGAACAGGCCTCGGGCGAGCTTTACGCCCTGATGGTCGACGACGTCGGCGACGTGCTGTGGCTGCCGCCCTCGGCGCACGAACCCACCCCGTCGACCCTGTCGCCCGCCTGGCGACGCCTGTGCGACGGCCTCTATCGGCTGGAGGACCGGCTGATGCTGGTGCTGCGCACCCAGGCCGTCCTGGCGCTGGACGACCCGCCGCCCGGCGACGGCCCCGCCGCCTGACTTCGACCATCCCGTCCCCGCGCCAGCGGCGCGCCCCCTCATCCACGGAGACCGATCATGACCAGCGGCACAGCGGCGCGCAGCGCCCGCCCCCTCGACCAAGACGGCAAGGCGCCCGCCGCCTGGACGCCCGACTTCCGGCGTCTTCTGGACGACGCCCCCGTCAACGTCATGATCTGCGACCTGGTCGACTTCCGCATCGCCTACGCCAACAAGGCCACCCTGGCGACGCTGCGCACGATCGAACACGTCCTGCCGATCCGCGCGGACCAGCTGGTCGGCGCCTCCATCGACGTCTTTCACAAGAACCCCGCCCACCAGCGCCGGATGCTGGCCGACCCGGCCAACCTGCCGCACCGCGCGACCATCGAGATCGGCGGCGAGCACCTGGAGCTGCTGGTCAGCGCGGTGACGGACAGCAAGGGGCGCTATGTCGCCGCCATGACGACCTGGTCGCTGCAGACCGCGCGCGTCAAGGCCGAGCGGGACAACCAGCGCCTGTTGCGGATGCTGGACGACATGCCCCTGAACGTCATGCTGTGCGAGCCGGAGGAGCTGCGGCTGACCTATGTGAACCGGCGCTCGGTCGAGACCCTGCGCCCACTGCAGCACCTTCTGCCGGTCGCGGTCGACCAGATGATCGGCCAGTCGATCGACATCTTCCACAAGCATCCCGAGCACCAGCGCCGCCTGCTGGCCGATCCGTCGCGCCTGCCGCACCGGGCGCTGATCCAGCTGGGCGAGCACAGGCTGGACCTCAACATCGCCGCCGTGCGAACGCCCGAGGGCGCAATCTCGGGCCTGATGCTGACCTGGGCGGTCGTGACCGAACAGGTGCGCTTCATCGACCGCGTCAACGACTTCAGCCAGGACGTCGCCGGGGCCGCCGCCGCCCTGAGCCGCATGGCGGAAGGCATGGCCGGCAGCGCCGAGGAGACCAACAGCCAGGCCTCGGCCGTGGCCGTCGCCTCCGACGAGGCCTCGTCCAACGTCCAGACCGTGGCCGCCGCGGCCGAGGAGCTGTCGGCCTCGATCCAGGAGATCACCCGCCAGGTCGAGCAGTCCAGCAGCATCTCGCGCCACGCGGTCGAGGAGGCCCTGTCCACCGACGAGACCATGCGCGGCCTGGCCGACTCGGCCGAGCGGGTCGGCGAGGTCGTCGGCCTGATCCAGGAGATCGCCGCCCAGACCAAGCTGCTGGCCCTGAACGCCACCATCGAGTCCGCCCGCGCGGGCGAGGCGGGCAAGGGCTTCGCCGTCGTCGCCTCGGAGGTGAAGAACCTGGCCGACCAGACGGCCCGCGCCACCAAGCAGATCGCCGATCAGGTCAGCTCGATCCAGAAGGCCAGCCAGGCCGCCGTCAGCGCCATCGAGAGCATCCGCCGCACCATCGAGCGCGCCAGCGAAGCCTCCTCCGCCATCGCCAGCGCGGTCGAGGAACAGGGCGCCGCGACGCAGGAGATCACCCGCAACGTCCAGGAAGCGGCCATGGGCACGCGCGAGGTCTCGGCCAACATCGTCGCCGTGACCGCCGCCGCCTCGGACAACGCCCAGGCCGCCACCGACATGCTGGCGGCGACGGCGAACCTGACGGACAAGGCGCGCGAGCTGGACGTGCTGCGCGCCGAGATCGAAGCCTTCATGCGGGCCTAGGGCCGCGCCGCCGTCCGCGTCGCTCAGGCGATGCGGGCGCGCTCGCCGACAGGGCGGCGGAACAGGCCCGCCGCGCCCGGCGTCAGTTCGAAGGCGTCGGTGACGCCCAGCACCGTCTCGGCGCTGCCCAGGAACAGGGCGCCGTCCTCGGCCAGGGCGCGCGCCATCCCTTGCAGCACCGTCCGCTTCTGCTCGACGTCGAAATAGATCAGGACGTTGCGGCAGAAGATCACGTCGAATCCGCCCGGAAAGCCGCCGTCCAGCAGGTTGTGCGGGCGAAAGCCGACCAGGGCGCGCAGGTCCGGGCTGACCCGCCAGCCCTGCTCCTCGCGCACGAACCAGCGCTCGCGCCGGGCGTCGGTCAGGCCGCGCCGAACCTCGAAGTCGCTGTAGAGGCCCGCCTCGGCCTTCTTCAAGATCGACCGCGACAGATCGGTGGCCGTGATCTCCAGCCGCCAGCCGGCCAGCCGCGCGCCCATCTCCTTCAGCAGGATGGCGATGGAATAGGGCTCCTGGCCGCTGGAGCAGGCGGCGCACCAGATCCGCAGCGTCCGCGTCGCCGCCCGCGCCTCGACCAGCCGCGGCAGCACCCGCCCGGCCAGCAGGTCGAACGGCGTGCCGTCACGGAAGAAGAAGGACTCATGCGTCGCCATCGCCTCGACGCAGCGGACCAGCAGCGGCTCGACCGACGGCCCGCCCAGGCGCAGCCGCTCCAGCAGCTGCGGCACCCCCGACAGCCCCTCGGCGCGCGCCACCTGGTTCAGCCGGCTCTCGACCAGGTAGCCCTTGTGCGGGGTCAGGACGAGGCCCGAGCGATCCTTCACCAAACGGCAGAAATGCTCGAAATCCGGCCCGGTCACGCCCCCGCCTCCGTCGTGCGCCGCAGCCACGGCCCGATCTCGTCCAGCGGCAGGACGGCCTCGGCCAGCCCCGTCGCCGCCGCCGCCGCCGGCATGCCCCAGACCGCGCTGGTGGCCTGGTCCTGGGCGATGAAGCGGCCGCCGGCGCGCGCCACCGCCTCGCAGCCCGCCGCCCCGTCGGCCCCCATCCCCGTCAGGATCGCCGCCAGGGCCCCGTCGCCATAGACGGTCGCCAGGCTGCGCAGCATGGGGTCCACCGCCGGACGGCAGAAATGCTCGGGCGCGGTCTGGTCCAGGCGGATGATCGGCGAGGTCGGCCCGTTCTCCACCGTCATGTGCCAGCCGCCCGGCGCGACATAGATGCGGCCCGGCAGGACCGGCTCGCCGTCCCGCCCCTCGGCGCAGGGCCGCCCCGCCGCGCGCTCGATCTGTTCGGCCAGCAGGGCGGTGAAGGTGGCGGGCATATGCTGGGCCACCAGGATGGGCTGCCGGCCGCTGCCGCCCTGCAGGGCCCGGAACAGTCCGAGCAGGGCGGGCGGCCCGCCGGTCGAGGCGCCGATGCCCAGCGCGCGCACCAGGCGCGGCCGACCGCCTCCGTCACGAAGCCCGAGACCGCCGATCCGGCGCGGCGACGCGGCCGGGACCGTCGGCCGGGGGCCGCGCGACGCGGCCAGCGCCTTCACCCTGGCGATCAGGTCGCGGCCGAACTCGGCGGCGGCGGCGATGCCGGCCTCGGGCTTGGTCACATAGTCGGCGGCGCCGATCCGCAGGGCCTCCAGACTGATCTCGGCGTTTCGCCGCGTCAGGGTCGACACCATGACCACCTTGACCGCCGGGTGGTCGACCACGATCCGCCGCAGCGCCTCCAGCCCGCCCATGATCGGCATCTCGACGTCCAGCAGGACGACGTCCACCGTGCGTTGTCCCAATTCGCGCAGTGCCGCCTCGCCGTTCGTCGCGGTCGCCGCCACCTCAAGCCCAGGCTCCGCCTCCAGCAGACGCCGGACGACCCCGCGCACCACCGCGGAATCGTCGACGATCATCACTTTGATCGCCTGTGAGGCGTTCCCCATTGCCTTCACCTCCTAACAGCGTCACTGCAACGCTCGATCCAAATATCGCCTAGGCAGAAAGCACCTAACTTCGCGAATGAAGATCAATAATCGAAGTTACGACTCAAATCGTGACAACATAGAGTTAATGTCGAGAGGAGGGGCAACAGCATCGACAATCTCATTTGTTCGCAACAAGCTACAAAATGTAGAAGTTTTGTCGCCACAAATGCATATAATTACACCTTGAGTGCAATAAAATAGTTTCGATAGCAACATGTCCTTCAACATACTAACCCTGACCGGCGAACAGATTCGCGCGGCGCGCGCGCTCTCCAGAATCGAGCAAGCCGAACTGGCGCGGCGATCAAGCCTCAGCCTGGAGACCATCAAGCGGCTGGAACGCATCCGCGGCCCCGTGGACGCCAATGCCCGCACCCTGCGCGCCATCCAGGAGGCCTTCGCGGCCCTGGGCGTCCGGTTCGCCGGCGACGGCGGCGGCCAGGTCGGGGTTCTTCGCGATGCGGCCGAGGCCCAGCCCGCGCCGCGCCGCGCCGCGCCCGACGCGGACGCCGACCTGCACCGCCTGATCTACCACAGCCGGATCGAGAGAACCGGCGAGGGCAGCCTGCGCCCGATGCTGGCCTACATCCACTCCGAAGCCCTGGCCCTGCACGCCGGCCTCGGCATCACGGGCATCATCTTCGCCCGGGAAGGCCACCTGCTGCAGGCCCTCGAAGGCGACCGGGCCAGCGTGCACCAGGCCTATCGCGCCATCAGCTGCTATCCCCAACACCGGGACCTTCGCCTGCTGGAGGATCGCTCCATCACGCGGCGCCAGTTCCCGGAATTCAGCTTCTGCTGCGGCCTGTTCCCTTCGGACATCCAGCTGACGGCGGGCGAACCCGCCTTTCAGGGCGAGTTCCAACCGGCCGCGCTGACGCCGAACGCGGCGGCGGGCCTGCTCGGCCTGGCGCAGGATCTTCAGCGGATGGCGCCGCGCAACGCCCGCGGCGCACCCGGCGCCTGCCCCTTGGCGGCGACCTGCATGGACTCCACCTGCAGCGGCGGACCACATCCGCCGGCAAGCGCCATTGCCCCTCAGGCGCATTGAAAGACAGCAGGAGGCCAACTTTCATTACTGGACAGATAATCTTTTGATTTAGAACAATTTAATTTCGAAAATCAGCCGAACAAAGCTCTCAAACCGACGAAATCCCAGTAAGCTTGACGGCGGACGGAGCGCTGGATCCGTCCGCAGAGGAAACCGGTCGGAGGGGCTCGCCCATGACACATGGCCATCACCTCGGCAGAGCGGGCGCCCGCGACGCCCGCTCGCGCTGGCGCCACGCCCGGAGCGCCCTGACCCGGAGCCTGGCGGTTCAGGCCGGCCTGCCCGAAACCCTGGAGGACATCCTCAGCAGCATCCTGAACATCTCGTCCGAGGGGATCATCGTCGCGGACCAGGATCAGCGGATCCTGCTGTTCAGCAAGGGGGCCGAGGCCATCTTCGGCTATTCGGCCTCCGAGGCCCTGGGCCAGTCCATCGACATGCTCATCCCGCACGACAGCCGCCAGGCGCACCGGCAGCGCGTCCAGGGCTTCGCCGCGGGGGCCATCCTCAGCCGCCGCATGGGCAATCGCCAGGACATCACCGGCCTGACCAAGGACGGCCGCCTGACGCCGATCGAGGTCGGCCTGTCGAAGGTGACGACGCGCAGCGGCATGATCTACACGGCCATCATCCGCGACATCTCGGACCGCGTGGCGACCGAGGCCGCGCTGAATCAGGCCGTCAGCGACGCCATCGCCGCCAACGCCGCCAAATCGGCCTTCCTGGCCGCCATGAGCCATGAGGTCCGCACGCCGCTGAACGGCGTTCTGGGCATGGCGCAGGCCATGGCCCGCGACCCTCTGTCGCCCAAGCAGGCGGAGCGGCTCGACATCATCCGCCGGTCGGGCGAGAGCCTGCTGGGCACGCTCAACGACATGCTCGACCTGTCCAAGATCGAAGCCGGCAAGCTCGAGATCGAGATGCTGGAGTTCGACCTCGGCGCGCTGATCGAGGGCGCCTGCGAGACCTTCTCGGCCCTGGCTGCGCAAAAAGGGCTGACGTTCGAGGCCCGCATCGCGCCCCAGGCCCAGGGCGCCTACGTCGGCGATCCCCTGCGGCTGCGCCAGGTGCTCAACAACCTGATCTCGAACGCCGTCAAATTCACCGAGCGCGGCCGGGTCGAGGTCGCCGTCGACCGCGAGGACGGCCGCCTGATCATCGCGGTCAGGGACACCGGCATGGGGATATCCCCCGAGATCCGCGACCGGCTTTTCAGCAAGTTCGAGCAAGGCGACCTCGCCGTCACCCGCCGCCACGGCGGCACGGGGCTGGGCCTGGCCATCTGTCAGGACCTGGTGCGGCTGATGGGCGGCGACATCGCCGCCTGCGACACCCCGGTCGGGGCCGGTGCGACCTTCACCGTGCGCCTGCCCCTCGAACACGTCGGCGAGGTGCCGCCCCTGCCGGACCTGGCCGAGGAGGCTGTGGAGGCCGCGCACGCCGCGTCGGTGCGCCTGCTGGTGGCCGAGGACAATCGCGCCAATCAGCTCGTCATCGACACCCTGCTGCGACAGGCGGGCATCGCGCCGGTCATCGTCCCCGATGGCCGGGCGGCCGTGTCGGCCTGGGAGGACCAGCCCTGGGACCTGATCCTGATGGACGTGCAGATGCCCGAGATGGACGGCCCGACGGCCACCTCGATCATCCGGCGGCGCGAACTGGACCGGGGGCAGGCGCGCACGCCGATCCTCGCCCTGACGGCCAACGCCATGGATCATCAGCTCGCGGAGTATCGACAGGCGGGCATGGACGGCCTGGTGGCCAAGCCCATCGAGGTCGACAAGCTCTTCGCGGCGATCTTCGACGTGATCAACGCCCGGTCCGCCGCCTGAGCGGCCCTATCCCCTGAAGGCGTCCTTGGCCGCCCGCCGCGCGGCGAAGTCGGCGACGTCGCGGGCGCGCAGGAAGGGGTTGAAGCGGCGCTCGGCGCCGACGGTGGTCGGCACGGTCGGCTCGCCCCGGTCGCGCGCGGCGAACACGGCCTCGGCGTGCGCCTTCAGCGCCGCGTCGGCGTCGGGCAGGGACAGGGCGAAGCGCGCGTTGGCGGCGGTGTATTCGTGGGCGCAGTAGAGCGTCGTCGCCTCGGGCCAGGCGGCGATGCGGTTCAGGCTGTCCCACATCTGCTGCGGCGTGCCCTCGAACAGCCTCCCGCAGCCCAGGGCGAAGATGACGTCGCCGACGAAGGCCAGCCTCGCCTCGGCCGCGTGATAGACCACATGACCCAAGGTGTGGCCCGGCGACAGCACCACGTCGAAGGCCGTCTGGCCCAGGCGCACCGCCTCGCCGTCGACCAGGACGTGATCCAGCGGCGCGGCACGGCGCACCTCCTCCGGCCCGGCGATGTCGCAGCCCGTCTCGGCCTTCAGCCGTTCGTTGCCGCCGGTGTGGTCGGGGTGCCAGTGGGTGTTCAGGATCAGGTCCAGCCGCCCCCAGCCCGAGGCCTCCAGATCGTCCAGGATCGCCTCGGCGTCCGGCGTGTCGATAGTCGCGACCAGACCCGTCGCCTCGTCGCGGATCAGGTAGCCGTAGTTGTCGGACAGGCAGGGGAACTGGCGAACGGTCAAGGTCATGGGCGGTCTCCGATCTGGCGGCATCCTAGCAGGGCCAGAAGGAAAGGCGCCAACGCCTCCGCCGCCCGCTCCTTCCTGCCGTCACCCCCGGCCTTGTGCCGGGGATCCAGAGACTCCACGCGCGATGGGTTTGCGCGGCGTCCCAAATCTCGAGGTCGCGCATCTGGATTCTCAGCACAAGGCCGAGAATGACGCGTGTGCAGCGTCCGCCGGGATGAACGGAGATTGGGCGTGAAAGGCCGACATTCCGCGCAAAATCAGCCATACTGGCCCCATGCGCCGCAGCATCGACGATCTACGGACTTTCTACGGCGAACCGACGGGGGCGCTGGCGCGGCGCATGCTGGCGCGGCGGCTCGAGGACGCCTGGGGCGCGGCCAACGGCTGCGACGTGCTGGGCCTGGGCTACGCCACGCCCTGGCTGGACGGCTTCGTCGGCGCGCGCCGGGCAGTCGCCGCCATGCCGGGCGGACAGGGGGCCGAGCAGTGGGCGGCGGCGGGGCGCAACCGCACCGTCCTGGTCGACGACCGGCGCCTGCCCTTCGCGGCGGGGACCTTCGACCGCATCCTGCTGGTCCATGCGCTGGAGGAGGCGGACGATCCGCAAGGCCTGCTGGCCGAGGCGGTACGCGTCCTGGCTCCGGCGGGGCGCATCATCCTGGCGGCGGCGGCGCGCGGCGGCATGTGGGCGCGGGCCGAGACCACCCCCTTCGGCCACGGCCGTCCCTTCACCCGCGGCCAGCTGGAACGGCTGGTGCGCGAAGTCGGGCTGGAGCCCGCCGCCTGGTCCCAGGCCCTCTATGTCCCGCCCTGGCGGCCGATGCTGCCCCTGGCCGACGGACTGGAGCAGATCGGCCCCAAGCTGTTCCCCGGCGCCGCCGGCCTGATCATGCTGGAGGCCTCGCGCCGGGCCTACGCCCGGGTGCGGCCCAACGGCCTGGCCCAGGCGGTCCTGGCCGGGCGCCCGTCCCTGACCCCCTCGCCCGCCGCGCGCGATCACGCGCCCGATCACGCGCCGCCTATGGGCGCCGCGCGCAAACAGCCTTAAAGCCAGCCCCATGCAGCGACTGATCCTGATGCGTCACGCCAAGGCCGAGGCCTCGGCGCCGGGCGGCGACGTGGACCGAGCCCTGAGCGAGCGCGGCCGCCGCGACGCGGCCGCCATGGGCCGCGCCCTGGCCGAGCGAGGGCTGAAGCCGGACATGGCCCTGGTCTCGGGCGCGCGCCGCACGCGCGACACCTGGGACGCGGTCAGCGAGTTTTTCGGCGACGTCGACCTGCGCGTCGCCGACGCCCTCTACAACGCCTCCGCCGACACCCTGCGCCGCGCCGTCGAGGCGGCCGAGGACGAAGCGGGCTGCCTGCTGCTGATCGCGCATAATCCCGGGGTGCATCAGCTGGCGGTCGACTATCTGATCGAGAGCGCCGCCTCCCCTTCCGTCCTCGACAAGCTGAGCGGCGGCTTTCCCACGGCGGCGGCGGCGGTGTTCCGCGTCGATGTCGCCGGACGCCCCTCCTATGAAGGCTGGCTGACGCCCGAGGCCCTGCAAGCATGACCGACCTGCCCGACGTCGCCTTCAAGATCCTGAGCCGCGCCGACTGGCGCGCCGCCCTGGCCGAGGGCCGCTACGACGGCTCGGCCGTGGACCTGGCCGACGGCTACATCCACCTGTCCGCCGCCGATCAGCTGGAAGCCACGGCGGCCAAGCATTACGCCGGCCAGACCGAGCTGATGCTGGTCGAGGTCGACCTGACGGCCCTGGGCGAGGACCTGATCTGGGAGCCGTCGCGCGGCGGCGCCCTGTTCCCCCACATCTACGGCCCCCTGCCGACTTCGGCGACGCGGGGCGCGCGGGGCCTGTCGGTGACGGCCGACGGCCGCATGATCCTGGAAGAGACCGCCTGAGCATGAGCCTGACCGACTTCGGCGCCTGGGCGCTGCGCCAACTGGATCCCGAGACGGCCCACCGCCTGGCTATCCGCGCCCTGCAGGTCACGCCCCTGCCCGCGCCGGGCGCCGACGACCCGATCCTGAAGACCCGCATCGCGGGGCTGGAGATGTCCAACCCCGTCGGCCTGGCCGCCGGCCTGGACAAGAACGGCGAAGCCCTGGAGGGCCTGTCGCGCCTGGGCTTCGGCGCGGTGGAGTGCGGCTCGGTCACGCCGCGCGCCCAACCGGGCAACCCCAGGCCGCGCCTGTTCCGCCTGTCCGAGGACCGGGCCATCATCAACCGGATGGGCTTCAACAACGAAGGGCTGGAGCCGTTCGCCGCCCGCCTGGCGCGCCGCCCCAAGCGCACGGCCATCGGCGCCAACCTGGGCGCCAACAAGGATACCGAGGACAAGGCCGCCGACTATGTGGCGGGGCTGAAGCGCCTGGCGGGCCTGGCCGACTATTTCACCGTCAACATCTCCTCGCCCAACACGCCGGGCCTGCGCGCCCTGCAGGGGCGCGAGGCGCTGGACGACCTGCTGGGCCGCATCCATGAGGCCCGCCCGGCCGACGGCGCGCCCGTCTTCCTGAAGATCGCGCCCGACCTGATCGGCGAGGAGATCGGCATGATCGTCGAGGCGTCCCTGGCCCACGGCGTCGACGCCCTGATCGTGTCCAACACCACGCTGGAGCGGCCCGCCTCCCTGCGCTCGCCCTTCGCGGGCGAAGCCGGGGGCCTGTCCGGCGCGCCGCTGAAGCCCATCGCCCTGCGCGCCCTCCAAGCCGCCGCCGAGGCCTCGTCCGGGCGGCTGCCGCTGATCGCGGTCGGCGGCATCGCCGACGGCGCCGACGCCTATGAACGCATCCGCGCGGGCGCCTCGGCGGTGCAGGTCTATTCCGCCCTGATCTACGAAGGGCCGGGCCTGGTCGGCCGGATCAAGCGCGATCTGGCCTCCCGCCTGCGCGCCGACGGATTTTCCAGCGTGGCCGAGGCCGCCGCCTCGGCGCGTTGACGGAGCATTAGGTCTCCGCGGCCATGATGCGGCCGAAGGGCGACCCTCGCCCGTTCGGATCGCCGCATGACGCAGACCGACGCATCCCGGACCGGATGGGCCTTAGCCATCCGCCAGCGGCACAAGATGCTGCCGCAACGGCTCGTCGTGGGCCCGGCCTGCGCCCTGCTGTTCAGCCCCATCCTGGGCCTGCCGATCTGCCTGGGCTGGCTGGCGATCTACCTGCTGCTGCAACTGGCCGAGGCCGCGGCCTTCCTGCCCGTCATCCGCGGCCAGACGGCGGAGCCCAAAGGCTGGCGCCGCTTCCTGAGCGACCTGGTCCTGGCCGCCAACACCACCGCCTACGCCGGCATCGCCGTGCCCCTGTGGACCATGGGCGGCGTGCCCGGCGGCATCGTCGCCACCACCCTGCTGTCGGCGGGCGCGATCAATTCGGTGATCGCCTCGACGGGCAATATGCGAGTCTTCATCTGGACCGTCCTGCCCCAGGTGGCGGTGCTGGCGCTGACGCCGCTGTTTCTGGTCAGCGCGGGGATCGAGGGACGCTTCATCCTGCCCGTGGCCGTCGGCGTGGTGGCCTTCATCTTCTTCTGCCTGACCACTCGCAGCCGCCTGTACGTCGCGGGCGTGGCCGAGGCCCGCGCCCTGAAGGAGGCCGACGACAAGCGTCGCCAGGCCGAGACCGTCATGGCCGGACGCAGCGGCCTGCTGGCCGCCGTCGCCCATGACCTGCGCACCCCGATCAGCGCCATCCTGACCGGCGCCCATGAACTGGACCGCGTCGCCGCCCCCTCCTCCACGGCCCGCCAGCAGGTCGCCATGATCGAGGACGCCGGGCTGATGATGAAGGACCTGCTGGACGACCTGCTGGACCATGCGCGTCTCGACGCCGGGCGGCTGAAGGTCGAGGCGCGCGACTTCGACCTGCGCGACCTGCTCAACCATACCTTCCGCCTGTGGCAGGGGCCGATCGGGGCCAAGGGCCTGCGCCTGCGCCTGGACGGTTCGCGCCATATGCCGCGCATGGTGCGGGGCGACGCCATGCGCCTGCGCCAGGTGCTGAACAACCTCATCTCCAACGCCGTCAAATTCACCGAGGCGGGGGCGATCACCGTCCAGCTGCGCTCCTGGCAGGACGAGGCGGGGCTTCATGTCCTGCTGATCGACGTCGCCGACACCGGGCCGGGCATGACCACGGGCCAGATGGACCGCCTCTTCACCCCCTTCGACCAGACGGCCGACGGCGTCGCCGCCCGCTACGGCGGCTCGGGTCTGGGCCTGGCCATCAGCCGCGACCTGATCGAGCTGATGGGCGGGCGGCTGACGGTGCGCAGCCAGGCGGGCCAGGGCTCGGTCTTCACCGTGGCGCTGACCCTGCCCGGCGGCGTGGCGTCCGAGCCTGCGCCCGCCGCGGCTCCGGCCGTCCTGCCCCGCCAGTTCGGCGCGGCGGCTAGGGCCCTGATCCCGCCCCCCGAGGACAAGGCCGCGCCGGTCGCCGCCCCTCCGTCCGATGTCGAGACGGCGGCTGCCGTCGCCCCGGCCGGGACGGAAGAGGCCGAGGCGAACGAAGTCGAAACGGGGGCCGAAGCGGGCGAGGAAGCCGAGCGCGCCCTGCGGGTGCTGGTGGTCGACGACCACGCCATCAACCGCCGCGCCATCCAGGTGATCCTGCAATCCATCGAGTGCGAAATCGCCATGGCCGAGAACGGCATGGCCGCGCTCCAGGCCTGCGAGACCGGTGCTTTCGACGTGATCTTCATGGATGTGCGGATGCCCGAACTGGACGGGCGCGAGACCACGCGTCGCCTGCGCGCGGGCGACGGCCCGAACGCCCGGACGCCGGTCATCGCCGTCACCGCCGACACCGCGCCCGAGGACATCGCCGCCTGCCTGGCCGCCGGAATGAACCACTTCGTCGCCAAGCCGCTGACGCCCGCCGTGCTGCTGACCGCCCTGGGCCAGGCCCTGGACGACGCCGCCGCCGCCGACGCCGACGCCGAGGCCGCCGCCTGATCGGCCGCTAGGGACGCGGCTCGCCGCGCACCCGGGCCAGCAGCCGCGCGCCCCAGGCGGGGTCGGCCAGTTCGCATTCCCACAGGGTCAGGACCCGCCAGCCCGCCGCCTCCAGCTCGGCGGCGACGCGGGCGTCGCGCGTGCGGTTGCGGTCGATCTTGGCGGCCCAGTAGTCGGCGTTGGCGCGGGGCTTTCGCGACCCGCGCGGGCAGTCATGGCCGTGCCAGAAACAGCCGTGGACGAACAGGGCGATGCGCCGTCCCTTCATCACCACATCGGGTCGACCGGGCAGGCCGCAGCCGCCCAGCCGATAGCCGATCCCGGCGCCGCGCAACAGACGCCGGACCTTGAGTTCGGGCGCGGTGTCGCGCCCCTTCACCCGCCGCATGACGGCGCTGCGCTGCTCCGGGGTGAAGACGTCGCCCATGCGTCAGCCGAAACAGGCCAAGGACAGGGCGACGCCTGACATTACAGCTGGGCCAGCAGGTGTTCGGCCGAGGACACCTTGAACTCGCCGCCCTGCTCGACGTTGAGCTGGTCCACCACCCCGTCCTTGACCAGCATGGAGTAGCGCTGCGAGCGCTCGCCCATGCCGAAGCCGGTGGCGTCCAGGCTGAGGCCCAGCTTGCGGGTGAAGTCGCCGTTGCCGTCGGCCAGCATGACGATGTCGTCCGAGCCGCTCACCTGGCTGGCCTCGGCCCAGGCGCCCATGACGAAGGCGTCGTTGACGGCGACGCAGGCGACCGTGTCCACGCCCTTGGCGGCCAGGTCGGCGCGGTTGTCCTTATAACCGGGCAGGTGGCGCGCCGAGCAGGTCGGGGTGAAGGCGCCCGGCACGGCGAACAGGGCGACCGTCTTGCCGCCGAACAGCTCGGCCGTGCTGACCGGCTTGGGGCCTTCGGGCGTCATGGTCGTCAGGGTGGCGTCGGGGATGCGGTCGCCGATCTTGATGGTCATGTCGGGGGTCTCCGGGAGTTCGGCCCGGACGATCCAGGACGATGAGACTCAGATAGAGACCCGCGCCGGGATCGCCAAGCGCGCCTCCTCAGAGTGTGTCTTGCGCCCGCCCCCTTCCGATCCGATGATAGGGACATGACCGCCTTCTCCTCCCTGACCGGGCGTCTTCTGGTGGCGATGCCCGGAATCGACGACGATCGATTCCGCCACGCCGTGATCCTGATCTGCGCCCATGACGACGAGCACGCCATGGGGCTGCGGCTGGACCAGCCCGTGCCGGGCGTCTCCCTGTCCGAAGTGCTGGAAAAGCTGGACACGCCCCATCCCGACGCCGCCGGCGACCGCTCGGTGCTGATCGGCGGCCCGGTCGAGCGCGAGCGCGGCTTCGTCCTGCACACGGCCGACTGGACCAGCGACGAGGCCACCCTGACCTTCGGCGACGGCCTGGCCATGACCGGCACCCGCGACGCCCTGGCGGCCATGGCCGACCGCGAGGACGGCCCCAGCCAGTCCATCCTGCTGCTCGGCTACGCCGGCTGGGGCGAAGGCCAGCTGGAGGATGAGCTCAACGAGAACGTCTGGCTGACCGCCGACGCCGATCCGGCCCTGATCTTCGACGCCGACTACGACACCAAATGGAGCCGCGCCCTGGCCGCCCTGGGCGTCGACGCCGCCCGCCTGTCGAGCCAGAGCGGCCGGGCGTAAGAATCCCTCTTCTGATGGGAGACGGATGCTTTACGCCGAGCGCGCCTTGATCGGGGCCGCGCCGTCGGCGAGGGATTCGTTGAGATAGACCTCGGCCTCCTGGGCCGGCAGGGCGGGCGCATAGCCGAAGCCCTGGCCGTAGTGGCAGCCGTCGTCGAGCAGCAGCTGGGCCAGGTGGGCGTTCTCCACCCCCTCGGCCACCACCTCCAGCGACAGGTCGCGGCCCAGGTTGACGACGGATTTGACGATCTTGGCCGAGCCCTCGTCCTTGTCCATCGTCAGCACGAAATAGCGGTCGATCTTCAGGGTGTCGAAGGGCAGCTTGGCCAGGTAGGACAGGGACGAGAAGCCGGTGCCGAAGTCGTCCAGCGCCAGGCTGGCCCCCGCCTCGCGTAGCGCCTTGAGCACCTCGGCGGCGCGCGCCGTATCGCGCATGATGTCGCCCTCGGTGACCTCCAGCTTCAGGGCGCCGCGCGGCAGGCCGGCTTCCTTGATGATGCGGGCCACGTCCTCGACCAGATGGGCGCGCTCGATCTCGCCCACCGACAGGTTGACGCTGCAGAACAGCCGCCCGGCGCTGGGGTGGCGCTGCAGCCACTCGGCCAGCTGGCGCGAGGCCTGGGTCATCATCAACAGGCCCAGGTCGTTCATCAGGCCCATTTCGTCGGCCAGGGTCAGGAACTCGTCCGGCGGCACCAGGCCGCGTCGGGGATGGCGCCAGCGCGCCAGGGCCTCGAATCCCGCCACCGCCCCGGTGTCCAGGTTGACGATGGGCTGGAAGAAGGGCTCGATCTCGCCGCGCAGGAAGGCATTGCGCAGGTCCGCCTCCAGCGCCAGGCGCGACAAGCTGTCGCTCTCCAGAGCCCGGCCATAGGCCGCCGCTCCGCCCCGCCCGGCCTGCTTGGCCTGTTCGACCGCCAGCTCGACCCGCCGCAGCAGTTCGGCGGCGTCAGGCGCATCGGGGCCGCCCTCTGCCGTCACCGCCCCGATCGACAGGGTCGGATAGATGTCGAAACCGGCCAGGCGCAGGGGCTGCTCCAGCGCCTCGCGCAGCCGCTCGCTGCCGCCCGCCCCGCTGCCGCCGCGCCGGATCAGGACGGCGAACTCGTCCTCGCCGATGCGCGCGGGGATGCAATCCTCGGAAAAGGCCGCCGAGAGGCGCGAGCCCAGGGCCGACAGCACCAGGTCGGCGCGCTCATGGCCCAGGGCTTCGTTGAGGCGGCGCAGCCGGTCCAGGTCGGCCACCACCATCTCATAGTCCCCGGCCGCCGCCAGGGTCTCGGCCACGCGGACCAGGAAGGTGCGCCGGTCCAGCAGGCCCGTCAGCGTGTCCCGATCGGCGCCCGCGAACTTGGTCTCCAGGGCGACGATGCCCGCCGCGCGCAGCCCGTCCTCCAGCCAGACGCCGCGCCACAGGCAGGTCTCGCAGCCGCGCATGCGCAGGCGCACGGCGATCTCGGTCCCCTCGGCCTGGGGCTTGAGCAGGCGGTCGGCCAGGGCGCGGTCCTGGGGCATGGCCAGGGCGGTGAAGGCCGCGCCCGAACATTGGGGCGCCAGCGGCCCCAGGCCCAGCGGACGGGTCGCCCCGGTGAAGCGGATCTGGTCCTCGGCGGGGGTCCATATCCACAGGGCGGCGTCGGCCGCGGCAAGGGCTTCGATGGCCGTGGTGGGATCCCACGTCAGCGCTCTGGATCGTGTGCTCAAAGCGGGTCCGATACTCTGGCTGGACGGGAGGCGACCGCAGCGAACTCCTCGTCGAGAACGCCAAACAACAGATGGTCTGCCCATCGGCCGTTAATTTTCAAATAAGCTCGGGCCATCCCCTCCTGACGAAACCCCGCCTTCTCCAGCACGCGGCGCGAGGCGTGGTTGGTCGGCAGGCAGGCCGCCTCGACCCGATGCAGCTTCAGTTCGCCGAAGGCGTAGGCCAGCATGGTCCGCGCCGCCGCCGTGCCGACGCCCCGCCCGGCGTGGGGGCGGCCGACCCAGTAGCCGAGCGTCCCGGTCTCGGCCACGCCGCGCCGGATGTTGGACAGGGTGATGGCCCCCAGGAGGGCCTCGTCGGCCGGATCGAAGACGAACAGCGGCCAGGCCGTGCCCAGCTCCATCTCGCGCGCATAGACGCCCAGCCGGCGGCGGAAGGCGGCGCGGCTCAGGTCGTCCTCGGCCCAGACGGGCTCCCACGGCTGCAGATAGTCGCGCGACTCCTCGCGCAGCGCCGCCCACGCCATGTAGTCGGACGGGCGCGGCGGGCGCAGCACGACCCCCTGCCCGTTCAGGACCGGTCCGGTCGCCTCGGCCATCCAGTCGAACAAGGCCATGGATGGAACGATAGCGCGATGCGGCCCCGGCGTCAGCAGGGACCGCCTCAGCGGCCGGCCATGCGCTCGCGGAAGGCGCGACCGGCGCCGCCCGCCGCGCGGGGCCCCAGAACCGCGGTCGCGGAGCGGCCCGACGCCGCCAGGTCGCGACCCACCTCGCGCAGGTCGGCCGCCGTCTGGGCGTCGATGCGCGCGGCGCTGTCCTCGGACGAGACGGGCGCGCCGAACACCAGGGTCTGGCCCGCCAGGCGCCCCGAGCGGCTGGCCGGGCTCTCGTCGGCCATCCACAGGCCGGCGTTCAGCACCGCCTTGGCGCGCGCCAGCTCCTGGTCCGTCGGCCCCTTCTCGGCCAGGTCGAGGATTTCGGCGGCGCACAGGTCGGCCAGCTCCCGCGACCGCTCGGCCGCCGCCCCGGCATAGACGCCGAGCACGCCCAGGTCGTCATAGGTCTCGTGATAGGCGTCGATGGCGTAGGCCAGGCCGCGGTCCTCGCGCGCGCTCTGGAACAGGCGCGAGGCCATGCCCCCGCCCAGGATTTCCGTGAACAGGCGCAGCACTGGCAGGCGTGGATCGCGCGCGCCCAGGCTGGGCAGCTGGAAGACCAGATTGGCCTGCTCGATCTTGCGCGCCAGCCGCGCCTCGCCCCCGGCGAAGGCGGCGGGCGACGAGCCTGCGCTGGGGGTGGCCGCCGCCTGGCCAAACCAGCTCTCGGCCAGGGCCAGCAGTTCGCCCTCCTCGACCGCCCCCGAGACGGCCACCACCATGCGGTCGGGCGAATAGAGGCGGGCGCGCCAGTCGCTGACGGCCGCGCGGTCGGCGGGCGCCAGGCTGGCGATCGAGCCCAGGATCGGCCGCCCCAGCCCGTGGCCGGCGAAGGCCTGGGTCTGGGCCATCTCGAACACATGGTCGTCAGGGGTGTCGAAGGCCTCGGCGATCTCCTGGGCCACCACGTCCTTCTCGCGCTCGATCTCGTCGGGCGCCAAGGTCGGGCGGAACACCAGGTCGGACAGCACCTGCATGGCCAGCGGCAGGCTGCCCTTCAGGGCGCGGACGTCGAAGCTGGTCCGTTCATAGCCGGTGGCGGCGTTGATCGAGCCGCCCTCGGCCTCGACGCGCTCGACGATGTCGCGCGCGCCCATGTCGCCCGCGCCCTTGAACACCAGGTGCTCCAGCAGGTGCGACCAGCCGGACCGGCTCTCGTCCTCCATGCGGGCGCCGCCGTTGACGGCCACGGTGACGGCGATGGTGCGCAGGCCGGGCATGGGGTCGCACACGACGCGGACGCCGTTGGACAGAGTGTGAAGGCGAGCAGTCAGGTCAGCGATCCTTGGGGCTGTCGGCGCGGCTCAGGCGGCGGCGCAGCATCACTATGTAGAAGACGATCAGGACGGCGGCGAGGCCGAACCAGGTCAGGGCGTAGCCCAGGTGATTGTTGGCGAAGGCCGTCGGCGGGGCCACGGGCCGCAAGGCCGACCAGTCGGGATTGGTCGCGGTGGTGGCGTAGAGGGTGAAGGGCGACACCGGCCCCTCGACATCCAGCGCCTTCGCCATGGCGGCCATGTCGCGGCCGTAGAACAGGCGGCCTGACGGCGGCGGGGTCATGGCGCCGGGCGCCGGGGCGCGGCGCAGCACGCCCGCCACCACGACCGGCATGGAATCAGCCGCGTCCACCGCCGGACGCTCGGTCGTCCCGGTCGGCACGAAACCCCGGTCGACCAGGACGGTCCCCTGCCCCTCGACCGGGCAGGCGGAGATCAGGCGCACGCCCGCGTCGCCGTCCTCGATGGTCTGCAGTTCGACGAAGGGGGCGGCGCCCAGGCCGCGGCAGGTCAGCAGCACGCGGCGGAACTCGGGGTCGGCCGCCCTCAGCGCCTCCGCCAGAGGAACCGGCGGAAGCTGGGCCACGGCCTCGGCCTGGGCGATCAGGCCCTCCTTCCACGTCAGGCGCTGGGCCTGCCAGACGCCCAGCGTCAGCAGCAGCCCCAGGACGGCGGCGGCCGCCACGGTCAGGACGATGGGGAAACGGGGGGTGGCGGACTGGGTCATCGGGCCTTGGAGGAACCATCGGGGCGGGCGGTCGGATCCTGGCGCAGGCGCAGGATCTGAAGGGCGGTCATCAGCCCCTTGCCCGGCCGCATCAGGGCGACGGCCAGAAGCGCGACCAAGGGCAGCCAGACGACCAGGTGCAGCCACAGCGGCGGACGCCAGGCGATCTCGACCGCCAGGGCCGAGAAGCCGACCAGGAAGCCGGCGATCTGCATGATGAAGGTGGCCGCGCCGTCGCCGGTGTCGACCGCGCCTAGGTCGAAGCCGCAGGCCTCGCACCGGGCCCGGCGCGTCAGGAAGCCTTCAAACAGGGCCCCCCGGCCGCAGGCGGGGCACCGCCCCAGAAGCCCGGCGCGAATGGCCTGGGCGGCATGCAAATCGGCGCGGGGCTTGGGGCCCCGCGCCGACTGTCGTTCAGCTTTTGCGTCGACTTCGATCAACCGAAGGTGACGTACATGAAGACGAAGAGGAACAGCCACACCACGTCGACGAAGTGCCAGTACCAGGCAGCCGCCTCGAGGCCGAAATGCTTCTGCGGCGACATCTGGCCGGCGTAGAGGCGCAGCAGGCAGACGGCCAGGAAGATGGTGCCGATCAGGACGTGGAAGCCGTGGAAGCCCGTCGTCATGAAGAAGATCGAGCCGTACAGCTTCGACTGGGCGGCCGCTTCGCTGAAGAACAGGTGCGCGTGCAGGATGTGGTAATATTCGTAGGCCTGGACGCCGGTGAACAGCACGCCCAGCAGGACGGTGATCAGCAGGCCCAGCTTGGCGCCCTTGCGGTCGCCGACCATCAGGGCGTGGTGGGCCCAGGTCAGGGTCGTGCCCGACAGCAGCAGGATGACCGTGTTCAGCAGCGGCAGGCTCCAGGGATCCAGCAGCTCGACGCCCGTCGGGGGCCAGGTCTTCCAGGCGGCGGCGGTGTCCATCCAGTTGCCGACTTCCGGGATGATCGCACGCGATTCATTGAAGATCGCCATGTCGAAGAACATCCAGAAGAAGGAGACGAAGAACATCACCTCCGACGCGATGAACAGCACCATGCCGTAGCGCAGGCCGATGCCCACGACCGGGGTGTGGTCGCCCTTGCGGCTTTCCTTCACGACATCCGACCACCACGCGTACATGGTGAACAGCACGCCGGCCAGGCCGACGAAGAACAGCCACTTGGTGCCGGCTTCCAGGCCGAACAGGCCCTTCATCCACATGACGGCGCCGACGAACATGACGGCGGCGGAAAACGCCCCGGCCAGCGGCCACGGGCTAGGGTCGACGAGGTGGTAGTCGTGTTGCGGTTTCGCGTGAGCGTCGGCCATTCCCAGGGTCTCTGAAATTAAGGCGAGAGTCGTTGTTGAGGGCTATAGCCCCGGCTATCCGGCTTTGCCAACAGCGGAGTCGCCCGCGGCGGCCTGCTGGAAGCCCTTGGTCGGAAAGAAGGTGTAGCTGAGGGTGATCTGGCGCACGCCCTTGACCTCGGCGTCGGTCGCCAGTTCGGGCGCCACGAAATACTGCACCGGGAAGGAGCGGGTCTCGCCGGGGGCGATTTCCTGGCCCTCGAAGCAGAAGCACTGCAGCTTCTGGAAGTAGGGGCCCGCACGCTCGGGAACGACGTTGTAGGCCGCCGTGGCGTGGATCGGCTCGTTCGAGGTGTTGGTCACGGCGAAATAGGCCATGCCCGTCTCGCCGATGTGGACCTTCTGGCTCAGCTGCTCGGCCTTGAAGGTCATGGGCAAGTCGCGGACATTGGTATCGAAGCGGATCAGGACTTCCCGATCCAGCACCTCGGTCGGCGCGGCCTCGGCCTTCTTCACCGTGCCGTCGAAGCCGGTGACCTGGCAGAAGATGCGATACAGGGGCACGGCCGCGAAGGCCGCGCCCGTCATGCCGATCACCAGGGCCGCGCACAGCAGGGCGACCTTGTTCTTGTTCTTCACGGCTGGACGGTCTCCGTCGTCTGCGGCGCGCCGGCGTCCGGCTGGACCGGCGGCGGCAGGGCCGGGTCGGCCCGCTCCAGCGTGGCCAGGGCCGCGCTCTCGGCCGCCACGCGCGCCCGGTTGTTGGCGTGCATGCGCGACATGGTCACCAGATAGATCAGCGCGATGAAGCCCAGAAGGCCCAAGGCGATGGCCACGTTCCGGCGCTTGCGCGCACGAACCTGTTCATCGCTCAGCTTGATGTATTTCATTTGGGACACGGTTTCAGACTCCCACGCCCGGCAGCTGCTCGACCAGGAGGGCCGAGAACAACGCCATCAGGTACAAGATCGAGAAGGCGAACAGGTTACGGGCCGGTTTGGCCTCGGCGCGCACATCATACAATGCGGCCTCTCGCCCCACGGCCTCGGCCTTGTCCGGCTGGTCGCCCGCGCGCGAGCGCCACAGCCGCGCCGCCAGGGCCAGGAAGAACAGGCCGCCGGCCACGGACACCACCAGATAGACCGGCCCGCCCAGGCCGGTGAAGGCCGGCGCGATCGCCACCGGCACGAAGACCAGGCTGTAGAGCAGGATCTGCAGGCGGGTCGACTTGGCGCCGCGCGCCACCGGCATCATCGGAATGCCCGCCTTGGCGTAGTCCCCGGCCGAATAGAGGGCCAGGGCCCAGCTGTGCGGCGGCGTCCACAGGAAGATGATCAGGAACAGCAGCCAGGCCTGCCACGGCGCGTCGCCGGTCACGGCGGCCCAGCCGATCACCGGCGGAAAGGCGCCCGCCGCCCCGCCGATAACGATGTTCTGGGGCGTCCGGCGCTTCAGCACCAGGGTGTAGAGCCAGGCGTAATAGACGATGGTCAGGCCGAGCAGCCCGCCCGCCAGCCAGTTGGTGGTCATCCCCAGAAGCATCACCGAGAAGACCGACAGCACCATGCCGAAGGCCATGGCGTCGTTCTTGCGCACCCGCCCGGCCGCGACGGGTCGGCCCCGGGTGCGCCGCATCAGGGCGTCGGTCTCGCCCTCGATCGCCATGTTGAGCGCCCCGGCCGCGCCCGCGCCCATGGCGATGCACAGCACGGCGACGATGGCGTTGATCCAGTCCAGCCGCCCGGGCGCCACCACCAGTCCGGTGACGGCGGTGAACACCACCAGCGACATGACGCGCGGCTTCAACAGCTGGAAGAAGTCTTCCGGTTGGGCCGTCGTGACGAGGGGAGCTTGGCGGTCGGTCATGGTCATAAAGAGCAAAGGCCGCCCCTCCGGTTGCGGAAGGGCGGCCTCTCCGGTTCATCCTATACGGATCAGTGGTTGTCCGCCTTGACCACCGGCAGTTCGTTGAACTGGTGGTGCGGGGGCGGCGAGGACAGGGTCCACTCCAGGGTGGTGGCGCCTTCGCCCCACGGATTGGCCTCGGCCTTGCGGCGACGGATGGCCGACTCCAGCAGCATCACCAGGAAGACGCCGACGCCGACGATGGTGATGACGTAGCCCACCGACGAAACGTAGTTCCAGTAGGTGAAGGCTTCCGGATAGTCGACGTAGCGACGCGGCATGCCCTGCAGGCCCAGGAAGTGCTGCGGGAAGAAGATCAGGTTCACGCCGACGAACATGATCCAGAAGTGCAGCTGGCCCAGGAACTCGTTGTACTTCACCCCGAACATCTTCTCGTACCAGTAGTAGAAGGCAGCGAAGATCGAGAAGATGGCGCCCAGCGACAGCACATAGTGGAAGTGCGCCACGACGTAGTAGGTGTCGTGCAGGCTGTAGTCGATGCCGGCGTTCGACAGGACCACGCCGGTCACGCCGCCGACGGTGAACAGGAAGATGAAGCCGATGGCCCAGAGCATGGGCGTCTTGAAGGTGATGGAGCCGCCCCACATGGTGGCGATCCAGCTGAAGATCTTCACGCCCGTGGGCACGGCGATGATCATGGTCGCGGCCACGAAGTAGGCGCGCAGGTTCACGCTCATGCCGACCGTGTACATGTGGTGCGCCCACACGATGAAGCCGATGAAGCCGATGGCGACCATAGCGTAGGCCATGGCGAGGTAGCCGAAGATGGGCTTCTTCGAGAAGGTCGAGACGATGTGCGAGATCATGCCGAAGCCCGGCAGGATCATGATGTACACCTCGGGGTGGCCGAAGAACCAGAACAGGTGCTGGTACATGACCGGGTCGCCGCCGCCGGCCGGGTCGAAGAACGACGTGCCGAAGTTGCGGTCCGACAGCAGCATGGTGATCGCGCCCGCCAGGACCGGCAGCGAGAACAGCAGCAGGAAGGCGGTCAGCAGGACGCCCCAGGCGAACAGCGGCATGCGGTGCAGGGTCATGCCCGGCGCGCGCATGTTGAAGATGGTGGTGATGAAGTTGATCGCGCCCAGGATCGAGGAGGCGCCGGCGACGTGCAGCGAGAAAATCGCCAGGTCGAACGACGGCCCCGCGTGCCCCATGGTCGACAGCGGCGGATAGGAGGTCCACCCCCCGCCGAAGCCGCGGCCCGGCCCGCCGTCGACGAACATCGACAGGACCAGCAGGACGAAGGCGAAGAATATCAGCCAGAACGAGATGTTGTTCAGGCGCGGGAAGGCCATGTCCGGCGCCCCGATCATGATCGGGATGAAGTAGTTGCCGAAGCCGCCCATCGTCGCCGGCATGACGACGAAGAACACCATGATCAGGGCGTGCGCCGTGACGGTGGCGTTGTAGCCGTGCTTGGAGGCCTCAACCAGACCCAGATACTGGATGACCGAGCCTTCGCGGAACACCTGAATGCCCGGCTCGGCCAGTTCCCAGCGGATCAGGCCCGACAGGGCGCCGCCGATGAGGCCGGTGAAGATGGCGAACACCAGGTACAGAATCCCGATGTCCTTGTGGTTGGTCGACAGGAACCAGCGGGTGAAGAAACCCGGCTTGTGATCGTGCGGATCGTGAACAGCAGCGGTGGCCATAGGTCTGGGCTCTCGCGTCTCTCTTACTGAGCGGCCGGCGCGGCGGGCGCGGCAGCGGCGGCGGGGGCCGCAGAAGCGGCGTCGGTCGGGGCGGCGGCGGCCGGAGCGGCGGGCGCTTCGGCGGCAGGCGCGGCGGCGGCGGCGGCGGCCTCATCGGCGGCCTTGGTCATGGAGCCGCCCTTCGAGGCGACCCAGGCGGCGAAGGCTTCCTTGCTCACCACCTTGACGTGGATCGGCATGAAGGCGTGGTCGACGCCGCACAGCTCGGAGCACTGACCGTAGTAGTCGCCTTCCTTCTCGGCGCGGAACCAGGTCTCGTTCATGCGGCCCGGAACGGCGTCGACCTTGATGGCGAAGGCCGGCACGGCCACGGCGTGGATCACGTCCGAAGCGGTGATCAGCAGGCGGACGTTCTCGCCGACCGGCACCACCATCGGCTCATCGGCGGCCAGGCGGTACAGATGCTTGGGCGCCTTGTCTTCCGGCAGCATGTTGGAAATGTATTCCGCCACGCCCTGGTCCGGATATTCGTAGGCCCAGTTCCACTGGTTGCCCGTGATCTTCACCGTGACGTCCGCATCCGGATAGTCATGGTAGGCGAACAGCAGACGGAAGGAGAACAGGGAGATGGCCACCAGGATCAGCACCGGCACCACGGTCCAGATGACCTCGATGAGGGTGTTGTGGCTCCACTTGGCCGGCACCGGGTTGGAGCGCTTGTTGTAGCGGATCGCGATCCACACCAGCAGCACCGCCACCAGGACGCAGATGCCCGTGATGACCGGCATCAGCACCACGTTGTGGAAGAAATGGGCCTCGTGCGCCAGCGGCGCAGCCGCCGTCTGCAGGCCGAGACCGCCCGGCGTCGGCTGGCCCAACACATCCTGCGCCATAGCCGGCGCGGCGACAAAGGCGGCAAGGGCGGTTGCGGCGATTCCGCCTCCCAACCGCACCATGGCTCGCATGCCCATCCCCATTCGAGAAGTCCTCATAAACCGTTCTACAGCAGACGCCTGCGAGCAATTCGCAAGCGCCGCCGGGTCCAGACGGACCTCGGCGTGTCAGGGCCGGTCCTTATCGGCTCGGATCGCCCTTGCCAAGCGATCAAGCGCAGCTAGGGCGGCCGCGCGACAAAAAGCGGTCAATTAAATCGGTGTCATGTTTAGATAGCTACCTTGTGACGCAAGATACCTTGCGATACCTTTTCTCCATCACGAGAGGGGACGCCATGCCCGACACCATCGACATCCAGTTGAAGAAAGGCGTGCTGGGGCTATGCGTCCTGGCGCTGCTCGCCCGGCGCGACAGCTACGCCTATGAAATCGCCTCCCGCCTGTCCGACGCCATAGGCATGGGGGAAGGCACCATCTATCCGCTGATGCGGAGAATGCAGACCGACGGCCTGGTCGAGACCTATCTGGTCGAATCATCCAGCGGTCCGTCGCGCAAATACTATCGGCTGACCGCCGGGGGCCGTCGCGCCCTTGACGGCCAGACCACCGAATGGCGGGCTTTCGCCCGCGCCGTCGAGGCCTTGATCGCCGGCGAAGCCGAGGACGTCGTCACAGCCGGAGCTCCGGCCGAGACTCCGGCCCTGGCCGACCACAGCGCCGAAGCCGACACGACCGACCATGCTGACAGGGGAGAGGACCAATGACCCGCGCGGAATTCCTGGCGCGCTTGCGACGCGGCCTGGTGGGCCTGCCCGCGACGACCGCCAATGAGATCGTCAACGACTATGAAGCCCACTTCGCCGACGGCGCCGCCGCCGGACGCAGCGAGGCCGAGGTGGCGGCCGCCCTGGGCGACCCCGACCGCCTGGCCCGCGAACTGAAGGCCGAGGCCGGCGCCCAGCGCTGGCGTCAGGAGCCGTCCGCCTCCTCCGCGGCGGCGGCCGTGTTCGGCATCCTCGGCCTGGGCGCGATCGACATCCTGATCCTGCTGCCCATCGCCCTGCCCGTCTTCGGCACGGTGCTGTCCATCCTGGTGGCGGGCATCGCGGTCTTCATCGCGGGCGGCTTCGTCCTGGTGGCCGGGCCCTTCGTCGGCGCCCCCGGCGGCGCCCTGGCGGCGGCCCTGCTGGGCGTCGGCTTGATGGGGATGGGCATCTTCATGGTCGGAACCATGGCCCTGCTGACCAAGTGGCTGATCGACGCCACCGTCTGGTACGCCCGCCTGCACTACCGGGTGATCAAACCCGCCCTGGAACCCCAGGCCTGAGACAAGAAGGGGAGGACTAAAGACATGATCCGCAATCTGTTCATCATCTCCGCCGCGGGCCTGGTGCTGGCCATCGTCGGCATCGGAGGCGCCTTCGCCGTCGGCGGTCGCGACCTGATCCGCCATGACCGGACCTGGGTCTTCACCGAAGGGGAGCGCGGCGACGGCTTCACCATCGAACGGAGCCAGGCTTCGCCCGAGGTCACCCGCACCCTGGCCTGGACCGGCGACCAGCGGCTGTCCATCGACCTGCCCGCCGACGTCACCTACGACCAGCAGGCCGACGCGCCGGGCGTCATCGTCACCGGCCCCAAGACGGTCGTGGACCGCGTCCGCTTCGCCAACGGCCGGCTGACGATGGAGGACGCCCCCCGGGGCCATCGCAGCTACATCCGCTGGACCCGCACCGGCATCCACGGCTGGAGCGAGACCGACGCGCTGAAGATCGTCATCAAGGCGCCCTCGGTGAACCGCTTCGACCTGTCGGGCGCGACCGACCTGAACATCCGCGGCTATGACCAGCCGACGCTGGACCTGACCCTGACCGGGGCCTCGGACGTCAAGGTCCAGGGCCGGTCCGAGACGGTGACGCTGGACGTGTCCGGCGCCGGCGACGCCCGCCTGGACGAACTGATCGTCTCGGACGCCACGGTGCGGGTCAGCGGCTCGGGCGACGCCCGCGTCGGCCCCACCGGCAAGGCCGACATCGCCGTCACCGGCAGCGGCGACGTGCGGCTGACGCGCCGCCCGTCCCAGCTCAACATGGACATCCGCGGCTCGGGCGACGTGACCCAGGACTAAACGGCAAGACCGCTCCCTTCCCCCTCGATGGGGGAAGGGTCGGGGCTGGGGGTGAAGCTACGGCGGGCGACGATCAAGCGCCGGAGACGCGTCGGCGTCTCTTTCGCTCCCTTGCGAGCCGTCTGCCTGCACCCCCACCCAGCCCTCCCCCATCGAGGGGGAGGGTTTTTTCGCGCCAAGCCCGCCCCTCCGCCCTTCCAAGCCGTGACGCCGGGCCCCTCAGCCCCTATCTAGCGTCCATGAGCACCGTCGCCTCCCCCTCCCCCATCCTCGACGCCGCGGGCGTAGCCCCGGACGAGGCCCTGTCGATCCTGCAGACCGCCCTGGCGGGCGCCGACGACGGCGAGCTGTTCCTCGAAAAGACCGAGAGCGAATCCCTGGTCTTCGACGACGGACGGCTGAAGAGCGCTTCCTACGACGCGGTCGAGGGCTTCGGCCTGCGCGTGGTGGCGGGCGAGACCGCCGGCTACGCCCACGCCAACGAGATTTCCGCCGCCGCCATGCGCCGCGCCGCCGACAGCGCCGCCCTGGCCAAGCGCGGCTATGACGGAACCGCCGCCGAGGCGCCGCGCGCCACCAACCAGCGCCTCTATGATCCGGTCGATCCGCTGCTGTCCCCGGCCTTCTCGGACAAGATCGCCCTTCTGGCCGAGATCGACGCTTGGGCCCGCGCCCGCGACCCGCGCGTGGTGCAGGTCTCGGCCTCCCTGGTCGGCGAGCGCCGCGCCATCGACATCCTGCGCGGCGACGGGCGGCTGCTCAGCGACCTGCGCCCGCTGGTGCGGCTGAACGTCTCCGTCACCGTCGAGAAGGACGGCAAGCGCGAAAGCGCCTCCTCCGGCGCCGGCGGCCGCGCGGGCTTCGAGGAATGGATCGCCCCCGAACGCTGGCAGGCCCAGGTCGACGAGGCCCTGCGTCAGGCCCTGGTCAATCTGGAGGCCGTCGACTGCCCGGCGGGCGAGATGGACGTGGTTCTGGGCGCCGGCTGGCCCGGCGTCCTGCTGCACGAGGCGGTCGGCCACGGCTTCGAGGGCGACTTCCACCGCAAGGGCTCGTCGGTCTTCACCGGCATGATGGGCAAGCGCGTCGCCGCGCCGTGCGTGACGGTCGTGGATGACGGCTCCATCGCCGGGCGTCGCGGCTCCCTGTCGTTCGACGACGAAGGCACCCCGACCTCGCGCACCGTGCTGATCGAGGACGGCATCATGGTCGGCCTGATGCACGACCGGCTGTCGGCGCGCCAGCTGGGCGCGAACGCCACCGGCAACGGCCGGCGCCAGTCCTTCGCCCATACGCCGATGCCGCGCATGACCAACACCTTCATGGAAGGCGGCAAGGATTCGCAGGCCGACATGATCGCCTCGACCAAGCGCGGCCTCTACGCCGCCAACTTCGGCGGCGGCCAGGTGGACATCACCAACGGCAAATTCGTCTTCCAGTGCACCGAGGCCTATCTGATCGAGGACGGCAAGATCACCGCGCCTGTGCGCGGCGCCACCCTGATCGGCGACGGCGCCACGGCCCTGACCCAGATCCAGATGATCGGCGACGACTTCGCCTTCGACCCCGGCGTCGGCACCTGCGGCAAGGCCGGGCAAGGCGTCCCCGTCGGCATCGGCCAGCCCAGCCTCAAGATCGGCGGCCTGACGGTCGGCGGCACGGCGGTCTAACCACACCCTCTCCCGGCGGGAGAGGGCTTGAGCCTCCAGGAGCCGAAGGCGATTGGTTAAGGCGAAAGGGTGAGGGGCTTGTCCTGTCCGTCGGCGTCAGCCGTGGCGCGACCTCTTCACCCTCGAACCCTCACCCTTTCGCGCAAGAACGATCGCTGCGCTCTCGTGCGCTCAAGCCCTCTCCCATCGGGAGAGGGAGGCAGTTATCGCTTCCGCCGCCTGGTCCAGATCGGCCTCGGCGCCGCCGTCCATCGCGATCTCGCCTAGGTCGCGCGCTCCAGCCGAGGCGCGGCGGTAGGCCGGGTCGTAGTGATCGCGCATCAGGGCCGTCGCCAGGGCGCGCAGGTCGCCCGCCTGCGACAGGGCGCGCCACTCCGCGATCCGCTCGCGGCTATGGTGGCGGGGCATCCGCGCCAGCAGGGCGTCGCGCACGGCCGCATCGTCGGTCGCCGCCTGATAGTCGCGCAGCACCCGCTCGACCCGCGCCTCGAACGGGGCCGACAGGCGTAATGCGGGCGCCGCCTTCATCGCCGCCCACAGCGCTGGCGGCACGGTCAGGCGGCCAATGCGGCTGGCCTCGGCCTCGACAACCACGGGACGGCTCAGGTCGAGGGCGGACAGGGCGGCGTACAGACGGCTTTCGAACAGCTTCTGCGACGGCTGCTCCACGCCCGTGCGCCCGAACAGGGAGCCGCGATGCGCCGCCAACCCCTCCAGGTCCAAGCTCTGGACGCCGTGGTCGGCCAGGCGGGCCAGGACCGCCGTCTTGCCGCTGCCGGTCAGGCCGTCCAGCAGGACCAGCTTCAGCGGCGGCGCCGTCTCCAGCTCATGCAGGGCGGCGGCCACCGTCCGGCGCCAGGTCTGATAGCCGCCCTCCAGCCGCGTGACGGGCCAGCCGACCTGATCCATCACCGTGGTCATGGCCGTGGAGCGCTGCCCCCCGCGCCAGCAATAGACCAGGGGCTGGAAGCTGCCGTCGCGGTGCCCCAGCGCCCCGTCCAGATGCGCGGCGATGTTGCGCGCCACCAGGGCCGCGCCCAGGCGACGGGCCAGGAATTTCGAGGTCTGGACGTAGAGGGTCCCCACCTCGGCGCGCTGGGCGTCGTCCAGCACCGGCAGGTTGATCGCGCCGGGCAGGTGGTCCTCGGCGAACTCGCCGGGACTGCGCACGTCGATGACGGCGTCGTAGCGGGCCAGAGCCGCAAGCGAAACGTCCGCCGTCAGCCGCACCATCAGGCCCCCGCCTTCACGATCACCGCAGGCTCGCCCTCGCGCACCCGGCCGACGCGGCGCGCCGAGGCGAAGCCCAGATCCTGAACCAGCGCCATCACCGCCTCCGCCGCCTCGGGCGCGACGGCGATCAAGAGGCCGCCCGAGGTCTGGGGATCGGTCAGCAGGTCGCGCCGCCATTCGGGCAGCTCGGCGTCCAGCGTCACCGCCCCGCCATAGGCCGCCCAGTTGCGCACCGAGGCGCCCGTCCGCACCCCGGCCTTGGCCAGGGCGGGCGCCCCGTCGAGTAAGACGGGCGCGTCGGCGTCGATCTCGACCGTCAGGCCCGCGCCGCGCGCCATCTCCAGCGCGTGGCCCAGCAAGCCGAAGCCGGTCACGTCGGTGACGGCGTGGACGCCGTCCATCGCCGCCAGCTTTGGCCCCGGCGTGTTCAGTCGGGTGGTCGAGCCGATCAGGGCCTCATAGCCGCCCGCCTCCAGCCGTCCCTGCTTGTAGGCGGCGCTCAACACGCCGACGCCCAACCCCTTGGTCAGGATCAGCGCGTCGCCCGCCCGCGCCCCGCGATTGGTCAGCACCCGGTCCGGGTGCGTCAGGCCAAGGGCGACCAGGCCGTAGATCGGCTCCAGGCTGTCGATCGAATGGCCGCCCGCCACGGGCACGCCCGCCTCGGCGCAGACGGACGCGCCGCCTTCCAGCACCCGGCCTATGGTCTGCGGCGACAGCTTGCCGACCGGCATCCCCACGATGGCCAGGGCGAAGATCGGCGTCGCCCCCATGGCGTAGACGTCGGACAGGGCGTTGGCCGCCGCGATCCGGCCGAAGTCGAACGGGTCGTCGACCATCGGCATGAAGAAGTCGGTCGTGGCCACCAGGGCCTGCTGGTCGTTCAGCCGCCAGACCGCCGCGTCGTCCGAGGTCTCGGTTCCCACCATCAGATCGGCGAAGGCCGCCGTGCGCGGGGTCGAGGCCAGGATGGACTGCAGCACGTCGGGCGCGATCTTGCAGCCGCAGCCGCCGCCGTGGGCCAGGGAGGTCAGTCGGGGTTCGATGTCGCTCATGCCCCCGCGTCCTCCTTAGCACGCCGCGCGTCAACCGCCTTCGTGCGTGGCGGGCTTCCATTCCGGACCGTCCAGCTCGAAGCCCTGGGCCTCCAGGGCGTCCAGGACGCCGCCGGGCTCGGCAAGGGTGCGCAAGGGGGCGACCGCCAGGCTCAGGCCGGGCTGGGTCAGGGCCTGGGCGACCGCGTCGGTCCACTCCATACGCAACTGCTGCCCGATCTGCGGGTCGCCCCAGGGCCAGCAGCGGTCCACGGCCTGATCGACCGGCGAGGCCAGCGCCTCGGCCACCCGCAGCCCGCGCCAGGCCTCGGCGCGCAGGCGCACGGCGTCCGGCCCCAGTTCGGCGGCCGACATGGCGGCGCGCAGGCATTCGCGATGAGTTTCAGGCGGGGCGGTGATCAGGCTTTCCACAACGTCGGCCCCGCGCACAACGCCGATGGAGCGGATCGGCACGCGCGCCTTTCGGGCGGCGCGGCGCACGGCGTCGGCGGCCCCGACCGGCCGGGCGTCCTTTTCGCCCGCCTTGCCCTGGATCAGGTCTATGGCCAGCATCAGCATGCTGTAACGTCGCCACTGGTCGTTTTTCTCGCCCGCCATCAGGACGTCCAGCCGCGCCTGATCCTCGGCGCTCAGATAGTCGGCCGTCGTCGCGCCCTGCGGCAGCCAGCCGATGGTGCGGATGCGCCAGATCAGACGCAGGACGTCGGCGGGCGAGGCGCGGCCCCGCTGCGGGAACAGGATGCGGTCGGAACGGGCGGCGGCGTCCTCCAACGCCTGGGCTCGCCATTCGAACCCGCGCGGCGCCTCCTCAATGGCGCCGACCAGGATCATCACCCCCTCGCCGTCGCGCCGCACCGTCCACATGGGCGCGCCCGCCCGCCGCGCGGCGACGACCACCTCGTCCACGCGGGTCGCCGCCTCGGCCTGGTCCTGAGCGGCGTAGGCCGCCGTCGCGGTCGCCGCCGAGACGACGAGAAACGCGGACAGGGCGACCGGCAGAAGACGAGCTTTCATGCCCGCACCCTAGCGTCCCGAAAAGTCGTCACACGTGACTATTCCGTAATGATGTCCGCAATTTAATACACCTGTCCCGCTTGTAACTGGCGATCGTCCGTATACGCCGCCACACCTCTGCCGACACCGAGGGAGAGGACGAGATGAACACCAAGCGCGCCCTGCTGGCGACCACCGCCCTGATGCTGGCCGCCGCCGCGCCGGCCGTGGCCCTGGCCGCCGAGGCGCCCGCCGCGCCCGCTCGCCAGGCCGCCGCCGCCGGCGACCAGGCCGTGCTGGTCTTCACCCCCGACTTCTTCGCCGACGCCCGGCCGAACACGGCGCTGGACATGGTCAACCGGGTGCCGGGCTTCTCGATCAACGACGGCGACGGGGCGCGCGGCTTCGAGGGCGCGGTCGGCAACGTCCTGATCAACGGCGCCCGCCCGGCCTCCAAGAACGACACCGGCTCCAACGTCCTGGGCCGCACCGTGGCCAGCCAGGTCGAGCGCATCGAGCTGATTCGCGGCGGCGCCCCGGGCATCGAGATGCAGGGCTATTCCGTCGTGGCCAACGTCATCCTCAAGAACACGGTCAGCCGCGAGCACATCGCCAGCTTCAACGCCAATCTGTTCGAGGGGGGCCAGGACCTCTACGGCGGCTCCTACCAGTTCACCGAGCGCAAGGGCGACCGCACCTGGGGCGTGACCCTCGGCGACGGCATCTCCATGAGCGATTCCAACGGCGCCGGGCCGCTGCGCCGGGTCGGCCCGAACGGCGAACTGCTGCGCGCCGAAGACTACTACAGCGACGGCTACGGCGGCGGGAATTCGATCCGCGGCAACTACGCCGGCCCGCTGATGGGCGGCAAGATCGACCTGACGGCCCGCTACGGGATCAACGACTGGCACGGGATCAACCGCCAGACCGCCCCCGACGTCCTGCGCGAGACCCTGGCGGACAACGACACCAAGAGCGGCGAACTGGGCGTCGTCTTCACCCGGCCGCTGTCGCCCCGGCTGAAGCTGGAAAGCCGCTTCATCCACGAGTTCGAGGACTTCGATGAGGTGGCGGTCCTGCGCGACCGCGACGGCGGCGTCGAGGCGGCCGAGAAGCGCTTCGGCGGCGAGGGCCAGTCGTCCGAGACCATCCTGCGCGGCCTGCTGCGCTTCGAGCGCTCGGCGGCCGTGGAGTTCGAGGGCGGCGGCGAGATCGCCTACAACATGCTCAAGGTCGACCAGAGCTATCTGATCGGCGGCGTGCCCCAGCCCGTGCAGTCCGCCTCGGTCAAGGTCGAAGAGACGCGCGGCGAGCTGTTTGGCAAGGCGACCTGGCGCCTCACGCCCCAATGGACTCTGGAGGGCGGCCTGCGGCTGGAATCCTCGACCATCAGCCAGGCCGGCGACGCCGAGCACGAGAAGAGCTTCTTCTACGCCAAGCCGCGCCTGCTGACGACCTGGACGCCGACGGCCAACACCCAGCTTCGCCTGCGCCTGGAGCGGACCGTGGGGCAGCTGGACTTCGGCGACTTCGCCGCCTCGGCCGAACTGGCCAACGACAATGTCTTCGGCGGCAACGTCGACCTGCAGCCCGAGCAGCGCTGGATCGGCGAACTGACCTTCGAGCAGCGTTTCTGGGGCGAAGGCATCGTCAGCGTCGGCCTGCGCCACGACGAGATTTCGGACGTCATCGATCTGCTGCCGCTGGACGAGCAGACCACCGGGATCGGCAATATCGGCGACGGGACGCTGGACCAGCTGGCCCTGAACGTGACCATCCCCACCGACACCGTAGGAATTTCCGGCGGCAAGTTCAGCTTCAAGAACACCTGGAACCACACCCGCGTCACCGATCCGACCACCGGCGAATCGCGCCCGATCTCCGGCGTTCGCCCCACCCACGCCAGCCTCAGCTTCCGGCAGGACATCACCAGCTGGAAGCTGCAATGGGGCGTCGCCTGGTTCCCCCTGCTGGGCGAGAAGAACTTCCAGCCCGACGAGACCCGGGTCTGGCGCGGCCACGACTATTACGATCTGTGGGCGGAGTATAAGCCGACGCCGACCCTGTCGATCCGCGGCCAGGTCACCCTGTGGGACGACTTCACCATCGAGCGCACCATCTTCGCCGACCGCGAGACGCGCGCCGTCGCCTTCGTCGAGAACCGCTACATCGACCCGCGCACCTTCTATCAGATCCGCCTGCGCAAGACCTTCTGAGGCTTCAAACCGCGCACCGGAACCAACCGGGGCCATTCCTCCGACAACAACTGAAAAGGGCGGCGCCTCCTGCGAGACGCCGCCCCTTCCTTGTCAGCAACCGATCAGGCGATCAGTGGATGCCCGCCATGCCCTTCTTGAGGATGGGCGACAGGGCCAGCAGGACCACGCCCACGCCGACGCCGGTCCAGCCGATGGTCCCGAAGATCGAGCCATAGGTCTGCAGCGCCAGTTGCGGGTTGGTCACCACGCCGGCCACGGTGTCCGTGGCGGTGGCGGCGGCAATCCAGCCGGCGACGATGTGGGCCACCGACGACGACAGGAACCACACGCCCATCATCAAGCCGACCACGCGCGCCACCGAGAGCTTGGTGATCATCGACAGGCCGACCGGCGACAGGCACAGCTCGCCGATGGTGTGGAAGGCGTAGGTCAGGAACAGGATCATCAGCGGGACGCGGAACGACTCGTTGAAGTTGTTCGCCGCCGCCCACGACAGCAGCAGGAAGCCCGCGCCGACGAAGACCAGGGCCGCCGAGAACTTGACCGGGGTCGAGGGTTCGCGGTTGCGCTTGCCCAGCCAGACCCAAAGGGCCGCCATGATCGGGCCGCCGATGACGATGATGCCCGGGTTGAACATCTGGGTGTAGCCGGCGTTGAACCAGCTCGGCATTTCCGTCGACTGGTCGGCGAACAGGGTCAGGGACGACCCGGCCTGCTCGAACAGGGCCCAGAACAGCACCGAGAAGAAGATCAGCACCTGGGCGACCAGCATCCGGGAGCGCTCGGCGCCCTTCAGCTTGAACACGGTGAAGCCGACCACGCCGGCGAAGGTCAGAACGGCGATGGGGATCAGCACCGTCTGGACGATCTCGTGGCGCTGCATCAGCAGCCACACCGGAACGACGGCGACGATGCCCGCGATCCAGAAGAAGGCCTCGACCGGCACGCCGACGATGGTGCGGCCCTTGAGCGGAACCGGCGGTCCGCCGCGGCCTTCCAGCCAAGGCGCGCCCATCAGGAAGGTCAGCAGGCCCATCAGCATGCCGAAGCCCGCCAGGCCGAAGCCGTAGGACCAGCCGTAGGTGAAACCCAGGTAGGAGCAGGCCGCCGTGGCCAGCAGCGAACCCAGGTTGATGCCGACGTAGAAGATGGTGAAGCCGCCGTCGCGACGGGGATCGTTCTCTTCATAGAGGGCGCCCACCACGGTCGAGATGTTGGCCTTCAGGAAGCCCACGCCCATGATGATCAGCGACAGGGCCAGGAACAGGACCGGCTCGCCGAAGGCGGTGTCGCGCTTGGTCTCGACCTTGTAGCCGCCCGCGGGGGTGAAGGCCGGGAAGCCCTCGCTCGCCGCCGCGACCACGGCGGCGTCGGCGGCCTGAGCGGCCGCCGGCTCGGCGCCGACCTTGGACACGCCTTCCGGGGTGATGGAGATCTGGACCCGCTCGTCGCCGCTGACGGCGAACATGGTGCGGTTCTGATCGCGGCCGACGACCTCGATCTGATAGGTGCTCTCGCCGATGGTCAGGCTTTCCTTACCGCCCGAACCCTCGAACGCCATGGTGAAGTGACCGGCCACCAGCAGGACGGCGCCGATGACCACGGCCTTGCGCGCGCCCAGATACTTGTCGGCGATCATGCCGCCCAGCACGGGCATCAGGTAAACCAGGGCGGCGTAGGCGGCGTAGATGCCCTGCGCCTCGGCCGGACCGAACAGGAAGTGCTGGGTCAGGTACATGACCAGCAGCGCCCGCATTCCGTAGTAGGAGAAGCGTTCCCACATCTCCGTGAAGAACAGGATCACCAGCCCCCGCGGGTGACCCAGAAAGGTCTTGCGAGGCGTCGCCGACAGCGCGCCCCCTCCATCCGTCGTGCTCAACGGCAAGCTCCACTTATCTTGCGCCCCCGACGGGCGCCCCAAGACCGAGAAACAGCACGCCAAGCCATTGCAAACAAGCGTTAAGGACGACGCAGGGCCGTGATGCCGCCGCGGAGGGGGCGCAATCGCTCGCCTATTGCACGCCACGACCTCCCGTCACGCTTCTTGCGGGAAGCCTCCACAAGCGTCGTTTTTCGTCGTGAGGAAGCGCCTGAATGTCGATCCGGCCGGCGCCCGTTCGAGCCGCCGGACAGGCCGTCAGGCGCGCGGGCGCGCCTTCAGTTCGTCGCGGATCTCGGCCAGCAGGGCCTCGGTCGGCGTCGGCGCGCCGGCGTCCGGCGCGGCCGCCTGATCGCGGCGCAGCTTGTTGATCATCTTGACCACCAGGAAGACGACGAAGGCCACGATCAGGAACTGGATCAGGGTGTTGATGAAGGCGCCGTACTGGATAGCCACCTTCTCGACCCCGGCGGCGGCGTCGGCCGGCTTCAGCACCCATTCCAGATGGGCGAAGTCCACCTTGCCCAGCAGCAGGCCGATCGGCGGCATCACCACCTGGTCCACCAGGCTGGTGACGATCTTGCCGAACGAGGCGCCGATGATGACGCCGACCGCCAGGTCGACGACGTTGCCGCGCGCGGCGAATTCCCGAAACTCGGTCAGCAGGCTCATGGCGTCGGTCTCTCTCGTGGCTGTCAGGCGTCGCCGGACGCGTTCAGGCGCTCGCGCAGTTCCTTGCCGCTCTTGAAAAAGGGCACGGCCTTGGCCGGAACCTCGACCGTCTCGCCGGTGCGGGGGTTGCGCCCCGTCCGCGCCGGGCGGCTGCGCACCGAGAAGGCGCCGAAGCCACGCAGCTCGACCCGACCGCCGTCCGACAGGGCTTCGGTCATGCGGCCCAGGATCACGTTCACGACCCGCTCCACCTCCGCATGGGTGAGATGCAGATTCTCCGCCGCCAGCTTCTCGATCAGTTCAGACTTGATCATTCAGGCCCCCGCCTTGGCTTCACCGTCCGGGGAGACACCCTAACCGTCTGTCGCCGCAGGAAGAAAGAGACAAAACGTATCGCCGTGAAGGTTTCTTGCTTTCGAGGGCGACAGGTTTCGCCGCCGGAGGGCCTCGAGCGGAAGAAAAAACGCCGGCCGGCGCTGCGCCCGCCAAGACAATCACGCCCCTCTCCCATCACGAGAGGGCCGACGGGCGCCCAAAGAAAAAGGGCGGCCGGATCGCTCCGGCCGCCCCGTTTCCCGTCGGGTGAGGAAACTTATTCCTTGCCCGCGTTCTTGAGCGCGGCGCCCAGGATGTCGCCCAGCGAGGCGCCCGAGTCCGACGACCCGAACTGTTCGATGGCTTCCTGTTCGTCCTTCATCTCGAGGGCCTTGATCGAGACCGAGACGCGGCGCGTGGCCTTGTCGACGGCGGTGATCATGGCGTCGACGCGGTCGCCCACGGCGAAGCGCTCGGTGCGCTGCTCGTTGCGGTCGCGCGACAGGTCCGACTTGCGGATGAAGGCCGTGACCGGCGCGTCGTCCTCACCGAACTTCACCTCGATGCCGCCGGTCTCGATCGCCGTCACGGTGACGGTGATCTGCTGGCCGCGCTTGTAGGTGTCGCCTTCCATCGGGTCGCCGCCGAGTTGCTTGACGCCCAGGGAGACGCGCTCCTTCTCGACGTCGACGTCCAGGACCTTGGCCTTGATCGTCTCGCCCTTGCGGTAGCGCTGGATGGCTTCTTCGCCCGACACGTTCCAGTCCAGGTCCGACAGGTGGACCATGCCGTCGATGTCGTTGTCCAGGCCGACAAACAGGCCGAACTCGGTGGCGTTCTTGACTTCGCCCTCGACGGTCGAACCGACCGGGTGAGCCTCCAGGAAGGCCTCCCACGGGTTGTTCTGAGCCTGCTTCAGGCCCAGCGAGATACGACGCTTGGCGCTGTCGACGTCCAGGACGATGACGTCCACTTCCTGCGAGGTGGAGACGATCTTGCCCGGGTGGACGTTCTTCTTGGTCCAGGACATTTCCGACACGTGGACCAGGCCTTCAACGCCCGGCTCCAGCTCCACGAAGGCGCCGTAGTCGGTGATGTTGGTGACGCGGCCGGTGTACTTGGCGTTGACCGGGTACTTGGCTTCGACGCCGTCCCACGGATCCGACTGCAGCTGCTTCATGCCGAGCGAGATGCGCTGGGTGTCCGGGTTGATCTTGACGATCTGGACCTTGACGGTGTCGCCGACGGCCAGGACCTGCGACGGGTGCGACACGCGCTTCCACGACATGTCGGTGACGTGCAGCAGGCCGTCGATGCCGCCCAGGTCGACGAACGCGCCGTAGTCGGTGATGTTCTTGACGACGCCTTCGCGGACTTCACCCTCTTGCAGCTGGCCGACCAGCTCCGTGCGCTGTTCGGCGCGGGCTTCTTCCAGGATGGCGCGACGCGAGACGACGATGTTGCCGCGCGGACGGTCCATCTTCAGGATGGCGAAGGGCTGTTCCTTGCCCATCAGCGGGCCGACGTCGCGGACCGGACGGATGTCGACCTGCGAGCCCGGCAGGAAGGCCGAGGCGCCGCCCAGGTCGACGGTGAAGCCGCCCTTGACGCGTCCGACGATGGCGCCGTTGACCGGCTGGCCTTCGGCGAACACGGCTTCCAGACGGGTCCAGGCTTCTTCGCGACGAGCCTTGTCGCGGCTGATGACGGCCTCGCCCAGGGCGTTCTCGACACGCTCCAGATAGACTTCGACGTTGTCGCCGACCTTGGGCAGGACGGCGCCGTCGCCCTGGCCGAATTCGCGCATGGCGATGCGGCCTTCGGTCTTCAGACCGACGTCGATGATGACGATGTCTTTTTCAATGCCGACGACGCGGCCGTGAACGACCTGGCCTTCGCCAAGGTCGCGGCCTTGCAGCTGTTCGTCGAGGAGCGCGGCGAAATCGTCGCGAGTGGGGTTGAGGGTTTCGGTCATGGAAACTCTTGAGGTTGATGGAAGGCGAAACGCGCACGGCCGAGCGGACATGCGCGAATGGGGTGCAAAAGGGGAAGTCAGGTCGTCACGAGGCGAGGCGAGACGCGCTGCAAGGCGCGGAAACAGAAGCCAGGACGCCCGCGGCCGTCGAGGGGATCGGAGCGTTGGATTCGCCCGGCGGGATCAGATCCCGGCCCTGGCTCGCGCCGCCTCGACGATACGGCGGGCCGCATCGAAGGCAGCTTCTATACCCAGATCGGTCGTGTCCAGCAAGACGGCGTCCTCGGCCTGGACCATCGGGGCGTCGTCGCGGCCGGCGTCGCGGGCGTCGCGGCGGCGGATATCCTCCAGCATGTCCTCGAAGGCGATGACCTCGCCGCGCGCGGTCAGCTGCTTCCAGCGGCGCTCGGCCCGCACCTCGGGCGTGGCGGCGACATAGAGCTTGGCCGGGGCTTCGGGCGCGATCACCGTGCCGATGTCGCGGCCGTCCAGCACCGCCCCGCCGGCTTGCGCGGCGAAGTCCTGCTGCAGCTTGAGCAAGGCCGCGCGCACGCCCGGATAGCTGGCCACGCGGCTGGCCGCCTCGCCCGCGCCGCGCCCGGTCAGGCGCGGATTGTCGCTCAGGGTCGTCAGGTCCAGCGCCCGCGCCGCCTCGGCCGCGGCCTCGGCGTCGCCGAGGTCCCCGCCCGCGTCCAGCACCGCCAGACCCACGGCGCGATACAGCAGGCCGGTGTCCAGATACGGCAGGCCGTAGTGGGCGGCCAGGCGCGCGGCGATGGTGCCCTTGCCCGAGGCGGCGGGGCCGTCGACGGCGATCACCAGGTTCATGCCGCGCCTCCCGCGACGATATCCGCCCCAAGCCCGTTCATCAGTTCGACGAAGCCGGGGAAGCTGGTGGCGATCATCTCGGGGTCGCGGACCGAGACGGGCTGTTCGGCGGCCAGGCCCAGGACCAGGTGGCTCATGGCGATACGGTGGTCGTGGGCGGTCGCGACGGTCGCGCCGCCCTTCACCGGGCCGCCGGTGACGATGAAGCCTTCCGGCTCCTCCTCCACCTGGACGCCGCAGGCCGACAGGCCCGCGACCATCAGGGCGATGCGGTCGCTTTCCTTGACGCGCATCTCGCCGATGCCGCGCATGACGGTGCGGCCCTCGGCGAAGGCGGCCGTGGCGGCCAGGATCGGGTATTCGTCGATCATGGAGGCGGCGCGGTCTTCCGGGACCACGATCCCCTTCAGCGCCGAATGACGGGCGGTGACGTCGCCGACCTCCTCGCCCCCGGCCTGGCGGCGGTTGGCGATGGTCAGGTCCGCGCCCATGTCGATCCAGGTCTGGAACAGGCCGGTGCGCAGCGGATTCAGCATCACGCCTTCGACCGTCACCTCCGAGCCCGGCGCCACCAGGGCCGCCGCCAGGGGGAAGGCCGCCGAGGACGGATCGCCCGGCACGGCCACGTGGGTTCCCTTCAGCGTCTGGCCGCCCGGCAGGCGGATACGCCAGCCGGAGCCCTCTTCCGTCACCTCGACCTCGGCGCCGAAGGCGCGCAGCATCCGCTCGGTATGATCGCGGCTCTTCTCGGGCTCGACCACGATGGTTTCGCCGTCCGCGTTCAGCCCGGCCAGCAGAATGGCCGACTTGATCTGGGCCGAGGCGACGCTCTGAACGAAGGTCAGCCCTTTCAGCCCGCCGCCGTGCAGGGTCAGGGGCACCCGGTCCTCGGCCGCGTTCCAGTCGAAGCGCGCGCCCATTTCGGCCAGGGGCCCGGTGACGCGCTTCATCGGCCGCTTGCGCAGGGAGGCGTCGCCGTCGAAGGTCGCGCTCAGGTCATAGCCCGCCGCCGCGCCCATCAGCAGGCGCACCCCGGTTCCGGCGTTGCCGCAGTCGATGACCGCGTCGGGCGAGCGCAGCGTCCCAGCCCCCTCGACCCGCCAGCGCCCCTCGCCGATCCGCTCTACCGAGGCGCCGAAGGCCTGCATGGCGCGGCCGGTGGCCAGGATGTCGTCGCCCTCCAGCAGACCCTCGATTTCGGTCACGCCTTCGGCCATGCCGCCGAAGATCAGCGCGCGGTGCGACATCGACTTGTCGCCCGGCGCGCGGACCCGCCCCTTGAGGCCGGAAACACGAGACGCGGTAAGGGTCTGGGGAGTGCTCACCCTGATGCAGGCTCCGAATGTCAGGAAAGCCGCGGCAGGCGCGGAAAAGAAGGCTTTTGACAGCGGCCCCGGCGGGTGGCAAGGGAGCCGCCCGATTTCCCGCGTTTCAATCAACCCCCGCCGAAGGTTTATGCCCGTGGCCAATCCCGAACTGGGCCAAAAGCAGCTCTGCCCGAACTGCCAGGCCAAATTCTATGATCTGAACCGTCGCCCGGCCCGTTGCCCGAAGTGCGAAACCGAGTTCGATCCGATGGAAGAAGCCGTCCGCAGCCGCCGCGTGCGCCGCGGCGCCGGCTATGCCGCTGACGACGAGGAGGCCGAAGATCAGGTCGCCGACAAGTCGGTCGACAGCGACGAGGACGAGGAGGACGCCGAAGGCTCCACCCCCGAAATCGACCAGGAAGGCCACGAGCCGATCCTGACCCCGGACGACGACGACGGCGAGCCGGGCGCGGACGACGCCGGCATGGGCTCGGCCGACGGCGACGATGACGACGACGTCCTCGACGACGACGACGACGATTCCGTGCCCTTCATCGAGGACGAGGACGACGACGGCCTCGACGAAGAGCTGGCCAAGCCGTCGCGCGACGATGACTAAGGACCAAGAGTCGGAAAAATAAGCGGAAAAAAAACTGCCAGACCCGCTTGATCTTCAAAACGGCCTGACCTAGTTTCCGCGCCTCGCCGGGGGGCGACATTCTCACTCCCCGGCGGGACCGACCGAAAGGTTCGGGGCTATAGCTCAGTTGGTAGAGCGCTTGAATGGCATTCAAGAGGTCAGCGGTTCGACTCCGCTTAGCTCCACCATCGAAGGCCTCGCGGAACGCCGCGGGGCCTTCGTCCTTTCCAGGCGCTTGAGCCCGAAAACGGTCGGTCACATAACCAAGCCGAACGGCCTGGGGCTATAGCTCAGTTGGTAGAGCGCTTGAATGGCATTCAAGAGGTCAGCGGTTCGACTCCGCTTAGCTCCACCATCGAAGGCCTCGCGGAGCCCCCGCGAGGCCTTCGTCCTATCTAGACATCAGTTGCGCGCGCCCTGAGCCCTCCCCCTCGATGGGGGAGGGTTGGGTGGGGATGTCGGCAGGCGGCTTGATCGTGTGAAGCAAGGAGACGCTGACGCCTCATGCGTCAATTCATCCGCGTCGCGTGCTCACCCCCATCCCCGACCCTTCCCCCATCGAGGGGGAAGGGAGCGGACAGCGAACAGCACTCACATCGGCATCGCCCGGTCCAGCACCGCCCGCTGATCCACCTGCGCCTCATAGGCCCCATAGGCCATGCCGCGCGGGCGCAGACGCAGGGCGATGAAGGCCTCGGCCGAGGGGCTGCCCATCTCCAGCAGGGCCGCCGCCTGGGCCGCCAGGGCCAGCCGCTCGACCGCCAGCCGCGCCCTCGCCTCGCTTGAAGCGGCCCGCAGTCCGGCGATGAAACGGTCGTAGTCGGCGGATTTCCCCGCCTGCGACGCGAGCCAGTCATGCAGGGCCTCGACGGCCTCCGCCTCCCGCCCCGCCGCGCGCAGAACGTCCAGGGCGATGACGTTGCCCGAGCCCTCCCAGATGGCGTTCAGCGGCGACTGGCGGAACAGGCGCGCCATCGGGCCGGTCTCGACATATCCGGCGCCGCCCAAGGCCTCCATCGCCTCATAGATCATGTTCGGCGCGCGCTTGCAGACCCAGTATTTGGCCACCGGCGTCAGCAGACGCCCCACGGCGTCGTCGGCGTCGAAGGTCGCCGCCAGCCGCATCGACAAGGCCGTCGCCGCCTCGCTCTCGACCGCCAGATCGGTCAGGACGGCGGCCATCATCGGCTGGTCGATCAGCCGCTTCTGGAAGGCGGTGCGGTGGCCTGCGTGCCACACCGCCTGGGCCAGCGCCCCGCGCATCTGCAGCGCCGAGCCGACCACGCAGTCCAGCCGCGTGTGCTGGACCATGCGGATGATGGTCGCCACGCCGCGCCCCTCTTCGCCCAGCCGCTGGGCCAGCGCGCCGTGATACTCCACCTCGGACGAGGCGTTGGAGCGGTCGCCCATCTTGTCCTTCAGCCGCATGACGCGGAACCCCGCATTGCGCGTCCCGTCCGGCAGCCAGCGCGGCAGGATGAAGCAGGTCAGCCCGCCCGGCGCCTGGGCCAGGGTCAGGAAGGCGTCGCACATCGGGGCCGAGCAGAACCACTTGTGCCCGGTCAGGGAATACCAGCCGTCCTCGCCGACCGGCTCGGCGCGGGCAGCGTTGGCGCGCACGTCCGAGCCGCCCTGCTTCTCGGTCATGGCCATGCCGATCGTCACGCCCGCCTTCTCGCCCGCCGGGCGCACGGCCGGGTCGTAACGGCCTGACAGGACGCCTCTGATCCACGGCTCGCCCGCCGCCGGATCCGCCTGAAGCGCCGCGACCGAGGCGTAGGTCATGGTCATGGGACAGCTGGTCCCCGAATCCGCCTGCCCCGTCAGGAACAGGATCGCGGCGTGCAGCAGATGGCCGTTCGGCGTCCCGTCCCAGGCGCTCGACGCGAACCCCGCCCCCAGCCCTAAGTCCATCAGCTGGTGATAGGCGGGATGAAAGGTCACCTCGTCGATGCGGCGGCCGTAGCGGTCGTGGGTGTCCAGCACCGGCGGGACGCGATTGGCCTGGACGCCCCAGTCGATCACCTCGGCCGAGCCGCAGCGACGGCCCAGGTCCTCCAGCCGTTCGGAATGGCCCTCCCCGCCCCAATGCCGCACGGCCTGGGCCAGGGCCTTGTCGCCGCTGAACAGGTCGACGTCCTCCAGCGGCGGGGGCTGGTTGGTCACCTCATGGGTGTCGAGCCGCTCGACGGGACGAAAGGCGGACATGGCGGACCTCCTGGCTGAGCCAGAAGGATGGCACGGGCGGGCCACGGCGGCGACCCTCTCCCGATGAGAGAGGGCTTGAGCCTCCAAGAGCCGAAGGCGATTGGCCAAGGCGAAAGGGTGAGGGTTCGCGCTTGAAGAAGTCGCGCTACGGCTTACGCCGACTGAGGAGACAAGCCCCTCACCCTTTCGCGCCAGAACGATCGCTGTGCTCTCGTGCGCTCAAGCCCTCTCCCGCCGGGAGAGGGTTGGCTAAGGTCGCCCCCACGTGCGCCACGCCCCGGGCGCGGGCGATCTCCACCTGCTTATGCCGTTCGGCGTAGCCTTCGCGCTGGGCCGCGTCGCGGTCGTCCCAGCAGCGGTCGCAGGACACGCCCTCGACATAGCGCGTCGAGCGTCGGCCTTCGGGACTGACCGGCATGCGGCAGCCCCGGCACAGGCTGTGGTCGCCCTCGACCAGTCCGTGCCCCACGGCCACCCGCTCGTCGAAAACGAAGCATTCGCCGCGCCACAAGCTCTCCGGCTCAGGCACCGTCTCGAGGTATTTGAGGATGCCGCCCTCCAGGTGGTGGACGTCGCGCACCCCCTCGGCCTTGAGGAAGGCGGTGGCCTTTTCGCAGCGGATGCCGCCGGTGCAGTACATGGCCACCTTGGGCGGCGTCGGCCGGTCCAGCAGGGCGCGGCCCTCTGTGCGGAACCAGTCGGCGAACTCGCGGAAGGTGCGGGTGTTGGGCTGGACCGCGCCCGCAAACGCGCCGATTTCGCCCTCGTAGTCGTTGCGGGTGTCGATGACGACGGTGTCGGGATCGGCGATCAGGGCGTTCCAGTCCTGGGGCGAGACATAGGTCCCGACGCCCTCGACCGGGTCGATGTCGGGCTGGCCCATGGTGACGATCTCGGCCTTCACCCGCACCTTCATGCGGTGGAAGGGCATGACCGAGGCCGTCGAATACTTCAGCTCCAGCCAGTCGAAGCCCGCCAGGGCGCGCACCCCGTCGATGACGCGAGCGATCGCGGCCTGTGGCCCGGCGATTGTGCCGTTGATCCCCTCGTGCGCCACCAGCAGGGTGCCGCGCACCTCGGTCCCGCACAGGTCCAGCAGGTGCAGGCGCAGCGCCGCCGGATCGGCCACCGGGGCGAAACGGTAGAGGGCGGCCACGGTGAAGGGCGGCATCGGGGGAACGGCAGGGTCGATCACCGCCTTCCTATAGCGGCGGGCGCGGCGCCTCGCGACGCCAATAATGTGGAACCGAGAGTGACCCCGTCCTTGCTTGCGTCCGGCGCCGAAGACGTGTGGATTGGCCCCATGGTCGTCGTCGGTTCCCCTTCACCCCGCATCGTCCATGCGAGGACGCGCCACGCATGAGTTCCAGCGCCGACGCCTCCCCCTCTCCCACGCCGCCTTCCGCACCTCCTGAGCGCCCCTCGGCCTTGGCGCCGCTGCGGCATCCCATTTTCCGGGCGGTGTGGATCACCAGCCTGGTGACCAATTTCGGCGGCCTGATCCAGTCGGTCGGCGCGGCCTGGATGATGACCTCCATCGCCTCGGCTCAGATGACGGCCCTGGTGCAGGCCTCCGTCACCCTGCCGATCATGCTGCTGTCGCTGGCGGCCGGGGCCCTGGCCGACACGGTGGACCGGCGCAAGATCATGCTGGCGGCCCAGACTTTCATGCTGCTGGTCTCGGCCGGGCTGGCGGCGATGACCTGGATGGGGTGGATCACCCCCTGGGTGCTGCTGACCTTCACCTTCCTGATCGGCTGCGGCACGGCCTTCAACGGCCCGGCGTGGCAGGCCTCGGTCGGCGACATGGTCCCGCGCGAGGATCTGGCTGGGGCCGTGACCCTGAACTCCATGGGCTTCAACATGGCCCGCAGCGTCGGCCCGGCCATCGGCGGCCTGATCGTGGCGGCGGCGGGGGCGGCGGCGGCCTTCGCCGTCAACGCCTTCAGCTACATCGGCCTGCTGGTCGTGCTGTTCCGCTGGAAGCCCGAGCGACCCAAGCAGACCCTGCCGCGCGAGGGCCTGCTGGCGGCCATGGCCGGAGGCCTGCGCTACGCCTTCCTGTCGCCGCGCGTCAGCGCCGTCCTGCTGCGCGCCCTGGTGTTCGGGGTGGGGGCCAGCGCGGTCCAGGCCCTGATGCCCCTGGTGGCGCGCCATACGGTGGGCGGCGGCCCACTGGTGTTCGGCCTGCTGCTGGGCGCCTTCGGCGTCGGAGCCGTGGGCGGCGCCCTGTTCGTCGGCCGGCTGCGCGCCCGCTTCGAGACCGAGACCATCGTGCGCGCGGCCACCCTGGCCTTCGCCGTCGCCGCCCTGGGCGTCGGCTACAGCCCCTGGCTGGTCCTGACCCTGCCGGCCCTGATGGTCGCCGGCGCGGGCTGGGTGCTGACCCTGTCGACCTTCAACGTCACGGTGCAGATGTCGGTGCCGCGCTGGGTCGTGGCCCGCGCCCTGGCGCTGTATCAGATGGCGGCCTTCGGCGGCATGGCGGGCGGCAGCTGGCTGTGGGGCGCCCTGGCCCAGGCCCATGGCGTCGACCTGGCCCTGGGGATTTCAGCGGGGGTGCTGCTGCTGTGCGTCCTGATCGGCCTCAAGGTGCCCCTGCCCTCGACCGAAAACCTGAACATGGACCTGCTGCGACGCTGGACCGAACCCGAGACCCGCCTGCCGATCGAGCCGCGCAGCGGGCCAGTCATTGTCTCCATCGCCTATCGCATCCGCGATGAGGATATCGACGCCTTCCTGGCCCTGATGGACGAGCGCCGCCGCATCCGCCGCCGCGACGGGGCGCGCCAGTGGCGGCTGATGCGCGACCTGGCCGAGCCCGAGGTCTGGGTCGAGAAGTATCAGACGCCGACCTGGCTGGACTATGTGCGCCACAACCAGCGCATCACCCACGCCGACGCCGCGATCAGCGAGGGCATCCGCGCCCTGCATCAGGGACCCGACAAGCCGGTCGTGCACCGCATGATCGAGCGCACCACCGCCCCCCTGGCCGCCAACCTGCATGGCGAGCGCCACTACGGCGAGCCCCTGACCGACCCGACCCGCGCTTCCTGACCCCCAACGAAAAGGCCGCGCCCGAACGATCGGACGCGGCCCGTTCGGCGTGAAGCGCGACGCCGTCAGTGCGGCGAGGCGGCGCCCTCGGCCGTCTCGCGGCCCTGGGTGCGGGCGCAGGCCACGGCGAAGAGCGTCAGCAGCACATACCCCGCCACCGGCACGAAGAAGGCCAGGTGCATGTCGCCCGCGCGGTCGGCCACCTGGGCCGCCGCCAGCGGCAGCAGGGCCCCGCCGATGATGCCGAACACCAGCAGGCCCGAGGTCGAGGCCGCCGGCGCCGAGGACCGCTCCAGCGTCAGGGTGAAGATGCTGGGGAACATGATGGAGTTGAAGAAGCCGACGGCCAGGGCGGCGTAGGCCGCCGTCGTCCCGCCCGTCTGGGTGACGATCAGGCACAGGGCGGCCGCGACGACGGTGCAGATCGACAGCAGCACCCCGGCGTGGATGCGGGTCAGCAGCCAGGAGCCGACGAACCGCCCGACCATGGCCCCGCCCCAGTAGAGGGCGACCATCTTGCCCGCGGCCTCGATGGGGATGTTCAGCACGCCGGGGCCCGACAGGAAGTTGGTCAGCATGTTGCCGATGGCCACTTCCGAGCCGACGTAGACGAAGATGGCCAGGGCGCCGAACACGGCCCAGCGCGACTTCAGCGCTTTCAGGATGGCGGCGGCCCCGACCGGCTCGGCCGCGTCATGCACCGGGGCGGCGGCGTTGATCTGCTTGCGAGCCGAGAAGATGAAGGCGGCGATCAGGGCGAAAAAGCCGGCCATGGCCAGGAAGGCGAAGTCGATGCTGCGCAGCGACTCCCCGCGCGTGGCGACGGTGACGACCGCGCCCGCGGCGAAGACGCCCCCGGTCAGCAGCACGTGCGCCCCCAGCCACGGCCCGACCGTGGCCCCCAGGGAGTTGAAGGCCTGGGAGAAGACCAGGCGGAAGTGCGAGCTCTTCTTGGAGCCCAGCTCGGCCACCAGGGGATTGGCCGCCACCTGCAGCAGGGTCACCCCCGAGGCGATGACGAACAGGGCCAGCAGGATGCCCGGATAGAAGTCGACGATGGTCGCGACCGGCACGATCAGGCACCCGGCCACCATGGTCAGCAGGGCGGCGAGGATGGCCCGGCTGTAGCCCAGGCGCGACAGCACCGCCGCCGCTGGCAGGGAGGCTGCGCCATAGGCGATGAACCAGGCGAAGGTGGTCAGGAAGGATTCGGTGTAGCTGAGGTCGAACACCCGCCGCACCGCCGCAATCAGCGGGTCGATCAGGGAGGTGGCGAAGCCCCAGGCGAAGAAGAGGCTAGTGACATAGGCGAAGGCGAGGCCCGTGCCGCGCGTCGCCGTTCCCGGTTGAGATGGGCTCATGGTCGCTTCCCGAAGGGGGCCGCGACGCCAGGGACGCGGCCGAGGTCCAAACTGTCTAGGCGGAACGGCCCGGCGTCCAGAGCCGGCGCGCGCCGCCGTGGTGGTCTCCGAGCAAAAAGAAGGGGCCGGCCCCGAAAGACACGGCCCCCAGTCGCTCAGAAGAGAGGGGATCAGAAGCGGTAGTTGACGCCGACCAGGAAGGTGCGGCCGTACTTCTGGAAGTCGATGGTGCGGCGTTCGTCGCCGTTCTCGAAGGTCTTGAACGGCTCGTCGGTCAGGTTGTTGACCTGGGCCAGGATCGACAGCCCCTCGGCCGGACCCGACTGGAACTCATAGCCGATCTGGGCGTCGATCACGTTTTCGGCGGCGACCGAACGCAGGGTGCGGCCGTTGCCGAAGCCGGCCACCTCGCCCAGGAAGTCGGAGCGATAGCGGTTCGAGACGCGCGCCTGGAAGCCGTCCTTCTCATAATAGACCGTCGCGTTGACCACGGTCTCCGACAGGCCCGGCAGGGTCGTCGGCGCCTGGGTCGGATCAGGCTGGATCTCGCTGTCGGTCCAGGAGGCGCTCAACTGGGCGCCGAAGCCGTCGAGCATCGGGTGGAAGATGTCGAACGGGGTCGAGATCGCGAACTCCGCCCCCTTGATCCAGCCGCCGTCGCCGTTGTCGGCCGCGTGGATCAGGCCCTGGCGCAGCACCGGCTCGGGGTTGCCCGCGCCGATCGGATAGCCGGTGAAGTCGAAGATCTGGTTGCGGCCGAAGACATAGCTTTCCAGATGCTTGTAGAAGCCGGCCAGCGAGACATAGCCGCGCCGGTTGGCGAAGTATTTCTCGATGGAGATGTCGGCCACGTCGGCGATGAAGGGCTTCAGGTGCGGATTGCCGCCGCTGCCGCTCCACGGCGAGCGGTTGATGTCGCCGGACTGGGCAAAGGCGGGGTTGTAGCTGTAGTTGCGCGAGGCGCGCATGTCGTCCATGCGCGGCCGGGCGAGGGTGCGGGCCACGGCGAAGCGCACGAACAGGTCGTCGCCCGTCTCCAGGATGAAGTTGGCGCTGGGCAGGATCTCAAGATAGTCGGTCCCGCCGGACACGGCCGTGGTGCGCGCCACGCCCTGCCCCAGCTGCTCGGCCGAGAAGCCGGTCGAGGACTGGTCCGTATAGACCGCCTGGATGCCGACGTTGCCGGTCAGCGGTCGGCCGAACAGGTTGTGGTCGACGTTGGCGCGGATATAGGCGGTGGTGACCTTTTCCGTGACTTCCCAGTTGCCCGACAGCACGTCGGCGTTGGGGTTGCGCACCTTGGCCAGGGCGCCGCTGTTGATCACGCCCAGGGCGTCGTAGCTGATCACCTGGGAGATGCCGAGGTAGCCCAGGTCGGTCGGCGCCAGCAGGAATTCGGCCGGGATGGCCAGGTCGCCGCCGCCGGGCACGGCCAGATAGAACTGGTTGTTGTCGAAGGTCTTCTGGCGCTGGGAGTAGTTCACGCCGAAGTCGATCGAGCCGAACGGGCTCTGGTGCAGCTCACGACGGCCGGCGAAGCGGGCGGCCTTGATCTCGTCCTCGATGGACGGCGTGTTCATGTAGCCGGCCTGGCCGCCGGGGATGACGTCGCCGCCCCAGCCCTGCGGGCTGGTGATCTTGATCAGGTTCGGATCGGCGTAGTTCAGCTGGCTGGTGAAGCGCGTCACCCCGTCGCTGGTCAGCTCGAAGCCCAGGGTGTCCAGCGCGCCGTTGATGTTGCGGCCGGTGCCGGCGTTGGTCTCCAGGATGACGTCGCTGCGCTCGACCTTGGAGTAGTTCAGGTCCAGGTTGAACGACCAGTCGTCGTTGGCGACGAACGCGGTGTTCCAGCCGATGGCCGTGATGTTGCTGTCGCGCTTGTTCAGGTCGTTGCGGACCACGCCCTTGATGTTGTCCCAGGTGCCGGCGACGATCAGGCCGTCCTCGACGGTGTAGCCGGGACGCAGCGACGGGCCGGGACGGCAGACGTTCGGGGTCAGCACATTGCCGGTGATCTCACAGCCGCCCAGAACCGGCGGCGTGGCACCCGGATCGCGGTTCGGGCTCTCGGCCATGCCGCCCCAGGCCAGCGGGAACTCGATGCCGCGCAGAACCTGGGTGTTCTTGAACTCCGAATAGAAGGCGTCGATCGTCGAATGGAAGCGGTCGTTCGGGCGCCATTCCAGCACGCCCATGTAGCCGTCGCGCTCCAGCTCCGACGACATGACGTAGGGCTTGACCCCGCCGGTCAGCAGGTTGCCGTCGCTGTAGGTCGGATAGCCCCAGGCGTTGAAGCGCTCGGACTGATACGGCGACGACATATGGGCATAGCCCAGGGCCACGCCGATGGTGTCGTCGGCGAACTGGTCGACATAGCTCAGGGTGTAGCGCTGGCCGTGGTCGGTGGTGCCCGCGTTCAGGGCGCCGATGTCGTTCCACTCATAGCGGGCGTTGGCGACGATGGCGCGGCGGCCGTAGTCCAGCGGGCGGATGGTCCGCATGTCGACCGTGCCGGCCAGGCCCTGACCGATCAGGGCCGCGTCGGGGGTCTTATAGACCACGACGCTGGCCATCATTTCCGAGGGGAACTGGTCGAACTCGACGCCGCGGTTGTCGCCGGTCGTGACCATCTCGCGCCCGTTCAGCAGGGCGGTGGTGAAGTCCGGGCCCAGGCCGCGGATCGAGATCAGCTGGCTGCGCCCGTCCAGGCGCTGCGAGGTGACGCCCGGCAGGCGCGCCAGGGATTCGGCGATGGAGACGTCCGGCAGCTTGCCGATGTCCTCGGCCGAGACGACCTCGACGATGGAGGTGTTGTTGGCCTTGGCCGAGATCGAGGCCTCGATCGAGCGGCGGATGCCGGTGACGACGATCTCGTCGACCTGGGTCGCCTGCTCGTCGCGCGGCGCCGTGCTTTGCGCCTGGGCGACGCCGCCCAGGGCCAGGGTGAGGACGACGCCGAGCGCGCCGCCGGACATGAGGCGCGCGCGCCGGGTGAAGCCAGGATTCATCTCATCCTCCCAATGGGTCGTCGCCCCTCTGCGGGAGCGATCGCGCAAATCTATGCAAATCTGTGACAAGCTGGCAAGCCGGTAATATCCGAAACCCCTCCGCCACGCCGCCTGCGAGCCTCTAGTCCGCCCGCGTTGCGGCGCAACATGGCCGAAAGCGCAAGGAAACCCGGATCATGAGACGGTTGACAGGCCTGAACATGGGCTGCAAAAACTTGCAAATAGACTGAGGCGGCAGCGCATCGCCTCGGCAGGACATGGGAGGGGACCGTCATGGCCCGCATATCTCGCCGCCAACGTCGCCTGTCCGGCGCCGCTTCGGCCCTGACGCTCCTGATCGCGGGCCTGGCCCCGGGCCTGATCGCCGCCCCGACCGCCTCCGCCCGTCCCGTCGCCGCGCCTGCGTCTGCCGAGGCCTTCCGCCAGCGTCCGCCGCAGGACGAGGTGATCTACTTCCTGCTGCCCGACCGCTTCGCCAACGGCGATGCGGCCAATGATCACGGCGGCTACGCCCCCGACCGCCTGGTCAGCGGCTTCGACCCGGCCAATCCAGAATTTTACCACGGCGGCGACCTGGCCGGGATCATCCAGAAGCTGGACTACATCCAGGGACTGGGCGCCACGGCCATCTGGATGGCCCCCATCTTCAAGAACAAGCCGGTGCAGCCCACGGTCGGCCGCCCCATGGCGGGCTTTCACGGCTACTGGATCACCGACTTCACCCGCCCCGACCCGCACTTCGGCGAGCCGGAGACGATGAAGGCCCTGGTTGAGGCCGCCCATGCGCGCGGCATGAAGGTCTATCTGGACATCGTCACCAACCACACGGCCGACGTGATCCAGTATCGCGAATGCCCGGAAAACGACTGCGCCTACCGTTCGGTCGCCGACTATCCCTGGACCCGCAAGGGCGGGGTCGACGGCGCGCCGATCAACGACGGCTTCCGGGGCGACGGCGGCGCCGAGGACTTCGCCAAGCTGACCGATCCGACCTGGGCCTACACCCCCTACATCCCGGCGGGCGAGGAGACGGTGAAAGTCCCCGCCTGGCTGAACGATCCGCTGCTCTATCACAACCGGGGCGACTCCACCTTCCGCGGCGAAAGCTCGACCCACGGCGACTTCGCCGGGCTGGACGACCTGTTCACCGAGAACCCGCGCGTGGTTCAGGGCATGATCGAGATCTTCGGCGACTGGATCGACGACTACGGCATCGACGGCTTCCGCATCGACACCGCCAAGCACGTGAACCCCGAGTTCTGGCAGGCTTTCGTCCCGGCTATCATGGAGCGGGCCAAGGCGCGCGGCATCCCCAACTTCCACGTCTTCGGCGAGGTCTATGATCACGACCCGGCGGCGCTGGCGCGGCACACGCGGGTGGACAAGCTGCCCGCCGTCCTCGACTTCGCCTTCCAGTCGGTCGCCACCGACGTGGCCAACGGGGCCAAGGCGCCGGACGCCCTGGCGACGATGTTCGCCGCCGACGCCCTGTACGAAGGCGGGGCCGAGGCCGCCCTGCACCTGCCGACCTTCCTGGGCAACCATGACATGGGCCGCATCGGCGGCTTCGTGCTCAAGGCCCACCCGCAGGCCTCTGATCAGGAACTTCTGGCCCGCACGACCCTGGCCCACGCCCTGATGATGTTCAGCCGGGGCGTGCCGACCCTCTACTACGGCGACGAGCAGGGCTTCGCCGGCGGCGGCGGCTACGGCGGCGGACGCCAGGACATGTGGGACGGCCAGGTTCCCAGCTACCGCGCCGAACAGCGCATCGGCGGCCTGCGCGATCCCTATGACCGCCAGGCGCCGCTCTACCAGGCCATCGCCGAGATGGCGCGGCTGCGCGCCGCCGACCCGGCCCTGCGTCGCGGCCTGCAGACGGTGCGCGCCGCCGCCGAGGAACCCGGCCTGTTCGCCTTCACCCGCGCCGAAGCGGGTCAGGCCGGCGAAACCCTGGTGGTGTTCAACACCGGCACGACGCCCCTGACCGCCAATGTCGCGGTCGATCCGGCCTCGACCGGCTGGAGCGCCAGCCGCGGCGCCTGCCCCGCCCAATCCGTCGCCCCCGGCGTCGTCCGCGTCAGCGTGCCGCCGCTCGACTACATGATCTGCGTTTCCAAAGGCGCCCAGTAAGTGACCCTCGCGACCCTCCCCGTCGTCCCCTCTCCCGACCAGGCCCATCAGGACTGGTGGCGCGGCGCCGTCGTCTATCAGGTCTATCCGCGCAGCTTCGCCGACACCGACGGCGACGGCGTCGGCGACCTGAACGGCGTCACGGCGCACCTGGACCACATCGCCTCCCTGGGCGTGGATGCGGTGTGGATCTCGCCCTTCTACACCTCGCCGATGAAGGACTTCGGCTATGACGTGGCCGACTACTGCGACGTCGATCCGGTGTTCGGGACCCTGGCCGACTTCGACCGGCTGGTGGAGAAGGCCCACGCTCTGGGGCTGAAGATCATCGTCGACCAGGTCTGGTCGCACACCTCGGACCAGCACGAATGGTTCAAGGCCAGCCGTCAGGACCGCGCCAACCCTTACGCCGACTGGTACGTCTGGGCCGACGCCAAGGCCGACGGCTCGCCGCCGAACAACTGGCAGTCCGTCTTCGGCGGGCCGGGCTGGACCTGGGACGCACGGCGCGGCCAGTACTACCAGCACAACTTCCTGCCCGAGCAGCCGCAGCTGAACGGCCGCAATCCGGCGGTGCAGGACGCGCTTCTGGCCGCCGGCAAGTTCTGGCTGGACCGGGGCGTCGACGGCTTCCGCCTGGACGCCGTCAACTTCATGATCAACGACCCGTCGCTGAAGGACAATCCGGCCTTCCCGGCGGGCGGCAAGCGGACACGGCCGTTCGACTTCCAGGACAAGATCTACAACCAGTCCCACCCCGACATCATCCTGTTCCTGGAGCGGGTGCGGGCCCTGACCGACAGCTACGGCGACGGCCGCTTCACCGTGGCCGAGGTCGGCGGCGACCACGCCGACCGCGAGATGAAGGAATACACGGCCGACGGCCGTCATCTGCACAGCGCCTACGGCTTCCTCTACCTCTACGCCCAGAGGCTGGTCGTCGACCTGGTGCAGGCGGGCGCGGCCATGTGGCCCGGCGACGCGGGCGAGGGCTGGCCGTCCTGGACCTTCTCCAACCACGACGCGCCGCGCGCCGTCTCGCGCTGGGCCGAGGGCCGCGACGAGCGCCGGCTGGCCGAGATGCTGATGCTGCTGCTGGTCAGCCTGCGCGGCAACGTCTTCGTCTATTACGGCGAGGAGCTGGGCCTGCCCCAGGGCGAGGTGCCGTTCGAGCGGCTGGTCGACCCCGAGGCCATCGCCAACTGGCCCCAGACCCTGGGTCGCGACGGCGCCCGCACCCCCATGCCGTGGTCGGCCGACGCCCCCTTCGCCGGCTTCTCGAGCGTCGAGCCCTGGCTGCCGATCGACCCGCGCCACCCGGCGATGGCGGTGGACGCCCAGGAGGCCGATCCGACCTCCATGCTGCACGCCGCGCGCCGCATCCTGGCCCTGCGCCGCGCCCATCCGGCGCTGAAGACGGGCGCCATGGCGGTGCTCGCGACCGAGCCGGTCCTGGTCTTCACCCGCGAGGGCGCGGACGAGGCCCTGCTGGCCGCCTTCAACCTGGGCCACGAGGCGCAGGCCTGGCGCGCGCCCGAAGGCTACGCCGTCGTCGACGCGGTCAATCTGGATGCGGCCCGGCCGGGCGTCCTGCCCCCGCTGGGCGGCGTGCTGCTGCGCAAGGACGCGGGCTGAGGTGGGGTCAGCCGCCGCAGCTTTCGCGCACGATCAGCTCGGTCGGCACCCGCTCGGACCGGCCGACCGTCTGGCCGGCGTGGTCCAGCAGCTTGGACACCATCAGCCGCCCGGCCTTCATCGTGTCCTGGGCGATGGTCGACAGGGCCGGGCGCGAGTAGCGGCTGAAGGGCACGTTGTCGAAGCCGATGACGGAGACGTCCTCGGGCACGCGGCGCCCGGCGTTCAGCAGGGCGCGCACCGCGCCCAGGGCGATCTGGTCGCTGGCGCAGACCACGCCGTCGAAGGCGACGCCGCGCCGGATCAGGGACTCCACCGAGGCCTCGGCCGATTCCACCTCGAAATGGGCGTCGACGATCAGGTCCGGATCGACCGCCAGCCCCGCCCCTTCCAGGGCCTCGAGGTAGCCGCGGTGGCGCTGCATGGACTCGGGCGGGTCCAGGTCGCCCAGGAAGACGATGCGTTTGCGGCCCAGGCGGGCCAGGTGCAGCGTCGCGCGGCGCCCGCCGTGGATGTTGTCCGAGCCGATCGAGCAATAGAGCTGGTCCGGCAGTTCGGCGCCCCAGACGACGAAGCGCGCCTCGGTCTCGACCATGCGGTTGAAGGCCGCGTGCAGGGTGCTCTGGCCCAGGAAGATGACCCCGTCAGCCCGGCTGGTGGTCATGGCCGCGGCCACGTCCTCATAGGTGGCGGGCGCCAGGTGGCTGATGATCAGATCGCAGCCGCGCTCGCGCGCCGCCTCGCCCACCCCGGCCAGCAACTCCAGGAAGAAGGGATCGCTGAGCCGCCCTTCGCGCCCCTGCGGGCGCGGCACGACCAGGGCGATGGTCGCCTCGGCCCCGATCGGCCCGGCGGGCATGTAGCGGCGGAACGGATAGTCGTGCTCGCGCGCCAGCTTCCAGATCAGCTGCTTGGTCCGGTCGTTGACCGCCGGATGGTCGTTCAGCGCCCGCGAGGCGGTCGAGATGGACACCCCCGCCAGCCGGGCCAGGTCTTCCAGTCGCGTGGACTTGCGGCTCACGGGTCGCGGACTCCGAAATCTCATGCTGCAAAATTTGCTGCAAATCTTGCTCTCTCATGCGCCCATCAAACGGCGCCTGACAAGAGCCTCTGTGCAAGGATCACTCCCTGATGTTGAAGCGTCGCTCCTTCCTGGCCCTGGGCACCGTCTCGGCCCTCGCCTTCGGCGCGCCCGCCATGGCCCAGTCGTCCGCGAACGCCGTGCGCGCCTCTTCGCCCGGCGGGGTGCTGACGGTCGAGATGGCCACCGACAACGACGGCCGCCCGACCTATTCGGTCAGCCGCCTGGGCCGTCCGGTGGTCGAGGCCTCCTGGCTGGGCTTCCTGCTGACCGACGCGCCCATGCTGGAGCGCAACATGACCCTGAGCGCCGCCCGGCCGGTCACGGTCGACGAGACCTGGGAGCAGCCCTGGGGCGAGCGCCGCTACGTGCGCAACCACTACAACGAATGGCGCGTCTCCTTCGTCGAGAAGACGGCGCTCGGCCGCCGCTTCGACGTGGTCTGGCGCCTGTATGACGACGGCCTGGGCTTCCGCTACGAATTCCCCGAGCAGGACGGGCTGAAGACGGTCCGCATCGGCGCCGAACTGACCGAGTTCAACCTGGCCGAGGACGGCGAGGCCTGGTGGATCCCGGCCTGGGAATGGAACCGCGAGGAATACCTCTACAACCGCACCCGCATCGACGCGGTCGGCAGCGCCCAGACGCCGATGACGGTGCGCGGCGATTCCGGCCTGCACGTCTCGATCCACGAGGCGGCCCTGATCGACTATGCGGGGATGAACCTGCGCCGCGCCGAGAGGCTGAAGTTCCGCGCCCAGCTGACGCCCGGCCTGACCAACGCCGCCGTGGAACGCCAGGCCCCCTTCCACACCCCGTGGCGCACCCTGCAGATCAGCGACACGGCCGCGGGCCTGGTCGAATCCAGCCTGATCCTGAACCTGAACGAGCCCAACAAGCTGGGCGACGTCAGCTGGTTCAAGCCGATGAAATACGTCGGCGTCTGGTGGGAGATGCACCTGGAGCTGAAGTCCTGGGCCTCGGGGCCCAAGCACGGCGCCACCACCGAGAACGCCATCAAGCACGTGGACTTCGCCGCCCGGCACGGCTTCGGCGGGGTGCTGGTCGAGGGCTGGAACAAGGGCTGGGACGGCGACTGGTTCGGCAACGGCGCGGACTACAGCTTCACCGAGACCTATCCCGACTTCGACATCGAGCGCGTCACCGCCCACGCCCGCTCCAAGGGCGTCCAGCTGATCGGCCACCACGAGACCGGCGGCAACGCCTACCACTATGAGCAGCAGATGGAGGCGGGCTTCGCCCTCTATCAGCGGCTGGGCATGCATTCGGTGAAAACCGGCTATGTCGCCGACGCCGGCGGCGCGCGGGTGGCCGCGCCGGGCGGCGGCTCGGTCATGGCCTGGCACGAGAGCCAGCCCCTGGCCCAGCACCACATGCGCGTCATCGAGGCGGCGGCGAAACATCAGATCGCCGTCAACGCTCACGAGCCGTTCAAGGACACGGGCCTGCGCCGCACCTATCCCAACATGATTACCCGCGAAGGCGCGCGCGGCATGGAGTTCAGCGCCTGGGGCCAGCCGGGCAACCCGCCCGAGCACGAGGCCAACCTGGTCTTCACCCGCCTGCTGGCCGGGCCGATGGACTACACCCCCGGCATCTTCGGCATGGAGACGCGCAGTCCCGGCGGCATCCAGACCACCTGGGCCAAGCAGCTGGCCCTCTATGTCGTCATCTACAGCCCGCTGCAGATGGCCGCCGACCTGCTGGTCCACTACGAGGCCAACCCTGGCCCCTTCCAGTTCATCAAGGACGTGCCGGTCGACTGGGCCGAGACCCGCGTGCTGAACGGCGAGATCGGCGACTTCGTCACCATCGCCCGCAAGGACCGCAACTCCGACGTCTGGGCTCTGGGCGCCGTCACCGACGAGCATCCGCGCAGCCTGGCCGCGCCGCTGACCTTCCTGGACGCCGGCCGCCGCTATCGCGCCGAAATCTATCGCGACGGCCCCGACGCCGACTATCGCGGCAAGCGCGAGGACATCGTCATCGAGCAGCGCGAGGTCACGGCCGCTGATACGCTGACGCTGAACCTGGCCCCCGGCGGCGGCCAGGCCATCCGCTTCGTGCCGCTGGGAAGGAAACCGCGCTGATGAAAGACGCCGCCCCCGTCCTGTCCGCTGAAAGCCAGACGCCGCGCGCCACGCGGCCTCGCCTGTCGATGTGGGCGATCTGGAACATGTGCGTCGGCTTCTTCGGCATCCAGATCGGCTTCGGTCTGCAGAACGCCAACACCAGCCGCATCTTCCAGACCCTGGGCGCCGAGATCGACAGCCTGGCCATCCTGTGGATCGCCGCGCCGGTCACGGGCCTGCTGGTCCAGCCGATCATCGGCCATTTCAGCGACAAGACCTGGGGGCGGCTGGGCCGTCGCCGGCCCTACTTCCTGGTCGGAGCCCTGCTGACCTCGGCGGCCCTGGTGCTGATGCCGAACAGCCCGAGCCTGTGGTTCGCCGCCGCCATGCTGTGGATCATGGACGCCTCGATCAACGTCACCATGGAGCCGTTCCGCGCCTTCGTCGGCGACAACCTGCCCGAGGAGCAGCGCACTACGGGCTATGCGATGCAGAGCTTCTTTATAGGGGCGGGGGCGGTGTTCGCCTCGGTCCTGCCGTGGCTGCTGTCCAACGTCTTCCACGTCGCCTCGACGGCGGCGGAGGGGGCCGTGCCCCTGTCGGTGAAGATCGCCTTCTACGTCGGGGCGGCGGGCCTGCTGGGCGCGGTGCTGTGGACCGTGTTCACCACCAAGGAATACAGCCCGGCCGAGATCGCCGCCTTCGACGGCCTGGCCGAGAACGACCCGGCCCCGGCCTCGCCTCAGCGCGGGGCGGGCCTCTACGGCCTCGGCGGCCTGACCTTCCTGGGCCTGGGCGTGGCGGTCGCCGCCCTGGTCCTGGCCTCGGGCTGGGAGAAGGAGCTCTATATTCTGGCTGGCGCGCTGGCCGTGTTCGGCGCCCTGCAACTGGCCGTCGCCGCCTTCCGCCGGGCCGAGCGGACCAACGGCCTGACCGAGATCCTCGACGACATCTTCGCCATGCCCGCTGCCATGAAGGGCCTGGCCGTGGTTCAGTTCTTCAGCTGGTTCGCCCTGTTCGCAATGTGGATCTACACCACCGCCACGGTGACGGCGGTCCACTACGGCTCCTCCGATCCGACCAGCGCGGCCTACAACGCCGGGGCCGACTGGGTCGGGGTGCTGTTCGGCGTCTATAACGGCGTCGCCGCCCTGGCCGCCTTCCTGATCCCGGTCGTCGCCAAAAGGACGGGGCGGCGCGGCGCCCATGCGATCAACCTGGTGCTGGGGGGTCTCGGCCTGATCGGCGTCGCCGTGATCCGCGATCCAGCCCTGTTGTGGCTGCCGATGATCGGGGTGGGCTTCGCCTGGGCCTCGATCCTGTCCATGCCCTACGCCATCCTGGCGGGCGCCCTGCCGGGGCGGAAGATGGGCGTCTACATGGGCGTCTTCAACATCTTCATCGTCGTGCCCCAGTTGCTGGCCGCGACCATCCTCGGCCTGATCCTGCGCCACCTGTTCGAGGGTCAGGCGATCTACGCCCTGATCATCGGCGGCGTCAGCTTCTTCATCGCCGCCGTCTCGGCCCTGTTCGTGCGGGAGCATAAAGGATGAGCCTGTCGCGCCGCATGACGCTCGGCCTGCTGGCCGCCCTGCCCTTCGCGGGGAAAGCGATGGCCGACATCCCCGTCGACGGGACGCTGGTCGAACACCCCGACTTTGCATCAAGCCACGTCCGGCCCCGCAACGTCACCGTCTGGCTGCCGCCCGGCTATGAGGCGGGGTCGGGTCGCCATCCCGTCCTCTACATGCACGACGGCCAGAACCTGTTCGACGCCGCCAAGGCCCCCTTCGGCGAGTGGGGCGTGGACGAGCATCTGGGCCGGCTGATCGCCAACGACCAGGTGCGCGCCCCCATCGTGGTCGGCGTCTGGAACACGCCGCTGCGCCTGCGCGAATACGTGCCCGCCGACCTGATCGCCGCCCTGCCCGCCGACGTCCGCGACGACGTTCAGGCCATCTATGGCGGCGCGCCCCTGTCGGACGGCTACCTGCGCTTCCTGGTCGAGGAGCTGAAGCCCTTCATCGACCAGAGCTACCGCACCCTGACCGGGCCGTCGGACACCATGGTCAGCGGCTCCAGCATGGGCGGGCTGATCTCCCTCTATGCGGTGATGAAGCATCCGCAGGTCTTCGGCGCCGCCGCCTGCCTGTCGACCCACTGGCCGCTGCGCATCGACGGTCTGGACGATCCGGCCGCCCTGGCCGTCTGGCGCGACAAGGTGGTCGGGGCCTGGACCGGGGTGGTGGCGAACGGCCTGCCCGCGCCGGGATCGCACCGCTTCTATTTCGATCGCGGCGACGAGACGCTGGACCAGTTCTACGCCACCTTCCAGAGCCGCATCGACGCCGTCTTCCGCGAGAAGGGCTACGGCCCGCGCGACTTCCAGACCCTGGTCTTCCCCGGCCATCGGCACAATGAGGCGTCGTGGAACGGCCGCCTCGACGTGCCGCTGAAATTCCTGCTGACGCCCGCCTGAGTGAAAGGTTTCTCCATGCGTCTCTTCAAGAGCCTGATCCTGGCCGGCGCCGCCGCCTCCGTCCTGGCGGGGACCGCCAACGCCCAGGTCGCGCCCGGCGCCCCCGGCGAGCCCCCGACCTGGGCCTATGCCGCCAAGGTGGGCGCGGGCACGGCCTATGAGGCCTATGTCGACGGCGCCTATCGCGACGGCGGGCCGACCGGGACCGTGTCTAAAGTCTGGTTCTCCATCGCCGACGGCGTCCTGACCGAGACCATGTACGGCCTGATCCACGAAGCCCAGATCAAGCAGCTGCGCCTGGCCGTGATGACCGACAGCGGCCTGGCGGTCGAGGGGACGGACACCGACTTCGCCGTCGACTACCTGCACAAGGATGCGGAGGGCCGCCCCTTGTCGCCCGCCTATCGTGTGACGACGACGGACAGGGCCGGGCGCTTCGCCATCGACAAGCAGGTCTTCACCGACCCAGACGGCCAGGCCCTGATCCTGCGCGTCACCGTGCGGGCGCTGAAGGGCGGCGTGACCCCCTATGTCCTGCTGGAGCCGCACATGGCCAACACCGGCGTGGACGACCGGGGCGAGGCGGCCAAGACCGGCCTGTTCGCCCATGAAGGCAGCGTCCACCTGGCCCTGCGCCCCAGCGCCCCGTTCGAGGCCGCCAGCGTCGGCTTCATGGACGTGTCTGACGGCCTGACGGGCCTGAAGGCCGGCGCCCTGCCCGCCTATACGACCACCGGGGATGCGAGCGGCAACATCATGCTGACCGGCGCCCTGCCGCGTCTGGAGCAGGGCCAGAGCGTCAGCCGCGACTTCGTCATCGGCTTCGGCGACAGCCGCGTGGCGGCGGAAGCCCAGGCCGACGCCGCCTTCGCCACCGGCCTCGACGAGGTGCTGAAACGCTTCAACGGCGAGGGCGAGCGCCTTGGCTGGGAGGACTACATCGCCTCGCTGACCGACCTGCCGCGTCTGGCCGCGCAGGGAACCGACGGCGGCAAGCTGGCCTATTCCTCGGCCCTGATGATCAAGGCGCTGGAGGACCACACCTACGCCGGCGCCCTGATCGCCTCCCTGTCCAACCCCTGGGGCGACACGGTGGACGCGTCCAAGCCTTCGACCGGCTACAAGGCCGTCTGGCCGCGCGACTTCTATCAGGTGGCCATGGCCTTCGCGGCGCTGGGCGACAAGGCGACGCCCCTGGCCGCCTTCCACTATTTGCCCCAGGTCCAGGTCGGGCCGGACACGCCGGGCAACAAGGGCGCCGGCGGCTGGTTCCTGCAGAAGACCCACGTCGACGGCACGCTGGAGTGGATGGCGGTCCAGCTGGACCAGACGGCCATGCCGCTGATGCTGGGCCATCGCCTGTGGACCCTGGGCTGGCTGACCGACGCCGACATGGCCGAGATGTACGCCAGGATGCTCAAGCCCGCGGCCGACTTCCTGGTCGACGGCGGCAAGGTCGACATCGACTGGAACCAGAACGAGATCCGCCCGCCCTTCACCCAGCAGGAACGCTGGGAGGAGCAACAGGGCTATTCCCCCTCGACCACCGCCGCCGTGGTGGCCGGCCTGACCGTGGCCGCCGAGATGGCGCGGGCGACGGGCGACGCCGCCGGCGCGGAGCGCTATCAGGCCGCCGCCGACCGCTACGCCGCCGCCATCGAGGCGACGATGTTCACCACCAACGGCGACTTCGGCGACGGGCGCTACTACGTCCGCATCACCCGCAACACCGACCCGAACGACAAGGCCCCGATCGGAACGGCCAACGGCCAGATCGCCCCGCCCGAGGATCACGTGATCGACGGCGGCTTCCTGGAACTGGTGCGCTACGGCGTGCGCGCGGCGAACGACGAGCACGTCGTCGCGACGCTGGGCGAATACGACGACACGGCGCGCGAGGACATGGTCCGCGTCCGCTACGACTTCGGCCCGGCGGGCGACCAGACGCCGGGCTGGCGCCGCTACGGCGTCGACGGCTACGGCGAGGACGTCTCGGACGGCAAGGGCTACGGCGTCGGCGGCGTCATGGCGCCGGGCCAGCGCGGCCGGGTCTGGCCCTTCTTCACCGGCGAACGCGGCCACTATGAACTGGCCCGCGCCCTGCAGGCCGGGGCCGCCGACGACGCGTCCCTGAACGCCATCCGCCAGACCTATGTGCGCGGCATGGAGCGGTTCGCCAACGCCGGCCTGCTGTTGCCCGAACAGGTCTGGGACGGCGTCGGCCATCCAACCTGGCACAAGGAGACGATGGGGGAAGGCACCAACTCGGCCACGCCCCTGGCCTGGACACACGCGGAATATCTCAAGCTGCTGCGCTCCCTGGCGGACAAGGCGGTGTGGGACCGCTACGCCCCCGTCGAGGCCCGCTTCATTAAATGAGCAAATAATCGGCCCGGATCGCGCGATCCGGGCCGGTCCTTTTAAGCGTCGCCCATATTGCAGCGCACACAAACTGCGACTTGCGCGACCCGCGCAAAATCTGGTCTAGGGAGCCGACGCGTCTGTCTCGCGTAAGGTCAAGACCAATGAAGATCGCAATCCTCGGCGCCGGCGTCATCGGCGTGACCACCGCCCACTACCTGGCGCGCCAGGGGCATGAGGTGACCGTCATCGACCGCCAGGGCGGTCCGGCGCTGGAGACCAGCTTCGCCAACGCGGGCGAGATCTCGCCCGGCTATTCCTCGCCCTGGGCCGCGCCCGGCATTCCCGCCAAGGCGGTGAAGTGGCTGTTCATGCGCCACGCCCCGCTGATCCTGCAGCCGCAGGTGAACCCGGCCACCATGCGCTGGCTGCTGGCCCTGCTGCGCAACTGCACCTCGGCCCGCTATGCGCTGAACAAGGCGCGCATGGTGCGCCTGGCCGACTACAGCCAGGTGGTGCAGACGGCGCTGAACGAAGAGCTGGGCCTCGACTACGACCACCGCACCCAGGGGACGCTGCAGCTGTTCCGCACCCAGAAGCAGCTGGACGGCATCTACAAGGACACCGAGGTCCTGCGCGAAGGCGGCGTCCCCTTCGAGGTGCTGGATCAGGACGGCTGCATCCGCGCCGAGCCGGGTCTGAAGGCCACGCGCGACCTGTTCGTCGGCGGCCTGCGCCTGCCCAAGGACGAGACCGGCGACTGCTTCAAATTCACCAACGCCCTGGCCGACGTGGCCGCCGCGAACGGCGTGACCTTCCAGTACGGAACAACCATCCAGGGGCTGATCGCCGAGGGCGGCCGCATCACCGGGGTGAAGACCGACAAGGGCGTGGTCACGGCCGACGCCTATGTCCTGGCCCTGGGCTCCTATTCGCCGCAGATGGTCAAGCCGCTAGGCATGACCCTGCCGGTCTATCCGGTGAAGGGCTATTCCATCACCGCTCCGATCATCGACGAACCCGCCGCCCCCGTCTCGACCATCATGGACGAGAGCTACAAGGTGGCCATCACCCGCCTGGGCGACCGCATCCGCGTCGGCGGCATGGCCGAAATCTCGGGCTACAACAACGTCCTGCCGGCGCAGCGCCGCAACACGCTGGAGCATTCGGTCGGCTCGCTGTTCCCCGGCGCGGGCGACCTGAAGGCGGCCAGCTTCTGGTCGGGCCTGCGCCCGATGACGCCGGACGGCACCCCGGTGATCGGCAAGACCCCGATCGACAACCTGTTCCTGAACACCGGCCACGGGACGCTGGGCTGGACCATGGCCTGCGGCTCGGCCCGCGTCATCGCCGACCTCATCGACGGCCGCACGCCCGACATCGAGACGGCGGACCTGGGCATCGCCCGCTACGGCTGACCGCTTCCTTCTCCCCTTGTGGGAGAAGGTGGCCCGTCAGGGCCGGATGAGGGGTCTCTCCGAAATCGGACGAAGGGTTGCCAGGCCCAGGTCCCGCAACTCCTCATCCGTCAGGCTCCGCCTGCCACCTTCTCCCACAAGGGGAGAAGGGTCTTATGTCCGCGCCTTGATCGCCACGGCCTTCAATCCCGCCAGCAGGTGGTCGGTCGCGGCGTTGCGTTCGCAGCCCGCCTTCAGGATCAGGCGCAGGGCCTGGACGTGCACCAGCACCGGAGGCCAGTCCCAGGCGCCGGCCGCCGCCATGCGGTCGGCGACGTCGGCCAGGCTGTAGCCCGCCTCGTAGAGCGGCCCCGTGTCGAAGAAGCCGGCCAGGTCCAGCACCCGCGAGGCCAGGCGATAGACCTCGGCCGCGGGGGCGTCGGGACGCGCCGCGCACAGCCCTTCCAGCCCGGCCACGGCGGCCTCGATCTCGGCCATGACCTCGGCCTTGTGGCGGCCCAGGCGATCGTTGGCGCGGCGCTCGACGTCGGCCAGGGTCCGGCCGCCGGGCTGGGCCATCTGCCGCGCCAGGGAGGTCTTGATCTTCAGGGTGCGGGCTTCCGGCGTCGTGGTCACAGCGAGACCCTCATGGGCTTGAGCAGCATGTCGATGTCGGCCTGATCCATATTGGCTTCGACCGCGGCGCCGACGTGGGTGGACAGGTCGCCCTTGCGGCGGCCCGGCACGCCGATCGGCGGGCCGAAATTACGCACCCGGCGATCCGGCCCGACATAGCTGGCCGCTTCGACGAACTCGCGCTCGTCGCCGGCCAGCCACAGGATGCGCTTGAGCAGCACGGCGGGCGTCAGCGGCTTGGTCACGACGAAGCTGACGCCGCAGTCGCGCCCCTCCTGCACCTTGGCCTGGGAGGCGTGGCCGGTCAGCAGGATGACAGGGATGTAGCGCAGCGGCGCCGGCGTCTCGCGACGCAGCCAGCGGGTGAAGGCGTAGCTGTCCATCTCCGGGTCGCCGCAGTCGATGACCACTAGGTCGATCTGGCGCTTCTGGACGACCTTCACCGCCTCGACGGCCGAGGCGCATTTGATCTGCTCCTTGACGCCGAAGCCCAGGAAGACCGAGCTCAGCATGTCCAGGGCCTGGGGGTTGTCGTCGACCAGCAGAACCGTCGACTGCTCCAGATTGACGCGGTCTTCGGCCATACGCTCAGAACAGGTGCAGCACGCCTGCCGCTGCGGCGGGCGCGTCGTCGGCGGGGTCGGCGGCGGCGGTCGCCGGACGGGCGCGGTGGGCCGTCTCCTGCATCCGCTCGGCCATCTCGGCCAGGGGCAGGGCCGCCAGGGCGGTGTCCATGGGCTGGTCGTCGGCCACGGCCTGGGCCAGGCCCGCCAGGGCCTCGACCCGCTGGACCAGGACGTCGAAGGTCTGACTGCGCGTCAGATACCCCAGCCGCGTTTCGGGCGGCAGCAGGCGCAGGACCTCGGACACCAGTCCGCCGGCCACCTCGATCTCGCCGCGGATGTCGGCCAGTTCCGCCGCCATGGCGGCCAGCAGGTCGCGATTGTCGTTCTCGCCCATTTCAGAAGAGCTCCAGTTCTCCGGCCGCCGGAGGCGGCGGCGGCGTCGAGGGCGGCAGGGCCGCCCGATCGGTCACCACGCGTTGCCGCGCCCGGCCGCTGACCGGCCAATAGTGTAGTCGGCGCCCCCCGACGCCCCCCAAACTGCCGCCGAGCACGGAAATGCCCTCGTCGGCCAGAAAACGTTCGGCGAATTCGACGTTGGCGGCGCCCACGTCGGTCAGGACGTCGAACATGCGGCCGCCGCCGAACAGCTTGGCCTCCAGCCGGTCACGGCGCCCGCCGGCCTTGAGCACGTCGTTGATCAGAATTTCCATCAGATAAGCGCCGTAGCGGCGGCCCGCGCCCGTGCCGGACGTTTCGCCGGTCCCCGCCCCTTCCGGCAGAAGGAAGTGGTTCATGCCGCCCACCCCGGCCACGGGGTCGCGCAGGCACAGGGCGACGCAGCTGCCCAGGATGGTCGTCAGCACGACGTCGGGATCGGACGACACATGGTGTTCGCCCTGCCCCACGTGCACGCGCCGCTCGACCGGCTCCTGGACCGCCGCGTCGGTCACGTCAGCGGGCCGAAGACCGCTTCCAGCTTGTCCTTCAGCTGGGCGGTGGTGAAGGGCTTCACCAGATAGTTGTTCACGCCGAACTGCACGGCGCGCTGCACCAGTTCGCGGTCGGCCCGGCCCGTCAGCATGATGAAGGCCGTCTTGGACAGGGGCGGGTGGGCGCGGATGGCGCGCAACAGGCTCAGCCCGTCCAGGTTGGGCATGTTGAAGTCCGAGATCACCAGATGGACCGGCTGGGCCAGCAGGAAGCGCAGGGCCGCCTCCCCGTCGGGCGCTTCGTCGATCTCGCGCATGCCGATTTGATGCAGGCTGGCGCGGACCAGGGAACGCATCGTCAGCTGGTCGTCGACGACAAGGGTGCGGATGGCGGAAGCGGCGGGCATGGGCGTCCTTACGCGACTGACTGGGGCGCGGCCGAGCGGGCGGCGCAAGATTCGAGGATGGCCGGGGCCATGCGGGACAGGGGCAACTGGCGCTCGACGGCGCCCGCTTCGAAGGCGGCGCGGGGCATCCCATAGACGACGCAGGAGGCCTCGTCCTGGCCCAGGGTGCGGGCGCCGGCCTGGCGCATCGCCAGCAGGCCCTTGGCCCCGTCCTTGCCCATGCCGGTCAGGATCACGCCCGTCATCGGCCGCCCCATTTGGGCGACCGAGCCGAACAGCACATCGACCGACGGACGGTGGCCGTTGACCGGATCGGCCGCGACCAGGCGACAGCGTCCGCCCGACACCGCCAGGTGGGCGTCTCCGCCCGGGGCGATATAGACATGGCCGGGCTTCAGCGGCGCCCCGTCCTCGGCCTCGCTGACCTGGGCGGCCGAAGCCTTGTTCAGGCGGGCGGCGAAGCTCTTGGTGAAGCTGGCGGGCATGTGCTGGGTGACGACCGTCGCCGGGCAGTCGGCGGGGAAGGCCGACAGGATGGTCAGCAGGGCCTCGACCCCGCCCGTGGAGGAGCCGATGGCCAGCACATGGTTCGGATCGGCGTGATAGGCGCCCTCATGCCCCTGGGCCGCGCGGGCTTCCAGCGGGCGAACACGAGAGCGCGCGGCGATCTTCACCTTCTCCGCCAGGTCGCCGAAAGCCTCCTGGGCCGGCACGCCCGGCGCGGGCTTGGCCACGGCGTCGACGGCCCCGACCTCCAGCGCCGCCAGGGTCACGTCGGTTCCCGCCTGTGTCAGGGTCGAGACCATGACCACCGGCATGGGCCGCAGCCGCATGATCTTCTCGAGGAACTCCAGCCCGTTCATGTTGGGCATCTCGACGTCCAGGGTGATGACGTCGGGATTAAGCTCCTTGATCTTGGCGCGCGCCTCCAGCGGGTCGGCGGCCGTGCCGACCACGTTGATCTCCGGATCGCGCCGCAGGACGGCGCTGATCAGGCTGCGCATGGTGGCGCTGTCGTCCACCACCAGGACCGAGACCGCGCTCATGCCGCCGCTCCCTTGACGTAGGTGGTCAGGCCGGCGGGCTGCAGTTCGGCCGCGGCCGGCCCCGTCACGCGCTCGGAATGACCGATGTATAGAACCCCGCCGGGGTTCATGATCGGGGTGAAGCGGCTCCAGACCCGCGCCTGGGTCACGTCGTCGAAATAGATCACGACGTTGCGGCAGAAGATGACGTCGAAGCGGCCGCGCATCGGCCAGTCGCCGATCAGGTTCAGCTCCTTGAACGTCACCAGCCGCCGCAGGGTCGCGTCGGCCGAGAAGCGGCCGGGCGCGCCGGCGACCGGCTCGAAATGCTTGCGCGACGCCGCCGGAACCGGGTTCAGCAGCTCCTCGGCATAGACGCCCGCCGCGCCCTCGGCGACCATGTTGGGGTCGATGTCGGTGGCCAGGATGCGCACGTCCAGATCAGCAGCCTCGGGCAGGACGTCCAGCACCGTCAGGGCCATGGAGTAAGGCTCCTGCCCGTTCGAGCAGGCGGCGGACCACAGGCGCACGCGCCCGCCCGCCCGCGCCTTTGCGGCCAGCTCCGGCATGACCCGATCGCGCAGGTGATCGAAGTGGTGCGGCTCGCGGTAGAAGCGGGTGACGTTGGTGGTCAGGGCCGCCATCATCGCCTGGCGCTCGTCCACGCCCTCGGCCCCGTCGATCAGGGCGCAATAGTCGCGGAAGCTGCGCAGGCCGAGCAGGCGCAGACGCTTGGCCAGGCGCGAATAGACCAGCGCCGCCTTGCCCTCGCTGAGGGCGATGCCCGCGTGCGCGTGCAGGGTCTGGGCGATGTGACGGAAGTCCTCGGCGGTGAAGACGAACTCGCCTTCGACCAGGGCCTCCCGTCCGGCGACGTTCGTCATGCCGCTTCGGCCTCGCCTTCCGGCAGGACGTGGTCCAGGTCGATCAGGCTGATCATGCGGCCGCCCTCGACGGCGAAGATGCCCTTCACGAAGGACTTCACCTGGTCGCTGGCCACGTCGGGGGTCGGCTGGATGGCCGCGTCCGACAGCTGGACGATGTCCGACACCGCGTCGACCAGGAGGCCGACCAGACGCGAGCCCACATGAGCCACCATGATGACGTGCCGTTCGGTCGGCTCGCCGGTCTTCAGGCCGAAGCGCGCGCCCAGGTCGATGATCGGCAGGACGGCGCCGCGCAGGTTGATAACGCCCTTCATATAGGCGGGCGAGCGCGGCAGGGGCGTAGCCGGGCTCCAGCCGCGGATCTCGCGCACGCTCATGATGTCGACGCAGAACTCCTGCTCGCCGATGCGGAAGGCGATCAGTTCGCGGTCGGCGCCGGCGACATTGGGGGTGACGGAGTGGGTCATGGTCAGCTCGCCATCTGCATTTCGGCTCGAGAAGGGGATCGGGCGCGCCCGGTCGAGACCAGGGCGTCGATGTCCAGGATCAGGGCCACGCGCCCGTCGCCCAGGATGGTCGCGGCGGCCACGCCCTCGACGTGGCGATAGTTGGCTTCCAGGCTCTTGATGACCACCTGGCGCTGGCCGTGGATGGCGTCGACCAGCAGGGCGGCGCGCTGGCCGCTCTCGGTCTCGACGATCATCACCACCCCGCCCTTGAGCGCGGTCGGCTGGTCGCTGAAGCCCATGCACCAGGCCACGTCGACCAGGGGCAGGAAGGCCTCGCGGAAGCGCAGCACCGGATCGACGCCGCCCACGTGATGGATGTCGGCCGCGTCCGGCGTCAGGCTCTCGACGATGGCGGCCAGGGGCGCGACCAGGGTCTGTTCGGCGGCCCCCACCACCATGCCGTCCAGCACCGCCAGGGTCAGCGGCAGGCTGAGGGTGAAGGTCGAGCCCTTGCCGGGAACCGAGCTGATCGAGATGCGGCCGCCCAGAGACTGGATCGAGCGGCGCACCACGTCCATGCCGACGCCGCGTCCCGACAGGTCGGACACCTCGGTCGCGGTCGAGAAGCCGGGCATGAAGATCAGGTTGTCGATCTCCTCGTCCGACAGGGCCGCGTCCTCGGCGATCAGGCCGCGCTCGACGGCGATGCCCTTCACGCGCTGGCGGTTGATGCCCTTGCCGTCGTCGGCGATCTCGATGACGATCCGGCCCGAGCGGTGCAGGGCCGCCAGGCGCACCGTGCCCTCGGCCGGCTTGCCCGCCGCCAGCCGCTCGTCGGGGCCTTCCAGCCCGTGGTCGATGGCGTTGCGCAGCATGTGGGTGATCGGTTCGGACAGGCGTTCGATCACCGTCTTGTCGACCTCGGTGTCCTCGCCCGAAGTGACCAGACGCACCTTCTTGCCGGTCATCTCGGCGCATTCGCGCACCAGGCGGGGCATCCGCTGGAACACCGACTTCACCGGCTGGGCGCGGATGGCCATGACGCTGTCCTGAATCTCGCGCGTCAGCAGTTCGAGGTCTTCGAGGCCGAGGGCGATGTCGGACGAGCGGGCCAGGCCGCTCTCGGTCACGCGCTGGGCCAGCATGGCCTGCTGGATGACCAGCTCGCCGACGGCGTTGATCATCCGGTCCACCCGCTCCAGGTCGACGCGGATGGTCACCGGCGCAGCGGCGGCCGGAGCGGGCGCCGAAGGGGTCGGAGTCGGAGCCGGAGGGGCCGCAGGCGCAGCGGGCGCGACAGGCGCAACGGCGACAGGCGCGGGGGCCGGAGCGGCGACGACAGGTTCAGGAACGGCAGGCTCAGGCGCTACAGGCTCGGCCGCCGGGGCCGCGCCCACCGAGGCCAGCAGGGCGGCGATGTCCAGATCGGCGGCGGCCGCCTGGGCCAGGGCTTCGGCCGGGGCTTCCTCGTCGTCCTCGACGGCCGCCGGGGCCTCAGTCGAGGCGGCGGCGTTCAGGGGGGTGATGCTCAGGTCGCAATCCATTTCCACGAAATCGAACACGTCGCGCACCTCGGCCTCGCTGGCGTCGCCGTCCAGTTCGATGGTCCAGATCAGGTGGCTGTCGTTCGGGTCCAGGGCGTCCAGCGTCGGCAGGCCGCTGTCGTCCAATTCCACGCGCGTCGGCCCCAGGCGCGCCAGCTCGCGCAGCAGCAGGCCCGTCTCATTGGCGCTGGCGTAGAGGCGCGGATGCGGGCGGAAGACGATCTTCCATCCGCCCTCGACGGCGGCCATCGGCGCCTCGAGCGGGGCCAGGGCGGCGAGGTCCGGCAGAGGCGGCAGGTCGGGCAGATCAGACAGGCCGGCTGGCGCCTCGAACGCCGCCAGATCCAGGGCGATGGGGGTGAAGCCGAAGTCGTCGTCCTCGGCCAGGTCCGTCGTCGCGGCCGGGGCCGCCCCGCCGTGGGTCAGGGTCTCCAGCTCGGCGACCAGGCCGGCCGAGCGCGCCGGATCGACCGGCGCCCCGGCGCCGCGCGCCGCCGCCACATGGTCGGCCAGGACGTCGGCGGCCCGCAGCAGGGTCCGCACCGTCGGCTCGTCGCAGGCCTTCCGGCCCGAACGCAGCTCGTCCATCAGGGTCTCGAAGACGTGGGCGAAACGCACCAGGTCCTCCAGGCCGAAGGCCCCCGCCCCGCCCTTCACCGAATGGACGGCGCGGAAGACGGCGTTGATGACCTCGATGTCCGTCGAACCGGACTCCAGCGCCAGCAGATTGCTCTCCAGGTCGCCGAGCAGCTCCTCGCACTCCTGGAAGAAGGTCGCCTTGATCGCCTCGAACGGATCGTCGCTCATCGTCTGGCCTCGGCCCCTATTCCTTTAAGCCGCCACGCGGCGCACGGCGTCGACCAGACGCGCGGGATCGAACGGCTTGACGATCCAGCCGGTGGCGCCCGCCTCGCGCGCGCGCTGCTTCTTGGCCGCGTCGCTCTCAGTGGTCAGGACCAGCACGGGGACGCCGCTGAAGGCCGGGTCGGCGCGCATGCCCTCGATGAAGCCGAAGCCGTCCATGCGCGGCATGTTGATGTCGGTGATGACGATGTCCGGGCTCTCGGCCTGCAGCACCTCCAGGCCGTGGACGCCGTCCTCGGCCTGCACCACCCGATAGCCCGCGTCCTGCAGGGCCAGCATCAGCATCTCGCGCATGGTGCGCGAGTCGTCGACGGTCAGAACGGTCTTGATCATGCGGGTTCGCCCAAAACGGAAAGGTCGTCTGCGGAAAGGTCGTCGGGAGAGGCCCCGAACTGGCGCCATTGCACCGCCAGCGCCTCCGACACATTGAGGAAGGTCAAGGCGCAGCCGTCGGCCCGCCAGGTGCGGATGGCCGCCAGCAACACCTGCAGGCCCTGCCCGCCCAGCCGCTCGACCGCCGAGGCGTCGAGCGTCAGGGCCTGGCCCCGCACGGCCATCAGCTCCGCCTTCAGCGGGGCGGCGGCGCGCAGGTCCAGAACAGGGGCCAGAACGACCGTGGCCGTCATCAGAACTCCTCCCAGCCGTCCTCGACGACCTCAGTCTTCAGCGCCGCGCCGCCGCGCCCCATCGTCTTCAGGGCGGCGACCGTCTCGGCCACCGGCTGCGGCGTTCGGGCGGGCGCGGCGGCCTCGGCCGGCGCCGGCGCGAACGCGGGCGCCGCAACGGGCTTGGCCTTGGGCGCCGGCGTCGCGGCGCGGGCGGGGGCGGGGGCGCGGGCGGGCGCAGCCGCCTGGGCCACCTTGAAGTGCGCCACCGAGGCGGCCAGGACGTCGGCCTCCTGAGCCAGGGAGTGGCTGGCGGCGGTCGATTCCTCGACCATCGCCGCATTCTGCTGGGTGACCTGATCCATCTGGTTCACGGCCGAGTTGACCTGCTGCAGGCCGGTCGCCTGCTCCTGGGCCGAGGCCGAGATTTCCGCCATCAGGCCGTCGATTTCGGCCACGCCGGCGACGATGCGGCCGAGCGCCTCGCCCGTCTGGCCGACCAGGGCCACGCCCTGCTCCACCTGACGGCCCGAGGCGGTGATCAGGGTCTTGATCTCCTTGGCCGCTTCGGCCGAGCGCTGGGCCAGGGCCCGCACTTCCGAAGCGACGACGGCGAAGCCGCGGCCCGCGTCGCCCGCGCGCGCCGCCTCGACGCCCGCGTTCAGGGCCAGAAGATTGGTCTGGAAGGCGATCTCGTCGATCACGCCGATGATGGCGCCGATCTGGCTGGACGACTGTTCGATGGCGGTCATGGCGCTGACGGCGTCGCTGACCACCGCGCCCGAGGCCTCGGCCTCGCCGCGCGCGCGCTGCACCACGCCGGACGCCTGACGGGCGCCGTCGGCCGTGCGGTTCACCGTGGCGGTGATCTCGTCCAGGGCGGCGGCGGTCTCCTCCAGGCTGGCGGCCTGCTGCTCGGTGCGGCGCGACAGGTCGTCGGAGGCCTGGCTGATCTCGCCCGAGCCCGAACGGATGGCGGCGACGTTGGCCGCCACGGCGGCGATGGCCTGTTCCAGTTGGCTGACGGCGGCGTTGAAGTCGGCCTTCAACTGCTCGGCCTTGGGCGCGACGGCCACCGTCATCCGATGCGTCAGGTCGCCGTTGGCCATGGCGTTGAGGCCTTCGCCCAGGGCGGTGATGGCGACGCGGTCCTCTTCGGCGGCCTTGGCCTTCTCGGCCTCGACGCGGGCGCGCTCCTCCTCGGCGGCCTGGCGTTGGGCGGCGGCCTCGGCCTCCAGGCCCTCCTTGGCGATGGCGGCGTCCTTGAAGGCCAGGACGGCGGCGGCCATCTGGCCGACCTCATCCTTGCGGCCGACGGCGGGCACCGCGACGGTCGTGTCGCCCGAGGCCAGGCGGCGCATGGCCGCGGTCATGGCGACCAGGGGCTTGGCCAGGACGTTGGCCAGCATCACCGCCATGGCGCCGGCCATGGCCAGCGCCAGCAGCAGGCCGCCGATCAGGACGCCCCGCGCGGTCTTGGCCGCCGCGACCTGCTTCTCGCCATGGCGCTTGCTTTCCTGCGTCTTCTTGGCCTCCAGGCGCTCCAGAGCGGCCTCGGCCGGCTCGATCAGCTTGTCGGCGGCGCCGTCGCGGCCGACGACGGCGATGGCCTGCATCCAGGTGGAGGGTTCCGCCACCATGGTCCGGCCCGGCTCGACGACCTGGCGCGTCCACTCATCAAGGCCGGCGCGCGCGGCCTTCACGTCAGCGGCGCTGCCGGGATCCAGCTGGCGCACGCGATCCAGATTCTTGTCGAAATTCTTCCGGTGCGCGGCCAGGCGCTCCAGGTAATAGGGGTCGCGGGACACCAGGAAGCCGCGATAGCTCGCCTCCTGGCGCGCCAGATAGAATTGAGCGGATTCAACTTCCTGCTGAACCGCCGAGGCGCGCGCGCGGTCGATGCGGGCACGGTCCAGGGCGTTGATCTGCATGAAGACCATCCCCCCCATGGCCACGATGGCCAAGATGACGGCCGCGAAGGCCGCCAGCAGCTTCTTTTCGATCTTCAGGTCGCTCAACATGGTGACCATCTATCCCCCTCCCGCGTGAATTTAGTCTTGAGGCCGGCGCCGCGACGGCGCGCCTCAGAATGAAAAGGTCAGCGCGCCGACCAGGCGGCCGTCATAGCTGGCGCCCAGGTCATGACGATCGGTGTCGTACCAGCGCAGGTCGACCGCCAGACCCTCCGCCAAGCCATGCTTCAGGCCCAGGTTCCAGGCGGCGTAGTCGGCGCCACCGTCGGCGCTGCGGTCGCCGATCGCCGCCGACAGGCGCGTGCGCGGGCCGACGGCCACCGCGCCCTGCAGCTCGACCCACCAGGCCTCACGGGTCGCGGCGAAGCCGTCCGGCGAATAGTTGACCCTCAGGCGCGTGGCGACCGGCCCGAGCTTGCGCGAGGCGTCGGCCTGATATTCCCAGTAGTTGGCGTCCACGCCGGCGCGCGTGCCGGGCAGGTCCCGGTTCATCACCGACAGGTCGAAGGCGAATCCCGCCGCCTTGGGCCGCCAGCCCAGGGCGGCGATGATCTCGGCGTCCGAGCCTTGCGACAGCTTGGCCGTCGAGGCGAAGACGCTGCCGTAGAAGGCGCCCTGAGACACCTCCACGGTTCCGTTGACGCTGGGATCCCCGGCGCTCTTGCCCGCGCCCTTGCCGATGTATTCGCTGGCGACGCCCAGCTGGACGCCGAGGGATTGAGCCGCGGCCGGCGCGGCGACGGCCGCCGACAGGACGAACGCCAGACCGGCCAGGGCCGGCCGGAGAAGCGCTCGGCCGCTCTTCTGGCGCCGGGCGATTGAACTAAAGGACATTCAGACCTCTTTGAGACTGCCCCCTTCTGGTCGGAACAAGGGTAGGCAATCGTAAATTCGGCCATACGTAGAAACCCGCACTGGAACGAAGCGCTCCCGCCGCGCAGGTCTCAAGCTTAGCCATTCAAGGACTTAAGCTTAACAGTGAAGTAACCATGCCGCCGACCCTCACAGATATCGTCGTTACGACAGAAACCTTGCTTTTTGTCATCGACCAGTGACTGAAAGCGACAATTGCATGGCCAGGAAGAACTATTTAAAGACGCGCCCTCGTCTGGGTTCTGACGGTGACGCCACGGGAGGACTCGGCTCCTGATCTGCAAGGCGCCGAGGGAGAGTTCGATTTACTCAGTATTGGACCGTTGCGCGCCTGACGTCCTGTCGCGCCGCCGCCCCCTGGCGGCGGCGACGGCCGTGCTTTGCGCCGTCTGCGCCTCTGGGGTCCTGATCCTGGCGGTGGCCACGCCGCTCGCGCCCCGGCCGCTGGCGGTCGCGGCCCTGGTCCTGGTGCTGGCGGCGACGGCGGCCCTGATCCTGGCGTGGGTGCAGGCCCGTCGGCTGATGGACAGGCTGGCCGCCCGCGACGCCATGCTGAACGCCGCCTTCCTGTCGACCCCGGCGCTGACGCTGACGCGCGATGGAGCGATCCGACGGCTGAACAGCGCGGCGGCCGCCCTGTTCGACGTCGCCGAGACGGCCGTGCGCGGCCGTCCCTTCGCGGACCTGGTTCCCGGCTTCGACGTGGCGGCGGTCGCCGCCGCCGGCGTCGAGACCGGCCAGTTGCAGCCCCCCGGCGGCCACTGGACGGGACGCCGCTCCGACGGCGCGACCTTTCCCCTCGCCATCCGCTTCGGCCTGGCCCCCGGCGCCCCGGACGACGAGCACCTGGCCCTGGGCCTGATCGACCTGACGCTGCGCCACGCCGCCGAGGCCCAGGCGCGGGAACTGCACGCCCAGTTGAACACCGTCTGGCGGCTGAACTCCCTGGGCGAAATGGCCGCCACCCTGGCCCATGAGCTGAACCAGCCGCTCAGCGCGGCCACCGCCTATCTGCACGCCAGCCGGGTCGACATGGAAAAGGCCGGCCCCCTGGGCGACAGCGCCGGCCGCACCCTGGACCTGGCCCAGGGCCAGTTGTTGCGCGCGGGCCAGATCATCCGCCGCATGCGCGCCTTCCTGACCCAGGAGACGGGCGGCCTGAGCCGCGAGCGCGCCGCCGCCATGGTCCAGGACCTGGGCGAGGTGCTGGCCATGATCGGCCGGGCCCGAGGCGTGGCGCTCCGCATCGAGGTCGCGGCCGAGGACGACGAGGTGCAGGCCGACCGCATCCAGTTCCAGCAGGCCGTGGTCAATCTGGTCCGCAACGGCGTGGAGGCGGCGGCGGGCCGCGCAGGGGCCGAGGTGCGCGTCCTGGGCCGCGCCGACGCCGACGGCTATCGGCTCAGCGTCGAGGATAACGGGCCGGGCGTGTCCGACGATCAACTCGACCGCATCTTCCAGCCCATGACCAGCACCAAGGCGGGCGGCCTGGGCCTGGGGCTTTCGGTGACGCGCACCATCGTCGAGCGGCACCGCGCCGGCCTGCAGGCGGGCCGCAGCGAGATGCTGGGCGGAGCCGCCTTCTACTTCACCCTTCCGCGGGACGAGGAGGCCCGCGCCGCATGAGCGACCATTCCGTCTTCGTCATCGACGACGACTCCGCCGTGCGCGATTCCCTGCTGCGCGTCCTGCGCGGTCGGGGCGTGCGCGCGCGCGGCTTCGCCAGCGGCTCGGAGTTTTTCGCCGGCCTGCCCGAGGACCCCGCGGCCTGCGTCATCACCGACGTGCGCATGCCCGGCATGGACGGCGCCGAGGTCGTGCGGCGTCTGGCCGAGCTGCGCGGCGAGGCGTGGCCGGTCATCGTCATCACCGGCCACGCCGACGTGCCCATGGCCGTGCAGATGATGAAGGCGGGCATCGTCGACTTCATCGAAAAGCCCTTCGATCCCGTCCGCCTGGTCGAGGTGGTGCGCGGCTGCCTGGCCCGCCTCAGCGACCTCGACGCCCGGCAGCAGGCGCGCCAGGCCGCCCGGCTGCGGCTCGGCCGCCTGACCCCGCGCGAGCGCCAGGTCTTCGACGCCCTGGTCGCCGGCGCCTCCAACAAGGAGATCGCCCTGGAGCTGAAGATCAGCCCGCGCACCGTCGAGGTCTTCCGCGCCAAGGTCATGGCCAAGATGGAGGCCGACAGCCTGTCGGCCCTGGTCCGCATGGGGCTGATGCTGGCCTAGGATCGGCGCCCGGGCGTTTCGCCGTCTTGCAGCCGGGCCGCCCTCGGCGCGTTATGCGGGCTTCCCGCCCCCGCCTTCCCAGGAGCCCCCATGTCCGACCCCGCCCGCCTGCTGCGTCATCAGGCCTATGTCGACGGCCGCTGGATCGACGCCGACGGCGGCGGAACCCTCGACGTGACCAACCCCGCCACGGGCGAGGTGCTGGCGACCGTGCCCGACATGAGCGCCCCTGAGACCCGCCGCGCTATCGCCGCCGCCGAGGCCGCGATGAAGCCCTGGGCCGCCAGGACGGCGGGCGAACGGGCCCGCATCCTTCGCCGCTGGTTCGACCTGATGATGAGCGAGCAGGAGGCGCTGGGCCGCCTGCTGACCCGCGAGCAGGGCAAGAGCCTGACCGAGGCCAGGGGCGAGATCGCCTATGCCGCCAGCTTCATCGAATGGTTCGCCGAGGAGGGCAAACGCACCTATGGCGAGGTCATCCCTTCCCATGACGCCGCCAAGCGGATCGTGACCCTGCGCCAGCCGGTCGGGGTGGTGGGGGCGATCACGCCGTGGAACTTCCCCGCCGCCATGATCACCCGCAAGGTCGGCCCGGCCCTGGCCGCCGGCTGCGCCGTGGTGCTGAAGCCGGCCAGCCAGACGCCGCTGTCGGCTCTGGCGCTGGCCGTTCTGGCGGAAGAGGCGGGCCTGCCGCCCGGTCTGTTCAACGTCGTCACCGGCTCGGCCTCGGCCATCGGCGGCGAGCTGACGTCGAATGAAACGGTGCGCAAGATCAGCTTCACCGGCTCGACCGAGATCGGCCGCCTGCTGATGGAACAGTCGTCGCAGACCATCAAGAAGATGAGCCTGGAGCTGGGCGGCAACGCCCCCTTCCTGGTCTTCGACGACGCCGATGTGGACGCCGCCGTGGCGGGCGCCGTCGCCTCCAAATATCGCAACGCGGGCCAGACCTGCGTCTGCACCAACCGCTTCTATGTGCAGTCTGCCGTCCACGACGAGTTCGTCGCCAAGCTGACCAAGGCCACGCAGGCGCTGAAGGTCGGAAACGGCCTGGACGACGGCGTCCAGATCGGCCCCCTGATCGACGAAAAGGCCGTGAAGAAGGTCGAGGCCCACGTCGCCGACGCCCTGGCCAAGGGCGCGACCCTTTTGACCGGCGGCGGGCGCCACGACCTGGGCGGAACCTTCTTCCAGCCGACGGTCCTGTCGAGCGTGAGCCAGGACATGCAGATGTGCCGCGAGGAGACCTTCGGCCCCGTCTCCGGCGTCGTCCGCTTCGAGACCGAGGAGGAAGGGATCGCCTTGGCCAACGACACCGTCTTCGGCCTGGCCGGCTATTTCTACGCCCGCGACTTGAGCCGCGTCTGGCGCGTCGCCGAGGCGCTGGAAACGGGGATGATCGGCGTCAACACCGGCCTGATCTCCACCGAGGGCGCCCCCTTCGGCGGCGTCAAGCAATCGGGCCTCGGCCGCGAAGGCTCCCGCCACGGCATCGAGGACTATCTGGAGATCAAGTATCTCTGCATGGGTCTTTGATCCCTCTCCCGCCGGGAGAGGGCTCCCAAGCCGGATTATTCGACCAAGGTCGCTCTCCGCAAACCCGGTTTCCTGCTGTCACTCTCCCTTCCGACGCTCGGCGCAAAGCACGCCGGGCGCGAGGGAAAGCGCCGCGCCTCGCGGCTGCACAGGAAGGGACTGCCCATGACCGACCGCACCATGGATGCGGCGGAGGGCGTGGAGCACACGGTCGACAAGAACGACCGGCTGGTGATTCTCGCCTCCTCCGTCGGCACCGTCATCGAATGGTACGACTTCTATCTCTACGGCTCGCTGGCCGCGATCATCTCCGCCCAGTTCTTCTCGGGCGTGAACGAGACCACCGGCTTCATCTTCGCCCTGATGGCCTTCGCCGCGGGCTTCGCCATCCGGCCGTTCGGGGCCGTCGTCTTCGGCCGCATGGGCGACCTGTGGGGGCGCAAGAACACCTTCCTGGTGACCATGCTGCTGATGGGCATCTCGACCTTCGTGGTCGGCCTGTTGCCGCCCTACGCCGCCATCGGCATCGCCGCGCCGATCACCCTGGTGCTGATGCGCCTGATCCAGGGCCTGGCCCTGGGCGGGGAATACGGCGGCGCCGCCACCTACGTCGCCGAGCACGCTCCCAACGGCAAGCGCGGCTTCTACACCTCCTTCATCCAGATCACCGCCACCGTGGGCCTGCTGCTCAGCCTGATGGTGATCCTGGGCGTGCGCTTCACCGTGGGCGAGGACGCCTTCGTCGAATGGGGCTGGCGCATCCCCTTCCTGGTTTCGATCCTGCTGCTGGGCGTGTCCCTGTGGATCCGCCTGAAGCTGTCGGAAAGCCCGGCGTTCAAACGCATGAAGGCCGAGGGCAAGGGCTCGACCACCCCCCTGAAGGACAGCTTCCTGATGTGGCCGAACCTGAAGCTGGTGCTGATCGCCCTGTTCGGCCTCGCCGCCGGTCAGGCCGTGGTCTGGTACACGGGCCAGTTCTACGCCCTCTTCTTCCTCGAGAAGACGCTCAAGGTCGATCCGGCCCTGGCCAACATCCTGATCGCCGCCGCCCTGGCGCTGGCGACGCCCTTCTTCGTCATCTTCGGCTGGCTGTCCGACAAGATCGGCCGCAAGCCCATCATCCTGACCGGCTGCCTGCTGGCGGCCCTGACCTACTTCCCGCTGTTCCAGGGGCTGACGGTCGCGGCCAACCCGCGCCTCGCCGCCGCCGTGGCCTCGGCGCCGGTCACCGTCGTCGCCAACCCGGCCGACTGCCACTTCCAGTTCGACCCGGTCGGCAAGACCGTCTTCAACAGCTCGTGCGACCTGGCCAAGACCCACCTGGCCAAGGCCGGCGTCACCTACGTCAATGAAGCCGCCCCCGCCGGAACCGTCGCCCAGGTCCGCATCGGCGACCGGGTGGTGGAGTCCTTCAACGGCAAGGTGCTGGCCAAGGCCGACTTCGACGCGCAGAAGAAGACCTGGGACGCGGGCCTGACCGCCGCCCTGACCGAGGCCGGCTATCCGGCCAAGGCCGACAACGCCCTGGTCAACAAGCCCATGGTGATCGGCATCCTGTTCCTGCTGGTCCTCTATGTGACCATGGTCTACGGCCCGATCGCCGCCGCCCTGGTCGAGATGTTCCCGACCAAGGTGCGCTACACCTCCATGTCCCTGCCCTATCACATCGGCAACGGCTGGTTCGGCGGCTTCCTGCCGACCACGGCCTTCGCCATGGTCGCGGCCTCGGGCAACATCTACAACGGCCTCTGGTATCCGATCGTCATCGCCGTGCTGACCCTGGTGGTGGGCGTCCTCTTCGTGAAGGAAGGCAAGGACGTGAACATCCACGACTGAGGCGCGACGCTCTCCCTCCCCTTCATGGGGAGGGTGGCTGAACCCGTCAGGGCGAAGCCGGGTGGGGCGGCCAGGCTATTCAGGCGCCGAGGCCAGGATCGCCAAGCCCTCCCCACCCGTTCTCCGCTTCGCTACGACCACCCTCCCCATGAAGGGGAAGGAAAGGTTGTGACTTTCGCCAACCCGAGGGCGGTCCGGCTTCGGCCGGGCCGCCCTTTTTTCACTTGCCCGCGCGATCGCGCCCGGCCCAGATGACGCCCATGTTCAGCCTCGCCACCCTGGCCCTGACGGCCCTCTACATGGCCGCCCTGTTCGCCATCGCCTGGTGGTACGAACGGCCGCAGATCAAGGCGCGCGGCGGGATGCTGGGTCCGTCGCTCTACGCCCTGTCGCTGGCCATCTACTGCACCTCCTGGACCTATTACGGCGCGGTGGGGACGGCGGCGCGCGACGGGTGGGACTATCTGCCCATCTACATCGGCCCTGTGCTGGGCATGACCCTGCTGCTGCCGCTGTGGCGGCGCGTCGCCTCGGCCGCGCGGCGCGAGAACGTCGGCTCCATGGCCGACTTCATCTCCTCCCGCTACGGCAAGAGCCCGGCCCTGGGCGCGGCGGTGGCGGGCGTCGCCATCCTGGGCTCGGTCCCCTACATCGCGCTGCAGCTCAAGTCCCTGTCGATGGCCGGGGAGATGATCACGGCCGGCACCCCCGTCGCCGGGTCCGAGAGCCTGACCGTCCTGGTCATGGCGGCCGTGCTGGCGGGCTTCGCCATCCTGTTCGGCGCGCGACGCCCCGACCTGACGGAGCACAACCGTGGCCTGATCCAGGCAATCGGCATCGAGTCCATTGTCAAACTGGCCGCCCTGCTGGCGGTCGCCGTCTTCGCCGTCTTCCTGCTGGCCGCCTCGCCGTCGCGGCAGGCCGTGGTCGACAGCCTGGGCCAGCTGGGCGCCTGGCCCCGGATCGACGCCCGCTTCATGGCCATCACCCTGGTGGCGACCCTGGCCATCTTCTGCCTGCCGCGTCAGTTCCACGTCGCCTTCGTCGAAGGCGGCGACCCGGCCCAGGTGCGCCGGGCGCGCTGGATCTTCCCCGTCTATCTGCTGCTGACCAGTCTGGCGGTGCTGCCGCTGGTGGCGGCGGGCGGACTGTTCACGCCCCGGACCAACCCCGACCTGCTGGTGCTGGCCCTGCCGCTCGGCGCGCGGCAGAGCCTGTTGACCGCCGTGGTCTTCGTCGGCGGCTTCTCGGCCGCCACCGCCATGGTCATCGTCGAGGCCGTGGCCCTGTCGGCCATGGTGTCCAACAACCTGGTCCTGCCGCTGATGGGCGCCGGACGGCGGCGCGGCGCGGCGCCGCCGGACATGGCGCGGACCCTGCTGAACATCCGCCGCCTGGCCATCGTCGCCCTGCTGCTGCTGGCCTGGCTCTACTATCTGGCGATGGACCGGACCAGCGGGCTGGCGGCCATGGGCCTGGTGTCCTTCGCCGCCCTGGCCCAGCTGGCGCCCGCCCTGTTCGGAGCGGTGCTGTGGCGCGGCGGGCGCGCCGGCGGCGCCCTGGCGGGCCTGGCGGCGGGGATGGCGGTCTGGGCCGTGCTGCTGGCCGCGCCGCAGTTGGCGCCCGGCTTCGGCCTGAACGTCCCGGCCATGCTGGGGCTGGAAGACCCGTTCGCGGCGGGCGTCTTCCTCAGCCTGTCGCTGAACCTCGGCGTCTTCGTCCTGGTGTCGCGGGCGCGGCCGCCGCGCCTGATAGACCGGGTCCAGGCCCGCGCCTTCGTCGACCGCCTGGGACCGGACTGGATGGAGGGGCGCGGCGGCTCGGCCGGGGCCTCGGTCGGCGACCTGCGCGCCCTGGTCGCCCGCTTCATCGGCGACGAGCGGGCCGAGCGCGCCTTCGCCGCCTGGGCGCGCGAAACCGATATCAGGCTCAAGGACGCCGATCCCGCCGACGCGACGCTGGCCCGCGCCGCCGAGCGGATGCTGGCGGGGGCCGTCGGGGCCGCCGCCGCCCGCCGCGTTCTGGCTGCGGCCCTGGCCGCCGGAGGCCGCGCGCCCGAGGACGTGGTGCGGATGCTCGACGAGGCCTCCCAGGCGGTCCAGTTCAACCGCGACCTGCTGCAGACCACGCTCGACAACATCGATCAGGGCGTCAGCGTCGTCGACGAAGACCTGCGCCTGACCGCCTGGAACCGCCGCTATGTCGAGATGTTCGACCTGCCCGCCGGCTTCGTCCACGTCGGCCTGCCCATCGCCGCCGTCTATCGCCTGAACGCCGAGCGCGGCGAGGCGGGCGTACCGGCTCACGAGATCGACGCCTGGGTCGAGCGGCGGCTGGAGGCCCTGGCCCGCCGCATCCCCCACGACCATGAGCGCGAGCAGCCCGACGGCCGCATCCTGCGCTCATCCGGCGCGCCCATCCCCGGCGGCGGCTACGCCACCAGCTACACCGACATCACCGCCCTGCGCCGCGCCGCGCGCGATCTGGAAGAGGCCAACGAACGGCTGGAGGCGCGCGTCGCCGACCGCACCCGACGCCTCGACGAGGCCCGTCGGCAGGCCGAGGAGGCCACCGCCTCCAAGACCCGCTTCCTGGCGGCGGCCAGCCACGACCTGCTGCAGCCCTTGCACGCCGCCCGCCTGTTCATCGCCGCCTTGAAGGAGGACCCGGCGCTGGAGGGCTCCAGCGCGCGCGGCCTCGCGACCAATGCCGACCGCGCCATCGACAGCGCCCACCGCCTGTTGACCGCCCTGCTCAACCTGTCCAGACTCGAGGCGGGCGGCGTGCGGCCCGCCGTGGCGCCCCTGGCCCTGGAAGGGCTGTTCGCCGACCTGCGCCGCGAGTTCGCGCCCATGGCCCGCGCCAAGGGGCTGCGGCTGACGGTCGTGCCGTCGCGCCTGTGGGTCGCCTCGGACCGGGACCTGCTGCGCTCCATGCTGCAGAACCTGGTCGCCAACGCCATCCGCTACACCGACCAGGGCCGGGTCCTGGTCGGGGCGCGACGGGACGGCGAGACGGTCCAGCTGCTGGTCTGCGACACCGGGCGCGGCATCGCCGACGCGGATCGGGACCACGTCTTCGGCGAGTTCGTGCGCCTGCCCGGCGCCCCGGTGGACGAGCCGGGCGCGGGCCTGGGCCTGGCCATCGTGCACAAGCTGTCGGACCTGCTGGGCCACCCCCTGTCCCTGGCCTCGCGCGTCGGACGCGGGAGCGCCTTCCGCGTCGCCGTGCCGCGCGCCGCCGTCCGGCCCGAGCCCGACACCGCGACCGACGACCGCCGCCTGCCGCTGGCGGGGCTGCGGGTGCTGTGCGTGGACAATGAGCCGGTCATCCTGGACGCCCTGACGGCGCTGCTGACCCGCTGGGGGGCCCAGGCCGTCACCGCCCGCTCCGTGGCGGACGCGTGCGCCGCGGCCGGCTCCTTCGACGCGGCCCTGATCGACCTGCATCTGGGCGACGACGAGCCGGACGGCCTGGCCGCCGTCGACTGGCTGCGTGCGCGCGGCGTGCGCCGCATCGCCCTGGTCACCGCCGACACGCGCGAGGGGCTGAAAGACACCGCCACGGCGGCGGGCGCGACCCTGCTGCCCAAGCCGGTCAAGCCGGCGGCGCTGAAGGCGTTCCTGAGAAGCTGACCGGACTTTCTCCCTCCCCTTCATGGGGAGGGAGATGGGTTCAGAGATCCAGCGACTGCGCCAGGATCACCGCCTGGGTCCGGTTCTGCACCCCCAGCTTGCGGAAGACGCTGGTCAGGTGCGCCTTGATGGTGGCCTCGGTGACGCCCAGGTCGAAGGCGATCTGCTTGTTCAACCGCCCGGCCTTCAGCCCTTCGAGGATGCGCAGCTGCGACGGCGTCAGGCTGGCGATGCGGGCCTGGAGATCGGCCTCCTCCGGGTCGGGAGGCCCGACCTCGGGGGCCCAGGTCTCGCCCTCCAGCATGGCCGCGATGGCCTCGACCATTTCGGGCAGGGCGGCCGATTTGGGAATGAAGCCCGACGCCCCCAGCGCCAGGGCGCGACGCACGGTCGGCGGCTCCTCGCTGGCGGAGACCACCGCCACGGGTACGGCCGGGTGCTCGGCGCGGATGCGAGTCAGGCCCGCCATCCCCTCGCTGTCCGACAGCTTCAGGTCCAGCAACAGCAGATCCGTCGCGCCCTCGATCAGTCGCGCCTGAACCTCGGCCAAGCTGGCGCATTCCGCAATCACGGCGCCCGGCGCGGCCTTTTCGACGGCCGACCTCAACGCCGCCCGAAACAAGGGGTGGTCGTCGGCGACGACGATGCGGTCCATGAACGTCCTTCCCGCGCGCGGTTCTTGTTTGAGTCTCGGCGCCGCGCCGCAGGGGCACCATGCCGCGCCTCGACTTTGGTCGAAACTAGACGAATGGCTAATGGCCGCAAACCCGACCCGCGCGGAATGCTGCCGTTCTGAGGTCCGCAGCAGACGGGCCCGGGAGGAAACCGACATGAAAAGCTGCCGCCTGCTCGGCGGCGCGGCCGCGGCTGCGCTGTTGCTCACGCCCGGCGCCGTCCTGGCCCAGGACGCCGGCGCCGCCCTCGAGGCCCGCATCGCCCAGCTCGAAGCGGAGCTGAACAGCCTCAAGGCCGAAGTCGCCGCCGCCCGAACGCAGCAGACGTCCCAAAATCAGGCCCTGGCCCAGGATATCATCCGCCTGGAGACCCGCCCGGCGTCTGCGCCGACGCCGGCCCCGGCCCCCGCCGCGCCGTCGGAGGGCTTCCGCATCGGCGACCATACGGTGAAGTTCGGCGGCTTCATCAAGACCGACTTCATGGCGTCGAAATACTCCGGCGGCGATCCGGCCAACGGCGACCTGCTGCGCGACTACCACCTGCCCGGCGCCATTCCGGTCGGCGGCGCGGACGAGGACGTCGCGACCGACTTCAACGCGCGCCAGACCCGCTTCTGGCTGACCACCGACGGCCTGGTCGGCGGGCGCAAGGTCGGCACGCGGCTGGAGATGGACTTCGAGAGCCTGCCCGGCGCCGGCGATCAGCGCATCACCAGCGCCTCCAACCCGGCCCTGCGCCGCGCCTTCGTCACCATCGATGAGTGGCTGATCGGCCAGGAGTGGACCAACTTCCAGAACACCGCCGTCCTGCCGGAATCGGCCGACTTCGTCGGAGCGGCCGAGGGCACGGTCTTCGCCCGCCAGGTGCAGGTCCGCTATACGCGCGGCCCCTTCTCCATCGCGCTGGAGAACCCTGAGACCACCGTCACCCCCTTCGGCGGCGGCGCCCGCATCATCGCCGACGACAACAGCCTGCCCGATCTGACCGCCCGCTATGCGCTGAGCCGCCCGTGGGGCGACGTGCAGCTGTCCGGCCTGCTGCGTCAGCTGAAGTATCAGAACCCGGCGACCGACATCGATTCCACCGCCACGGGCTGGGGCCTGTCGGCCTCGGCCAAGGTCAAGGTCGGCGCCCAGGACGACATCCGCCTGATGCTGACGGGGGGCGAAGGCGTCGGCCGCTATGTCGGGCTGAACTTCTCCAACGACGCGGTGCTGGACGCTTCGGGCGATCTGGAGGCCATCGGCGTGATCGCGGGCTTCGCCGCCTATCGCCACGTCTGGACCCCGGGCTGGCGCTCCAGCCTGATCTGGTCGACGCAGAAGGTGGACAACGACGTGGCCCTGACCGGGACCGGCGCCAACCGTTCGGCCCAGAGCCTCCACGCCAACCTGATCTGGTCGCCGGTCGCGGCGTTTGATGTCGGCGCCGAACTGATGTTCGCTGACCGCAAGCTGGAGTCGGGACAGGACGGCGACATGACGCGTCTGATCCTGTTCGCCAAATACGGCTTCTAGAAAAGAAAAAGAGACTGGAGGAAATCGCGTGACTGATCCGGAAATCTATCCCGTTCCCGCCGATCTGGCCGCCCGCGCCCACATGGACCGCGCCGGCTATGAGGCGGCCCGGATCGCGGCGCGCGAAACGCCGGACGCCTTCTGGGCCCAACAGGCCCGGCGCCTCGACTGGATGAGCTTCCCGACGAAGATCAAGGACGTGTCCTTCAACAAGGAAGACTTCCGCATCCGCTGGTTCGAGGACGGGGTGCTGAACGCCTCGGTCAACTGCATCGACCGCCACCTGCCCCACCGCCGGGACGAGGTCGCCATCATCTGGGAAGGCGACGAGCCGACCGACAGCGAAACCGTCACCTTCGGCCAGCTTCATGAGCGTGTGTGCCGCCTGGCCAATGTGCTGAAGGCCAACGGCGTCCAGAAGGGCGACCGCGTCACCATCTATCTGCCGATGATCCCCGAGGCGGCCTACGCCATGCTGGCCTGCGCCCGCATCGGCGCCGTGCATTCGGTCATCTTCGGCGGCTTCTCGCCCGACAGCATCGCCGGGCGCATCGAGGACTGCCAGTCGACCTTCGTCATCACCGCCGACGAAGGCTGCCGCGGCGGCAAGAAGGTTCCGCTGAAGGCCAACGTCGACAAGGCGCTGGAGAAGGTCGCGGGGGTGAAAACCGTCGTCGTCCTGCGCCACACCGGCACCGACGTGCCCTTCGTCGAGGGCCGCGATCTGGACTGGGGCGTCGAGACGGACAAGGCCTCGCCCGATTGCGCGCCTGAGCCGATGAAGGCCGAAGACCCGCTGTTCATCCTGTACACCTCCGGCTCGACCGGAAAGCCCAAGGGGGTGCTGCACACCACCGGCGGCTATCTGTTCTGGGCCAGCTATACGCATGAGCTGGTGTTCGACTATCGCCCCGGCGAAGTCTTCTGGTGCACCGCCGACGTGGGCTGGGTCACGGGCCACACCTATGTCGTCTACGGCGCCCTGGCCAATGCGGCGACGACCCTGATGTTCGAGGGCGTGCCCAACTATCCCACCGTCAGCCGCTTCTGGGAGGTGGTGGACAAGCATCAGGTCAACATCTTCTACACCGCCCCCACGGCCCTGCGCGCCCTGATGCGCGACGGCGACGCGCCGGTGAAGGCGTCCAGCCGCCAATCCTTGCGTCTGCTGGGCACCGTCGGCGAACCGATCAACCCCGAGGCCTGGCGCTGGTATCATGAGGTGGTCGGCGAAGGCCGCCTGCCCATCGTCGACACCTGGTGGCAGACCGAAACGGGCGGCGCCCTGATCTCGCCCCTGCCCGGCGCGACCGACCTGAAGCCTGGCTCGGCGACCAAGCCCCTGCCCGGCGTCGAGCTTGAAATCGTCGACGCCGAGGGCGCAGTGCTGACCGGCGCGACCGAGGGCAATCTGTGCATCACCGACAGCTGGCCCGGCCAGATGCGGACCGTCTATGGCGACGATCAGCGTTTCTTCGAGACCTATTTCTCGACCTATCCGGGCAAGTATTTCACCGGCGACGGCTGCCGCCGCGACGCGGACGGCTACTACTGGATCACCGGCCGGGTCGATGACGTCATCAACGTCTCGGGCCACCGCATGGGCACCGCCGAGGTCGAGAGCGCCCTTGTCCTGCACGACGACGTGGCCGAGGCCGCCGTCGTCGGCTTCCCCCACGACATCAAGGGTCAGGGCATCTACGCCTATGTCACCCTGAACAAGGGGGTCGAGGCGACCGACGACCTGCGCAAAGCTCTGGTCGCCCAGGTCCGCGAAGAGATCGGCCCCATCGCCGCCCCGGACGTGATCCAGTGGGCGCCGGGCCTTCCCAAGACCCGCTCCGGCAAGATCATGCGGCGGATTCTGCGCAAGATCGCCGAGAACGAACTGGGCGCCCTGGGCGACACCTCGACGCTGGCCGATCCGTCGGTGGTGGATGATCTGGTGAAGAACCGGGCGGCCTGAACCGTCTCTCCCTGCCCCCTCAATGGGGGAAGGGCCGGGGATGGGGGTGAGGACGCGACGACGACGATCGAGCACGGGAGGCGCAGCGCCTCCTGCGCTTCACCGGCAGCCGTCTGCCGACACCCCCACCCAACCCTCCCCCATCGAGGGGGAGGGCTTTCATAGACCTCCCCCCGAAGAGGCGGTCCCGGACGGCGCAAGCTGGACGGGGCCACCCGCCTCGGCTTCAGTGCGGGGCATGAGCGGAACCCTCGACGGCCTGACCATCATCGAAATCGGCGGCATAGGCCCCGCCCCCTTCTGCGGCATGATGCTGGCCGATCACGGCGCCGAGGTGGTGCTGGTCCACCGCCCCGGCGCGGCGCCCGACCTGCGCGATCCGCTGAACCGCAGTCGCGCCCGCCTGGTCGAGGCCGACCTGAAGACGCCCGAGGGCGCCGCCCTGGTCCGCGACCTGGCCCGCACGGCCGACGGCCTGATCGAGGGCTTTCGCCCCGGCGTCATGGAGCGTCTCGGCCTCGGTCCCGACGCGCTGCTGGCCGACAATCCGCGCCTCGTCTACGGCCGCATGACCGGCTGGGGTCAGGACGGACCGCTGGCCCCGGCGCCGGGCCACGACATCGACTACATCGCCGTCTCGGGCGCCCTGCACGCCTTCGGCCGGGCGGGCGAGAAGCCGACCCCGCCGATCAACATGGTCGGCGACTTCGGCGGCGGCGGCATGCTGCTGGCCTTCGGCATGGTCGCAGGCCTGCTGAAGGCCCAGCGCACCGGGCGCGGCGACGTCATCGACTGCGCCATGACCGACGGCTCCTCCCTGCTGATGAGCATGATCTGGGGCTTCCGCCAGAACCTGCCCGCGCCCCTGCCGCCCAGTCTGGCCTGGCGCGACGAGCGCGGCGTCAACCTGCTCGACACCGGCGCGCCGTTTTACGAGGTCTATGAAACGTCGGACGGAAAATACGTCGCCGTCGGCGCCATCGAACCGGCCTTCCATATCGCCCTGATGCGGCTGACGGGACTAGGGAGCGATCCCGATTTCGCCATGCCCTTCGATCCAGACCAATGGCCGAGGCTGAAGGACAGGCTGGCCGCCGTCTTCCGCACCCGCACCCGCGACGACTGGTGCAGCGATCCCGACGCCCAGGCCGCCTGCGTCGCCCCCGTCCTGTCCATGACCGAGGCCCCCGACCACCCGCACAACCGCGCCCGCGAGGCCTTCGTCACGGCGCAGGGGGTGATGCAGCCAGCGCCCGCGCCCCGGTTCCGGGACAGCCCGGCGCGGCGACCGGAATAGAAGGCAGGTCACGAAATCACCGCTCACCCCGGCGGACGCCGGGGCCCAGTGCTTTGGCCTCAAACGCGCGGCATGAATAGGCAAGTCCTGTGCGCGCGGCCCTTACTGGATCCCGGCGTCCGCCGGGATGAGCGGGGGTAAGGTCAGCCCCCGTCCGTCCACACCGTCTTATAGAGATCGAACCGGCGGTCGCGCAGGTTCCGCACCGTCCCCTGCGCCTTGGCCCAGGCCAGGTCGGACAGGTCCAGGTCCGCCACCGTCACCGTCTCGACGTTCTCGCTGGCCTCGGCCGCCACTCCGTCGCGCGCGAAGGGGAAGTCGCACGGCGTCAGGATGCACGACTGCGCATACTGGATGTCCATGTTCTCGACGTTCGGCAGGTTGCCGACGTTGCCGGACAGCACGACGTAACACTGGTTCTCGATGGCCCGCGCCTGTGAGCAGTAGCGCACCCGCAGATACCCCTGGCGGTTGTCGGTGCAGAAGGGGGTGAACAGGATGCGCGCCCCCTCGTCCGCCAGACGCCGCGCCAGTTCGGGGAACTCGGAATCGTAGCAGATCATCACCCCGATCGGCCCGCAGTCGGTGGGGATGGCGTGGACGCGGTCGCCGCCCTTGATGTTCCACCAGTGCCGCTCGTTCGGGGTCGGGTGGATCTTCTCCTGCTCATGCACCGAGCCGTCGCGCAGGAAGACATAGGCGACATTCTGGATCTCGCCGTCCTCGGTCCGCGTCGGGTGCGAGCCGCCGATGATGTTGACGTTGTAGCCGACCGCCAGCTCGCGCATCGCCTCGACGAAGCGCGGCGTGTAGCGGGTCAGCGCCTCGATCGATTCCGCCGGGGTCAGCTTCTTGGTCGCCAGCGACAGCAGCTGAAGCGTGAACAGCTCGGGAAAGACCACGAAGTCGGCGCGATAGTCGGACACCACGTCGACGAAATATTCGACGTTGTCGATGAACTCCTGGAAGCTGTCGACCTTGCGCATCTGCAGCTGGACCGTGGCGACGCGCACCGTCTCCTTGACCGCAAAGGCCGCCCCCTTGCCCGTCGCCTCGACATAGTAGGGGTTGCGCCAGACCCAGCGCGCCGCGTGGCCCAGCGACGCCTTGTCCGACGGCAGATAGTTCAGCAGCACCCCCGCCGGCTCGAACCCCGAGCGCTGGTGAAAGGCCATGATCGGGTCCTTCACCTTGCGGTCGCGCACCGCCTCGACATAGGCGTTCGGGTCGGGATAGGCGGCGCGGCGCCGCGCCAGCCCGGGCATCCGGCCGCCGAACACCACGCCCTTCAGGTTTTGCGCCTCGCACAGGTCGCGGCGCGCGTCGTACAGGCGCTGGCCGATGCGCAGGCGGCGCCGGGCGGGGTCGACGCAGACCTCCATGCCGTACAGCCACTCTCCCTCGGGATCGTGCCGCGCGCCATAGCCGCCGCCAGTGATCTGGTCCCAGGTGTGCGGGCCCATGGCCGACGCCTCGTCGATGCGGAAGCTGGCGGCGTAGCCGACGATCTCGCCTTCGAACTCGACCACGAACTGGCCGTCGGGATAGGTGGCGATCTGGCCGCGCAGCATCCCGGGCGTATAGGGCGGCATATCCTTGTAGACCCGCGCCACCAGGGCCTTGATCCCGGCGACGTCGCCCAGGCGGGCGTTGCGGATGGTCAGGACGGCGGGTTTGGCCGGTTCGGCGGGCGGGGCGGTCTGGAGGTCGGTCATCCCCTCCTAACGCGCGAGCTTGGCCGTTGGATCATTCCGGGCGCCTTTGCCCCGCGCGGGGATGGGCGCACAATGGCGTCATGTCCGGCGCCGCGCAGGAAATAGAACTCAAGTTCCGGCTTGGGCCGGGGGCGGCCGCGCGCCTGGCCGTCCATCCGGCGCTGGCGGGCGAGGAAAGCGTCCAGGACCTGCGCTCCGTCTATTTCGACACCCCCGACCAGGCGTTGCGGCGCGCCGGCTGGGGCCTGCGGGTGCGCGCCACAGGACGCGGCTTCGTCCAGACGCTGAAAGGGCAGACCGGCGGCGACGTCCTGCGCCGCGCCGAATGGGAGACGCCGGTCTCCAGCGAGGCCCTGGACATGACGGCGCTGAAGGCCACGCCCGTCGCCGCCCGGCTCAAGGGCCGCCGCGACCTGTCGCCCCGCTTCGCCAGCACGGTGCGCCGCCGTGCTCGCCTGATCGCCTTCGAGGGCGCCGTGATCGAGGCCGCCTATGACGAGGGCGACCTGTCGGCCGGCGACCGCGCCGAACCCCTGCGCGAACTGGAGCTGGAGCTGAAGGACGGCCCCCCCGAGGCCCTGTTCGCCCTGGCCCGACGCCTGTCGGCCGACGTCGCCCTGGTCCCCCTGTTCGAGAGCAAGGCCGAGCGCGGCTGGCGCCTGGCCGAGGGCGCCGAACGCGCGCCGCGCTTCGCCGTCGCCGATCCCCTGCCCCGCGCCCTGACGACCGAGGAGGCCCTGCGCCGCACGGCCCTGGTCGCCCTCGGCCAGGTCTCGGCCAACGCCGAACTGCTGCGGCGGGTGCGGCGGCCCGAGGCCCTGCACCAGATGCGGGTGGGCCTTCGCCGCCTACGCGCCGCCCTGTCCGTCTTCGCCTCCCTGCTGGGGGAGGACGCCGAGCCCGTCGTCGCCGAGCTGAGATGGCTGGCGCACGAGACCGACGCCGCCCGCGACCTGGACGTCTTCATCCGCGACGTCTTCCACCCCGCCGCGCTGGCGACGCCCGACCCCGGCCTCGCGCCCCTGGGCCTGCGCCTGCTGGCGGCGCGCAGCGGCGCTTACCGCCGGGCCATGACAGCGATTAACTCGCCGCGCTACGCCGCCCTGATGCTCGAGACCCTGGCCTGGATCGAGACCGGCCCCTGGCGGACCGATCCCGACCCGGTGCGGACCTGGCGACGCGCGCGCCCTGTCGCCGCGTTCGCCGGCGAGGCCCTGGAGCGGCTCAACCGGCGCGTGCGGCGCGGCGGCCGCCGCCTCGACCGTCTGGACGCGGCGGGCCGCCACCGGCTGCGCATCCGGGTGAAACGCCTGCGCTACGCCGCCGAGTTCTTCGCCGGCCTGTTCGACCATCCCCGCCGCGAAAGACGTTTCCTCAAGGCGCTGGAGACGACGCAGGACGCCTTCGGCGCCCTCAACGACCTGGCCGTGGCGCGCGACCGCATCCCCGCCGAGGCGCGCCTGACCGCGCCCGAGATCGCCTTCGCCGCCGGGCGCCTGATCGGCCGCCGCGAACAGGACGCCGCCGCCCTGCACGCCGCCTCCGACCGCGCCTTCGCCCGGCTGTCCGAGACCCGGCCCTTCTGGCGCCGCTGATGCCGTTGCGGCTGAATCGGTCGCACCCCAACGAATGTTCTCGTTCAGTTCACGAGAACATCTTGCGAACAAGAACAAACCATGTCCATAGTCCGGCTCACCAAGGGAGCGGGTCCGGGCGGGTCTCTCCCGAAGTCAGATGGGAATCATGGCAAGGGAGAGAAAACCAATGTCACAGGCGGCACTGAAGCTCGTGGGTAAAGAAGACGGCGACAAGCAACGCGCTCTGGAGGCGGCGATCGCGCAGATCGATCGCGCCTTCGGCAAGGGCTCGGTCATGAAACTGGGCAAGGCCGGACAGGTGGCCGAGATCGAGAGCGTCTCGACCGGCTCGCTGGGCCTGGACCTGGCGCTCGGCATCGGCGGCCTGCCGGTAGGCCGGGTGATCGAGGTGTTCGGCCCCGAATCCTCGGGCAAGACCACCCTGGCCCTGCACACCGTGGCCGAGGTCCAGAAGAAAGGCGGCGTGGCCGCCTTCGTCGACGCCGAACACGCGCTCGATCCCGTCTATGCCCAGAAGCTGGGCGTGAACCTCGACGACCTGCTGGTGTCGCAGCCCGACGCTGGCGAGCAGGCGCTGGAGATCGTCGACACCCTGGTGCGCTCGGGCGCCGTGGACATCGTGGTGGTCGACTCCGTCGCCGCCCTGACGCCGCGCGCCGAGATCGAGGGCGAGATGGGCGACAGCCTGCCCGGCCTGCAGGCGCGCCTGATGAGCCAGGCCCTGCGCAAGCTGACGGCCTCGATCTCCAAGTCCAAGTGCATCGTCCTCTTCATCAACCAGATCCGTCACAAGATCGGCGTCATGTACGGCTCGCCCGAAACGACGACGGGCGGCAATGCGCTGAAGTTCTACGCCTCGGTGCGCCTGGACATCCGCCGCACCGGCGCGATCAAGAACCGCGACGAGGTCGTCGGCAACACCACTCGCGTCAAGGTGGTCAAGAACAAGGTCGCCCCGCCGTTCCGCGAGGTCATCTTCGACATCATGTACGGCGAAGGCATCTCCAAGATCGGCGAGATCATCGACCTGGGCGTCAAGGCCGGCGTCATCGACAAGTCGGGTTCGTGGTTCTCCTACGACTCCACGCGCATCGGCCAGGGTCGTGAGAACGCCAAGGAGTTCCTCAAGAACAACCCCGACATGGCCCTCGCCATCGAGAAGGCCGTGCGCCAGTCCACGACCAAGATCGCCGACGACATGCTGGGCGCCCCCGAACCCGACGAGGGCCAGGACCTGGAGGGCTGATCCGCCAACCCCTAGCGCCGTCATCCTCGGGCCTGACCCGAGGATCCAGCCAGGAAGCGCGCTCTTCCTTTCCAGCCGGGATCGCGCGGACGATCCGATCCTCGGGTCAAGCCCGAGGATGACGGCGGGACGGGCATCTTCCGACAGAGCTTCTCCGTTCGCCGCCTCGCGACCCGCCTACCGACCCCGCGGGGCCGGTCGGACGGAGACCGGCCCGCTCGAGCATCTCGAGCGGGCCTCTTTTTTTGCCCAGCCCCCTCTCCCGCTCATCCCGGCGGACGCCGGGATCCAGTAAGAGCGCCACACGCATCACCATCCGTTGGGCCCCGCACATTGAAGCCAAAGCACTGGATCCCGGCGTCCGCCGGGATGAGCGGAGATTGAGGCACGCCCGCCGAACGCGTTTCCCAGCCAACAGCCTTGTTTCCCCTCGGTACGAACGGGCAGAGTCCCCCTGCGAACCAACGGAGCCTCCCCATGACCTTCGCCACCGCCGACCTGTGCGACGCCCATCCTGACGCGGTGAAGGTCTGCCACATCCTCTTCCGCAGCTTCGGCAAGGTCACAGCCTTTCACGGCCCGATCCGCACTCTCAGCGTCCTCGACGACAACGCCCTGGTCCGAGAGACGCTGGAGCGGCCCGGCCAGGGCGCGGTCCTGGTGGTCAACGGCGGCGGCTCGCTGAAACGCGCCCTGGTCGGCGACAACCTGGCCCGGCTCGCCATCGACAACGGCTGGGCCGGGATCGTCGTCCACGGCGCGGTGCGCGACAGCGCCGTGCTCGACACCATGGACGTCGGCGTCAAGGCCGTGGGGACCATCCCCCTGCGCGCCGACCGCGACGGCCTCGGCGAAATCGACATCCCCACCAGCTTCGGCGGCGTCATCTTCACCCCCGGCGACTGGCTCTACGCCGACGCGGACGGGGTGATCGTGTCGGCCGAGCGATTGCACGGCTAAGCGTATTCTCCTCCCCATTTCATGGGGAGGTGGCGCGGGCGCGAAGCGACCGTGACGGAGGGGCTGCCGGTTTTGCCGCCGCTCCCGGCCCCTCCACCGCGTAGCCTGTCCCCCTCCCCCATGAAATGGGGAGGAAAAAGCCCCGCCCGCCCGCCGCATCACGCGCCAGTGATGCGTTCGGCGCAAAATCCCTATATGACGCCGGTTCCGATATTCCTCCCGCGCGCCCGAGTTCCAGAGCGATACGCCCATGACCAGCCTGAAGCAGATCCGTTCCACCTTCCTCGACTACTTCGCCGCCGACGGCCACGAGAAGGTGCAGTCGGCTCCGCTCGTGCCGCAGAACGACCCGACCCTGCTGTTCGTCAACGCGGGCATGGTGCCGTTCAAGGACTATTTCACCGGCGCCGCTGTTCCGCCCTACAAGCGCGCCACCAGCTCGCAGAAATGCGTGCGCGCCGGCGGCAAGCACAACGACCTGGACAACGTCGGCTACACCGCGCGTCACCACACCTTCTTTGAAATGCTGGGCAATTTCTCGTTCGGCGACTACTTCAAGGACCACGCCATCGAGAGCGCCTGGGGGCTGCTGACCAAGGAATTCGGCCTTGATCCCAAGCGCCTGCTGGTCACCGTCTATCACACCGACGACGAAGCCTTCGACATCTGGAAGAAGGTCACCGGCTTCGCGGACGAGAAGATCATCCGCATCCCCACCGCCGACAACTTCTGGGCCATGGGCGACAGCGGCCCGTGCGGTCCGTGCACCGAGATCTTCTACGATCACGGCGACCACATCTTCGGCGGCCCTCCCGGTTCGCCGGACGAGGACGGCGACCGCTTCGTGGAGATCTGGAACAACGTCTTCATGCAGTACGAGAAGGAGAACGACGAGATCGTTCGCGACCTTCCCAAGCCCTCGGTCGACACCGGCATGGGTCTGGAGCGCATCGCCGCCGTCCTGCAGGGCGTCCACTCCAACTATGACGTCGACCTGTTCAAGAGCCTGATCCACGCCTCGGAAGAACTGACCTCGACCAAGGCCGAGGGCGACCGCGCCCCCAGCCACCGCGTCATCGCCGACCACCTGCGCTCGACCGCCTTCCTGATCGCCGACGGCGTGACCCCCTCGAACGAGGGCCGGGGCTATGTCCTGCGCCGCATCATGCGCCGCGCCATGCGCCACGCCCACCTGCTGGGCGCCCAGGACCCGCTGATGCACCGTCTGGTGCCGACCCTGGTCGAGGAGATGGGCGAGGCCTATCCGGAACTGGGCCGCGCCCAGGCCTTCATCGAGGACACCCTGAAGCAGGAAGAGATCCGCTTCCGCACCACGCTCGGCCGCGGCATGAACCTGTTCGATCAGGCCACCGCCGACTTCAAGGCCGGCGACATGCTGGACGGCCAGACGGCCTTCACCCTGTACGACACCTACGGCTTCCCGCTGGACCTGACGCAGGACGAAGCCCGCCGTCGCGGCTTCAGCGTCAACGTCGACGGCTTCGAATCCGCCATGGCCGAACAGCGCGACCGCTCGCGCGAGCACTGGAAGGGCTCGGGCCAGACCGCCTCGGCCGGCGCCTGGCTGGCCCTGCGCGACCAGCACGGCGGCACCGAGTTCACCGGCTATGAGTCCGAAACCGGCGAGGGCAAGGTCCTGGCCATCGTCAAGGACGGCGCCGAAGCTGCGTCCGCCGCGACCGGCGAAACGGTCGAGGTCCTGCTGAACCAGACCCCCTTCTACGGCGAGGGCGGCGGCCAGGCGGGCGACAAGGGCGTCTTCGTCTGGAACGGCGGCGAAGGCCGCGTGCTGGACACGAAGAAGCACGCTGGCGACCTGCACGTGCATACCGTCGAGGTGACGCAAGGCGCGCTGACGACCGGCGCGCTCGTGACCGCCACGGTCGAGGAAGGCTCGCGCCCGACCACCCGCGCCAATCACTCGGCCGCCCACCTGTTCCACGCCGCCGTCAAGAACGTGCTCGGCGCCCACGTCGCCCAGAAGGGTCAGATGGTCGACGCCGAGCGCATGCGCTTCGACTTCAGCCACAACGCCCCGCTGACGGACGAGGAGATCGCCCGCATCGAGGACGAGGTGAACGCCGTCATCCGCCAGAACGCGCCGGCCACGACCGAGCTGATGACGCCCGACGCCGCCATCGCGGCGGGCGCCGTGGCCCTGTTCGGCGAGAAGTACGGCGACGAGGTCCGCGTTCTGACCCTGGGCCACGCCCTGTCGGGCCCGGGCGCCTATTCGGTCGAGCTGTGCGGCGGCACCCACGTCTATCGCACCGGCGACATCGCCCTATTCAAGATCGTGTCCGAAGGCGGCGTGGCCGCCGGCGTGCGCCGCGTCGAGGCCCTGACCGGGGACGCGGCCCGCCGCTTCCTGCTGGACCAGGCCAACGTCGCCCGCCATCTGGCCCAGAGCTTCAAGATCCAGCCCGCCGAAGTTCCAGCGCGCGTCGAGGGCCTGCAGGCCTCGGTCAAGACGCTGGAGAAGCAGGTAGCCGAGCTGAAGAAGCAACTGGCCCTGGGCGGCGGCGCGGGCGCCAACGCCGCGCCTGAGGAGATCGGCGGGATCAAGCTGATCGCCCGCGTTCTGGACGGCGTCGACGGCAAGGGCCTGCGCGGCGTCGCCGAGGACTTCAAGAAGCAGCTCGGCTCGGGCGTCGTCGCCCTGGTCGGCGTCACCGACGGCAAGGCGGCCATCACCGTCGCCGCCACGCCGGATATGGCGGGTAAGGTCAATGCGGCCGACCTGGCCCGCGACGCCGTCATCGCCATGGGCGGCAAGGGCGCGGGCGGCAAGCCCGACTTCGCCCAGGGCGGCGCCCCGGACGGGTCGAAGGCCGAGGATGGCCTGAACGCGATCCGGGCTGCGCTGAAGGGCTAAGCCCCTTCGGAGCTGAAACAGGAAAGGGCGGCGCATCGGTTGCGCCGCCCTTTCTCTTTCCTCCCCATGCAATGGGGAGGGGGACCGCGAAGCGGTGGAGGGGCTTTACGGCAGCGGAACCAAGCCGCCCCTCCGTCTCGCCGGCTGTGCCGGCGATCCACCTCCCCATTGCATGGGGAGGAGAAGCCTACTCCGGCGCCCCCAGATCGATCCCCGCCAGCTTCCAGCCGAACAGGTTGCGGCGCTTCATCAGCAGGGCGACCCGCTCGCCCGGCTGGTCGTCGCGGGTCAGGGTCACGGCGAAGGTGTCCAGGTCGCGATAGCCCCAGGACTGGCGCACCCGCTTGTCCTCGGCCTTCGGCTCGTCGGCCTGGCGCTTGAACTCCGGCTTGGGGGCCTGGCCCTCGCGCACCATGGCGGAGATGGCCTGGGGGGTGACGAAGGCGTCCACCGCCCCGCCGACGATGGCCGGGGCCAGCAGCATGCCCAGCCCCGACAGGCCGCTGTCGGCCAGGCGCGGGTCCTTGCGCATCTCGGCCATCATGCGAGCGTTCAGCTCGTCCTTGAGGCTCTGGCGGAAGGCCGGAAAGTCGACCTGGCGCTCCAGCCCCTGCGCGTCGCCGGCCTTGGCCGCCTGCACCAGGGAACGCGCCGCCAGCAGGGGCGAGGCGGCGTAGGCCAGAACGAAGGCCGCCACGGCGGCGGCCCCCAGACGAATGATCAGCTTGCGGTTCATCGGCCCTCCCCTGCCCTACGAACGCGACGGGACGACGACCAAACGGCGCCAAAACCCCCACGACGATTAGGGACAGGGTTCGGGGGCGGGTCAATGCGTGTTTTCATGCGGCGCCTCGCTTGCCCACTGCGCTCTTCCCTCCCCCGTCATCCTCGGGCTTGACCCGAGGATCGAGGGCGCCGCGCGCTCGACCTTGCGGACGCCGCGTTTATTAAGCCCTCCCCATCGATGGGGGAGGGGTGGGCGGGGGTGCAGGCAGCCGTTCTCATGGGCAAGCCAAGGAGACGCCGCGCCTCCTGCGCCCATCCTCAGGCCTCGCCACCACACCCCCATCCCCGCCCTTCCCCCATCGAGGGGGAAGGGAGAAGAATCTACATGGCCCAGCAAAAAGGCCCGCCGGATTTCTCCGACGGGCCGTTCTTGTTGCGCTATCGCGCTTCGCGCTGCTTGAGCGCGTCAGGCCGCGTCGGGTCGAAAAGGCGGAGCCTTTTGACCGCGGCCCAACAAAAAGCCTTAGCCGACGTGCGGCAGGGCCTTGCGCAGGTTCTCGGACACCTTGTCCAGGAAGCCTTCGGTCGTCAGCCACGACTGCTGGTCGCCGACCAGCAGGGCCAGGTCCTTGGTCATGAAGCCCGACTCGACGGTCTCGACGACCACCTTCTCCAGGGTGTCGGCGAACTCGGCCAGGGCAGCGTTGTCGTCCAGCTTGGCGCGGTGCTTGAAGCCGCGGGTCCAGGCGAAGATCGAGGCGATCGAGTTGGTCGAGGTGGCCTCGCCCTTCTGATGCTGGCGGTAGTGACGGGTCACGGTGCCGTGGGCGGCCTCGGTCTCCATGACCTTGCCGTCCGGCGTCATCAGCACCGAGGTCATCAGGCCCAGCGAGCCGAAGCCCTGGGCCACGATGTCCGACTGCACGTCGCCGTCGTAGTTCTTGCACGCCCAGACGAAGCCGCCCGACCACTTGATCGCGGCCGCGACCATGTCGTCGATCAGACGGTGCTCATAGGTCAGGCCGCGCTTCTTGAATTCCTCGGCGTATTCGGCGTCGAACACTTCTTGGAAGATGTCCTTGAAGCGGCCGTCATAGGCTTTGAGGATGGTGTTCTTGGTCGACAGATAGACCGGGTAGTTGCGCTGCAGGCCGTAGGCGAACGAGGCGTGGGCGAACTCGCGGATCGAGGAGTCCAGGTTGTACATGCCCATGGCCACGCCGGCGCCCGGCGACTTGTAGACCTCGTGCTCGATGACCTGGCCGTCGTCGCCCACGAACTTGATCGACAGGGTGCCGGCGCCCGGCATCAGGAAGTCGGTGGCCTTGTACTGGTCGCCGAAGGCGTGACGGCCGACGACGATCGGCTGGGTCCAGCCCGGCACCAGACGCGGCACGTTCGAGCAGATGATCGGCTCGCGGAAGACCACGCCGCCCAGGATGTTGCGGATGGTGCCGTTCGGCGACTTCCACATCTTCTTCAGGCCGAACTCCTTCACCCGGGCTTCGTCCGGGGTGATGGTGGCGCACTTCACGCCGACGCCGTGCTTCTGGATGGCGTGGGCCGCATCGATCGTGATCTGATCGTCGGTGGCGTCACGGCTCTCCATGCCCAGGTCGTAGTAGTCGAGCTCCAGGTCCAGATACGGGAAGACCAGCTTGTCCTTGATCATCTGCCAGATGATCCGGGTCATTTCGTCGCCGTCGATGTCCACGATGGGGTTGGCGACCTTGATCTTGGCCATGCTTACGCCTCTGTCTCTCAATCAGGGAAGGAATTCGTGCGGCGGGTATAGCGAGGCGCGGGCGTGGGTGCAAAGGGCCGCGCGCCGTCCGTCTGTGTCGCGAAAGAAACGGCCCGGATGCGCGCACGTCCGGGCCGTCTTCGTTTCAAGCGTCAGCGACCCATCAGGCGCGCATCCGCGCCTCCAGCACGGCCAGCGGCAGGGAGCCGCTGCCCAGCACCCGGTCGTGGAAGCCGCGCAGGTCGAAGCCGGGCTTGGCCTCGGCCTCCTTGCGCAGGCGGGCGATGACGGTGTGCCCGACCTTGTAGGAACAGGCCTGGCCCGGCCAGACGGTGTAGCGGTTGATCTCGCTGTTCGAGGCGTCCAGCGGCTTGGCGCCCGAGGCCGCCATATAGTCGACCGCCTGCTCGCGGCTCCAGCGCTCGGAGTGGATGCCGGTGTCGACCACCAGGCGCACCGCCCGGAACAGATAGGACATCAGGAAGCCCACCCGGCCCAGCGGGTCGGTCGCATAGGCGTCCAGGTCGTTGGCCGCCACCGCCTCGGCGTACAGCGCCCAGCCCTCGTTGAAGGCCGAGAAGCCGCCGGCGCGGCGCCATTGCGGCAGCTCGCCCGACTCGCGCTGCAGCGCCACCTGCAGGTGGTGGCCCGGCGAGGCCTCGTGGTAGGTCAGGGTCGGCAGGGCGAAGCGCGGCCAGTTCCCGCTGTCGCGCAGGTTGATGTAGTAGGCCCCCGGGCGCGAGCCATCCAGCGGCGGCCCCTGATAGTAGCCGCCCGGCGCGCCCGACTGGATCGACACCGGCACGCGGCGGATCTCGACGTGCGTCCTGGGCAGACGGCCGAACACGGACGGCAGCTTGGGCTCCAGGGCGGCGACCTGTTCGTTCAGCCAGGCCAGCAGTTCTTCCTTGCCCGCGTCGGTGTTGGGGAAGAGCTGGGCCGGGTCCTTGTTCAGGGCCTGGATGCGCTCGCCGACCGTGCCTTGGGTATAGCCCTGGGCCTTCAGGATGGCGTCGATCTCGGCGCTGATCTCGGCCACCTGCTCGCGGCCCATGGCGTGGATTTCCTTGGCGCTCAGCGTGGTCGTGGTGTTCGACTTCAGCCCGGCGGCGTAGAAGGCCTCGCCGTCCGGCAGACGCCACACGCCGGCGTCATGCGTGGCCTGCGGGCGGAGCGTCTCCAGGGCCTCGATCTGGCGGGCCAGGGCGGGCTTGACCTTCTGATCGACGATGGCGGCGGCGCGGGCGTCATAGCCCGACAGGTTCAGCGTTCCGGTCTTGCGGGCCAGCGACTGGATCATGGCCATGTCGGCGGCGGGCGCATCGCGCAGGGCGCGGACCTGCGGCAGCATCCGGTCGATGATGAAGTCGGGCGGGATCACGCCGAGCCCGGCGTCCTCGCGGATCTTGGCCGTCTCCCCGTCCAGCACGCCCGCGAAGGCGTCCAGGCGCGACAGGAAGGCGTCAGCCCCGTTCTTGTCCTCGACCCGGTGCTGGTTGTCCATGAAGTCCGGCGTCGAGAAATAGGCGCCCGACAGCTGGGTCACGACATAGGGGGACGGGCGGCCCGGCCCCGCGCCGTAGTCGAAACGCGCCGTCTCGGCCGAGGTCTGGCGCCCGAAGGCGGCGATGGCGTAGTTCAGCGCCCCGGCCTCGCTGAGGCCGGTCTGATCGAAGGCGCGCAGCTCGTTCCAGCGACGGACGGCCTTCTCGCGGTCCTTGCGGATGGCGTCGGGCCCCTCCTCGCTGAGCTGGAAGGCCAGGCCCGCGCGGGCGCCCTTGTCCAGGCCCAGGTTGGTGGCCCGTTCGGGCGACTCGTCGATGTCGGCCTCGAACCAGCCGTCCAGCAGGGCGTTCAGGCGCGCGTCGGCGCCGTTGGCCGCCGCATGGGCGATAGAGGGGGCGACGGCGGCCGTGGCGGCGGCGGTCAGCAAAAGGCGGCGGCGGTCGATCATTGTGGTACTCCCCGACGAGGATGGCGCGACGCCGCGCGCCCCCTCAAACTCTGACAAATAGTCGGGCCGGCGCGCCCGTGGGTTCAAAAGGGCCTAGGCGGGCGTCCAGGCGTTCATGGTCCGCTCCAGCACCGTCAGCGGCACGCCGCCCAGGTTCAGCCCGGCGTCGTGGAAGCCCTTGATGTCGAAGCGTGGCCCCAGGCGGCGCTTGGCGTCCTCGCGCAGGCGCGCCCAGGTGGTGTGGCCGACCTTGTAGCTGGACGCCTGGCCCGGCCAGACGCAGTAGCGTTCGACCTCGGTGGCGATGCTGGATTCCTGGTCGCCCAGGGTGTCGACCATGTAGCGGATGCCCTGCTCGCGGCTCCAGCGCTTGTGGTGCAGGCCGGAATCGACCACCAGGCGCGCGGCCCGGAACATCAGCGACTGCAGATAGCCGATCCGGCCGAAGGGGTCGTTCTCATAGACGCCCATCTCGTCCGCCAGCTGTTCGGCATAGAGGCCCCAGCCCTCGGAATAGGCCGAGAAGCCCAGCACCTTCATCAGGATCGGCGTGTCCGGCCGCTCCATCTGCAGGGCGATCTGGAAGTGATGGCCCGGCACCGCCTCGTGATAGGTCAGGGTCGGCAGGGTCCACTTGGGCCACTCCGCCGTGTCGCGCAGGTTGATGTAGTAGGCGCCGGGGCGCGAGCCATCCAGGGCCGGCTGCTGGTAATAGCCGCCCGGCGCCCCCGCCTCGATGGCCTTGGGCACGCGCCTGATCTCGCACGGCGACTTGGGCAGGCGGCCGAAGTATTCCGGCAGGCGCGCCTGCATGGCCACCATCTGGGCGTTCAGCGCCTGCAGCAGCTCGTCCTTGGCCTCGTCCGTGTTCGGATAGACGAAGCGCGGGTCCTTGCCGAGGGCGGCGATGCGCTGGCCCACCGTGCCTTGCGTCATCCCCTGCGCCTTCAACAGGGCGTCGGCGCGGGCCGAGATGTCGGCTACCTGCTCCAGCCCCATCTGGTGCACCTCGTCCGGCGTCATGGACGACGTGGTGTAGTATTTCAGCCCGTAGCGGTAGTAGGCGTCGCCGTCCGGCAGGCGCCAGACGCCGCCGTCATGGCTCGCGCCCGGGCGCACGGCGGTGAAGGCGTCGGCCTGGCGCTGGATCGCCGGATAGACCTCCTTGGTCAGGATGGCCTGGGCGCGCGCGGCCCAGTCGCCGGCGATGCCCTTCTCGGCCGTACGGCGAGCCAGCGACTGGCTCATGACCGAGTCGGCGGGCGCCGTGCCGGTGATGGCCGCCATCTGCGTCAGGGTGCGGTCGATGACGAAGTCCGGCGGCACGGCCCCGGCGGCGAATTCGGCCCGCATCCGGGCCCGCTCGTCGTCCAGACCCTTGGCGAAGTCCGACAGGCGCGACAGATAGGCCTCGGCATCGTCCGCCGCCTCGATGCGATGCTGGCTGTCGAGGAAGTCGGGAATCTGCTGATAGGCGCCGCCCAGCTGGCTGACCGTATAGGGCGAGGGGAAGAAGCCGCCGCCGTAGGGGAAGGCGTAGCCTTCCATCGCCGTGTCGCCGAAGAACTCCAGCGAGTCGTAATAGGTCTGCTCGACGCCCGTCAGCTGGGCCCGGTCGATGGCCTTCGTCGCCTTCATGGCTTCGACGAACTTGACCTTGTCGGCGTCGACCTTGGCCTGGGAGCGGTCATTCAGCTTGCACCGGGCGGCGGCCATCGGGCCGCGGTCCATGCCCAGCATGGTCAGGGTCTCGGGGTTCGACAGGACCAGATCCTGAGCGATCTTGTCCATCAGGGCGCGGAACTGGGCCGAGACGCCGCCCGCCGGGGCCGTCTGCGCCAGAGCGCGAACCGCGCCCGACGCCGCCAGGGCGCCCCCCGCGGCGACCGACATCAACAGCCGGCGACGATCCATCATAGGCTTTCCCTCCCAAAGCGATGGGAGGGGACACTATCGAAGCGAAGACCGCCCGCAAGGCTTCATCGTCGTCATCGGACGATGACCTCGCCTTCGGCCGCGATCAGCCCGGCTTGACGTGGGCCTTGATGCAGTCGCGCACGGCGCGCTTCAGGTCGCCGGGCGCGTTGGGCTCGTCCACCCCCTCGGCGGCGAAGACGGCGCGCACCGCCGCGTCCAGCCCCTTGGGCAGGGCCGCGACGACCTTCTTCTGCCCCTTCTCGTGCAGGCAGAAGCCGACCTGGGTGCACAGGTCGGCGAACATGGCGTCGAAGTCGGGGGCGGAAGTCGTCATCACACTCAGGCTTTCAGCCGCTCGGCGTGGAAGGCCACATGGTCGTCCACGAAGCTGGCCATGAAGAAGTAGGAGTGGTCATAGCCCGGCTGCATGCGCAGGGTCAGCCCCTGCCCCGCCTTTTCCGCCGCCGCCGTCAGCAGTTCCGGCTTCAGTTGATCGGTCAGGAAGGAATCGGCGTCGCCCTGATCCACCAGGATGTCGTCGAATACGCCTTTCGCCGCCCCGCTCTCGATCAGCAGGGCTGCATCGTGTTTCGCCCATTGCGCCCGGTCCTCGCCCAGATAGGCGGTGAAGGCCTTCTCGCCCCAGGGGCAGCGCGTCGGCGAGGCGATCGGCGCGAAGGCCGAGACCGACTTGAACAGCTCGGGATGACGCAGGGCCAGGGTCAGCGCCCCGTGCCCGCCCATGGAGTGGCCGAAGATCGAGCGCGTCTTCGTGGTCGGAAACTCGGCGTCGATCAGGTCGATCAGTTCGCCGGTGACGTAGCTCTCCATGCGGAAGTGCGGCGCCCACGGCGCCTGCGTCGCATCAACATAGAAGCCCGCGCCCTGGCCCAGGTCATAGGCCGGATCGTCGGCCACCCCTTCGCCGCGCGGCGAGGTGTCGGGCGCCACGATGATGACGCCGTGTTCGGCGGCGGCCTTATAGGCCCCGGCCTTGGTGGTGAAGTTGTCCTCGGTGCAGGTCAGGCCCGACAGCCAGATCAGGACCGGGAACGGCCCCTCGCCCGCGGGCGTGAAGACCGACAGGGTCATCGACGTGCCCGTGGTCGCGCTGTCGTGCTTCAGATAGCGCAGCGTGCCGCCGTGGACGATGTGGGTCTTGGTCGTTTCCATAACTCGTTCTTTCCAGACTGGCGGAACTGCTGATCAGCGCGCCGCGTTGCGGGCCTGCCCCGCAAGATGAACCCCGTCGGTCAGGCCGCCCTGACACTGGAGAATGTGATGCATAAATTCGTCATTGAACGCGACATGCCCGGCGCCGGCGCCATGTCTCCCGCCCAGTTGAAGGAGGCCTCGCGCGCGTCGCGCGACGTCCTGCAGCAGATGGGTCCGCAGATCGAATGGGTCGAAAGCTTCGTCACCGACGACCGGATCTACTGCGTCTATACGGCGCCCGACGAGGCGACGATCCGCCGCCACGCCGAAGCCGCGCACATGCCCGCCGACCGCATCTCCGAGGTGCGCGCGGTGATCAATCCCTCGACCGCCGACGCCCCCGCCTAAGACTCAGCCCGGCCGGCTCAACCCGGCCGGTGAACGGCGCAGATCTTGTTGCCCGAAGGATCGCGCAGATAGGCCAGGTGCATGACGCCGAAGGGGGTCTCGCGCGGGCCCGCCGGGTCCTCGATAGCCACGCCGCCCGCCGCGACGCCGGCCTCGGCGAAGGCGACGACCGCTTCCGGGCTGGCCGCGGCGAAGCCGATGGTGCCGCCGTTGGCGTGGCAGGCGGCCTCGCCGTCGATCGGCTTGCCCACGGCGAAGGCGCCGCGAGAGGTGCGCCACCAGTAGCGGCCCCTGGGATCGGCCGCGCCGGGCTCCAGGCCCAGGGCCCCGAACACGGCGTCATAGAATTTGCGCGACGCCTCGACGTCGTTGGCGCCCAGGGTGATGTGGGTGAACATGAGCTTCCTCCCGCGATGATGCGCCCGGAAGGTTCGCCGGGCGCCGCAACCTAGGTCGACTAGGTTTCGTTTGGCAACGCTCCTCCTTAGAAGACGATGACCGAACGGATGCTCTTGCCTTCGTGCATCAGGTCGAAGGCCTTGTTGATGTCTTCCAGACCGAAGGTGTGGGTGATCATCGGATCGATCTCGATCTTGCCGTCCATGTACCAGTCGACGATCTTCGGCGTGTCGGTCCGGCCGCGCGCGCCGCCGAAGGCCGAGCCCTTCCAGACGCGGCCGGTGACCAGCTGGAACGGACGGGTCGAGATCTCCTTGCCCGCCTCGGCCACGCCGATGATGATGCTCTCGCCCCAGCCGCGGTGGCAGGATTCCAGCGCCTGGCGCATGACGTCGATGTTGCCGGTGCAGTCGAAGGTGTAGTCGGCGCCGCCGTCGGTCAGGCGCACCACCTCGGCCACCACGTCCGAGACAGTCTTCGGGTTGATGAAGTCCGTCATGCCGAAGCGACGGCCCCACTCTTCCTTGTCGTTGTTGATGTCGACGCCGATGATCTTGTCCGCGCCGACCATCTTCAGGCCCTGGATGACGTTCAGGCCGATGCCGCCCAGACCGAACACCACGCAGTTGGAGCCCGGCGTCACCTTGGCCGTGTTGGTCACCGCGCCGACGCCCGTGGTCACGCCGCAGCCGACGTAGCAGGCCTTGTCGAACGGCGCGTCCTTGCGGATCTTGGCCAGGGCGATTTCGGGCAGCACCGTATAGTTCGAGAAGGTCGAGCAGCCCATGTAGTGGGCGATCGCCTGGCCCTTGTAGCTGAAGCGCGAGGTGCCGTCGGGCATCAGCCCCTTGCCCTGGGTGGCGCGGATCGAGGTGCACAGGTTGGTCTTGCGCGACAGGCACGACTTACACTGGCGGCATTCCGGCGTGTACAGCGGGATCACGTGATCGCCGACCTCGACCGAGGTCACGCCCGGCCCGACTTCCACCACCACGCCCGCGCCCTCGTGGCCCAGGATCGACGGGAAGATGCCCTCGGAGTCCAGGCCGTCCAGCGTATAGGCGTCGGTGTGGCACACCCCGGTCGCCTTGATCTCGACCAGCACCTCGCCCCAGCGCGGACCTTCCAGATCGACCTCGACGATCTCGAGCGGGCGTTTGGCTTCGAACGCGACGGCGGCGCGGGTCTTCATGATGTTTGGTCCTTCGGATGTCTCTATCGCTCGCCGCGCGGCGGCTCGCTGCTTGAGAGACAGGAGGCTGGAGGGTGACGGAATTGGCGTCTGTTCTACGCCGGTCGCGGCGGCGTCGAAACGGCGACAACCGCAAAACATTATTGCCGCTCGGCAACAATCATGATCGAACGTCCCGATGAGCCGCTGGGACGGGATCGACGAATTCACCGCTGTCGCCGAACAGGCCAGCTTCTCGGCCGCCGCCCGGCGCCTGGGCCTGTCCACCTCCGCCGTCAGCCGCGAGATCGCTCGGCTGGAGGACCGGCTGCAGACCCGCCTGCTGCACCGCACCACCCGCCGGGTCGAGCTGACCGACGCGGGCCGCGACTTCCTGGCCCGCTGCCGCCGCCTGATCGACGAGCGCGACGAGGCCCTGGCCGCCGTCCAGCCCGACGATCAGGCTCCGCGCGGCCTGCTGCGGATGACCTGCTCGGTCTCCTACGGCGAGCGCTTCATCGCCCCCGCGGTCAACGCCTTCGCCCGCCAGAACCCCGAACTGAGGATCGAGCTGGATCTCGACAATCGGCTCAGGGACCTGGTCGGCGACGGCTATGATCTGGCGGTGCGGTTCGGCCACCTGACCGACTCCCGCCTGATGGCGCGGCGGCTGGCCTCGCGCCGGCTGATCCTGTGCGCCAGCCCCGACTATCTGGCCCGGCGCGGCGCCCCGCGCGACCTGTCCGAGATCGCCAGCCACGACGGCCTGATCGGCTCGGCCGAGCACTGGCGCTTCACCGAGGCTGGGCGTGAAGTGTCCTTGCGCCCCACCGGCCGCTGGCGCTGCAACTCCGGCGCGGCGGTGCTGGATGCGGCCCTGCAGGGCCTCGGCCTGTGCCAGCTGCCCGACTTCTACGTCGCCGAGGCTTTGGCGTCGGGTGCCCTCGTCTCCCTGCTCGACGACCAGCGCCCGCCCGACGAAGGCGTCTGGGCCGTCCACCCCCACCCCCGCCACGTTCCACCCAAGGTCCGCGCCATGATCGACTGGCTGCACGAAAGTCTCGCCCAAAGGAGCCCCGCATGAACCTTGTCGTCCTGACCGGCGCCGGCGTCTCGGCCGAGAGCGGGGTGCCGACCTTCCGCGCCTCGGACGGCCTGTGGGAGGGGCATCGCGTCGAGGCGGTCGCCACGCCCGAGGGCTTCGCCGCGAACCCGGCCCTGGTGCAGGACTTCTACAACCAGCGGCGACGGCAACTGGCGAGCGTCCAGCCCAACGCCGCGCACCGGGCCCTGGCCGATCTGGCGGCGCGGTGGACGGGCGACTTCCTGCTGGTGACGCAGAACGTCGACGACCTGCACGACCGGGCGCACCTCGAGACCCCGCCCGCCTCGGGGTTCGAGCTGATCCATATGCACGGCGAGCTGAAGAAGGCACGCTGCACGGCGTCGGGCGTCGTCTGCGACTGGGACGGCGATCTGGAGGCCGCCCACGTCTCGCCGCATCACCCGCGCGGGGTCCTGCGCCCGCACATCGTCTGGTTCGGGGAGATTCCGCTGGAGATGGAGCGGATCGAGCGGGCGCTGGCGCGGTGCGACCTGTTCGTCTCCATCGGCACTTCGGGCGCGGTCTATCCGGCGGCGGGCTTCGTTCAGCTGGCGCGCATGGCGGGTGCCCGGACGGTGGAGATCAATCTGGAGCCGACGCAGGGCGCGTCCCTGTTCGACGAGGGCGTCTATGGTCCCGCCAGCGAGACCGTGCCGGCCTTCTTCGGCGCGCTCTAAGCCCTCGGCCCGAACAGGATGATCGCGGCACCGATCAGGCAGACCGCGCCGCCGATGACGTCCCAGCGGTCCGGCGTCGTCTTCTCGACCAGCGCCATCCACGCGAGCGAGGCGACGATATAGACCCCGCCATAGGCCGCGAACGCCCGCCCCGCGGCATCCGCCGGAACCAGCGCCAGCAACCACGCAAAGGCGATCAGGCTGAGCACGCCCGGGACCAGCCACCACGGCGAGCGGTCCAGCTTCAGCCAGGCCCAGAAGGCGAAGCAGCCGCCGATCTCGGCCAGGGCGGCCAGGGGATAGACCAGAACCGTCTTCATCCGCGCTCCTTCACGGCGCCGACATCATGTCAGCGTCTCGCCCCCCCCCGCCGTCATCCTCGGGCTTGACCCGAGGATCGAGCGTAGAGGCGCGCTCTTCCTGGCCGATGTCGCGCAAGTGGAAAACCCGATCCTCGGGTCAAGCCCGAGGATGACGGAGCGTGAGCGAGGATGACAGAGAATGAGGCGATAACGGGAGTGAGAGCCCGCCTACTCCCCCTTCTTCGCCGCCTCCGCCCGTTCGGCCGCCAGCTTGGCCAGCACCCGCCCCCGCCCCTTGGCCAGGGCGTGGATGGCGCCGCGCAGGGTGGCGACCTCCTGCTCGGTGAAGGCGGCGCGGCCCAGCATGACGCGCAGGTTCTGGCTCATCGAGCGCTTCTTCTCGGGCGGATAGAAGAAGCCGCCGTTGTCCAGCTCCGCCTCCAGATGCTCGTACATGCCGACCAGCAGGTCGTTCGAGGCGGGCGGCTCGCCTTCGCGGAAGCGCGGCGGCGGGGCGTCCAGGATCAGGGTGCGCCACTCATAGGCGTTGATCGCCACCGCCTGGGCCAGGTTCAGCGAATGGTGCCGGGGGTCGATCGGAATGGTGGTGATCCCGGCGCACAGGGCGATGTCGGTCGTCTCCAGTCCCGCGCGCTCGCCGCCGAACAGCAGGCCGGTCTTCAGCCCCGACGCCGTGTCGTCATACAGGATGCGGGCGCTCTCGCGCGGGGTGCGCACCGGCTGGCGCGTCTCGCGCGGGCGGGCGGTGGTGGCGAAGACGGTGTTCAGGTCGGCGATGGCCTCGGCCACGCTGTCGAAGACGCGCACGCCCTCCAGCACCCAGTCGGCGCCCGAGGCCGTGGCCCAAGCGCGGTCCTGGGGCCAGCCGTCGCGCGGGCTGACCAGGCGCAGCTCCGACAGGCCGAAATTGGCCATGACGCGGGCGACCGCGCCGATGTTGTCGGCCATCTGCGACTTGTCGAGGATGACGACGGGGGGCGTGAGTTCAGTCATGGGCGGTCTTTAATCCTTCTCCCCTTGCGGGAGAAGGCGCTCAAGCAGCCGCAGGCGTTAGCGCAGAAAACTTCCTTCTCCCCTTGCGGGAGAAGGTGGCTGTCCTCGGGCTCGTCCCGAGGACAGACGGATGAGGGGTCGCGCTGTCGCTGACCGCCTCATCTGGCTCAAGTCTCGAGAAACCCCTCATCCGAGCCCTTCGGGCCCACCTTCTCCCGCAAGGGGAGAAGGATTCTAAGATCAGTCTTCGCCGACCAGCGAGGTCCACGGATCGACGCGGCCGGCCTCGACCTCGGCGACCTTGACGGCCGGCCAGCCGATGCTGCTGCTCGCCGACACGCGCCAGGCGGCCGACACGAAGTCGCGCAGCTCCGCCGCTCCGGCGGCCAGCCGCTCGTTGACGAAGACGGCGCCGCGCGGGTCCGTGTCCTTGAAGGCCCCGGCCTTCTCCATCCGATAGAAGGGGATGACCGTCGCCAGGGTGGCGTTCAGGTGCGCGGCCGTGCGGACGCGCACGTCGAAGCCCTCGACGTTCATCGGCGCCATGGCCGCCTCGACCGCATCCAGACGCAGGGTCCGGCTGGTGAAGGCGCCTTCGAACTCGCCGTGGGTGCGGCGCGAGGTGGTGAAACGCTCAGGGTTGGCCTCGCCCGCCCAGCCGTTGAAGTGGATGCTCGTGTGATGCGGCTGGGCCCCGTCGCCGACGAAGTGGCTCAGCACCCCGATGTCGCGCAGGATCAGTTGCTCGCGGCGCTCGCGGTCGGCGCGGTACCAGGCCTGCTTGGACAGGTCCGTCTCGCGCGCCTCGGCGGCGGTCAGCACGCGCCAATAGGCGAAGTCGCGCTCCAGGTTCTGCCAGGCGTCCATGATGGCGTAGGGCAGGTAGCCCGCCTTATCCACGTCCAAGCCCGCGCGGGTCAGGGCGGCGTCGTATTCCGACTTCAGGCGCGGCAGGTCGGCCAGGGTCATGCCGCGCGCGTCCATCACCCGGCCCTGGTCGTCCATGTCGACGAAGTGGGCGGTGTCGCGCTCGCGGTCGTGCGGCTGGCCCGCGCCCTTCCAGCGGTCGGGCTCGCGCGAATATTCGCCGACGTCGGCGGCGGCGTCGGCGGTGCGCAGGAAGGCCGGCAGGTCGCCCGGCAGGGCCCGCATGGCCGCCACGCCGATCACCCGATGGCCCGAACTGCCCCAGGCCTCGACCTGAACGGCGGGCGCCGCGACCAGCATCACGGCGGCGGCGGAGATCATCAGACGTTTGACTTGACGGTTCATGGAAGCGGCGCCGGCGAAAAATTGGGAAGAGGAAACGACGGCTTATCCCATTCCCGGCCGCGCCTCCACCCGTCGCTTCCGGCCGCCCCGACGCCGATCACGCGGCCGTTATCTTGAGGAGCGCGTCAGCTTTTCTTGCCAATAAAGTGTTAGCTCGACCATTCAAGTCGTTAACGATAGAGACTCATGATAAAGTATAGAAATCAATACAGGTGAATATTTCGATCGTATAGTCATAATGGTCTGTCACAACACGGCGATCGACTAGCCGCATTCAGGCCTCATGGCCGCCCGATACAGCGGATGATCTCATTTGCCGCAATTATGCCGCAATTGACCGTCAAAAACCCGTCGCCGGCGCGTGTTGGGACCGGTGCTTCCACGAGTTTGATCGATGCTGAGCACGGCCGCCGCGCTTGCCATGCTATGGACGATGGCCTTCTCCGGTTCCGGAGAGCCTGTCCCATACGACGCCGCCGTCGCTCGCGACGCGGCTGTCCTGGAAACCGCCGCGACGGCCCCCGGTTCCATCGAGTCCTCGGAAACAGATCTTTCGCCCGAACAGCTCGAGCTGATGGAAGGCGACCCCGACTGGCGCGCCTCGGCCCGCCTTTATCACGCCGGCGGCGGCGGGGCGACGGGCAACGATTCCCTGGGCTGCCGTCCGGTGCCGATGCGCACCGTCGCGGTCGACCCGCGCGTCATCCCGCGCCGCACCAAGCTGTTCATCCGCGAGACGGTCGGCCTGCGCCTGGCCAACGGCGAGGTGCACGACGGCTATTGGTACGCTTCTGACACGGGCGGCGCGATCAAGGGCGCCAAGATCGACCTCTACACCGGCCACGGCCGCGGCTCGATGCGCCAGGCCCAGGGCCTGAACATGAAGACCCTGACCATCGCCGACGCGGGCGATTTCGACGGCTGCCCCCCGGCGTGGGAGACGGCCTCGAAGTAAGGCCCTAGGCCTGACGACAAAAAGGGCGGCCGGATCGAACCGGCCGCCCTTTTTCGTTCTCCTCCCGACGCAGTGGGGAGGTGGATCGGCGGCGAAGCCGACGAGACGGAGAGGCTTCTCCTCCCTACGTAGTGGGGAGGTGGCGCGACGCCGAAGGCGACGCGACGGAGGGGCTTCTTGGTTCCGACGCCCCGGCCCCTCCACCACTTCGTGGTCCCCCTCCCCATTTCATGGGGAGGAAAGCGCCGTCAGAACTTCCGCTTGCCGCTGACCGTCTCGAAGAACAGGCGGAAGTCGCCCATCAGGCTCCACAGCGGATATCTGAACGTCGCCGGCCGGTTCTTCTCGAAGAAGAAATGCCCGACCCAGGCGAAGCCGTAGCCGACCACCGGCATGGCCGGCAGCCACCACGGGTTCCGCGTCGCCAGGAAGGCCGCGAAGGCCGCGATCACCAGCCCGGTGCCGACCACATGGATGCGGCGGCAGGTCCGGTTGGCGTGCTCATGGATGTAATAGGGGTAGAAGGCCTCGAACGAGGCGTATCGCCCTTCGGGTTGCTCGATGCTCATGACCCCAGCCTGCCCCCGGATCGCGCCGGGGGCAAGTTCTGGCGGCTTGTCATCCCGGAAGCGGCGCAGCCGCTATCCGGGACCGCCCAAGCGATCAGGCCCGCTTGGCCTTCGGCCCCTTGGCGAACGGCTTGCCGCCCGCCTTGAAGTCCGGCTTGCCCTTGAAGCCCGCCTTGGGCTTGAACGGCTTCTTGTCGCCCTTGTCCTTGAAGCCCGGCTTCTTGGCGAAGCCGCCTTCGCCCGGCGCCGCGTCGGCGCGCGCAGCGTAGGGCTTCTTGAAGGGACGCTCGCCGCCTTCACTGCGGCCTGCGTCGCCCTCGGGGCTCCACGGCTTCTTCTTGAACGGCGGACGGGCCTGGCCGTCCTCGTCGCGACGGAAGGGCTTCTTGGCGAAGGGGCGGGCCTCGCCGTCGCGCTCGACATTGCGGTTGCGCGCGCCCTTCATCGACCCGGGCGTCGGCGCCTCGGACGGGGTGATGCGAGCCTCTTCCTTGCTCTGGGCGGCGGCCGCGCGGAAGGCGTCGGCGTGGCTAAGAGCGATCTCGAAGCGCGTCTCTTCCGGGAAGGTGCGGATCGAGCCGATCTGCTGCTTGGTCACGCCGCCGATGCGGCAGATCAGCGGGATCAGCCATTTGGGATCGGCGTTGCGGTTGCGGCCGATGTCCAGGCGGAACCAGGTGACCTCGTCCGGCTGCAGACGGTCGCCCGGCCACGGCGCGGGGGCGTAGTCATCGCCGCCGGCCGCATCGCGCTCGCGGCGCGGCTTGCGCTGCGGGCCTTCGCCCGGATCGGTCAGGTCTTCCGGCGCGGGCAGGTTCTTGCGCAGCAAGACCAGCAGGGCGCGGGCCAGATCGTCCGGCGTGCGCTCCTTGACCAGCTTTTCGACCAGACCCGCATCCTCGTCCGAACCTTCCTCGGCGAAGACGGGCGCGGCCAGCAGGCGCTGTTCGTCCTGGGCGCGGATCTCGTCGGCGGTCGGCGCGCCGGACCAGACGGCCTCGACCCCGGCCGAGCCCAGCAGCATCTCGGCCTTGCGGCGACGGCTGTGCGGCACCAGCAGGACCGAAATCCCCTTCTTGCCCGCGCGGCCGGTGCGGCCCGAGCGGTGCAGCATGGTCGCCTTGTTGATCGGCAGTTCGGCGTGGATCACCAGGCCCAGGTCGGGCAGGTCCAGACCGCGCGCGGCCACGTCGGTGGCGACGCAGACGCGGGCGCGGCGATCGCGCAGGGCCTGCAGCGCCTCATTGCGCTCGCGCTGGCCCATCTCGCCCGACAGCGACACCGAGGCGAAGCCGCGCTCCTGCAGCGAGGCCTGCAGGTGACGCACCGAATCCCGCGTCGAGCAGAAGACCAGCACACCTGGCGCCTCGAAATAGCGCAGGACGTTGACCACGGCGCGCTCGATCTCGTTCGGCGCGATGCGCATGGCGCGATATTCGATGTCGTTGTGCGGCTGGCTGCGGTCGACGGTGTCGATGCGCACCGCGTCCTTCTGATAGCGCTTGGCCAGGATCGCGATGTCGCGGGCGATGGTGGCCGAGAACAGCAGGGTGCGGCGCTCTTCCGGCGCCTGTTCCAGGATGTATTCCAGGTCCTCGCGGAAGCCCATGTCCAGCATTTCGTCGGCTTCATCCAGCACGACGACGCGGGCGGCCGACAGGTCCAGAGCCCCGCGGTCGATATGGTCCTTCAGGCGCCCCGGCGTGCCGACCACGACGTGAGCGCCGTAGTTCAGGGCGCGCGCCTCCTTGCGGGCGTCCATGCCGCCGACGCAGGTGACGATCTTGGCGCCCGCCTCGGCATAGAGCCACTCCAGCTCGGCCGCGACCTGCAAGGCCAGTTCGCGCGTCGGGGCGATGGCCAGCATCAGCGGCGTGTCCGCCTGGCCGAACCGCTCGTCCTCGCCCAGCAGGGTCGGCGCCGCGGCCAGGCCGAAGGCCACCGTCTTGCCCGAGCCGGTCTGGGCCGAAACCAGCAGGTCCGCCTCGCCATGGCCTTCCAGAACGGCGGCCTGAACCGGCGTAGGCTCAAGGTAGCCCTTGTTCAGCAGGGCGCGGTCAAGCGCGGGATGGATGGCGGGAAAGGGCATGAAGGGCCTGAAGTTCAGATGCGAGGCGACCGTCTAAACGGCCGCGCCCGGCGAGGCGTCGCGGCCTGCCGGGCGTCGGGGAAGGCGCTCCCTATACACGAATAAGGGCCGGGGTGGGGCCGAATCGCATAAAATCTACCGGCGTTCACCACGTCCGTTGATCGGGCGTTGACCACGCGGCCCGCATCATGGTCGGGCTCCAACCTGCGACAGCCGAGGACCGCCCATGATCCCGCCGCTCAGCACCGCCGCCGCCGGCATGCAGGCCGCCTCGGCCCGACTGGAAAGCAGCGCCCGCCGCGTCGCCTCGGGCGAGATGGAGAACTACGCCATCGAGGCGGTCGAACAGATCCGCGCCAAGAGCGACTTCTCGGCCAACGCCGCCGTGGCCCGCACGGCGGACGATATGGCGGGGACCCTGCTCGACATCCTGGTTTGACGCCCCCGGAGCGCCACCGCGAACGATCGGCCGCGCCGCGCGTTGTCCCCGCACGTCGCGCGCAGGAGGACGCTCATGGCCCAGTCCCGTCCCGGCCCCTCGGGCCGGTCGACCATCTTCATGCAGGTCCATCCCTATCAGGGCGGCGACCTGATCCTGGCCTCGCCCTCGGTCGATGCTGACGGCTGGCTGTCGGCCGTGCACAGCCAGGCGGAAGACGCCTCCTCGCCGCCTCTGAGCTGGAGCGGCCCCCTCGGCGCCGCCAGCTACGCCCTGGTGGTCGAGGATCCCGACGCCCCGCGCGAGGAGCCGGCCCTGCACTGGCTGCTGTGGAACATCCCCGGATCGACGACCGCCCTGCCCGGCGACATCGAGGCCGGCTTCCACCCCGCCGCCACGCCCGGCATGATCCAGGGCCGCAACAGCCGGGGCGAGCACGCCTGGCTGGGCATGGCCCCGCCCCCCGGCGAAACCCACCGCTACCACTTCCAGCTGTTCGGCCTGGACCGGCGGCTGCACCTGCCGGTGGACACGCCCCTGGCCGAGGTTCTGCACGTGCTGAAGGCCGCCACCCTGTTCAAGGGCGAACTGATCGGCCGCTTCCGGGGACCGGTCGACGTCGGCGACGCCGCCTCCCCGGCGCGCACCGGCTCCTACGGCGTCGATCCGGCGGTCGACCATGTGACCCGCGCCGAGGAGGCCGCCGGCCGCGGCCCGCTGGATTCCGGCGACATCGACCGCCACGCCCCCCACGACCCCGAGGGCGTGGTGCGCCCGCGCGGCGGCGAACCGCCCGACCCCAAGCGGCCGTTCCGCCTCTAGGCCGCGGCGCGTGACATCGCCGCCCGTTCCCGCCACCTTGCCGACCGACGTAAGCCTGAAAGAGAGACGACGACGATGAGCTACATCACTGGCTTCCTGACCCCGGTTAAGACCGAGAACAAGGACCGCTACATCGAATCCGCCCGCGTCGCCTGGCCCCTGTTCAAGGGCTACGGCGCCCTGGCCCATGTCGAGAACTGGGGCACGGACGTGCCGGACGGCAAGCTGACCAGCTTCCCCATGGCGGTGAAGCTGGAAGACGGCGAGGTCGTGGTCTTCTCCTGGCTGGTCTGGCCCGACAAGAAGACCGCCGACGACGCCTGGGCCAAGATGGAGAAGGACCCCGCCTTCGCCGACATGGACATGCCCTTCGACGGCAAGCGCATGATGTGGGGCGGCTTCGAGACGGTGTTCGAGGAGCGCTGACGCCTTAGGGCAGCAGCATGCGCCGCATCGCCTCGACGTCGGCGAACATATGATCCGGCGCGCGCGCGGCGAGGGCCTCCGGCAGGGTATAGCCCCAGGCCACCGCCCCCGCAGCCGTCCCGGCGTCGCGCGCCGCCTCGATGTCGCGGATCTCGTCGCCGACGCACAGCGCGTCCGACGCCGCCACGCCGGTCCGCTTCAACAGGGCCCTGAACTTGGCCGCCTTGCCGAACAGCGACGCGCCGCAGTCGAAATGATCGATGCTCGCCGCCGCCTCGCCGAGTACGGCGCGCACCGATTCGTCGCTGTCGGAACTGACGATGGCCGTCTCCACCCCGGCTGCCCGCAGGTCGGCCAGGCAGGCGGCGGCGCCGGCGAACAGCGGCGTCGAGGCGGCGGCCGCCAGCTTCTCGCGCCGCATATGGCTGACGATGCGAGGCAGGCGCCAGGCGGGCACCTTCATCCGTGCGATGATCTCACGCGCCGATAGGCCGCGCAGCGCCTCCATCTCGTCGGGCGTCAGCCGGGCGAAGCCAAAGCGGTCGGCCATGTCACTGAAGACGGACCGGAACCACGGCAGGGAATCGGCCAGGGTGCCGTCGAAGTCGAAGATGACGAGGCGATAGGGGGGCATGGCGGGGGTCATGAAAAAGGAGGCGGCGCCGTCCCCGGTGCCGCCCCCGTCTCATCGGTTCGCTATCAGCTGTCCAGGAAGGACCGCAGCCGACGCGAGCGCGACGGGTGCTTCAGCTTGCGCAGGGCCTTGGCCTCGATCTGACGGATGCGTTCGCGGGTCACGCTGAACTGCTGGCCGACTTCTTCCAGGGTGTGGTCGGTGTTCATGCCGATGCCGAAGCGCATGCGCAGGACGCGCTCTTCACGCGGGGTCAGCGAGGCCAGCACGCGGGTCGTCGTCTCGCGCAGGTTCGACTGGATCGCGGCGTCGATCGGCAGGATGGCGTTCTTGTCCTCGATGAAGTCGCCCAGGTGGCTGTCTTCCTCATCGCCGATGGGCGTCTCAAGGCTGATCGGCTCCTTGGCGATCTTCAGCACCTTGCGGACCTTCTCCAGCGGCATGGCCAGGCGTTCGGCCAGCTCCTCCGGGGTCGCCTCGCGGCCGATCTCGTGCAGCATCTGGCGCTGGGTGCGGACGATCTTGTTGATCGTCTCGATCATGTGCACCGGGATGCGGATGGTGCGCGCCTGGTCGGCGATCGAGCGGGTGATCGCCTGACGGATCCACCAGGTGGCGTAGGTCGAGAACTTGTAGCCGCGGCGGTACTCGAACTTGTCGACGGCCTTCATCAGGCCGATGTTGCCCTCCTGGATCAGGTCCAGGAACTGCAGTCCGCGGTTGGTGTATTTCTTGGCGATGGAGATCACCAGGCGCAGGTTGGCCTCGACCATCTCCTTCTTGGCCTGACGGGCCTCGCGCTCGCCCTTCTGCACCATCTGGACGATGCGGCGATAGTCGTCGATCGGCACGCCCGCCTCGGTGGCCACGGCGGCGATGTGGGCGCGGATGTCGGCGATCTGGGTCGACTCGTTCTCGCTGAACTTGGTCCAGCGCACGCCCATCTCCTTGATGCGCTCGGCCCAGGTCGGGTCCATCTCCGAGCCGAAATAGGCCTTGAGGAACTCGGGCCGCGAGATGCCGTAGCCGTCGGCCAGGCGCAGCAGGCGGCCTTCCTGGCCGATCAGGCGCTTGTTGATGGCGTAGAGCTGCTCGACCAGCGCCTCGATGCGGGCGTTGTTCAGCTTCATCGTCTTCAGACGGTCCGAGATCGCCGTCGACAGGGCCTCATAGGTCTTCTGGTCCTTGGCGGTCAGAACCTCGCCCTTCAGGCGCGCCTCGACCAGCTTGTCCTGCAGCTTGCGGAAGTCGCCGAAGTCGGCGGCGATGGCGTCCAGAACTTCCATGACGCCGTCGCGCAGCTCGGCCTCCAGGGCCGAGATCGACATGGCGCCGCCGTCGTCGAAGTCCTCGTCGTCGTCCTCTTCGCCGTCGCCCTCGGGCTCGCCCGTCGGCTGGGCCGGGGCCGGCTGGTTGTGCGGCAGGGAGGCGGGGTTCAGGATGCCGTAGGTGGCGTCCAGGTCGATCACTTCGCGCAGCAGGATGCGGTTGTTGGCCAGTTCCTCGCGCCACACCATGATGGCCTCGAAGGTCAGGGCGCTTTCGCACAGGCCCGAGATCATGGCGTCGCGGCCGGCCTCGATGCGCTTGGCGATGGCGATTTCGCCTTCGCGGCTCAGCAGCTCGACCGTGCCCATTTCGCGCAGATACATCCGCACGGGATCGTCGGTGCGGTCATAGGCGGCCTTGGCCGGAGCCTCGGCGATCGAGGTCTCGGCGGCGGCGGCCACGTCGGTGCCGGTCGCCTCGACGGCGTCCTCCTCGGCCTCGACGACGTTGACGCCCATTTCCGACAGCATGGCCAGGGTGTCTTCGATCTGGTCCGGCGTGACTTCCTCGGACGGCAGGACCTTGTTCAGCTCCTCCATCGTGACGTAGCCGCGCGCCTTGGCCTGACGAATGAACTTCTTGACGCCGGCGTCGGTGAGATCGAGCAGGGGCCCGTCGGAGTTGACTTCAGTGTCCTGCGTCTCGGTCTGCGCGCTCATTCATTTCTCCACGGCCGTCCAGGGGGCGATCAAACCCCTGCGGCTAAAATACAACGCCTGACGACTTCCTTGGTTACGAAGTCGCTGCATCTTCCCAAATCGTTCCGGTCTTGATGGCTCGCCGCAGGGCATCGCGCTCGGCCTTCACCAAAGCGAAAGCCGAGTTATCGAAGGCCCGATGAGCCTCCGACTTCGCCGACGCCAGCGCCTCGTCCAACGCCGCTGCGCGGGTCAGAGCGTCGAACGCTTGCGACCACCGGATCCTCGCCTCGCCGAGGGGCTTGTCTGCAGCCAGGAATGGCGCGCCGGACTTCGCCGCCGCCTTCTCGACCTCGTGCATCAAGGCATCATGACCCGATTGGGCCAGATGGCGGCGCAGGGCGGCAGAGTCAAGGGTCCGGCTCCCTCAATGAACGGTCATCTCCGAATCCGTCCATATCTCTCCGCTGGAAATGTACCTCTCCAGAGCATCGCGCTGCCCCTTGAGTCCCCCAAAAGTCACCAAATCGAAATCGGCATCACGTTTCAGCTCCGTCAACGCCCGATTCAACGCCAACGCTTGCAGCAACGCATCAATTGCTCGCCTGAGCGATTTCTCCGCCTCCTCCAAGGAGATACCCGTCTCTAGAAACGGCGCATGCGCAATGCTTGCAGTCCGATCAACTCGCTTCAAAATGCCATCATGACCGAGAGCACGCAGTCGAGAACGCAGAAGCCCATCACTCATGGACGACACATCATAAGTGATCCGAACCAAATCACCTAACAAACGATCAAGATCAGGATCACCAAAGCTCTGCGTACCCAAAACCTCCGCGCGTTCGGAGATAATAGAAGGATAAGAAATCAATCCTTCAATCACCGCAGACATTATAGGCTTAGGCGCTTGTGAAAGACTTTTCGCAGCTAGCCTTGCCTCCGGCGTCACATCCATGATCGCCTGCGCTTGGCGAGCCTTACGGTCTCTATAAATGACGCGATGGGCTTGCTTTTTTTCCTGCTCGGTAGGCCTGACTAGCTGGTAAAATGCGCCAACGAGATAATCTTTATAGGTTTTTGAAAGATCAGGATCCGCGATGGTCGCAGCAGCCTTCCTGAGTCGAACTAATAAAGATGCTTCCTTTTCAGGTGTATCCAATGCCCCAACATCGAAGCACTCTTTTTCAAATAATTTCTTCGAGAAAGGAACGGTTTGCTGCATAGCTTCACGTAAAGCCGCAGCGCCTTTTTCTCGCAGCATATCGTCAGGGTCGAGTCCACCCGACAACGTCACAAATTGGAAGCTACGCTCTGGCTTCAATAGCGGGAGCGCTCTTTCAACAGTTCTAGCCGCCGCTCGCTGCCCGGCTCCATCACCATCGAAACAAAGAGTGGGCTCCGCACTAGTGCGCCACAAAAGCCCCATTTGCTCTTCGGTAAGCGCTGTCCCCATAGGCGCTACTGCTGCGATCCCGGCTCTCTGGCAAGCAATCACATCCATGTAGCCCTCAACAACTACAATCCCCTGCTCGCCCCGTTTCTCTACGCCCAGGATGCGCCGCGCCTCGGGCAGGCCGTAGAGGGTCGCCCCCTTGTGAAACAGCGAGGTCTCCGGCCCGTTCAGATATTTGGCCCGGTCGTCGGGGTTCATGGCCCGGCCGCCGAAGCTGACGATGCGCCCGCGCGCGTCCAGGATCGGGAACATCAGCCGGTCGCGGAAGCGGTCATAGGGCTGGCCCCCGCCTTCCGGCGCGATCAGCAGCCCCGCCTCGACCAGATCGCCCGGCCGCGCCCCGCGCTGGATCAAGGCGGCCTTCAGTCCCTCGCGGTCGTTGGGCGCATAGCCCAGGCCGAAGCGCTCCCACTGGTCCTCGGGCAGGCCGCGCTTTTCCAGGTATTCGCGCGCCGCCTTGCCGACGTTGCGGCGCAGATTGGCCGCGAACCACTTCTGGGCCAGGTCCATCCAGTCGGCCAGACCCTGGCGCTTCTGCTCGCGCTCGGCGGCCTGGGGGTCCTCGGCGGGCAGTTGCATCCCAGCCTCGGCGGCCAGGCGGCTGACCGCCTCGACAAAGCTCAGCCGCTCCGTCTCCTGCAGGAAGCTGATGACGTCGCCGTGCTTGCCGGACGAGAAATCGTGGAAGAAGCCCTTGTCATCGTTGACGAAGAAGCTCGGCGACTTCTCCTTCGAGAAGGGGCTCAGGCCGACGTATTCGCGTCCCTGACGCTTGAGCTTCACCGTCCGCCCGATGATGTCGGACGGCCGAAGGCGCGCCTTCAGCTCCTCGATGAACCGCTCGTCGAACCGCAAAATAGACCCCTGCACTCCCCCTCAGTCAGGGGGAGGGTCCCCTACCTTAGAACGTCGGGCTTCGCCACGCCAACAGCCTCCTCTTTCCGGCTGGCTCGCACTGGGCTTTAAGTCCCCCAGCCTTGCCGGAGTCCTCGCGACGATGCGCCTTCTTCGCCTTCTGGCCCTGATCCTGCTGCCGACGGCCGCCCTGGCCCTGGGCGCCTGCCAGACCATGCCGCGCCCGGCCTTCCAGGCGGCCGACCTGGCCGCCGCCAGTCCGCCGTGGCGCTACGACTTCCTGTCGCAGGAGGCCCGCGACCGCTTCGTGCGCGAGACGCTCGACGCCAGCCAGGCGACCACCGACGGGACCTTCGACATCCTGGCCCTGTCCGGCGGCGGGGCTAACGGCGCCTATGGGGCGGGCGTCATGGTCGGCTGGAGCCAGGCCGGCGACCGGCCCGATTTCGAGGTGGTGACGGGGGTCTCGACCGGCGCCCTGATCGCCCCCTTCGTCTTCGCCGGCCCGGCGTTCGACCCGGACCTGCGACACGCCTACACCAGCGGCCAGACCGACCGGCTGTTGCGCTCGCGCGGCCTGTTCGCCCTGATCTTTCCGGGCGTGTTCAAGCCCGAGCCCCTGACCAATCTGGTGGTCGACAACGTCACCCCCGAACTGCTGGACGCCATCGCCGCCGAGCATCGCAAGGGACGGCGCCTCTATGTCTCGACCACCAGCCTGGACGCCCAGACCCAGGTCGTCTGGGACATGGGCGCCATCGCCCAGCGCACCGACCCGGCCTCGCGCCTGCTGTTCGTCAATGTGCTGATCGCCTCGGCCAGCATCCCCGGCGCCTTCCCGCCCGTCCTGCTGGACGTCGCCCATCAGGGGCGGCGCGTCCAGGAGCTGCACGTCGACGGCAGTACGGTCTCCAGCTTCCTGGTCGTGCCCCAGGCCCTGTTCCTCGGCAGCGGGCCGATCAGCCGCCCCCTGGACGACGCCCGCATCTGGATCGTCGTCAACGGCAAGTCGGAGCCCCGCTTCGAGGTCGCCCGCATCTCGGCCGTCGGCATCGCCGCCCGCAGCTTCGACACCATGGTGAAGGCCTTGCAGCGCTCGGATCTGATCGCCGTCACCCAGTTCGCCCGCCGCTACGGCGTGACCCTGTCGGTCGCCGCCATTCCCGACGAGACGCCGGCGAACACCCTGGACTTCACCCAGGCCCACATGACCGCCCTGTTCCAGGCGGGCGAGGCCCAGGCCCGCGCCGGCCGCGCCTTCGAGACCCAGGTCGCCCCGGTCCAGCCGCGTCCGCCGCGCTTCACGCCGACGCCGTCCGATCCCGAGAGCTGACGGCTCAGCGCAGCTCCGGCAGGCGCCGCGCCAGGGAGTCCTTCAACTTGCGGCCGCGCTCGGACAGGGTCTTGGCGCGACGCCGCTCGCGCACCTCCAGACCGCCGCCCCAGCGGGCGCGCATGGCGGCCATCAGGGCCGGGTGGCGGTCATACTGGTGCACGATCGGGCTGACGCCGCCGTCGGGGTTCACGATCCGCCCCATCCCGTCCAGCGACAGGACCTCGCCCGGCGTCAGGCCGATGGTGGCGATCCGGCCGTAGTTGGCCTTCACCTCGCCCTCCACCAGGCCCAGGTGCAGGGCGATGTTGCAGGCCGCCTGGTCGGCCCCGAAGGCGCCGCCGATCTCCGAGCGGGGAATGGCCGCCAGCATCAGCAGGGTGCGGCAGAAGCGGATCATGCACTCGCGCGGCCCCATGACGGTGCCGACGCAGACGCAAGGGCGGTCGGCCAGGGCGCGCGCCACGTCCTCGCCGCCGACGCCGCGCAAATACTTCATGTTGAAGGCATGGCCCTTCAGGCCGCCGTCGTATTCGACGTAGAACTCGGACGTCCGGGGCGCCGGGTCGAAGGGCGGCGCCTGGAACACCACGTCGCGCACGTCGGTCAGCAGGACGTTGCGCGCCCAGGGCCGCGCGCTCATCAGGGCGTCGAAGGCGGCGAACCGCTGCATCACCGGATGCGGCCGCCAGGCGCCGCCGACGGACGCGGGCGGGACCGACTCCACCCCGTGCTCGGCCAGGAAGGCCAGCAGCGCCGGCGCCTGATCGGTCACCAGGACCACCGCGCCGCCATAGACGGCGCGCAAGGAGCGCACGAAGATCGCCACGTCCGCGGCGTCATAGCCGGTGGCGTAGCCCAGGATCAGATCATGCTCGCCCGCCGCAAAGGTCGGAGAGGCCCCCCTCTCGCCCGCGATCGCGGCGGCGACCCAGCCCAGATAGGCTGACTTCGCCGCCGGTGAACCCATCTTAGGCTCCCATGGAATCCACGAAACGCTTGAACAGATAGAGGCTGTCGGTCGGACCCGACGAGGCCTCCGGGTGATGCTGGACGCTGAACACCGGCCGGTCCTTCAGGGCGATGCCGCAGTTGGTCCCGTCGAACAGGGAGACGTGGGTCTCGACCACCGCCTCGGGCAGGCTGTCGCGGTCGACCGAGAACTCGTGGTTCATCGACACGATCTCGACCTTGCCCGTGGTCAGGTCCTTGACCGGATGGTTGGCGCCGTGGTGGCCCTGCTCCATCTTCATGGTCTTGGCGCCCAGGGCGATGGCCAGCATCTGGTGGCCCAGGCAGATGCCCATCAGCGGCTTGCCGCTGTCCAACAGCTTCTTGATCTCGGGCACGGCGTACTGGCCGGTCGCGGCCGGATCGCCCGGACCGTTCGACAGGACCACACCGTCGGGATTGCGGGCCAGGATGTCCTCGGCCGTGGTCGAGGCGGGGACCACGGTGATCTTCACCCCGGTCGAGGCCAGGGCGCGCAGGATGTTGCGCTTCACGCCGTAGTCGACGACCACCACCGACTTGTCGCCGGCCTCGGGCCTGGCGTAGCCGGTCGGCCATTCCCAGGCGCCCTCGGTCCATTCGAAGGCCTGGGTGGTCGAGGCGTCCTTGGCCAGGTCCAGGCCGACCAGGCCCTTCCAGTCGCGCGCCTGGGCCGTCAGGGCCTCCAGGTCGAACTGGCCGTCGGGATCATGGGCGATGACGGCGTGCGGGGCGCCCTTCTCGCGGATCAACTGGGTCAGGGCGCGGGTGTCCACGCCCGCCAGGCCGATGACGCCGCGCGACTTCATCCAGCCGTCCAGGTTGCCGGTGGCGCGCCAGTTGGCCGGCTCGGTCGGCACGTCGCGGAAGATGACGCCGCGGGCGGCGCGCTCGGGCGCCTCGCCGATCTGCTCGACGTCTTCCAGGTTCACGCCGACGTTGCCGATATGGGGGAAGGTGAAGGCCAGGATCTGGCTCATGTAGGAGGGGTCGGTCAGGATTTCCTGATAGCCGGTCATGGCGGTGTTGAAGACCACCTCGCCGACCGCCGAACCGGAGGCGCCGACGCCGATCCCCGACAGGACCGTTCCATCTGCGAGCACGAGGACGCCGGTGGCGCCGGACAGGATGTGAGTCGTCATGGCGCAGGGCTCCTAGCAGTGAATACGGGCGGACAAACGGCGGCGTGACTAAAGAGATGCAGGGGCCGGGTCAACACGTCGCCTGATTAAGTGTTCTGGAAGCGTCCCTGGCCCTTGCGGACCCACAGCCAGGCCAGGCTGGTCACCGCGAAGAAGCCCACGCTGGGCCAGATGTAGCCGCCCGCCGCCGCCGCCACGGCGAAGGCCGAGAAGACGGCGCCCGCCACGGCCAGCGCCCGCCAGCCCGCCTTGGCCGTCAGCTTCCACAGCGTCACCGAGCACAGGGCGTAGAGGCACAGGGTCAGCACCGAGGTCACCCCGATCAGCACGCCGAACTGCTGCCCCAGGGTCGGCTGGGCGCTGGCCACCACCATGGCGCTCATGAGGGCGCCGTTGATCAGGGGATTGCTCACGGGGGTGCGGCCCTTCTTCGCCCCGCCGAACCAGCGCGGCAGCCAGCCCTGCTCGGCCGAGGCGCGCGCCGTCTCGCCGCCCATCATGGTCCAGCCGGCGATGGTGCCGGTCGCCTTGATGACGGCGCAGGCCGCCACCAGGCCCGCCACCGAGGCCCCCATGACCCGCGCCACCAGGTCGGCGTAGGGGCTGGTCGAATGGGCCAGGACGTCGGCCGGAATGACGCCGAACACGGCCGCGCTGGCGGCCACATAGACGACGAAGGCCAGGCTCACCCCGCCCAGGGAGGCCCGCCCCACGTCGGTCGCCGGGTTCTTGACCAGGCTGGACAGGGCGGCGGCGCTCTCGACCCCCAGGAAGGCCCAGAAGATGATGGCCAGCGAGGCCGGGACCGTCTTGAGCAGCGGCTCGCCCGCCGGGCTCCAGGAGGCGGCGAAGGTCTCGCCGCTGAAGGCGATGACGCCGGCGATGATGGCCAGGACGATCGGAATCAGCCCCAGGACCAGGGTCACGGCCCCGAACCGCGCCGCCGTCCTCGACCCCGCCGCATAGGCTGCCGTGGTGATCCAGATCAGGATCAGGTTGCTGACCGCGCCCCACAGAGGCTCCTTCAGCGCCGGGATGAAGAAGGCCAGGTAGCCGGTGCCCGCCACGGCCACGGCGACATTGCCGGTCAGGCAGGCGGCCCAATAGGCCAGCCCGGTCTGATAGCCGATGAAGCGGCCCATGCCGCGCCGGGTGAAGTCCGACAGGCCGTCCGCGTCCGGCTGCATCCGCCCCAGGCCGCCGAACACCAGGGCCAGGGTCACCGCCCCGACCCCGCACACCAGCCAGCCGATGATGCTGCTGCTGCCCGTCGGCGCCAGGGTGGCCGGCAGCAGATAGACGCCCGACCCGATCATGTTGCCCGCCACCACAAGGGCGGCCAGACCCCAACCGATGCGGCGCGACGGTTCAGGCAGGACGTCCAACTGGCTCATACGCGCCCTTTACTCGGGAATTCGCGCGCTGTCCCATGCGAATACGCCGCCGCTGTCCGCCGGCGTCAGCCCCTCGATCACCGTCAGCAGGCTGGCGGCGGAAAAGGCGGGCGAGAACAGCTTCTCGGGCTTGACCCCGCGCTGGAAGGGCGCGCTCAGGGCCGTGTCCACCGTGCCCGGATGCAGGCCCGCGACCACCGCCTACGGATGGGTGCGCGCCAGTTCCACCGACAGGGTCTTCAGGATCATGTTCAGCGCCGCCTTGGATGCGCGATAGCTGTGCCAGCCGCCCAGCCGGTTATCGCCGATTGAACCGACCCGCGCCGACAGGGCCGCGAACACCGCCCGCTCGTCGCGCGGCAGCAAGGGCAGGAAGTGACGCGCCGCCAAAGCCGGCCCCACGGCGTTGATCCGATAGTCGCGCATCAGATGCTCCGCCGACAACTCGCGCCAGCTCCGTTCGGGCGTCTGGCCGGAGTGCAGCACCCCCGGTCGCCACGATGACCAGGGTCGGGGCATGACCCTCGGCGATGCGCGCGGCGGCGACGGCCATGCTAGTCTCGTCCTCCAGATCCAGATAGCCGTGCGTCACGCCCTTGATGGGCGCCGCCGGCGTACGCGACAGGCCGTGCACCACGCGGTCGCCCGCCTGACCCAGCTGCTGCGCCAGCGCCCTCCCCACGCCGCCCGACACCCCCACGATGATCGCCGAACCCGTCCTCATGTCTTTCACCTTTCGCGCGCTCCTGTCGCCGGGAATACGCCGCTGAACCGTCTCTGGACCGATGACGCCCTACCCTCGCCATCCACGCGGGTTTAGGAAGCGGGCAGCCCCTCACGCCTGGACGACGCCCCCATGACCATCACCACCGTCGGCCTCGATGCCGACGACACCCTCTGGCACAACGAGACCATCTTCCGCCTGAGCCAGAAGCGCTTCGCCGAACTGCTGGCCGACCACGCCGAAGAGCCGGTGATGATGGGCCGCCTGGCCGAGGTCGAGCGCCGCAACCTGCGGCTCTACGGCTACGGCGTGAAGGGCTTCACCCTGTCGATGCTGGAGACGGCGATGGAGCTGTGCGACGGCTCGGCCCCGCCCCACATCGTGCGCGAGATCCTGGCCGCGGGCCGCGAGATGCTGACCCATCCGGTCGAGACCCTGCCCGGCGTCGACGAGGTGCTGGCCGAGCTGGCCGAGACCTACCGCCTGGTGCTGGTGACCAAGGGCGACCTGATGGACCAGGAGCGCAAGCTGGCCGCCTCGGGGCTGGGCGAACTGTTCGCCGCCGTCGAGATCGTCTCCGAGAAGGACCGCTCGACCTACGACCGCGTCTTCGCCCGCCATGGCTCGGGCGCGGCCGAGGCGGTGATGGCCGGCAACTCCATGAAGTCCGACGTCCTGCCCGCCATCGAGGCCGGGGCCTGGGCGGCGCACATCCCCTACCACGTCACCTGGGCCCACGAACTGGCCGACGCCCCCGAGGCCCACCCGCGCTACGTCAGCCTCAGCCGCATCGGCGAACTGCCCGACTGGATCGCCGCGATCGACGACAAGTAGGTCGCCACAAACCCCGCCCCCAAGAAATCGCCCGCGCCCCAATCTGGCCCTTGCCGACCGGCCCCACCCTCTCTAAACGGGCCGCTTAACCGACAACCCGGACGGATCGGCCGCGACAGCGCTCGCGCCCGGCCGTCTGCGCGCGTGGAGACCGCCGCCCTGACCAGCCACGAAGAGAAGGACGCCATGGTGCGCGCCGCGCTCGCAGAGCAAGGCGACAGCGGGATCACTCCGCGCCATACGTTGTTCTACTTCTACGGCGAGGAAGAGGCGCACGGCGACCTGTGCGAGGTGGCCCGCCGTGCGGGCTTCCTGACGCGGGGCCAGGGCGACATGACCGTCCTGGAGACGACGATGGCGGTCGACGAGGCGTCCTTCGCGCCTGTGTCGGCCATGATGCAAACCTGGGCCGCGGCCTTCCAGCTCGACTACGATGGCTGGGAGTGCGCGGTCGTGACGAACTGAGTAGACGCCGATGCCCAAGCGCACAGACATCCAGTCCATCCTGATCATCGGCGCCGGCCCGATCGTCATCGGCCAGGCCTGCGAGTTCGACTATTCCGGCGTCCAGGCCTGCAAGGCGCTGAAGGCCGAAGGCTACCGGGTCATCCTGGTCAACTCGAACCCGGCCACCATCATGACCGACCCGGAGGTGGCCGACGCCACCTATATCGAGCCGATCACGCCCGAGATGGTCGAGAAGATCATCGCCAAGGAGCGCCCCGACGCGCTGCTGCCGACCATGGGCGGCCAGACCGCGCTGAACACGGCCCTGGCCCTGAACGCCTCGGGCGCCCTGGCCAAATACGGGGTCGAGATGATCGGCGCCAAGGCCGAGGTCATCGACAAGGCCGAGGACCGTCAGAAGTTCCGCGACGCCATGGACAAGCTGGGCCTGGAATCGCCCCGCTCGCGCGCCATCCACCACATCGAGGAAGCCGACGACGCCCTGGCCTTCGTCGGCCTGCCCGCCATCATCCGCCCGTCGTTCACGCTCGCGGGCACCGGCGGCGGCATCGCCTACAACGTCGAGGAATTCCACGAGATCGTGGAGCGCGGCCTGGACCTGTCGCCGACCACCGAAGTGCTGATCGAGGAGTCGGTGCTGGGCTGGAAGGAATATGAGATGGAGGTCGTCCGCGATCATGCGGACAACTGCATCATCATCTGCTCGATCGAGAACATCGACCCGATGGGCGTCCACACCGGCGACAGCATCACCGTCGCCCCGGCCATGACCCTGACGGACAAGGAATATCAGATGATGCGCGCGGCCTCGATCGCCGTGCTGCGCGAGATCGGGGTCGAGACCGGCGGCTCGAACGTCCAGTTCGCCCTGAACCCGGCCGACGGCCGCATGGTCGTCATCGAGATGAACCCGCGCGTGTCGCGCTCCTCGGCCCTGGCGTCCAAGGCCACCGGCTTCCCGATCGCCAAGATCGCCGCCAAGCTGGCCGTCGGCTACACCCTGGACGAGCTGAAGAACGACATCACCATGGTTACCCCGGCCTCGTTCGAGCCGGCCATCGACTACGTCGTCACCAAGATCCCGCGCTTCGCCTTCGAGAAGTATCCGGGCTCCGAGCCGCACCTGACCACGGCCATGAAGTCGGTCGGCGAGGTCATGGCCATCGGCCGCACCTTCCAGGAATCCATGCAGAAGGCCCTGCGCGGCCTGGAGACCGGCCTGAACGGCTTCGACGAGATCGAGATCGACGGCGTGGCCGGCGCCGAGGACGACGCCTCGGTCCGCGCCGCCGTCGTGCGCGCGCTCGGCCAGCCGACGCCGGACCGCATCCGCGTCATCGCCCAGGCCTTCCGCCACGGCCTGACGGTCGAGGAGGTCCACGCCGCCTGCTCCTACGAGCCGTGGTTCCTGCGCCAGATCGCCGACATCGTCCGCACCGAGGGCCATGTCCGCGTCCAGGGCCTGCCGACCCAGGCGACCGACTTCCGCAAGCTGAAGGCCAAGGGCTTCTCCGACGCCCGCCTGGGCGCCCTGACCGGCAAGACCGAGGGCGAGGTCCGCAAGGCCCGCCGCGCGCTTGACGTGCGCCCGGTGTTCAAGCGCATCGACACCTGCGCCGCCGAGTTCGCCAGCGCCACCGCCTATATGTATTCGACCTATGAGACCGGCGCCCTGGGCCAGGTCCCGGCCTGCGAGGCCGAGGTGTCGGATCGCCGCAAGGCCGTCATCCTGGGCGGCGGTCCGAACCGCATCGGTCAGGGCATCGAGTTCGACTACTGCTGCGTGCACGCCGCCTTCGCTTTCGCCGACATCGACGTCGAGAGCATCATGGTCAACTGCAACCCCGAGACGGTTTCGACCGACTACGACACCTCCGACCGCCTGTATTTCGAGCCGCTGACGGCCGAGGACGTGCTGGAGCTGATCGACGTCGAACGCTCCAAGGGCGAGCTGATCGGCGTGGTCGTCCAGTTCGGCGGCCAGACCCCGCTGAAGCTGGCCCATGCGCTGCAGGAAGACGGCGTGCCGATCCTGGGCACCAGCGTCGACTCCATCGACCTGGCCGAGGACCGCGAGCGCTTCCAGCAGATGCTCCAGGCCATCGGCCTGCAGCAGCCGCCCAACGCCCTGGCCCGCTCGGCCGAGGAAGCGGCGCAAAAGGCCGAGGAAGTCGGCTATCCGGTCGTCCTGCGTCCGTCCTACGTCCTGGGCGGCCGCGGCATGATGATCGTCCACGACCGCGAGCAGCTGGACCGCTACGTCCATGAGGCCATGCGCGTCTCGGGCAGCGATCCCGTGCTGATCGACCACTATCTGAACCGCGCCACCGAAGTGGACGTCGACGCCCTGTGCGACGACGAGACCGTCTTCGTCGCCGGCGTGCTGGAGCATATCGAGGAAGCCGGCGTCCACTCGGGCGACAGCGCCTGCTCCATGCCGCCCTTCTCGCTCTCGCCCGCCACCGTGGCCGAGCTGAAGCGCCAGACCACCGCCATGGCCAAGGCCCTGAAGGTCCGCGGCCTGATGAACGTGCAGTTCGCCATCGAGGAGCCGCACAGCGAGAACCCGCGCATCTTCGTGCTGGAAGTGAACCCGCGCGCCAGCCGCACGGCGCCCTTCGTGGCCAAGACCATCGGCCAGCCGGTCGCCGCCATCGCCGCCAAGGTCATGGCCGGGGTTCCGCTGGCGTCCTTCGGCCTGGTCGACAAGGAACTGGACCACATCGCGGTCAAGGAAGCCGTCTTCCCCTTCGCCCGCTTCGCCGGGGTCGACACCATCCTGGGCCCGGAAATGCGCTCGACCGGAGAGGTCATGGGCCTGGACTGGAAGCGTGAGGGCGAGGCCGATCTGGCCCCCGCCTTCGCCCGCGCCTTCGCCAAGTCCCAGACCGGCGGCGGCACCATCCTGCCGACCGAAGGCACGGCCTTCGTCTCGGTCAAGGACGCCGACAAGCCCTTCATCGTCGAGGCGGTGAAGACGCTGCTGGCGCAAGGCTTCGCCGTCATCGCCACCGGCGGCACCCACGCCTATCTGACCGAGCAGGGCCTGGACGTCGGCCTGGTCAAGAAGGTGCTGGAAGGCCGCCCGAACATCGTCGACGCCATGAAGAACGGCGAGGTCCAGCTGGTCTTCAACACCACGGACGGCAAGCAGGCCCTGGCCGACAGCTTCTCCATCCGCCGCACGGCCCTGATGATGAAGATCCCCTACTACACCACCGCCGCCGGTTCGCTGGCCGCGGCCCAGGGCATCGCCGCCGTCCGCCACGGCGAAATGGATGTGCGCCCGATCCAGAGCTACAACTGAGCCTCGGCCCAGTCCTGAAACGGCCCCCGGCGTTCCGACGCCGGGGGCTTTTTCGTGGAGCCCTTCTCCCGCTCATCCCGGCGTCCGCCGGGATGAGCGGTAAGCCCTCGCCGACGCGCCCCGGCGCCGGAAACGCTTTCTCAGTCTTCACAGCGGCATCCTGCTCCCCCAAGCGCGAGCGACGCCATGCCCATGCCCCTCATCGACCTGATCCTGCTGCTCCTGCTGGCCGGAAACCTGATCGCCTTCCTGCTGTTCTGGCTGGACAAGGAACGGGCGCGGGCGGGCGGCTGGCGCATTTCGGAGAGCGCCCTGCTGCTGGCGGTTCTCTACGGCGGCTTCGGCGCCTGGATGGGTCAGCAATTCCTGCGTCACAAGACGCGCAAGGAGCCGTTCCGAAGCTGGCTTGGCGTTCTGTTGACCATCTATGTGCTCTGCCTTCTGGCCGCCGCCGCCTATGTCGTCTTGCCCGGCCTGGCCGCCTGGAGGCTATGATCTCGGCGGTTGCCGTCCCCGGAGAAAGGCATAAGCTCGGCCTGAGGGATCAGGGGAGCGACATGAAACGAGCGACGATCACGGCCGTTCTGGCGGCGGTTCTGGCGGCCGGCGCCGCGCCGGTCATGGCCCAAGGCGCGGGAAACGACGCCGGGCTGAAGGCGGCGGTCAAGGCGGACTACGACGCCAACCTCGGCGCCCTGTTCGACCACTTCCACCGCAATCCCGAGCTGTCGGGGCTGGAGGTCCAGACCGCCGCCCGCATGGCCCAGGAGCTGCGCGCCCTCGGCTATGAGGTCACGACCGGCGTCGGCGGCACCGGCGTGGTCGCGGTGCTGCGGAACGGCGCCGGCCCCACCGTCATGATCCGCGCCGATATGGACGGCCTGCCGGTCGAGGAGAAGTCGGGCCTGGCCAACGCCTCGACCGTGCGTCAGGTCGACAGCGACGGGGTGGAGAAGCCGGTCATGCACGCCTGCGGCCACGACGTCCACATCACCGCCCTGGTCGGCACGGCGCGCCAGATGCAGGCGCGCAAGGCCAACTGGTCGGGCACCCTGGTGCTGGTCGCCCAGCCGGCCGAGGAGCGCATCTTCGGCGCCCGCGCCATGGTCGAGGACGGCCTCTACTCCCGCTTCCCCAAGCCGGACTACGCCCTGGCCTTCCACGTCTCGGCCGACACCCCGACGGGCCGGATCGGGGTCCCGCTGGACATCACCTCCTCCAGTTCGGACAGCGTGGACATCGCCGTCCACGGGGTCGGCACCCACGGCGCCTCGCCCCACCTGGGGGTCGATCCCATCCTGGTCGCCTCGCACATCGTGGTGGCGCTGCAGTCCCTGCGCAGCCGCGAGACCAGCCCCCTGGAGGGCGCCGTGGTCACGGTCGGCGCCATTCGCGGCGGCATCAAGCACAACATCATCTCCGATCGCGTCGACCTGCAGCTGACCGTCCGCGCCGACAGCCCCGAGGTCCGCGCCCAGTTGCTGGACGGCATCGACCGCGTCGCCCGGAACACGGCCCTGGCGATGGGCGTGCCGGACGACAAGCTGCCGACCGTCGTGCGCTCCAAGCTCGAGAACACCCCGCCGACCATCAACGACGCCGAGACCGCAACGCGCGTGCGCGCCGCCCTGACGGCGGGCCTCGGCGAGGAGGTGCTGATCGACAAGCCGCGCGGCGGCATGGGCGCGGAGGACTTCGCCTATTTCGTCACTCCCGAAAGCGGGGTGAAGGGCGTCTATTTCCGTGTCGGCGGCACCCCCGCCGATCAGGCGGACAGCGCGCCCGGCCACCATTCGGGCCTGTTCCGCATCACCCCCGAGCCCGCCGTCACCCTGGGGATCGAGGGCTCGGTCCTGGCCGCCGAGGCGCTGATGCCGCGCGATTGAGGCCGCTCGTCACGCCCGCCCGTCACGACCCCGCGAGGCGGCGGCCGGGGCGGCCCGGCAGGCAACCCCCACTCCCCGCCGCCGTTAAGACGTCATGCGTCTGTCCGTTCTGCAACTGATCGCGGCCGTGTTCGCGGCCGTCTGTCTGGTCATCGCCTTCGTCGCCGCCGGAACGGCGGTGGTCTCCGGCGTCTTCATGCTCCTGGCCCTGGCCGCCCTGGGCTTCATCGCCTGGAGCGCCCTGAAGCGCGCCTTCGGCCGGAATCGCCCGGACCGATGACCCCGGCCAGGCCTCGGCGGCGCGACGTCGCGCCGCGCCCGAGCGCGGGCCGCATTTCGCCCGCCGCCGTTTCGCCACCTTGAGTTTGGGCGTCGGGCGCCTTACCTTCCTTGCCCGGTCACGTGACGCCCCCGTGGCCGCGGTGCACCGGAAACGTCTCTCATCTGTCTTCGGGCGTAGCAAGAAACTCACGACACAATGGAAAAAGTGCCGATGACGGCCGAGGGTTATCGCACCCTCGACGAGCAACTCAAGCAATTGAAGTCGGTGGAGCGGCCCAGCGTGATCGCCGCCATCGCCGAGGCGCGCGAGCATGGCGACCTGTCTGAAAACGCCGAATACCACGCCGCCAAGGAACGTCAGGGCTGGATCGAAGGCTCGATCGCCGAGATCGAGGACAAGCTGTCCCGCGCCCAGGTCATCGACGTGTCCAAGCTGTCGGGCGACCAGGTCAAGTTCGGCGCCACCGTCACCTTCGTGGACGAGGACACCGAGGAAGAAGGCGTCTATCAGATCGTCGGCGAACACGAGGCCGACGTGAAGCTGGGCAAGATCTCCATCGCCTCGCCGATCGCCCGCGCCCTGATTTCGAAAGAGGTCGGCGACGTGGTCGAGGTCAACACGCCCGGCGGCGTGAAGGCCTATGAGATCCTCAAGGTCGAGTGGAAGTAACACAAAGCCTCTCCCTCCCCGTCCCGGGGAGGGTGGCTGAGCCGCAGGCGAGGCCGGGTGGGGGCGGCTTGGCTATTCAAACGCCGCGTTCGTATCACCCGGCCCTCCCCACCCGGTCGCTGCGCGACCCCCCTCCCCGGGACGGGGAGGGAGAGGGGTGAGCGCCCCTCTGTCCATCTGGGTGGTCTCCGACGGCCGCACCGGCATCCAGAACCAGGCCCTGGGCCTGGCCGAGGCCGTCGCCCGCCTGACCCCCGCCGACGTTGACGTCAAACACGTCCGCTGGCGTCCCGCCTTCGACCGGCTGCCGTCGGCGCTCAAGACCCCCGCCATGCTGGCGCCGGGGTCGTTCGATCCGCGCACGGTCTCCGAATGGCCTGATCTGTGGATCGCCACGGGCCGCGCCAGCCTGCCCCTGTCGGCGCGCGTGCGCGACTGGAGCGGCGGCCGGACCTTCGTGGTCCAGACCCAGGACCCGCGCTGGAAGAATGACCGCTACGACCTGATCGTCGCCCCCGCCCACGACGGCCTCAGCGGCGCCAACGTCCTGTCGATCACCGGCAGCCCCCATCGCATCACGCCGCAGCGCCTGGCCGAGGCGGCGCCCGCCTTCGCCGCCCGCATCGCCCCCCTGCCCCGCCCGCGCGTGGCGGTCATGGTCGGCGGAGCCTCGGCCGCCTTCGACCTGCCGCCCGCCCACGCCGCCGACCTGGCCGAGCGCATCGCCGCCGCCGTAACGACCGCGGGCGGCTCCCTGCTGCTGACCTATTCGCGCCGCACGCCCGAGGCGGCCAAGGCGGCGATGACCTCGCGCCTGTCGGCCCTGCCCGGCTGGATCTGGGACGGGACCGGCGACAACCCCCTGTTCGCCATGCTGGACGCCGCCGACCACGTCCTGGTCACCGAGGACAGCGCCAATATGGCGACCGAGGCCGCCTCGACCGGCAAGCCGGTCCACATCCTGCCCATGATCGCCCGGAAGGCGCCGGGCAAGTTCGCTCGCCTGCACGCCGACCTCCAGGCGCGCGGCGCCGCCCGCCCCTTCGACGGGACGCTGGCGCCCTGGACCTACGCCCCGCTCAACGAGACCGAGCGCGCCGCCCGCGCCGTGCTGGAAGCAGTGCGGTCGCGCTAAACGCCCGCCTGCGCGACCTCCCTAATGGACGATGGAAACCCGCCTCCGGGCGATGAGGTGGCAAAAAGACGTCGCCGTCCCCATATGAAGAATTCAAACACAAGATTTCAGCCCGAATGCCCCGGCGGAGACGCCGGCTGACCGGCTGCGTCTTGGCACGCCCCCGGCTCGACCGCCGTCATTGGAGGACATCCGACTTGATCGAAGAAAACTTCATCCGTCTCTACGCCCATGACTTCAGCCAGATGGCCGGCCGAGCCGAGATGGGCGTGGATGTTGATGAAGCCGTGGCGCGGCGCGTTCGAGACGCCGAGGCGCACGCCAAGCTGATGGACCAGCGCAAGGGCAAGGGCCATCTGTCCGCCCTGGTCGCGCGTATTCGCGACGAGGCCGCTCTGTTCAACGGCCGCGTGATGCGCCATGGCGCCGACCCCGTCGAGGCGGCGGAGCGTCGTCGAGCCTTTCTGTCGAACGTCGCCGATACGCTGGAACGTCTCCGGTCGGCGCGTTCCTTGGAAACCGAGAACAAGGCCCTTGCCTGATTAGTGGACGGCGCGCGCCTGCGTGGGTCCGCCCACGCTGGCGCGGCCCTTCTTTCGGCCTATCCCTCGCTTGAAATGGCGAGGCGGCATCGCACTTGGGGGAATCAGGGCCTAAATAGGGGCATGACCACTCCTCGCACTGTCCGCGTCGCCATCATCGGGTCCGGCCCCGCCGGCTGGACCGCCGCCATCTACGCCGCCCGCGCGTCTCTGAACCCGGTGATGATCGCCGGCCTGCAGCCCGGCGGCCAGCTGACCATCACCACCGATGTCGAGAACTATCCCGGCTTCGCCGAGACCATCCAAGGTCCCTGGCTGATGGAGCAGATGCAGGCCCAGGCCATGCACGTCGGGACCGAGGTCCTGCACGACATCGTCGTCAAGGCCGACCTGTCGCAGCGCCCCTTCCGCCTGACGCTGGATTCGGGGACCGAGCTGCTGGCCGAGACGGTCATCATCTCCACCGGGGCCCAGGCCAAGTGGCTGGGCCTGGAGAGCGAGCAGAAATACCAGGGCTTCGGCGTCTCGGCCTGCGCCACCTGCGACGGCTTCTTCTACCGCGGCAAGCAGGTCGTGGTCGTCGGCGGCGGCAACACCGCCGTCGAGGAGGCCCTGTTCCTGACCAACTTCGCCGAGACCGTGACCGTCGTTCACCGCCGCGACGAGTTCCGCGCCGAGAAGATCCTGCAGGACCGCCTGTTCGCCCACCCCAAGATCAAGGTGGTGTGGGATTCCGCCGTCGACGAGATCCTGGGCGTCAGCGAGGCCGGCGCCTCCCACGTCACCGGGGTGCGCCTCAAGAACGTCAAGACCGGCGACCTGACCGAAATCCCCGCCGACGGCGTCTTCATCGCCATCGGCCACGCCCCCTCGTCCGAGCTGTTCAAGGGCCAGCTGGAGGTCAACTCCGGCGGCTATCTGCGCGTCAAGCCGGGCACGGCCTCGACCGCCATCGAGGGCGTCTTCGCCGCCGGCGACGTGACCGACGACGTCTATCGCCAGGCCGTCACCGCCGCCGGCATGGGCTGCATGGCCGCGCTTGAGGCCGCCCGCTTCCTCGCCGAGGAAGACCACAAGGCCGCCCACCACCCCATCAGCCACAAGGAAGCCGAGAAGATCGGCGCTTGGTGAGCGCTGGTCAGGGGGTCCGTTCTCGGGCGTGGACGCCAACGCCCGCTTTCGGCGCCGTCGGCCATGACTGCTTTCGACCCTCAACGGACTTTGGGCTGCCCCGCAGTTTGATAGACCTCAAAAAGGTGGGATGCGGACATTGCGGCGAAAAGGGCTTGCAGGTCACCTTCACCAACGACCTGCAAGTCGGCCGTGAAGCCGTCCCAAGTCAGCGCGATATCAATCGGCCCAAGTCGATATAGTCTCATTTCCTCTAGCGGATTTCCTACAGTTTGGAGTTTCTCGGCTCCAAACTCCAGCAACGCCCTCTCGACACCGTCTAGATCATCTCCGGCGTCATGGTCGGGGAGATTGATCGCGCCAGAACTGTCGCGGTGCATGATGCGAAGCGGTTTGCTCATATCAGCAGAATGCACATCAGGATGTCCGCTTGCCACCCCTAGCTGAAGTTGGGGGCGTCCGCTTCAGGCCTTCTGGCCAAGGTCCGGCTTCGGGCCAGATGCCTATGTCGCAAATCGACCCAAAGCAGCCCTTCCTAGCTACTCTTCCCACTCCACCGGGCCCCAAGGCTGTGCATCTGCCCAAGCTTTTGCTTCGGCTAGCGATGCAAACTCGCCACCCGTCGTTGCTCCAACCTCGTAGAGATAGCCGTCAGGTGTTTGCGGGATCGGCCTGCTTTGAACGAGACGTTCCTCATCATCGTATCGCGCGGACGCTTCGCCGACCGGCTTGGCGGTGATTTCAACGGGCCGTCGGACGTTTCCGTTATAGAGCCAGGAACCGGAAGCAACCGTTCTTCTCATGGCCTACCTCTAACCTCTAAGGTTTCCGCTAACCACCCTTAGCAGACGTTCAAACGGGCTGCTCCCCGGCCCGAGCGCGCCGTCGCGCGGGCGTCCGCCAGATCATCCCTGCGGCTTGCCAACCTCTTCGACGGCCATCGGCGTCACCCCGGCGGGGGGCGGGGCGGTCACGGCGGCGGTCGGCGTGGACGTCGCCTCATAGGCCTTCAGCCGTTCGTTGATGGCGGCGATCTCTTCCTTGTCGGCCTGACGGCGGCCGCCCAGGCTGGCGATGCCGACGACGCGGGTCTGGCCGTTGATCTCGACGGTGCGCAGTTGGTTCGGCGCGGCGCCGGCCAGGGCCTCCTCGACGCTGTCGGCGACGGTGGCCAATAGGACCCGGGGCCTGGCGAAGCGCGCCTCGTCAATGGACGGCTCATGGCCCGAGGGGCGGTCGACGAAGGCGGCGGTCTCTCCGGCCGCGCCCTTCCAGCGATAGAAGATATGCGCCCCCACCTGGGTGATCTTGGCCAGGGTCGGCGACCACCAGGGATGGACGTAGTCGGCGTGATAGTGGGTGGCCGTGCCCACGCGCGTCGCCACATGGCCGTTCAGCGCCCGCGCTGCGGCCCGCTCGGCCCGCTCCCAGGCCCAGCGCACCGGGCCGCGCGCCAGGGAGCCGTCGCAGGTGAAGCTGAACTGGCAGCCCGTGGTCCGCTCGGCGCCCTGATAGACGACGCCGCAGACGCTGTCGGGATAGTTGGGATCGCGCACCCGGTTCAGCACCACCTGAGCCACGCCCGCCTGGCCCTCGTCGGGCTCCAGGGCGGCCTCGTAATAGACGGCCTGGGTCAGGCAGCGCAGGGCGCGCTGGCGGTCCGCCGCGCTGGCTGGCCGAAAGACATAGGGCTGGGCCGGGCGCAGGGCCCCCAAGGCCACGGGCATGGCGGCGTTCAGTAGCTGGGCCGCAAGGCCGCTGGCGCCCTGGTCCAGGCTGGGCTTGCCGCCGAGCGTCAGGCTCTCCCAGCCGGGCGTCAGCCCATAGAGTTCGGGCAGGTTCAGCGCCGGGTCATGCCGTCGCGCCGTGGCCAGCTGGGCCGCGTCCAGACGCGCCATGACGGCCGCCATGCCCTGCGGCCCCAGGTCGCCGCCGGTCGTGCGAGCCACCGCCTCGACCGTACGGTCGATGTCGGGGCGGGGCGAGGAGCTGGCCGACATGGCCACCCCCATCGCCGCCAGGGTCACGGCCAGGGCCGCGGGCGCCGCGGCCAGGGCGCGGCGTCCGGTGATCCTCAGCGGCGGCAGGCGGCGGTGCGGCATGGGCTCCACGTGAGGGGTCGGTCGGGCGGCGCCCGCATCGGCGCCGGAGACGAAGCAAACGCTACTGGCGGCTCAATCCGGCGCTTTTCGGACGGCGATATTAACGTTCCGTGAGGAGAATCGCGACCCTCCTCGTCACGCCAGGCTCAGGCTCAGCGCTGGCCCAGGCTGGAGCGCAGCATCCAGGCGGCCTTTTCATGGGCGGCCAGACGCACGGTCATCAGGTCGACCGAGGCCTCGTCGCCCGCTTCGTCGGCGGCGTCGAGGGCGGCGCGGGCCGTGGCGATCAGCACGCCATGATCCTGGATCAGCTCCTTGAGCATCTCGGACGCCTCCTTCTCGGGATCGCCGTCCTTGATCGAGGTCAGGTTGGCGAAGGCTGAGGCGCTCTGCGGGGCCAGCTCGCCCAGGGCGCGGATGCGCTCGGCGATGTCGTCCAAGGCGGCCCAGATGTCATTGTACTGTTGTTCCAGCAGCTTGTGCAGGCTGAAGAACTCCGGCCCCCGCACGTTCCAGTGATAGCCGTGCGTCTTCTGATAGACGGCGAAGCTGTCAGCCAGGACCTTGGACAGTTCGCGCGCGACGGTCTCGCGCTCCTTGGCTTTCAGGCCGGTGTCGATGGCGGCGGTCATGGCTGCTCCTGTTGCGTGTGGCGAAGGTCCAGCCTTGCAGTTAGGTCTTTCCGCCCGACATCCAAGAGCCGGGCGGCGACCTGTCGCCGGAATCTTCGCTGCCGTAACGCTCGAGCCTCACCGGCGTTGCGCCAGCGGTCCTTCTCCCCTTGCGGGAGAAGGTGGCGGCCGCAGGCCGACGGATGAGGGGTTTTCTCCGAAGTCTGACGAAGGGGGGAAGCTGGCGTCCAGCAACCCCTCATCCGACCTCGCTCCGCTCGGCCACCTTTTCCCGCGAGGGGAGAAGGACGCAGCGTCTTAGCGCTGGCGCGCCTTGCGCGCGGCGTAGCGGGCGTCGCGCGCGGCCTTCTGCTCTTCCTTGGTCAGCTGCTTGCGCTCCTTGCGGGCGGCGCGCTTGGCGGCGTCGACCTCTTCCTGGGCGGCCATCTCGGCGGCCAGGCGGGCGGCGTCCTTCTCAGCCCGCTCGCGGCGGAGCTCGGCCTTGGCCAGTTCGTGCTGCTGGCGGATCGCCTCCTTCTCGGCGGCGCGCTTCGCGGCCAGCTTCTCGAACTCGGGGTCCTGGACCGCCGGCTTCGGCTTGAACCGGGCCAGCAGGGCTTGTTTGGCGTTCTTCTGGGCGGACAGGCGGTCGTTGAAGCCGGTGTTCTTGAGGTCGCGCATGCTGAGAGGCGGGTGTCCTTTAAGGGATTGAAACAGGGAAGCCCGCCGGGAATGGCGGCTGCCGGGCGTGCGGAACGCAGACGACCCGGCGCGCTGCCAAAGCCGAATTTCGGGGCGAAAGCAAGCGAAGCCCGTTCATACAGGCTGAATTCGACGAAATGATGCTCGTCGGACGCGGTTGGCCAGTCGCCGCCTCCAGGGCGGTCAGGCGATCAGACCCAGGCGTCTGAACTCAGTGCGGCTTCTGGGCGTGGCCGACCGCCGCCCCCGCGGCGCCGCCGACGGCCGCGCCGATCGGACCGGCCACCACGGCGCCGGCCACGGCGCCGGTCGCGGCCTTCTGTTCAATGGTGTGGCCGCACGCCGACAGGGCGAGGACGCCGCCCGCCGCAAGCATGAGGACGGGCAGGCGAGAGGCGAGACGGGACATAAGCAACTCCTTGAAATAGCACAGCTTGCAACGCTGGAATCGGCGGTTCGTTCCCATCTTGGGCGCAATGGCGCCACTCAAGACAAGCAGCAGGCCCGAATAGTTTAACCACGTCGGCGATCATAGAGCCTAAATCACCATTCAACATAGAAATACAGCAATCGCAAGCACAACTGAGCCACTTTCCCGACACATCATAAATATCGGCCTGTAATAACTCGCGACAAAATCCAGACTGCTGCAGAAATTGGGATTCTAGCGAATCGGACACATTGGAGCCATAAACGGATGGATAAAGGCCCGCCTTCAAGGGCTGGCTTCAGTCGGCCTTCCGCCCGGCCCCTTCGACGCGACGCGTATTTGTTGCGGGGCCCGGCGTCTCAAGGGGCGGCATTCTCGCCCTGCTGTACAGGACCGTGCCTTTGTCTTTCTCCTCGCAGACGCGTGCGCTGATGCACGCCGCCCGTTCCTTCCGCCTGCGCCCCTCGACGGCTGCGGCGGCCTTCGGCGGCGTCGTCGGACTCGCAGTCGGAGGGGCCTATCTGGGCGGCCTCGCCGCCCAGGCCTCGACCGTTCGCGCCCAGGCCGAGCGCCTGCAGGGCGCCGGCGCCGAGGGCTATACCCAGGAAGCGTTCGCCGCCGCCGCCGGCGGCCTGGACGCCAGCGCCCTGGCCATCGCCCAGCGCCATGATCCCTATTCCGTCGCCGGCTCGGCCCAGCGCGACCGCCAGGCGGAGCTGCTGACCGCCCGCCTCGACCAGCTTCAGGGCCAGGACGGCCTGCGTCGCAACGGCCTGACCAAGGTGACGGCCGCCCGCCCCTTCCGCTTCGACAGCGCCCTGGACCAGTCGCGCGACCTCGAATGCCTGACCCAGGCGGTCTATTACGAAGCGCGCGGCGAAGGCCGCGACGGCATGAAGGCCGTGGCCCAGGTGGTGCTGAACCGCGCCCGCCACCCGTCCTTCCCCAACACCGTCTGCGGCGTCGTCTTCCAGGGCGCCAACCGCAAGACCGGCTGCCAGTTCAGCTTCACCTGCAACGGGGCCATGCGCGGCGCCGTCAACCGCGCCTCGTGGAACCGGGCCCGCGACGTGGCGACCAAGGCCCTGTCGGGCCAGGTCTTCGCGCCGGTCGGCAACGCCACCCACTTCCACACCACCGGGGTGGCCCCCTCGTGGCGCAACAGCCTGATCCGCGTCAGCCAGGTCGGCGATCACCTGTTCTACCGCTTCGGCGGCCGCTCGGGGTCGAACCAGGCCTTCGCCTACAACCCGCGTCCCTCCAGCGCCGTCGAGACGCCGCGCCTGATCCAGGCCAGCCTCGATCCGGTCGAGACGGCCCGCAACGCCTCGGGCGCCGTGGCCTATACGGCCGTGCTGGCGCGCGAGGCCCTGACCTCGGGCAAGGCCGAGACCCGCGCCGCCGACGGGACCGCCCCCGTCATGGGCGCCGGGGCCTGATAATCACCGACGACTGAGCCTAATCCTCACCGGTCCTGGGTCTTCCAGTGGGTGGTGAGGTTCTGCTTCAGATTGCCGTAGCGGCCCTGCTGGCTCAGGTTGACGTCCGCGTCGCCGGGCTGGCCGGACTGCGTCCCGTCGGCCGCGTCGCGCCGGTCGGCGGCGCCCGCCTCCTTGATCGAGCGCGCGCCGTGATCGGCGAAGCTGCGCTGCTCCTTGGGCACATGAGGCGCCTTGCTCATGGGGTGATCCTTTCACGCCGGCCCCCGCGTCAAGGAAACGGCCCGCCGGCCGCCGCGTTCCCCTGATTTTCCGATCAGCGGTCGTCCAGACCGATGTCCAGCTGGGTGACCGAATGGGTCAGGGCGCCCACGGAGATGACGTCCACCCCCGTCGCGGCGATGCCCGCCACGGTCGTCAGGTTCACCCCGCCCGACGCCTCCAGCACCACCGGCCCGAAGGCGCCCGCGCGCACGCGGCGCACCGCCTCGGCCATGTCGTCCAGGCTGAAATTGTCCAGCATGATCACGTCGGGCCGCTCGGGCAGCACCTCGTCCAGCTGATCCAGGCCGTCGACCTCGACCTCGACCTTCATCAGGTGCGGGGCGAAGGCTTTGGCGCGGCGCACCGCCTCGCCCGCGCCGCCGCAGACGGCGACGTGGTTGTCCTTGATCAGGATGGCGTCATCCAGGCCGAAGCGATGGTTCAGCCCGCCGCCGCAGGCCACCGCGTGCTTCTCCAGCGCGCGCAGGCCCGGCGTCGTCTTGCGGGTGTCGGCGATGCGCGCCTTGGTCCCCGCCACCGCCTGCACATAGGTCCGCGTCAGGGTGGCGATGCCGCACATCCGGCCCAGCAGGTTCAGCGCCGTCCGCTCGGCCGCCAGCAGGGCGCGGGCGTTCGCCTCGACCGCGACCAGCACTGTCCCGGCCTCGAAGGCCTCGCCGTCGGCGACCTTGATCGTCACCGTCGCCTGGGGGTCGAGCGCGTGGACGGCGATCCTGACCACCGCTCCGCCCGCCATCACCCCGGCCTGACGCGCCGAAAAGACGGCGCTGAAGCGGGCGTCCTCGGGGATGCAGGCCTGCGCCGTTACGTCGCCCGTGCGCCCCAGGTCCTCGGCCAGGGCCAGGCGCACCACGGGCTCGATCAGCAGGTCCGGCAGGGTTCGGGTCACGGGAGAGTCCTTCGTCATTCAGATCACGGCGGCCAAGACGGCGAGCGTCGCCGCCTCGACCTTTTCGTCACGCACGGCCTCGGGCGCCCGGCGCATCCGCGTATGCACCGCCTGCGGCAGGCTGCCGGGGAAGTCCCGGCGATAATGGCCGCCCCGGCTCTCGCGCCGGTTCAGCGCCCCCTCCGCGACCAGACGCGCCGCCGTCAGGCACGCCGCCGTCGGGTGGGCCTTCGCCAGGTCGTCGATCAGGGCCAGCAGCGCCGTCAGCCCCGCCTCGTCCCGCACCACGCCCGCATAGCGCGTCATGGCGGCGCGCAAGGCCGCCAGCGCCTCGGGCGGCAGATCCGTCATCGCCTGCGCCGCCGCCAGCGGCCGCCGCTCGGGCTGGACCTCGGCCGCCGCCGCCCGGCCCGCGCGTCGCCCGAAGGCGCCCGCCTCCAGCAGGGAGTTGGACGCCAGCCGGTTGGCCCCATGCACACCCGTCGCCGCGCATTCGCCGATCGCAAAAAGGCCGGGGACGGTCGTGCGTCCCTCGTCGTCGGCGACGATCCCGCCCATGTGATAGTGGGCCGCCGCCGCCACCGGGATGGGGCTGACGCGCGGGTCCAGCCCCGCGCGCATGCAGGCGGCGAAGACGGCCGGGAACTCATGCGGAAAGGCCTCGCCCACCGCCTTCGTCGCGTCCAGGAAGGCGCCGCGCCCCTCGATGCGCGCCGCGTGCACCGCGCGCGCCACGATGTCCCGGGGCGCCAGGTCGGCGCCGGCATGTTCGCCCAGCAGGAAGGCCCCGCTGCCGTCGACCAGCCGCGCCCCCTCGCCGCGCAGCGCCTCGGTCGCCAGCGGCGCCGGGTCCAATCCCACGTCGATGGCCGTCGGGTGGAACTGCACGAACTCGGGGTCCAGAATCTCGGCTCCCGCCTGATACGCCAGGGCCAGCCCCTCGCCGCGCAGGGCGGAGGGGTTGGTCGTCACCTCGAACAGGCCGCCGATACCGCCGGTGGCCAGCACCACGGCCGGGGCGAAGACTTCGTCCAATCGGCCGCCGCGCCGCTCGATCACCGCGCCGCGCACCCGGCCGTCGACGTCGCGGATCAGGCCGCGCAGCCGCCCGTCCTCCCAGATGGTGATCGCCTTCACCGCCCGCGCGGCGGCGACCACGGCCGACAGGATGGCCCGCCCGGCGCCGTCGCCGCCGACCCGCGCCACGCGCGGCAGGCTGTGCGCCGCCTCCAGGCTGACGGAGAAGCCGCCGTCGGCCTCGCGGTCGAAGGGCGCGCCCAGCGCCGCAAGCCACTCGACCGTCTCGCGGCCGCGTATCGTCAGGGCGCGCGCCGCGACCGGCTCGACCAGCCCCGCGCCCGCGCCCTCGGTGTCCTTCGCATGAAGCGCCGCGCTGTCGGTCGGCGACAGGGCCGCCGCCATCCCGCCCTGCGCCCAGGCCGAGGCGCAGGCGTTCAGCAGGGGCTCGGGCGTGACCACCAGCACCTGGCCGTTCGGGCCCAGGGCGTCCGCCGCCTCCAGCGCCGCCGACAGTCCCGCCAGCCCGCCGCCGATAATCAGCGGCCCGTCATGACGGATGCGCGCCATCGGCCTAGCGGCCTCCCACTCCGAAGAAGCGCAGACCCATCTCGAGGGCCGGCTCGACCGCCCCGCCCGTCAGCGGCAGCAGGGCGCCGATCGCCGCCGCGGCGCAGACCGCCGCCGTCAACAGGTAGAGCGCCAGGCTGCGTCCCGCCTCGGGCCAACTCAGCCGCCCCCAGGCCGTCCGCCACACGCCGCGCTTCAGGTGGCCGATTACCGCCAGCCCCAGGAAGACCGCCAGGATCAGCCGCCCGGTCGACAGTCCCCACCACACGGCCAGGCCGCCGACGGCCAGCAGGGCGACCTGCTCCAGCCGCGGATGCACCCGCGTCAGCACCGGCCCCAGGGCCTTGGACCCGTCCAGCGGCGGCGCCGGCAGCAGGTTGAGCAGGTTGATCATGGCGATGAAGAAGGCGCCCATCAGCCAGGCGTCCCCGCCCGTCGCGGCCCACAGGCCGACGAAAGGCAGCATGGCCAGAAGGCCGAACGCCGGCCCCGCCAGCGACACCAGCACCCCGTGCCATTCGCTCTTCGGCTCGCGCTGGCCCTTCGCCAGCCCGCCCAGGAAGGGGATGACGTAGATGCGCGCCGGCCCCATGCCGACCCGGTTCATCGCCAGCACATGACCGTATTCATGCACGAACAGGCCGAACAGGACGGCCACCGCCACCACCCAGCTGCCGGTCACCAGCCACAGGAATCCCGCCATCAGCAGGGTCGAGACCACCGCCCAGACCGGGTGCTGGCCTTTGTCCTCGCGCGGCGCGGCGCGCGGTCCGCTCAAGCGGCGGGCGGGGTCCGGCGCGGGCGCCGACCCGTCGCGCGAGCCCCAAGGCCCCTCGGCGCTCATTGTCCTTCTCCCCTCGTGGGAGAAGGTGGGGCGCGCAGCGCCTCGGATGAGGGGGCGGCCGGATAAAGGCTCAACGTCATGGGCTTGGCGAACCTCCCCCTCATCCGTCCGGCTCCGCCGGCCACCTTCTCCCACGAGGGGAGAAGGACAGCAGCGCCCGCCATCAGATCAGCTCCACGTCGACGTGATGCCGCGCCTTGACCAGATCGTAGCGCGCGGGCTTGGACGGCGGCGGCAGGTCGATCATCCGCTGCACCGCCAGGGCGGCGCGCTCGGCCATCTCCGGCGCCACCGTCACCTCGAACTTCATGTCGCGCAGGCAGTCGCGGATGTTCTCCAGGGTGATGCGCTTCATGTGCGGGCACAGGTTGCACGGGCCGATGAAGTCGACGCCGGGCACGTCGCCCTTGACGTTCGAGGCCATGGAGCACTCGGTGATCATCACCACCTGCTTCGGCTTGCGCGCCTCGACATAGTCGATCATCGCCGCCGTCGACCCAGCGAAGTCCGACGCCGCCAGCACCTCTTCCGGGCATTCCGGGTGGGCCAGGATCTCGGCCCCCGGATAGGCGGCGCGCATCTCCTTGATGTCGTCGGCTGTGAAGCGCTCATGCACCTCGCAGCGGCCCTTCCAGGCGATGATGCCCACCGTCGTCTGGGCCGCGACGTTGCGCGCCAGGTATTCGTCGGGGATCAGGATGACCTTGTCGACGCCCCACTCCTTGGCCGCCCACTCCACCACCTGAACGGCGTTGGCGCTGGTGCAGCAGATGTCGGTCTCGGCCTTCACATCGGCCGTGGTGTTCACATAGGTGACGACCGGCAGGCCCGGATGCCGCTGCTTGATCAGCCGCACGTCCGCCCCCGTGATCGAGGACGCCAGCGAACACCCCGCGCGCAGGTCGGGGATCAGCACCGTCTTGTCCGGCGACAGGATCTTGGACGTCTCGGCCATGAAGTGGACGCCCGCCTGGACGATCACCTTGGCGTCCGAGCGCGCCGCCTCCTTGGCCAGCCCCAGGCTGTCGCCGACATAGTCACCGACCCCGTGGAAGATCTCCGGCGTCATGTAGTTGTGGGCCAGGATGACCGCATCGCGCTGCTTCTTCAGCGCATTGATCTCGCTGATCAGCCGGGCCTGCTCGGGCCATTCCAGCGGGGTGACGAAGTCCTTGACCTTGTCCCACACCGGGGCGGTCTCTTCCGCCAGTTCCTTCGACAGACTGAAAGCGCCGTCCGCCATCATCCCTACTCCTGCAACGGCCGTCTGCGCGGCTCCGACTTATGCTCAAACTTAGCATAAGCAGGGACAATGTAGGCCCTTCCGCCCCCGACGCAAGCCTAAAACCTTCCTTCTCCCCTTGCGGGAGAAGGTGGCTCGCGCAGCGAGACGGATGAGGGGTTGCGCCGCGCTTTTCAGGACAGGCTCAGCCAACCACCGTTGAGAGCCCCCTCATCCGACGGGCTCCGGCCACCACCTTCTCTCGCAAGGGGAGAAGGATAACGCGCAATTTTCATTCTCTCGCGCGCCAGGATCACCTAAACGAGGACACACTTCATCCTCCCTACCCATGATCACCGAGACCATCGTGCAAGACACCGTCCGCCACATCCTGACCGCCCGCGTCTATGACGTGGCCGAGGAGACCCCGCTGGACCCGCTGAAGCGGCTGTCGGCGCGGATCGGGCGGCCGGCCCTGCTGAAGCGCGAGGACCTGCAGCCGGTCTTCTCGTTCAAGATCCGCGGCGCCTACAACAAGATCGCGGCCCTGACCGAGGCCGAGCTGGCGCGCGGCGTCATCTGCGCCTCGGCCGGCAATCACGCCCAAGGGGTGGCCCTGGCGGCGGCCAGGCGCGGGGCGGCGGCGACCATCGTCATGCCGACCACCACCCCGGGCATCAAGGTGGCGGCGGTCCAGGCCTTGGGCGGGATCGTGGTCCTGCACGGCGAGAGCTTCGACGACGCCTACGCCCACGCCCGCGCGCTGGAGCAAGAGACCGGCGCCGCCTTCGTCCATCCGTTCGACGATCCCGACGTCATCGCCGGCCAGGGGACGGTGGGGCTGGAGATCCTGCGCCAGCACCCGGACCCGATCGACGCCGTCTTCATCCCCATCGGCGGCGGCGGCCTGGCGGCGGGGGTGGCGGCCATCGTCCGCTTCCTGCGCCCCGAGACGCGCCTCATCGGCGTCGAGCCCGCCGAGGCCCCGACGATGAAGAGCGCCATCGACGCCGGCCATGTCGTGACCCTGGATCAGGTCGGCCTGTTCGCCGACGGGGTGGCCGTGCGCCGGGCGGGCGACCACACCTTCCGCCTGTGCCGCGAGCTGCTGGACGAGATCGTCCTGGTCGACACGGACGCCATCTGCGCGGCGATGAAGGACATCTTCGACGACGTGCGCGCCGTGGCCGAGCCGTCGGGCGCGGTGGCGCTCGCGGGCATGAAGGCCTGGGCGGCGCGGCATTCGGGAACCGGGGCGCTGGTGGCGATCAACTCGGGCGCCAACGTCAATTTCGACCGCCTGCGCCACGTCGCCGAGCGCGCCGAGATCGGCGAGGGCGCCGAGGCCCTGTTCGCGGTCTCCATGCCCGACCGGCGCGAGGACTATCACCGCTTCCTGCAGAGCCTCGACGGCCGCGCGATCACGGAATTCAACTACCGCTGGTCCGGCGACGGCACGGCCCAGATCTTCGTCGGCGTGGCCCTGACGCCTCCTCCAGGCGCCCTCAAGCAGCCTCACGCCGCGCGTGAGGCGTTAGGGCAGGAAAAAGAGAGCCTGCTGAAGCGGCTGACCGCCGACGGCTATGCCGTGGTCGACATGAGCGACAATGAGACGGCCAAGCTGCACGTCCGCTACATGGTCGGCGGGCGCACCATCGGCCTGCCGCACGAGCGGCTGCTGCGCTTCGAATTCCCCGAGCGGCCCGGCGCCTTCCTGCGCTTTCTCAACAGCCTGCAGCCCGCCTGGGCCCTGACCCTGTTCCACTATCGCAACCACGGCGACGATGCGGGCCGGGTGCTGGCGGGGATCAGCGTCCCGCCGGACCAGGCGGCGGATCTGACGGCCGCGCTGGATGAGCTGGGCTACCCTTACGTCGACGAGACCGACAACCCGGCCTGCCGCCTGTTCCTGGACGGGGCGACCTGATCACAGCAGACGGGTCGCCGCCCCTTCGTGCGCCAGCAGCCAGCGCTTGCGCTCCAGCCCGCCCGCATAACCGGTCAGCGTCCCGTTGGCGCCGACCACCCGATGACACGGCACGATGACGCCGATCGGATTGGCCCCGTTGGCCAGACCCACGGCGCGCACGGCGGCGGGCTTGCCGAGGGCGTGGGCCAGCTGGCCGTAGCTCCAGGTCTGGCCCGCCGGAATGGTGCGCAGCGCCGCCCACACGGCGCGCTGGAAGTCAGTGCCGCCCGTTTTCACGGCTAGCCCGTCCAGCGCCGTCAGGTCGCCGTCGAAATAGGCGGCGACGGCGGCTCGCACCGCCTCGGGCGCGCGCCCTTCGATCAGCCGGACCTCGCCGTAGTGGCGGGCCAGCAGCGTCATCATCCGCGCTTCGTAGTCGGTGAAGTCGAAGGCGCGCACAGCGCCGTCGGCGTCCGTGACCAGCAGCACCTCGCCCACGGGCGTAGCGATGCGGTCGAGGGTGAAGACTTCAGGCTGCGTCTTTTTCATCATCGTTCTCCGTGATCGCCATGCCGTCGATCCCCGCCTCGCGCAGGTGCAGCACGCCGTAGGCCCGCCAAGGCCGCCATCGCTCGGCCCGCGCCGCGAGCCTGTGATCTTCAAGCCGGTCGCTGGCCATGTCGCCCTGATCGTCGATCCAGGCGCCCGGCAGGCGCAGGCCGGGCCGCGCCAGGACCAAGGGCGCCAGCCAGGGATCGAGCGAAAGGTCGCGCCGGATGGCCTCGGGGTCGGCCGACAGGTCGAACAGCCGCCGCACCCGCGCCAGCACGCCCGGCAGGGCCTTGAGGTCGTCCAGCGCCGCCGTGACCGCCAGGCGGTTCCCGTCCTCGAACCGGGCCGAGACCTCGCCCGCCGCCCCGTCCGTCGCGGGCGTCAGGACGCGGCGCCAGACGCCGCCCTCGACCGTCTCGCCGTTCGCCTTCAGGGCGGCCAGCATGGCCTCGACCTCATAAGGCGGTCGGTAAGGCAGGCTCAGGCGCACGCCCTCATTCGCCTTGGCGTCCCACGGCCGCTCCGCCCGCCGCCGCAGCGTTGACGGCGGCCGTCCGTAGAGGGCCTGGAAGGTCTCGTTGAAGCGCCGCACGCTGCCGAAGCCGGAGGCCATGGCCACCTCGGCCATGGGCAGGTCGGTCTGGTGGATCAAGGCCTTGGCCAGCAGCACGCGGCGGGTCTGGGCCACGCTGACCGGGGCGGCGCCCAGGTGCTGGCGGAACAGGCGGCGCAGGTGCCGCTCGCCCACCCCCAGCCGCGCGGCCAGGGCGTCGACGTCGCCCCCATGCTCGGCGTGGCTATCCAGGGCCCCCGCCTCGATCAGGTTCAGCGCCCGGCTGACCGTATTGGACGTGCCGCGCCACGCCCCCATGTCGGGGGCCGTCTCGGGCCGACAGCGCAGGCAGGCGCGAAAGCCCGCCTCCTCGGCCGCCGCCGCGCTGGCGAGGAAGATCATGTTCTCACGCTTGGGCGTCCGCGCCGGGCAGACGGGACGGCAGTAGATGCCGGTGGACTTCACGCAGGTGAAGAAGCGCCCGTCGAAGCGCGGGTCGCGCGTCAGGACCGCCCGGTAGCAGGCCTCCTGATCCAGACTGTCGCGGGCGTTGTCCATGACGCCAGAATGCGCCCGCGCCGCCGCCGTGTCTCGCGGTTTTCGGACATGACGGCGCCGGATCGCTTCAGCAGCCCTTCATCGTCGAAATGCGCCACATCTGCCGCAGGATATCGAGCGCCAGCCCCAGCATCAGCGCCGCCAGCACCCAGCTCAGCACCGTCGACAGGGTCATGGCCGTGTCGACCAGGCCGCGCCCGGCCTCGTTGATGGCGCGCAGGGCCTCGAGGCTGACGCTGGCTGGCCCGCCGTTGATCGGCGCCGTCTGATCGCCCTGGGCCAGGGTGAACCAGTGACCGGCCTGGAACAGCCGCCAGCCGAGCCACAGTCCGGCCGCCGCCAGCGGGATCTTGAGGAAGGCCCGCAGGCGCGCCGCGTGGGGCCAGATCAGCCCGGTCGCATCCACGGCGATCCCCGCCACGGCCCAGGCCAGGATCGGCGCGAACAGCAGGCCCCAGATCGGCGCGGCGCTCACCACCAGGTCGCCGCCCCTCAGGCCGAAATTGTTCAGTCCGGGAATGTGCAGGGCGCCGATCCACCACAGGACGAAGACGCCGCCCCCGATCAGCGACCACAGCGCCTCGGCCGCCGGCGCCGTCTGCACCCCTTGCCCCCAGGCCCGCGGCTCGGCGGACGCCTTGGCGGCGGCGGCCTTCGCCCCGTCCCTGGCCGCCTTGGCGCCCGACCCCACGGCCATGCCCCATTTCGCCGGATCGGCGAACCCGAAGGCCGGCAGGTCGCCGACCCGCCACTTCGTCAACCAGACGGGCTTGATCCCGTAGTGCTCCATGACGGCCCCGGCCAGGGTCAGGGCGCCCAGCAGGGTCAGCCCGCCGGAGAAGAAGCCATGGAAGGCCTGGGCGACGGCCTGACCGAAATCGGCCGGATCGGTCATGACCCGCAGCAGCAGGACCAGGGCCTGCACCGCCCCGATGACGATCAGCCCGGCCTTGGCCCCGAACAGCCAATAGGGAAACAGCGCCGGCCCGATCAGGCTGTCCGGCCCCTGGCGGTAGCGGGCGGCGACGACCAGGGGGTGGCCGATCTCGTGCAGGATGGCCTCCTTCTCCTCGTCGCCGAGGGCGCGGCCCCGCTCTTCCTCCCGGGCCTCGATCCGGCTCAGGATCAGATCGCGCAGCTCGGCGACGATGTCGTCGCGGTCCTCGACCGGCAGCTGCGCCGCCACGGCCTCCAGATAGCGGTCGATGATGTCCATCGCGCCCGTCCCTTTCACAGCATCCGTTCCAGCGAGGCGTTGAGGCCGCGCCATTCCTCGGTCAGGGCGGCCAGCATGGCCTCGCCCCCCGGCGACAGGACGTAGAAGCGCTTGCGGCGCTTCTCCTCCTCGCGCCATTCGCTGGTCAGCAGCCCCTGGCTCTCGAGCCGCCGCAGCAGGGGGTAGAGGGTGGACTCCTCCATCTCCAGCCCGTCCGCCGCCAGGGCCTGGCGCAGGGTGTAGCCGTAGCGTTCGCTCCGCAGGCAGGCGAGCACCGCCAGGACCAGCGTCCCGCGCCGCAGCTCCAGCCGCATCGTCTCGAACAGGGCCTGATCCACCGCTGCGCCTCACCTGCCGTCACATAGTGTGTGATACACAGTGTATGGGACATACTGTGCGAGTCTGTCAAAGACTTTCGTTACCCGGAACCGTCAGGCCCGGTCGGCGTCCGCTCAAGGCCGCTCAAGAACGGCGCGGCGGGAGCAATGGAGCGAAGAGGTCTGTGTCGCGGCGGGGCCGCGCCGACATCCGCTTTCGGGCGAGGCCCTTCGGACCGAGTTCGACCCGTTGCGGACATTGTTCGCGATTCACAAAGTGCTTCTCGACCAACCTAGGGCGGCCTCGGCACCTGAGCTAATGGTTCGGATATTGACGCGGAAGCCTCTGGACCCCCAGCGGCCGCGCATGCAACGTTTGCGTCATGGCGTTATCGTTCAAGATCGGTTTTGCGGAGACGATGACGCACGCGGCGGGGTCGACCATGACCGCGCGTCTTTCCTGCACACGACCTTGGCTGCGTCTGGCCGCCTTCATCCCGATCAGCGTCCTGTCGATACTCGCGCCCATGGTCGCCTTGGTCGTCATCGGCATGTTTGTGCCCGGACTGGATGACCGCATGGCCGCTTTGGGTAATCAACTGAATGATAACCCACTCCGTCTCGTCGAAGAGAGTATACGAACGCTGATCTTCGCCGTGGCGATGGGCCTTGTCTCGATCAGTTTCCTCGCAGCGGCCTGCCTGACGTGGCGTGCGCCTCTCGGCCAATTCCTATGGCCCGGCAGACGCTTCGACTTGCAGTTGTTCGGTGTCGGCATCTTGCTGATGACGGCGATCCAGATCCTGTGGATCCCATTCACCCTCAGGATGGGCGGTGAATGGAGACCGCCAGTGTTCGATCCCTACTACGTCGGGCATACGCGCATCCTTTACGCAGCAGCGATGACTGGAGCGTTGCTGATCGCGGCGGCGGCGGAGGAGGTTATCTTTCGCGGTGTGGTTCTCCGCGTAAGCGGGCTGATCACGCGTCGCGCCCTGGTCCTTTGCCTGATGAACGGCCTGATGTTCTCGGCCATACATCTTGATCCCGACCCAGTGTCCTTTCTCCAACGCACCTTGGCGGGAATGGGGTGGACATGGGCGGCGTTGCGCGTTGGCGGACTGGAGTTCGCCATCGGGTCCCACTTCGCCAACAATCTCTTCCTCGCCCTGATCTGGTCACCGATGTCAACGGTGACTCAGGCGCAGGAGGTGTCTTGGGTTGTCCTTGCTCCCGAACTCGCCACGATCGCCATCGTAGTGACGGTCGTGGAGGTGCTGGCGCGCCGACGGGCTGGAGCAGGCCCCAGCCCGGTCGTACCGAGCGCTGCTTGAGCCGTAGCAAGAAGCGCGAAACGTCAAGCTTGGCTCAGTCGACCGCGTAAGCACTCAACGATGCGTCCGCTTTCCACCCCCAACTGACCTTCCAGAAGGCCGCTCCCTGGCGTGATGCGGTCATGGCCACGCTCGGCCGAGCCCGGGTCTCGAGCGGCCGCACGAGCCGGTTTTGACGCCCCGCCTTCCCATCCGCCTGAAACGGCGCCTAAGCTGGCCGTTCTCAGGGGGAAGTTCTCATGTCTCGTCGTCTCGCCGCGCGGCCGCTGCTCGCGCTCAGCCTGGTCCTCGCCGCCGCAACGCCCGTTCTGGCGCAGCAGACGCCGCCGACGCAGGAGGCGGTGCTGGCCCATGCGTCGGGCGAGCGCATCACCCGATCGGCCGACGTGCGCCGCTATTTCGAGGCCCTGCGCGCCGCCAATCCCGACCGCATGGTCATCGGCGACTACGCGACCAGCTGGGAAGGCCGCCCCCTGTTCTGGGCCGCCGTCGGCTCGCCGCGCAACATCGCCCGGCTGGAGGCGATCAAGGCCGCCACCAACGCCCTGGCCGACCCGCGCCGGACCAGCCCCGAGCAGGCCCGCGCCCTGATCAACGACACCCCGGCCGTGGTCTGGATGGCCTATTCCGTCCACGGCAATGAGATCAGCCCCGCCGACGCCGCCCTGGCCGCCGCGCGGCGCCTGACCGACGCCGCCGACGCCGAGGCGCAAGGGTGGCTGGAGAACGTCGTGGTGGTCTTCGTCCCGACCCAGAACCCCGACGGGCGCGAGCGCTTCATCAACAGCTTCGAGGCGGGTCTGGGGGCGGAGCCCAACGGCGACCCCCTGTCGGCCGAACGCGCCGAGCCCTGGCCGTCGGGCCGCTTCAACCACAATCTGTTCGACCTGAACCGCGACTGGTTCATCCAGTCCCAGCCGGAGACGCAGGGCCACGCCGCCCTGATCCGCGAATGGCGGCCGCAGGTGGTGGTCGATTCCCACGAGATGGGCACGGATTCGAGCTTCTTCTTCCCGCCCGAGGCCCAGCCGCTGAACCCCTGGATCTATCCGCCGATCCTGGATGCGCGCGAGCGGTTCGGCCGCAACACCGCCGGGCGCTTCGACCAGGCGGGGCTGGACTATTTCACGCGCGAGACCTTCGACGCCTTCTATCCCGGCTACGGCGACGGCTGGCCGGCCTATTTCGGCGCCGTCTCCATGACCTATGAGCAGGGCTCGTCGCGCGGCCTGGTGGCGCGCCGCTCCTCGGGCGAGATCCTGACCTACGCCGACACGGTCAAGGGCCACCTGACCGCCACCCTGTCGACCATCGAGACCGCCGCCCGCGACCGCGAGAAGCTGCTCAGCGACTTCTACGCCTTCCACCGCGACGGCGTCGCGGGCGGGCGCGGCGCCTATGTCCTGTCGCGCTCCGCCGCCGCCGACCCGGCCGCCGCCGACAAGCTGGCGGGCCTGCTGGTGCGTTCGGGCCTAGAGGTCGGGCGCGCGACGGCCGCCTTCTCCGCCTGCGGCCAGAGCTATCAGGCGGGCGACTATGTGGTGAACCTGGCCCAGCCGCATCGCCGCATGGCCGAGACCCTGCTGGCCAAGGACGTGCCGCTCGATCCCAAATTCCTGGCCGAGCAGGAGGCGCGCCGCGCGCGCGGCCTGGGCGACGAGATCTATGACCTGACCGGCTGGTCCCTGCCGCTGCTCTTCAACGTGCCCAGCCAGAAGTGCGCGGGCGCCCCCTCGGTCCAGACGACGGCCGTCGGCCCCGAACTGGTCCGCCCCGTCGCGGTGGCGGGGACCGACGCGGCCTACGGCTACGCCATTCACCCCGGCACGGCGGGGATGCGCTTCCTGACCGCCGCCCTGAAGGAGAAGCTGCCGGTCCGTTCGATCGAGGAGGCCTTCACCCTGGACGGCCGCGCCTATCCGGGCGGCGCCTTCATCGTGCCGCGCGCCGGCGCCCCGGCCGACCTGGACGAGCGCGTGCGCCGCATCGCCGCCGCCAGCGGCGCCCGGGTCACGGCCCTGGCCACCTCCTGGGTCTCGGACGGCCCCAGCGTGGGCTCGGACAAGGCGACCGCCATCACCGCCCCGCGCGTGGCCATGGCCTGGGACGACCCGACCGAGCCGGAATCGGCCGGCGCCATCCGCCATGTGCTGGAGCGGGAATACGGCTGGCCCGTCACGGCGGTGCGCACGCGGCGCCTGTCGAACGCCGACCTGTCGCGCTACCAGGTGCTGATCCTGCCCTCGGGCGGCGACTATGAGCGCATCCTGGGCGAAAGCGGCGTCGCCAACCTGCGCGCCTGGGTCCAGTCGGGCGGCGTCCTGATCGGCGTGGGCGCGGCCAGCCGCCTGCTGACCGACCCCGACGCCAAGCTGCTGGACAGCCGCCGTGAAAGCGCCGTCGCCTCCGACGGCGACGCCGACAAGAAGACAGACAAGCAGGCCGCCGGGACCGAGATCGCCACCGACGCCGAATACCTGGCCCTGACCGGCCACCACGGCGCGCCCGACTCCGTGGCCGGCGTCCTGGCCCGGGCGGTGGTGGACAACGACCACTGGCTGGGCGCGGGCGTGGCCCCGGAGCTCAGCGTCATGGTGCGCGGCTCGGACATCTACACCCCGCTGAACCGCGACCAGGGGACCAACGTCGTGCGCCTGGCCGGGCCGGATCAGGTGCTGGCGTCCGGCCAGCTGTGGGCCGAGAACCGCCGCCAGCTGGCCTACAAGCCGGTCGCCATGGTCTCGGGCGTGGGCCGCGGCCAGGTCGTCGCCTTCACCCAGGACGTGACCATGCGCGCCTTCCTGGAAGGCCTGAAGCCGCTGTTCCTCAACGCCGTCTTCCGCGGGCCGGCCCACACGTCAGGCGCCGGCGGCGAGGACTGAGGCCGGCCGCGTCCTTTTTTGACAGCCGCGGCCGCGCGGGCTTTCCTGGCGCCCCAGCCAGGGAGCCCGCGCCATGAGCGACCACCACGTCCCGCGACCGCCCGACGACGAGGGCGACTGGACCCTGCTGCAAAGCCGGGTCGACCGCAGCTTCTGGCAATGGGACCGTTACAGCGAGCCGGACGCGCCGGCCCTCACCCGCTTCGTCATCCTGCGCCCGCCTGAACGCCTCGACTACGACGACTTCGACGAGGCCGAAGCCATGTTCGAGGCGATGGACGGCGACTGAGCCTCGCCTTCAGCCCGATCGAACGGGCCGCGGATCAATCCGCCTTTGCCTCGCCGCCCTGAACGATGCGGACCACGGCCAGGTCGGCGGTGACATTGCCCAGGGTGCGGAAGATGTCGGGCACGACCTCGACCGCCAGCAGCAGGGGCAGCAGCTCCAGCGGCACCCCCATGGCGATGCAGATGGGGGCGATGGAGGCGAAGAAGCTGGCCTGGCCGGGCAGGCCCACGGTGCCGATGGAGATCAGCACCGCCGTCAGCATGGCGGCGAACAGTTGCCCCGCCGAGGGCTCGATGCCGAACAGATGGGCGCAATAGATGGCCACGCCCAGGTTGGCCACGGGGCTGGTGATGCGGAACACCGCCACCGCCAGCGGCAGGACCAGCCCCGCCGTCGCCCGCTTGACGCCCAGCTCGTCGACCGCCCGCTCGACCATGACCGGCAGGCTGGCCAGGGACGACTGGGTCGAGAAGGCCACCACCTGCGCCGGCGCCGCCGCCCGCGCGAACCGGGCCAGGCCGACCCGACCGAAGACGACCGCCAGCGGATAGAAGATCAGGCCGATGCCGATGCAGGCCAGGGAGATCAGCGCCACATAGTGCAGCAGCACCCCCGCCGCGCTGGCCCCCGCCGTCAGCCCCACCCCGATCGACAGGGCGAAGACGCCCAGCGGCGCGACGCTCAGCACCCAGCGGACGATGACGATCATGGTCTCGCCCACGGCCTCGAAGAAGGTGATCAGGGGCGTGCGCAGCCGGTCGGGCAGGCCCGAGGCGGCGAAGCCGAAGAAGACGGCGAACACCACCATGCCCAGGATGGCGTCCTCGGCCGCCGCCCGGATCGGGTTGGCCGGGGCGATGGTCTTGAGGAACTCGCTGAACGGGGCGCCGGCGCCCAGGCCCTCGGCGCCCTCGGGCTTGATCGCCAGCAGCAGGCGCGCGCCCTCCGGGTCGATCGGCCACAGGGCGTGCAGACCGTAGGCGGCCGCCACGGCGTAGATAGTCGCCAAGCCGATCAGCCCGCCGAACCAGGCCACTGCCTTCAGCGCCAGCCGCCCGGTGCGCGCCGCGTCGGCGATGGAGGCGATGCCCGTCACCAGCAGGCTGAACACCAGGGGGATGATCGTCATCCTGAGCGCGTTCAGCCATAGCTGGCCCAGGGCCTGGATGAAGTCGGCCGTGACGTGCCCGCCCGGCAGGCCCCAGCGCTGCGCCGCCGCGCCGGCCAGAAGGCCCAGCACCAGCGACAGAAGCACCAGGGTGCTGAGGGAGGTCAGAAAGGAACGCGCCGATTTCATGCGGCCACGCTAGCAGCCGCCGCGAAACGCGCCAGCGGAAGTTGACAAGACGCCGCCCCATTTCATCGACCGCCGATCTTCGACTTGCCTCCCGATCCGCTGCGGCTAAGCTGCGAAGCCAGGGGGGAAAAGATCCATGTCATCGTTGACCGTGCGCGGCGCCGCCGTCGCCATCGCGCTTCTGCTGGGGGCCGGCCCCCTCTCTCCCCTCGCCGCCGCGCCCGCCTGCGCCGCCGCGCGGGACGCCAAGACGACGCTGAAGCAGATGTCGCTGCCGGAGCTGGCGGAGGAGATGCAGGCGGCGGTGGAGGCCGAAGACGCTCCCCGCCTCCAGGCGGTCGCGCGCCAGATGAGGCGCTCGCCAGACTTTCCGCAATTGCCGGACGAGGGCCGGCACGGCGTCCTTGCCATCATCGCCCTGACGACCCTGGAGCTCGACGGCGCCGCCGAGGCCCTGCCCGAGTTGCAGGCCGCCGTCGCGGCGGCCAGTCCCTACGACGACGTCTGGATCGGGTTGATCAACGCCCAGCTCGCGACAGAGGACCGCAACGCCGCCGCCGATGTCCTGGCCGCGCTGCTGGCGCGCGATCCGGCGACGCTGGACGCGCTGAGCGACGACTTCCTGCGCAGCTTCGCCCGGGACTCCCGCGTCGACGCCGAGCGGCGCTTTGCGGTCCAGGCGCAGCTTCTCGCCGCGAACTGGGCTGCGCCGCACATCACCTACGTCTGGCTCGACCACATCGACGGCCTGCTCGAGCGCGGCGCCGAGGACAAGGCCCTGGCGGTGGTCGAGCGCATTCGCTCCGGGCCCGGCGTGCTGCAACTGCGCGGCCTGCGCCGTTATGACGGCCTGGTCGCAACCTACGGCGCCGAACGGCTGGACATCGCGGCGGCCTATGCGCGCGACCTGGCGGAGCGCGAGGCCGCCGCCGCCGCGCCCGAGGCCGCGTTCGACGCCGCCATGGACTGGGTCGACAGCCTGTTCTACGCCGCCCGCTTCGACGAGGCGCTCGCCGCGGCCGAGGCGCTTCTGGCCCGGCCCGCGCCGGCGGCCGGGTCGCGCGACGCCGAGCGGCGGCCCTGGCTGGCCGACACGCGCGCCCGCGTGCTTCAGGAACTGGGCCGCGAAGCCGAGGCCGTCGTCGCCCAGCGCGAGGCCATCGCCGCCGGGCTCGACAGCGACCGGGTCAGCCATGTCATCAATCTGGGCTGGCTGCATCTGCGGCAGGGCCGGCCGTCCGAGGCCCTGGCCGCCGTGTCCGCGGTCGAGGCCGCCCACGCCAGCCCCTACGGCGTCATGCAGGCGGAGCAGGTGCGCGCCTGCGGAGGCCATCTCGCCGGCCAGTCCGCCGTCGCCGACGCGGCCCTGGCCTATATGCGCGAGCACTGGCGCGACGCGCCGGGCGCCTATCAGTACACCCTGGCCTGCCGCGGCGACGCCGACGCGGTCGCGGAGCTGCTGATCCGACGCCTGCAGGACCCCGCCCTGGCGGCCGAGGCGGCGCTCGAATTCCACGACCGACTTCAGCCGCCCAAGCCCACCGCCTTCGACGCGCGGATCGACCAGTTGCACCGCCAGGTGCGGGCCCGCCCCGACGTCCGCGCCGCGTTCGACGCCGTGGCCCGCCCCTTCGCCGTCCCCTCCCTGTCGGCGCAATTCTAGGCCCTGAACGCAGAAAGGGCGGCGGACCGGAGTCCGCCGCCCTCTCCTCAACCTGAAATCAGGTTCGGCTTAGAAGGACTTCGTGAGGTTCACGAAGGCCGTCCGGCCCAGGTAGTCGTAACCCGAGTACAGCGGGGCGTTGCCGACCCGGTTGTTGTAGCCCGACGAGATCGTCGGCGGGTTGTCGTTCAGCAGGTTGCGAACGCCGGCCGTGACCGTCCAGCCTTCACCCGTGTACTGCACCGAGGTGTTGTGCAGGTAGTAGTCGTCGGTCTCGAGGTCGTACTGGCTGGTGGCCGGGTTCTGACGACGATAGGCGTAGTCAGACGTGCCCTGGATCCACTCGACGCCGTAACGCACGCGCCACTTGTCCCAAGCGTAGGACAGGTCGGCCGTGGCGGTGAACTCCGGGTTGTTCAGACGCGACTTGTACTCGACCAGCGGATCTTCGCTGAACAGCTTGCTGGCGACCTGGGTGTACTGGGTGACCGCCAGGTTGGCGAGCACCGAGCCCGGGCCCACGTCCTTGCGGTAGCGAGCGGTGTAGTCCAGGCCCTTGACGATGTCCGTGGCCAGGTTGACGTAGCCGTTCTGCACCGTCAGGCGCTTGTCGCCGGCGTCGCGCGACACCAGCGAGCAGAAGCCCACGTCGGCCGCGAAGTCGGCGGCGTTCGAGTCGTAGCAGCGCTCGAGGATGTTGCCGGCGCCGTACTGGGCCACGCCGTTCTTCACCTCGATCTCGTAGTAGTCGACGGCGAAGGCGAAGTCGCCCCAGCCCTCGGGCAGGGTCGGACGCAGGACCAGGCCGACCGTCAGGTTGGTCGAGGTTTCAGCCGAGAGACCGGCTTCCGCGCCGCCCTTGGTGATGACCGCGACGCTCGACTTCTGCTGGAACGTGTGGTCCAGGCCCTCGACCGCGCAGTTGGCGATCAGGTTCGGCGAGGCGCCGTCGGCATCGAACTCGCTGCAGGGGTCGTTGCCGGCCGCCAGGAAGCCCGAGGTCGCGCCCACGAACTGCTCGAACAGCGCCGGGGCGCGGTAGGAGGTGCCGTAGGTGGCCCGGAACGTCAGCATGTCGATCGGCTGATAGACCAGACCCACCTTGTAGGTCGTGTCGTCGCCGTAGGAGTCGTAGTCCGTGTAGCGGAACGACGCGTTCAGGCTCAGTTCGCGAGCGAACGGGGCGTCGCGCAGCAGCGGCGCTTCGACTTCGCCGAAGACTTCCCACACCGAGTCCGACCCGCGGGTGATGGCCGAGGTCGAGAAGTTGTAGGTGTTGCCGTTCTGGCTATCCAGGCCCGGCGTGTCGTCGATTTCCGACTTGCGCCATTCCGCGCCGAAGAAGCCCATCACCTTGCCGGCCGGCAGGTCGAACAGCGGGCCGTCGATGCCGGCGCTGACGATGGCTTCCTTGTACTCGGTGATGCCCTTGACCGGACGGAAGACGTAGTCGACCCAGCTCTTGGGCAGCACGCCGCCGATGACCTGGGAGCTCAGGGCCGGAGCCGCGACGCAGCCCGGGTTCGAGGCCAGTTCACGGCATTGGAAGCCGCCGGCGCCGTTCGAGACGACGTCGAGGGACTCGATCAGGCGGTTGGTCAGGAACTGGTTGTTGACGTATTCCGAGCGCGAGCGCGAATAGCCGGCCGACAGGTCATAGCGCCATTCGGGGACGAAGAAGTCGCCCTTGATGCCCACGACGTTGCGGTTGAAGACCTGCTCCTGGGTGGCGGTGTCGTTGCCGAAGCCGATGAAGGCGCGCACGCCGATGTCGGCGCCCTTGTTCAGGCCCTGGTCGCCCGAGAAGGTGCTGAAGGCCAGGCTGGACGGGATCAGCGGGCTGTCCTTGGCGTAGTCCAGGGCCAGCTGGCGGAAGCTCGTCTGCGACGACTTGCGCTGGTTAACCAGGAATTCGCCATAGACTTCGGCGTTGCCCAGGGCGTTCAGCTGATAGCCGCCTTCGGCGTACAGGGTCGCGATCTCGACCGGCGAGATCAGCGAGCGGTTCAGCATGCGGTCGTCGAAGGTGTCGCGCACGTTGACGTTCACGCCCGTGCCGCCGACGCCTTCAAAGCCGGCCATCGCGCCGGTGACGCCCGAGTTCGGACGGAAGCGGTTGAACAGGACGTTCGGCGCGCCCGCGGCCGGGGTGCCCGCCACGCCGTTGAACACGCGGTCGCCCTTGGCGTTCAGGCCGCCGTCGACGCCGACGCCGATCGTGTTGATCGTCGTGCCGTTCGAGCCGGTCGAGGTGATCGGATAGCACTTCGACTGGCCGGTCAGCGGGTCGATGAAGTCGCGGCTCACGCCGGCGGCGGTCGGACGACGGCCGTCGGTCTGGCAACGCGTGAACTCACGGTCGCGCAGGGTCAGTTCGTCGCGCTCATAGAACTCGGCCGAGCCGGCGGCGCGCCAGCGGTCGCCGCGGGCGCCGGTCGTCAGCGACAGGCGGGTCGAACCGCCGTTGCCGTTGGCTTCCAGCGGCAGGTTGCTTTGCGCCTCGAGGGTCAGGCCCTCGAAATTCTTGCGGGTCTGGATGTTGACCACGCCGGCCACGGCGTCCGAGCCGTACACCGACGAGGCGCCGTCGCGCAGGACCTCGACGCGGTCGATCATGGCGGTCGGCAGCACGTTCAGGTCGGCCGAGCCGACCGAGCCGCGCGAACCGGCCGGCGAGACGCGACGGCCGTTCAGCAGCACCAGGGTGCGGCTCGGGCCCATGCCGCGCAGGCCGATGGTGTTGGCGCCGGGGCCGCCGTTGGTGACGTAGCCGCCGTAGGAGTTGTTGATCTGCGCGGTGCCGCCCGTGACGGCCGTGCTCTGCAGCGCTTCCGTGGTCGAGGCGAAGCCCTGCAGGGTCGCTTCTTCGCGCGTCACGACCTGGGTCGGCGACGGCGCGTTATAGTTGTCGCGACGGATGCGCGAACCGACGACGACGATCTCGTCGACCTGGGTCGCTTCCTGGCCAGTATTCGTAGCGCTTTGAGCAAGCGCTGCCCCCGGAACAAGCATGGTCATCGACAATGCGGCGGCTCCAGCCGCCATCGTCGTGCCCAGCAGGTAGTCTTTACGAGTGCGCATAAGCCTCTGTGTACCTGATAATTATTACTGAACATCACATCGTTCAGTGAACGATGCTGAAAAACCAATGTTCGACTTCACGTTTCTTGGCTCACAGCATGGCTATGGCTGGCTCGTCACCCCATCAACCAAATTCTTTCAAAAAAGCATAGTTAGGCGAAACGGTGAGGCATTTTTGACGCGCAAAGGCCGAGTTCGGACCGTTATTTTGTCAGATTTGAACATATTTGTGCAAAATAAGGCTTCAATACGCCGGAATTGCCCCAGTTGTGGCGAGAGATTCACCACAAAAAGGCAGGCTGGCGTTCAACCTGTGGTAGCGTCGCGGCGGATTTGAGGGCAGCGGCCGGCACGCGCCGCTCTGGCGCCGTCTTCGCGCGCGCACTAGGTTGATGTTCATGGCCCGTTCCCCGTCGAAACCGAGCAAGCCCGTCCACACGCCCAATCCCGGCATGAAGGAAGCGCCGGTCGCCTTCGATCACGGCCGCGCGCCCATGTTCGCGCCGGTGAGCGGCCCGCGCCTGACGCCCGAGGAGGCCCCCGCCGCCCCCGCCGACTGGACGCCGCACCGCCCCGAGCGGCCGACCGGCAAGAAGCGCATCCCTTTCCGGCTGGAGACGAAATACCAGCCCGCCGGCGACCAGCCCTCCGCCATCGCCGAACTGGTCGCCCAGGCGAACGACGGCGACCGCGAGCAGGTGCTGCTGGGCGTCACGGGCTCGGGCAAGACCTTCACGATGGCCAAGGTGATCGAACAGACCCAGCGCCCGGCCCTGATCCTGGCCCACAACAAGACGCTGGCGGCCCAGCTCTATTCCGAGTTCAAGGCCTTCTTCCCCGACAACGCCGTCGAGTATTTCGTCAGCTACTACGACTACTACCAGCCCGAGGCCTACGTCCCGCGCACCGACACCTACATCGAGAAGGACAGCTCGATTAACGAGCAGATCGACCGGATGCGCCACGCCGCCACCCGCGCGATCCTGGAGCGGGACGACGTGATCGTCGTCGCCTCGGTCAGCTGCATCTACGGCATCGGCTCGGTCGAGACCTACACCGCCATGACCTTCGGCCTGAAGGTCGGCGACCAGATCGACGAGGCCAAGCTGCGCGCCGACCTGATCGCCCTGCAGTACAAGCGCAACGACCTGCATTTCGAGCGCGGCATGTTCCGCAAGCGCGGCGACACCCTCGAGATCTTCCCGGTCCACCTGGAGGACCGCGCCTGGCGCATCAGCCTGTTCGGCGACGAGATCGAGGCCATCGACGAGTTCGACCCCCTGACCGGCAAGAAGACCAATGCGCTGGAGGACGTCACCGTCTACGCCGCCAGCCACTACGTCACCCCGCGCCCGACGCTCAACCAGGCCGTCACCGGCATCAAGGCCGAGTTGAAGGAGACGCTCGACTGGATGGTCGAGAACGGCAAGCTGCTGGAGGCCCAGCGCCTCGAACAGCGCACCCGCTTCGACCTGGAGATGATGGAGGCCACCGGCTCCTGTGCCGGCATCGAGAACTACAGCCGCTGGCTGACCGGCCGCGCGCCGGGCGAGCCGCCGCCGACCTTCTTCGAGTACATCCCCGACAACGCCCTGCTGTTCGTGGACGAAAGCCACGTCACCGTGGGCCAGATCGGCGCCATGTATCGCGGCGACTACCGCCGCAAATCGACCCTGGCCGAATACGGCTTCCGCCTGCCCTCGGCCATCGACAACCGCCCGCTGAAGTTTGAGGAATGGGACGCCATGCGGCCCCAGACCGTCTTCGTCTCGGCCACCCCCGGCGCCTGGGAGCTGGACAAGACCGGCGGCGTCTTTGTCGAACAGGTCATCCGCCCCACCGGCCTGATCGACCCTCCCGTCGAGATCCGCCCCGTCTCCGGCGCCACCCGCAACCAGGTCGACGACGTCATCGACGAGGTGAAGGCCACCAGCCGCGCCGGCTACCGCAGCCTCGTCACCACCCTGACCAAGAAGATGGCCGAGGACCTGACCGAATACATGCACGAACAGGGCGTGCGCGTCCGCTACATGCACTCCGACGTCGACACCCTGGAGCGGATCGAGATCCTGCGCGACCTGCGCCTGGGCTCGTTCGACTGCCTGATCGGCATCAACCTGCTGCGCGAGGGCCTGGACATCCCCGAATGCGGCCTGGTCGCCATCCTCGACGCGGACAAGGAGGGCTTCCTGCGCTCCGAGACCTCCCTGATCCAGACCATCGGCCGCGCCGCGCGCAACGTCGACGGCCGCGTCATCCTCTACGCCGACCGCATGACCGGCTCGATGGAGCGCGCCATCGCCGAGACCGACCGTCGCCGCGAGAAGCAGCAGGCCTACAACCTCGAACACGGCATCACGCCCGAGACGGTCAAGCGCGACATCAAGGAGATCCTCGACAGCCCCTATGAGTCCCGCGACCTCGACCGCCTGACCCGCCCCGGCGTCGCCGAGGAGGCCAGGCCCTTCGTCGGCTCCAACTTCCAGGCCGCCCTCAAGGATCTGGAAGGCCGCATGCGCGAAGCCGCCGCCAACCTCGAGTTCGAGGAAGCCGCCCGCCTGCGCGACGAGATCAAGAAGATGAAGCTCCTCGACCTCGAATTCGCCAACGAGGCGCTGACGGGCGCCGGCGAGGAGGTCGACAAGTCAGCCCCGAAGCGGTGGCGCAGGGAAGCGGCGGCCGAAAAGGCGGAAGCGTTCAGGAAGGGGCGGTAGTTACCCTTCTCCCCTTGCGGGAGAAGGTGGCAGCCGGAGGCTGACGGATGAGGGGTCTCGCGACGCCTGCTGAAGAGCGGCCTTCATCCGAGCGCCAGAAACCCCTCATCCGACCTCGCTGCGCTCGGCCACCTTCTCCCGCAAGGGGAGAAGGGTTAGCGTCGCCATATGGACGACTGGCTGCATGACCGCGCCAGGACGATGCGCCGCGAGCCCGCCCTCTGTGAGCGGCGGCTGTGGGCCATTCTGCGGGACCGGCGGCTGGAGCGGCTGAAGTTCCGGCGGCAGGTGGTGATCGGGCGCTACGTCGCCGACTTCCTCTGCCTGCGCCATCGCCTGATCGTCGAGGCCGACGGCCCCCACCACGACGCGCGCGCCGAGGACGCCGCCCGCGACGAGTGGCTGCGCGGACAGGGATTTCGGGTGTTGCGCTTTCCCAACCAGCAGATCGAGAACCGCTCCCATGAGGTGCTGGCGGCGATCCTCGCGGCGGTGAACGAAAAGCTGACGCGCGACTGATCCTTCTTCCCTTGTGGGAGAAGGTGGCCGAGCGGAGCGAGGTCGGATGAGGGGTCTCTCCGCCTTGCCTGTCGACGCGGCAACCGGTCTGCAACCCCTCATCCGTCGGCCTTCGGCCGCCACCTTCTCCCGCAAGGGGAGAAGGACGAACCCGCGCACCGTCCCCGCCCCAATCCCCATGATTCCCCGCCCTTCCCCCTCCGCCATCCCCATTCAGCCCGCCCTGGTTCGCCCCCATGCCACCCTGCCCGCGTTCCGTCGCATGGAGGGCTCGCGAGGCCTGCGACCTTGCGGGCGGCGGGAGCGGATGGAGCGGGGTCCTTGTCGGGCCGCGCGGCGTCCGTCGCGGTCTCCGGTCGAGGGCAGAGCCCAGCGGACAGGTCGCGGCGGGCTTCGCCGCACGGCTCAGGATGCGAAGGGCGGCGACGCAGGCGAACGCCGGCGCCAGCGCCCGGCCTCACCACCCATCGGGCGCTAGGCTGCTTACGCGGCCTCAAGCAGCCCGAAGGGCGGTAGGCCGCCTCTAAACAAGGAGCCGACGGGGCCTAGCGACGGGGCGTTCGACCCGTCCGTCAGAGAGGTTCCGGCCAGGGTCGCGGGGGTTACGCGGACCGTTCCGGGAGGCCTGTCGCAAGCAGGCCCCCGCCCGCCGCGGGCGCCGGGGGTAGCCGTTAACACCGGCGCCTGCCCCGAGCTCGTGGAAGCCCGTCCGCGCGGAGCGTCAGCCTACGTCGAAACGGTACATACATCTGAACTCCGGGCGTCGGCCCGGCGCTCCGCCCAGCCCTCCAACCGCCCGCCGCAAGGCGCGGCGGGCGTCCGCGTTCCTTCTCCCCTTGTGGGAGAAGGTGGCCCGTCAGGACCGGATGAGGGGGGCGCGCCGCTGCCGGATTTCGGACCGTCATCAAGCGTCCAGAAACCCCTCATCCGTCGGCCTTCGGCCGCCACCTTCTCCCACAAGGGGAGAAGGAAGGCTTGTGTCGACCAATTCGCAAAGAAAGGAGCCCCATGGCCCGTCCTCGACCGCCGCGTTCGCCTGTCCCCGTCGATCCCGACAATCCGCCCATGCATCCGGCCGAGGAGCGTCGGCTGCGGCGCGAGATCGCGAGCCGCATCGACCACCTGTGGGCCATCGTCGAGCGTCGTCGCTTGGGCGCGGCGGCGCCGCCCTCCATCGACGAGGCCTGAGGCTTGGAGGCAACATGAGGGGCGCGGCCTCAAGCTTGGCCGCAAAATGGGATGCGACCTTGCGGCGAAAATGCGGCATGGTGCGTTGTGGGAGAGATGCCGATGACCAAGTCCAGCAATGACTCCGACGCCCGCGCCGCCCTGCGCGTGGTCTCCGCGGCGGAGGTTGAGGTCTATGACCTGATGCGCGCGCCCGAAACCACCGCTGAACGGGTCAAGCGCCTGCAGGCCGAAGCCCGCGCCCTGGCGCTGGAGCAGGTCGAGGCGCTGGAGGCCGCCCTGTGCAAGGCCGCCGACATGGCCAGGGAGATCGCCGACGGCGGCGACGCCTATCCCGTCGGCGCCCGCGAACTGGCCGCCCGCCTGGTCGCCGACCTGCCCGCCAAGGCCGAGACCATGAAGGCCATCATCGCCAAGAGTCATCCTTGATTTAAGGGCGCTAACGCTCGCGACGCGGTCGCTCGCTGCTTGAGCGCGTTTTCGTGCGCTACGCTCGCGACGCGGTCGCTCGCTGCTTGAGCGCGTTTTCGTGCGCTACGCTCGCGACGCGGTCGCTCGCTGCTTGAGCACCCGCGCGAAGCGCCAGGCCGCGTCGGGTCGGGAGGTCCCGGAGGGCCGACGACCGCGGCCCACTAAGAGCTGAGTACGTCTTCGTACTCAGGATGCCGCTTCAGCCAGATCGCGGCGTAGCTGCAGTGGGGCTCCAGCTTGTAGCCCTCGGCGCGGGCGTGCTCGGCCAGGGCCTGCATGAAGGTCCCCGCCGCGCCGGTGCCGCGCAGCGAGGGGTGGGCCTCGACGTGCAGGATGATGCGCGTGTGGCCGCGCACCGCGTAGTCGGCCCAGACGGAATGCTCTGCGCCCGCCGCGTCGGCGAAATGCTGCTGGTAGCGGCGGTCGGCGGGCAGATCCTTGAAGGCGCTCATCTCGTCTCTCCCGACGGACGCGAGGGTCTTCAGTAGAACAGGCGAAGCGGCTGTTCGATCCCCCGCCCCTGCAGCAGGTCGCGCAGGCCCAGCACGCCGCGCACCAGGGTCCACACCGCCATGCCGAACAGGACGAAGACGCCCAGGTTGACCAGGATCAGCACCCCGCCCGCCGCAATGGCCGCGACCGAGGCGATCAGGGTGCGCCGCTGGAAGATGAAATGGCTGCGCGCCAGCGGGTCCGTCGGCGCCGGGGCCCGCCACAGGCGCAGCAGGCCGATCAAAGCCGCCACGCCGAAGGTCGGCACGACGAACAGGATCAAGGCGTAGCCGACGTAAAGGCCCGCCACCTCGGACTCGCTCGCGCTGGAGGGGCTGAAATCGCCGGACTGGACCATGAAGACCTCTCGCTGGAAGGAGATGATGGCGGGACGAAGAGACCGGGGCAACCGGGCGTCAACGGGCGTAGGCGACCTCGCAGCCGGCGGCGGCGGCGTCGGGAATGGCGCCGGGCTTCTCGACCCGGACGCGCACGCTCAGAACGCGCGGATCGGCCAGGCAGGCCAGGGCCGTGCGCTCGGCGAAGGTCTCGATCAGGGCGATGTGCGGCCCCGCCGCCAGGTCGCGCACGATGCGGGCCACGCCGTCATAGTCCAGCGTATCCGTCAGCCGCTCCACCGGCGCGGCGCCCAGGTCCAGCTCGACGTCCACCACCAGGGGCTGCAGCCGCCCGTGCTCATGATCGTAGAAGCCGATGGAGGCCTCGACCTGCAGCGCGCGCACCAGGACCTTCAGGCCCAGGCGGCGCGGCTCGACGGACGGCAGGGGGGTGACGACGGCGCTCACGACCAGGTCTCCGGCGGCAGAAGGTCATTGATGCTGAAATCGGCCCGGTCGCACCAGCCGCCCAGCGCCCAGGCGCGCTCCGCCTCGGTCAGGCCGCGCGTCAGCACAGTGTTGGTCGGCGTCTCCTCGATGGCCAGTTCGGCCAGGCGGAAGGGCAGGCCCTCGGCGGCGAGGATGGCCTCCAGCTTGCGCCACAGGGCGATGACCAGGGCCTCGGTCGTCGGGTCGCCGTCCACAGTCAGCACTTGGTTCAGGCGCTGCGGCTCGTGCTCGCGGAACCAGGCCAGCAGCGGGTCGGCGCGGTTCAGCTGGAAGGCGTGGTCCAGGCTGCCGTCGACGAAGCCGTGCCAGCGCGCCTTCAGCCGCTCGAAGGAGGCCGCATAGTTGGCGCGGCCGAAATCGATCTCGGCCGTCGGCTCCAGCGTCACGGTCACGAACTCATTGTGGCCATGCGGCACGGCGCATTTCGACCCGGCCTCGGCGATCAGCCGGTGCGCCATCGAAAAGCGGCGGGTGAAACGGACAGCGGGCATGAAGGTCTCGAGTGAACGGGCGGCAGCTAAAGCACCAACCTATCGCCAAATAAAGGTCATGTGGCGGCGCGAACGGCGGTCAATGCGAGTCGGACTGGACGAATTCCAGGTCGCGGTCGCGGCGGATTAGGCTGGCCCCGGCATCCACGACCAGGTTCTGGCCGGTCAGGCTGCGCGCCGACAAGATGAAGGTCAGGGCCGCCGCCAGGTCCTCGACCGCCACGGGCCGCTTCAGCGGCGTGGCCTGCGCCCCGGCCTCATAGTCGGCCTCGGGCCATCCGGCCGAGGGCAGGGTCAGGCCCGGCGCGATGCCGCAGACCCGGATGCGCGGCGCCAGAGCCAGGGCCAGGGCCCCGGTCATATGGGCGATGCCGACCCGGCTGACGGTATAGGAGAAGAAGTCCGGATTGGGGGCCGTGACCTTATAGTCCAGCATGTTGACCACTACGCCCTCGTCCCCTTCCGGCAGGCGCGCGGCGAAGTCCCGGATCAGGGCCAGGGGAGCCAGGACGTTGACCTCGTGATGGAGGCGCAGGTCCGCCTCCTGGAAGGTCTCCAGCTGGTCATAGACGAACAGGGAGGCGTTGTTGACCAGCAGCCGCAAGGGGCCGAAGGCTGCGGCCTGTTCGATCAGGGCGGTTCGCGCCCCGGCGTCCGTCAGGTCGGCGTGGACGGCGACAGCTCGCCGTCCCAGGGCCTCGATGGCCTGGACCACGGCCTGCGCCCCGTCTTCATCGGAGCGATAATGGACGACGACGTCGTAGCCCGAGCGGGCGGCCGTCTGCGCCAGCACCGCCCCGATCCGGCGCGACGCGGCCGTGACCAGCGCCACGCCCCTGGCCGGGGCGGGAGACGAGGCCCGCGTCGGGTCAGTCAACCCGGCCGAACTCGTAGAAGTTGATGGCGGCGATGACGGCGATGAAAGCAAAGATGGTGGCGATGGCCAGCATGACGGGTCTCCTGTTCCGCTTCCGAATAGGGGGAAGCGCGCCTCTGTTCAAGCCGCCCGGCCCCGGCCTATCGTTCCTACATGACCACCTGGCGCACCCGCATCGAACCCTTCACCCGGCCGCTGTTCTTCGCCTGGTCGCGGCTGAGCCGAGGCATGACCCTGGGGGTGCGCGGCGTGGCGGTGGACGCGGAGGGTCGGGTGCTGCTGGTCAAGCACACCTATCTGCACGGCTGGTGGCTGCCCGGCGGCGGGGTGGATCGCGGCGAGACGACCCATGCGGCGGTGATCCGCGAACTGCGCGAGGAGGCGGGGGTGATCGCCACGGGCGAGCCGCGCCTGCTGTCGGCGCATTCCAACGAAGCCTTCTTTCCCGGCGACCACGTCCTGGTCTTCCGCCTGGACGCCTTCGAGATGGCCGAGCGGACCAGCCACGGCGAGATCGCCGAGATCGGCTGGTTCCATCCCCACGCCCTGCCCGCCGACGCCACCCGCGCCACCCGCGACCGCCTGGCCGAGATCTTCGGCGACGCCGCGCCCGATCCCAACTGGTGAGACAGCCCATGCCGCTTCCCGTCCTCGCCCTTCTGGCCCTGGTCCTCGGCGGCGCCGCCACCGCCCTGCAGGGACCGACCAACGCCCGGCTGGCCGTCGCCGTCGGTTCGCCGGTCAACGCGGCCTTCGTCTCCTTCTTCGTGGGGACCATCGCCCTGGGCCTCCTGGCCCTGACGCTGCAGACGCGGCCGGACGCGGCGGCGATGAAGGCCCTGCCTGCCTGGGCCTGGCTGGGCGGCCTCTACGGCTGCCTCTTCGTGGTCGCCGCCGCCTGGGGCGTGCCCCGGTTCGGGGCGGCCCTGACCATCGTCCTGATGGTGGCGGGCCAGCTGGCGCTGAGCCTGATCCTCGACCATTTCGGCGCCCTGGGCGTGCCGCAGCAGTCGATCAGCCCGACCCGCGTCGCCGGCGTCCTGCTGGTGATCGGCGGGGTGCTTCTGGTCCGGCGCGGCTGAGCCTATATCCCGCCCGATGACCGAGGAGACGATCGACATTCCGGGCGACGCCCCGACCGAAGCCCTGCCGCTTCAGGCCGCCGAACTGATCGCGGACGAGGCGCGCCGCGCGCCCGACAAGCCCGGCGTCTATCGCATGTACGGCGAGGACGGCGCCTGCCTCTATGTCGGCAAGGCCAAGTCGCTGAAGAAGCGCATCGTCCAGTATGCGCAAGGACGTTTCCACACCCAGCGCATCGGCCTGATGGTCAGCCTGACCCGCGCGATGGAGCTGGTGGTCACGGCGTCCGAGACCGAGGCCCTGCTGCTCGAATCGAACTTCATCAAGAAGCTGAAGCCGCGCTTCAACGTCCTGCTGCGCGACGACAAGTCCTTCGCCGAACTGATGATCCGCCGCGACCACCGCGCGCCCCAGGTCCGCAAGCATCGCGGCGCCCATACGATTCCGGGCGACTATTTCGGCCCCTTCGCCTCGACCTGGGCGGTGAACCACACGCTGAACACCCTGCAGAAGGCCTTCCTGCTGCGATCCTGTTCGGACAGCGTCTATGAGACCCGCACCCGCCCCTGCATGCTGCACCAGATCAAGCGCTGCTCGGCGCCCTGCACCGGCCTGATCTCGCTTGAGGATTACGGCGATCTGGTCACTGAGGCCGAACAGTTCCTGCGCGGCAAGTCGCGCGCCGTCATCGGCCGCCTGTCGCAGGAGATGCAGGCGGCGTCGGACGACCTGGACTTCGAGACCGCCGCCCGCGTGCGCGACCGGATCCGCGCCCTTTCGGCCATTGCGATGGAGAGCAGCATCAACGCCGATGGCGTGGCCGAAGCCGATGTCTTCGCCCTGCACGCCGAGGGCGGCCAGGCCTGCGTCCAGGTCTTCTTCTATCGCGCGGGCCAGAACTGGGGCGGGCGCGCCTATTTCCCGCGGGTGGACAGGAGCGACAGCGACCCGGAAATCCTCGCCGCCTTCCTGGGTCAGTTCTACGAGGACAAGCCGGTCCCGCGCCTGATCCTGTCCAACGTCCGCCCGCACGAGCTGGAGCTGCTGGAGGCCGCCTTCTCGATGAAAGCCGAGCACAGGGTCGAGATCGCCCGCCCCCTGCGCGGCGGCAAGGCGGGCTTGGTCGACCACGCCCTGACCAACGCCAGGGAGGCCCTGGGCCGCAAGCTGGCCGAGAACTCGGCGCAAGGCAAAATCCTCGACGAGGTGTGCGAGGCCTTCGGCCTGGACGCCCGGCCCGAGCGGATCGAGGTCTACGACAACGCCCATATCCAGGGGACAAACGCCGTCGGCGGCATGGTGGTCGCGGGCCCCGAGGGCTTCCGCAAGAACCAGTACCGCAAGTTCAACATCCGGGGCGAAGACCTGACCCCCGGCGACGACTACGGCATGATGCGCGAGGTCATGCGCCGCCGCTTCGGCAAGCTGGTCAAGGACGAGGAGGCCGGCGAGGCGGTCGAGCGCCCCGACTTGCTGCTGATAGACGGCGGAGCGGGCCAGCTGGCCGAGGTGCTGGCCGTCATGGCCGACCTGGGCGTCGACGACATCGCCGTGGTCGGCGTGGCCAAGGGGCCGGACCGCGACGCGGGGCTGGAGAAGTTCTTCATGCCCGGCAAGGCGCCCTTCATGCTGCCGCTGAAGAGCCCGGCCCTCTACTATCTGCAGCGGCTGCGCGACGAGGCGCACCGCTTCGCCAACGGCGCCCACGCCAAGCGCCGCTCGATGGACATCAAGAAGAATCCGCTGGACGAGATCGAGGGCGTCGGACCGGGACGCAAGAAGGCTTTGCTGCACGCCTTCGGCTCGGCCAAGGGGGTCAGCCGGGCGTCGGTTCCTGATCTGGTCAAGGTCGACGGCGTCAGCCAGGCCCTGGCCGAACGCATCCACGGCTTCTTTCACAAGTCATGAGGGATGCGGATTTCGGGTTGAGCGATCAACCGTCGTCGGTCTAGGAACGCCCCCATGATCGCCGAACTGACCAAGGGCTACCATCGCTTCCGCGCGAACAGGTGGCCGTCCGAGCGCGCCGAGTACGAAGCCCTGGCCGTCAACGGGCAGAAGCCGCACACCCTGGTCGTGGCCTGTTCAGACAGCCGCGCCGATCCGGCCCTGATCTTCGACACGGCGCCGGGCGAACTGTTCGTGGTGCGCAACGTCGCCAACCTGGTCCCGCCCTATCAGCCCGACGGCAAGCTGCACGGCGTCTCGGCGGCGCTGGAATTCGGCGTCAACGTGCTCAAGGTCAAGCACGTCGTCGTCATGGGCCACGCCTCCTGCGGCGGCGTCACCGCCATGCTCAAGGGCTCGCCCGCCAATTGCCAGGACTTCGTCGCCCCCTGGGTCGAACAGGGCGTGCCCGCCGTGCGCCGCGCGGTCGAGGGCCTGGCCGCCGATCAGGTCGAGTGCGCGGCCGAGGAGGCCGTGGTGCGCCTGTCGCTGGAGAACCTGCGCACCTTCCCCTGGATCGCGGAGAAGGAAGCGGCGGGCGAGCTCAAGCTCAGCGGCCTGCACTTCGGCATCGCCCTGGGCATCCTGTCCAAGCTGACCGGCCCCGGCCGGTTCGAGCGCCTGGACTAAAGGCGCCGCCCTCGCCTCTGGGCGCGAACCGTGGCACACCCGTGCCGTTCGCAACGGAAGACGTCATGGCCCCTGCCCACAAAGCCAATCCGATCCCCAACATCCTGACCAGCATCCGGCTGGCGGCGGGGGTGGTCATGTTCCTGCTGCTGGCGGGAGCGACCAGCGGCATTCCCTTCGTCTCGGCCTGGCTGAGCCCCGACGACCAGTTCGCCATGTACCGCACGGGCTTCTGGATCTTCGTCATCGCCGCCTCGACGGACTGGATCGACGGCTATCTGGCTCGCCGCTGGAAGGCCGAGACGCGCTGGGGCGCCATTCTGGACCCGATCGCCGACAAGATCCTGGTCACGGGCGCCATCCTGGGCGTGCTGACCTCGGGTTCGGTGCAGCAGATCATCATTCCCTGCGGCCTGATCCTGTTCCGCGAGTTCGCCGTCTCGGCCCTGCGCGAGACCATGGCCGGGCGCATCAACCTGCCCGTCACCCTGGCCGCCAAGTGGAAGACCACCCTGCAGATGGTGGCCCTGGGCTGCCAGTTGTTCGCCCGCAACTGGGACGGCTGGGGCCTGCCCTTCGACTACCTGCCGGCCTTCCAGCTGTTCTCGGACGCCCTGATCTGGCTGGCCGCCATCGTCACCCTGTGGACCGGCTGGCAGTATTTCAGCGCCGCCCAGAAGCAGATGCGGGATCTGTAAGACGGCTTCCTTGCTATGGTCCCTTCTCCCGATGGGAGAAGGTGGCCCGATGAGGGTTCCCGGCGACCGTCGGCGTAAGCCGTCGCGCCACGGCTAAAGCCGACTGAAGCCTCCGCCCCTCACCCTTTCGCCTTGCGGATCGCCTTCGGCTCTCCGAGGCTCAAGCCCTCTCCCGTCGGGAGAGGGTTTTTATTTGAGCGCCTTTTCCAGCACCACGAACTCCAGATTCCGCGTCTGCGGCAGGCCGAAGCGCTCGTCGTCCAGCGGGAAGGGCCGGGTCTCCCCGGTCAGCCGATAGCCTCGGCGCTCGTACCAGGCGATCAGCTCGGCGCGCCGGCGGATGACCGTCATCTCCATGCGCGTCGCGGCGAAGCGGCGGCGGGCCTCGGCCTCGGCGGCGTCGATCAGCCGACGGCCCAGACCGCCCGCCTGACGGGTCGGATCGACGGTCAGCAGACCGAGATAGGCCCGGCCGCCGCCCTGATCCGCGACCTGGACGCAGCCGGTCAGGACGCCCTCGACCTCGGCCAGCAGGATGACCCGCGAGGCGTCGGCGAGAATGTCGCGCAGCTCGGCCTCGTCGGTGCGCTGACCGCCCAGCAGGTCGGCCTCATGGCTCCAGCCCGCCTTGGCGCTGTCGCCGCGATAGGCGCTTTCGATCAGGCGGCGCAGCGCCGGAACGTCGTCCGGCGCCGCAAGACGGAAGCTCGGCGCGATCAACGGCGCGCCCGGCGGGGCGCGGCCTTGGGCGCCACGCCCAGCTCCTGGATCAGGTGATCCATGCCGTAAACGTCGCGCAGGGCGGTGGTCACGGCCTGGGTGGTGACGATGACGCTGCGGTTGACGTTGCGGTCATAGCCGTAGGCGTTGCGCTGGGTCAGGACGGTGGAATCGAAGTTGGCGCCGATGATCTCGCCCTTGGCGTTGACGGCGGGCGAGCCCGACGAGCCGCCGATGGTGTCGGACGAGACAGCCATGTTCATCACCGCGTTCGGGTCGATGCGGTCCTTGGCGGCCAGCAGCTTGGGCGCGACGTTGAAGGGCTCGGCCCCCGTCGCACGATCCCACAGGCCGGCGAAGGTGGTGAAGGCAGGGATGCGCTGGCCCGGAACGTCCGTGCCCTCGACCCGGCCGTAGGTCAGGCGCAGGGTGCCGGTGGCGTCGGGATAGACGGCGTCGCCATAGACGGCGAAGCGGGCGGCGGCTAGCTGTTCCGAGGCGCGGTCGGTCGGCGCCTTGACCGTATTGTCCCACTGCGCGCGCACGGCGCGGGCGTCGGCGTCGATGGCCAGGGCGTACTGGATCAGCGGATCGGTCGAGGCCTGAACGGCGGGCAGGCCGCCTTCCCACAGGGCGCGGCGCACGGCCGGGTCAGCCAGCTGGGTGCCCTCGATCAGGCGGGCCGACAGACCTTCGGGGCTTTCCTTGCCCAGCAGGGTGCGGACGTAGGGGCTGTCGACGGTCAGCCATTCGCGGGTCTTGGACAGCCACCATTCCAGACGGATTTGCTCCAGCGCCGGATAGGTCGGGCGCTCGGCGAACAGGCCGGACTGGACGCCGGGCAGGCGGCTGTCGGCGAACTCGGGCAGGCGCTGGTCCGAGGGCTTGGCGCGTTCCTGAGCCCCGCGCACGAGGGTCCGCGCCCAGTTGAACAGCGACGAGCCGCCCGCCACCGAGGTGGTGCCCAGGCCCGTGCCGCCTTCCAGCAGGGCCATGGGGGCGTAAAGCTCACGCGCCAGGGGCTGAACCGCCTCCAGCGTCGTCCACGGATCGGTCTGACCGCCCGCCGCGCGGGCGCGGAAGTCGGCTTCAGCCTCGGCCTTCTTGGCCATGAAGGCGGCGTCGGTCAGGGCGCGCATCCGGCCCAGGCCGCGCTTGTAGGTGTTCTCGACGCCGACGATGGGGTCCATGGCGATGAAGGCCTGATCCTCGCCCTCTTCCGAATAGCGGATCAGACGGCCGCGCAGTTCGGAGGCGATCAGCTGGTCCATCGGCAGGACCACGTCGCGGATGGTCATCAGCTGCGACTGGGTCAGCAGGCGCTGGGTCGAGCCGGGATTGCCGGTGACGAAGACGGGCTCGCCCTCGGTCGGCTTGTTCGGGTTCCAGGTGAAGTGGGTCGGCGTCGCGGCGGGCTTGCCGTCTTCGTACAGGCGGATGAAGGCCGCATCGATGGCGAAGCGCGGGAAGGAGAAGTTGTCCAGATCGCCGCCGAAGGTCGCGGCGCGGTCTTCCGGCGCCCAGGCCAGGCGCACGTCGGAGTATTTGCGGAACTTGTAGAGCTTGAACTGGCCGCCACGATACAGGCTGACGACCTGGCAACGGATCTTGGGATCGGACCCGCAGGCCTCGGTCTCGATGCGGCCGGCTTCGGCCTCGCGCGCCTGGGTGAAGGCCTGGCCGTCCAGCCCCTCGCCCGCCTTCTGCACCCGCGCGGTGACGTCGGTGATGTCGGTCAGGATCTCGGCCGAGCCGCCGGGGCATTTCAGCTCCTCCTCGCGGCTCTTGGGCGTGAAGCCGGTCTCGGCGTACTGGACCTGCGGGGTCGACAGGTTGGCGACGCAGGTGGCGACGCAGTGGTTGTTGGTCATCACCAGGCCCTCGCCGGAGATGACCCCCGCCGAACAGCCGCCGAACTTGACCGACGACAGGCGGACGCGGTCGAGCCAGGCCTGGTCGATGTTCGTGCCCAGGGTCTGGTTGGCGCGGGCGATGGGGAAGTTGTCATAGGTCCACATGCCCTCCTCGGCCTTGGCGGAAGAGGCGCCGGCGAAAGCCAGGACGGCGGCCGAGGCGAACAGCATGTGACGCATGAGAAGCTCCTGATTCAGACTCCGGCGGGGAAAAACAGAGTCCAACTCGTCTGAATAGTCTGAAATCGGCGCGCCGTTGCAAGCAATCTAGCCAAGCGCGACGTCAGACCGGGGCGTAGGCCCTTCTCCCTCCCCATGAAGGGGAGGGAGAGGCGCGGCGTCTGGATCGGACGCCGCGCTCAAGTCCTTAACGCCGCACGCCCAGTTCGCGCAGCAGGCGCGGCTGGTTGTAAACGTTGCGCAGGGCCTCGGTGACGGCAGCGGTCGAGACCGACACCGTGCGGTTCAGTTCGCCGTCATAGCCGAACGAGCCGCCCAGGGAGTGGATGTTGCCGTCGAAGGCGGCGCCGATCACCTCGCCGCGGGCGTTGATCACCGGCGAACCCGAGTTGCCGCCGATGATGTCGTTGGTCGAGACGAAGTCATAGACGGTCGCCTTGTTCACCCGGCCCTCGGCGTCGAGGAAGCGCTGGGCCACGTTGAAGGGCTCGGCCCCGGTGGCGCGCTCATACAGGCCGCCCATGTAGGTGAAGGACGGCACGGTCACGCCGCGATAGGTCCAGCCCTTCACCTGGCCATAGGACAGGCGGAGGCTGAAGGTCGCGTCCGGATACAGGTTGTCGCCATAGACGGCGAAGCGGGCCTGGGCGACCTTTTCGGCGGCGCGGGCGGTCGGACCGTTGACCCCGGCGTCCCACTGGGTGCGGACGGCCTGGGCGGCGTCGTCATTGGCCAGGACGAAGGCGATCATCGGGTCGCCCGAGGCGGCCAGCTGCTCCGGCGTCATGGCCAGGGCCTCGGCGCGGAAGGCCGGGTCGATCAGCTTGCTCTCGACCAGACGGGCGGCGATGCCCTCGGGGTTCTCGCGGCCCAGCATGGCCTTCACATTGGCGTTGTCGGCGGTCAGGTATTCGCGCGTCTTGGACAGCCAGAAGGACAGCTGGATCTCCTCGACGCCCTTGGCGATCGGCGCCTCCGAGGCCAGGCGACGGCCGAGGGCGGCGATGTCGGCGTCGGAATAGCCCGCGCGGCGCTCGGCCGCCGGCTTGGCCCGTTCCTTGGCGGCGCGGACGATCGACCGGGCGTAGGCGTAGAGGGTCGAGCCGCCGCCGGCGTTCGCCTCCAGCTGGCGATAGGGCAGGTACAGCTCGGTCGCCGTCGCCTGAACCTTCTCCAGGTCCGTCCAGGGATCGCCGATGCGCTGGACCAGGGCCGGGTCGGCCGCCACGCGCTGACGCAGCTCGGCCTCCTCGGCGCGCTTCTTGCCCATGAAGGCCGGGTCGGTCAGGGCGCCCAGCTGGCCGTAATAGACCTTGAAGCTGTTCTCGAGGCCGAAGATCGGGTCGAGGGCGACGCGCTTCTCCTCCTCGCCCTGGGTCGAATATTCGGTCAGGCGGCCGCGCAGCTCCGAGCTCTGGATCAGGGTCACTGGAATCTGCTGATCGCGCAGCCGCTCCAGTTGGCTGAGGGTCAGCAGACGCTGGGTGGTGCCGGGGTTGCCGGCGACGAAGGTGGCCTCGCCGTCCTTGGGCGCCTCGGCGCTCCACTTCAGATGGTTCGGGGTCGCGACCGGCTTGCCGTCCTCGTAGGCGCGCAGGAAGGCGGCATCGAGGGCGTAGCGCGGGAAGTTGAAGTTGTCCGGGTCGCCGCCGAAGAAGGCCGCCTGGAACTCCGGCGCGAAGACCAGGCGCACGTCCTCGTACTTGCGGAACTTGTAGAGGGCGTATTTGCCGCCGCGATAGAAGCTGATCACCTGGCAGGTCAGCTTGCGGTCGTCGCCGCAGGCCTCCTTCTGGATCTTGTCGACCTCATTGGTGCGCGCCTCGACGAAGGCCGCGCCTTCCAGGCCGGCCCCGGCGCCCATGACGCGGTCGGTGACGTCGACGATGTCGGTCAGGACCTCGGCGGTCTGGCCGGGGCAGGTCTTCTCCTCCTCGCGCGTGGCGGGCATCCAGCCGTTCTTGACGTAGTCGCTCTGGGCCGTGGACAGGTCCTGAACGCAGGAGATGACGCAGTGGTGGTTGGTCAGGATCAGACCTTCGCCCGAGACGAAGGAGGCCGAGCAGCCGCGCAGGCGCACGGCGGCGTTGCGCACCCGGTCCAGCCACGCCTGGTCGATCCGCGTGCCGTATTTGTCGTTCACCGTCTGGATCGGGAAGTTGTCGAAGGTCCACATGCCCTCGTCCGCGCGCGCGGGCGTGGCGGGGGCGTTGACCACCGCGGCGGCCAGGCCGAGGGCGGCCAGGGAGGCGGTGAAGGAATAGAGACGGCGCAGCGACATGGGGCTCTCCGGGCAGGCGGGGCCCTGCGCCCCGCATTGCTATTGACCTGTCACTAGCGCCGCTTTGGGAAGGGCCTCAAGCCCCGACGCACAGGCTTTCATCGGAGGGGGCCTTCGCCTTACCCCGATTTAACTTGGCCCCGGCCCCCGAGACGGTCAGATAACGCTGCAAGTCAGGGGTTGAAAAACGCTTCATGTCGCTCGCGCTATCCACGCTGCTTTTCGAATGGCGCCGCTATATGGCCGCCGTCATGGCGCTCGCCCTCTCGGGCCTGCTCGTGCTGGCCATGACCGGAGTCTTCATCGGCATCGGCAAGGGGTTCACCGCCGCCATCGAGCGGTCGAGCGCCGACATCTTCATCATGCAGCCGGGGGCCACGGCCCTGTTCAACGGCCCCATGGGCATGCCGCGGCGCTTCGTGCCCCAGGCCTACAACCACCCGGAAGTGATCGAGGTGAAGACCCTCGACGTGTCGGGCGGCAACTTCCAGAACATCAAGAACGTCGACCCGACCGCCTCGGCCGCCGACCGCGCCAAACAGGGCGCGCCCAAGCAAAAGAACGTCATGATCAACGTCATCGACACGGCGCCCGGTTCGGTCACCATCCCGGTCGACTATTCCGAGGAACTGGTCGAGGCTCTGCGCCAGCCCTTCACCGTCGCCGTCGATGAGACGGCCCTGGCTCCGCTGGGGGTCAAGCTGGGCGACAAGGCCCTGTTCAACGGCCAGACCGTGACCGTGGTGGGCGTCCTGCGAGGCTATCCCAACATGATGCAGCCGACCCTGGTCATGTCGCGCGACTCCTTGCGGATGCTGGGCCAGGCCTTTTCCGGGCCGCGCGTCGGCCCGCTGATGATCAAGATCAAGGATCCCGCCCGCGCCGAGATCGTGGTGGCCCAGCTGAACGCCATGGGCAACGGCCAGTGGAAGGCCTGGACCCGTCAGGACCTGGCCGAAGCCAACGCCGGCGCCATGTTCGAGGAAGGCATCCTGGTCATCATCATCGGCGGCTGCGTGGTGCTGGGCATCATCATCGGCGTGGCCATCACCTGGCAGACCCTGCGCGGGGCCATCATGGCCAACATCAAGGAGTTCGCCTCCCTGCGCGCCCTGGGCGTCGGCATGGGCTCCCTGCGCCGCATCGTCATGGAGCTGAGCTTCTGGGTCGGCCTGGTCGGGGTCGGCGCCGCCATCCTGCTGACCTGGCTGCTGTCGCTGCTGGCCAAGTCCAACGCCGTCATCATCGCCCTGCCGCCGCTCCTGCTGATCGTGGTCGGGGGCGGTCTGATCGCCATCGCCATGCTGTCGGGCCTGCTGTCGATGGGCATCCTGAAGAAGAGCCAACCTGCGGACCTGCTACGATGAACATGCATACGAGAGTTCACGGCAAGCACGGCGACTTCGCCATCGAGGCCAAGGGGCTGGTCAAGCGGTTCAAGTCCGGCCGCGGCTTCGTGGAGGTGCTGAAGGGCGTCGACTTCGACGCGCGCCACGGCGACCTGACCATGGTCATGGGGCCGTCCGGCTCGGGCAAGTCGACGCTGATCGCCGCCCTGTCCGGCCTGCTGCGCCCCGAGGAAGGACGCGTCGACGCCCTGGACGTGGACAATCTGTGGAAGCTGTCGGGCGGCAAGATCGACAGGTTCCGCCTCGACAACTGCGGCTTCATCTTCCAGGGCTTCAACCTCTTCCCGTCCCTGACCGCCCTGCAACAGGTCGAGACGGTGCTGAAATTCCAGGGCCTGACCGCCGGCCAGGCCAAGAAGCGCGCCGCGCTCGCCCTGGAGGAAGTCGGCCTGGGCCATCGCCTGCATCAGCGCCCGGCGGCCCTGTCCGGCGGCGAGAAGCAGCGCGTCGCCATCGCCCGCGCCCTGGCCAAGGACCCCAAGATCCTGTTCGCCGACGAGCCGACCTCGGCGCTGGACGGCGAGAACGGCCAGATCGTCATCCGGCTGCTGCGCCGGGCGGCGACCGAGCATGGCGCCGCAGTCATCTGCGTGACCCACGACCCGCGCCTGGAAGCCTGGGCCGACCGGGTCATCCACATCGAAGACGGCGTGATCATCGACGATCAGCGCCGCACCCCCAATCCCGACGCCGTCCTGGCCTCGCACTAGACACCGATCCTCAAGGACATCTCACATGCCCGCTATCCTGAAAAACAAATGGCTCTGGATCGGCCTCGTGGCCCTGATCGTGGCCGTCGTCGGCTTCAGCATGGTCCAGAAGGCCAATGCGGCGAAGAAGGCCGAAGCGACCGCCGCCGCCGAAAAGAAGGTTGAAAGCCCCTACTCGGCCATCGCCAACGGCAAGATCGACATCGAGGGCGGCATCATCCAGATCGCGGCCCGTCGCGCCGGCGTGGTGCGCGAGGTCCTGGTCCAGGAAGGCGACCGCGTCGTCGCCGGCCAGATCCTGGCTCGCCAGGAGGACGACGAGCCGCGCCTGGCCCTGCAGACCGCCTCGGCCACCCTGGCCGAAGCTGAAAGCCAGCTGCGCCTGACCCATGTCGACATCGCCACGGCCCAGCGCGAATACGACCGCCTGCAGCGCCTGGCCGGGACCAACTTCGTCGCCGCCCAGAAGCTGGACCAGGCCCGCGACGCCATCGCCCAGGCCCAGGCCCGCCTCGGCTCGCAGCAAGCCGCCGTGCAGACCGCCCGCGCCCGTCGCGACCAGGCCGCCTACAACGTCGAGCTGACGATGATCCGCGCGCCCGCCGACGGCCGCATCGTGCGCCGCTACGCCAACCCCGGCGCCGGCGCCTCGACCCTGAACGTGTCGAACATGTTCGACCTGGAGCCGGACGCCCCGCGCATCGCCCGCGCCGAGATCGTCGAGGCCGACATCCCCAACGTCGCCGTCGACCAGGCCGTCGAGATCACCCCGGAAGGCGACCCGACCAAGGTCTATGTCGGCAAGGTGCTGCGCCGCGCCGCCGTCTTCGGCGCCCGCAAGCTGGCCTCGGACGATCCGTCCCAGCGCACCGACGAGCGCGTCGTCGAAGTGGTGGTCGCCGTCAACGACGCCCCGCTGCTGATCGGCCAGCGCGTTCTGGTCAAGTTCATGAAGCCGGGCGAGACCGCCGGCGCCAAGCGCGAGATCCAGGCCGGCGTGCCCGCCACGCGCGCCATGAAGACGGCCCAAAAGTAAGGACGGCTCAGGCTGAACACGGAAAAGGGGCGCCGCGCGGCGCCCCTTTTTTGTTGGCGCATACTCTCCCGCTCATCCCGGCGGACGCCGGGATCCAGTGCTTTGGCCTCAAGCCCGACGACAAGAATCGCAGACCTTGTGCACGCGGCTCTCACTGGGCCCCGGCGTCCGCCGGGGTGAGCGGGTTGTGAAACTAGTTCCCCTTGAAATCCCCCGGCCGCTTCTCCAGCACCGCCGTGACGCCCTCGATGTGGTCCTCGGTCAGGTGGGCCAGGGCCTGCAGGGCGGCGGACAGCTCCAGCATCTGGTCGAAATTCATGTCGCGGCCCTGGCGCAGCAGGCTCTTGGCCATGCGCAGGGCCTGGGGCGGCTGGGCGGCGATCTGGCCGGCCGTCTGCATCGCCTCGTCCATCAGCGTCTCATGCGGCACGACGCGGTTGACCAGGCCCCAGGCCGCGGCCGTCTCGGCGTCGATGGCGCGGGCGGTGAACAGCAGTTCGGCGGCGCGGGCATAGCCGATGTTGCGCGGCAGCAGCCACGACCCGCCGTCGCCGGGAATGATGCCCAGCTTCATGAAGGGCACGCCGAAGCTGGCGCGGTCCGAGGCGATGCGGATGTCGCCCAGCCCGGCGATGTCGCAGCCCAGCCCCATCGCCGGACCGTTGACGGCGGCGATCAGCGGAACCTCCAGCCCGTAGAGCGAACGGACGATGCGGTGGACGACCCGGCGATAGCGCTCGCGGATAGCGGCGCCGGAGCCTTCGAACAGGTCGCGGCGGTCCTTCATCGCCTTGAGGTCGCCGCCCGCCGAGAAGGCGCGGCCCGCCCCGGTCATCACCACGCAGCGGATCGAGGGATCGGCGTTGACCGCGTCGCAGGCGGCGGCGAAGGCCTCGCCGTCCTCCAGGTCCGGCAGGGCGTTCAGCCGGTCGGACCGATCCAGGGTCCAGACCATGACCGCGCCTTTGCGCTCTTCGACGATCAGACCCATGCCGCATTCCCTTTCACCGCTGGAGCGTTCGGTTTCGGCCAGGGCGCGCCGCGATGGCAAGGGCGGAATTGAAAAACCCCGGTCGTTCTGACCGGGGCTTCTGGTTGGATCACATCGCCTCGCGACTACGCGCGCGGCCGTTTGATCGTGATGGGCACGAAGTTGGACGGATGGCTGACCACGCGGTCGCCGGCGCCGTTCATCTGCTTCGTATTCACCAGCATCCCGCCGAACAGGGCGAAGGACAGCATGGCGTGCTGGAGATTGCGCTCTTTGTTTTCGTTCATTTTTGGCGTCTCCTTTCGTTGAACGATGAAAGAAGACGCGTCGTGCTTATTGGGACTCTCACCCTGTCAGTCGTTTCGCGTCGATGGTTAAGATAGCCGCTAAGCTGGAAAAGTCAAGAAATTATAGTCCGTAATCGGACTCATTGTTGCGATACCGTCACGAACCATGCCCGATACGCCCGCCCCTCGCCCGCCGCGCCCCATCGCCACCCCCTGCGTCATGGTCTGCACCGTCGACGGCGCCTCGGGCCTGTGCCTGGGCTGCTTTCGCACCCTGCCGGAGATCGCGACCTGGAGCCGGATGACGGACGAGGCGCGCGCCGCCGTCATGAGCGAGCTGGACGGCCGCAAGGGGCGGGTCGATCCGGCGCTGCTGGGCGGGTGAGCCGCGCGAGACCGGCGGTCCGGCGTCAACCTTTCGTTCGCCACGTCGCTTCACCGCATGGGAAGACAGGGGCGGCATAGTCGCCCTCATGATCCGCTTCGACCCGCGCTCCGCCGTTGTCTTCGCCGCCGCCCTGGCGTCGGCGATCGCTTGCGCCGGCGCCCTGATGTGGTGGGACGGCTCGGCCCAGGCCTACGCCGCCGTGGCCCTGAAGGAGGCGCCGTCGGTGACGCGCGCGGCCGACGGCCACTACTGGGCCGAGGCCACCGTCGAGGGACGGCCGATGCGGATGCTGGTCGACACCGGCGCCAGCGTGGTGACGCTGAGCCGCGCCGACGCCGAACGGCTGGGCGTGCGGCTGAAGCCGCACGAGTTCAACCAGACGCTGAACACCGCCTCGGGCCAGGTCCCGGCGGCGCGGGTGCTGCTGACCTCCCTGTCGGTGGCGGGGTGGAGATGACCTCGGTCGAGGCCCTGGTGGTCGACCGCGACATGCCCGCGGCCCTGCTGGGCATGAGCTATCTGGGCCGGCTGTCGGCCTTCGAGGCGCGGCCCGACGGCCTGATCCTGAGGGGCTGACCGTCTCTCAACCGCGCGGGCCGAAGGGCACCACCTTATTGTCCGGGTCGTGGCCGATGTCGGCGGCGCCCAGATAGGGAATCCCCGACCGCACGCACCAGTGGCGCACGATCTCCTCGGGCGTCAGGCCGAACTCGGGATCGTTGGGCGTCACGTCCGAGACCCGGCCCAGGCGGATGCCCGCCACGCGGCGGATCGAGGCCTGGCCGGTCAGGTGGAACATCATCCGGTCGAGGCGATAGTGGGCCTCGGACACCTCCTCCAGCATCAGGACGTGGCCGCTCAGGTCCGGCTCCAGCGCCGTGCCGACCAGTTCGTTGAGGATGCTCAGGTTGAAGGCGACGGCCGGCCGCGGGTCGGTCAGCAGGGACGGCTCCAGCGAGGCCGGGTCGCCGGTCCGCAGCCAGTTCACCGCTCGGCGGCCCGTGGCGTCGTGGCGCGAGCCCTCCGCCGCCAGCGGCCCGTGCGCCAGATGAGGAAAGCCCGCCTTGTAGAGAACAGCCAGCAGGCTGCCGACGTCGGAATAGCCGAGGTAGCGCTTGGCCCGCGCGTGGGCGTTCAGCTCGGGGACCACCGCCTCGGCGATGCGGCAGGCGCCGTAGCCGCCGCGCGCGAACCAGATGGCGTCCAGGTGCGGGTCGTTGGCGTATTCGACGAAGGCGCGGGCGCGGGTCGGGTCGTCGCCGCCGAAATGGCCATGGACCTCGAACAAGGCCGGATGCAGCACCAGTTCGACCTCGCCGTCCGGCCAGGCCGCCGCCGCCCAGGCCCGGATCGCCTCGCCCCGCGCGGGGTCCAGGCGGGAGCTGGCGTTGACGACGCCAATTCGGAACGGTCGGGTCTGCATGGACGGGGTGGCCTCGGGCGTCTCGCGTGCTAGTCAGACCGGACACTCCCCGGTTTCCCGCATCGAAATCAAGCCGATGAACAAAGACTATTTCTTCTGCGGCGTCGGCGGCTCCGGCATGCTGCCCCTGGCCATGATCGTTCAGGCGCAAGGCGGCCGCATCTCGGGCTCCGACCGGGCGCTGGACCAGGGCCGCACGCCCGAGAAGTTCGACTGGCTGCGCGCCCACGGCGTGACCCTGCACCCGCAGGACGGGTCGGGCGTGACCAACGCCGAGCAGATCGTCGTCGCCACCGGGGCGGTCGAGGAGACGGTGCCCGATATCGGCGCGGCCAGGCGCGTCGGCGCGACCATCAAGACCCGGCCCCAGCTGCTCAGCGAACTGTTCAACGCGGCCCCCACCTCCATCGGCGTGGCGGGCACCAGCGGCAAGTCGACCATCACCGGCATGGTGGCCTGGATCCTGGACCAGGCGGGGCGGAAGCCCACCGTGGTCAACGGGGCGGTGATGAAGAATTTCGCCTCGCCCGACCACCCCTTCGCCAGCGCCCTGGTCGGCGGACCAAATGACGAAAATGGCCTGTTCGTGGCCGAGGTGGACGAGAGCGACGGCTCCATCGCCCGCTATGACCCGACGGTCGCCGTGGTCTCCAACATCTCGCTGGACCACAAGTCGATGGAGGAGCTGCGCGAGTTGTTCGGCGGCTTCGTCGGCCGGGCGACGACGGCGGTGCTGAACCTCGACAATCCCGAGACGGCGGCGCTGGCGCAAAGCCTGACGCCCGGCAAGGCGATCACCTTTGCGCTGGGCGAGGAAGAGGCCGACCTGTCGGCGCATGACCTCGCGCCCCTGCCGACCGGCATGGCCTTCGAGCTGCGCCTGCGCGGCGAGGCGGCGCGGGCGGTGACGCTGGCCGTGCCGGGCGCGCACAACGTCGCCAACGCCCTGGCGGCCCTGGGCGCGGTGAAGGCGCTGGGCGTGGACATGGATCAGGCGGTCGCGGCGCTGGAACGTTTCAGCGGCATCCGGCGGCGGATGGAGGTGGTGGGCACGCAAAACGGCGTCACCGTCATCGACGACTTCGCCCACAACCCGGACAAGATCGCCGCTACCCTGAAGACCCTGCACGCCTTCGACGGGCGGCTGCTGATCCTGTTCCAGCCGCACGGCTTCGGCCCGCTGAAGCTGATGAAGCATGAGTTCATCGACGGCTTCGCCGGACTGATGCGCCATGACGACCGGCTGCTGATGCCCGAGCCGGTCTATTACGGGGGCACCACCGACCGCAGCGTGGGCTCGGAGGACATCGCGGCGGGCGTGCGCCACGCCGGGCGCCACGCCGCGGCGCTGGCGACCCGCGCCGACTGCGGCGACCGCATCGTCGAGATGGCCCGGCCCGGCGACCGGGTGGTGGTCATGGGCGCGCGCGACGACAGCCTGTCGACCTTCGCGGCCGAGCTGCTGGCCCGTCTCTGACGCTCCGCTGTCGGAGCGATTGTCAGATTAGCCTTGCAAAACATTCATTTACGGAAAAGCGCCTGTTAAGCGCCCTGGCCTAACCACGCTCTCGCAAACGGCGGAGGCGGCGACGACATGGCCAGGATCGGAGACTTCGTGGACGCCTCGGCGCCCATGGCGCCGGACGCGCCGGGGGCCGAGGCCCTGGCTCGGTTCGAGGCCGAGCCCTCGACCCTGGTGATCGCCGTGGCCGACGCCGACGGGCGCCCCGTCGGCCTGATCGAGCGCAACGCCTTCACCCTGAAGCTGGCGGCCGAGTTCGGCCGCGCCCTCTACGCCCGGCGGCCGGTCTCGGCCCTGATGGACCCCGCCCCCATGGTGGTCGAGGCCGACGCCTCGGCCGATGTCCTGTTCCAGTCGATGGACGCGCCGGGCCTGGGGGCCCTGCTCAAGGGCTTCATCGTCGTCTCGCGCGGCCGCTACGTCGGGGTCGGGGCCGGGCTGCACGTGCTGCAGGCCGGGGTGGCCATCCACAAGCGCCGCGCCGAGACCATGGCCGAACTGGCCCAGAACCTGGTCCGGGCCGAGGCCGAGGCCCGCGCCTCCAGCCGGGCCAAGTCCGAGTTCCTGGCCGTCATGAGCCACGAGATCCGCACGCCGCTGAACGGGGTGCTGGGGGTCGCCGCCCTGATGGAGCGGCAGCTGACGCAGGAAGACCTGCGCCCCCACGTCCGCACCATCCTGGATTCGGGCGCCAGCCTGCTGCGCCTGCTGACCGACGCCCTAGACATGTCGCGCGCCGAGGCGGGGATGCTGACGCTGGAGCCGGCGCCGCTGGACCTGCAGGCGGTGGCGGCGGACCTATCGGCCCTGTGGCGGCCGCGCGCCGAGGAGAAGGCCCTGGACCTGCGCGTCCACGGCGACCTGGGCGCCGCGCGCTGGGTCGTCGGCGACGAGGTGCGGCTGAAACAGCTGCTGAACAACCTGATCGGCAACGCCCTGAAATTCACCGAGGCCGGCGCGGTCGAGGTGCGGCTGGGCACGGCGCTGGAGGAGGGCCGAGTGCGCCTGTCGGCCACGGTCGACGACAGCGGCCCCGGCGTCAGCGAGGAGGCGGCGCGCGCCATCTTCGAACCCTTCAACACCGGCGAGGCGGGCCGCCAGGGCGCCGGCGCGGGCCTGGGCCTGGCCATCTGCCGCCAGATCGTCGAGCGGATGGAGGGCGAACTGGCCGTCGAACGCGCGCCGCAGGGCGGGGCGCGCTTCCGCTTCGACCTGCGGCTGCCGCTGGCCGAGGCCGACGGGCGCCGCGACGACGGCGCGGTCGCCGATCCCACCTGGCACGAGACCCTGCATGTGCTGGTGGTGGACGACCACGCCGCCAACCGCTTCGTCGCCGGCAAGGTGCTGGAGCTGTTCGGCTGCACCCACGAAACCGCCGAGAACGGCCGCCAGGCGGTGGACCAGGCGGCGGTCGGGCGCTTCGACCTGATCCTGATGGACGTCAAGATGCCGGTCATGGACGGGGTCGCGGCGACCCGCGCCATCCGCGCCCTGCCCGGCCCGGCCGCCGCCCTGCCCATCCTGGCCCTGACCGCCAACGCCGATCCGCGCGACGAGGCGGACTACCTCGCGGCGGGCATGGACGGCGTGGCCCAGAAGCCGATCCAGCCCGAGGCCCTGCTGAACGCCATTCGCCTGGTCCTGTCGCGCGAAAGCCCCGCCCAGGCCGCCTGAAGGCGCGTCCGGCGCACGGCGGTTGCGAATACTATTGCAAATCGTTCTCAAGCTGTGGCACAGCCGTGGCGTGACCGACGCCGCCGCCTCTTCCGCCAAAGCCGCCGCCCGCCCTAAGGCCGCGCTGAACGCCCGACGCTCGTTCTGGCTGAAGCAGTTGCACAGCTGGCACTGGATCTCGGCGGCGGTCAGCCTGGTCGGCCTGCTGCTGTTCGCGGTGACGGGCGTCACCCTGAACCACGCGGCCCAGATCCCCGCCGAACCCATTGTGCGCGAACAGACCGCCGTCCTGCCCGCCCCCTTGCTGGCGCGCCTGGCCGCCTTCCCCGAAGAGACGACCGATCCGGCGCCCGAGGCCGTGGCCCGCTGGGCCGCCGAGGCCTTCCAGGTCGAGATCGCCGGCAAGCCGACAGAAACCACGGCCGAGGAACTCTATGTCGCCTTGCCGACCCCCGGCGGCGACGGCTGGCTGACCATCGACCGTTCGACCGGCGAGGCCGTCCACGAGAAGACCACGCGCGGCGCGATCGCCTACCTCAACGACCTGCACAAGGGCCGCAACGCGGGCCAGGCCTGGTTCTGGTTCATCGACGTCTTCGCCGCCGCCTGCGTGGTCTTCACCCTGACCGGCCTGGCCCTGCTGTGGCTGCACGCGCGCGGCCGCCCCTCGACCTGGCCCCTGGTCGGGCTGGGCCTGCTGATCCCGGTCCTCATCGCCCTGTTGTTCATTCACTGACGAGCTTTTCCCATGCGTAAGCTTCCTCTCGTCCTGACCGCCGCCGGCCTGTCGGCGGCCGCCGCCCCCGTGGCCGCCGACCTGTCGGTCTCGGTCGAGCTGCCGCGCATCAACAGCGCCTCCTATCACCGACCCTACGTCGCGGTGTGGATCGAGAAGCCGGACCAGACGACCGCCCAGACCCTGGCCGTCTGGTACCAGCAGACCCGCAACAACGAGGGCGACGGCAAGGACTGGCTCAAGGACCTGCGCACCTGGTGGCGCAAGGGCGGCCGCGCCATGGCCATGCCCGCCGACGGCGTCTCCGGTCCGACCAAGGCCCCGGGCCGCCACGCCGTGACCGTGCCAGGCGCGCGCCTGCGCAGCCTGCCCGCCGGCCAGTACACCCTGGTCGTCGAGGCGGCCCGAGAACTGGGCGGCCGCGAGGTCGTCCGCGTGCCCTTCCAATGGGGCGCCGCCAACACCGGAACCGCAACCGGATCCACCGAACTGGGCGCCGTTCGCGTCGCCGTGACCCGCTAAGAGGACCGCCCGATGAAGAAGACCCTCGCCCTGCTGGCCCCTGCTCTCCTGACATTGACCGCCGCCCTGGCCGCCCCCCTGTCGGCCCAGGCCCACCGCGCCTGGCTGGCCCCGACCTCGACGGTGCTGTCGGGCAATGACGCCTGGGTCGGCTTCGACGCCGGGATGTCGAACGGCGTCTTCATCCCCGACCACGCCGCCATGCGCCTGAGCGGCCTGACCATCACCGCCCCGGACGGTTCGGCCGCCGAGGCCGAGAACCTGCATCAGGCCAAATACCGCTCCAGCTTCGACCTGCACCTGAGCCGGCCGGGCACCTATCGCGTGGCCAACGTCGCCTCGGGCTTCATGGCCAGCTACGACCAGGGCGGCGAGCGCAAGCGCTGGCGCGGGGCCGAGGCCGACTTCCCCGGCGCCCTGCCCGCCGACGCGACCAACGTCGAGACGACCCGCACCGACAGCCGCACCGAGACCTTCGTCACCCTGGGCGCGCCGAACGACGCCGCCCTGGCCCCGACCGGCAAGGGTCTGGAGCTGGTCCCCGTGACCCACCCGAACGACCTGGTGGCCGGCGAGGCCGCGACCTTCAAACTGGTCAAGGACGGCCAGCCCGCCGCCGGCGTCGAGGTGGCCGTCGCGCGCGGCGGCCTGCGCTATCGCGACAATCCCGAGGAGATCACGGTCAGGACCGGCGCCGACGGCGCCTTCACCGTGACCTGGCCCGAAGCCGGCCTCTACTGGCTGGGCGCCTCCGTCCGCACCCCGGGCGCGAATGGCCAGCCGGGCTCGAACGCCTCGTGGAACGGCGCCCTGGAAGTCCTGCCCTGACCGCCAAATCCTCCAGCGCCGCGCCGCCGCCGCTCCGCCTCGGGGCGGCGGCCGAGAGGCGCCAGGACGACCGCGTCCTGATCCCGCCGATGGCCGGCGCGCCCGAGCGGCCGCCCAGCGACCTGATCTGGTCGCTGGCGGGTGAGAGCATGGGCACGACCTGGTCGGCGCGGCTGGTTCCGCCGCCGGGCGCCGCGCAGGACGTTTTTCAGGCCGCGATCGAGGCCGAGCTGGCGCAGGTCGTCGCCGTCTTCAGCCCGTGGCAGGCCGACAGCGAGATCAGCCGCTTCAACGCCGCCCCGGCCGGGACGTGGCGGTTGTCGGACGAGCTGTGGTCGCTGCTGACCGCCGCGCTCGACCTGGCCGACGAGGTCAACGGCGCGGTGGATCCGACCCTGGGCGCCCTGGTCGACCTGTGGGGCTTCGGCCCGCCGGGGGCGCGCTCGGCCCTGCTGCCCCTGCCGTCCGACGCCGAGGTCGAGGCGGCCCTGGCCGTCTCCGGCTGGCGGAGGCTGCGGCTGAACCGCGAGGCGCAGGCCGCGATCCAGATCGGCGGCATGAAGTTGGACTTCTCCGGCATCGCCAAGGGCCATGCGGTCGACCGCGTCTCGGCCCGCCTGAGCGCGATGGGCGCGACCGCGCACCTGGTCGAGATCGGCGGCGAACTGCTCGGGCGCGGCGTCAAGCCGGACGCCCAGCCCTGGTGGGTCGAGATCGAGGCCGTGCCCGGCTCGCCGGCGCCGCGCACGGTCGCCGCCCTGGTCGATCTGGCCGTGGCGACCTCGGGCGACTGGCGCCGCGCCTTCGTGCATGAGCAGCGGCTCTATCCGCACACCCTGGACGGGGCGACAGGACGGCCGGTCGACAACGGCCTGGCCCAGGTCACCGTCTTCGACGCCTCGGCCATGCGCGCCGACGCCCTGGCCACCGCCCTGACCGTGCTCGGCCCGTTCGACGGGCCGGAGTTCGCGGAGGCGATGGGCCTGGCCGCCCATTTCGTCGAGCGCACCCCGCGCGGTCTGGTCGAGCGGATGAGCCCCGCCTTCGCGGCTATGATGGACGACGAGGCCGCCTGACGTGACCGCCGACCTGTTCCGCTGGGTGGGCGCCGGCGTCGCCGTCCTGCTGTGGCTCGGGCTCATCGCCCTGACCGTCTGGCGCGTGCGCGCCGCGGCGCGCCGGGCCGCCGAGCAGGCCCGCGCCTTCGCCGAGGCGGCGGGCGACGAGGCCGTGCTGATCGCCTTCGCCAGCCAGACCGGCTTCGGCGAGGAGCTGGCCTGGATGACCGCGCGCGCCCTGGGCGACGGCGGCGTCGGCGCGCGGATCCTGCCCTTCGCCGAGCTGGACCTGGAGACGCTGAAGCGCGCGCGGCGCCTGCTGGTCGTGGCCTCGACCACCGGCGAGGGCGACGCCCCCGACGGCGCCGCCCGCTTCGTGCGCCAGGCCATGGGCACGGAGGCGGACCTGTCGCACCTGTCCTATGGGCTGCTGGCGCTGGGCGACCGGTCCTATGACGCCTTCTGCGGCTTCGGCCGTGCGGTCGGCGACTGGCTGGACCGCTGCGGGGCGCAGACCCTGTTCGACCGGGTCGAGGTCGATAATGGCGATGCGGGCGCCGTGCGCCACTGGCAGCATCAGCTGAACCTGATCACCGGGGCGACCGCCGCCCCCGACTGGACCCCGCCCGCCTATGACCGCTGGCGCCTGGTCAAGCGGACCCTGCTCAACGCCGGCAGCCCCGGCGGCGAGGCCTGGCATCTGGCCTTCGAACCCATCGACCACGCGCCCGACTGGGCGGCGGGCGACATCGCCGAGGTCGGCCTGCCCGCCCGCGACGGCGAACAGCCCGGCAGCCGCGAATATTCGGTCGCCTCCCTGCCCTCGGACGGGCGGCTCGAGCTCTGCATCCGCCTGATGACGCGGCCGGACGGGACGCCGGGCCTGGCCTCGGGCTGGCTGACGCAGGAGGCGCAGATCGGCCAGGAGGTCGCCCTGCGCGTGCGCGCCAACCGAAGCTTCCACGCCCCGCCGCCGGAAGTCCCCATCATCCTGATCGGCAACGGCACCGGCATCGCCGGCCTGCGCGGACACCTGAAGGCGCGGGCGCGGCACGACAAGACCGGCGGCGGCTGGCTGCTGTTCGGCGAGCGGACGCGGGCGCACGACGCCTTCTATGACGAAGAGCTTCGGGCCTGGCGGGCGTCGGGGGTGCTGACCCGGCTTGACCGCGCCTTCTCGCGCGACGGCGGCGAGCACCGCTACGTCCAGGCGCTGGTGGCCGAGCACGCCCGCACGGTCGCCGACTGGGTCGATCGCGGGGCGTGGATCTACGTCTGCGGCAGCCTGGAGGGGATGTCCAAGGGGGTGCATGCGGCGCTGGAGGCCGCGCTCGGCGAAGACCGTCTGCTGGGTCTGACCGAGGCGGGGCGGTATCGGCGGGACGTTTATTGATACGCTTCCCTCTCCCGATGGGAGAGGGCTTGAGCCTCCAAGAGCGCAGCGATTGGCCAAGGCGAAAGGGTGAGGGGTCCCGGCCGAAATCGGCGCCAGCCGCCGTGCGACGGCTCACGCCGACTGAACCCTCAAGCCCCTCACCCTTTGGCTGCTCCGCGCCGCCCTTCGGGTCGCGCAAGGACGATCGCCTTCGGCTCTCGTGCGCTCAAGCCCTCTCCCGCCGGGAGAGGGTTGGCTAAACCTCCGACCAGCGGCGCAGCAGGTTGTGATAGACGCCGGTCAGTTCGATCACCGCCTGATCCTTCGGCCCCTTGTCGAGGTTGACGCGCTGGATCGCCACGTCGAGGCGGAACAGGCTTTCGCGGTCGGCGTCGTCGCGGACCAGGCTCTGCAGCCACATGAAGCTGGAGACGCGGGCGCCGCGCGTGACGGGCGTGACCCGGTGCAGGCTCTTGGACGGATAGAGGACCAGGTCGCCGGCCGGCAGCTTGACCGACTGGGCGCCGTACATCTCCTCGATGATCAGCTCGCCGCCGTCGTAGTCCTCGGGCTCGGACAGGAAGAGGGTGGCCGACAGGTCGCTGCGGATGCGATGGCCGTCCCGCTGGCGGATGGCGTTGTCGACGTGCAGGCCGAACTCGCCGCCGCCCTCGTAGCGATTGAACAGGGGCGGAAAGATCGTATGCGGCAGGGCGGCCGAGACGAACATCGGATTGGCGTTCAGCGCCCGGACCACCAGGGCCGAGACCTCGCGCGCCTCGGCGCTGTCCTCGGGCAACTGCTGGTTCCTTTTAGCGGTCGCCGACTGATGGCCCGAGGTCATGTTGCCGTCGGCCCAGGGACCGGCGTCCAGGGTCCGGCGCAGAGCCTTCACCTCGGCCTTGGTAAAGACGTCGGGGATGTGCAGCAGCATGGCTCTCTCACCGTCTGGAACCGCATCGGCCCCGCCGCTCGAGCGAACGCCGGGGCCGACAGAATGGCGCGAAACGCGGCCTCTTAGTAGCGGACGTTCAGCGTCAGGATGGCCTGGCGCGCCGGGGCCACGTCGGCGTGGTGCACGCCGTTGGTGCGGATGATGTAGTCCTCATCCCCGGCGTTCTGGACGTTCAGCTGCAGCGAGGCGCGCTCGTTGATGTCATAGGCGGCGAACAGGTCCACGCGGGCATACTCCGGCGCATAGATGCGGTTGGCGCCGCCGCCGGCTCCGCCCTGGTTCCCGCCCCAGGACTTGGACACGTAATAGACGCCGCCGCCGAGGCTGAGCTTGGGCAGGACGCGATAGGTGGTGAACAGGCTGGCGCTGTGCTCGGGCGTGTTGGCCAGGGGATCGCCGACGTTGACGTTGCTGTAGGCGCCGCGCGTCAGCTCCGAATCCATCCAGGTGTAGCCGCCGAACACCTGCCACTTGTCGGTGATCGAGCCCGACACGCCCAGCTCCAGCCCCTGCACCCGAGCCTCGCCCGCCTGTTCGAACAGGCCCGGCGCCACCTCGATGGCCGCGTCCTTGCGCGTCAGGCGGAACAGGGCGCCGCTGAGGGCCAGACGATCGCCGAACAGATTGGCCTTGGCCCCGATCTCGACGCTCTCGGTCTGTTCCGGGTCCAGCACCGTGCCGGCCAGATTGCCGCTGCCCAACCCGCCGGCCGCGTTCTGGTCGCCCGCCGAGATGGTCGGCGGCGTCGAGGACGTCGACCAGGAGGCGTAGAGGCTGCTGCTCGCCGTCGGCTTGTAGACCAGGCCGAGCTGATAGTTGACGAAGTCCCAGTCCGCCTCACGCGCGACCGGGACGACGGCGCCGCGCGGCAGCTCCGTGCCCTCCACGGCGTAGCGGTCGTAGCGCACGCCCAGGTTCAGCTTCCACCGCTCGCCCAGGCTGACAGAATCGAAGGCGTAGAGCCCCAGGACGTCCGTGTCCGAATAGGTCTCGGTCCCGCGCGTGATCGTGCCCGTCCACGGATCGTTCGGGTTGGGCGCATAGACGGGGGTGCAGTCCACGCCGGTCAGCGGCGCCGGACAGGCCGAGCCCGTGAGGGTCGTGACGACATAGGCGGCGTTGCGGTTCTTCTCGCGCGACAGCTCCAGGCCGACGTCGAAGTCGTGCTTGATCGCCCCGGTCAGGAAGGCGCCGTGCAGGTCGGTGACGTTGGCCAGGGTCTCGGTCGGGTTCCAACGGGACTTGACGCCGCGCTTCATCCACCAGACGCCGTCGATCAGGGCCGCGCCGCGCGGGGTCGAGGTTGCGCTGCCGCCGTCGCCGGGGTTGGTGACGACATAGTCGTTCAGGGTCTGGGCGTAGCGGGTGACGTTGCGCAGGGCCAGAGTTTCGCTGAAGCGATGCTCGACCTCCAGGGTCAGGCTGTCGACCGTGTTGGTCAGATAGTCGCGCGCCTTCAGCCCGTAGAAGCTGTCGTAGGGCACGTCCAGGATGCCGCTGTCGGTCGTGCGGACATTGGTCTTGGTGAAGAGCGGGATGCCGTAGTCGGGCATCTGGTCGCTATCGAGGTGGTAGTAGCTGGCGGTGATCGTCGTCGGCGTGCCCAGGCCCGCCGCGATCGCAGCGCCCACGCCCCACTTGTCGAAGTCGACCCCGTTGCGGCCCGGCACGTCGCCTTGCGAGGCCATGAGGTTCAGGCGCATGGCGGCGGTCGGCCCGACCTGCCAGTTGGCGTCCACCGTGCCGCGCGCATAGGCGTCCGTGCCGACGCCGGCCGAGCCGTTGACGAAGTCGCTCAGGCGCGGAGCCTTGGACGACAGGTTGATGCTGCCGCCGCCCGAGCCGCGGCCCGAATAGACGGAATCGGCGCCCTTGATGACCTCGACCTGCTCCAGGTTGAAGACCTCGCGCTGCTGGCCGCCGGTGTCGCGGATGCCGTCGACGAAGACGTTGTTGCCCGAGGCCTGGCCGCGGATGAAGGGCCGGTCGGCCAGGGGCTGGCCGCCCTCGCCCGCGCCGAAGGTGATGCCCGGCGAAGTGCGCAGGATGTCCTGCAGCGAGGTGGCGGCGGTCTGCTCGATGATCTGCTGCGGGATCACCGTCACCGTGCGCGGGGTGTCGACCAGGGGGGCGACGAACTGCGGGTCCTTCGGCTCGCGCTTCACGCGATGGCCGTTGACGTCCAGCGTGCCCAGGTGGGTCGCGTCCTGGCTGACCACGCCGTCGGCGGGCGCGGGCTCGCCAGCCGCCGCAGCCGACGCCACGGCAGGCGCGGCGCACAGCATGCCCGCGGCGCTGGAAGCGAACAGGAGCGCCTTGAGGGCGGCGGAGCGAGGGTCGGACATGGAGGGAGGAGCCAGTCAGTGATGTTGCGATGCGGTCGCAATATCACCTTATTCCCACACCGCAAGTGACTCTGAGAATAAATCTCAACTTAGGCGCCGAAATCACGCCGACAGGCCGTCCTCGGACGAAAAACGACCTCAGACCGCCAGGGCCACGCCCTTCATCGACACCGCAGGATCGGCCAGCAGGGCGGCGTCCACAGGCGTTCCCTTGCCGATCAGCAGGCGTCCGCCCATGAACTCGGCCGGGGCGTTGACCGCCTCGACGCAGACGACGCGGTCGCCGTTCAGATGGAAGACGGCGAAGGCGCCGCCGGCCGGATCGCCGCGCACGACCTGGCGGTCGGCGCCGAAGGGCAGGCCCGCGATCTGCAGCTTGACGTCATACTGGTCCGACCAAAACCACGGCACCTCGGGCGCGGGGGCGGCGCGGCCGACAACGGCGGCGGCGGCCTGCTTGGCCTGCTCCAGTGCGTTGGGCACGCTCTCCAGCCGGTGCATGAGGCCGCCGTGGACCGGGATGGGCCGATGGGTCACGTCGCCGATGGCGTAGATGGAAGGGTCGCTGGTGCGGGCGGCCGCGTCCACCACCACGCCGTTCTCGCAAGCCAGGCCCGCCGTCCGCGCCAGGGCTTCGCGCGCCAGGGCGCCGACGCCGACCAGCACCGCGTCGGCCGCGATCAGCGTCCCGTCGGCCAGGCGCACGCCGTCGTCCTCGAAGCCCGCGACCTCGGCGCCGGTCAGGATCTCGACGCCATGCTGGCGGTGCAGGTCGGTGAAGAAGGCCGACAGGGCCTCCGACGCCACGCGCGCCAGCACCCGGTCCATGCGCTCTATCACCACCGCCTCGGCGCCCAGGGCGCGGGCCGAGGCCGCCGCCTCGAGCCCGACGTAGCCGCCGCCGACCACGGCCAGCCGCTTGCCGGGGGCCAGCGCCGCCTTCAGCTGTTCGGCGTCCGCCAGGGTGCGCAGTTCCAGCAGGTCGGGCCGATCCGCGCCGGGAATGGCCAGCTTGCGCGCCATCGAGCCGGTGGCCAGGATCAGCACGTCATAGGCCTCGACCGTTCCGTCGGCGAAGGTCACGGCCTTGGCGCCTGCATCAATCGCAGTCGCCGTGACGCCGGTGCGCAGGTCGATATTCTGCTCGGCGTAGAAGCTCTCGGGACGCAGCAGCAGGTCCTCCAGACGCGCCTCGCCCTTGAGCCAGGCCTTGGACAGGGGCGGCCGCTGATAGGGCGCCGCCGCCTCCTCGCCCACCAGGACGATCTCGCCCTCGAAGCCGTACTGCCTCAGCAGCGCCGCCGCCGAGCCCCCCGCGTGTCCCGCGCCGATGATCAGAACCTTGGTCATGGGGGACAGATAGAGTGGCGCGCAGCGGGTGGCGAGTGGCGGTTAGGCTTTTCCTCCCCATGACAATGGGGAGGGGGACCACGAAGTGGTGGAGGGGCTCTCTAACGCCCCGTCGCATCATGCAAAATCACCGCCAGAACCCCCTCGAGATGATCGCGAATGTCCGTCGCCCGGACGCGCAGAACCTCAATCCCCTGCGCCTTCAACCATGCCGTTCGCCGCTCGTCATGGGCGATTTGCGCCGGGTCATCATGCGCTGCGCCATCGACCTCCACCGCCAGTCGCGCACCGACGCAATAGAAGTCGAGAATGTAGGAACCGGCCGGATGCTGGCGGCGAAACTTCAGTCCTTCCAGAGCGCCGCCCTTTAGACAGCTCCACAGCCTGGCCTCAGGCGGCGTCAGGGAGCGACGCATTCGTGCGGCGCGTCGGTAGGCTTCGATGGTCGGCGACATGGCCCCTCCACCACTTCACACGTGGGGAGGAAAAGACGTCAGCGTCAACTCAGCGGGTTGACCGCTCCATTGTTACAGCATAATGGAACGCGCCATGAGCACCGACGCCGCCAAGACCGCCCTGCTGGACGCCCTGCTTTCGCTGAAGACGCGCGAGGAGGCGGACGCCTTCCTGGCCGATCTGTGCACCCCGGCGGAACTGCGCGCCTTCGCCGAGCGGTGGCAGGTGGCGCGGATGCTGGACGCCGGGGACAAGACCTATCGCGAGATCGCCGCCGAGGCGCCGGCCAGCCCGACCACCGTCGTGCGCGTCGCGCGCTCCCTGAAGGACATGCCGCACCAGGGCTATCGACTGGTGCTGGACAGACTGAAAGCCTGAGTTGAGATCATGAGCACGGTTCAGGGGCGGCTGCGCATCGCCGTCCAGAAATCCGGCCGCCTGGCCGAACGCAGCCTCGACCTGGTCCGCGACGCGGGCCTGCGCGTGGTGAAGGGCAACAACGACCTGCTGTATCGGATCGAGAACTATCCGATCGACCTCTTGCGGGTGCGCGACGACGACATCCCGACCTTCGTGGCGGACGGGGTCTGCGACCTGGGCATTGTCGGCGAGAACGTGCTGGAAGAGGTCAGGAACGGCGGGCCGAACGCCGAGGTCGTCATGCCGCTGGGGTTCGGCCGCTGCACGCTGAAGATCGCCACGCCGCCGGGGCTGGACTACGCCGGGCCGTCGTCGCTGCAGGGCCTGCGGATCGCCACCTCCTATCCGAAAATCCTGCGCCGCTTTCTGAATGAGGCGGGGGTGCAGGCGGAGATCGTCACCATGCGCGGGGCGGTCGAGGTGGCCCCTCGGCTGAAGCTGGCGGCGGCCATCTGCGACCTGGTCTCGACCGGGGCGACGCTGGAGGCCAACGGCCTGACGGCGCGCGACACCGTGCTGGACAGCCAGGCGGTGCTGATCAAGGCGCCGACGCCGCCCGAGGCCGGGCTGCAGCACCTGCTGGACAGCGTCGTCGAGCGGATGGCCGGCGTGGTGTCCTCCCAAGGCGCCAAATACGTGATGCTGAACGCCCCGCGCGCGGCGCTGGACCGGATCACCGCCCTGCTGCCCGGCGCCGGCTCGCCGACCGTCATGCCCCTGTCGGGGCGCGACGACGCCGTGGCCGTCCACGCCGTCTGCCAGGAGGCGGTCTTCTGGGAGACGTTGGAGAAACTCAAGGCGGCGGGGGCGTCAGCCATCCTGGTCCTGCCGATCGAGAAGATGATGTGATGAAGCGTATCGACTGGAACCAACTGGACGCCGAGGGCCGCAGGGCCGCCCTGGCCCGCCCGCAACGCCGCACCGAGGGCTTCGTCACCGGCGTGGTGCGCGAGATCTTCGACGACGTGCAGGCGCGCGGCGGCGAGGCCGTGACCGACTGGGCCACGCGTCTGGACGGCGCCGCGCCGCGCCGCATCGAGATCACCGAGGCCGCCGCCGCCAACGCCCGCCGCGACCTGCCGCCCGCCGCCGCGCGCGCCCTGCGCGTCGCCGCCGACAATGTGCGCGTCTTCCATCAGGCGACCCGGCCCGAGGACACGCCCTTCATCGAGACCACGCCGGGGGTGAGGTCAAAGCTGGTCTGGCGGCCCATCGGCTCGGCGGGTCTCTATGTGCCCGGCGGGACGGCGCCCCTGTTCTCGTCCCTGCTGATGCTGGCCATTCCGGCGGGCGTGGCCGGGGTCGGGCGGCGCGTCGCCGTCACCCCGCCCTCGAAGGACGGTTCGGTCCACCCGGCCATGATCGCCGCCGCCGCCGAGGCGGGGCTGGAGGAACTTTGGCTGCTGGGCGGGGCGCAGGCCATCGCCGCCCTGACCTTCGGCGCCGAGCTGGAGGACGGCGTCATCGCCCCCGTCGACAAGCTGTTCGGTCCCGGCAACGCCTATGTCGCCGAGGCCAAGCGTTACGCTTCGTCCCTGCCCGGCGGCCCGGCCTGTGACCTGCCCGCCGGTCCGTCGGAACTGCTGGTCATCGCCGACCGCGACGCCGACTTCGAGATCGTCGCCGCCGACCTGCTGAGCCAGGCCGAGCATGACGCCGACGCCCAGGTCATCCTGGTGTCCGACAGCGGCACGGCCCTGAGCGAGACCCTCGCCCAGGTCGAGCGCCAGGTCGAAAGCCTGCCGCGCGCCGCCATCGCCCGCGCGTCGCTGGCCGAAGCCCGCGCCATCCGCGTGCGCGACCGGGCCGAGGCGTGCGAGGTGGCGAACCTCTACGGGCCGGAGCACCTGTCGATCCAGGTCGAGGACGCCGAGGCCCTGGTCGAGAAGATCAGCGCCGCCGGGGCCGTCTTCGTCGGGCGGTGGGCGGCCGAGACCCTGGGCGACTACGCCGCCGGGCCGAGCCACGTCCTGCCGACCGACGGGGCGGCGCGGACGCTGGGCGGCGTCACCACCGCCAGCTTCATGACCACCATGTCGGTGCAGACCGTCAGCGAAAAGGGCGCCGCCGCCCTGGCCCCCGTCGCCGCCGCCCTGGCGCGGCTGGAGGGGCTGGAAGGTCACGCGCGAGCCGCCGATCTGAGGAGCGCGGGATGAGCAACGATTTCTTCCTTCTCCCCTCGTGGGAGAAGGTGGCCTGCGGAGCAGGTCGGATGAGGGGGGCGTTGGCTTCGCCCTCATCCGCCTCGCGCGCTGACACAGCCCCTCATCCGTCTCGCTGCGCGAGCCACCTTCTCCCACGAGGGGAGAAGGGTCGTGACCCTGCCTGCCCCCTATCCACCGCTGTTCTCAAACGGCGAGGGTCTGGAGCGTTATCCGGCCGCGCCGACGCTCTTGGCCGCGCGGCTGGCCGCCCTCTATGGCGTCGGCGCCGATCAGGTGCTGCCGACGCGCGGCCTGACGCACGGGCTGGAACTGGTCTGGCGTCTGGCCGCGCGCGACGGGCTGAAGGTGCAGGCGCCCGACGCCGAACCCTATCTGAGCCTGGCCGCCCTCTACGCCCGCCCGGCCGACGGCGCCGGGACCGCCGCCGTGGTCATTCGCGCCCTCGGCGCGCCCGAGGCCGTGGCCGAGATGGCAAAGCGCGTCGCCCCCGCCCTGCTGGTCGTGGACGAGGGCCTGGTCGAGTTCGCCGAGGCGACGTCCGCCGCCAGCGTGGTGAAGGACCACGCCAACCTGGTCGTGCTGCGCAGCCTGTCGCTGGCCTACGGGCTGGCCGGGGCGCGGGTGGGGGCGGCGGTCGCCCAGCCGCAGACGCTGGCGCGGCTGGCGAGCGTGCTGGAGCCCTACGCCCTGCCCGAGGTCTCGGCGCGGCTGGCGCTGCAGGCGCTGGACCCGTCGCGGATGATCGAGACCGCCGAACGCATCGACGGGGTGCGCCGCGAGCGCGCCCGCGTCGCCGAGGCCCTGTCGCGGATCATGGCGCTGGAGGCCGGGGTCGGACCGGCGATCACCGCCCGGCCGTCCGATCCGGCCGGGGTCGTCGAGGCCCTGCGCCGCTACGGCCTGGCCGCCGATCTGGCGGGCGACCGCGTGCGCCTGCCCGTGTCGCTGAAGCCCGAGGTCAACGACCGCCTGCTGGTCGCGCTCGGCGCCGCCGCCCCCAAGGTGCGCCGCACCCGCGTCGGCCAGGCCGTGCGCGATACGAAAGAGACGCGCATCGTCTGCGCCGTCGATCTGGACAGCGCCGGGCCGGTGACCATCCACACCGGCGTCGGCTTCTTCGACCACATGATCGAACAGGTGGCGGCGCACGGCGGGTTCTCGATCCGCCTGGCGTGCGAAGGCGACCTGCACACCGATCCGCACCACACCATCGAGGACAGCGCCATCGCCCTGGGGCAGGCGCTCAAGCAGGCGCTGGGCGAGAGGAAGGGCATCGCCCGTTACGGCTTTGTCCTGCCGATGGACGAGGCCGAGGCGGCGATCTCCATCGACCTGTCGGGACGGCCCTATCCCGTGTTCGAGGGGACGTTTGCGACCCCCTTCATCGGCGACTACCGGACCGACCTGACGGCCCACGTGGTGCGATCGCTGGCCGAGAACCTGGGCGCGGCCATCCACGTCCGCGTCACCGGCGACGACGACCACCACAAGACCGAAGCCGTGTTCAAGGCCCTGGGCCGGGCGCTGAGGCAGGCGATCCGCGTCGAAGGCGACGTGGTGCCGAGCACCAAGGGGGTGCTGTGATGAGCGCCTGTGCCTTCCTTCTCCCCTCGTGGGAGAAGGTGGCCTGCGGAGCAGGTCGGATGAGGGGGACGCCGACCGCGTTCTCGACATCCACCGTCCCGCTCGCTGAACCCTCTCCCTCATCCGAGCGCCTCCGGCGCCCACCTTCTCCCACGAGGGGAGAAGGATGAGGGAGGTCACCCTGATCGGTTACGGGGCGGGCAATGTCGCCTCGGTGCGGTTCGCGCTGGAGCGGCTGGGCGCGCGGGTGCGGATCAGCGCCGATCCCGCCGATCTGGACGAGGCCGAGCGGGTCATCCTGCCCGGCGTCGGCGCGGCGGGCTATGCGATGCAGCGGCTGCACGCGCTCGGTCTGGTCGAGGCGCTGCGCCGGTTCAAGCGCCCGCTGCTGGGCGTCTGCCTGGGCCAGCAGCTGCTGTTCGAGACCAGCGCCGAGGATGGCGACACGCCCCTGCTGGGCCTGATCCCCGGCCGGGTCGAGGCCCTCCTGCCCGCCCCGTCGCGGCCGTCGCCGCACATGGGCTGGAGCCGGCTGAGCATCCGTCGGCCTGATCCGCTGCTGGAAGGGATCAAGGACGGCGACTGGGCCTATTTCGTGCACGGCTTCGTCTGCCCCGACGGCCCGGCGACCATCGCCGCCGCCGACTACGGCGTCCCCGTGCCGGCCGTGGTCAACAGCGCCAACCGCTGGGGCTGCCAGTTCCACCCGGAGCGCTCGGCGGCGGCCGGGGCGCGTATTCTGAAGAACTTCCTGGAGTTGCCCGCGTGATCGTCTATCCCGCCATCGACCTGAAGGACGGCGTCTGCGTGCGGCTGATGCACGGGCGTTTCGATCAGGTGACCCGCTATGACGAGGTCCCGGCCGCGCGCCTGGCCGCCTTCGCCGCCGAAGGGGCGCAGTGGGTCCACGTCGTCGATCTGGACGGCGCCGAGGCCGGGCGCGCCATGCAGCACGGCCTGATCGGCGAAATGGCCGCCTCGGTCGCGGTGAATATCCAGTCGGGCGGCGGGGTGCGGTCCGAGACGGATGTCGAGCGCCTGCTGGAGGCGGGCGTCAGCCGCGTGGTCGTCGGGTCGCTGGCCGTGACTCGGTCGGACGAGGTGCTGGCTTGGCTGGATCGGTTCGGATCGGACCGCATCACCCTGGCGCTGGACGTGAAGTATAAGGACGGGGCGCCCGTCCCGGCGCTGAAGGGCTGGACCCAGTCGGCGGGGGTCGATCTGTGGAGCGTGCTGGACCGCTATCCGGCCAGCCTGCTGACCCATGTGCTGATGACCGATGTGGGTCGCGACGGGGCCCTGACCGGGCCCAACCTCGACCTGCTGGGCGAGGCGCGGGCGCGCAGGCCCGAACTGAAGATCCAGGCTTCGGGCGGGGTGGCCACGCTGGCCGACCTGACCGCCGCGCGCGACCTCGGCTGCGACGGGGCCATCGTGGGCCGCGCCCTCTATGAGGGCCGCTTCACCGTGGCCGAAGCGCTGAAGGCGGTCGCATCGTGACGGCGAGACGCATCATTCCCTGCCTCGACGTCAAGGACGGGCGGGTGGTCAAGGGCGTGCGCTTCGAGGGCCACGTCGACATGGGCGACGCCGCCGAACTGGCCGCGCGCTATCGCGATCAGGGCGCCGACGAACTGGTCTTCTACGACATCACCGCCAGCCCCGAGGGTCGGACGCTGGACTATCGCTGGGTGCAGGACATCGCCCGGCTGCTGGACATCCCCTTCTGCGTCGCGGGCGGCATCCGCACGGTGGAGCAGGCGGCGCGCTGCCTCGACCACGGGGCGGACAAGGTGTCGATCAACTCGCCCGCCCTGGAGCGCCCCGACCTGATCGGCGAGATGGCGCAACGGCTGGGACGGCAATGCGTCGTCGTCGGCGTCGACAGCGCCTTTCAGGACGGCGAATGGCGGGTGCACCAATACACCGGCGATCCGAACGCCCGGCGCGGCGCCGGTCGGCTGACCATGGACTGGATCGTCGAGGCGCAAGGCCTGGGCGCCGGCGAGATCGTGCTGAACTGCATCGACCGGGACGGGGTGCGGCGCGGCTATGACATCGCCCAACTGGCCGAGGCGCGGCGACGGCTGACCATTCCGCTGGTGGCCTCGGGCGGGGCCGGGGCGGTCGAGCATTTCCGCGACGTGTTCGTGGAGGCGGACGTGTCGGGGGCGCTGGCCGCCAGCGTCTTCCACTCGGGCGCGATCGCGATTCCCGATCTCAAGCGTTACCTGGACGCACAAGGCGTGGAGGTGAGGATATGAGCACTTTCGATATCCTTCTCCCCTCGTGGGAGAAGGTGGCTCGCGGAGCGAGACGGATGAGGGGGAGGCCTACTTCAACCTCGCCCGTCGCGTGCGGACACAGCCCCCTCATCCGAGCGCCTCCGGCGCCCACCTTCTCCCACGAGGGGAGAAGGATGATGGCGCTCGACCTCTCCAACATCGACTTCGCCAAGGGCGGCGGCCTGATCCCGGCCGTGGTGCAGGACGCCGACACCCTGCAGGTGCTGACGCTCGCCTATATGGACGAGGCGGCGCTGAAGGAGACGCTGGACAGCGGCCAGGCCACCTTCTTCTCGCGTTCGCGCGGGGGCGGTGGCGGAAGGGCGAGACCTCGGGGGACTTCCTCAACGTCGTCTCGGTGACGCCAGACTGCGACGGCGACGCCGTGGTGGTGAAGGTGCGCCCGGTCGGCAACGCCTGCCACCTGAACCGCATCAGCTGCTTCGGCGAGGAGGATGCGCCCGGCCTGGGCCGCATCGGGCGGCTGGAGCGCACCATCCACGTTCGCGCCCAGGCCGATCCGAACGACAGCTGGACCGCGCGCCTGATGGCCCAGGGGCCGAAACGGGCGGCGCAGAAGGTCGGCGAAGAGGGAGTCGAGACCGCCCTGGCGGGCGCGGCGGGCGACGCGGCGGAACTCGCCAGCGAGGCGGCGGATTTGATCTACCACCTGCTGGTGCTTCTGCATGCCCGTAACATGGTGTTTCAGGATGTCCTCGACGTCTTGGCGCGGCGCGCGGAACCGGCCAAGGACTCTGGCTGACTACGGCCCCGCTTAGGAGGGCCGATCTTCTGCGAGGGAGGCCTTAGATGGCGGCGCTCATTCTGTTCGGCGGCGGCGGCGACCTCGCCATGCGGATGCTGTTGCCCTCCCTCTACTTCCTGGATCATGACGGCCTGCTGCCGGCGGGGCTGAAGATCATCGGCGCCGCCCGTTCGGAAGAGACCGCCGAACAGTATGTCGCCAAGGTGCGCGAGGCGGTGCAGCCCCGCGCCGAGGCCGACGGCGCCTGGGACGAGGCCAGCTGGGCGCGCCTGGCCGCCCGCCTCGACTACCTGGCCGTGGACGCCACCGATCCCGAGAGCCTCAAGCCGCTGAAGGCCCGGTGCGGCGACGGCGAGGTGACGTCGTTCCTGGCCGTGTCGCCCTCGCTCTTCGGCCGCATCGTCACGGCGATGAAGGCGGCGGGTCTGGCCGAGAAGAACTGCCGCATCGTGCTGGAGAAGCCGGTCGGCCGCGACCTGAAGTCCTTCCTCGAGATCGACGATGCCGTGGCCCACGCCTTCGACGAGCGGCAGGTGTTCCGCATCGACCACTACCTGGGCAAGGAGACGGTGCAGAACCTGATCGCCCTGCGCTTCGGCAACGCCATCTTCGAACCGCTGTGGAACAACCTGACGGTCGATCACGTGCAGATCACCGTCGGCGAGACCGTCGGGGTCGGCGACCGCTGGCCCTATTACGACGAATACGGCGCCCTGCGGGACATGCTGCAGAACCACATGCTGCAGCTGCTGTGCCTGGTGGCCATGGAGCCGCCGTCGGACCTCGATCCCGACTCGGTGCGCAACGAGAAGGTGAAGGTGCTGCGCTCCCTGCGTCCCATCACCCCCGAAGAGGCCGACCGCGTCACCGTGCGCGGCCAGTATGTCGCCGGCGTGGTCGAGGGCGAGTCGGCTCGGAGCTATGACGAGGAGCGCGGCCAGCCGTCCGACACCGAGACCTTCGTCGCCATCCGCGCCGACATCGACAACTGGCGCTGGGCGGGCGTGCCCTTCTTCATGCGTACCGGCAAGCGCCTGCCCGAGAAGCGCACCGAGATCGTCATCCAGTTCAAGCCGGTGCCGCACTCCATCTTCGGTCACGGCGAGCGCGGCGACATCTACGACAACCGCCTGGTCATCGAGCTGCAGCCCGAGGAAGACATCTCCCTGTCGGTGATGAACAAGAAGCCGGGCCTGGACCAGCGGATGCAGCTGCAGCCGATCCAGATGAGCCTGTCCTGGGGGCAGGACGGCAAGGACGCCGCCCCGCCACGCCGCCGCATCGCCTATGAGCGGCTACTGCTGGACGCCCTGCACGGCGACTCCACCCTGTTCGTGCGCCGCGACGAGGCCGAGCAGGCGTGGAAATGGGTCGATGAGGTCGCCGACGGTTGGAACTGCCGCGACTGTCGACCGCTGGACTATGCAGCCGGGACCTGGGGCCCGGAGGCGGCGGACCTGCTGCTGTCGCGCACGGGACGGAAGTGGAACACGCAATGAACAGGCGCTCTCTTTCACCGTCATCCTCGGGCTTGACCCGAGGATCGAGCCGTCCGCGCATGAGCGGCTGGCCGGCGATCACCGCAGCCCTCGATCCTCGGGTCAAGCCCGAGGATGACGGCGTGGGAGGCGAACAGTGACCGCAATGCAGACCTATCCTGACCGCGACGCCTGGGCCGAGGCCGCCGCCGCACGGCTGGCCGAGACGCTGGCGGCCGCGATCGCCGAGCGCGGCCGGGCCGTGTTCGCGGGCGCGGGCGGGTCGACCCCCTCGCCCATCTACGCCCGGTTGGCGCAGGCTGACCTGGACTGGTCCAGGGTCGTAGCCACCCTGGTGGACGAGCGCCATGTGCCGGAGACCTCGCCCGACTCCAACGCGGCCCTGATGAAGCGCGTCCTGCTGACCGGCCCGGCTTCGGCCGCGCGCTTCCTGCCGCTCTACAGCCCCGCCGTGACCGTGGACCGGGCCGCCGCCGTGGCCGCAAAGGCGCTCTCGGCCGAGGGCGGGCGGCTGGACGCCGTGCTGCTGGGCATGGGCGAGGACGGCCACATCTGCTCCATCTTCCCCGACAGCCCGACGCTGAAGACCCTGCTGACGCCGGACCTCGCCCCGACCGTGCTGGGCGTGCCGCCGGGCCGCGACGGGGCGGCCCCGCCACAGGAGCGTTTGTCGATCAACCTGCCCTATCTGGCCTCGGCCGGACGGGTGGTGCTGGCCCTGACCGGCGCGGCCAAGCGCGCCGTGTTCGAGCGCGAGGCGGCGGGCGATCCCGCCGTCCATCCCATCGCCGCCCTGATCGCGGCCAAGGTTCCCCTGGAAGTCCTCTGGACGGAGGCCGCGTGATGGCTCTGAACCCCGTGGTGGCCGAGGTCACCGCCCGCATCGTCGAACGCAGCCGCAAGGCCCGCGCCGACTATCTGCGCCGCATGGACGCCGCCTCCACGTCGGGGCCGGGCCGGGCCAAGCTGTCCTGCGCCAACTGGGCCCACGCCTTCGCCAGCCAGACCGTGGCCGACAAGCTGACGGCCATGACCGGCGCCCAGCCCAACCTCGGCGTCGTCACCGCCTACAACGACATGCTGTCGGCGCATCAGCCGTTCGAACGCTTCCCCGAGATCATCCGCAAGGCGGTGCGCGAGATCGGCGCCACGGCCCAGGTCGCGGGCGGGACCCCGGCCATGTGCGACGGCGTCACCCAAGGCCGCCCCGGCATGGAGCTGAGCCTGTTCAGCCGCGACGTCATCGCCATGTCGACCGGCGTGGCCCTGACCCACGACGCCTTCGACGCAGCCATGATGCTGGGCGTGTGCGACAAGATCGTGCCGGGCCTGTTCATGGGCGCCTTGGCGTTCGGCCACCTGCCGGTCGTCTTCGCCCCCGCCGGGCCGATGCCGTCGGGCATTCCCAACGCCGAGAAGGCCCGCGTCCGCGCCGAATACGCGCAAGGCCTGGTCGACCGGAAGACCCTGCTGGCCAGCGAGATCGGCTCCTACCACTCGCCCGGCACCTGCACCTTCTACGGCACGGCCAACTCCAACCAGATGATGATGGAGATCGCCGGGCTGCACCTGCCCTCGACCGCCTTCGTCCACCCCGACACCGGCCTGCGCGACGCCCTGACGGCGGCGGCGGCCCAGCGGGCGGTCGAACTGGCGCGCGCGGGCCAGGGGCGCATGGCCGACGTCGTGTCGGAAAAGACCATCGTCAACATGATCGTCGCCCTGCTGGCCACCGGCGGCTCGACCAACCACGCCATCCACCTGGTGGCCATGGCGCGGGCGGCGGGGGTGCTGATCGACTGGACCGACATGGACCAGCTGTCGTCGGTGACGCCGCTGCTGGCGCGGGTTTATCCGAACGGGTCGGCCGATGTGAACGCCTTTCAGGCGGCCGGCGGGGTCGCCTTTGTCACCCGCGAGCTGGTCGAGGCGGGCAACCTGCATCCCGACGTGACGACCATCATGGGCCCTCCTGGAAAAGGGGGGGCCTGGAGCCCTATTTCCAGGAGCCCTGCCTGGTCGACGGCGAACTGGTCTGGCGCGACACGGTCAAGGAGAGCCTCGACCCGGCCATCCTGCGCCCGGCGTCGGACCCGTTCGACCGCGAGGGCGGCCTGCGTCTGGTGCAGGGCGACCTGGGCCGGGCGGTGATCAAAATCTCCGCGGTCAAGCCCGAGAACCGCATCGTCGAGGCCCCCGCCGCCGTGTTCGAGACCCAGGAAGACGCCCTGCAGGCCTTCAAGGACGGCAAGCTGGACCGCGACGTGGTGGTGGTGCTGCGCTTCCAGGGCCCCAAGGCCAACGGCATGCCCGAACTGCACAGCCTGTCGCCCGCCCTGTCGGTGCTGCAGGACAAGGGCTTCAAGGTCGCCTTCGTCACCGACGGCCGCATGTCGGGCGCCAGCGGCAAGACGCCCGCGGCCATCCATGTGTCGCCCGAGGCCCTGGCCGGCGGCCCCCTGGCCCACGTCCGCGACGGCGACGTCATCCGCCTGGACCCCGAGGCCGGGGTGCTGACCACGGTGGGGATCGGCGACCTAGTCGTGCGCCCGGCGGCGACGCGATCGCGCGCCCATGCCGAGGGCTCGTCCTGGGGCTATGGGCGCGAGCTGTTCGGCGCCTTCCGCCATGTGGTGTCGACGGCCGAGGAAGGCGCCAGCGTCTGCCTGGCCTACCTCGGCGGCGGCGAGGCCCATGCCGACACCCCGCCCGACCCCAACTTCGTCGACCGGGCGGTCGACGCCTGACCCGCCGACCCGATCGCAGGACCCGACCCATGAACGACTCCTCCTCCATCGGCCCGCTGCTCGTCGGGGACGTGGGCGGCACCAACGCCCGCTTCGCCCTGGCCCGCATGGTCGAAGGCCATCCGGTGCTGGACCGCCCCGACAGCTTTCCGGCCGAGACCTATCCGACCTTCCTCGAAGGGGTGAAGGCCTTCATCGAGGGCTGCGAGGTCAAGCCGACGGGCGGGGTCATCGCCGTGGCCGGGCCGGTCACGGACGGCGCCATCGACCTGACCAACTCGCCCTGGCGGGTGTCCGAGGCCGAGCTTCAGACCCTGGGGCTGAACCCGGTCAAGCTGATCAACGACTTCGAGGCCCAGGCCTGGGGCGCGCCCATCGTGCCGGACAGCGAACTGGCCGCCCTGGGCGGCCCGGCCCAGGGCGATCCGCACGCGACCATCGCCGTCCTGGGACCGGGCACGGGCTTCGGCGTCTCGGCCCTGGTGCGCGACGCCCACGGGCGCGAGATGGCCCTGCCCAGCGAAGGCGGCCACGCCTGCTTCCCGCCCGGCGACACGGTCGAGGACGAGATCCTGCGTATCCTGCGCCGCCGCTACGACCGGGTCTCGATCGAGCGGCTGATCTGCGGGCCAGGCCTGCTGAACATGCACCGCGCCCTGGCCGAGATCGACGGCCGGGAGAGCCATATCGACGACCCCGCCGAGATCACCCGTCAGGCGCTGGAGAACCATGACAGCCCGTGCGGCGCCACCCTGGCGCGCTTCTGCGCCATCCTGGGGGCCGTGGCGGGGGACATCGCCCTGACCACCGGGGCGCGCGGCGGGGTCTATATCGCCGGCGGCATCGTGCCGCGCATCCTGCCCTTCATCCAGGCCAGCCCCTTCCGCCAGCGCTTCGAGCGCAAGGGCCGGTTCCAGGACTATATGGCGGCCATCCCGACCAAGGTGATCCTGCACAAGCACGCCGCCCTGCTGGGCGCCGCGCGGGTGGCCTTCGCCGAGGCGGGGTGAAAAATGTGATCACGGCGGCGTGAACCGTTCGTGAAGCACGGCGTTATCCAAGTCTAACCGCTTTGGAGATGCCCTCATGAAGAAGTTCGCCGCCAGCGCCGCCGTCCTGTTCGCCGTCGTCGGCCTCGCCGCCTGCCAGAATCCGACCGAAAAGGCGGCTGAAAGCAAGGCGAACGCGGTCGAGGCGGAAGGCAAGGCCGCCGCCGATCAGTTGAACGCCCAGGCCGAGAGCACCGTCGCCCAGGGAGAGGCCCAGGCCGACGCCGTCAAGGCCGAAGCCGACCGCCAGGCCGAGGCCATGAAGATGCAGGCCGAAAGCGCCCAGAAGGCCGCCGGGGAAAAAGCCGACGCCATGAAGGACGCCGCCAAGGAAGCGCCCAAGCCCAACTGAGACCAGGGTCGCCCTTCTGAAAGAAAAGAGGCCCCCGCCGCGACCGCGCCGGGGGCCTTTTCATGTCCGGCGGTCAGGCGGGCTTCAGCCGACCCTGCCCTTCTCGAAGCCGGTCCAGCAGTCGTCGTAGTCGAGCTGCATCAGCGGCGTCGTCTCGGCCCAGGCCGTGGTGCGGATCGGCATCCGCGTCTCGAACATGAAGGCCAGGGTGTTCTCGATCTTCATCGGCTTGAGGTCGGCCTTCGTCGCGCCGTTCCAGCTGGCCTGGTCCGGGCCGTGGCCGCTCATGCGGTTGTGCAGGGACGCGCCGCCGGGGGCGAAGCCGCCGGCCTTGGCGTCGTACTCGCCGAAGATCAGCCCCATGAACTCGCTCATGACGTTGCGGTGGAACCACGGCGGGCGGAAGGTGTCCTCGGCCACCATCCAGCGCGGCGGGAAGATGACGAAGTCGCAGTTGGCCGTGCCGGGCGTGTCGCTGGGCGAGGTCAGGACGGTGAAGATCGACGGATCGGGGTGGTCGTAGCTGACCGTGCCGATCGTGTTGAACCGCGCCGTGTCATAGCGATAGGGGGCGTAGTTGCCGTGCCAGCCGACCACGTCCAGCGGGCTGTGGTCGAAGGTGGTCGCCCACAGCTGGCCGCCGTATTTCTGCACGCACTGGGTCGGGCGGTCGACGTCCTCGAACCAGGCGACCGGGGTCTCGAAGTCGCGCGGATTGGCCAGGCCGTTGGAGCCGATCGGCCCCAGGTCCGGCAGGCGGAAGGGGGCGCCGTAGTTCTCGCAGACATAGCCGCGCACCTCGCCGTCCACCTCGACGCGGAAGCGGACGCCGCGCGGGATGACGACGACATGGCCGGGCCCGGCCTCGATCACGCCCATCTCGGTGACGAAGCGCTGCACCCCCTGCTGCGGCACGATCAGCAGCTCGCCGTCGGCGGAGTAGAAGACCCGGTCGACCATCGAGCGGTTGGCGACATAGAGGTGGATGCCCACGCCCGCGCCGGAATCGGCGTCGCCGTTGCCGCCATAGGTGGTCAGCCCTTCGACCCAGTCGGTCGGCTGGTCCGGCATGGGCAGCGGATCCCAGCGCATCCGGTTGGGATTGGGCGGGGTCTCGGTGAAGGGGCCGGACCGCACGCGGCCCTGGTCGAACGGCTGATACGGCCCGTGCTGGGCCGAGGGCCGCAGGCGGTAGAGCCAGCTGCGCAGATTGTGGTCGCGCGGGGCGGTGAAGGCCGCGCCCGACAGCTGTTCGGCGTAGAGGCCCAGCGCCGGGCGCTGCGGCGAGTTGCGGCCGACCGGCAGGGCGCCCTCGACGGCCTCGGTGGCGAAATGATTGGCGAAGCCGCTCTGATAGGCGGGCGCGTTGGATCGCGTCATGTCGTTTCTCCCTTGGCGAACGGTGTAGGCGATCCCCGTCGCACCGTCACCCCGGGCAGCACGACTTTGCCCTGGATCAAACCAGACCCTGCATCATCCTTCTTCCGCAGGGGGAGAGATCCGCGCGCCTACTTCTTCGGCAGGAAGGGCGAGAAGGTTATGACGGTGAAGGTGTCGCGGATGTGCGGGCGCGTCTGCACCTGCTTGGTCACGAAGGTGCCGATGTCGGCGTCCTTGGGCAGCTGGAACTTGGCCAGCAGGTCGTGCTGGCCCGAGGTCGAATAGACTTCCGACACGTTTTCAACGTTGTCGACCAGATCGGCCGCCACATCGTTGGCGTAGCCCAACTCGCATTTGATGAAGACGAAAATGGCGGTCATCATGGGCTTCAAGCCTCCCGTTGAGAGGAGGTCTCTAGCGGATGGAGACGACATGGGTAAGGCTTTGTCGCCCGAGGCGACGCTGACGATGGAACGGGCCGCCGCGTATGAGGCGGCCTACAACAACCGGGCCCGCGTGCCGGGCCATCCCGCCATCCTGGATCGCTGGCGCAAGGAGTCGCTGCGGGTCATCGACGCCCGCCGCCCCGAGACGATCGAATACGGCCCGTCCGAGCGCCAGAAGATGGAGTGGTTCGACGCGGGCGCCGGGGCGCCGGTCGCGATCTTCATGCACGGCGGCTACTGGCAGGCGCTGGACCGGGGCTGGTTCGCCTGGGTCGCGCCGGCCCTGCTGCAGCACGGGATCAGCGTCGTCGTGCCGGGCTACGACCTAGCCCCCGCCGTCTCGGTCGGCCGCATCATCGGCCAGATGCGCGAGGCGACCGAGGCCGTGCGCGCCCGCAGCGGCAAGCGGCCCCTGGCGTTCGGCCACTCGGTCGGCGGCCACATGGCGGCGGGCATGCTGTCGGAAGGCCGGGCGCGGGCGGCGCTGGCCATCTCGGGCGTGTTCGACCTGGAGCCCTTGATCCACACCTCACTGAACCAGGCCCTGGGCCTGGACGCCCCCACCGCGCGCGCCCTGTCGCCGATCCACTGGCCCGTGCCCAACGGCGCGACGCCGGGCGGGACGGCGCTGGACTGCTGGGTCGGCGGGGCCGAGAGCAACGAGTTCGTGCGCCAGAGCCGCGAGATGGCGGCCGCCTGGGGCGGCAAGGGCGCCGACACCCGCGTCGAGATCGTCGAGGGGGCCGACCACTTCACCGTGCTGGACCCGCTGGCCGATCCCGACAGCGCCATGGTCCGGCGGCTGGTCGAACTGGCCACCGCCGAATAGCGCCGCTTACCAGGATTGATCCGGCCGCTCTTGACGCCGAGGGCGCCGACCGCCGATCTGCGGCCGTCAGATTTGCCAAGGAGACCCCATGCGTCACGACCGCCTCAGCGTGCTCACCGCCCTTGAAGCCCAGGGCGTGGTGCCGGTCTTCTACCACCCCGACGTCGAGGTCTGCGCCGAGGTGATCCGGGCCTGCGCGCGCGGCGGCGCCAGGGCGATCGAGTTCACCAACCGCGGCGACTTCGCCTGGGAGACCTTCACCGCCCTGTCGAAGCAGTTCGCCCAGACCGATCCCGACATCATCATGGGCGTCGGCTCGATCCTGGATGCGCCGACGGCGGCCCTCTACCTGGCCTCGGGCGCGCGCTTCGTCATCAGCCCCTGCCTGGTTCCCGAGGTGGCCCAGGTCTGCAACCGTCGCATGGTGGCCTATTCGCCGGGCTGCGGCTCGGTGCGCGACATCTCGGAGGCGCAGGCCCTGGGCTGCGAGATCGTCAAGCTGTTCCCGGGCGCCTCGGTCGGCGGGCCGGACTTCGTCAAGGCGGTGCTGGGGCCGATGCCCTGGACCAAGATCATGCCGACCGGCGGGGTCGACCCGGACGAGGCGTCTATCGCCAAATGGTTCGGCTCGGGCATCGTGGCGGCGGGCATGGGGTCGAAGCTGATCACCGACGCGGCGATCCAGGCCAGGGACTGGGCCGGCATCGAGGCCAAGGTGCGCCAGACCGTCGAGGCCATCGCGGCGTTCCGCAACAAGCGCTGACCCTCTCCCTCCCCGTCCCGGGGAGGGTGGTCGCGAAGCGACCGGGTGGGGAGGGCCCGGTGATTAGGGCGCAGCGCCTGAATAGCCCCGCCGCCCCCACCCGGCTTGGCTGCTACGCGCCGCCCTTCGGGTCGCCTTTCAGGCTCAGCCACCCTCCCCGGGACGGGGAGGGAGAAGGCGCGCTCAAATCGCGCTCAAGCAGCGAGCCGCCGTGCGGCGAGCGATAGCGCACAAAGAAAAAAGGCCCCGCCGGTTCGACCGGCGGGGCCTCTTCTATTCAAACGCCTTCGCCGATCAGGCGGCGGCTTCGCCCTTGGCGGCCAGCTTGGCCTGGTGGGCCTTCATGCCGGCGGCGATCAGTTCAGCGGCCTCGCCCGCGTCGCCCCAGCCGTTGACCTTGACCGACTTGCCCTTCTCCAGGTCCTTGTAGCGGGTGAAGAAGTGCTCGATCTGCTCGATCAGGATGGCGGGCAGCTGACGGTAGCTGGAGACCTCGGTGTAGTAGGGGTTCAGCTTGTCGACCGGCACGGCCAGGATCTTTTCGTCGCCGCCGGCTTCGTCGACCATCTTCAGCACGCCGATCGGGCGCGAGCGGATGACGCAGCCCGGCACCACCGGCGTCGGGTTCAGCACGATCACGTCGCAGGGGTCGCCGTCGTCCGACAGGGTGTGCGGCACGAAGCCGTAGTTGCCCGGATAGTACATGGCGGTGTGCAGGAAGCGGTCGACGAACAGGGCGCCCGATTCCTTGTCCATCTCATACTTCACCGGCAGGCCGCCCTGCGGGATTTCGATGACGACGTTGATGTCCCACGGCGCGTTGGGGCCGACCGGAATGGCGTCGATGTTCATGTTACGCTCTTGTTGCAGGTGCGAACGGGGAGAATTGGGCGCGGTGATAAGCTTTGCGCGCCTTTACGGCAAGCGTCGCGGCGATCACGCTTGCCTCGTCCGGCGCGCCCGGGGCATCAATCGGCCATGAGCACCCTGGACTGGATCGCCCTGTTCGTCTTCATCGCCGCCTGGCTGGGCTACGGCCCCTTGATGCGGCTGATCGCCCGGCGCAGCGGCTCGCTCAACACCGACATGCTGGTGGTGCGCGAGGGTTGGATGACGGCCATGACCCAGCGCGAGACGCGACTGGTCGACAGCCAGCTGATGGGCCATTCGATCAACTCCGCCTCCTTCTTCGCCTCGACCAACCTGCTGCTGATCGCCGCCGTGGCGGGGGTGCTGTTCGGCGGGGAATCGGCGCTGAGCGGCTTCGCCGCCGTGGGGGCCGAGCCGGTCTCCCCCCGCCTGCTGGAGGGCAAGCTGGCCCTGGTCCTGATCTGCCTGACGCGCGGCTTCCTCGATTTCATCTGGGCCTTGCGCCAGATGAACTACACCCTGGCTCTGATCGGCGCCGCGCCCGAGATCCATGAGGAGGCCGACCGCCGCGCCTATGGCCGGGCCGTGGGCCGCGTGCTGAACCCGGCGCTGAGCGGCTTCAACCAGGGGGTGAGGGGCTATTATTTCGCCCTGGCGGCGGCGGCCTGGCTGTTCGGCCCGCTGTGGCTGCTGCTGGGCGTGGTGTCGGCCTTCGCCCTCCTGGCCTGGCGCCAGGCGGCCTCTCCCGCGGCGCGGGCGATCCGAACGGCGCGGCGCATGCTGGATCGGCCCTGAACCGCGCCCTTCGCAAGTGCAGCATTCGCTCGACCCGCCAGGTAACGGATAGCGCTATGTTTCGTAACAGCCTGTGATGGAGGCAGGCGGAATCGGCGCTTGAACATTTGTGCGCTGCAAACTAGGTTGCTTTCGACGCTTTCGAGCGTCTTGCCCTTCCTGGGCGTTTCCTCCCTATAGACTTTCCAAAGCCGCGCCGTTTGGCGCGGCTCTTTTTTGCCCGCCGGGCGCGCTCAGCCCAGGGCGGGATCGGCGCACAGGGCGGCGATGACGCGCCGCACCGCCGTGCGGCAGCGCTTCCACCCCGCCGAAGGCGCGGCCGCCGCCTCGTCCCAGTACAGCGCCCGGCTCAACTCCACCTGCACCGCCTCGAAGCCCTCGCCGGGCCGCCCCCAGACCTGGGTGGCGTAGCCCCCGGCGTAGGGGTGGTTCAGGCCGACGACCAGGCCCTGCGCCTCGAACAGCCGCCGCAGCCGCCGCGTCAGGGCCGGGTCGCAGCTGGTCCCGTGCCGATCGCCCAGCACCACGTCGACCGCCCCATTCGTCGCCCGCGCGGGCATGGAATGCCAGTCGATCAGCACCGCCCGGCCCGACCGCGCGCGCGTCGTCGTCATCAGCCCAGCCAGGGCCGCATGATAGGGGGCGTGAACCTGGGCAACGCGCGCCTGCGCCTGCGCCAGGGTCAGCCGCCGCGCATAGAGAGGACGGCCGTCGCCCGCCAGACGCGGAACCACGCCGTAGCCGGCCTGGGCCTTGGGCGAGGCCGCGCCCTCGGGGGCGTCGGCGATCAGGACCGGATCCCAATCGTCCGGGGCGCGGTTCAGGTCGACATAGGCCCGGCCGATGCGCGCCGCGATCAGGACCGCGCCCTCGCTCGGCCCGGCGTCGATCAGTCGATCCACGGCGGCGTCCTCGGCGCTGCGCAGCGACCGCTCGCACACGGCGGCCTCCATGTCGGCGGGATAGACCTCGCCCGAATGCGGCGAGGCGAAGACCAGCGGCGTCGTCCGCCCGCCCTGGGCCGGAAGAATCTCGAAGGGCGCGGTGTCGACCATGCTTCGCCTTAGCCTGCTTCGGCGCGCGGCGCCCGGCCTAAGCAAAGCCCCGGAGTGACATTTTCATCGCCGGTTTACCCGCGCGAGGCTAGGGTCCCGGCCGGATTCTAAGGGGCGCCGATTCACTCATGGCACGGATTCTTTTGGCCGAAGACGACGCGTCGCTTCGGGGCTTCCTCACGCGGGCGCTGCAGCGCGCCGGCCACGAGGTAATCGACTGCGAGAACGGCGACGACGCCATCGACGCCCTGGACCAGGGCCCCTACGACCTGCTGCTGACCGACATCGTCATGCCCGGCGCCGACGGCATCGAGGTGGCGCGCGTCGCCGCGGGCCGCCAGCCGGGCCTGCGCATCATGTTCATCACCGGCTTCGCCGCCGTCGCCCTGACCGCCGCCCAGGCCTCGCCCCAGGCCAAGGTCCTGTCCAAGCCCGTCCACCTGCGCGACCTGGTGAACGAGGTCGAACGCATGATCGCGGCCTAAGCGAAAGAAAAGACGAAAAAAGGGGGCCCAAGCCCCTTGCGGCCCCCGCGAACTGCGGGTTATAGACGCCGCCTTCCCGCCCACCGACACACCAGTCGGACGGGCCGCAAAACAGGCGGACGCGTAGCTCAGCGGGAGAGCACTACGTTGACATCGTAGGGGTCACAGGTTCAATCCCTGTCGCGTCCACCATTCTTTTCCTTAGGCATTTCGGAACCGCTCCTCATTCGGGAGATCGCCTGGCCGAGGAAGGACCGCGCTCGGACTTGAGGCCGGTTCGATAGCAGCGACAGCTCGCCCAAAACCTCATGCCGGCAGAAATTGAACCCGCGTTCGATCGCGGGCGTTGGAGAGGTTTCGGGAAGGATCGACGCCCATGCTTCGCACTGGCCTCATGATCGCCGCAGCCGCCCTGATCGTCGCCCTGCCCGCGTCCTCGACCCCGTCCTCAGCCCAGGCATCGGCCCAGGAGGCGGGGCCGATGGTGGTCGAGATGCAGTTGAAGAACTTCGACTTTACGCCCTCCACCGTGCACCTTCGACGCGGCGTTCCCGTCGTGCTGCGGCTGGTCGACGCCGGCGGCTCGCACAGCTTCTCGGCGCCCGAGCTGTTCGCGGCCTCGACGCTGGACCCGACGACCGCCGCCCTGATCCGCAACGGCAAGGTCGAGGTCCGGGAAGGCGGGGTCGAACTGCGCCTGACGCCGAACACCGCAGGCTCCTACGCCTTCCGCTGCACCCACTTCATGCACTCGGCCTTCGGCATGAAGGGCACGGTGATCGTCGACTAGGGCCGCCCCATGCCGCCGCCCGTCGCCCTGCTGGCATTGTCCACGGCCTCGCCGCCCAACATCCTGCGCCAGGACGAAGTGGCCGCCGCCGCGCGCGACCTGCTTCAGGACCGCTTCCCCGGCTTCGACCGGATGGCGCCGGTGTTCAGCACGGCGGGCATCCTGACCCGCCAGTCGGCCGTGCCGATCGACTGGTTCATGCAGCCGCGCAACTGGCCCGAACGGACGGAGGCCTATCTGGCCGTCGCGGTCGACCTGTTCGCCCAGGCGGCCCAGGCCGCGCTGGACGAGGCGGGCCTGACGGCGGCCGAGGTCGACGCCGTCGTCACCGTGTCCTCGACCGGCATCGCCACCCCCAGCCTGGAGGCCCGCGCCATGGAGCGGATGGGGTTCCGGCCCGACGCGGCGCGCGTGCCGGTGTTCGGCCTGGGCTGCGCGGGCGGGACGACGGGCCTGGCCCTGGCCGGCAAGCTGGCGCGCGCCACGCCGGGCGCCGTGGTCCTGCTGGTGGTCGTGGAGCTCTGCACCCTGTCGTTCCGCATGGATGCACTCAGCAAGGCCGACATCGTGGCGACCGCCCTGTTCGGCGACGGCGCGGCGGCCTGCGTCCTGCGCACGGGCGAGGGCTTCGCCCGCATCGCGGGGACGGCGGAGCACACCTGGCCCGACACCTTGAACATCATGGGCTGGCGGGTCGGCGAAACCGGCTTCGGCGTCATCTTCGACCGGGCCATTCCCCCCTTCGCCAGAAAGCAGCTTCGCCCCGCCATGGAGGCGATGCTGGCGACCCAGGAGATGGGCCTCGACGACGTCGACCGCTTTCTCTGCCATCCCGGCGGCGTGAAGGTGATCGACGCCCTGGAAGGGGCGCTGTCGCTGGAGACCGGAACCCTGGACCACGAGCGCGCGGTCCTGGCCGAGCACGGCAACATGTCGGCGCCGACGGTGCTCTTCGTGCTGGAGCGGGCGCGGCGCGCGGGCTTGCCGCCGACCTCCGTCCTGACCGCACTGGGACCGGGATTCACCGCCAGCACGGTGACGCTGGACGCGTCGTGATCCTGTCCGTCGCCCTGCTCGCCCTGGTCACGGCCCAGCGCCTCGGCGAACTGGTCCTGGCCCGGCGCAACACCCGCCGGCTGCTGGCGCGCGGAGCGGTCGAGACCGGGGCCGGCCACTATCCCTTCATCGTGGCCCTGCATGCGGCCTGGCTGGCGGGGCTGTGGCTGCTGGCCTGGGACCGGGCCGTGAATCCGTGGCTGCTGGCCGTCTTCCTCGGGCTGCAAGCCCTGCGGGTCTGGGTCATCGCTGCCCTGGGCGAGCGCTGGACGACGCGGATCATCACCCTGCCCGGCGAACCCCTGACCCGCCGCGGCCCCTATCGCTTCCTGTCGCACCCCAACTATGTCGTGGTGGCGGCCGAGATCTTCGTCCTGCCGACCGCGTTCGGCCTGATCGGCTTCGCCCTGGCGTTCAGCGTCCTGAACGCCACCATGATGGTCGTGCGGATCAGCAGCGAGACCCGCGCGCTGAGGACCGCCGCGCGCTGAGGGCGTCGAGAGGGCGGGCGGAGCTCGCATCAACGCCGAAACGCTCCGGCCCTGACGGGCGCGCCGCCGCCCCGGTCCGCATATTCTTCGGCAAACCGCCCGTCGGCCCGGCCAGGCATTCCGGCCGCCCGCCGCGAACCGATGGTTTACATTCGGCGACGCTTGCCGCCTCATTCCAGCTGGGCGTCGCTGTTCGCGCGCCCGGCTCTCGAGGGGGAGCCGTGATCCTTGGGGGACTATCGATGAAGAGACTGCTCGCCGCCGCCGCCGTGTCGGCGCTCGCCCTGGCCGGACCGGCCCTGGCCCAGAACGGGGCTCAAGAACGTGGCCAGGAGGCCCCTCGGCCGGCCGCCGCGTCGCCGGAACGCGCCGACGCCGCCATCCCGCCCCCGGTCGTCTCCGTGACCCGCCACACCGGCGTCTTCGGCGGCCAGCGCATCGCCTACCGCGCCATCGCCGGCGAGACCTATCTGAAGGACAAGGACGGCAAGCCGCTCGCGGCCATCGTCTCCTACAGCTACATCAAGGAAGGCCCGGTCGATCCGAACCGGCCGGTGACCTTCCTGTGGAACGGCGGCCCCGGCTCGGGCTCCCTGTGGCTGCACATGGGCGCCTTCGGGCCCAAGCGCGTGGTCGTGCCCTCGGACGCCAAGGACGACGGCGCCCCGCCCTTCCCCATCATCGACAACCCCGAGTCCCTGCTGGACGTCACCGACCTCGTCTTCATCGATCCGGTGGGCACCGGCTTCAGCCGCGCCCTGGGCAAGACCAACCCGGCCGACTACTGGGGCGTGACCAAGGACGCCAAGTCCATGGCCGACTTCATCCGCCTGTGGCTGAACGAGCACGGCCGCTGGAACGCGCCCAAATACATCGGCGGCGAGAGCTACGGCACCACCCGTTCGGCGGCGGTGATCAACGAGCTGGAAGGCAGCTACACCGACGTCTCGATCAACGGCATCCTGCTGATCTCCTCGATCCTCGACTTCAGCCAGGCCGCCGACGCCCCAGGCAATGAGCTGGGCTTCGTCACCAACCTGCCGTCCATGGCGGCCACCGCCTGGTATCACGACAAGGTCGCCAACAAGCCCGCCACGGTCGAGGAATTCGTCGCCGAAGCGCGCGCCTTCGCCATCGGCCCCTACGCCTCGGCGCTGCTGAAGGGCAACGACCTGACGGTCGAAGAGCGGGCGGCCATCCTGCCCCAGCTGTCGCGCTACACCGGCGTGTCCCAGGCCTATCTGAGCAACGCCAATCTGCGCCTGTCGCCCAGCCGCTTCTACAAGGAGCTGCTGCGCGACCGCGGCCTGACCATCGGCCGCCTGGACACCCGCTACACCGGCGTCGACTACGACAACGCCGGCGACCGCCCGGACAACGACCCCAGCTTCTACGGCATCGACGGCGCCTACACCGCCGCCATGAACGCCTGGTCGCGCGAGGGGCTGAAGTATTCGCCCGACGTGGTCTATTCCTCGATCGGCGGCACCCGCGACTGGGACTGGAACATCGCCGGCGGCCCGCGCGGCGGCTCGTCCTACCTGAACGTGGCGCCCTACATCGGCCGGGCCCTGCGTGAGAACAGCGGCCTGCGCGTCTGGGTGGGCCAGGGCTACTACGACTTCGCCACGCCCTTCTTCGGCGCCGAATATTCGCTGAACCGGCCGGGCTTCCCGACCGACGGCCGCATCCAGTGGCACTACTATCACGCCGGCCACATGATGTACGTGCGCGACGACGACCTGAAGAAGCTGTCCAACGACCTGCGGACCTTCATCCGCGCCCGGTAAGGCCCGGCCTGATGATTGACGGCTGACGAGGCAATCGACCCGGTCGATCGCCTCCTTGGTCAGGGGGCGCCTCGATCCGCCGCGCCTTGACCGTCGTCAATGCGCGCGGCACGGCCGGTCGTCAGATCGACGCCAGGCCCCACCGCAGGGGTTGAGGCGCGATTCCCCATGGACAGCCGGCGCGACGCCCATCCCCCCCATGGCCGGCGACAGGCCTTCGCCGCCCCATGAACCCGCGCGCTCCCCCTGGCGCCGCTCTCCCCTCCCGGTCGCCCACGGCGTCCCGCCCCCCGTTCTGGACCCAGACCCCGGGCGCGCTCTACGCCGACCTCGGCAGCAGCCCCGAGGGGCTGAGCGCCGTCGAGGCCGCAAGACGCCTCGAGGCGTTCGGCCCGAACGCCGACGCCGCGCCGCGCCGCACCGGCCCCGTCCGCGCCGTCGGCCGCCGGCTGCTCGAACCGCTGTCCCTGATCCTCCTGGTGGCCGGCCTGGTGTCGGCAGGGACCGGAGACGCCGTCGGCGGCGCCATCATCGTCGCCATCCTGGCCCTGTCTATCGGCCTCGACACCTTGCAGGAAGGCCACGCCAGCCGCGCCGCCGAGGCGCTCCGCCGTTCGGTGGCCCTGCGCGCCGAGGTCAAGCGAGACGGCGCGTTCGTCGACGTCCCCGTCGAGGCGGTGGCGCCGGGCGACATCGTGCGGGTGCGCGCGGGCGACATCATCCCCGCCGACGCCCTGGTGCTGGAAAGCGCGGCCTTCACGGCCAATGAGGCGGCGCTCACGGGCGAGCCCTATCCGGTGGAGAAACGCCCCGGCGTGGTCGCCAGCCCGAACGCCGGCGACGCCGCAAACGCCCTGTTTCGCGGGGCGGTCGCCCAGACCGGCGAAGCCGTGGCCCTGGTGGTCGCCACCGGCGCGGCCACCGTCTTCGGCGCAGCGGCCTCGGCCCTGGCTCAACCCGCCGAGACGTCGCCGTTCGAGCGGGATCTGCGGGGGTTCGGCCTGCTGACAGCGCGGCTGACGATCGCCCTCGTGCTCATCGTCCTGGCGGCGCACGTGCTGTTCGGCCGGCCGGTCCTGCAGTCGCTGCTGTTCGCGGTCGCCCTGGCCGTCGGCCTGACGCCGGAGCTGCTGCCGATGATCACCACCGTGACCCTGTCCCGGGGCGCCGTGCGGATGGCCAAGCGCAAGGTGATCGTCAAGCGCCTGGCCTCCATCCACGACCTCGGCGCCATGACCGTGCTGTGCACCGACAAGACCGGCACCCTGACCTCGGCCGAGATCACCCTGGCCCGCAGCCTGTCGCCCTCGGGCGAGGCGGCCCCGCGCCCTGCCCGACTGGGCGCCGTCGCGGCCCTCCTCGGCGGAGACCGGGGTGCCCTGGACGCCGCCCTGGCCGCCCCCTCGCCCGAGGCCGCCGAAGGCTGGACCCTGACGGCCCGGCACGCCTTCGACTTCAACCGCCGCCTCGGCTCGATCCTGGCGGCGGGGCCCGAGGGGCCCCTGCTCATCGCCAAGGGCGCGCCCGAGGCGGTGCTGCCCCTTTGCACGGCGACGCGAAGCGACGCCGACTCGACGGCCATGGGGCCCAGGGAACGCGCCGCCGTCCTGGCCCAGGTTCACGCCCTGGCCGAACAGGGGCTGCGGGCCGTGGCCGTCGCCAGCAAACGCCTGCCGCAAGATCAGCGGACGCTGGCCGCGGCCGACGAGTCCGCCCTGGTGTTCGAAGGGCTGTGCGCCTTCGCCGACCCGCCCAAGGACACGGCGGCGGCCGCGATCGGCCAGCTGGCGGCCGCCGGCGTCCGGCTGAAAATCCTCTCCGGCGACGATCCGGTCGTGGTGCGGCGCCTGGCCGGCCTGGTGGGGCTCAAGATCGACGTCGTCCTGTCCGGGGCGGACGTCGCCCGCCTCAGCGACGAGGCGCTCGCGGTCCAGGTTCGGGAGGTCGACGCCTATGGCCGCCTGGCGCCCGATCAGAAGTCCCGTCTGGTGAAGGCCCTGCGGGCGAGCGGCGGGGTGGTCGGCTACCTCGGCGACGGGATCAACGACGCGCCCGCCCTGAAGGCCGCCGACGTCGGCTTGTCGGTCGCCGGCGCCAGCGGCGTGGCCCAGGCGGCGGCGGACATGATCCTGCTGGCGTCCGACCTGGAGGTGGTGTCGGCCGGCGTCGAGGAGGGGCGCCGCACGTTCGCGAACATCCTGAAATACGTGCGCATGGGGGCCAGCTCCAACTTCGGCAACATGCTGTCGATGGCCTCGGCGTCGTTGTTCCTGCCCTTCCTGCCGATGCTGCCGACGCAGATCCTGCTCAACAACCTGCTCTATGACGTGTCCGAGGTCGGCATTCCGTTCGACACGGTGCGGCCGGAAGCCGTCGCCCGACCCCAGGTCTGGAACCTGCGCGCCCTGGTCCGTTTCGCCGCCGTCATGGGGCCGCTGTCGTCCCTGTTCGACCTGGTGACCTTCGGCCTGCTGATCGCCGTGTTCCAGGCCACGCCGCCGCAGTTCCAGACCGCCTGGTTCCTGGAGTCCATGGCGACGCAGATTCTCGTCATCTTCATCATCCGGACTCGGAACCGTCCTTGGCGTGATCGTCCGCGCCCCCTGCTGACCGTCTCGTCGCTGTGCGCCCTGGGGGCGGCGATGGCCCTGCCCTTCAGCCCTGTCGGCCGATGGTTCGGATTCGAGCCGCCGCCGCTGCCGATCGTCCTCGCCCTGGGCGTCGTCGTCGTGATCTATCTGACCTGCGCGGAAGGGCTCAAACGCATCGCCGCGCCGCAGCCGTGCGGCTCCTCGCCCTCGATCGCGACAGGCGAGGGTTCGATTGGAGCGGGCCGGCGATCTTGATCATCGTCAATTCCGCCGCGGCCCGAACGTGCTGTCTGGGGCGTATGCGCCCCCCCGGAGCCGTCTCGTCCCCCGCGTCCGCCGCCGTTCCCGTTCGGAAGCGGGCGTCCCGCATCGTCAGGACGAGCTTCGCCTTGGCGGTGCTGAGCGGCGCCGCCTGGATTCTGTGGCGTGAGGTCCGCAACACTTCCCCGGAACTGATCGCCTCGGCGCTGGCGGGCATCCCCGGCTGGGCCCTGGCGACGGCCTTGGCGCTGACGGCGGTCAGCTACGGCTGCCTGGCCGTGACGGAGGTCATCGTCGCCAGAGCCTGCGGCTTCGCCGTGCCGGCCCGACGATCCGCCCTGGTCGCCGTCGCGGCCTTCGCGGCCTCCAACAGCCTGGGCTTTAGCCTCGCCTCCCAGGGCGCGGTGCGGCTGCGCGGCTACGGCCCCGCGGGTCTGTCACGCGGACAGGTCGCGCGGCTCACCCTCGTCGCCAGCCTGGCCGTGACCCTGAGCGGCGTCGTGGCGGCGGGGCTGACCCTCGCCGTTGCGCCGCTGGTGTTCGCCCACGCGCTCGGCCGCCCCGTCCTGGCCGTCGAAGCCGTCGCCCTGCTGCTGACGGCGCCGGCCGCCCTGTGGCTGGCGGCCTTCCGGCCCAGGGGGCCGGTCTGGCTGGGCGGCGGCTCGCCGACGCCTCCGAGCCGAAGAAGCCGCGGCATCGCCATGGCCGCCGGCCTGGGCGACTGGGCGGCGTCGGGCGGCGCCCTCTTCGTCCTTCTGCCGCAGCCCACGCTCACGGGCCTGGCGATCTTCCTCGTGGTCTTCGTCCTCGGGTCCCTGGTCAGCGCGGCCTCCGGCGTGCCCGGGGGCATAGGGGTGTTTGAAGCCGTCGTGATCAGTCTCACGCCCCTGGTGGCCCAGACCCACGAGACCGCCGCCGCCCTGGTGGCCTACCGGCTGATCTACAGCCTGGGTCCGGCTGCCCTGGTGATCGTCGCCTTCCTCTCGCTGAAAGCCGCGCGCTTGCGGTCGTCCGGGCCGCCATGACGGCCCCCGGAGGCGTCTCCTCGCTTGACGACGGTCAAACCCCCGGCCGCTCCGCCGTGCGACGATGCTTCAAACCGGACAGAAAGGCCCGCCATGGGTCCCGCTCTCGCCCCTCGTCGCGCGCCATGACTCGCCAGCCCCTGTTCCAGGACCGGGCCGAGGCGGGACGCCGCCTGGCGGACGCCCTCGCCGCCCTGGGGCCTGACGATCCGGTGATCTACGCCCTGCCCAGAGGCGGCGCGCCCGTGGCGTTCGAGGTCGCGCGCCGCCTGGACGCGCCGCTCGATCTGGCGCTGGTGCGCAAGATCGGCGCCCCCGGCCAGCCTGAACTGGCGCTGGCGGCGGTTGTCGACGGCGACGAGCCCCACATGGTGGTCAACGAGTCCGTGCGCCGCCTGACGGGCGCCAGCGACGCCTACATCGACGCCGAACGGGCCCGCGAACTGGCGGAGATCGAGCGCCGCCGCCAGCTCTATTTCGGCGCCCGTCCGCGCTCCAGCCCGCGCGGCCGCTCGGCGATCGTCATCGACGACGGACTGGCGACGGGCGCCACGGCCCGCGCGGCGATCGAGGGCCTGCGCCGGCAGGGGGCGGCGAAGGTGATCCTGGCCGTTCCCGTCGCCCCGCCCGAGGCGGCGGCGGCGATGCGGCGCGAGGTCGACGCCTTCGTCTGCCTGGCGGAGCCTTCGCCCTTCCGCAGCGTCGGCGAGGCCTACGTCGACTTCCACCAGCTGGAGGATCAGGAGGTCCTGGACCTGCTGGCCGACGCCGCCGCCTTCGGAACCGGACGAAAGGCCGGTCAGGACGGCCCCTGAAGGTGACGGCTGAACCAGGCTGCGGCCTGGCGGATCGCCGCCTGGAGCGCGCCCGGCTCCTCGAACAGATGGGTCGCGCCGGGGATGACCTCGACCTGAACCGGACCGGCGATGCGCCGCCCCGCCTCGCGGTTCAAGGTCAGGACCGGCTCATCGTTCCCGCCGACGACCAGCAGGGTCGGCGCCGTGACGCGCGCCAGGGCCTCGCCCGCCAGGTCCGGCCGCCCCCGCGCGACACCACCGCCGCGACCTGGCCGGGGCGTTCGGCCGCCGCCCGGAGCGCGGCGGCGGCGCCCGTGCTGGCCCCGAACAGGCCCAGGGGCAGCGCCGCGAGATCGGGCCGCATCCGCGCCCAGTCGATGCCCTGCACCAGCCGCGCGGCCAGCAGGTCGATGTCGAAGACCTTGGCGCGGTCCTTCGCCTCGGCCTCGGTCAGCAGGTCGAACAGCAAGGCGGCCATGCCCGCCTCCACCAGGGCGTCCGCCGCTTCCCGGTTCCGCGGGCTGAAACGGCTGGAGCCGCTGCCGTGGGCGAACAGCACCAGGCCGCGCGGCCGGGCCGGCGCGAGAAGATCGCCCGCCAGCGGCAGCGGCGGGATCAGGACGGCCTCGTCGGACCAGGCTTCGTGAGCGGACATGGCGCCCTCCAGATGCGTCGCCGGACGACCGGCGAGGCTGAACACTCCTAACCCCGCGCGCGCCCTGCGCCTTGACGGGCGTCAAGGCGACCCGGCCGAAAGCGGCGCACAGGAAGGCATGGCGACGCAGCCCCCTCTCCTTCCGGCCGAGGATCTCGCCGCGTTCGTGCGCGGGCGCGCCCGGCCCCTGCCGCCGCTCGACGACGCGGCCTTCGCCGCCGCCTTCGACGCCTTCGGCGAGGCGCGCCTGGTGCTGCTGGGCGAGGCGACCCATGGGACGCGCGAGTTCTACGAGGCGCGGGCGGCGATCACGCGGCGGCTGATCGACCGGCACGGCTTCCGCATCGTGGCGGTCGAGGGCGACTGGCCCGACGTGGCCGAACTGGACCGCTTCATCCGCAATCGCGGCGTCTGGGGCCAGAAGGACAGCTTTCCCAATTTTCCGCGCTGGATGTGGCGCAACGCCGAGTTCGTCGCCTTCGTGCATTCGCTGCGCGCCTGGAACCTGGAGCGGCCCATGGCCGACCGCGTCGAACTGCGCGGACTGGACGTTTACAGCCTGTCGCAGTCGCGGCGCGAGGTGCTCGACTACCTGGACCGCGTCGACCCCCAGGCGGCGGGCGAGGCGCGGCGACGCTACGGCTGCCTGACGCCCTATCTGGACCAGCCCCAGCGTTACGGCGCGGCGGCGCGCATGGGGGCGGTCGACTGCAAGGAGGCGGTCGTGGCCCAGTTGGTCAGCCTGCTCCGCAACCGGCTCGACTACAGCCGACAGGACGGCGAGGACTATCTGGACGCGGCCCAGAACGCCCGCGTGGTGCGGTCAGCCGAGGCCTATTACCGCGCCATGTATCGGGGCTCGGTCGAGAGCTGGAACCTGCGCGACAGCCATATGTTCGACACCCTCGGCCATCTGCTGGCCGGGCGCGGGCCGCGGGCGAAGGCGGTCGTCTGGGCCCACAACTCCCATCTGGGCGACGCCTCGGCCACGGAGATGGGCGCGGCGGGCGAGTTCAACCTCGGCCAGCTGTGCCGCGAGGCCTTCGACCGGGACTGCGTCTCCATCGGCTTCGGCGCCGATCGCGGCCAGGTGGCGGCCGCTGACGACTGGGGCGGCCCGGTGCGGTTCAAACAGGTGCTGCCGGCCCGCGACGACAGCTGGGAGCGTATCTTCCGTCAGGCGGGTCCTTCCCGCTCCCTGACCGACTGGCGCGCCGACGCAGCCCTGGCCCAGGCCCTGGGCGAGACCCGGCTCGAACGGGCCATCGGCGTCATCTACCGGCCGGAAACGGAACGCCGCAGCCATTATTTCGACGCCCGCCTGTCAGCCCAGTTCGACGCCTATGTCTGGTTCGAGGAGACGGCGGCGGTGACGCCCCTGGCCGGGGCGCCGCCCGAAGGCGCGCCCGACATCTATCCCTTCGGCCTGTGACGCGCGAGGCGCGGCCCCGCGCTCCCGATTTGACGGCGGTCAAGGCGCCGACCGGCTTCGCCGTGCCAAGTCGCTTTCCCGGCCGGAGATCGACGATGACCATCAAGACCATGCTGGTAAGCGCGAGCGGCGATCCGGGACGGGACGCCCGCCTCAATCTCGCCTGCGACCTCGCCGAGGCCTTTGACGCGCTTCTGATCGGGGCCGGGGCGAGCCTGCTGGAGCCCGTGCCCGACGACGCCTTCGCGGTCGGGGCCATGACGGGCGAACTGATGGCGCTCTATCGCGACATGGCCGAAAGCGACGTCCGCGAAAGCCGCGCCCGTTTCGACGAGGTCGCCGCCGCCCGAGGGGTGGAGACGCGCTGGACCGGGATGATCGGCTATCCCGCCGCCGTGGTGAACGCGGCGGCCCGCACGGCCGACCTCGTCATCATCGCGGCTCGCAACGCCGGCGCGCCGCTGCGCGCGCCCGACCCCGTCGACGTGATCGTCGGCGCTGGCCGCGCTGTCCTCCTGGTCCCCAGCCGGCCGACGGCCCCGCCCTTCGGCCGTCCGGCCGTCCTGGCCTGGAAGGACAGCCGCGAGTGCCGCCTGGCCGCGGCGGCCGCCCTGCCCCTGCTGAAGACGGCGGAACGGACCCACCTGCTCACGGTCTGTCGCGACGAGGACGTCGAAGCGGCGGCCGCGAGCCTCGCCGACGTCCAGGCCTGGCTGGGCCGTCACGGCGTGGCCGCCTCGTCCGAGACCCTGGCGCGCAACGACACGCCGACCGGCGCGCGCCTGCTGGACCGGGCGAAGGCGCTCGGCGCCGGACTGATCGTCTCCGGCGCCTACGGCCACCTGAGGCTGACCGAGTGGGTGCTGGGCGGCGTCACCCGCTCGTTCCTGGCCGACAGCCCGATCTGCCTGCTGATGGCCCGCTGAAGGCCCGGCGGCTATTCGGGCGGCCCGTTCGGCCGAGGCGCGCAATCGAGCAATTCCAGGGCGCGCCGCTCGGCCAGTTCCCTGACCTCGCCGAACGGCATGTCGTATTCCGGCCGGAAGGGAAACCGCGCCGTGATCGTAATCTCCTCATCGGCGAAGGTCGCGCAGGCCCGCCATGCCACGGGATCGAGTTCGAGAGAACTCAACTTGAAGTTCGGCTTCATGGGCGCACCTCGAAGGAAAGGGTTTCCAGTCCTTAACGGCCAAGCCCCCGGCCGAGGTTCCGCCCCCTCCGCACCTTCGCCTTATGGAACGCGTCGCCCGCCCAGCCTTTCGATTCGGGACTGGATCAGAAGGAGCAGGTCATGCCTCATCAGAACACATCGTCATCCAAGGCGACGGCCCAGAACGCCGCGACCGATCCGACGGGGCCGCGCGACATCCCGACCGAGGAGGATCTGAAGCCCGAGCCCCGCGCCTATGCGGCGCCCGATGTCGGAGACAGCACCCTGGCCCCCCCGGCCGCCGGCGAGGTGGCCGACTACATGGACGAGGGCGACCCGCTGGAGGGCGAGGCGGTGCAGCAGGGGGCGAACCACGCCAACCGCCCCGGACGGACCGAAGTCGAGCACGGCCAGGGCCCCAAGACGCGCGCCGCCAACAGGGCCATCTTCCAGGGCAAGTCCTGAGCCGCGGCGGGCGCGCTGGCCGCCGACGACGATTGCGTCCCCGCGCTTTCCGAGACGGGGCGCGCCGACGCCCGGGAAAGGGTAGGTTCGGGGCGGAAGTCGATGGGGGAGCCAAGACGCGCCATGAACGTCATCAGAGGTCGCTTGCCCGCGCCGGGCGAGGGTGAACGCCGCATCGCCGGATTTTCCGACGTGCGCCTGACCGTCGAGCAGGCGGAGGCCTCGCTGGAGGCGGCGGCGGATCGACTGTCGCTGCCGCGCTCGGGCTGGTCGTCGGGACGGTTCGACATGCTGGCCGTCTCCGGGGGCGCGGCAGGCGGGGCCTATGGCGCCGGGGCGCTGGTCGGGCTGACCGACGCCGGGCAGCGGCCGGACTTCGCCCTGGTCACCGGGGTCAGCACCGGCGCCCTGATCGCGCCCCTGGCCTTTCTCGGCTCGGCCTGGGACGACCGGCTGACGGACGCCTACACCGGGGGGCACGCGGCGCGGCTGCTGAGCCTGCGACGCCTGGCGCCGGCCTTCGCCGGCGGCCTGTTCCGCGCCGAGGCGCTGGAGACCCTGATCGATCCCTTCGTGGACGAGGCCCTGATCGACGCCGTAGCCCGCGAGCACGCGGCGGGGCGGCGGCTGCTCGTGGCGACCACCGACCTGGACAGCCAGCGGGCCTGCATCTGGGACATGGGGGCCATCGCGGCGCACGGCGGCGACAAGGCCGTCGCCCTGTTCCGCGACGTGCTGGTCGCCTCGGCCAGCCTGCCCGGCCTGTTTCCGCCGCGCCGCTTCCCCTGCGAAGTCGACGGCGAGAACTTCGAGGAGATGCACGTCGACGGCGGGGTGGCGGCGCCCCTGTTCATCATGCCCGACGGCCTGCTGCGCTGGAAGCGGTTGGGACGGCGCCTGCACGGCGGGCGGGTCCACGTCCTGGTCAACACCGTTCTGGAGCAGGCGCCGCGCACGACGGCGCCCCACATGGCCGCCATACTGACACGCAGCTTCGAGACGCTGCTGCGCTTCTCCTACCGCCAGGCCCTGGCGACGGCGACGGCCTTCTGCGCCGGGCAGGGCCTGCCGATGAACGTGGCCTCCATCCCCGACGCGCCGGACCTGGGCGGGATGATGAGCTTCGACACCGCGACCATGCGGCGGCTGTTCGACGCCGCCCGCGCCCAGGCCGCCGCGGGGCGGCTGTGGCGCTCGCCGATCAGCGCCCCCAGGGCCTGGGGGGACTTCTGGAGCGGCTGCGGCCGCGCGCCTGAAGCGAGCCCGCCTTGCGTCGTCGCGATCCGGGGCGCATGAACCAGCCCTCCCCCACGCCTTGTTCGAGAGCTCACGTGTCCGACGCCGAACAGACCCCCGCCCAACTTCCCGAAGGCCAGCCCGTCGGCCGCGTCATCGCCATGCCCGCCGACACCAACCCCGAGGGCGACATCTTCGGCGGCTGGCTGCTGGCCCAGATGGACCTGGCCGGCGCCACCCCCGCCTTCGAACGCGCCAACGGCCGCTGCGCCACCGTGGCCCTGGACGGCATGGTCTTCCACCAGCCGGTGTCGGTCGGCGACGAGGTCTCGACCTACGCCCGGGTGATCCGCACCGGCCGCACCTCGATCCGCGTCCATGTCGAGGCGTGGAAACGTTCGCGCGGCGAGCCCGAGGCCCGCTCGGTGCGCGTCACCGAGGGCGTCTTCACCTATGTGGCCATCGACGAGAACCGCAAGCCGCGCGAACTGCCGCCGGCCTGAGACCTGCGGGCCCTGCGGGCGGCGCGCGGCCAAGACCAAGCGCCGAACTCGGAAATTCTTGACGTTCGAGGCTTGGCCCCCTACCTGCGAGCCATGGCCATTCGTCGCATCCTGACCATCGACAACGCCGCCGACCTGGCGGTCCTGAAGACCATCGCCGCGCCCGTCGAGGGCGGGGTGACCGACGCCGTGCGCGCCCTCATGGACGACATGCTGGAGACGATGTACGCCGCGCCGGGCATCGGCCTGGCCGCGCCCCAGATCGGCGAGCTGGCGCGCGTCGTGGTCATGGACCTCGGCGACAAGCCGGTCGAGGGGGAGCCCGACGAGCCGGAAACCGAAGAAGACGCCCTGGCGCGCCGCAACCCGCGCTTCTTCGTCAATCCCGAGATCCTGTGGTCGTCGGAGGAGATGTTCTCCTACGAGGAAGGCTGCCTATCAGTGCCGGAATATTTCGACGCCGTCGAACGCCCGGCGCGCGTGCGCGTCCGCTACCTGAACTATCAGGGCGAGACGATCGAAGAAGAGATCGAGGGCCTCTACGCCGTCTGCTTCCAGCACGAACTGGATCACCTGAACGGCGTCCTGTTCATCGACCACCTGTCGCGCCTGCGCCGCGAACGCGCCGTGACCAAGGTCAAGAAGCTCGCCCGGATGGCCGCCTGATGGTTCGCAAGGCCCGCACCAACGCGCCGCGCGGCCGCCGTCGCCTGACCCGCAGCGAGAAGATCGGCGTCGCCAGCCTGGCCACGATCGTCGCCGTGGGCGCCCTGGGCGTGGCGGCGGGCCTGCTGCTGGACCGTCTGCTCGATTTTGACGACGCGCTCGACGCGGGCGGCGAATGGGACGAGGGCGGCGGCGTCTATACGCGCTGGATGTAAGCCGCCCCACGGTCTAAAGGCGGGACCATGCGCCTAGCCTTCATGGGAACCCCCGACTTCGCCGTGCCGTCCCTGGCCGAGCTGATCGCCTCGGGGCACGAGATCGTCGCCGTCTATTCGCAGCCGCCGCGCCCCAAGGGCCGGGGACAGAAGCTGACGCCGTCGCCGGTTCACGCCTTCGCCGAGGCCATGGGCCTGCCGGTCTTCACGCCCGACAGCATGAAGTCGGCAGAAGCGATCGACGTCTTCAAGAGTCTGGATCTCGACGCCGCCTGCGTCGTCGCCTACGGCCAGATCCTGAAAGCCGAGGTGCTGGAGGCGCCGCGCCTGGGCTGCTTCAACCTGCACGGGTCGCTGCTGCCGCGCTGGCGCGGGGCCGCCCCGATCCAGCGCGCCATCATGGCCGGCGACCGCCAGACCGGCGCCCAGATCATGCGGATGAGCGAGGGCCTGGACGAAGGCCCCATCATCCTGTCCGAACTGATGGACATCCACGCCGACGACACGGCCGCCTCGCTGGGCGACCGCATGGCCCATGTCGGCGCCGCCCTGTGGCCGCGCGCCCTGGCCGCCATCGAGCGCGGCGGCTTCACCGAGACCGAGCAGGTCGGCGAGCCGACCTACGCCCGGAAGATCACCTCAGCCGAGGCCCGCATCGACTGGACCCGCCCCGCCGCCGAGGTGGACGCCCACATCCGCGGCCTGTCGCCCTTCCCAGGCGCCTGGTTCGAGGTCGAAGGCGAGGGCGAGCCGGTGCGGATCAAGGCCCTGATGTCGACTGTGGCTGAAGGGCAAGGCGCGCCCGGCCAGGTGCTGGACGACGCCCTGACGGTCGCCTGCGGAAGCGGCGCGGTGCGCCTGACCCGCGTGCAACGCCCCGGCAAGGCGGCGCAATCCGCCGAGGAGATGCTGCGGGGCTTTGCGGTTCCGGTAGGTGTGGTTCTGGACGGGCCGCGTCGGGTCGAGAAGGCGGAGCCTTCTGATCGCGGCCAAGGATAATGCCTCGTTACCGCTTCACGGTCGAATACGACGGCTCGGCCTACAACGGCTTTCAGGCCCAGGCCGGACAGCCGACGGTGCAGGGCGCGATCGAGGCGGCGATCACCGCCTTCTGCGGCCAGACCGTGCGCATCGCCGCCGCCGGGCGCACCGACACGGGCGTCCACGCCACGGGCCAGACCTGCCACGTCGATCTGGACAAAGCCTGGCCGACGTCCACGGTGATGAACGCCCTGAACGCCCACCTGATGAAGGAGGCGGTAGCGGTGCTGGACTGCGCCGCCGTCAGCGACGACTGGCACGCCCGCTTCACCGCCAATGGACGCAAATACCTCTATCGCATCCTCAACCGGCCCGGCCGCCCGGCGCTGGACCGGGGCCGGGTCTGGCACGTCCGGAAGCCGCTGGACGCCGAGGCCATGCACGCGGCGGCTCAAGCCCTGATCGGCCTGCACGACTTCACCACCTTCCGCGACGCCGCCTGCCAGTCGGCCAGCCCGCTGAAGACCTTGGACGTGGCCCGTGTCGCCCGCGTGGGCGAAGAGGTGCATCTGGTGTTCGAGGCGCGCAGCTTCCTGCACCGCCAGGTGCGCTCCATGGCCGGCAGCCTGGTCGAAGTGGGTCTGGGCAAGTGGACGCCCGCCGACCTGGTCGCCGCCCTGGCGGCTGCGGATCGCGCGCGCTGCGGCCCGGTGGCGCCGTCAGACGGCCTCTATCTGACGGGCGTCACCTATGAGGCCGAGGCCTAGGCTCAGCTCTTGGCGCGTTCAGAGCCCGAGGTGACGGCCTGGCCGGCGGCCGACAGGTCGCGGCCGATGCCCGACATGGTGTTGCAGGCGGCCGTGGCCAGGGCGGCGGCGATGACGCCGAGGGCGATGAGCTTGCGCATAGGAAATCCCCGTGACTGGAATGGGCGCTTCAACGTGAAGCCGGGCCATAAGGTTGCATGGCCAATTCATTCTCCAATCTGCTAACGGCGATCTTATGACGCAAGCTTCTGGAACCGCCGCCCGCCGTCTCGTTGAAACCCTGGTGATGAACGGGGTCGACAAGGTCTTCTGCGTGCCGGGCGAGAGCTATCTCGCCGTGCTCGACGCCCTGGCCGACGTGCGGGACAAGATCGAGGTCATCGTCTGCCGCCATGAGGCGGGCGCCGCCAACATGGCCGAGGCCTACGGTAAGCTGACCGGCCGTCCCGGCGTCTGCATGGTCACGCGCGGACCAGGCGCGACCCACGCCAGCATCGGCGTGCATACGGCGCATCAGGATTCGACGCCGATGATCCTGTTCGTCGGCCAGATCGCCCTGACCGACCGGGGCCGCGGCGCCTTCCAGGAGGTCGACTACCGCGAGGTCTTCGGCGGCCTGGCCAAGTGGGCCACCGAGATCGAAAGCCCGCAGCGCACCGTCGAGGTGGTCGAGCGCGCCTTCGCCGTCGCCCAGCAGGGCCGCATGGGGCCGGTCGTCGTCGCCCTGCCCGAGGACATCCTGCACGACGACGGCGGCCCCGCCCCGGTCCGCCCCGTCGCCCCGGCCAAGGCGGCCCTGGCCCCGGCCTTCGTCGAACAGGTGCGCGAGCGCCTGTCGCGCGCCGAACGTCCCATGCTGATCCTCGGCGGCTCCGGCTGGAGCGACGAGGCGACCGACGCGATTTCCGGTTGGGCCGAGCGCCTGGGCCTGCCGGTGGCCCTGTCGTTCCGCCGCAAGGACCTGATCCGCAACGATCAACCCGGCTATGCGGGCGACCTCGGCCTCGGCCCGAACCCCAAGCTGGTCGCGCGGGTCAAGGAGGCCGACCTGCTGCTGGTGATCGGCGCCCGCATGGGGGAGAATCCGACCCAGGGCTACACCCTGCTGGACCGGACGAAGACGGCGCAGACCCTGGTGCACATCCATCCGGGGCCGGAAGAGCTCGGCCGCGTCTGGGCGCCCGCCCTGTCGGCGGCGGCGGACAATTCGCTCGCGGCGCTGGCTCTGTCGGCCATCGAGCCGGGCCGGACCTGGAACGATCAGGGCGCGGCGGCCCATGCCGACTTCCTGAGCTTCTCCTCGCCCATCGAGGTGAACAGCGCCGTCAACATGAGCGAGGTCATCGCCCATCTGGCCGACGCCCTGCCCGAGGACGCCGTCATCACCAACGGGGCGGGCAATTTCGCCGCCTGGCTGCATCGCTTCCATCGCCATCAGGCCCGCCGCACCCAGCTGGCCCCGACCTCGGGCGCCATGGGCTATGGCTATCCGGCGGCGCTGGGGGCCAAGGCGGTCGATCCGTCGCGCGAAGTGATCTGCATCGCCGGCGACGGCGACTTCATGATGAGCGCCAATGAGATGGCCACCGCCGCCCAATACGGCCTCGGCGTCGTGGTCGTCGTCGTGGACAACGGCACCTTCGGCACCATCCGGATGCACCAGGAGCGGGAATACCCGACCCGCGTCATCGCCACCGAGCTGAAGAACCCCGACTTCGTGAAGTTCGCCGAGGCCTTCGGCGCCTTCGCCGTGCGCTGCGAGACGACCGAGGCCTTCCCGGCGGCCCTGGCGGCGGCGCGTGAGGCGGCCAAGGGCGGGCGGCCGGCCCTGGTCCACCTGATCACCGACGCCGAGCAGATCGCGCCGGGGCGGACGATCACGGAGCTGCGGGGCGGGTAAGACGCCCCCCTCTCCCGATGGGAGAGGGATTGAGCCTCCAAGAGCCGGAGGCGATTGGCTCAGGCGATCCGAAGGGCGGCGCGGAGCAGCCAAAGGGTGAGGGGCTTGTCCCGTCAGTCGGCGTCAGCCGTGGCGCGACGGCCTACGCCGACTTCAATCCCGAACCCTCACCCTTTCGCGCCAGGACGATCGCTGCGCTCTCGTGCGCTCAAGCCCTCTCCCATTGGGAGAGGGTGGCCCCTTAGCGGCTTGCGCCGGGCCACGCTTCGCGAAAGAGTGCGCCCCTTATTGTACCGAGGGGGTCTTTCTCATGCGTCGTCTTCTGATTTCATCCGCCGCCGTCCTGGCGCTCTGCGCCGCCGCGCCCGCCGTCATGGCGCAAGCGGCGCCCGCCGCTGCGCCCGCTGAGGCCCAAAGCGAGGACGCGCGGCTCAACGCCTTCTTCGAGCAGGCCTTCGAGGCGCGCGTGGCGCTGAGCCCCCAGCGCATGACCTCGCTGGGCCGCAAGACCGACTATGACAAGCTGGACGACGTCTCCGACGCCGCCGCCGAGCGCTCGCTGGCCCTTCAGGAAGCCCAGCTGGCGCAGATGAAGGCGCAGTTCGACCCGGCCAAGCTGAGCGAGCAGAGCCGCCTGTCCTGGCGCCTGTTCGAGCACGGCGTGCAGCAAGCGCGCCTGTCGAACCAGTGGCGCGACTGGGGCTTTCAGTTCGCCGCCAACGGCAACCCGACCACGGGCCTGCCGGTCTTCCTGATCAACAACCACCGCATCTCAAGCGTTGCGGACGCCGAGGCCTATGTCGCCCGCCTGAACGCCGCCGAGCGCTACATGGGCCAGGTGGCCGACACCCTGACCGCGCGGGCCGGCAAGGGCGTGGTCTCGCCGCGCTTCGTGTTCGAGCCCTCGATCGACAACACCCGCGCGGTGATCGCCGGCGCCCCGTTCGACGGCGGCTCCGATAACCCGGTCTGGGCCGACTTCCAGAAGAAGATCGCCGCCCTGGACGCCGATCAGGCGACCAAGGACCGGCTGCTGGCCTCGGCGCGGACGGCCCTGACCGGCCCTTACAAGCGCGGCTTCGACACGGTGCTGACGGCGCTCGGCCAGGTGCAGGCCCAGGCCGACAGCGACGCGGGCGTGTGGCGCCTGCCGCAAGGCGAGGCCTATTACAACGCGCGCCTGCAGCTCTCGACCACCACCGACCTGACCGCCGACCAGATCCACCAGATCGGCCTGGACGAGGTCGCCCGCATCCAGCGCGACATGGAGACGATCAAGGCCCAGGTCGGCTTCACCGGCACGCTGCAGGAGTTCTTCGCCTTCCTGAAGACCGATTCGCAGTTCCAGTATCCGAATACGCCGGAGGGGAAGGAAGCCTATCTGACCGACGCCCGCGCCTTCGTGGCCCAGGTCATGGCCGTGGCTCCGCAGTGGTTCTCCAACCTGCCCAAGGCGGCGCTGGAGGTCCGCGCGGTCGAGCCGTTCCGTGAGGCGACCGCCTCCATCGCCTTCTACAACTCGCCCGCGCCCGACGGCTCGCGCCCCGGCATCTACTACGTCAACCTGTCGGACATGACCCAGGTGCTGAAGCCCCAGATCGAGGGCATCAGCTATCACGAGGGCGCGCCGGGCCACCACTTCCAGATCGCCTATGCGCAGGAGATGGAACACCTGCCCAGCTTCCGCCGCTTCGGCGGCTACGGGGCCTATTCCGAAGGCTGGGGCCTGTATTCCGAGCGCCTGGGCAAGGAGATGGGCTTCTATCAGGACCCCTACTCCGACTTCGGCCGCCTATCGACCGAGCTGTGGCGCGCGGTGCGTCTGGTGACCGACACCGGCCTGCACGCCAAGCGCTGGAGCCGTGAACAGGCGATGGACTACTTCCGCCAGAACTCCCTGCTGTCGGAGCGCGATATCCAGAAGGAGGTCGAGCGCTACATCACCAATCCGGGTCAGGCGACCAGCTACAAGATCGGCGAGCTGAAGATCGAGGAGCTGCGCGCCAAGGCCGAGGCGGCGCTGGGCGACCGCTTCGACATCAAGGACTTCCACACCGTGGTTCTGGGCTCGGGCGCCGTGCCGCTGGACGTTCTGGGCGACCTGGTCGACGCCTGGATCGCCAAGGGCGGCGGGGCGCCGGCCTGATCTGCCCAAACGCGAGTCCCTCTCCCGATGGGAGAGGGATTGAGCGCACGAGAGCGGCATTGGGTAGCAAACGCACCTAAAGCCCAAAACAGATAAGGGCACTGTCTTGGATGTCAGGCCTATGGGCTACACTAAGGCTTCGACACAGCCATTTTTCAGCTTGAGCGTACCCTTCAGGAACAATGGCTGAAGAACGCGCTGATTAGCGAGTACGCGAAGCTGCTTGGTGAACTGCAGCGAATTGAGAAGCCACCGAAGTGTGAAACGCGCCTAAAGCCGGATAGGGACCGGTTTCTAGCCGAAGTGCCTCAGTGAGAGGTTAGGCGACAACAAATTTACGAAGGCTTGCCGCAGATGTTGGTGCGGCCACGCCCCTTGCGGACCTCGACTTGCAGGTACGAGGCCGCTTCGAATTCCTCGAGCAGACGACGCAGTTGGCGAGCACTGACGCCCAGACCTGCCGTCCTCTCCTGGCCGCGCCACGCGCCGCCTTGGCTCGCGTATAGGTCGTGGAGGATGAAGCCGGCGACGACCTTAGCCGAGAGGGAAACCGTTGGGTCGCAGGCGATACGCTGATGCCAGGCCAGCTTTTCAGCGACGAAGTGCTCGAGGTCCAGAAGGCGGCTCACCGGCTGACCTCCGGCGTTGCGACGAAGGCACGGTAAGGTGCCGTCGGCTTTGAGTGCTGACCCAAGCCCTTTTGAACCCCGCCATGCTGCAACGCTGGCGGGGTTTTTCGTGTCTGATTTCCTGCCGTGGACGTTAGCCAAACGCCCAAAATCTCTTTGTATTTCAATGACCGCCCTGGGGCGGGTTAGTCCGCCTAGGCTATTGAACAGGAAGGCTTGTCGGCCTTCCTCTCTGTCCGCCACCCGCCTAGCGCTTTACTTCAAACCAGCATCCCCGTGTGCGAGCTCAGCGGCCCTCGTCGGAGAGGTTCGTCGGGGTGGCGCGCTCGAACAGGCCAGTCATGTCGATGCGCCGGGCGAGCAGGCTCTCCAGAGTATAACCATCCAGCACCTTCATGAAGGCGGCGAGGGCCTGGTGCAGGGCGCCGGTCAGGCCGCAGGCCGGGGCGATGACGCAGCTGCCGCAATCGACCAGGTCGAAGCCGTCCTCGGTGTGGCGGACCACGGCGCCGATGTTGATCTCGGCCGGCGGCCGCGCCAGCCGCACCCCGCCGAAACGGCCGCGCACGCTGTCCAGATAGCCCGCGTTCACCAGATCGCTGACCACCTTCATCAGGTGGTTCTGGGAGATGCCGTAGGCCTGAGCGATCTCCGAAATCGAACACAGCCGATCCTGGCGCGCCCCCAGATAGAGCAGCACCCGCATGGCGTAGTCGGTGTAGCGCGTGAGGCGCATCAAAATCTCCGGTCAGCGCGTCATCCCGCCGCACGAAATTATATGCATTCCATTTGCATGGTTCAAACGGGCGCTATAGATGCATCCATAATGCATCAATGGAGCGCAGCCGATGAACGGCCCGTCGCAGAGCCAGGAACGCCCGCCCGCCGCCCCCTCCGAGGTGGCGCCCCCTGCGACTTCCTCGCCCGCGCCCTATCGCTCCACCCCCGTCTTTGACGAGGCCAGCCTGCCCGCCGCGCTGCGATCCGAGCACAGCCTGAAGGCCGGGGCCTGGGGCCTGATCCATGTGCTGGAGGGGCGGCTGCGGCTGACCTATCGCGACCCGCACATGGAGGTCGTCCTCAGCCCCGGGACGCCGGGCCGCATCGGGCCGCAGCAGATTCACTTCGTCGAGCCCCTGGGCCCGATCAAGATGCGCGTCGACTTCTACGACCGGCCGCCAGACGGCTAGGGCGCACGGCTAGGGCGCACGGCTAGGGCGCGACGCGCCCCCCTTTTTTCTCACATCGCCACACCCAAGGAGACCTCTGATGGCCCAAGCCCTCAGCGAGCGCACCATTGCGCTCGTCAAAGCCACCGTTCCCGCGCTCGAGGCCCACGGCCTGGACATCGTCCGCGAGATGTATTCGCGGATGTTCCAGAACCCCGAAATCCGAGACCTGTTCAACCAGTCGCACCATGGCGACGTCGGCTCGCAGCCGCGCGCCCTGACCGGCGCCATCCTGGCCTACGCCAACAACATCGATAACCTGGGCGCCCTGGCCGCCGCGGTCGAGCGCATCGCCCAGAAGCACGTGGGCCTGCAGATCCTGCCGGAACACTATCCCCACGTCGGCGCCGCCCTGTTGGGCGCCATCGCCCATGTGCTGGGCGAGGCCGCGACCGAGGAGATCATGACCGCCTGGGGCGAGGCCTACTGGTTCCTGGCCAACATCCTGATCACGCGCGAAGCGGCCATCTATGAGGACCTGGCCGCGGCCAAGGGCGGCTGGAACGGCTGGCGCGCCTTCGAGGTGGTCGAGGTGCGGCCCGAAAGCGCGGTCATCACCTCCTTCGTGCTGAAGCCGAAGGACGGCGGGCCCGTGCTGCGCCACCGGCCGGGTCAGTATCTGACCTTCTGGTTCGACATCCCCGGCCACCCGCCGGTGAAGCGCAACTACTCCATCTCCTGCGCCCCGAACGACGAGACCTACCGCATCTCGGTCAAGCGCGAGGACAAGGGCCTGGCCTCGGGCTGGCTGCACGACAACGCGCGCGTCGGCATGGTGCTGAAGGTCGGGGCGCCGGCGGGCGACTTCTTCCTGCCCGAGACGCCCCAGCGCCCGGTCGTCCTGCTGTCCGGCGGGGTCGGCCTGACGCCCATGGTGTCGATGCTGGAGACCCTGGTCGCCGAGAAGGCGGACACCGAGGTGCACTATGTCCACGGCGCCTATGACGCCGGGGTCCACGCCATGGGCCCGCACGTGCGCGCCCTCACGGCCGCCCATCCGCGCGCCCGCAGCACCATCTTCTACGAGGCGCCGGCCAACGACGCCGACTGCGATCATCAGGGCCTGATCTCCGGCGCCTGGCTGGCCGAGCAGACCCCCATCGCGGAGGCCGACTACTACCTGTGCGGCCCGCGCCCCTTCCTGCGCGCCCTGGTGTCCGACCTGAGGGCCGCGGGCGTGTCCGAGGACCGCATCCACTACGAGTTCTTCGGTCCGGCCGACGAAGTCCTCGCGGCCTGACGCCGCTCGCGCCAGGCAGCCTCGTCAGGGCTGCCTGGCGGCCTCCCCAAGGGCGGCGCCGACGCCGTCAACTCCGCGACGCCAGCACCGTCATGGGCATGGGTCCGGACATCACGACGCGGTCGTGGAAGGCCTTGAGCGAGAAGCCGGGACGGCGCTCGGCCTCGGCCCGCAGACGGGCGATCTCGATCTCGCCCAGCTTGTAGGCGCAGGCCTGGCCAGGCGCGGCGCAGTAGCGTTCGATCTCGCGCGCGGCGCGGTTCTCGGGCTCGGCGGCCGTGGCGGTCATGTAGCGGATCGCCTCCTCGCGGCTCCAGCCCTTGGCGTGCAGGCCTGTGTCGACCACCAGGCGCGCGGCGCGGAACAGGAAGCTCTGCAGATAGCCGATGCGGCCGAAGGGATCGTCGTCGTAGAAGCCCATCTCGTCGGCCAGACGTTCGGCGTACAGGCCCCAGCCCTCGGAATAGGCCGAGAAGCCGGTCAGGCGACGATACAGCGGCAAATCCCCCGCCTCGCGCGCCAGGGCGCCCTGGAACAGGTGGCCGGGCGCCGCCTCGTGATAGGTCAGGGTCTTCAGGCTCCAGCGCGGCCAGTCCGCCGTGTCCTTCAGGTTGATGTAGTAGATGCCCGGCCGCGTCCCATCCAGGCTGCCCGCCGAGGCGTAGCCGCCCGGCGCCCCGCTCTCGATCTCGACCGGGATGCGGCGGATCTCGAAGCCGCCGCGCGGAACCGTGGCGAAGACCTCGGGCATCCGCGCCCGGACCCTGGCCATCTCCGCCTCCAGATAGGCCAGCAGCTCGGCGCGTCCGGCGTCGGTATTGGCGAACAGGAAGCGCGGCTCGCGGTTCAGGGCGGCGATGCGCTCGCCCACCGTGCCCTTGGTGTAGCCCTGGGCCTTCAGCAGGCCGTCGAGGCGGCCGGTCAGCTCCGCCACCTGATCGCGGCCGATGCGGTGAATCTCGTCCGCCGAATAGGCCGTGGTCGTATAGGTCTTCAGGTTCAGCGCGTAATAGGCCTCCGGGTCCGGCAGGCGCGAACCGATCCCCGCGTCGTGGACGGCGCGGGCGCGGTGGCGCTCCAGGGCCGCGATCTGGCGCGTCAGGGCCCGGCGGATCGGCCCCTCGAACAGGGCGATGGCCGCCGCCTCGGGATCGTCCAGCCCCTGGTCGCGCGCGCGGCGCGTCAGAGAGCGGATCATGGCCTTGTCCCGCGCCTGGCCGTCGCGCAGGGCCTTCAGCTGGGCCAGGGCGCCGTCCAGCAGGAAGTCGGGCGGCACGATGCCGGCGGCGGCGTTGGCCTCGGCCCGGTCGGTGTCCTGGTCCAGGGCCACAGCGAAGGCGGCCATGCGCGACAGGGCGGCGTCGACGTCCTGGGCCGTCTTCACCGGATGCTGGGCGTCCAGGAAGTCCGGCGTCATGGAATAGACGCCGCCGATCTGGCTGACGATGTAGGGGCTCTCGCGCCAGCCTTCGGACTTGTGGAAGGGGAAGGCCCGATAGGCCGCCGTGCACTCCAGCTGGAACAGGGCGATGTCGCGGCTCAAGCGAGCCTCGGGGGAGAGGGACGCCGGATCGACCGCGCGCACGGCGGCCAGGTCGGCCGCCGCCTTGTCACGGCCCTCCACGGCCGCGGCCTGCGATCGGTCGGCCAGCTTGAAGCGCTGGGCCGCGCGCGCGCCGACATCCAGGCCGAGGCCCGTCACCAGTTCGGGAGCCCGGTCCAGCCAGGCCTGAAGCTGGGCGTCCAGCAGGGCGTCCAGCCTCGCGTCCGCGTCCTTCGCCCCCGCCCAGACCGGGCCGGCGGCCGCAGCCAGCGCCAGGCCCGAGCCCGCCGCCAGCACGCCGCGCCGGTTCATGCGCCTTGCGTCGATCATGAGTGTCCTTCCCCTCGTTCTCGTTTCAGCTTCCGCTCACCACACCGGCACGCGCTTGGCCGGCGCGAGGTACAGCGCCTCGCCAGGCTGGACGTCGAAGGCGGCGTACCAGGCGTCCAGGTTGCGCGCGGCGTCGGCGCGATAGGGGCCGGGCGCGTGCACGTCGGTCAGCAGACGGCGGCGCAGGGCCGCGTCGCGATAGCGGCTGCGATAGTTCTGGGCCCAGCCCAGGAAGAAGCGCTGGTCGCCGGTGAAGCCGTCCAGCACCGGCGCCTCGGCCCCCTTCAGCGACAGCTTCCAGGCGTCGTAGGCCGCCGACAGCCCCGCCACGTCGGCGATGTTCTCGCCCAGGGTCAGCCGCCCGTTCACCTGGGCGTCGGCGAAGGGCTTGTAGGCGTCGTACTGGGCGATCAGCAGGTCGGTGGCGGCGGTGAAGCGCGCCTTGTCCGAGGCCGTCCACCAGTCGCGCAGCCGCCCGCGCGCGTCGAACTGAGAGCCCAGGTTGTCGAAGCCGTGGGTGATCTCATGACCGATCACCCCGCCGATGGCGCCGTAGTTGACCGCCGGGTCGGCGTTCGGGTCGAAGAAGGTCGGCTCCAGGATGGCGGCCGGGAAGATGATGGAGTTCTGCGACGGGGCGAACAGGGCGTTCACCTCCTGCGGGACCATGAACCACTCGCCGCGATCGACCGGCCGGCCCAGCTTGGCCAGCTGGCGGCGGTATTCGAGCAGGCTCGACCGCTCGAGATTGCCGAAGGCGTCGTCGGCCCGCACCGTCAGGTCGGAATAGTCGCGCCACTTGTCAGGATAGCCGACGCCGACGCGCATGGCCTTAAGCTTGGCCTGGGCCTCAGACTTGGTCTCGGGCGACATCCACTCCAGCCCCTCGATGCGGCGGGCGAAGGCGGCCTTGATGTTGGTCACCATGGCCTCGACCTCGGCCTTGGCCTCGGGCGGGAAATAGCGGGCGACGTACATGCGGCCGACGGCGTCGCCCAGGGCGCCGTTGGTGGCCGCCACCGCCTTCTTCCAGCGCGGCGACTGCTGCGGCGTGCCCGACAGGGCCTGGCCGTGGAAGGCGAAATGCTGGTCGACGAAGGCCTTGGACAGCCAGGGCGCGGCGCGGTCGATAGCGTGGAAGGCCAGGTAGTCGCGCCAGGCCTCCATCGGTTCGGAGGCGGCGAGCGCCGACAGGCCGGTCACGGCGTCGGTCTGCCAAACCTTGATCGTCTGCAGCTGAGCCAGGCCCGCAGCGGCGAAGAAGGCGTCCCAGTCCAGACCCGGCGCGCGCTGGGCGAACTGGGCCTTGGTCCAGGTGTTGTTCGCCTTCTGCACGTCGCCGGTGTCCAGCTGGCTCCAGTGGCTGCGGGCGATGCGGGTCTCCAGCGCCATGACGCGGGCGGCGCGCGCGTCGGCCTGGTCCAGGCCCGCCAGGCGCAGGGTCGCGGCCACATGGGCCTGATACTGGCGGCGCAGATCGGCGAAGCGCGGGGCCGGGTCCAGGTAGTAGTCGCGATCCGGCATCCCCAGCCCGCCCTGCATCAGATAGGGAGCGTAGCGCTCCGGCTCGTCCAGGTCCTGGGCCACCCACAGGCCCAGCGGCCGGTCGGTGTAATAGTTGGTGGCGTTCAGCGGATCGACGTCGGCCCGCATCACCCCGCCCAGATAGGCCGACAGGCCGCGGCGGTCGTTCAGGGCGGCGATGCGCGCCAGCTCGGCCTGGATCGGCTGGACGCCCTTGGCCTCGGCCGCCGCCGCATCCATCAGGCTGGCGTAGAAGTCGGCCACCTTGGCGGCGTCCTTGTCCTTGCCGGCGCGCGCCTGGGTGATCAGCTCCAGCACCCGGCCGTCGGCCTTCTCGGCCAGGACGCCGAAGGTGTTCCACACCGAGCGGTCGGCCGGGATCTCGGTCGTCTTGACCCAGCCGCCGTTGGCGAAGGCGAAGAAGTCGTCGCCGGGCCGCACCGCCCGATCCATGCCCGCGGCGTCGAAGCCGAAGGTCCCATAGACGGGAGCCTTATGCTCGACCCGGCCCGCGTCGGGGCTGGAACAGGCGGCCAGCAGGCTGAGCGCCGAGGCGGCGGCCAGGACGGTGCGCAGTTTCATCTTCACGGTTTCCTCCCGGTGGGTCCGGTTCTGTCGGGTTCGGCGCCGAAGCGTCAGAAATAGTCGGCCAGGGTCAGGGCGCGGCGCTCGCCGCCCTCCAGCGTCAGGGTCACGGTGCGCCCGGCCGCAGCCTCGCCCCAGTGGTTCTCGGGATCAATGCCGCCGCCGTCGATGTCGACGATGACGTCGCCCGCCTTCCATCCGCCCGCCTCGGCCGGAGAGCCCGGCGCGACGAAGCGGACGACGCGCTTGCCGTCGCGCACAATGGTGTTCAGGCCCGAGCGGTCGCGCGCCAGCGGCCTGGCCATGTCCGGCCCCGGCAGCAGGAACAGCCGGTCGCCGCCGAAGTCGATCATCAGGCGGAAACGCGACAGGATCGGCATGCCGACGTTGGCCGCCGCGTCGTCGCGCGCCCAGACGCCTTCGCCGCGCACGGTCGCTGGCACGCTCTCGAAAACATGGCCGCCGATGCTGAGGCTGTTCAGGTTGAACAGGGCGGCCGGCGCCGCGCCCCCGACCCCGCCCGCCATAACGGCCGAGACCCGCCGTCCTTCCGCCAGCCGCGCCTCGGCGGCATAGCCCGGAAACAGGGCAACCGGCGTGCCGTTGCCCAAGTCGAACATGGCCATGACGGTCGGCCCGCCCTCGATGACCACGGGCAGGGCGCGCAGGCCCTTGACCGGCGTCAGGGGCAGCTCGACCGTGCCCGGCGGCGGCACGAAGGCCTCGGGCGCCACCAGGCGGATCCGACGCGCGGCGAAGTCGATGTCAGTGATCGCCTGGTTCATCATCTCCTTGCCGAGCAGGACCGGCACGGGGCGGCCCAGGGCCTGGGCGATCGCCGACAGGTCCATGACCGCCACGGTCACGCCCTTCAACTCCGCCCCGCCCAGGCGGACGTCGAAGCCGCGCGCGATGGATACGGTCTCGGTTCCGCCGGTGCCGATGGCCGTGACCCCGCCTTGGGCGACCAGGCCGATCTTCTCGGCGAAGGCGCGGTCGACCACCGTGACCTCGGCCCCGCTGTCGAGCATGGCCTCGACCGTCTGGCCCTGGATGGTCACGGGAATGAAGAGGCGGCGCTGCGAGAACAGTTCGAAATCCAGCCAGCCGCTGTCGGTGCGGCCGGGATCAAAGCGGACCACTTGCACGGCCTGGGGCCGGGCGAAGACGGCGTCGCCCAGCGACGGGTTCACCGTCAGGCTGTCGATCACGACCTGGCCGTCGGAATTGTCGTCGTCGTCGTCCACCGCCTGATGGAAGGGCAGACGCACGCCGTCGACCCAGCGCCAGTCGGAATAGAGAATGGTGCGGCTCTCGCCCGGCGCGCTGAGGCGCACCCCGCACAGGGCGCCGTCGGCGCCATCGATGAGCAATTCATAGCGCCATCGCCCCGCGTCCGCCGCCACGGGCAGGCAGGTCCGCCCGTCCAGGACCTCGGCCGCGCCCACGCTGGGACGCGCGCCGCGCGGCAGCCGCCCCAGCATCAGGGCGGCGGCGTTCAGTTCCTCCTCGGCCTGCTCGCGTGACAGGGTCTCGATCTGGCCGCTCATGGTGCGGGCCCAACCCCCGGCCTCGGTGACGCCCGCCTCTTCATGCACCGGCCCCAGTTCGGCCGTCTGCCGGGAGCGCCGCACGCCGTCCGGGCCGACGGCGAGCCACAGCCGCGCCACGCCCTGCAGGCCCGTGGTCGTCACCGTCCCCGACTGGCTGAGGCCCGTCAGGCCGTCGAAGGCGCTGCCGCCGCGCCAGGCGGCGTGGCGCTGCAGCAGGGTCTCGGCCGACGGGGCGGTCTCGGCGAGGGCGGGGACGGCGGTCGCCAGGACCGCGGCAGACAGGAGGAGGGCGGAGATCTTCATCCCGCCAGAATGACTAGTAGCAACGACTAGTCGTCAAATGAGAAAACGGTAAGGATCAAATTGTGGCGGCGGGATTACGTCGATTTCACTTTTACTAGCAGCATTCACAACTAGGTTATTTTCCATGTCGCCCGAAGACGCCCTCATCCCGCTCGGCTTCACCGAGACCGAAGCCCTAGCCTACTGCGAGCTGCTGCGCGCCGGGCCGTCGACCGGCTATCGGATCGCCCAGGGCATCGGAAAGGCGCAGGCCAACACCTACAAGACCCTGTCGACCCTGGCCCAGAAGGGGGCTGTCATTGACGACGGCGGCGAGCCCCGAGCGTTCCGCGCTGTGGCGCCGGATCAGTTGATTAGCGCCTTGAGCGGGCGTTTCGCCGACCAGGCCCACGCGGCCGCCGACGCCCTGGCCCGGCTCAAGTCGCCCGAGCCCCAGGATCGCTACTATCAGCTTCGCTCGCCGGACCAGGTCTGGACCCAGGCGGAGGCCATGATCGACGCGGCGACCGAGACGGTGCTGTTCGATTGCTTCCCGCAAGTCGAAGCGCGTCTGGCGCCTGCCTTCGCTCGCGCGGCCGCGCGCGGCGTAGCGGTGATGGGCATAGTTTATGACGAGGATCCCAACCGCGCCGGCGGATATCAGGTCATCCGTTCACGGACGGCGGAAGGCGTCCTGGCGCGCTGGCCGGGAGCCGCATTGCGATTGGCCTGCGACGCCTCCGAACATCTCCTTTGCCTTCTCGCTCACGACCTGTCGGAGGTCCGTAACGCCCTATGGAGCGACAGCATCTACCTGGCGGTCCACGAACATTACGCCTTGGCGGCCGAGCTTCGCCTCCACGCCCTGCCGCTAACCGAGCCGAAATTCGCGCCTCAACTCTCCATCGCCGGCCTTCATCCGCCGGGGCTGCGTCGCTTGCTGGGCCTCACCGCCGACAGCAACGGCGCGGACTCATGACCGGGTTCCCTGACAATGCCTGCTGCCGACCGTCGTGAATTCCTGGCCGCCGCCGCGGCCTCCTTCGGGGCCGCCCTGGTCATGGCCGGTCCCGTCCGCGCCGGATCGCGGGTCGTGCGGCCGGCGCCCGAGCGCTTCCCCCAGGGCGTGGCCTCGGGCGACCCGCAGCCGGACAGCGTCATCCTGTGGACACGCCGACCGCCGGTCGCGGGTCGGGACGGCGGCGCCCTGACCGTCGAGACGGCCGAGGACGAGGGCTTCCGCCGCGTCGTCGCCCGGGCCTCGGTCACGCCGCTGGAAGCCGCCGACTGGACCTGCCGGGCGCTGGTCGCCGGGCTGAAGCCGGGACGGGCCTACTGGTACCGCTTCATCGACGCCGACGGCGCGGCCAGCCGCACGGGCCGCACCTTCACCGCCCCGAACGAGGACGACGCCGCGGCCGCCCGCTTCGCCTTCGTCAGCTGCCAGAACATCAACCTGGGCTACGCCACGCCCTATCGGCGCATGATCGCCGAAGACGCGGACAAGCCCGAGGCCGAGCGCCTGCGTTTCGTCCTGCATCTGGGCGACTTCATCTATGAGATGATCTGGTCGCCCAAGGACCAGCCGACCCTGCAGGGGCGCACGGTGCGCGAGATCGGCCCCCTGCCGACCGGCGCCCGCGTCGGGACCATCCAGGTCCCGACCACCGTGGCCGACTATCGCCATGTCTATCAGGCCTATCTGGCCGACCCCGACATCCAGGACGCGCGCGCCCTGTGGCCTTTCATCTGCGTTTGGGACAATCACGAGTTCTCGAACCGCTGCTGGCAGAGCCAGATCAACTACGACGGATCGCGCCCGGCCCAGAGCCTGAAGGCGGCGGCCAACCAGGCCTGGTTCGAATACATCCCCGCCCGCGTGCGCGGCGCCACCCAGGGGCTGGAGCGCTTCCTGCCGCCGACGGTGAAGGACGCGCCGCTGACCGATTTCGACGCCGACGGCCTGTCGCACCAGGCGGACAATCAGGCGGCGATCAACAGCCTGCAGATCAACCGCGCCCTGCGCTGGGGCGCCAATGTCGAGCTGATCCTGACCGACAATCGCTCCTTCCGCTCGCAGGCGGCGGCCGAGCGGGCGGACGCCGCCCCCTTCGCCGTGCGCGGCTTCCCCTGGTACGCGGCCCAGGATGCGGTCGAGGTCCTGGACGCGGGCCGCGCCCTGCCCGGCGGCGCGCCCGAAACGATCCGCTTCGGCGGTCAGGACTTGCCCAACCCACGCCGCGACGCCTCTCCCGGCAGCATGCTGGGCGCCCGCCAGAAACAGTGGCTGAAGGAGCGGCTGACCGGCTCGACCGCGCGCTGGAAGCTGTGGGGCAATTCGGTCGGCATGCTGCACCGGCGCACCGACTGGCAGAACCTGCCCGAGGGGGTCGAGGCCGACTGGCCGTCCGAGGGCTATGGCCTCTACGGCACGGACGACTGGTGCGGCTATCCGGCCGAGCGACGCGAACTGCTGGCCTTTCTCGAAGCTCAGGGCGTGACCAATGTGGCGACCCTGGTCGGGGACCGCCACAGCTTCTTCGCCGGCCTGCTGTCGCCGGACCTGCCGCCGCGCGCCTATCGCCCGACGGCGGCCGAGTTCGTGGTCGGCTCGATATCGACCCCGTCCAGTTTCGAGGCGGCGGAGGCCGCCCTGCCGCTGGACCGGCCGCTGTCGCCCGCCTATCTGCACCGCCCGGCCGAGGGCGGGCCGGTGCAGCCGGCCATGAACCTGGCGGTGCGCCACGGCGTGCGCGCCTGCTACGCCCTGAAGGCGACCGGCCGGGTTGAGGACGCCCTGGCCGTCTCCAATCCCGAGGTCGCGCCGCACCTGGCCTTCGCCGACCTGGGCGGCCACGGCTACGCCGTCGTCGTCGCCTCACATGATGCCCTGGAGGTCGAGTTCGTCGCCACGCCGCGCCCCCAGCGCCCGGCCGAGGGCGAGGCCGGCATCCCCCTGGCCTATCGCGTGGCCCATCGCCTACCCGCCTGGTCCCCCGGCCAGACGCCCCGGCTGGAGCGCATCCGCCAGGAGGGCCATGCACCCCTGGTCCTGGAGCTGGACGCCACCGCATGAGCACGCGCAATCCCTCCCTCCGTTTTCATCCGGCCGACGCCCTGCCGCTGGGCGAACTGACCCTGCTGTGGCGCGAGGTTTACGCCAACTATCCTGTTCCCCTCCCCTTCACCGAGGACGAGCTGGGCCGATTCATCGCCCTGTCGGGCATCGATCTGCGCCTGTCGCAGATCGCCGTCGTCGACGATGCGCCGGTGGGCCTGTCGCTGTCCGCGCGGACTGCCGACGCGGCCTGGATCGGCGGCTTCGGGGTGATCGACTCGCATCGCCGCACGGGGGTCGGCCTAGCCCTGATGCGGCATCAGTGCCGCGAGCTTGAAGACGCCGGGGTCCGCGCCATGCGGCTGGAGGTGATGGCCGCCAATCGCGCGCGCCGCCTCTACGCCACGGCGGGCTTCATCGACCGGCGACGCCTGTTCAGCTTCAACAGCCCGGCGGTCGGCCGAGGCGGAGCGGACCCCCTGGTCGTGCTTCAACCCGATCAATTGCCGGCCCTGCATCGCCGCCTGCACGTCGGCGCCAGCGCCGCGCCCTGGCAGCGCGAGATCGGCGGCGTGATGCGGGCCGTGGAGCGCGACCGCCTGACCATCCTCGGCTGGAGCCACGAAAGCCGCATCGCCGCCTACGCCGTCGAGCTGACCTCGGGCGGGGTGTCGCGGCTGATCGACGCCGCGGCCGAGGACGACCGCGCGGCTGAGGCCCTGGTGGCGTCCCTGGCCACGCGCACGCGCGGCCGCCGCCTGAGCCTGGGCGACGAACCCGCGGAATCGCCTATCGCCCAGACCTTCCGGCGGTTCGGCGCCGCCCCGCGCATCCAGAGATACGAAATGCTGCGGCTCGGCCGCGCCACCGCCGGTTCGGCGCGGCACGAGGACGTCCTGGCCGCCTACGCCTGATGGAGCCCCTGATGAACCTTGATCGCCGCCTGACCCTGGCCCTTGCCGGCGCCGCCCTGCTGCCCGCCACGCGGGTCGCCGCGCGCGGCCCCGACGACCGTTGGGCCGAAGGGGTGTTCCAGCTGTATCGCGGCCTGATCAACAGCCACGACTTCGACCTGCTGGAACGCCATGTCATCGCCCCCGACGCCGTCTTCGTCTTCTCGGACCGGCGCGAGGAAGGCATCGCCGCCGTGCGCGCCGGTTTCGAGCGCACCTGGTCCATCCTGCCGGACGAGGTCTATGAGATGACCGATCCCGAATGGCTGATCGACGGCCCCGACGCCGCCGCCTGCGCCTTTCGCTACAGCTATCGCGGCACCCTGGCCGACGGCCGGCCCCTGAGCGGAGGCGGCCAGGGGATCAACCTGTTCCGCCGCGCCGAGGGGCGCTGGCGGCTGACCTTCGAACAACTGACGCCCGACACGCGCACGGCCAAGGCCTGATCGCGTCGCATTCCCCGGAGACCTTCATGACGACTTCCCCCGCCCTGTCGCGGCGCGGCCTTCTGACCGCCTCGGCCGCCGCCTCCCTGTTCCTGACCGCCCGACCCAGCGTGGCCTCGATCGGCGGCGTGACCTTCGTGCGCGACGCCGCCGCCTTGGCCGGCAACCCGGTCTATGCCCCCTGGCCCGGCCCGAACGGCGGGGTTCCGCCGTGGGACAAGGTCAAGGTCGAGCACCTGAAGCCCGCCCTGGTCCAAGCCATGAAGGACCAGCTGGCCAACATCGACCGCATCACGGCCAACCGGGCCGCCCCGACCTTCGACAACACCGTGGCCGCCTATGAGGCCTCGGGCCGCGCGCTGGAGCGGGCGGGGACGATCTATGGCGTCCTGTCGTCCAGCCTGTCCACGCCCGAGTTCCGCGCCGTCCAGGCAGAACTGGAGGCCCTGTTCGCCGCCCACGCCAACGCCATCAACCAGAACGCCGCCCTCTACGCCCGCATCAAGGCGGTGGAGGCGACGCGCGAGACGTCGAACCTGACGCCGGAGCAGCAGCGCGTCGTCTGGCTGCACCGCACCGACTTCATCCGCGGCGGCGCCGAACTGTCGCCCGCGGCCCGCATCCGGGTCGGCGAGATCAGCCAGGAACTGTCGCAGAAATTCACCGCCTTCCGCCGCAACCTGCTGGCGGACGAGGAGACCTGGATCGTCGTCGACGACCGCGCGGCCCTGCGCGGCCTGCCCGACGCCTTCATCGACGCCCTGGCCATGGCCGCCGAGGAGCGCGGACTCAAGGGGCGCTGGGCCATCGTCAACACCCGCTCCTCGGTCGATCCGGTGCTGACCTACGCCGACGACCGCGACCTGCGTCGCCGCGTCTGGACCGCCTTCATCATGCGCGGCGACAACGGCGACGCGAACGACAACAAGGCGCTGATCGCCGACATCCTGAAGCTGCGCCACGAGCGGGCGGGCCTGCTGGGCCACCCGACCCACGCCCACATGCGCCTGCACAACACCATGGCCCAGACGCCCAAGCGCGCCATGACCTTGCTGGAGCAGGTCTGGCGCCCCGCCGTCGCCCGCGTCCACGAAGAGGTCCGCGACATGCAGGCCCTGGCCGACAGCCAAGGCGCCGGGATCAAGATCGCGCCCTGGGACTACCGCTACTATCAGGAGAAGGTGCGCAAGGCGCGCTACGACCTCGATGAGGGCGAGGTGAAGGCCTATCTGCAGCTAGACAAGCTGCGCGAGGCCATGTTCTGGGCCGTGGGCCGCAACTTCGGCTGGACCATCGTCGCGGCCGACCTGCCCGTCTATCACCCCGACGTCACCGCCTGGCAGGTCAGGGACGCGCAAGGCCGTCACGTCGGCTACTTCTACTTCGACCCCTTCGCCCGCAGCGGCAAGCGCTCGGGCGCCTGGATGACTCAGATTCGCAGCCAGGAGCGCTTCGCCGGCGCCGTGGCCCCCGTGGTCTCCAACAACGAGAACTTCGTGAAGCCGGCGCCGGGCCGCCCGGCGCTGATCTCCTGGGACGACGCCACCACCCTGTTCCACGAGTTCGGCCACGGCATGCACGGCCTGGCCTCGGACGTCGCCTATCCGTCCGTCTCGGGCACCAATGTGCCGGGCGACTTCCTCGAGTTCCCCTCGCAGATGTGGGAGCTGTGGCTGTCGGACCGGCAGATCCTCAGCCGTTTCGCCCTGCACCACGAGACCGGCCGCCCCATGCCGACCGAGCTGATGGACAAGGTCGAGCGCGCCCGCCACTTCAACCAGGGCTTCGCCACGGTCGAGTTCCTGGCCAGCGCCATCGTCGACATGCGCTACCACCTGGCCGAGACGCCGCCGTCGGACCCGGCCGCCTTCGAGAAGGCGGTGCTGGCCGAGATCGGCCTGCCGGACGAACTGGTCATGCGCCACCGCAGCCCGCACTTCGGCCACATCTTCGCCTCCGACAGCTATTCGGCGGGCTACTACGCCTATCTGTGGGCCGACACCCTGGTGGCCGACGCGGGCGAGCGCTTCGCCAAGGCCCCGGGCGGCTTCTTCGATCCCGAACTGTCGCGCCGCTACTACGACATCGCCCTGAAGGTCGGGAACAGCCGCGATCCGGCCGAGACCTATCGCATGCTGATGGGGCGCGACGCCGATCCGGCGGCCCTGCTGCGCAAGCGGGGGTTCGCATGAGCCTGGCCGTCCTCGCCGCCGCGACCCTGCTGACCGCCTCGCCCGCCGAGGCGGAGCTGCAGGCGGCCGTCGCCGCCCTGCCCCGTCCCTCCGCCGTTCATCTGGAGGGGCGCTGCCTGCCCCAGGGCCGGAGCGCCGCCGTCGGCCTGGCCGACGCGGACGCCGGCCGTCCGATGACGGTCGACACGCCCCTGCGCATCGCCAGCAACACCAAGACCTTCACCGCCGCTACGGCCCTGCGCCTGTGGGAGCAGGGGCGGCTGGACCTGGAGGCGCCGATCACGGGCCTGATCGACCCCCAGCTGGACGCCCTGTTGCGGGAGCGTGGCTACGACACAGGCCGGATCACGGTGCGTCATCTGCTGACCCACAGCGCGGGCCTTTATGACCACGGCTCGGACCCGCGCTTCACCCAGACCCTGTTCGGCGATCCCAAGCGGCGCTGGTCGCGCGAGGACCTGGTGCGGTTGTCGATGAGCTACGCTGGCCCCCAGGGAGAACCTGGCGAGAAATTCCTCTATTCCGACACCGGCTACATCCTGCTCGGCGACATCATCGAGCGGATCACCGGACAGAATCTAGCCGACGCCGTGCGCGACCAGCTGGGCCTGGACCGCCTGGGCCTGGCCTCCACCTGGTGGGAGATCATGGAGCCGCAGCCGGAAACCGCGCCCGCCCGCGCCCGCCAGTTCCTGGGCGAACGCGAGGCCACCGGCATCGACGCCTCCATGGACCTGTACGGCGGCGGCGGCCTGGTGATGTCGGCGCGCGACATGGCCCGCTTCATGGCCGCCCTGTTCGAGGGCCGCATCTTCGCCCGACCCGAGACCCTCGCCGAGATGACGCGGCCCGGCGCCCACCCCGGCGGCGACCACTACCGCATGGGGCTGATGGCCTACGGCGAGGGGCAGGTCCAGGCCTATTGGCACTCCGGCTTCTGGGGCACCGTCGCCTACTACAGCCCGGCCAAGGGCGTCGCCGTCGCGGGCGTCACCGTGAATCAGGACGGCTACCGCGCCCTGGACAAACAGGTTCAGGCTCAGATCGACGGCTTCATTCCGGCTTCACGCTGCACCGGAGAGGAAGGCCGCTGAACAACGACCGAACCGTGCCGCTCTTGGCGCGAGGCCGACTCACCCTGCCTTAGAATCGGCCACGCGGCGGCTCACAGGTGGGGCGGTCGCCATCGCCACCCCTCCGCTCCAAGATCCGGAGATGCGCGCGCGTGTGCTCGCCGTCCCGCCGTCCGGTAGCCGAGCCTGAGGGGACCGCCAGGTCCTTGGTGAAGGCCACGCCGCCCTGCATCTCAAGGGTTTGCTGGATCAAGCCGCGGTTCTTCGGAGCCCCAGCAGCCGTGTCGCGGGACGACGCGGCCCGACACGCGGTGAGAACCTTTCTTGCCGGCTATCAGCTATCAGCCCGGCCCAGCCGCAGCGGGAGACCTTCCGGTCGGGGTTACTGCGGTCCGCCTCCCTCAGGCTTGACCGACCGGCCACCGCTCAACTCGGGCTGGTAGAGGCCCGTGGCTATCCCCGCGATGAAACCTTCGGGTCGGATCCGAGGCCCGAACCGCCGGCACGGATCCGGCGAAGGCGTCGCGCGCGTCTCCCGGTCTTCGGGCGCCAGAGCGTCCGCGACCATATCGCCCAAGGGTTCTGCAAGCTGGTGTGCGTCGCCGATCCGCGAGAGCGAAGGCTTGTCCGTTCCGACCACCATGGCGTCCCGCCGCCAAACGATGGCCGCCGCCTGGCGTCCGTCCGGCGTCAGCAACTCGGCCTCAGCTCCGAGCCCGCCCATGCCGCCCGGCGTCCGAACCTTGATCGGGCCGGGAATGAAGAAGTTGGCGACCGCCGCGGCGGCGGATCCGGCCTGATGGGTGGCCCGGATGTGGGTCACGCCCACTCGGACCGTCCCGGCCTGGGGATCCTGCTGCTCGGCGATCTCGAACCGTTCGCTCAGCTCATAGCAGAGCTGGCGGTCGACTTCCGACAGCACCATCTGCTGCTCGTCGTCGGAGAGCGCTGGGTCCGCGACACCGAAGAGCTCGGCTGGCGCCACCCAGATGCGGGCGACCGTGGAGGCCAGCGTCTCATTACGGCGCTGCAACACCGACGCCCGCACGACATCGGTGCGCGGCTCAAGGCCCTCATAGGTGGACAGAAAGCCCGACCCGGGCTGGACCTCGGCGGTGGCGCAGGCGCCCACCGTCGCCGCCAAACCCGCCGCCGTCGCAAGTCGCGCAATTCCGCAAACCATTCGACCCCTCGTGCTTTGGAGGGATTACGCCGCAGGAGAGGCGTTGGATCACGGCGCAGGCCCTAGTGTCGGGTTTCACGCACGAGAGAGAGATCATAGCCGAGCGCCTTCGTGTGCTCCAGGATGGTAGCGCGCGTCTGGGCAGGCGGCTGGGCGGCCCTGCTCAGCAGCCAGAGATAGCGGCCCGAGGGTTCGCCTACAATCGACCACGAATAGTCGTCTGCCCGGTCCAGCACCCAATAATCGCCGAGGTAGAAGGGGCCGAAGAAGGAGACCTTGAGCTTGGCGTTGTCGGCGCCGACGACGACCTTGGCCCTGCCCTGCGCCGTCTTCACGGGGCCGTCGACGCCGCCCTGGCGGCAGGTGTTCAGCACGCTGACCAGGCCGTCGTCACGCAGACCGTATTCCGCCGTCACCGCTTCGCAGCCCCGTTCGAAGCCGTTCTCATAACGCCCGATCTCGTACCAAAGCCCGGCGTAGCGGTTCAGGTCCACGGCCTTGGCGGGTTGAGGGACAGCCGAATTGCCGACTGGGCCGCGCTGCAGGGTGGCGCAAGCGGACAGTGTCGCGATCGAGGTCGCCGCGATCAGAAGGACGAATGAGGTGCGTTTGAGACTCATGGTCGGCTCCACGATCCAGGGAAGAATTCAGACGGCTCGATCCAGGGCGATCTGGATCACGTCCGTCCGCCCAGACCGGAAGCCGGCTTCGCAGTAGGCGAGGTAGAAACGCCAGAGACGACGAAAACGATCATCGAACGTCTCGCTGTTCCTGCGGATTTCGGTCCAGCCGGCGTCGAACCGGCGCATCCATTCGGCCAGGGTGTCAGCGTAATCCAAGCCGAAGCGTTCCACGGCCGTCTGGTTCAGGCCCGCTCTCGCGACCACCGACGCCATCCGCGCCTCCGACGGCAGGGAGCCTCCTGGGAAGACATACTTCTGGATGAAGTCGGTTCGCGAGTCGTACTCGTCAAACAGCGCGTCCTGTATGGTGATGATCTGCAAGCCCGCGCGCCCGCCCGGCTTGAGGACGTCGCGCACCTTCTGAAAATAGGTCGGCCAGTATTCGCGCCCCACGGCTTCGAACATCTCGATCGAAGCGACCCGGTCGAAACGACCCTCGACATCGCGGTAGTCGATCAGGCGTATGTCCGCGCGTTCGGCCAGGCCGGCCTCGAACATCCGGCGGCGCGCATAGTCATGCTGCTCGCGCGAGATGGTCACCCCGGTGACGGCGGCGCCGACCTCGCGCGCGGCGAACTCGGCGAAGCCGCCCCAGCCGCAGCCGATCTCCAGCACGCTGTGGCCTGGCTGCAGTTCCATAAGCCGGGCCAGGGAGGCATACTTGGCCCGTTGCGCCTCCTGCAACGGCTGGTCCGGGCGTTCGAACCGCGCCGAGGAATAGGTCATCGAAGGGTCCAACCAGGCGCAATAGAAGGCGTTGCCGAGATCGTAGTGGGCGTGGATGTTGCGGCGCGATCCGCGACGGCTGTTCCTGTTCAGCCGGTGGCCCAACCAGTTGATCGCGTTCACCAGCGGATTGCCGTCGAACAGGCGGCGAATGTGGTCGTAGTTGTTGACCAGGGTCTCAAGCAGAACCGCCAGGTCCGGCGTGTCCCACTCCCCGGCCATATAGCCCTCGGCGAAGCCGATATCGCCGCTCCTCAGCACGCGGGCGGCGAAGCGCGCATCGCGGATCACCAGAACGGCCGCGTGCCCGGGCGTCCGGCCGTGCAACTGTCGATTCGTCCGGTCGGGCAGGACGAGGGTCAGCCGTCCCCAGGTCCAGTTCGAGGACAGCAGGCGCAGCAGCAGGTCGAGGACGGACGAGTTCGCCCGCTTCTCCTTCTGGCCGCCGTAGAAGGTCGTGGTCATGGCGTCACAAGGCCTCTTATGCGGGAACGGATCATAGCGCTTCCTCGTCCAGGGACCGCGCGGCGATCGCTTTCAAGGCGTCCAGGGCCCGCGCCCGCGCCGCTGCGTGATCCACGATCGGCCGGGGATAGGTGCGCCCCAGCCTCACCCCGGCCTCGGCCTGGACGGCGGCGGGCGCGGTCCAGGGGGCGTGCAGCCAGCGGCCCGGCAACGCCCGGAGTTCGGGAACCCAGCGGCGGACATAGCGCCCGGCGGGGTCGAACTTCTCGCCCTGGGCCACCGGATTGAAGATGCGGAAATAGGGCGCGGCGTCGGCGCCGGACCCGGCGACCCACTGCCAGTTCTGCACATTGCTGGCCAGGTCGGCGTCCACCAAGGTGTCCCAGAACCAGGCCTCGCCCTCGCGCCAGTCGATCAGCAGATGCTTGACCAGGAAGGAGGCGGCCACCATCCGCACGCGGTTGTGCATCCAGCCGGTCGCCCACAACTCCCGCATCCCCGCATCGACCAGCGGATAGCCGGTGCGCCCCTTCTTCCACGCCGCCAGCCCCTCGGGGTCGGTCCGCCACGGCATGGCGTCGAACTCGGGCCGGAAGGCGCGCTCGGCCATGTAGGGGAACTGATGCAGCAGATGGGCCGAGAACTCGCGCCAGCCGATCTCGGCGACGAACTTGTCCGCCTGGGCGGGGGCGACGCGGCCCTGGGCGGCGGCGGCGCGCACAGCCCGCACCACGCTGCGCGGACTGATCTCGCCCCAGTGCAGGTGCGGCGACAGGCGCGAGGTGCCCCGGCGCCCCGGAACATCCCGGCCGACGGCGTAGTCCGCCAGGCCGCCCTCGATGAAGGCGGACAGGGCCGCGGCGGCGCCCGCCTCGCCCGGCGTCCAGTCGAAGCCTTGCGACCAATCGGGCGCGGTCGGGTGCAGACCCCAGGCGTCGATGTCCTCGCCGGCCAGGCCCTCGGGCGTGGCCAGGGTCTCGGGCGCGGGCGTCGCCAGCCTGTCGGGCGCGGCCTGGAGCAGCGCCTTCAGGAAGGGGGTGAACACCCGGTAGGGCTTTCCAGCGCCGGTCAGCACGGCGCCCGGCCGGGCCAGCAGGCTGCCGTTGAAGCCATGGCAGGCGATACCCTCGGCCTTCAGGGCGTGGGCGATGTCGGCGTCGCGGATGAAGGCCTCCGGCTCGAACCGGCGGTTCATGAAGACCTGGTCGGCGCCCGTCTGGTCGATCAGGCGGCGCAGTTCAGCCTCGCTGTCGCCGCGCCGCAGGATGAGCCGGCCGCCGCGGCGACGCAGCGCGACGTCGAGGGCGCGCAACGACTTGTCCAGCCACCACCGGGAGGCGGCGCCGGGTCGACGCCCTTCGCCGCCCTCGTCGAGGATATAGACCGGCAGGATCGGCCGCCCGGTGTCGATCGCGGCGGCCAGGGCCGGATTGTCGCCCAGCCTCAGGTCGCGACGAAACCACAGGATGACCGGGCGCATGGCGTCAGCGACCAAGACGGCTCTCGCGCGCTTGACGCTGGATCGTGACCGGGTCCCAGGCCGGCGGCGGCTGTCGGGTCAGCGGAACCCGCTTGAGCCAAAGCTTCAGCGCCTCCCAGTGGATGGCGGCCATGACCTTGAACGTCAAGAACGGGATGGCGGCGGCCGCCGACAATAGGTTCGCGTCGGTCAGGGCGCGGCGTTCGCCCGCCATGGCGGCCGTGATCAGCACGCCCTCGCCGTCGAGGCCGTCGATGGTCAGGTCCAGGCGCTCGCCCGGCGCGTGGCCGCGAAACTCATAGTCCATCTCCATCCCCATGAAGGGCGAGACATAGAGGGCCTTGGCCGCGCCCTGTCGGATCAGGCCCGCCGCCTGATCCTCGGCCGGGACCGGAATGACATAGGCATGCCGCACGCCGAAGGTGCTGGTCACCTCATAGACCACCGCCGCCAGCCGGCCGTCGGCATGATGACAGTAGTAGAGGCTGATCGGATTGAAGACGTAGCCCAGCACGCGCGGCATGGTCAGCAAGCGAACGTGTCCGTCGCCTATGTCGATCCCAGCCCGGCCGAGAAAGGCCTCGATCTGCGGCCGCAGCGCCGCGCCCGAGCCGTCGCCGTGATCCCGGTCGTGGAAGGACAGCAGGTTGAAGCGATTGCGCGAGAACAGGCGCAGCCGCCGATCCAGGGCGTCGATCTCGGCCAGGTCCAGCAACAGCCAGAACACGCGGTAGTTCAGCCGATGGTCCCGCGGCCGCAGCCGCCTGTGCGTGACGCCCCCGCGATAAAGGGCCGAAGCCTGGGTCACGCCGCCGCCTCAAGCACGCTGGGCGCGGACGACGGCAGATGAATGCGTCCGCTCTCGTTCTCGACCGCCCACGGCCGGCGCACGCCGCCCAATTGCTCGGCGACGGCGAGGCCGGACTGCAGGCCGTCCTCGTGGAATCCCGCGCCGAAATGGGCGCCGCAGAACCAAACGCCGCCATGCCCCTGCAGGCTCCACAGCCGCTTCTGGGCGTGGATGGCGGCGGGGGTGAAGATGGGGTGCTCGTAAAGTTCGCTGCGCAGCAGGGCGCCAGGACGCGGCGGACGCGGCGGGTTCAGGGTGACGAACAGGTCCTGCCCCTGAAGCCCCTGGAGGCGGTTCATCCAGTAGGTGACGCACAGGCCGTCGTCGGCGCCGATGTAGTTCCAGCTGGCCCAGACGCGGCGTCGACGCGGCATCAGGCTCTTGTCCGTATGCAGCACCGTCAGGTTTCGGCTGTAGCGGAAGGCCCCCAGCACCTCCCTTTCCTGCGCCGTCGGCTCGGCCAGCATGGCCAGGGCCTGGTCCGCATGGGCGCCGATGACCACATGGTCGAACCGCTCGGCGCCGCCCTGGCTGTCATGGACCATGACGCCCTCGCCGGTGCGGCGCACCGCCGTCACGCCACGGTCCAGGCGGATGTCCGAGATCGCCCGCGCCAGCCGCTCGACATAGACGCGGCTGCCGCCCTCGACTGTTCGCCACAGCGGCCGGCCGACCAGCTTGAGCAGGCCGTGGTTGCCGCAGAACCGGATGAAGGCCTCGGCCGGATAGTCCATCAGCGTGTGCGCCGGCGAGGACCAGATAGCCGCCGCCATCGGCAGCAGGTGATCGTCCCGGAAGGCCTCGCTGAACCCCTGGCGCTTCAGATAGTCCCCCAGGGTCAGTTCCGGGTCGGTCAACCCGGCCAGGTCAACCGGAGCCTGCCGATAGAAGCGCAGAATCTCCCCCAGCATCGACCAGAAGCGCGGCCGCAGCAGGTTGCGGCGCTGGGCGAACAGGCCCGGCGCGGCGTATTCGAACCTCCCCTGGTCCAGGGAGACCGCGAAGGACATGTCGGTGGCGCGGGTCTGGACCCCGAGATGTTCGAACAGGGCGATCAGGTTGGGATAGGTGGCGTCGTTGAAGCAGATGAAGCCCGTGTCGACGGGAACCTCGCCCCCCGTCGCGCCCGCCGTCACCGTATTGGAGTGGCCGCCCAACCGTTCAGCCTTCTCATAGACCGTGACCAGATGGCGCTGAGACAGCAGCCAGGCCGAGGACAGGGCGGCGATCCCCGAGCCCACGACGGCGACCTTCAGGGGCGCATTGGACCTGGCGGCGATGGAAGACGACATGGGAACTCCGGCAAAGCCCGCGACCGATAGGGATGCGAGCCTGGCCAATACGACCGTATCGCCCGGACGGATGACGATTGATCCAGACTTTTCCGCGAAGCGTATTAGGCTCCATGCATGTCGAAGCTCCGTCTTTCGCATCTTCTGAAAAGCGCGTCGGCGGAATGAGCGCCGAGGCTGAAGACGCGTTTGCGCACGACCGCCTGATCGAGGCCGTGGCCCTGCGCCGCGACCGCGAGGCCTTCGCCCGATTGTTCGAACACTTCGCCCCCCGCCTGAAGGCCTGGCTGATGAAGGCCGGGGTCGCCCCCACCGCCGCAGAGGACTTCGCCCAGGACGCCATGCTGACCGTGTGGCGCAAGGCTGACCTGTTCGACGCCCGCAAGGCCCGCGCCGCCACCTGGATATTCACCATCGCCCGCAACCGTCGCCTGGACATGCTGCGGCGCGACGCCCGCGCCCTGCCCACACCCGAGATCGAACTGGCCGAAAACGAGGTGATGCGCCCGGACGACATCCTGGTCATGGCCGACGACGCCCGACGCGTGCAGGACGCCCTGTCCCAGTTGAAACCCGATCAGGTCGAGGTGCTGCGCCTGGCCTTCTTCATGGAAAGCCCCCATTCCGAAATCGCCCGGCGGCTCGGTCTCCCGCTGGGCACGGTCAAGTCCCGCATCCGCAACGCCATGATCAAGCTGCGCTCCATCCTCGAGCCGTCCGAGGAGGCGTCCCGATGAACCCCGCTCGCAATCCGTCCGAGGAGCGCCTGCTCGCCTACGCCGCCGGGACGCTGAGCCCGCCCGAGGCCGTGGTGGTCGCCGCCCACCTGGCGCTGCGCCCCGCCAATGACGCCTGGGTGCGACGCCTGCAGTCCGTCGGCGGCGAGTTGCTGGAGACCACGCGTCCCTTGGCCCTGTCGGACGGCGCCCTGGCCCGGGCCATGGCGCGGATCGAGACCGACGCCGGCGAGGTGCGGATTCCGCCGCCGTTGAACGACATGCCTGAACTGCCCGAGCCCCTGCGACGCTACGCGCTGGGCCCCTGGCGCTGGATCGGGCCGGGGATGCGAGCGCGCGACGTCCACGCCCCGCGCGACGGCGACTGCCGGGTCATCCTGCTCAAGATCGATCCGGGCCGCGAGACGCCCCGCCACACCCACGGCGGGGTCGAGCTGACCTGCGTCCTGTCCGGCGCCTACGCCACCGAGACCGAACGGTTCGACGTCGGCGATCTGGAAGAGGCCGACGAGGACGTGCTGCACCGGCCGCGCGTCATCTCTGACGAGCCCTGCGTCTGCGTCGTCGCCCTGGACGGGGAAATTCAACTGGACGGGTGGCTGGGCCGGCTGATGCAGCCCTTCGTGCGACTGTGATCGGCGCCCTGCTGGCGCTGTGGGCCGCGGCGGCCCTCTTCCTGGTCGTGGTGATGACGGTGGCCTGGCTAGTCCAGCGCCGAACCGGGCAAGGCGGCTGGGCCGACGCCTTCTGGTCCCTGGGCCTGGGCGCCGCGGGCGTCTTCGTCGCCCTCTTCCCGCTTGACGGCGTCGCGCCTTCCGCCCGCCAGGCGTTGGGGGCCTGCCTGATCGGCGCTTGGGGGCTGCGTTTGGGGTTGCACATCGCCGCCCGCGCCCGCTCGTCGGAAGAAGATCCGCGCTACGCCCGCCTGCGACAGGATTGGGGGCCGCATTTCCAGACCAGGATGTTCAGCTTCCTGATGCTGCAGGCGGGCGCCGCCGCCCTCCTGGCGCTCAACATCCTTGTCGCCGCCCGAAATCCGACGCCGGACCTGAATTTTCAGGACGCCCTGGCGACCCTGGTGTTCGTGGTCGCCCTGTTTGGCGAACGGCTGGCTGACCGTCAGCTGAGCCGCTTCAAGGCCGACACGTCCAATCGCGGCAAGGTTTGCGACTCAGGCCTGTGGGCCTGGTCACGGCATCCCAACTACTTCTTTGAATGGCTCGGCTGGTGCGCCTGGCCGATCTTCGCGATCGACCTGAGCGGCGGCTGGCCTTGGGGTTGGCTGGCGCTGAGCGGACCAGCCTACATCTACTGGCTGCTCACCCGCGTATCGGGCGTGCCCCTGCTGGAGGCCCACATGCGTCGCTCGCGGCCCGAGGCCTTCGCCGCCTACGCCGCCCGCACCAGCGTCTTCTTTCCCCGGCCGCCGCGCGACTAGGGAAGGCGCAGCAGCTTAGCGGCCAGGGCGCAGGCGATCGCCGACGAGCCGCCGCTGACGATCACGCCCCAGGTCATGTCGATGAACGAGAGCTTCATGCTCCAGGTCTTCAGCGTCGCCAGATTTGTCAGGTCATAGGTTCCATAGGCGAACAGTCCGAAAAGCCCGCCCCAGAACAGCGCCTTCTTCCACCCGCCCTCCGCCAGCCCCGGCGACACGGCAAAAATCGTCAGCCCCGCCGCATAGAGGGCGTAGAAGGCGATCGCGGGCCCCAGTCTGAAATTGTCCGCCAGCATCGAACCGATGAAGGGCCGATAGAGCCGATCTCCCATGCTGCCTAACCAGGCCGTGTCGATCACGGCGAAGGTGGCGAGGGTGAGGACGTATGCGATCGCGAAATTCATCCGGAGCTCCTGAGGCGTCCCTGCACATACGTTCACCCTGGCCCGATGGATGATCAGCTCAGCGTGAACGATAGAATATCTCAATCCAGGGTCACCTAGCGCTGCGCAGAGGCAGGTGAAACCAGCAGGACGAGGGACAAGGCCAGGCTGGCCGCCCCATGCGGGGCCGCGCCGTTGCAAGGGCCGCACCACGAATGTCAGCTACGAGTAAGGTTCAACTGGGGCGGGCGATGGCGCGGGCGGCGCCCGGAAGCGGACCTTCCCAAGAGCCGCAAAGACTCAGCTTCGGCCACTCGACAATGTCGCCAAAGCGCCACCCGTCAGTTTCTGCAGGGCCGATCGGGCCTGATCGGCCTGGGCTGCGATCTCTGCGTATTTGCGAATGAGCGCATGAAGCGCCAGCGGATTGGCGGCACCTTGAGGCACCAGGTCTGGGTTTGTCGGCATATCTCCTGTCCTACGGCACGCTCCTGGATCAGATGCGTGGCGACCTGACGCTTCCCGATAGGCGTCACCCGCGGGACGAAATGTAAAAAAATCGTTTTGAATCAGAAATTTATTTAGGTGCGCTTGCTACCCAATGCCGCACGAGAGCGTCAGCGATCGTCCTGGCGCGAAAGGGTGAGGGTTCGCCGCTGAAGTCGGCCAACGGCCGTCGCGTGACGGCTGACGCCGACTGAACGGACAAGCCCCTCACCCTTTGGCTGCTCCGCGCCGCCCTTCGGGTCGCCTGAACCAATCGCTTCGCTCTTGGAGGCTCAAGCCCTCTCCCGCCGGGAGAGGGTAGTAGTGCAGTCTTTTCCGCGTTTCTGGTGTATGAGCCGCCGCCATGCCCTTCACCGCCACCGTCCTGACCATGTTCCCCGAGGCCTTTCCCGGACCGCTGGGGGTGTCGCTGATCGGCACCGCCTGGCGCGAGAAGGGGCTGTGGGACTTGCAGACGCTGGACATTCGCGCGTTTTCCGAAGATAAGCGCGGCTTCCTGGACGACACCCCTGCGGGTGGCGGTCCCGGTCAGGTGCTGAAAGCGGACGTGGTGGCCAGGGCTCTCGACAGCCTGGAAGGCCCGCCTAGGCCGCTTTTGTACATGAGCGCACGCGGTCGACCCCTGACGCAGGCGCGAGTGACGGAATGGGCCAAGGCCGACGGCATCGTCGTGCTGTGCGGCCGTTTCGAGGGGGTGGACCAGCGGGTGCTCGACGCCCGGGGGTTCGAGGAGGTCTCCGTCGGGGACGCGGTGCTCGCCGGCGGCGAGGCGGCGGCCATGGTGGCGATCGAGGCGTGCGTCCGGTTGGTTCCGGGGGTTCTGGGTGCGGCGGAAAGCCTGTCCACCGAGAGCTTCGAGGACGACCTGCTTGAGCATCCGCAGTACACGCGACCGCGGACGTTCGAGGGCCACGACATCCCGGAAGTCCTGTTGTCAGGCGATCATAAGAAGATCGCCAAATGGCGCCAGGAGCAAAGGGAAGCGACGACGCGGGAGCGGCGCCCGGATCTCTGGGAGCGGCATCTCGCCAACTTACAGGTAAAGAGCAAACAAGCTCCGGAGAAATGACATGAACATCGTCCAGCAGCTCGCTGCCGAAGAAAAAGCCCGCCTGCTCGAAGGCAAGACCATCCCCGATTTCCAGCCGGGCGACACCCTGCGCGTCAACGTGCGCATCAAGGAAGGCGAGCGCGAACGCATCCAGGCGTTCGAAGGCGTCTGCATCGCCCGTGACGGCGGCGGCGTGAACGAGACCTTCACGGTCCGCAAGATTTCGTTCGGTGAAGGCGTGGAGCGTCGCTTCCCGATCCTGTCGCCGAACGTCGACTCCATCGAAGTGAAGCGTCGCGGCGTCGTCCGTCGCGCCAAGCTGTATTACCTGCGCGACCGTCGCGGCAAGTCGGCCCGGATCGCCGAGCGCCAGACGGCCCGCAAGGTCGCCGTCCCGGCCACCGGCACGGCCGAGAAGGCCGGCGACGAGGCCTGATTTCAGGCTTCGGCTTCGCGCTGAAGATCAAAAGCCCCGGCGGAGACGCCGGGGCTTTTTTGTTGGCTGCATGGAGCGCCCTGGAGCAACCCTCTCCCGGCGGGAGATGGAATTCTTGCGCTTGAATAGCCAAGCCCTCCCCACCCGGTCGCTGCGCGACCACCCTCCCCGGGACGGGGAGGGAGAGGGTCGCGTTTGCCCTACTTCGGATACAGCGGATTGTCGGCGTCGCGCTGGGCCTCCAGGCTGTGCTTGAGGGCGCTCATCTGGTCGTGGCCGGCCTTCACCTCGGCGTAGGCGCGACGGACCGTCTCCTTGGTAGTGGCCGACAGGCCCGCGTCGGCCAGGGCGCGCTCGAAGCGGCCCTTCAGATGATCCTCGCCGCTTTCCACCGAGCCGACCACCGAGGCGTCGTCGCGCAGCAGGGCGGCCTTCACGTCCATGAAGGCGCGCTGAGCCTTGGCCAGGATGGAGCCCTCCTCCTCGGGCGAGCCGCCGCGCTCGCGGACCGCCGCCCTGAGGTCGTCCGCCAGGCGGCGCCGTTCGGCCGCCCGCGCCTCGAACCAGTCGCTGTGGCCGGGGTCCGCGGCCTCGGCCGCCGCCTCCCTGTAGCCGTCGGCGCTGTCGATCAGCCCTTCGACCAGGCCGTTCAGCACCTTGACGTCGTGACTATTGCCCGCGCTCATGGGGCCCTCCGCTGCTGACCAGGAACAGAACCCCTGCCCGCGGCGAAGGTTGCGGCCTCAGAGCTTGGTGCGCAGCGACCAGAGCTCGGGGAAGCAGCGGCGCTTCAGCGTCTCGACCAGATAGCCGACCCCGTCGGTGCCGCCCGTGCCCTGACGGCGGCCGATGATCCGCTCGACGGTGATCACATGCTTGTGCCGCCAGGTCAGCAGGGCGTCGTCCAGGTCGACCAGCTTCTCGGCCAGTTGATAGAGGGGCCACCAGCGCTCGGTGTCGCGATAGACCTCGAGCCAGGCGGCTTCGACGCCCTCGGACGGTTCATAGGACTGGCTGACATCGCGGTTCAGCACCTCGGCGGGAACCGGCAGGCCCGCCAGCGACAGCTGGCGCAGGGCGTCGTCATAGAGGCTGGGGGCCTTCAGCGCAGCCTCCAGCGCGGCGTGCGCCTGGGGACGCTCGGCGTGGAAGCGCAGGAAGCGCGGGTCCTTCAGGCCCAGCATGGTCTCCAGACGGCGGAACTGGTCGCTCTGGAAGCCGGAGCTGGCGCCCAGGTCGCCGCGGAATTTCAGATAGTCGGACGGCGTCATGGTGGCCAGGATGTCCCAGCTCTGGGTCATGACGGCCTGGATGCGGCTGACGCGGGCCAGGCTCTTGTAGGCGGGCACCAGGTCGCCCGCGCGGATCAGCGTCTGGGCCAGGGCCACCTCGTGCAGGATTTGCTTGAGCCACAGTTCCTTGGTCTGGTGGATGACGATGAACAGCATTTCGTCATGCTGGTCGGAGCGGGGCTTCTGGGCGCTGAGCAGGTCGTCGAGCGCCAGATAGCCGGCGTAGGTCACGCCCTGCGGCTCGTGCTTGGCCGTGTCGATGGCGTGTCCGCGAATGTCGTTTGCGTCGGTCATGCGCCAGCTATCGCCCGATCAGGCGATGCGCGCCAGAGCCCAGAAGCGCCTAGTTGGAGGCGCGGCCTTCGTTGGCGGCGGCGGCGGCCATCTGACGGCCGTTCTCGAACGCCTCGCGCGCGCCTTTGTAGATGAAGCCGTAGGTCGGATAGACCGTCGTGCCCAGGTCGTTGATCGGGTTGTACCAGACCTTGACCCGGCTCCAGTCGCCCGAAGGGGAGACGTCGACGACGGTGACGTTCTCCTCGACCTTGCCGCGGCTGCCGCCCCAGTTGGCGTGGGTGACGCGGATCACGCGGTCGGTCAGCACGTCCGAGACCACGGCGACGTGGCCGGCGCTCATCCGGCCGTGCGGCTGGAACACCAGGACCGAGCCGGTTTCCGGCGCGTCGCCGGTGCGGAACTTGTCGACGGCCTGGCGCCACCAGGTCCAGGCGTCGCCGAACAGCTGGATGCCCGAGAACATGCGCGCGAAGGTCACGCACTGCCAATAGGCGTCGCCGGCCTGTGCCGGGGTCGAACCGAGCGCAAAGAATCCCAGGGTCGCCGCAAGCGCGGCGGCAGTGAGCCGTTTCATCATGGGGCGTGCTCCCGACTGACGCGGAACAAGCCTTAGACGATAGAGTCCGAATGTTGAAGAACCGTTTCCGACTGTTTCGACGGCTGATCCACAGATGATCGCCGTTCGTCCGCCCATCCGCGCAGGACGCGCCGCGCGGGCCGTTCGATCAGCCGGTGGACGAGGACCGCGGCGACAATCAAGCCGAGGATGATCCCCAGCCACAACAGAAGGGGCAGCTTCTTGTCTTCGGCGCCGATCAGCCGCGACATGACGTTGACCGCCAGCATCTGCCAGGGCGCGCACAGCATATACACGGCGTAACTGATCTCTCCGAGATAAACGGCGGCGGACGAGCCCATGACGCCCGGCCGCTCGGCGGGCAGGCCGGCCAGAGCCAGAATCAAGAGCCCCCCGGCCAGGACGACGACCCCGTCCCAGCTCAGCAGGGCGGCGCTCACGACCATCGCCCCCGCGGCCACCAAGGCCAGAAGGCGGGCGCGCGGCACGGGCCCGCGACGATGGGCGAGGTAGAGGGCGCAGCCGTAGGCGAAGCAGGGCGCGATCCGCAGCGCCCCCCATTTGAACGTCGCCTCGGTCAGCCGATAGCCGGCTAGGCGCTCGAACCCGATATGGAGGACGGCCAGCAGCAGCGCCGCCGCCGCGACGGCCACCCACGGCTGACGGCGCAGCGTCCAGGCCGCCGCCGCGAACAGGGGAAAGCTCAGATAGGCGAACCACTCGGCCGAGATCGACCAGGACGGATGGTTCCAGCCCGCCTCGCCCGCGAAGCCCCAGGCGTGGACCATCAGCAGGTTGGGCAGGAGGGTCTTCCAGCTCAGCACGCTGGAATCGATCGCCATCCCCGCCGCCGTCGCCGTCAGGCCCAGGGCCATGACGCCGACCAGGGTGAACAGGTGCAGCGGATAGACCCGCGCGATCCGCGCCCACAGGAAGCCGCGATAGCCGAAGCGCTGCTCGCCGAAGGCCTGCAGATAGACGTGGCTGAGGATGAAGCCCGACAGGACGAAGAAGAGCTCGACCCCCAGGTAGCCCTTGGCGGCCAAGGCGGGCATGCCGTCGACCGCCAGATTGGGCCAAAGCAGATAGACCACCACCCACAAGGCGGCGAAGAACCGCAGGGCGGTCAGGGGACGGAGATCGATCGGCGTCGCGACGGGCGTCATCAGGGCGTCCTGCCATGAAGCAGCCGGGAACGGCCCGGCCCTGCGCCGGCGGGCGCTGCAAGCCCGGCGCCAGCTGCGCCTTATTCCACGCGGCCGCCCTCTCCGGCCCGCTCGATCGCGGCCGAGGCGGCGGCGCAGCCGGTCAGGGTCTCGCCGCCGATCTCGACCCGGGCGGCCAGGGGGTAGGTGCGGTCGCTCATGCCGTCCGAACAGTCGGTCGCGGTCAGGGTGACGACCAGGGGCGTCCCCGCCTCGGTCCTGGCCGTCCAGCTGGCCAGGGCGCCCTGCAGCACCGGACCGGGGTTGGCGGCCTTCTGCTCGGCCCGGTCGACGCCCGAATAGGTCAGGCCCTGGGGCGTGATCTCCACCGCCCAGAAGGGCTCGGTCCCCAGCACCCGCACCGGCTGGTCCAGATCGACCCCGGCCAGGGTGCGGGGCTCGGTCTTGGCCGGGGCCGGGGCCTCGCCGCCGCCCGGCTGCGAACAGGCGGTCAGGGCCAGGCCGAGGACGGCGGCGGGGAACAGCATGGCGGCGCGCATGGGCGGTCCTTTCTCGGCTTTGGCGGCGAAGGTCCCGGTTTGACCAGCAAGCGTCAAGACAGGCGCCAAAGCGCCTCGGCTGGGTTAATGTCGCCCCATGCCGATTCGCCCCGCCTCCGACGCCGCCCTCACGGCCTGCGAATTCTTCGCGGGGGGCGGGCTGGCGGGCCTGGGCCTGAATCTGGAGGGCGCCGGCTTCCGCACCGTCCTGGCCAACGACATCGACCCGGCCAAGGCGCGCGCCTTTCGCGCCAACCACCCGGACGTTCCCCTGATCGAAGGCGACGTCTGGACGCTGACGCCCGAGCAGATCCCCGGCGCGCCGGACCTGTGCTGGGCCTCCTCGCCATGCCAGGACGTCAGCCTGGCCGGGGCGCGCGGCGGGCTGCAGGCCCAGCGCTCGGGCGCCTTCTGGGGCTTCTGGAAGCTGATGCAGGCCCTGGACGCCGAGGGGCGCGGCCCGCGCATCGTGGTGATCGAGAACGTCATCGGCCTGCTGACCTCGGGCGGGGGCGCCGATTTCGTCGCCGTCTGCGGGGCCATGGCCGAGGCCGGCTATACGGTCGGCGCCCTGGAGATCGACGCCGCCCTATGGCTGCCGCAGTCGCGTCCGCGCCTGTTCATCGTCGCCATGCGCGAAACCGAAGGCGCGCGTCGGCCCGGCCCGGCGGGGCCCTTCCATTCCGCCCGGGTGATCGCCGCCCACACGCGCCTGCCCGAGGCGGTCAAGGCCGCCTGGGCCTGGTGGGACCTGGCGCCGCCGCCCCGCCGCAACCGGAACCTGGCCGCCCTGCTCGAGCCCGGCGCGCCGGTGTTCAAGGCGGCCGAGACGCGGACGCTGCTGGCCATGGCCTCGCCCCTGCACCGGGCGCGGCTGGAGGCGATCCGGGCTTCCGGCGAGCGCCGCATCGGCGCCGCCTTCCGCCGCGTGCGCATCGAGAACGGCCGCAAGGTCCAGCGGCTGGAGATGCGCTTCGACGGCCTGGCCGGCTGCCTGCGCACCCCCTCGGGGGGCTCGTCACGGCAATATGTGGCAGTCGTCGACAAGGGCCGGGTCGCCCTGCGGCGCCTGACCGGGCGCGAGGCCGCGCGCCTGATGGGGGTGGACGACGCCTACCGCCTGCCGGCCAGCGAGAGCGCGGCCTTGAAGCTGATGGGCGACGCCGTGGCCGTGCCCGTGGTCGAGGCCCTGACGCGGCAGCTGCTGCTGCCCGCCCTGCAAGACGCGCGCGCCGGAGCCGCCGCCTAGAGTCCCTTCATTGCCTTCTTGCGTCATCCCTGGGCTTGTCCCGGGGCTCCAGACGCTCGAGGCATGATTGGCTGACGCCGAAGTCTGCATCTCAAGCGTCGCGTTTCTGGATTCTCGGGACGCCCGAGAATGACGAAATAAATCAATGAGCCATACGGGCTCTCGACCTGAACGGGCTCAGTAGAGGTCGTCGTCCTCGCCCGAGCGATCGTCGGGGTTCAGGCCGGGGTCGAGATGGTTGTCGACGCGGTCGTCCCAGCCCTCGCGGTCTGAGCGGAAGGCCAGGAGCATCAGCCCCCAGGCCAGGCCCACCGTGCCCAGCACGCCCAGGCCCATGGCGATCCAGCCGTGGATGGTCATGGCGCCGCCGCCGATCAGGCGCCAGTAGCCCGCCAGCCCCAGGGTGACGACGGCCGAGATGGCCGCCGCCAGGATCAGGGCGCGCAGGAAACGTCCGAGACGGCCGCCGCGAGCCTGCGCCATGGGTCAGCTCACCCGATTCAGGTCAGCGCTGGACCCACTGCCCCTGGGCGTTCTTGTACCACTGGCCCGAGCTGATGCGCGGGAAGAGCTGGGTCTCGAACATGCGGGCGCCGGCCACATCCGCCGTGGTGCCGGCGTCGGCGGCGCTGCGGGCGTAGGCCTGGCGGCGACCGGCGTTGGTGGCGCTGACGGCGGCCTGGGTGTCGGCGTTCACGGAGGTGCGCACGCCGAGGTAGCCGTCGGCCTGCTCGCCGACCGAACCAGCGGCCTTGGCCTGGTCGACCAGGGCCTTTTGCGAGGCGGTCTGGGCCACGGCGGCCCCGGCGGCGACGCCCAGAGCGGCGACGGCGGCCACGGCCACGAAGAGTTTGCGATAAGTCATGTCAGCCCCCTTTCGTATCAGAACAGGTTGGGGTTTTCGCGGAGCAGGTTCTGCAGTTCCTGGTCCAGCTTGATGCGGATGTCGGCGTCCAGCTTGGCGTAGATCTGCAACGGCTCGCTGAACTTGATGTTCACCGTGGGGGCGCAGGCCGCCAGGCTGGCGGTGCCGAGGCCGAGCAGGGCGACGATCTGGCGCTTGCTGATCATGGGCCGATTCATGGGGCCGATCTCCGAAGGCGGCGTTGAGGTCCCGACGATCTAACGCCGGTGCGGGTGAATGGGTTCTGAACAAAGCGGAGCCGCCCATCAAGGCTTAGGTTGCGGCTCCTCGCCCCGGCGCGCGTATTCCAGCAGGTCGGACACGATCTGGTTGACGTTCCAGGTGGTGTCCAGCGTCAGGTCGATAGGGGTGTCGGACGGCAGGTTGAGCTTCTTGTTCAGGAAGTCGCGCCGGAGCAGCTCCATGAAGGTCAGGCGCAACTGCTCGCGCTCGGGCGGATCGTGGCGGCCGCGAATGTGGAAGCGCACGCCCAGACGGCCTCCGTCCAGGCTGTTGACCTCGGCCGTCAGGTCGCTGATCGCCAGATCCTGCATCGCCTGATAGGCCAGGTCCTGCATGGTGTTGGGCGGCAGGGCGGCCGAAGCCTCGCCGCCGCCCGCGGCCAGGTCGTCGAAGACCTCGGGCTGGATCGACAGGCGGCCGGGGCGCACGCCGTTCAGCACGCCGCCCGTCACGCGCCAGCCCGTCTTCGGATCATAGGTGAAGGGCAGCCGCCCCGAGACCACGGCGTCCAGCTCGGCCTTGTCCTGAAGATTGGCGCTCTTGATCAGTTCGTTGAGCTGGATGCCCTCGACCAGGATGACGCCGCCCCAGGCCTGGCCCGGCGTCAGCGGAAGGTCCAGAGCCTCGACGCGGATGCGGCCGCCGGCGGCCCGGACCTGCCCGCCCTGGAGATGCAGGGCCGCCTCGTCCAGGCCGAACCGCAGCTCCAGATCGGTCAGGGGGGTGACGGTCTGCACCCGATCGGCCGTCAGGCGCTGGTCCGGGGCCGTGACCAGGGGGGTGAGGCTGGTGAACTCGACCCGGCCCTTCAGCCCCTCGACCTTGCCCGCCGGGCTGGTGAAGTCCAGTTCCGGCACGGTCAGGACGCCGGAGCTGGTCGCGCCCTCGGCCGTCCAGTCGAACCGCCCCTCGAAGGCGGCCGAGCCCTCGACCGGCGACTTCACATAGTCGGCGACGAGGGGGCTGAGGTCGTCGGGCTGCAGGCCGTATTGGGTGAAGGTCAGGCCGGGCGCCGAAATGACCGCGTTCCCCGCCCCGGCCCGGCCGTCATGGCGCAGGTCGACGCGGCCGACGGCCTGATCGAGGCGCGACAGGTCCAGGCCCGCGGTCCAGACGTCGTCGGCCAGCCGCGCCTCGCCCCTCGCCTGAAGCGGCAGGAAGCGGGCCGGGTCGGTGACGTCGAACACCAGAGCCCGGTCGATCCCGGCGCGCATCGACGTCCCTCCGGGCGCGCCGTCCACCGCCAGATCGCCTTCGGCCTCGGCGAAGCGCATCCCCAGGAAGGGCGCGGTCGCGGCCACGTCCGCGAGCCGACCCCGCGCGCGCCAGGCGCCGCCCTGAACCGAGATCAGAGGTTCCCCGGTGGGACAAACGCGACCGGAGACGGCCTCGACCGAGTTCTCGCCCAGGTCCAGCTTGCGCACCGTCACCGGGCTGCAGTGGTTCGCCGTGTAGGTCAGCCGCCCCCCGACGGACGCCAACTCGCCCTCGGTGCTGAAGGCGATGTCGCGCGCCGGGCCGAAATCGAGCGCCGCCTGCCCCTTCAGCCGCGCCGCAAAGCCACCCCGCGCCAGCCGCCACTGCACGCCGTCGAACCGGACCTCGGGCAGGCCGCCGCCGCGCGTCGAGGCCAGGCTGAAGGCGCCGTGCGCCCCCTCTCCCGCCGCAAGGGCCAGGGCGGGACCGGTCGCCGCCGACAGCCTGAGTTCGCCGCCGTTGGCTGGCCGGGCCGTGATCGGCCGCAGCAGGGTCAACTCGACCCCGGCGTTGTCGCTGACCAGCCGCACCTGGGGCGCGTCCAGGGCGAAGGCGCCAAGCGCCCGCTTGAGTTCGGCCAGTTCGGGCACGTCGTCGGCCCGGGGCGCGCCGAACAGGGGCGCCGAGGCCTGGGCGGCGCCTAGGGCGCCCACGGCGCTGATGCGCGTCACCCCGTCGCGCACCAGGTCGAAATCCAGACGCCCGCGTGCGCCGTTCAGCGTCAGGTCGCCCGTGGCCAGGCGTCGGGCGGCCAGGGTCGCCGGCCCCTGCGCCTCGAAGGCCCTGCCCTGCCCGCCGACCTCGACGCCGGGCGAGGCTACGACCGCCTGGTCCAGGCGGGCCTCGCCGATGCGGCCCGAGGCCAAGCTCAGCCGCGCGGGCGAGGCCGCGCGCCATTTCAGGGTCTTCTCATCTGTCCCGCCCGAGGCCGAGAGGGCCACGCGACCCAGATCCAGCGCCGCCTGGCGCAGGTCCAGCCCCTCGCCCCACACCCGATCCGCCCTGACCGCCGTGCGCGCCTGCCCTTCCAGACGCCAGGCGTTCAGCCAGCCCTCGACCGCCCCGGCGAAGTCGAGGGTGGCGTCAACGGCCCGGGCCGCAGCGCCACCGCCGGTCAGTTCGTCGGCCGTCAGCCGGGCGCTCAGGCCGACGCGGCCGTCGCCGCGCCGCGTCTTGAGATCAGGATAGGGCAGGTCGCCGCTCAGCCTCAGATCCAACCCCTCGCCGCCGGCGTCCGCCAGGGCGAAGCGCTCGGCCTGGGCCTGCAGCTTGACGGCGGTCCGGTCGCCGACGGTCGTCACCTCGATGACCCCGCCCAGGCCGCGCGCCTCGACCGACCCGCTCTTCAGCGAGGCGGCGGGCATCCGGCCGGACAGGCGCATCAGCTTGCCGTCGTCGACGCGGGCGTCGCCCAGCACCCGCAAGGGCCCGTATTCGGTGTCGATGCGCGCCTGCCCGCCCTCGACGAGGACCAGGGGCCCGGGCATCTCGGGACGCGGCGGGCGGGCCAGGAACTCCTCGATCAGCGGGTCCAGCTTGCCCATGGACAGCCTGCCCTGCTTCCAGCTGAGCTTGGCGACAGGCCGCACCAGGCGGATGCGGCTGGGCGTCACCCCCAGGCCCGCCTCGGACCAGGGCATGCCCAGGGCGTAGTCGACCTCGACGCGCTCGACCCGGAAGTCGGGATCACGGCCGTCGCCGATGACGATGCGGCCGACGAAGCCGCTGAGCTCCAGCCTCTCGATCTCGACGTCGGCGTCGATGCCGCGCCGGTCCAGCCAGCCGACCAGCAGCTCGCGCGCCGCCGCGCGCCGGTTCAGGTAAAGCGCCGCCGCCAGCAGCAGCAGGAGCGCCAGCACGATGACGAGCGCCCGCGCCATCCGGCCCAGACGCGACCGACGGGTGGTGGGGCGCGGGCGGGCGTCGGAAGGAGACCCGGGAGGGGGAACGTCGTCGGTCAAGGGGCGCTGGGAGTTCAACTGAGCGGGGAAAGGAACAACGCCACAGAATGCGCCGCGACAACAGTCGTTGCAGAATGAGCACTGCGACGTGACACCTGCGCCACTACCAGCCGAGATCGACTATAGGAAGGCGAACTTTCGCTCAAGACTCGCGTCGAACACTGAAATACTGCGCGTGATCCCCGCCAAGTTAACCAATCGTAACATTGCGCCTTCCCAAGATGGGACAGGCGAGCTATATGGCTCGCTTCGCGTTCGCCGGGGCGACCTGGAAACGCGTCGAGAATTCGACTGTTTTGGCGCAGCACGCGTCGCCGACTAGCCGGGGACCCATGGCTCAGTTCGATCCTCGCCGCCAGCCCGTCCGGCTCGCGCCGCACCTGCTGACGACCTGCGCCGCTGTGGGCATCGCCCTCTTCGCCGGTCGTGGGTATGAACAGGTGAAGGCCGAGGAAGTTCCGGTCCTGACCGCGGCGCAGATCGACTCGCTGGAAGCCCAGGCCTACGCCGCCGCCGCCGCTCCGGCCGGCATGACCACCCCCGAAGCCATCCCCGTCCAGATTCGCCGCGGCGAGACCTTCGAACAGGCCGTGCGCCGCACCGGCATCGGCGCCGACGAGGCCAAGGCCGTGGCCGCCACCATCGCCAGCGCCTTCGATCTCAAGGATTTGCGCGCGGGCCTGCGCTTCGAGACCGCCGTGTCCAAGCCGCGCGGCGGCATGGGCGACGCCCGCCTGATCGGCCTGACCATGCGCACCGGCCCGGCCAGCCAGCTGACCGTGTCGCGCAGCTTCGACGGCGCCCTGCGTCTGCGCTCGCTCGACGAGAAGGTGACCCAAGAGACCGTCGTCGCCAACGACAAGGTCCAGCGCTCCCTGTCGGCCAGCGCCCGCGAACTGGGCGCCACCTCGGCGGTGATCCGCCGCGCCAGCCAGCTGTTCGCACACAAGTTCGACATGCAGCGCGACGTGATGGCCTCGGACGAGTTCACCCTGGTGTTCGACCGCTCGGTGACCGAATCGGGCCGCACCGTCGAGACCGGCGACCTGCTCTACGCCGAGCTCAAGGGCCACGCCTTCTACCGCTTCCAGCCCGCAGGCTCGAAGACGGCCCAGTATTTCGACGCCACCGGCAAGAATACTCGCACCGCCATGATGCGCACCCCGCTTCAGAACTTCCGCCGCGTCAGCTCCAATTTCGGCGTCCGCACCCACCCCATCTCGGGCTATCGCAAGATGCACCAGGGGATGGACTTCGCCGCCACCACCGGCACCCCCGTGGTGGCCCCCGCCGACGGCGTGGTGGTCGAGGCGCGCCGCTGGGGCGGCTATGGCAACTGGCTGCGCATCCGCCACGCCAACGGCCTGGAAAGCGGCTACGGGCACCTGTCGCGCTACGCCTCGGGCATGCGCGCGGGCCAGCGCGTCAGCCAGGGCCAGGTCGTCGCCTACGTCGGCTCGACCGGCGCTTCGACCGGGCCGCACCTGCACTATGAGATCTGGCGCAACGGCCAGCGGATCAATCCCTCGGGCATCAAGACCCAGGAAGGCACCGTCCTGGCGGGCTCCGACCTGGCCGCCTTCCGCGCCGAGAAGGCCCGCATCGACCGCATCATCGCCGCCGGCGGTCAGCGCCGCCCCGTGCAGCAGGCCTCGACCGACCTGCGCCCGGCCGAGGGCTGACGCCCGGCCGCCGAGACGGCCTGACTCCGCTCGACGCCGCGCGAAGGCGCGACACCGCGTCTTGCTCAAGTTTGCGAAACGCCCCTCACGCCTCGTCGGGCGCCATGCCTCGCTGAAATTTCGGGCTGACCGACCAGGCGCGGCCATGGCCGCGTGGCGGGCGTCGATGGCTGCGGCGCTCTCCGCCCCGCCGCCTCACCAAGCCGAAAAGGGGGTGTGACGTTCAGAAAAGCGAACGCCCCGACCTGCTGATTTCTGCTTATCAGGAGTGGCGCACCCGACACGATTCGAACGTGTGACCTTTGCCTTCGGAGGGCAACGCTCTATCCAGCTGAGCTACGGGTGCGTCTGCGGCGCCGGGGCCGGACGGCGGTGCTTACAGCATGGGCGGGGCGGCCTCAATCCTGAATCTCGCCGGGCCGCCTTCTTGGCGCGCGGCGCGCGAGGGCCTAGCGTCGCGAACCGGAGAGAGGGAGCATCGATGCGCGTCACCACCATAGCCGCCCTGGCGGGCGCCGTCGCCCTGCTGGCCGCCTGCGCCGCGACGCCGAAGGCCGCGTCCGACAGCCTGGACGCCGTCGCGCGCGACTACGTCGCCCTGACGCTGGAGATCGGCGAGCGCGAGCCGGGCTATGTCGACGCCTATTACGGCCCGGCCGAGTGGGCCGAGGCGGCCAAGGCTCATCCGCGCGCCCTGCCCCAGCTGGCCGAGGGCGCGACGGCCCTGACCCGACGGCTGGAGGCCCTGCCCACGACCGGGCTGGACGCCGACAGCCTGCAGCGCCGACGCTATCTGCTGGCCCATGTCTCGGCCGCCTCGGCGCGGCTGCGGATGCTGCAGGGCGAGAAGCTGGGCTTCGCCGATGAGGCCGAGGCCCTGTTCGGAGTGCGGCCGGAGCTGCGCCCCCTGTCGTCCTATGATCCGGTTCTGGCGCGCATCGACGCCCTGGTCCCCGGGGAGGGGCCGCTGGCCGAGCGCGTCGCCGCCTTCCGCGCCCGCTACGTCATTCCCAAGGACCGGCTGGAGCCGGTGATGCGCGCCGCCATCGCCGAGTGCAAGGCGCGCACCGAGCGCCACATGGCCCTGCCCGCCGGCGAAACCTTCACCCTGGAGTTCGTCAACGGAAAGCCGTGGTCCGGCTACAACTGGTTCAAGGGCGGGGCCTTCAGCCTGATCCAGGTGAACACCGACCTGCCCATCTTCATCGACCGGGCGGTCGATCTGGGCTGCCACGAGGGCTACCCTGGCCATCACGTCTACAACGCCCTGCTGGAGCAGACCTTCGTCAAGGACAAGGGCTGGGTCGAGATGAGCGTCTATCCCCTGTTCAGCCCCATGTCCTTCATCGCCGAGGGCAGCGCCAACTACGGCATCGACCTGGCCTTCCCGGGCCATGAGCGCACGGAGTTCGAGGCGCGGGTGCTCTATCCGCTGGCCGGTCTCGATCCGGCGACGGCCGAGGCCCAGACGCAGCTGCTGGCCCTGACGCGCGAGCTGGCGCGGGCGGAATACACGGTGGCGGACGCCTATCTGGCCGGACGCATCGACCGCGAGACAGCGCTTGACCAGCTGCAGAAATACAGCCTCGTCGCGCGCGACCGCGCGGCGCAGCGGCTGAACTTCATCGAGACCTACCGCTCCTACGTCATCAACTACGGCCTGGGCCGCGACATGGTGCAGGCCTGGGTCGAGCGGCAGGGGCCGGATCACTGGGCGACGATGGAGCGGCTGCTGGCCAGCCAGACCCTGCCCGTCGACCTGCACTGAGGCAACCGGCGCGGCCGGGCGGCGTTAGGGCCAAGGTTCCATCCACAGAGGGGCTTCACCCATGCGCATCCGCACCCTGACCATCGCCGCCGCCTCCGTCTTGGCGTTCGGCGCCGCCGCCTGCACCCAGAGCGAACAGAAGCAGGCCGAGACCAAGGCCGAAGCCGCCGGCGACAAGGCCGCCGACGTCGCCGCCCAGACGGGCGAAGTCGTCGAGTCCGGCGCCATGAAGGCGGCCCAGGCCGTCGAGAAGGGCGCGGGCACGGTCGCCGACAAGCTCGAAGACAAACAGGCCCAGGCCGCCGCCGAAGGCCGCCCCGGCGCCGTCAACCCCGCCACCGACGAACGGGTCCCGGCCAAGTACTGAAACGCGCGCGCTCTCCCTCCCCGTCCCGGGGAGGGTGGCTGAGCCGCAGGCGAAGCCGGGTGGGGGCGGCGGGGCTTCAGGCGCGGTGGCTAGCATCACCTGGCCCTCCCCACCCGGTCGCTGCGCGACCACCCTCCCCGGGACGGGGAGGGAGAAGGCCTGCGCTCTATTTCTCCGCCAGCAGGTCGTCGATCAGGGCCAGGGCCTCCTTGCTGACCCAGTCGGCCTCGCCGATCAGGACGGCGCGCACCTGGCCCCGGCGATCCAGCAGGATGGTCTGGGGCATGGCCCCCTTGCCGGGGAATTCGAAGGCCAGCTGGAATTTCGGATCGACGTAGAAGTCCAGCGGCGCGTTCTCGGCGATGAAGGCGCGCGCCTCGCGCTCCGTCTTGTCGACGTCCATGCTGATCGCCGCCACCGTGAAGTCGTCGCGGCCCTGATAGTGCCGGGCCAGGGCGGCCAGGGTCGGCATCTCCAGGCGGCAGGGGGCGCACCAGGTGGCCCACAGATTGACCACCGTCACCTTGCCCTTGAAGTCGGCGAAACGGACGTCGCGCCCCGCCGCATCCTGGAACACATAGTCGGGCGCGGCGAACGGCGGCGGCGCCTGCAGCCGGGCCAGGGAGCCGCGCGCATGGACGATCAGGCGCGTGCTGGGCGTCTTCGGCGCGGCCGAAACCGGCGCGGAGTCTTTGCGCCCCTGATGCTGATTGACGTATAGCAGCGCCGCGCCCACGCCGATCACCGCCATCAGGGCGACCGTCGCAACGCCCGCCCAAGTCCGTCCAGAGCCGCTCATGTCCGATACGCCTTCCAAACCGCAAGACACCCCCTCGCAGGGCCAGTCTCTATGGGGTGGACGCTTCAGCGCCAAGCCCGCAGACATCATGCAGGCCATCAACGTCTCCATCGGCGTCGATAAACGCCTGTGGGCGCAGGACCTGGCCGGGTCGCGGGCGCATTGCCGCATGCTGGCCCAGCAGGGGATCATCCAGCCGGCCGACGCCGAGGCCATCCTGGGCGGGCTGGACGTCATCGAGGGCGAAATCAAGGATGGGACCTTCCCCTTCCGCGACGCCTATGAAGACATTCACATGAACGTCGAAGCGCGGCTGTCGGAGCTGATCGGCGAGCCGTCGGGGCGTCTGCACACGGCGCGCAGCCGCAACGACCAGGTGGCGACGGACTTCCGCCTGTGGGTGCGCGACGCCTGCGACCGCACCGTCGAACAGTTGAAGGCGCTGCAAAGCGCCCTGCTGGACCGAGCGGAACAGCACGCGGGCGACCTGATGCCCGGCTTCACCCACCTGCAGACGGCCCAGCCGGTGACCTTCGGCCACCATTTGATGGCCTATGTCGAGATGTTCGGCCGCGACGCGGGCCGCTTCGCCGACGCGCGCGCGCGCATGAACGAGAACCCGCTGGGCGCCGCCGCCCTGGCCGGTTCGCCCTTCCCGATCGACCGCCACATGACGGCGCAGGCGCTAGGCTTCGACCGGCCGATGGCCAATAGCCTGGACGCCGTGTCGGATCGCGACTTCGCGCTGGAGAGCCTGGCCGCCGCCTCCATCGCGGCGGGCCACCTGTCGCGCCTGGCCGAGGAGATCGTGGTGTGGATGACGCCGATGTTCGGCTTCGCCACCCTGCCCGACGACCTGACCACCGGCTCGTCCATCATGCCGCAGAAGCGCAACCCCGACGCCGCCGAGCTGGTGCGGGCCAAGACGGGCCGCATCAACGGCGCCCTGATCGCCCTGACCACCGTCATGAAGGGCCTGCCGCTGGCCTATTCCAAGGACATGCAGGAGGACAAGCCGCCGGTGTTCGAGGCCTTTGACGCGCTGGATCTGGCGCTGACGGCCATGACCGCCATGATCGCCGCCATTCGTCCCAACACCGAGAAGATGGCCGCCGCCGCCGGGGCCGGCTTCTCGACCGCCACCGACCTGGCCGACTGGCTGGTGCGCGAGCTGAACCTGCCCTTCCGCCAGGCCCACCACGTCACCGGCGCCGCCGTGAAGCGGGCCGAGGCCCTGGGCGTGGGCCTGGGCGATCTGCCGCTGACGGAGCTGCAGGCGCTGGATGGCCGGATCACCGAAGGGGTGTATGAAGTCCTGACGCCCGAAGCCTCCTGCGCCAGCCGCCAGAGCTTCGGCGGCACGGCGCCGGAACAGGTCCGCGCCCGCATCGCCGACTGGAGAAGCCGCCTGTGAAAAAGACCCTGATCCTGGCGGGCGCCGCCGCCCTTGTTCTGGCCGGCTGCGGCCGCATGGCCGATCTGGAGCCGCCGCAAGGCGCCACGCCCAAGAAGCAGACCGAGCGCGCCGTCCGCGACAAGTCGGCCGAGCACCTGCCCGAGCCGGCGATGCAGAACCTGCCCCCGCGCCAGGCGCCCATCGACAACGGCTTCTCCGACCCGTTCGGCAAGCCGCCGCCGATGCGCTGACGCCTTTCCTTCCCTCCCTGACTGGACTCCCCGCCGGTGCACCATTTCGATCTGAAGGACGGCGTCCTGCACGCCGAGGGCGTCTCGCTGGAGGCGCTGGCGGAGACGGTCGGCACCCCGACCTACGTCTATTCCTCGGCGACGCTGCGCCGTCACTACGGCCTGCTGCGCGAGGCGTGCGACGCCCATAGGGATGCGCTGGGCGAGGCCCTGATCGCCTTCGCGGTCAAGGCCAACTCCAACCTATCGGTGCTGGCGACCCTGGCCCGGCTTGGCTGCGGCGCCGACACCGTGTCCGAGGGCGAGATCCGCCGCGCCCTGGCCGCCGGGATTCCGGGCGAGCGCATCATCTTCTCCGGCGTGGGCAAGACCGACGCCGAACTGGCCTTCGCCATCGATCAGGGCGTGCGCCAGATCAACGTCGAGTCCTCGGCCGAACTGGACCGGCTGATCGCCGTCGCCGCCGACAAGAGCGCAGCGCCTGCCATCGCCATCCGCGTCAATCCCAAGATCGGCGCGGGCGGCCACGCCAAGATCACCACCGGCGGGGCGGGCGACAAGTTCGGCGTGCCGGTCGAGGAAGCGATGGCGCTGTACGCCCGCGCCTCCGCCTCGCCCCACGTCACGCCGGTGGGGTTGGCCTGCCACATCGGCAGCCAGATCACCGACTTGGCCCCGCTGGAAGCCGCCTTCCGCGTGCTGCGGGACATGACCGAGGCCCTGCGCGCCCAGGGGCACAGCGTCACCCGCCTCGACCTCGGCGGCGGCCTGGGCGTGCCCTATTACGGCGATGCGGCGACGCCGTCCCCGGCCGACTACATCGCCATGGCTGCGCGCGTGCTGGAGGGCCTGAACGTCGAGACCGCCTTCGAGCCCGGCCGCCTGATGGCCGCCAATGCGGGCGTACTGCTGAGCCGCGTCATCCAGGTCAACGAACGCACCGACGGCCGCCGCTTCCTGGTGCTGGACGCGGCGATGAACGACCTGATGCGCCCGGCCCTCTACGACGCCTTCCACGACCTGAAGCCGGTGCGGCCGGTGGAAGGCGAGGCCCTGCCTTATGACGTGGTCGGCCCGGTCTGCGAGACCGGCGACACCTTCGCCCGCGACCGCGATCTGCCGCCGCTGCAAGCGGGCGACCTGGTCGTGTTCATGAGCGCCGGCGCCTATGGGGCGGTGATGAGCGGCGAATACAACACCCGCCCCCTGGCCGCCGAAGTCCTGGTCGACGGCGCGCGCCAGGCGGTCATCCGCCCGCGCCCGACCTATGACGAAATGTTCGCGCGCGAGCCGATGGCGGGGTGGCTTTAAGAGTGGCGAGTAGCGAGTGACGAGTGGCGAGTGGCGAGGATTAGTCACGAGACGAACTTGTCTCCCCACTCGTCACCACCCACTCGCCACTAGTCTAGAGCGCAGATGTCCGGCAGGCCGCGCATGCCGCCCGCGTGGTCGAGGCCGTAGCCGACCAGGAAGCGGTTCGGGGCCTCCCAGCCGACGAAGTCGGGCTCGGGGGCGCGGGCCTCGGGCCAGGGTTTGCGGGCGAAGACGCAGGTCAGCACCTCGGCGGCGCCCGCTTCACGCGTGATCCGCACCGCCTCGGCCAGCGACAGGCCGGTGTCGAACACGTCGTCCAGGATCAGCACCTTCCTGCCCGCGATCGGTCGCTGATAGGGGGCGCGGACGTCGATCTTGCCGCGGCTGGTCTGTTCGTCGCCGTAGGAGGCCAGCCACAGGGCGTCGAAGCGCACGCAGCGGCCCTCGCGCGCCAGGGCGCGGGTCAGGTCGGCGGCGAACCATAGCCCCCCGGTCAGCAGCACGGCGGCCACCGTCTCGTCGTCGACATGGGGAGCGATGCGGCGGGCCAGATCGGCCACGACGGCCTCGATCTCGGCCTGGGACAGGAGAACCGTGGGGGCGGGCGTCGGTAGGGTGTCAGCCATGCCCCGGCGATACTCCCTGGGCGGGGCCGGTGTCGAGGGGCGCCGCCCCCTGACCTAGGTCGAGGGCGCTGAGACGGCGCAGGCCCCCGTCCTCGCCCGCCCCCTCCGTCGCCGCAGGGACGGCCGGACGGGCGGACGGCTCGGACGGAGACGTCAGGACGAAGTCCGCGTCCAGACCCGTGACCCGGCCTTGCGGATCGGGAATGACGACGGCAAAGCCCTGCACCTGGCCCGGCAGCACCGGCGGCCCGTCCAGCCGCACGACGCGGCGGGCCACCTCTGCGCCCTTGGCGTCCTTCAGGACGACCAGGATCGGCGGGGCGACGACCTCGGCCTCGCGAATATTGCGAAGGGCGCCCGAGACCAGGACGCGGCCGGGATCGTGCGGCGCGGTGCGCCCCCTCAAGGCCTCGAAATCCAGGCCCACGACGTTCACCTCGAGCCCCAGGGCCCTGTAGGCGCCTGCCGTCGCCGGAGCCGCGCGAACGATCTCCTCGCGGAACAGAATCGCCCCCGCCAGCAGGCCCAGGGCCACGACCGCGGCCGCCGCCCAGGCCGCGCCCGCCGCCGCCGCGCGGCGCGCCCGGCGCTTCTGCTCGGCCAGGGCCCGGAAGGCGCGCGGCAGTTCGGGCGCCGGGGTCTCGGCGAAGGTGTCGTAGCGGCCGGCGCCGGCCTCGGCCTCCTCGCTCGGAGTGGGCTCGGGCTCCAGCTCCAGGGGGAGGTCTTCCCGGGTCGCGAGCCAGTCATGGCCGCACGCCTTGCAGCGCACGCGACGGCCGTTCGGGCCGATCGCCTCGTCGGGCACGAAATAGCTAGTGGCGCAGGCGGGGCAGGTCAGTATCATGTCAGCTGACTGCGAGGCTTATCGCCCCCTCCTGTCGCGGCGTAACGCCCCGGTCCAATACGAAACCCGATGCCTGATCCGAACCGCCGCGCCGCCGACCCTGATTCCGCGCCTGACGCCGTCTGCCTCAGGGGCGTGGGCTTCGGCTATGCGGACAGGCCCGCCGTGCTGCGGGACGTTAACCTTAGCTTGCCTCATGGCTCTTTCCACTTCCTTACCGGACCCTCGGGCGCGGGCAAGTCCTCCCTGCTGCGGCTGCTGACCCTGGCGGCGCGGCCCCAGGCGGGACGAATCAGCCTGTTCGGCCGCGAGGTGACCCATCTGCCGCGCCGCGAGGTCCCGGCCCTGCGCCGCCGCATGGGCGTCATCTTCCAGGATTTCCGCCTGCTGGACCATCTCTCGGCCTTCGACAACGCCGCCCTGCCGCTGCGCCTGGCGGGCGAGCGCCCCGCCGACTACGCCGCCGACGTGCAGGAGATGCTGCGCTGGGTCGGCCTGGGCGGTCGGATGGACGCCCGGCCCCCACCCTGTCGGGCGGCGAGAAGCAGCGCCTGGCCATCGCCCGCGCCGTGGTCACCCGGCCGCGCCTGATCCTGGCCGACGAGCCGACCGGCAGCGTCGACCGCGCCATGGGCGAGAAGCTGATGCGGCTGTTCCAGTCGCTGAACAAGCTGGGCGCCACCGTGCTGATCGCCAGCCACGACGAGGCCCTGGCCGAGCGCAGCGGGGCGGCCGTCCTGCGGCTGGAAGGCGGGCGGCTGGAGCAGATTCTCGCGCCTCGCTCCGCTCCCGTCGATGCGGGCGTCGAACCGGAGGCAATCGCATGATCGGCCGCCTGCGCCGTTCGGAGCCGGAGCTGCTGCCGCGCGAAGCGGGCGGCGAGCGCTGGCTGGTCGTGGTCATCGCCGTGCTGTGCTTCCTGGCCTCGATCGCCGCCGTGGGCGCCCTGGCCGCCGATCGCGCGGCGCACGGCTGGGCGCGCCAGCTGCGGGCCGAGGCGACGGTCCAGGTGCGGCCGCGCGTCGACGAGACCGGCCCGGCCGCCGCCGCCCGCGCCGCCGAGACCCTGGCCGGGGTCAAGGGGGTGGCCGAGGCCGAGGCCCTGGACCGCAAGGCGGCGGAAGGCCTGCTGCGCCCCTGGGTGGGCGAGGCGGCCCTGCCGGACCTGCCCCTGCCGCATCTGGTCGTGGTCCACCTGGACCCCAAGGCGCCCGCCAGCGCCCCGAGCCTGAGCCGCGCCCTGGCCGAGGCGGGGCTGGACGCCTCGGTCGACGACCACAGCCTGTGGCGCGGCGAGGTCGAGCGCGCGGCCGGGGTCATCACCGCCCTGGCCGGAGCGGCCTTCCTGCTGATCGCGGCGGCGACGGGAGCCGCCATCGCCTATGCCACCCGGGCGGGGCTAGCGGCCCAGGCCGCGGTGATCGACACCCTGAGCCTGAACGGCGCCTCGGACGGGCGGATCGCGGGCCTGTTCGAGCGCCGCTTCGGCGCCCTGGCCGGGACGGCGGGCGCGACGGGGGCGGCCACGGCCGCCCTGCTGCTGGCGGGACTGCGGCTGGCGGGCGGCGAAGGCGGCCTGACCCCCGCCCTGCCCCTGGCCTATGTCGATCTGCTGGTCCTGACCGCCTGCCCGATCCTGGCGCTGGGCGTCGCCGCGCTCTCGGCCCGCTTCACGGCGCTGGCGAAGCTGAGCGGGCGTAGCTAGTTAGACGCTATGAAGTTCCTGACGCTGATCGCCGTGGTGGCGCTGATGTGGCTGGTCGGCCTGTTCGTCTTCGCCGAGCGGGTGCGCGGCTTCACGCCCGCGCCCGAACCCGCGCGCGCCGACGCCATCGTGGCCCTGACCGGCCCCTCGGCCGAGCGCGTCAACGCCGCCATCCGCCTGCTGGAGCAGGACAAGGGCGACCGGGTGCTGATCTCGGGCGTCAACCGCGAGGTGCGCCGCCAGGAGCTGCGCGCCCTGACGCCGGGGTCGAAGAAGCTGTTCAACTGCTGCGTCGACCTGGGCTTCGAGGCCGAGAACACCGTCGGCAACGCCCAGGAGATCGCCGCCTGGGCGCGGTCCAAGGGCTATGACAGCCTGATCGTGGTCACCTCCGACTATCACATGCCGCGCAGCCTGCTGGAGATCCGGGGCGCCGCGCCGGGAGTGCGGCTGACGCCCTACGCCGTCTCGACCCCGTCGCTGGACAATTCCCGCTGGTGGCGGGCGGCCGAAACGGCGCGGCGCATGACGCTGGAATACATGAAATACCTGGCCGTCCTCGGCCGTGAGGCGATGCACCGGCTGACCGGCCGCCATCCCGAGCGCCCCGACGCCGCCGCCCCATCCCACGCCGAGCCCGTCGCGAACCCCTCCGCATGATCATCCTCCGCTCCCTGCTCTTCACCCTGTGGCTCTATCTGTCGATGCCGCTGTTCGCCGTCCTTCTGTCGCCGGCGCTGCTGATGCCGCACCGGCCGGCAATGGGCGTGATCAAGCAGTGGGCGCGCTTCGTCCTGTTCGGCCTGCGCTGGATCGCCGGGGTGAAGGTCGAGCTGCGCGGCCTCGAGCACCGGCCGCCGCACGCGGCCCTGGTGGCGTGCAAGCATCAGAGCATGCTGGACGTCATCATCCCCTTCGTCGTCCTGCCCGACCCCTGCGTCATCATGAAGAAGGAGCTGCAGCCGATTCCCTTCTTCGGCTGGTTCGCCTGGAAGACCAACATGATCGCCGTCGACCGGGCCGCCCACTCCAAGGCGTTGAAGGATATGGTCAAACAGGCGCGCGCCCGCGCCGCCGAGCAGCGCCAGATCTTCATCTTCCCCGAAGGCACCCGCGCCGAGGTCGGCGCCGCGCCCGACTACAAGCCCGGGGTGATGGCTCTGTATCGCGACCTGGGGGCGCCCTGCTGGCCGGTGGCGACCAACTCGGGCGTGCACTGGCCCGCCCGCGGCTTCAGGCGCTATCCGGGCACGGTGGTGTTCGAATTCCTGCCGCCCATCCCCGCCGGACTGAAGCGCCCCGAGTTCATGAGCGAGCTGGAAAACCGCATCGAGACGGCCTCCAACGCCTTGTTGCAGCCCAAAACCTAGGCTTTGCAGGCCCAGTTCATCAGCCGTTGACCTGGGACCTGTTCATGCCTTCAAGCGTCGCCTTCCGTCTTGCCGTCCTGAGCGTCGCCCTTGTGAGCCTGCCGGCCTCGAGCGCCCTGGGCCAGTCGCAGCCCTTCGCGGCGGTCGAGACGCCCCGGACGTGGAAGGTCGACGTCGGCGGCGGGGTGGTGCGCGGCTTCAGCGTGTCTGGCAAGGACGGCGACCAGGCCAATGTCACCGCCTGGGGCTCGGCCTCCTATCGCGACATCCTCTACGCCAACGGACTGGACGGGATCGGCTGGAACGCGGTCAAGCGCGACGACTTTCACGCCGGAGCGCAGCTTCGCCCGCGCTTCTCCGCCGGGGAGGTGGACGGCATGGACCGGCCCGGCCTGGGCGCCGACGCGGCCCTTTACGCCTTCAAGCGGCTGCCGGGGAACGTGGTGGTTGGAGGCCGCGTCCAGCACGACGCCACCGGCGACGACGCCGGCCTGGAATACTACGGCTCCGTCGGCCACCAGGGCGTGACGCGCGTCGGCCTGCTGCAGACCCTGGCCTATATGCGCGGCGGCGACGACAAGCGGGCCCGGCGCTACTACGGCGTCACCGCCCAGGAGGCCGCGAGCAGCGGCTACGCCGCCTTCGCCCCGTCGGGCGGACTGTCGGCGGCCGGGGCGGCGGCCCTGCTGGCCATTTCGGTCGGCGACCGCTTCGGCCTGGGCGCCTTCGTCAACTATGAGCAGCGGCTCGGCGACGTCCAGGACAGCCCCCTGATCGACGACGACCACGTCTGGCGCGCCGGGATCATCGGCGTGGTCCGCTTCAACAGCGGCGACTGACCCGGATCAGATGGCCGCGAACTCGCTGAGCGCGTCGATGACGGCGCGGTTCTGATCCGCCGTGCCGACGGTGACCCGCAGGCAGTCCGGCAGGCCGTAGCCGCCGACCCCGCGCACGATGATCCCCCTGGACTGCAGATAGTCATGCGCCGCCGAGGCGGTGCGCCTTTCGTCGGGGAAGCGGATCAGGATGAAGTTGCCCGCCGCCGGAAGGACCTCGAAGCCGAAGCCCCGGATCGCCTGGGTCAGGCGCGGCCGCCATTCGGCCACCAGGTCGCGCGAGGCCTTCTGGTGCGCCTCGTCGCCCAGGGCGGCGATGGCCGCCTCGATCCCCGGCACGGAGACGTTGAACGGCAGGCGGATGCGGTCGATGGCCTGCTCGACCGCCAGGGGCGCGTAGCCGAAGCCGACCCGCAGGCCGCCCAGGCCGTGCAGCTTGGAGAAGGTGCGGGTGACGACCAGGTTGGACGCCTCGCGCGCCAGGCCGAAGGCGCTCTCCCACTCCGGCTCGGTGACGAACTCGGCGTAGGCCTCGTCGATGACCAGGAGGACGTGCGGCGGCAGGCCCGCGTGCAGGCGGCGAATCTCCTCGCCCGTGGCGAAGCTGCCGGTCGGATTGGCCGGGTTCGACAGATAGACCAGCCGGGTCCGGCCATCGACCAGGGCCAGCATGGCGTCGACGTCGACGCGGAAATCGGGCTCGGCCGCCTGCCGGACCTCGGCCTGACAGGCGCGGGCCGAGATCTGATAGGCGACGAATGCGTACTGGCTGGTGACGATGTTGTCCCCGGCCTCCAGATAGGTCTGGTTCAGCAGGGCGAAGACCTCGTCCGAGCCGTTGCCGAAGATCAGCCGCTCAGGCTCCAGCCCGTGCGCCTTGGCCACGGCTGCGCGCAGGCGGTCGGCCCGGCCGTCGGGATAGAGGTGGATCGAGGCGACGGCAGCGGCGTAGGCCTCGCGCGCCTTCTCGCCGGCGCCCAGGGCGTTCTCGTTGGACGACAGCTTGATCGGCTTGGCCACACCGGCGATGGCGCTCTTGCCGCCGACGTAGGGGGCGATGTCCAGGATGCCGCGTTTCGGCTCCGGGCCAGGACCGAACCCGGGCTTGGGCGCGTTCGCTTCGGTCATGGGCGGGTCATCCTGTCGGCCGCTGAGGTTCAGAAGACCGGCGCGGCGCCGATGACGCCGGTCAGGCCGCCGGGCGCGCCCGCCAGCCGAGGGTCTTCCGCCTGCACATAACCCGTCAGGACGAACAGCTTCAACCCGCCGCCGCCCGCCAGGAACTCGGCCGCCAGGCCCGCCTGGCCCAGGGCCTCGACGATGCGGGCGTCGGGCCAGGCGCTGTCGGTGACCCAGAAGGTGCGATCGTCGCCGGTCGGCCCCGGCGTCTCGGTCGAAACCATGAGGGCGCGCGGCGATCCCGCCGCGTCGTCCGGCAGGGCGGCGATCACCTTGAGCATGGGCAGGGCGAGCAGCCGTCCCCACCACGGCCGCGTCGACAGGTCGATCAGGGCGCGCGCCCCCTCCCGCGCCGCCGTAAGCGCCTGATCCGCCTCGGCCAGCGGACGCGCCGCCAGACCCCAGCGATCGGCCGCCAACACCTGGGCCAGGGCGCCGCAGGCGACCAGAGGGCGTCCAGCGGCCGCCTCAAGCCGCCCCAGGACGGCGCGCACCGCCGCCTTCTCCGCCGGGCCCATCCCGCCCAAGACCGCCCGCAAGGCGATGGCGTCGCCGTCGAGCGAGCCGCGCCCTCCCGCCGCCAGCCGGGCGCGCGCGGCGACCGCCACGGCCTGCTCCAGCGCCAGGCGTTCTTCGTCGGCGGGCGGCTCCGTCAGCATCAGAACAGCTGCGGCGCAGGCGCCAGGGCGAAGGGCCCCAGATAGGTGCGGCCGTCGCGGAACAGGATGGAGAGCTCGACGCCCTGGCCGTCCGCGCCGGTCCCGCCCTGCGGCGTGGCGGCGGCGGCCTTGGCGGCGGCGGCGCGGTCGAGCGCGCCGCCCTGCTGGGCGCCCGCCAGGCCGACGATGGCCGCCAGCGGCTTCTCGGCCCGCACGAAGACCTGGCCTTCCAGCCGCCCCTTGTCGTCGGCCGACAGGCTTTCGGCCGAGACGAAGGCCTTGCTCTCGCCCGCGCCCAGTTCGCCCTTCACGTCGATGAAGCGCCCCCCCGCCGCCGTCCAGGCGCTCAGCAGGCCGTGGGCGTCCGCGCCCCGGCGCAGGGCCGAGGCCTTCTCGATGACCGCCTCGATCTGGGCGTTCAGCTTGCCCGACTGGGCGAAGCCCTCGACCGGGCCGCCCGGCCGCCCCTCGGCGTCGACCAGGCGGAACAGGACGTCGACGTCGTCGGTCGGCGTGTCGGAGCCCACGAGGTGCGGCCGCATGTAGAATTGCACCAGCCCCGCCTGTTTCAGCGGGAAGGGCTCGGCCCCCGGCAGGGCGGTGAAGACCGGCTTCTCCAGCTCCAGGGCGACGTTGGGCCAGCGCTGGGTCAGGCCGTGCACGCTCATGCGGATGCCCTCGGCGCGGATCGCCGCCTTGCCCTTGACGCCGCGCGTGACGACCAGGCCGTCCGGCGCCGCCATGACCCAGCGGGTCGGATTATAGGCGTTGGCCTGGGCGATCACGACCGGCGCGGCCACGGCGTGGCCGGAGGGGGCGACGACATCCAGGTGCCGGATCGTCACCCGTGCGTGCATGGGCCAGCCCGTGGTGCGCAGGTCCGCGTGGGTCACGCGCCAGCCCGCCTGCTCCAGCCCGGCGACCTTGGCCTCCAGCCGGGTCTCGATCTGACGCGTCAGATAGAACCACCAGCCGGTCCACAGGGCCAGGCCGACGGCGACGATGGCGAAGGGGACGATCAGTCCCTTGCGGCTGTGATGCGGGGGCGCGTCGGTCATGAAAACTCCAGGTTCGCGGCCCCTATAGCGCATGGATCGGGGGCGCCATAAGGGCAGGCGCGCATCCTTCTCCCCTTGTGGGAGAAGGTGGCAGGCGAAGCCTGACGGATGAGGGGTCGCGGGACGCTAGAAACGCGAATCCTTCATCAGATTTCGGCGAGACCCCTCATCCGGCCCTGACGGGCCACCTTCTCCCACAAGGGGAGAAGGGGACGTCGCCTTACGCCGTCAGGTCCGCCCACGTCGCCGCGCAGGCCCGCGCCGCCTCGTCCGGCGCCAGTTCCAGAAGCAGGCCGCGCTGGCCGCCGTTGATCAGCACCCGCTCGAACAGCACCGCCGTCTCGTCGATGAAGGTCGGGACCGCCCTCCTCTGGCCGAAGGGGCTGACGCCGCCGACCTTGAAGCCGGTCAGGCGCTCGGCGTCGGCGGGCTTCATCATCTGCGCCGACTTGCCCCCGGCGGCGGCGGCCAGCTTCTTCATGCCGACCTCGCAGTCCGACGGCACGACGACGCAGACGGGCTTGGCGTCCACCAGAGTCATCAGCGTCTTGAGCACCTGCTCGGGGGCCCAGCCCAAGGCCTCGGCCGCCTGCAGACCCACGCGCGGCGCGTCGGGATCGTAGTCATAGGGATGCAGCTCGAAGGCGACGCCGGCCTTGGTCAGGGCGACGGTGGCGGGGGTGGTGCGGGACATGGGGCTTAGGTCGGTTTGAAGCGCAGCGCCCTGAATAGCCAATGAGACGATGACGTATAGACCCCTCCTCTTTCGTCATCCTCCGGCGAGCGGAGCGAGACCGGGGGACCCAGCGGCGCCCGTCAGGGCGAAAACCCCCGCGCAACGCTTGCAGCAAAGATCGCCTTCGGCGCCGCTGGGTCCTCCGGTCAGCGCCGCTGCGCGGCTTGCCGGAGGATGACGAAAGAGGAAGGGGCGGAGGCTTCAGCTCGATTCCGCCAGGAACGCCTTGGTCAACTCCACCGTCTCGGCCAGGCCCAGGCGCAGCACCTCGGTCCCCGGCGGCAGTGCGGCGAACAGGCGGGTCGGGCAGGCGGCGTCCAGCATGACGAAGACGCCCCGGTCGTCCGCCCGGCGGATCAGGCGGCCGAAGGCCTGGGCGATGCGCCCGCGCGCCAGGGCGTCGTCCCACGAACGACCGCCCGAGCCCGTGCCGAACCGCTCGCGCCGCGCCTTGTGCAGCAGGTCAGGCCGCGGCCACGGCACGCGGTCGAAGGCCAGAACGCGCAAGGACCGCCCCGGCACGTCCACTCCGTCGCGCACGGCGTCGGTGCCCAAAAGACAGCTGTCCCGCTCAGCCCTGAAGACATCCACCAAGGCCCCGACCTCCAGCGGATCGACGTGCTGGGCGTAGAGCGGCAGGCCCGCGCGCGCCAGTTCCGGTCCCAGCCGCTCATAGACCGCCTTCAGACGCCGGATGGCGGTGAACAGGCCCAAGCCTCCGCCGCCCGCCGCCAGAAACAGTTCGCGCATGGCCGCCGCGATCTGGCGCGGGTCATCCTTGACCAGATCGTTGACGACGATGACCCGGCTGTTCGTCGCATAGTCGAAGGGGCTGTCGACCTTCAGCGTCCGCGCCGGTTCGATCAGGCGCGCGGCGCCGGTGCGCAGGCGGGCCAGGTCGAAGGGGTCTTCGGCCGCCGGGTCGGACAGGGTGGCGCTGGTCACCAGGACGCCGTGCGCGGGCATGACCACGGCGGCTTCCAGCGGCACGGTCGGGTCGATCCAGTGACGGCGCAGGGCCACGTCGTGGATGCGGCCGAAGGCGGCCTCGGCGCTCAGCCAGTCGACGTAATCCGGATCGGGTTCGTCCCCGCCCTCTTCCAGCGCCGCCAGCATGGAGCGCCAGCCGGGCAGGGTCATGCGCGCGCGCCGATCCAGCCCCCGCAGCGAGCCCTCGATGCGGGCGCGGGCGGCGCCGTCCAGCTCGGCCGCCTCCTCGTCCAGAATGTCCTCCAGATGGCGCGACAGGGCCAGCAGGGGCGCCTCGACGGCGGCGATGGCGCGGGCCGCCTCGCGGGCGGCCTCCAGCACCGGCTCGGTGACGGGGCGCAGAGCGCACTCCAGCCCGAACTCGGCGCCGCCGGTCTCGGCCGCGCGGGCGCGCAACTGCTCCAGCGCGGCGACCAGAAACCGCTCGATCGGGCCGATGGGGTTCACTTCGCCCGAGGCCGGGGCGATGCGGCCCGACACCCCCTCGCCGGGCAGTTGTGCGGCGGCCTGAAGCGCGTCCTTCAGGGCCTTGGCGGCGGCTTCGTTGTCGGCGGTCAGGTCGCCCAGCCGCTGTTCCAGCCCGCGCCCGCGACGGCCGCGTCCCTCGGGCCCGCGGATCCAGCGGCGCAGTTCGGCCGCCTCCTGGCCCGACAGGCAGGCGGAGAAGGCGCTGTCGGCGGCGTCGAACAGGTGGTGGCCCTCGTCGAAAACGATGCGCTTCAGCGCCGCCGTCTCGCCGTCCTGTTTCAGCCCCCGCGCGGTGCGGGCGCCGTCGAAGGCGGCCTGGGTCATCACCAGCGCATGATTGGCCACCACCAGATCGGCCCGACGGCTGGCGCGGATGGTCTTTTCGACGAAGCACAGGCGATAGTGGGGGCAGGCGGCGTGGACGCACTCGCCGCGCCGGTCGACCAGGTTGGCCGGCCCCGCCTGGTGCATGGGCGCCGTGGCGTAGAGGCCGGGCAGCCAGCCCGGATAGTCGCCGCCGGTCATGTCGCCGTCGCGGGTGTGGGCGGCCCAGCGCGCCGCCAGCGCCATGCCGATCAGGTCGCCGTTCCCCAGCTGCGCCGCCTGCACCATGTCCTGAAGATTGAGCAGGCAGAGGTAGTTCTCGCGCCCCTTGCGCACCACCGTCTTGCGGCGGCGCTCAGCCTCGTCCGGCCACAGGGCGCGGCTTTCGCGGTCGATCTGGCGTTGCAGGGCGCGGGTGTAGGTCGAGATCCACGCTGCGCCGGCGTTGCGCTCGGCCCACAGGCTGGCGGGCGCCAGATAGCCCAGGGTCTTGCCCGTGCCGGTCCCCGCTTCGGCCAGCAGGACGCGCGGGCGCCCCTCCTCATTGCGGGGCGAGAAGGCGTAAGCCGCCTCGGCCGCATAGTCGGACTGGGCGGGCCGCGTCTCGTCCAGACCCGAGGCCTGAAGCAGCTTGTCCAGCCGGATACGGGCGCTCTCGGAATCGACGGGAGCCGACCCGGCCTCGCCGCGCGGCGCCTCGTCCTCCCACTCCTGAAGCCGCGCCCAGACGTCGAGGCCCGAGCCGCGCTGCTGACGATCGCGCAGCGGCCCGGCGCGCAGGGCCTGAAGCACGCGCGACGCCCAGCCCCAGCCCGCCCGCTCCAGCGTCAGGGCCAGCGCATAGGCCTCCTCCCGCCCCGGATAGGCGGGCGCGGCCAGTTCGGCCAGCAGGTCGGCGGCGGCGGCGCGCAGGGCGGAGGCCTGCGCCTCGGCGCCCCTCGGCTCCTCGCGCCCCAGGGCCAGCGCCAGCCCGGTGGCCGACGGGGCGCAAAACCGGGCCGGACGCACGAAGGCGAACAGCTCCAGCGCATCCAGCATCTCGGCCGAGCGCGGCGGCGGCGCCAGGCCTAGACGCCGCGCGGTCAGTCCGGCGTGGGCGACGATGACGGTGCCGCCCATGAACAGGCCCTCGGCGGCGCCCCGGCCGATCTTTCTGGCGCCCTGATCGTCGCACACGGCCCCTGCCCCCGGCGGCGTGGCCAGCGCGGGGGGCAGGTCGAACGTCAGGGACGAGGCTGTCCGAATGTCGGCGGATTCGACGGTCACCCTCGCTCAATAGCGCCGGAGGCAACGAAACGGAACGGGAACATTTCATTGACGGAAGTGTCCCGCCAGAGTATGGCTATAAGAAATAGCCATAATGTGAGCGCGAAATGAGCTGGAGCGTCGCCAAGGCGAAGGACAATCTCTCGGAGGTCATCCGACGTTCGCGCAGCGAGGGGCCGCAGGAGATTTCCCTGCACGGAGAGGCCGCCGCCGTCGTGTTGTCGGCTGAGGACTTCCGCCGGTTGAAAGACCCTCGCGCGGCCCATGATTTCAAGGACTGGCTGCTGAACGGTCCGTCGCTGGAAGGCGTCGATCTGGAGCGAGATCGCCGTCCGACGCGGGACATCGACCCGCTCTGATGTTTCTGCTCGACACCAACGCCATCAGCGAGCCGAAGCGCGCGCGACCGGACGCGGGCCTGATCGGCTGGCTCAGCGATCAGCTGCTGTCGGACCTGCACCTCAGCGTCATCACGGTGGGGGAGCTTCGGCGCGGCATCGTCCGCCTCGAACCCGGCCGCCGACGCGACGATCTCGACTATTGGCTTAGCGACCTGGTGCTGAGGTTCGATGACCGGATTCTGCCGGTCGATCTGGACGTCACCGAGCGCTGGGCCTCTCTAGCAGAGGCCGCGCGAACGGCGGGTCGAGCCTCGGACATGACGGACGAACTGATCGCGGCGACCGCTCATGTCCATGGCCTGGCGGTGGTAACCCGCAACGTCCGGCATTTCGAGCCTCTGGGCTGCCGGGTGCTCTCGCCATGGAGCGAAGAGTGATCCGCCGCCGCAGAGGCTGCTTGGGCGCAGCCTTGGTCATCGGCCTGCTGCTGACCTTCGCGGCATGGAGGATCTTCAACAGCGACGTCGATTACTGTCTCGATTCCGGCGGCCGCTGGGGCGAGAGCGGCTGCGCCTATGCTGAGCCCAGCGAATGACGACGCTTCCGCCCCTGTTCGCCGACTGGTTCGCCGGTCGGGGCTGGTCGCCGCGCCGGCATCAGCTGGAGATGGTCGCCGCCGCCGAGGTCGGGGCGCACGCCCTGCTGGTGGCGCCGACGGGCGGGGGCAAGACGCTGGCGGGCTTCCTGCCCAGCCTGATCGACCTGGCCGAAAGGGGCCCTCGACCCGAAACGGGGCCGGGCTCGGGCGTCCACACCCTCTATCTGTCGCCGCTGAAGGCCCTGACCACCGACGTCGAGCGCAACCTAATGACGCCCATCCGCGAGATCGGGCTGAACATCCATGTCGAGAGCCGCACCGGCGACACCAAACAGTCGAAGAAGCAGCGCCAGCGCGACTTCCCGCCCGACATCCTGCTGACCACGCCGGAGCAGTTGGCCCTATTCTGCGCCTGGGAGGGGGCGAGGGCCTATTTCGCCGATCTGAAATGCGTGGTGCTGGACGAGGTCCACGCCATCTGGAGCGGCAAGCGCGGCGATTTGCTGGCGCTGGGGCTGGCGCGCTTGCAGGCTTTCGCGCCGGGGATGCGGCGGGTGGCGTTGAGCGCGACGGTGGATGACCCGCAAAAGATCGCCGACTGGCTCAGTCCTAGAGCCCTCCCCCTCGAGAGGGGAGGGTTGGGTGGGGGTGGGGTCGCTGGTGTCAATAAGGCGGGCGCGGGGGACGGGGGCGTCTCTCGCGCGGAACATTTCGGCCGTCCGCTCGCACCCCCATCCCCGGCCCTTCCCCCCTCGAGGGGGAAGGGAGTGTTGATTGTCCTCGGCGATCCCGGCGCGCCGCCTGTGGTCGACGTGCTGGTCAGCGAAGGCCGCGTGCCCTGGGCCGGGCACACCGGCGTCCACGCCATCCCCGAGGTCTACGACGCCATCCGGCGCGCTGACCTCAGCCTCATCTTCGTCAACACCCGCTGGCAGGCCGAGTTCGTCTTCCAGTCGCTGTGGGCGATCAATGAGGACGACCTGCCCATCGCCCTGCACCACGGCTCCCTGGCCGCCGAGCAGAGGCGCAAGGTCGAGGCGGCGATGGCGCGCGGCGACCTGAAGGCCGTGGTCTGCACCTCGACGCTGGACCTGGGCATCGACTGGGGCGACGTCGATCTCGTAATCCAGCTGGCCGCGCCCAAGGGGGCCAGTCGGCTGGTGCAGCGCATCGGCCGGGCCAATCACAGGCTGGACGAGCCGTCGCGCGCCCTGATGGTCCCCGCCAGCCGCTTCGAGATGCTGGAGTGCCAGGCCGCGCGCGAGGCCGTGGCCGAGAACGCCTTCGACTGGGAGCCGGAGCATACCGGGACGCTGGATACCCTGGCCCAGCACGTCATGGGCTGCGCCTGCTCCGAACCCTTCGACCTGGCCGAGCTGTTCGCCGAGGTGACGAGCGCGGGGCCCTATCGCGACCTGACCTACGAAGCCTTCGAGGAGGTGGTCGATCTGGTCGCGGTCGGCGGCTATGCGCTGCGGACCTATGACCGCTTCGCCCGCATCGTGCGCACCCGCGACGGCAAATGGACGGTCCGCAACGTCCAGATGGCCCAGCGGCACCGGATGAACGTCGGCGCCATCGTCTCCGCCGCCAATCTGAACGTGCGGGTCGCCGGACGGCGCGCGGGGGGCAAACACCTGGTCGGCGGCCGCAAGATCGGCGAGGCCGAAGAGTGGTATTTCGAACAGATGACGCCAGGCGACACCTTCGTCTTCGCCGGCCAGGTCTGGGCCTTCCAAGGCATCGTCGGGACCGACGCCCTCGTCTCGGCGGCGGTGGACAAAGACCCGCGCATCCCCTCCTACGGCGGGTCGAAATTCCCGCTGGGCACGTCGCTGGCCGAGCGGGTGCGGCGCATGGTGCAGGATCGCGACCACTGGCGCGTCCTGCCGCCCGACGTGCAGGAATGGCTGGAGCTGCAGGGCCTGCGCAGCGCCATCCCCGAGGCCGAGACCCTGCTGGTCGAGACCTTCCCGCGCGGGACGCGGCATTTCCTGGTCGCCTATCCGTTCGAGGGGCGGCTGGCGCACACGACGCTGGCCATGCTGCTGACCCGGCGGCTGGACCGGATGGGCGTCGGGCCGCTGGGCTTTGTGGTGACCGACTATTCGCTGGCGATCTGGTCGATCCGGCCGATGGACGACCTCGACCTGGACGCCCTGTTCGAGCCGGACATGCTGGGCGATGACCTGGAGGCTTGGCTGGAGGAGAGCTTCATGATGAAGCGGTCCTTCCGCAACTGCGCCCTGATCTCGGGCCTGATCGAGCAGCGCCAGCCGGGGGCCGAAAAGACCGGGCGTCAGGTGACCTTCTCGACCGACCTGATCTACGACGTGCTGCGGCGGCACCAGCCGGATCACCTGCTGCTGAGGACGGCGCGGGCCGACGCGGCGACCGGCTTGCTGGACGTGGCGCGGTTGGGTCAGTTGCTGAGCCGCATCCACGGCCGCATCGTGCACAAGGCGCTGGACCGACCCTCGCCCTTCTGCGTGCCGGTGCTGGTGCAGATCGGCCGCGAGCGAGTCGGCGGCGACGCGGCCGAGATGATCCTGGATGAATCCGCCGAGGCCCTGATCGCCGAGGTCATGGAAGACGCGCCCGAGGCGCTGAAGGGGGCGGCGTGAAGACATCGTGCGTCCTTCTCCCCTCGGGGGACAAGGTGGCTTGCGCCGCAAGACGGATGCGGGGGACGCCCGCCGCGCGCTCCCCGTCTGACGGCTTGCCTGCGGATACAGCCCCCTCATCCGAGCGGCTCCGCCGCCCACCTTCTCCCCCGAGGCGAGAAGGACGATGAACGCGGCGTTGCGAGAGTTGCTGTCGCCCTATCGCCATCCGTGCGGCGGGCTGAAGCTGACGGTCAATGGCGAGGCCTGCGTGCTGCGCTGCTCCGGCGCCCTGTGGTTGCCGGCGCATCAGACCCTGGTCGCTTCGGATCTGCACCTGGAGAAGGGCTCCGCCTTCGCCGCGCGCGGCCAGATGCTGCCGCCCTACGACAGCCCCGCGACCCTGGCCAAGCTGGAGGCCGAGATCGAGGCCCTGGCCCCGCGCACGGTCGTGCTGCTGGGCGACAGCTTCCACGATTCAAAAGCGGTGGCGCGCATGGACGGCGCCCAACTGGCGCGGCTGGAGAGGCTGGCCTCCGGGCGCGATTGGGTCTGGCTGGAGGGCAATCACGACCTGGACGCCCTGGCCGGGGCCCTAGATCGCCTGCCCGGCCGGGTGGTCGAGACGATGACACTGGGCGGGCTGTTCCTGATCCACGAGCCGCAGGCGGAACCGGCGCCGGGCGAGGTCGCGGGCCACCTGCATCCGGCGGCGCGGGTCGCCGCCTATGGCCGAGGAGTACGGCGGCCCTGCTTCGTCACCGATGGGCGGCGGCTTATCCTGCCCGCCTTCGGCGCCTTCGCTGGGGGGCTGGACGTGCGCGACCCGGCGATCGCGGGGCTGTTTCCAACTCCGCCGCTGTCCGCCCTGCTGGGGCGCGACAAGGTGCACGCCGTCGCCTTCGGCCGGCTGGCCTGAAACGGCCTCCTAGACGGGGTCGGTCGGCTTGGGCTCGACCTCGGCGGGCGCGTGCGTGGCCTGGGCCGGCTCGTCCGGCAGGGGGATGAACTCCAGGGAATCCTCGGCCGGCAGACTCATGCGGCCCGCCTTCCAATCGGCCTTGGCCTGATCCAGCCGGGCCTGGGACGAGGCGACGAAATTCCACCAGATCAGGCGCTCGCCCACCGGTTCGCCGCCCAGGGCCATGACGGTCGACGGCTGCAGCGCCGTGACCGTCGGCTCGGCCTCGGGCGACAGGACGACCATCTGCCCCTCGTGGAAGGCGCGGCCGTCGACCTCGATCGCGCCCTTGGCCACGAACAGGGCGCGTTCGCTGTAGCCGCCTTTGGCGCGGGGCGGCGGTGGCGCGGCGCGGACGCCCTCGGCCATTTCCCAGTGAACGTAGAAGAGCGGCGATTCCACCGGCGTCCCCGCCTTGGCGCCGAACGCCTCGCCCGCCACCAGACGCGCGAACAGGCCGTTGTTCTCATAGGTCGGCTGGGCGTCCTCGCCCAGGTGGGTGAAGGAAGGGGCGATCTCCTCCTTCTCCAGCGGCAGGGCGACCCAGGCCTGCATGCCGTGCATCTTGCCGCCCTGCGCCTTCTTAAGCGGGTCGGTGCGTTCGGAGTGGACGATGCCAGACCCGGCGGTCATCCAGTTCACCTCGCCAGGACGGATAGGCTGGGTGTAGCCCAGATTGTCCCGGTGCAAGATCTCGCCCTCGAACAGATAGGTCAGCGTCGACAGGCCGATGTGCGGATGCGGCCGCACATTGATGGCGTCGGCGCCGGGCGCGAACTCGGCCGGGCCCATCTGGTCCAGGAAGATGAAGGGGCCGACCATGCGGCGTCGCGCGAAGGGCAGGACCCGCCCGACCTCGAACCCGCCCAGATCCTTGCGGCGCGCGTCGATCACCAGTTCAATCATCTCGGCCTCTCGTTTCCGGAGCCCCGCAGGCCCCTAGCCTTTGAACGCGTCTGACCTCGCCTAGGCGACGTGGGGGGTGATGATGCCCAGCGGCAAGGTGGTGACGTTCTTCACCCCGCGCGTGACGATGTGGCTCTCGCAGTTGGAGACGATGCCGAGCGTCAGCAGCTTGTCGCGCAGGAACTGGTCGAAGGCGTGCATGTCGGTGGTGATGATGCGCAGGACATAGTCCTCGCGGCCGGTGATGGTGGCGCACTGCACCACCTCGGGCCACTGCTCGACGGCCTGTTCGAAGACCATCAGGTTGTCGCGCGTCGGCAGGCTCAGCTTGACGATGGCGTAGACTTCGAAGTCCAGACCCAGCAAACCGGCGTCCAGAAGCGTGACCCGCTTGCGTATCAGGCCAGAGTCCTCCAGTCTCTTGATCCGGCGCCAGCACGGCGAAGCCGACAGGCCGACCCGATCGGCCACCTCGGCGACGGACAGGCCCGCGTCCTGCTGAAGGATGTCGAGGATGCGCGCGTCGATAGGATCGAGTTCGTCGGCCAAAGGCTTTCTCCGAATTAGGTTTCAGAGCAATAAAATACCCCAAATCAGCATTTGGCAAGGGTGTTTTTGGAAGAGCCAACAATCACGCGCCATGCTATGCCCTCTTCCCAGAGGAAATGCGGACGGTTCAACCGGACGGGAGGCATGATGAAAAACACCCCGACCCTGTCGCTGCGCGTGCCGGAGCCTTCGGGCCGCCCCGGAGACACGCCTGATTTCAGCCATCTGAAGCTCGACGCCCCCGGCGCGGTCGACCGCCCCGACGTCGCCACGGCGCCCGCCGAAATGCGCGATCACGCCTTCCGCCTGATCCGCGTCCTGGACGATGAAGGCCGGGCCGTCGGCCCCTGGGACCCCAAGCTGGACCCCGACACCCTGCGCCGCGGCCTGAAGGCCATGATCCTGACGCGCGCCTTCGACGACCGGATGCACCGCGCCCACCGCCAGGGCAAGACCAGCTTCTACATGAAGTGCACCGGCGAGGAGGCCATCGCGGTCGCCCAGGGCATGATCCTGAGCCGCGAGGACATGGGCTTCCCCACCTATCGCCAGCAGGGCCTGCTGATCTCGCGCGGCTATCCGCTCGCGTCGATGATGAACCAGATCTATTCGAACGCCGAAGACCCCATCAAGGGCCGTCAGCTGCCGATCATGTATTCAGCCAAGGACTATGGCTTCTTCACCATCTCGGGCAATCTGGGCACCCAGTATGTCCAGGCCGTGGGCTGGGCCATGGCCTCGGCCATCCGCGGCGACGACAAGATCGCCGCCGCCTGGATCGGCGACGGCTCAACGGCCGAGAGCGACTTCCATTCGGCCCTGACCTTCGCCGCCGTCTATCGCGCGCCGGTCATCCTGAACATCGTCAACAACCAGTGGGCCATCTCGTCCTTCCAGGGCATCGCCGGCGGGCTGGAGACCACCTTCGCGTCGAAGGCCGTGGGCTATGGCCTGCCGGCCCTGCGCGTCGACGGCAACGACTTCCTGGCCGTCTGGGCCGCGACCCAGTGGGCCGAGGAGCGCGCCCGCACCAACCAGGGCGCGACGATCATCGAGCTGTTCACCTATCGCGGTGCCCCGCACTCGACCTCGGACGACCCCAGCCGCTACCGCCCCGGCGACGAGCACGAGAAGTGGCCGCTGGGCGACCCGATCGCCCGCGTCAAGCAGCACCTCATCGCCATCGGCGAATGGTCGGACGACCAGCAGGAAGCGGCCGAGAAGGAGGCCGTCGAACAGGTCCGCGCCGCCGCGCGTGAATCCGAGGCCATCGGCACGCTCGGCCAGTCGCGCCCCAGCGTGAAGACCATGTTCGAGGAGGTCTTCGCCACCGAGGACTGGCGCCTGGTGGAACAGCGTCGCGAGGTCGGAGTCTGATCATGAGCACTGCGTCGATGAACATGATCCAGGCCCTGAACTCGGCCCTGGACGTCAAGATGAGCGAAGACCCGACCGTCGTCTCCTACGGCGAGGACGCGGGCTATTTCGGCGGCGTCTTCCGCGTCACCGACCACCTTCAGAAGAAGCACGGCCTGAACCGCAGCTTCGACGCCCCGATCTCGGAATCCGGCATCGTCGGCACAGCCATCGGCATGGCCGCCTATGGCCTGCGTCCGGTCGTCGAGATTCAGTTCGCCGACTACATCTATCCGGCCTACGACCAGATCGTCTCCGAAGCGGCCAAGATGCGCTATCGCTCGGGCGGCCAGTTCACCACGCCGATGGTGGTGCGCAGCCCCTACGGCGGAGGCATCTTCGGCGGCCAGACGCACTCCCAGTCGCCGGAAAGCCTGTTCACCCACATCGCCGGACTGAAGGTGGTGATTCCGTCCAACCCCTATGACGCCAAGGGTCTGCTCACTGCGGCGATCGAGGACGACGATCCGGTCATCTTCTTCGAGCCCAAGCGCCTGTACAACGGCCCCTTCGACGGCTGGCACGAGAAGCCGGTTTCGCCGTGGAAGGCTCAGGAGCTGGCCCAGGTCCCGACCGGCAAATACATTGAGCCGATCGGCAAGGCCCGCGTGATGAAGGAAGGCTCCGACGTCACCATCCTGGCCTACGGCACGATGGTCTGGGTGGCGCTGGCGGGCGCCGAGCACGCCGGCGTCGACGCCGAGGTCATCGACCTGCGCACCCTGGTTCCGTTGGACATCGAGACCATCGAGGCCTCGGTCAAGAAGACCGGCCGCTGCGTCATCGTGCACGAGGCGCCCAAGACCTCGGGCTTCGGCGCCGAGCTGAGCGCCCTGGTCCAGGAGCGCTGCTTCTATCACCTGGAGGCGCCGGTGGCGCGCGTGACCGGCTGGGACACGCCCTATCCGCACGCCTTCGAATGGGAATATTTCCCCGGCCCGCAACGCGTGGCCGATGCACTGAAAGCCGTCATGAGCGGGGGTCGCTGAGATGGGTCGCTTCGTCTTCAAACTGCCGGACGTGGGCGAAGGCACCGCCGAGGCCGAACTGGTCGCCTGGCACGTCAAGATCGGCGATACGGTCGTCGAGGATCAGATCGTCGCCGACGTCATGACCGACAAGGCCACGGTCGAACTGACCAGCCCGGTCTCCGGCGTGGTCACCGCCCTGCATGGCGAGCCGGGCCAGATGATGGCCGTGCGCGGCCCCCTGGCTGAGTTCGAGATCGAGGGCGAAGGCAACGCCTCCGCTGATGAACCGGCCCCCGCGCCCATCGCCGCCGCGCCCGAACCCGTTGCGGCCGCCGTCGCAGCGCCGAAGGCCGAACCCGCGCCTGTTTCCCCCGCGCCGGGCGGCGCCGCCAACCATGTCTTCAAACTGCCTGACGTCGGCGAAGGCACGGCCGAGGCCGAACTGGTCGGCTGGCACGTCAAGGTCGGCGACACGGTCGAGGAAGACCAGATCCTGGCCGAGGTCATGACCGACAAGGCGACGGTCGAACTGACCAGCCCGGTGTCCGGCTTCGTGGTCGCCCTGCACGGCGAAGCCGGTCAGCAGATCGCCGTCGGCGGCCCGCTGGTCAGCTTCAACGTCGCGGGCAAGGGACAGCCGGTCGAGGCCGCCCCCGCCGCGCCCCCAGCCGCCGCTCCCGCCAAGACCGCGCCGGCCGCCAAGGCGGCTGCGGCGCCCGCGCCCCAAACGGCTTCCAAGGTCGACGCCAAGCCCGTTCCCGCCCTGACCGGCCGCCAGCCGGGCGAGCGCCCCCTGGCCTCTCCGGCGGTGCGCAACCGCGCGCGTGATCTGGGGATCGATCTGGTCTTCGTGCCGGGCAGCGGCCCCGCCGGCCGCATCGAGCACGCCGATCTGGACGCCTTCGTCGCGCGCGGCGGCAGCGTCGCCCCGGCGGCGGCCTCGGGCGGCTCCCTCTACGCCAGGGCCGAGGGAACCAACGACGTCCGCATCATCGGCCTGCGCCGCAAGATCGCGGAGAAGATGGCCGAGAGCGTCCGTCGCATCCCCCACATCACCTATGTGGAAGAGATCGACATGACGGCGCTGGAAGAGCTGCGCGCCCACCTGAACGCCCAGAACAAGGGCACGGGGAAGCCCAAGCTCAACGTCCTGCCCTTCATCGCCCGCGCCATCGTCGTGGCCCTGAAGGACCAGCCGAACATCAACGCTGTCTATGACGACGAAGCGGGCGTCCTGACCCAGCACAACGCCGTCCACCTGGGCATCGCCGCCCAGACGCCGAACGGCCTGATGGTTCCCGTCGTCCGCCACGCCGAGGCGCGCGACGCCTACGACACGGCCCTTGAGATCGCCCGCGTCTCGGGCGCCGCCAAGGACGGCAGCGCCAAGCGCGAGGAGCTGTCCGGCTCGACCATCACCATCACCTCCCTGGGGACGCTCGGCGGCGTGGTGCACACCCCCATCATCAACCACCCCGAGGTCGCCATCGTCGGTCCGAACAAGATCGAAGAGCGCGTCGTGGTGCGCAACGGCCAGATGGTCGTGCGCAAGATGATGAACCTGTCCTCCAGCTTCGATCACCGCATCGTCGACGGCCACGACGCGGCGGTCTTCGTGCAGAAGATCAAGAACCTGCTGGAGAACCCGGCGACCTTGTGGATGGGGTAAAGCCAATGAGGCTTCTGCCCATAGCCTCATTGGCGGCCTTCATGGTCGCTACAGTGGGAGGCCAAGCCAAGGCCTCCTGCTTACCCATAAACGGACAGGACGCCTACCGGCTTGAACTGGGCCTACAAACGGCAGACCGTCAGCGTGCGACCTCCCTCTTCCTAGCGCAGGTCATATCCGCCAGACCTCACGATGAAGACCAGATGGTGCGATTTCAGACGCTGGTCGCTCTGGAGGGAGAGTCGCCGCCACATCATATTTCCTGGCTTAGCTATAGCGGAAAGGAATGTGGCGGACGCCTTTGGGAGCCGAAGGATGTCGCAATCGTCTACGCCGTACGCGAAGAAGCCTGGAACCCTGCCACCCAGGCCTCACTGGGACAAACCCTTCGTGTAGATGTCGCGGTGCGGCCCGAGAACGTCGTCGATCCTGAAATCGGCCTCCTTATTCGAGCTGCTGCAGACCGCCTGAGAGCAATCAAACCATGACCCAGACCCTCAAGACCAAAGTCCTGATCATCGGCGCCGGCACCGGCGGCTATGTCGCTGGCATCCGTTGCGGCCAACTCGGCCTCGACACCGTGCTGGTGGACGGCGGCGACGGGCTCGGCGGCACCTGCCTGAACGTCGGCTGCATCCCGTCCAAAGCCATCATCCACGCGGCGGGCAAGTATGAGACGGTGGCCAAGGCCGCCGGCGACGGCACGCTGGGCATCACCGCCTCGGCCCCGGCCATCGACCTGTCGAAGACCGTCGCGTGGAAGGACGGCGTGGTCAGGAAGCTCAACGCCGGCGTCGCCGCCCTGCTCAAGAAGGCCAAGGTCAAGGTCGTCAAGGGCTGGGCCGAGTTCTCGGACGCCAAGACCTGCAAGGTGAAGACCGACGACGGCGACATCCGCATCACCGCCGAACACGTCATCCTGGCCACGGGGTCTGAGCCGGTCGAACTGCCCTTCCTGCCCTTCGGCGGCGACGTCATCTCGTCCACCGAGGCCCTGAGCCTGCCGGAAGTGCCGAAGAAGCTGGTCGTCGTCGGCGGCGGCTACATCGGCCTGGAGCTGGGCATCGCCTTCCGCAAGCTGGGCGCCGAAGTCGCCATCGTCGAGATGGCCGAGCGCATCCTGCCGCTCTACGACAAGGCCCTGACCGACCCGGTCGCCAAATGGCTGGAAAAGCACGGCGTCCAACTGCTGCTCGGCGCCCGCGCCGGCGGCTTCGGAGACGGCAAGCTGAACGTCACCGACAAGGACGGCGCCCCGATGCAGCTGGACGCCGACAAGGTGCTGGTCACCGTCGGCCGCCGCGCACGCACCAAGGGTTGGGGCCTGGAGAACATGGGCGTGGCCATGAACGGCCCGTTCGTGAAGATCGATGAGCGCTGCGCCACCAGCATGAAGAACGTCTGGGCCATCGGCGACCTGACCGGCGAGCCCATGCTGGCGCACAAGGGCTCGGCGCAAGGCGAGGTCGTGGCCGAGATCATCGCCGGGCATGACCGCGTGTTCGACCCGGCTGCCATCGCCGCCGTCTGCTTCACCGAGCCGGAAATCGTCTCGGCCGGTCTGGGCGTCGACGACGTGAAGGGCCGCGACGACGTGATCCAGGCGGTCTTCCCCTTCGCCGCCATCGGCCGCGCCCTGGCCATCGAGGCGGGCGAGGACGGCGGCTTCGTCCGCGTCATCGCCTCGAAGACGGACCACCGCATCCTGGGCGTCCAGGCCGTCGGCCAGCACGTCTCGGAGCTGTCCAACAGCTTCGCTCAGATGCTGGAGATGGGCGCGGTGCTGGAGGACGTGGCCGGCACCATCCACGTCCACCCGACGCTGGGCGAAGCCTTCCACGAGGCGTCCCTGCGCGCCCTGGGCCACGCCATTCACATCTGAGCCCGTCCTCCCTTCTCCCCTTGTGGGAGAAGGTGGCCCGTCAGGGCCGGATGAGGGGTCTCGCAACGCCGGATGAGAGGCGATGCGCTGAACGTCCCGCAACCCCTCATCCGTCAGGCTTCGCCTGCCACCTTCTCCCGCAAGGGGAGAAGGATCAGCGTTTGATGTTCGCCTCCGCCGCCGCGCGGATCAGGGCCTTGAACGCCGCCTCGTCCAGCGCCTCGCCCTCGCGGATGTCGATGGCGCGGCGGGTCCCGCCCTCCAGGCTGGCGTTGAACAGGCCCGCCGGATCATCCAGCGACGCCCCCTTGGCGAAGGTCAGCTTGACGGCGGTCCTGTAGGTCTCGCCGGTGCACAGGATTCCGCCGCGCTCCCACACCGGCACGCCGCGCCATTTCCACGTCTCGACCACGTCCGGCAGGGCCTCATGGATCAGGGCGCGCACCCGGGCCAGGACCGCGCCGCGCCAGTCGGCCAGTTCGGCGATGCGGGCGTCGATCAGGGCGGAGGGGGTCTCGGTCATGGCGCTCACATCCTCTCGCCGGGCAGGGCGGCGGCCTGTCGGATCCAGTCGGTCAGTTGCGCCTCGTCCAGCGCCTCGCCCTCGTGGATGTGGAGATAACGCACCTTCGCCTGTTTCGACGCCGTCGGCGGCGGCGGGTCCAGCGCGGCGCCGTTGAAGAAGGCCAGCTTCACATAGCGGTCGAAGCAATGCAGGCCCAGGAACCAGCCCTCGCCCGCGCGGCCATAGAGGGGCGAGTTCCACTTCACCGCCTTGGCCACGCCCGGAACGGCGGCCGTGACCAGGGCGTCCAGCCGCGCGCTCACGGCGCGCTTCCAGCCCGGTGCGGCGGCGATCCAGGCCTGGACCGGAGCGTCGCCCTGGCCCTTGGCGATCTGCGGATTGCCGCCGGACAGCAGGCGGGGCGGTTCGGTCATGCGCCTTCCTCGGATCATCCCATGGCCGGATCATCGCACGGACGGCAGCGGCTGCAAGCGAAGCGGATTGTGCGTGTTGTTCCTTCTCCCCTTGCGGGAGAAGGTGGCCGAGTGGAGCGAGGTCGGATGAGGGGTTGCGCGACGGCGACCACAGCCGAAACCTCAAGCCCCTGCGAGACCCCTCATCCGTCGGCCCTCGGCCGCCACCTTCTCCCGCAAGGGGAGAAGGAACACAGAGGCGCCGCATCTTGCCCGAAGCCGACGAAAGACCGACCCTTCCGGAAACGGGAGGCTTCGATGAGCGTCGAGACCCACTATCTGGCCGTCTTCACCAGCGACAAGACCGGCCCCAAATGGCGGGCCTGGCGCGCCATGAGCGAGGCCCAGCAGGCCGAGACGGCCCGCCTCGGCGTCGCCGCCGTCGCCGAATGGGAAGCGGCGCACCGTGACTCCATCGTCTTTCAGGGCGGCCCGCTGGGCCCGACCAAACGCATCGACGACGACGGCGCCGTGACGGACATGGTCAACCTGCTGACCGTCTTCATGATCGTGCGCGCCGACAGCCACGAGGCGGCGGCCCGCCTGTTCGAGGGCCACCCGCACATGAGCATCTTCGTCTGCGACGGGGTGGAGGTGATGCCGGTGCTGGGCTGAGGCTCAGTCCGCGCCCGGCGTCCAGTTCGGTTCCGGGAACCAGTCGGCCGCAAGGTCGCGCCAGTCGGGATTGTCTCGCTCGATCAGGGCCAGCTTCCAGTCACGCAGCCATTTCTTGATGCGCCGCTCGCGCCGGATCGCATCAAGCATCAGAGCGTGTTGCTCGAACCAGGCCAGACAAGTGCAGTTGTTCTCGTCGGTGAAGCCGGGAAAGGCGCGCGTCCTGTGCTTCCACACCCGGCTTTCGAGGTTGGAGGTCGAGCCGGCATAGAGCGTCCCATTGCGCCCGCTCGCCATGATGTAGGTCGCGATGAAGGTGCGGTGCGTCCCCATGCCGCCACGCTACCCCGCCGTTCCGCCTTCGTCATCCGTCATCCTCCGGCGAAGCGAAGCGGAGACCGGGGGACCCAGCGGCGCCGAAGGCGATCTTTGCAGGTGAGGTCGAGCGTGAATCTTTCGCGCTCCCGCGCGCCGCTGGGTCCCCCGGTCTGCGCCGCTGACGCGGCTTGCCGGAGGATGACGAAAGGGGGGTGGGCCGACGATGATCCCTTAAAACCATCTAGCTAAGAACGGGCGGGGCGCCTGCTACAGAAGTGGTTTCGTTTGGAATACCGATCTTGAAGACCTCGAAGCCAGTAGCTTGATCGATGCACTTCGCATCCACGAGCTCACACAGAGGGTCGCCTTTTTCGAACTCCGTGATGAAGTTCTTGAGCGCGTCTAAGCCCATCAGGGGAGAAGGCTTATTGCCGGGGTAATTCATCTGAAGCTTACCGCGATCCAAAAACGGCATGTTCCGTCGCCTGTAGTGAAATATGACAACAAGCGTCACCTGAGCCTTACTCCATACAGCTTCGTCATAATGGCGTTTGGACAACTTGTTGTCGAACATGGGGGCTGCATGTTCGACTGCGATGGCAGAAAGGATATTAACCCCCAAGATTGCCAAAGCCTCAGCCTCTCCCTGCGCGTTGGGAAGCCAAGCGTCGCGCTTCTTTCGGTTGCCATGAAAGTAGTGCCCGCGCCGGACCACGATGTGATCAATGACTGCATCAACATCTCCACTCTCGACAATGTCATCACTAGACGTTCTTATCCTAGACGGCATAGCTCCAGAAGCCTCTATTCCCCTCTCAAGAACGCGTCTGAAATCCGAAGAGTTTTTTAAAGCTGCCTTAAGCTTATCAGACTTGAATTGCCCATTTCCATACTCAGCTTCAATTGCCATAAAGCTGTATCGAAATGAATTAATATACCTTTCTTCCGAAAGGCTATTCCGAGCCTGGACATTCAAACTGGCGATGAATGAGGCGTCGAATCCTTCATCGGATGCCCACAGTGCTCTCGAAAACATATCAAACGAAATCTCAGTCGTAGGGGTCTGATTTCGTCGCGAGAACTCGTGGAGTTCGATAGCCGCCTTCTCAGAATCGTCCTCTGCCTCAAACTCGGTTTTTACAGCACCGAGCGCCAGTTCAATGGGAAAAAAGCATTGAACAAACGACAAAGCCTGATGCAGCCTTTGCTCGACATCTTTGTGTAGCGCGCCATCCCTAAAAGTAATGTTGGCTTTGATTCTGCCCTGATCCAGCTTGGTTAGAGTCGGCGCTAGATGGACGCTCTGACCCGAGAACGAGATTTTCACCCCGCTGACAAGTCCTTCGTTTTCGACGAGCGTAACCGTCCCTCCGAAGGCCCTTATCGGCCAATGGTCCGGGACACGCAGCGGTGATTGCAAATCAAATGTGTAGCTGATTTTCACGAGCGTAGTTTCGCCAGAATAACCCTAATGCACCCGCGCCTTACCGATCTCCAGACCGTCGCCGCCCGCTGACACGGCCACCACGCTGCCGTCCTCGATCTCGCCGGCCAGCAGCTTCTTGGCCATCGGGTCGACCAGCTCCTTCTGGATGACGCGCTTCAACGGCCTCGCGCCGTACACCGGGTCGTAGCCCTTGTCGGCGAGCCAGGTCAGGGCGCTGTCGTCCAGGGCCAGGGTCAGGCGGCGGTCGGCCATCAGCTTTTCCAGACGCGCCAGCTGGATGCGGACGATGCCGCCCATCTGTTCGCGGCCGAGGCGGTGGAACAGGATGATCTCGTCGATGCGGTTCAGGAACTCGGGCCGGAAGTGGGCGCGGACCTGCTCCATGACCAGGGGACGCACAGCCTCGACATCCTCGCCCTCCGGCTGATCGGCCAGATGCTGGCTGCCCAGGTTGGAGGTCATGATGATCAGGGTGTTCTTGAAGTCGATGGTGCGGCCCTGGCCGTCGGTCAGGCGACCGTCGTCCAGCACCTGCAACAGCACGTTGAAGACGTCGGGGTGGGCCTTCTCGACCTCGTCGAACAGGACGACCTGATAGGGCCGACGACGCACGGCCTCGGTCAGGGCGCCGCCCTCGTCATAGCCGACATAGCCGGGAGGGGCGCCGATCAGGCGACTGACCGAGTGCTTCTCCATGTACTCGGACATGTCGATGCGGGTGATGGCGTTGTCGTCGTCGAACAGATAGCCGGCCAGGGCCTTGGTCAGCTCCGTCTTGCCCACGCCCGTGGGCCCGAGGAAGAGGAAGCTGCCCAGCGGCTTGTTGGGGTCGTTCAGACCGGCGCGGGCGCGGCGCACGGCGTCGGAGACGGCGGCCAGGGCCTCGTCCTGCCCCACCACGCGGCGGCCCAGCTCTTCTTCCATCCTGAGCAGCTTCTCGCGCTCGCCTTCCAGCATCTTGTCGACGGGGACGCCGGTCCAGCGGCTGACGACGGCGGCGATCTGTTCGGCGTCGACGACTTCCGGCGTGAGCGGGCCTTCGGCGGGTTTCTCGGCGGCTTCGGCCTCGGCCAGCTGGCGCTCCAGTTGCGGGATCTGGCCGTAGGCGATCTCGGACGCGCGGCCGAGGTCGCCGGCGCGCTGGGCGGCGGCCAGTTCGGCGCGCAGGCGGTCCAGGGTCTCGCGCAGCTGCGCGCCCTGCCCCACCTTGTCCTTCTCCGATTTCCAGCGGGCGGTCATGTCGTCCGACTGGCCCTCCAGGTCGGCGATCTCGTCCTCCAGCTTTTCGAGACGCTGCTGCGAGGCGCTGTCGCTTTCCTTCTTCAGGGCCTCGCGCTCGATCTTGAGCTGGACCAGACGGCGGTCGATCTCGTCCAGCGCCTCGGGCTTGGAATCGACGGCCATGCGCACGCGGCTGGCGGCCTCGTCGATCAGGTCGATGGCCTTGTCCGGCAGGAAGCGGTCGGTGATGTAGCGGTTCGACAGGGTCGCGGCGGCGACGATGGCGCTGTCCGAGATGCGCACCCCGTGGTGGACCTCGTACTTCTCCTTCAGGCCGCGCAGGATCGACACCGTGTCCTCGACGGTGGGTTCGGCGACGAAGACCGGCTGGAAGCGACGGGCCAGGGCCGCGTCCTTCTCGACGTGCTTGCGGTACTCGTCCAGCGTGGTGGCGCCGACGCAGTGCAGCTCGCCGCGCGCCAGGGCGGGCTTCAAGAGGTTGGAGGCGTCCATGGCGCCGTCGCCCTTGCCGGCGCCGACCAGGGTGTGCATTTCGTCGATGAAGAGGACGATGCCGCCCTCGGCGGCCGCCACCTCGTTGAGCACGGCCTTCAGCCGCTCCTCGAACTCGCCGCGGTATTTCGCCCCGGCGATCAGGGCGCCCATGTCGAGCGCCAGCACCTTCTTGTCCTTGAGGCTTTCGGGCACGTCGCCGTTGACGATGCGCAGGGCCAGGCCCTCGACGATGGCGGTCTTGCCGACGCCGGGTTCGCCGATCAGGACGGGGTTGTTCTTGGTGCGGCGGGCCAGGACCTGGATGGTGCGGCGGATCTCCTCGTCGCGGCCGATGACCGGGTCGACCTTGCCGTCGCGCGCGGCCTCGGTCAGGTCGCGGGCGTAGCGTTTCAGGGCGTCGAAGGAGTCCTCGGCGGCCGCGCTGTCGGCGGTCTTGCCCTTGCGGATTTCGGCGACGGCGTCATCGAGTTTCTTGGCGGTGACGCCGGCCGATTTCAGCGCCTCAGCGGCGGCCCCGCCCTCCTTGGCGATGGCGGCCAGCAGGCGTTCGGTGGTGACGAAGGCGTCGCCGGCCGTCTTGGCGGCCGCCTCGGCGGCGCTGAAGACGCGGGCGGTGTCGCCGTCCAGATAGAGCTGGCCCGAGCCGCCCGAGACCTGGGGCCGCTTCTTCAGCAGGCCCTCGGTGACCAGTTCGACGGCGGAGGGATCGCCGCCCGCCTGGTCGATCAGCTTGCGCGCCAGGCCGTCGCGCTCCTCGAGCAGCACCTTGAGAAGGTGCTCGGGCGCGAACTGCTGGTGCCGCCGGGCGAGCGCCAGCGACTGGGCGGATTGGACGGCCTGTTTGGCGCGGTCGGAATAGAGGTCGAGATTCATTTTGATGCAGTCCCCTCGGGAGGCGGAAACCCATCAAGACGCCCTTTCGCGAAGCGACGCCTTGAGTGATGTCAAACGAGGTGGGTGTGGCTGATCGGTCACGCAAGGCCACGCTCGGTCCCGCCCCACGAGGCTGCGGAATTATTTTCGGGGAGGGCCGATCCATCGCCGGCTTGCGACGTTGCCTTGCCCGGGGCGGAAACAATGGAGATCGACATGAGAAGCGTTTTCGCGGCCGCCGCGGGCCTGTTGGCGATCGTCGCCGCGCCGTCCTTGGCGCAGCAGCCCCCCGCTCATCCCACGCCCGCGCCCGCGCCAGGTCATGCGATGCAGCCCGGCCAGGCCATGACGCCGCAGACGCGCCCGGCCCCGGCGCCCTCCACCCCGCGCCCTCCGGCCGCTCGGCCCCAGACCATGCCCGGCCATATGGAGAGCGGCCCCCGCCCCTATCAAGCCGAGGCCGGGATGATGCACGGCGAGATGAACTACGGCCGCTGGGACACCGGCTGGGGGCCGCGCCCGCCCGCCCCTCCGCACCATTTCACGCGTCATGAGGACTGGCACCGCCACGTCCACGCCTGCCAGCAGCGCTACAAGTCCTATAACCCGCGCACCGACATGTTCATGGCGCGCCCAGGCCACGCCCGGCGCTGCACGCTTTAGCCGCGCCCTCCCTGTTCGAGCCCCCTCGCCCGCCGCCCGCCCTGGACGGCGGGCGTCTCGCGTTCGCCGCTTGATGGCGCCGCCAGCCCGCGCGAAGCTGGACCGGTCGAGCAAAGGATCAAGGGGCGACGATGAGCCTGCTGGCGAGCAGCCCGGTGGACCCGGCGGTCATCCTGCCCTTCCTCGCGGCGGTGGCCCTGATGGAGCTGACGCCGGGGCCGAACATGGGGTGGCTGGCCCTTGTCTCCCTGTCGCAGGGGCGGACGGCGGGGCTGGCGGCGGTGGCCGGGATCACCCTGGGCCTGACGCTGTGGATGACAGCCGCCGCCTTCGGCCTGACCGAGGTGGTGCTGCTATGGCCCGCCCTCTACCAGGGCATCCGCTGGGCGGGGGTGGGCTTCCTGCTGTGGCTGGCCTGGGACGCCTGGCGCAGCACGGGCGACGGGGCGGGTGCGGCTCCGGTCGAGAGGCGGCGGCGCGCCCTGTTCCGGCGCGGCCTGATCGGCAACCTGCTGAACCCCAAGGCGGCGCTGCTCTACGTCGTCCTGCTGCCCGGCTTCATGCGGCCGGGGCACGGCTCGACCCTGATGCAGGCGTTGACGCTGGGGACGATGCACGTCCTGGTCAGCGTCATCGTCCACGCGACCATCGTGCTGACGGCGGCGCGGGCGGGCGGGGCCCTTCTGACCCGGGCCCAGGGGCCGATGCTGCGCGCCGCCATGGCCCTGGGCCTGGTCGCCATCGCCGCCTGGACCGCCTGGGAGACCCGGGCCTGACCCCCGCCGATCAGCCGCCGGTCGGCCCGGTCGAGAAGTCGAACTGCTCGGGCTGACGGCGCGGCCCGCCGCCGAAGGACCAGGTCAGCCCCACATAGAAGGCGCGCAGCTTGATGTCTTGCTCAACACGCTCGCGGAACTGGGGCGTGTCATAGACGGTGGCGCCGCCGAAGGAGTTGAACAGGTCGCGCGCCGTGAACTGGAACGACAGGGTATCGTTCAGCTTGCGGCGATAGCCCAGGTTCACCATGCCGCCGCTCTCGCGCGTCCCTTGCCCCAGCAGTTGGTCGCCCTGCCAGAAGCCCGAGACCTGCACGAAGTCCTTGGGCGTCGGCTGCCAGTTCAGGCTGAGGCGGCCGGTCAGCATCTCGCCTTCACGGTCGCGCCCGCCCAGGATGCCGGCGGCGTCGATCTGCTGGCGGAAGGCGTTGACGCTGGCGTTGTAGCGCAGGGTCGGATGCAGGCGGCCGCTGGCGGTCAGCTCGACGCCGAGGTCGCGCCGGGCGCCGAGGTTCTCGGGCCGGGTCAACAGGACCCCGCCGCCGACGTCGGTGGCCACGTCGGTGAAGGCCTTGGCGGTGTCGCGGAAATAGGCGGTGGCTTGATAGAAGCTCTGGCCGCGCCGCATCTGCCACATGGCCTCGAAGCTGTCCGTCTCCTGCGGCTCCAGGTCCGGGTTGCCCGACCGCAGGTTCAGCGGATCGCCATAGATGACGGCGGGGTTCAGCTGGAACGGCTGCGGGCGCTGGATGCGCCGGGAATAGCTGCCGCGCAGGCTCTGGGCGTCGGTCAGCTGATACTGCAGGTGCATGGTCGGATAGGCGCGGAAATAGTCCTGATCCGCACGCACGCCATTGGTGAGGTCCTCCACCTCCACGTCCGCTTGCTCCAGGCGCAGGCCGAGCTGGCCGGACAGCTTTTCGCTGAAGGGCCGCTCGAAGGTGGCGTAGAGGGCGTGCACGGCCAGTTCTCCCTGAACGCGGGTGTTCAGCCCCGGCACAGGGGCCAGGGCTGCCTTGGACGGGCCCCGCCGCAGCTCGCTATCCTGGTTGGGGCGGATAAGATTCAGTTCATAGCCCGCCCGCAGCTTGGCGCCGTCGAGCATGGGCCGGGTGTAGGCGCTGGTGAAGCCGATCGTCTCCTGCTCGACGAACCAGGCCTGGGCCTCCAGCAGGAGGGGCGCCGCCGGCGTCAGGTAGGTGTTGGTGAACAGGGCTGTCTGCTGGGGCTCGTTCCGATCATAGCGCAGCTCATTGGACCACTCATGGCCTGAAGCGTCGAACTGATGCAGGACGCGTCCGGTGACGCCCCAGTTATTCAGCTTGAAGGCGGTGTCGCCGTCGCGATTATAGGCGCGAGCCAGGGCGCCCGAAGCATCGCGCGTCTCGTACTCCCCCTCCGAGCGGCCCTCGACGTCAAACCGGGTGAGGCGGACCTCGCCGGTCAGCATGGTCTTGTCCGTCAGACGATATTCGGCCGAGGCTCTGCCCATAACGCCGCTCTGAGAGGTTTCGTTGGCCTGAGACACAAGGGTCGAAGACACAGTCGCGCCGGAGGCGTCGAACTGTTCGCGCACGCTGTTGAAAGCGAAAGTCGGATTGTCACGCCGATAGCTGAGGTCGCCGGTCAGCGTCAGCTTGCCCTGCTGCCGCGAGCCGCTGGCGCCGACGTTCCAGCGTCCGTTGTCGCCGACATTGGCGCGCATCGAGCCAGTGGTGACGCTCGAGCCCTTGCCGCCAGCAGCAGCGGCGGCCGCGGCGACCGCAGCCGGAACCGGCTTGGTGATCAGGTTGATGACCCCGCCTGTCCCTCGGGGCTATAGGCGGCCGAAGGATTGGTCATGACCTCGATGCGCGAATAGCGATCGCCCGGCATCTGCAGGATGGCGTCGCCCCGGTTCGGCCCCGACAGTATGGCCGAGGGACGACCATCGACCAGTATGGTGACATTGGCGTCGCCTCGCAGGGAGACATTGCCCTGGGGGTCGACATCGACCGAAGGCACATTGCGCAGGGCCTCGGCGAGGGTGCCGGTCGCGGCCTGAAGATCGTCGGCCAGGCTGTAGCTGATGGAATCGATCGAGGTCCGCACATCATTGGCGCGGGCGCTGACGACGACATCGCCGACGGTCGAGGGCTGATCGTTCTTGTTGGCCTTATCAGGATGGGCCTGAGACGAATACTGGGTCGATGCTTGGCCCCGCGGCGCACCGGATGCGGGCGGCGAAGTAGGCGCTTGCGCCAGGGCGGCCGCACCCGGCAAGGCCAAAACCACTCCGAGCAGCGGAGTGAACTTATACTTCGTCATGTCATGAGTTCCTGTCAGACCGCCTCGCGACGCCCCTCTGACCCAGCGACTATCAGCAGCAACAAGCGTAGCCGAGTTACATCTTCTTCATCCCCGTTACATATTTTTCATGCCAGAGACGTCTCTGCGGCTTTCTGCGGAACCTTGCTCTTCTATCCGGCGCTTGGCCCCCACGCTGAAGACCAAGATGAACCCCTTGCTCCCCATGGACGGGCGGCGCTAGCGTCGCCGTTCAGTCTTCGGGAGCGTCCTTGATGTCCATCCGCCTGTCGCGCCGCGCGGCGCTGATCTCCACCGCCGTCGCCGCCGGCGGGGCCGCCCTGCCGAACCTGGCCTGGGCTCAGACCAGCCCCGATACGCGCTCCGACGAGGAGATCGCCGCCGCCGCCGACGCCTGGGTGCAACGCTGCATGGCGGCCTGGCCGGACCAGCCGGCCGTGTCCCTGGCCCTGGTGCGCGACGGCAAGACGGTGTTGGCCAAGGGCTACGGCGTGCGCCGTCAGGGCAAGGCCGAACCGGCCGATGAACACACCCTGTTCGCCATCGCGTCGAACTCCAAGAACGTCACCGCCGCCTGCCTGGCCATCCTGGTCGACGAGGGCAAGGTGAAGTGGGACGAGCCGATCCGCACCTATCTGCCCGGCTTCACCCTGTCGGACCCGATGGTGGGCGAGCGCATCACCGTGCGCGACACCCTGAGCCACCGCGCCGGCTTCGGCCTGGGCGCCGGCGACCTGCTGTTCTGGCCCAACAGCGACCGGACGCGGGCCGAGGTCCTGGCCCAGGCCGCCTTCGTGCCGATCGAGGACGGCTTCCGCGAGGACTACCACTACTGCAACCTGATGTTCGTGGTGGCGGGCGCGGTGATCGAGAAGGTTTCCGGCCTGTCGTGGGAGGACTTCGTCCAGACCCGCATCTTCGACCGCGTGGGCATGAGCGAGAGCGTGCCCCTGGCGCGTCTGGCCGACCCCAAGAAGTCCGCCCTGCCCCACGGCCGCGTCGGGCCGCCCCTGCGCTACCAGGGGCCGATGACCCGGATCGCCGACTCCATCGTCGAGGTCTGGAACTGGGATTCGGCGGCGGCGGCGGGCGGCATCTGCGCCAGCGCCCACGACTGGGCCAAATGGATCGCCGTGCGCCTCAACGACGGCAAGCTGGCCGACGGCTCGCGCCTGTTCTCAGAGGCCGCCGCGCGCGAGATGGTCAAGCCCAACATCGTCGTCTCCTCCTCCAATGGGCCGACGGCGGAACTGCCCAACCGGGCGGTGGCCTCGACCTACGCCATGGGCCTGCAGGTGCAGGACTATCGCGGCGAGCGGCTGATCACCCACGGCGGCGGCTCGCCCGGCGGCATTTCGGCCACGGTGCTGATCCCCGGCCGCAAGATCGGCTTTTCCGTCTTCACCAACGCCGAGGAGAGCTTCCTCTTACGCGCCCTGCGCTCGGGCCTGTCGGACATCGCCATGAACAAGGTCGACGTCGACTGGATCGCCGACTCCAAGAAACGCGAGGCCGAGGGGATCGAGAAGTCGCTGAAGGCCGCCGCCGAGATCGACGCCAAACAGGCGGCGGGCGCGGCCCCGTCCCTGCCGCTGGAGGCCTACGCCGGGACCTGGCGCGATCCGTGGTACGGCGACATCGTCATCGCGCCGAAGACCGAGGGGCGCGGCCGCAACCGCAAGACGGGCCTGTGGCTGCGCTTCACCCACACCCCCGCGCTGCAGGGTTGGCTGGAGCCCTACGACGGCGAGACCTTCCGCACCCGCTTCCCCGACAAGCGCGAGGAGGACGCCTTCGTGACCTTCAAGCTCGAGAACGGCCAACCGGTCACGGCGACGCTGAAGGGCGTCTCGCCCGACATCGACTTCTCCTACGACTACCAGGACCTGAAGCTGACAAGGATGACCTGACCATGCTGACTGGCTTAGCCGTGACCGCCGCCCTGTGGCTCGCGGGCCCCGACATGACCGTGCCCGCGTCCTGCCAGGTTCCCCTGGACCGGATCAATTACCGGACCTGCGCCGACGAGGCGCCGGTCGGGTCCCCGGCCCGAAGCTGGGCGCTGATCAATCTGGGCAGCCAGGCCTTCATGGCCGGCGACATGGCCCGGGCGGTGAAGCTGTACGACGAAGCCCGCCCGGCCGACGGCCTGAACATGTACTCAGACCCGGTCTTCCACGCCTTTCGCGGCGCCGCCTACGACCACGTCGGCCGTTCCAAGGAGGCCCTGGCCGACGCCCAAACCAGCTGGGACATTCTGAGCGGGGCGGTCACCATCGACCCGCAGAACCCGCCGCCGACCGAGGACGAATACCACGGCTTCGTCCTTGCCTTCATCCTGCCGATCCTCAAGGCCAATGGCGATCCGGCGTTTGCTCCGGCCTTCGGCGCCTATCAGCGCCTCTCGGACGACGGGGTGGAGGCCCTGATCCGGCGCGCCGCCCTGCTGGAACAGCTGGGCGACTTTTCCCGCGCCCTGGCCGCCGGCGAAAAGGCCATGAAGCTGCGTCCCGACGACCCGGGACTGCAGAACAATCACTGCTACACCCTGGTCCGCGCCGGGCGAGCGGCCGAGGGCCTGCCCTATTGCGAAGCAGCCTTGGCGCGCCTGCCTGAGGCCTCGCCCATCCTCCACAGCTACGCCTCGGCCCTCGCCGCTCTCGGACGTTGCGAAGAGGCCGAGCGCCAGCTTGCCGAGGCGCGCCGGTTGGATCCCGCCGCCGCCCTCTACCGCCAGCCCCTCGAGTGCAGAGCGGCGGGCTAGGTCAGCGCGTCGGGCGCTGGCCGGCCTCGAGGATGGGCATGCCCGCCTCGGTGGGGATGTAGATGGTCTGGCGGCCTTCCTTGCCGGCCGTCTCCTGCAGCATGTTGATGTAGGACCAGCGCAGATAGGCCTCGGGGCCGCCCAGGGCCTCGGCCATGATGCGGTTGGCCTCATTGGCGCCCTTGGCGCGCTCGATCTCGGCCTGGGCGGTCAGCTTGGCGGAGTCGAGGGAGGCCTGGGCTTCGAGCACGCGGATACGGCGGTTCTGCACCGCCTCCTCGTAGGCGGCCTTGCCCGCCATCTGCTTGGAATAGACGTTGTAGGTGGGGAAGCCGATCAGCACGACCGCCAGGACGACGGCGATGGCGATGATGGATCCAAGCGTGAGGCCGACGCCGCGCATACGGGTGCTCCGGTGGGAATGAAAGGGCGTCCAGGGTGGCGGGGCGGCCCCCGTCCGGTCAAGCTTCGATCGAAACGATCAGCGCGACGAGGCCGGGGCCGGGACCAGTTCGAGCAGGTCGAGGTTGGATTCCGTCGCCGGCCAGGGCGTGACCAGGCGCCAGCGCTTCTCGCCGATGCGCTCCAGCACCGCGACCATGTCGCGCTCCGGACGCAGGCCGTAGCTGTGGGCGGCGGGCTCGGAGGCCAGGGCCATGGAGCCCAGGAAGACCATCTCGCGGTCGCTCTCGGGGAAGAGCAGGCCCGCCGGGCGCTGCGACCCGGTGCGCTTGGTCAGCTTCAGCCCGCCCGCGGTCTGTTCGATGCGGCAGGCGAACCAGCCATAGACGACATAGCCGAGCCCGCCCTCGTCGCCCTGGGACCCCAGCTTGACGGTGCGGCAGCGGTAGGCGCCGGGCAGAGGGCTGACGCCGGGACGGGCGGCGTTCGGATCGATCAGGTCGCCGAGCGCCGACAGGTCGCCCGAGCCGCCCTGACGCCGCGCCTGTTCGAGCGCCAGGGTCCAGGCGGCGGCGCGGCGCTGATAGCGGTCGCGGTCGGCCGGAGTGATGACGCCGCGCCAGTCGTCCAGGACGGCCCCGACCGGCCCCTCGGACGGGGCGACGGCAGGGACCGACGGCGGCGGCGGCGGCGGCGGGGGCGTGGTGGCGCAGGCGGCCAGAGCCAGGGCCAGGGACGCGAGCGCCAAGAACGACCGGGACGAGACGCCGCCCGTCGGCGCGCCCCGGCCGGACGGAGCGAGCCGGAAGGAAGGGTTCGGCGAACGCTGCATATGGGATTCCCTCGCGACAGGATCGAAAGCCCCGTTTCTCTAGGAAGCCGCCACGGCGGCCCGCGTCAACCCCGCCCGTCAACCCCGTTCGTCGTCGATGCCGGTCGTCCCGCCCCGTTTTCCCGGCCCCAGTTGGGCTCAGGACGCACAGGGCCAAGGCGAGGCGATCATCGCCAGCCGAACGAATTCCATCGCGCATCCTCCCGATGGCTCGAGAAGGACGCGCGACGGCTGTTGGCTGAATGAAGGAAAGCCCGCTCGAGTTGCGAGACCCGGGCCTTACTCTTCGGCGGCGGTCTCGGCCTTGCGGCGCGGACGGCGACGCGGGGCGGGCGCTTCGGCGTCGTCGTCGGACGCCGAGTCCTCGATCGCCGCCGGTCGGGTCAGGAACCCCGGCAGGCCAGAGGCGTCCTCGGTCGCCGCCGTGGCGCGCGGACGGCGCGGGGCGCGCGGGGCCTTGGCGACGGGCTCCTCGACGGCCTCGACGACCGGCTCGGCGGCGACGTCGTCGTGCGGACGGTCATCGACGGAGACGGCCTCATGCGAGACGTCGGAGGACTGGCCGTCGTCCTGGGCGCCCGGCGCATCGCCCTCGGCGCCCGGCTCGCCGTTCTCGAACCGGCGGTTGCGTTCCTCGCGGCGGCGCTCCCAGCGCTCGCGGCGGGATTCGCGACGCCCCTCGCGGGGCTCGCCTTCGCCGTTCTCACGGGCTTCACGCGGCTCGCGAGGCTCACGCGGCTCGCGCGGTTCACGGTCGCGATTGGCCTCGCGCTCGGCGCGTTCGGCCTGACGGCGGGCCTCGTCCTCGGCCTTCTGCTGCTCGGCCTGGGCGGCGGCGATGATGGCCGCGGCCTGGGCGCCCGACTCGTCCTCGAAATCAATGTCGAAGCCCTGGCCGGCCAGTTCGCGCTGGGCGATCTCGCTGACCGGACGCTGGGGCTGCAGGGCGCGCAGGACGCGGAAATAGTGTTCGGCGTGCTGGGTGTAGTTCTCGGCCAGAACGCGGTCGCCGGCGGCCGCGGCGTCGCGCGCCAGCTGCATGTAGCGCTCATAGACGGTCTGGGCGTTGCCCCGGACCTTGATGTTCTCGGGGCCCTGCGAGTCCCACGAACGGTTCGGATTGGTCGCGTTGGCGTTGTTGCCGCCGCCGGGCTTCCGGTTGCGTCCGCGCTGACGCTTCATGCCCTTGAAATCTCTCATCGGAGCTTACCGTGCTGGTGCGGGCCGCCGTCGTAAAGGACGGACGGGACCCTGTTCGTCGTTCCGCTCGTCGGGGCCTATCCCCGATGCGATGTGTCCGGAAAAACCGTGCGTCCCCCGTGGTCCGCCGCGTCTGTTCTAGGGACGCGACCGTCACTGGCCCCAGACGCGCTTAAGCGAGCGAACGTGCCCGAAAAGGATGCGTTTGAGTGGGAACACCACGGACTTAGCGCGCGCGGAGACGCTTTCCAAGGGTTTTTATTGCACCGGGTTTATTGCACCGGGCCTTCGACATCGGGGATGGGGCCGACGCGCGGGTCCGGGCCGTTGGTGACGACGCGGTCGCGGTCGCCCAGATCCTTGACCACCTTGACGTCGGCGAAGCCGGCCGCCTCGAACAGGGCCTTGACCGCCTCGCCCTGGTCCCAGCCGATCTCGACGGCGAAGACGCCCTCGGGGCGCAGGATGCGGGCGATCTCGGGCGCCAGGTCGCGATAGGGCTGCAGCCCGTCCGGTCCGCCGTCCAGGGCCAGGTGCGGGTCGTGCTCGCGCACCTCGGGGTCCAGGCCGGCGATGTCGCCGGTCGGGATGTAGGGCGGGTTGGACACCACCAGGTCGAAGCTGTCGTCGGCGAACCCCGCCGCCCAGTCGGTGCGGATGAAGGTGCAGCGGCCGTTCAGGTCCAGGTTGGCCGCGTTCTCGCGCGCCACGGCGATGGCCTCGGTCGAGATGTCGGTGCCGACGCCGCGCGCGCCGCGCCGCTCGGCCAGGGCCGCCAGCAGGATGGCGCCCGAGCCCGTGCCCAGGTCGATCATGTCGAACGTCGCATAGGCCGGGAAGGCGCGGACGATGACGTCCACCACCGTCTCGGTGTCCGGGCGCGGGCTGAGCACGTCGGGGGTGACGTTCAGCATGATCTTCCAGAAGCCCTTGCGGCCCAGGATGCGCGACACCGGCTCGCGGCGCAGGCGGCGCTGGACCATGGCCTCCAGCCCTTGCGCCTGCTCGGCCGTCAGGGCGCGGTAGGGGTCGTTCAGGATGTCCACCCGGCCCGCGCCGGTCGCCGCCTCCAGCAACAGGCGGGCGTCGATGGAGGGGCTGTCGACGCCGGCGGCCTTCAGGCGCGCCTGGGCGCCTTTCCAGGCGGTCAGCAGGGTCGGTTGGGTGTTCTGATCGGACATTCCGGGTGATTGGGGTCTGGCGCGCGCGATTTCAAGACGGAACGGGCGGGCAGCGTAGCCGTTGTGGGGCGGATGGGGATGATGGACGTCTTGAAGCACCGATCCGCGCGCGGCCGAGGGCGCCGCTCGTCCCGGCCGTCGCACGGCGCGGCCGCCAGCCTGCTGCGCTATCTGGCCGCCGCGGTCGGGGGGCTGGCCGCCGGAGCGACGGCGGCGCACCTCCTCTATACCCAGGGGCACCGCTACGGTCTCGAACTGAGGCCCAAGCGGCCCGAGCCCCTGCCGCCGCGCGAGCCGACGCCCGAGGACTATGACGCCCAGGAGCCCGGCCGCGGCCGGCTGGCCCGGCGCCCGCTGGAGATTCCGCACCAGGGCTGGAGCGACATCGCCTGGCGCGCGGCCATGGGCTATTTCGGCGACCGGGTCGGCTTCGTCGCCGGGGGCGTGACCTTCTTCATGCTGCTGGCCCTGTTTCCGACCCTGGGTGCCTTCGTCACCATCTACGGCCTGTTCGCCGATCCGGCCGACGCCTGGGGGCGGCTGAGCTTCCTCTATGAGATCCTGCCGTCGAACGTGGCCCAGTTCCTGGGCGCCGAAATGGCGCGGCTGGCGGGCAACTCGACCGGCCAGCTGACCTTCACCCTGGCCTGGACCCTGACCCTGTCGCTGTGGGCGGCCAACGGCGGGGTGAAGACCCTCTTCTACGGACTGAACCTCGCCTATCACGAGGTCGAGAAGCGCAACATCGTCCGCTACAACCTGCTGTGCATGGGCTTCACCGTCTCGGGCCTGCTGGCGGTGCTGCTCAGTTCGGCTCTGGTGGTCGGGGTGCCCGTGGTCCTGGCCGTGCTGGGCCTGCAGGACGAGTGGGCCTATCTGGCGCCCCTGCGCTGGCCCCTGCTGTTCCTGGGCTATGTCGCGGCCCTGGCCCTGATCTATCGCTATGGGCCGTGCCGGGCGCGGGCGCGCTGGCGCTGGCTGACGCCGGGGGCGCTGTTCGCCGCGAGCGTGAGCCTGCTGGTGTCCTTCCTGTTCAGCTGGTTCCTGACCACCTTCGTGCGCACCGATTCCTACGGCCCGCTGGCGGCGGCCATGGGCTTTCTGCTGTGGACCTGGTTCTCGGTGCAGGTGATCCTGATGGGCGCCCGCCTCAACGCCGAGATCGAGCACCAGACCGCCCATGACACCACCACGGGCGCGCCCCGGCCCCTGGGCGAGCGCGGCGCCGTCATGGCGGATTCGGTGGGGCCGAGACGCGGCAACCCCGCCGCCCTGGCCTTCACCCTCAAATACGCCGAGGCCCTGGGCGACCGGATGCTGCGGCGGCGATCGAGACGACGGCGCTAGACAGATCGAACATTGATACGCAACCTCCCCGACGAGGGAGAGATTCGCATGCTTCGCATCCTGTCGGCGATCCTGGCGGTCGCCTGTCTGGTCCTGGCGAGACCGTCGCACGCCGCGCCGTCCGGCCCCACGCCCGAACAGGCCGCCTATCTGGAGGCCATGCGGCGACTGGAGGGCGAAATCCAGGGCCAGGGCGGCGACGTCCACCTAGCCGGCCCCAAGGTGACGCTGCGCCTCGGCGAGGCCTATCAATTCTACGACAAGGACGAGGCGCGTCGAATCCTGGTCGAAGCCTGGGGCAATCCGCCCGCCCTCGCCGACGGCGTCCTGGGCATGATCTTTCCGGCCGGGCGATCGTTCATGGACGACACCTGGGGGGCCGTCGTCCGTTACGCCCCGGACGGCTACGTCTCGGACGCGGACGCCCGCGACATCGACTATGACGCCCTGCTCGCGGACCTGCAGAACGGCGAGGACGCGGAAAACCGCGAACGGAAGGCCGCCGGCTATCCGGGCGTCCATCTGGTGGGCTGGGCCCAGTCGCCCTCCTATGACGCGCGAACCCATTCCATGATCTGGGCGAAGGAGCTCGGTTTCGACGGTGACCCGACGCGGACGCTGAACTACGACCTGCGCGTGCTGGGACGGCGCGGGGTGCTCAGCATGAACATCGTGTCCGTCATGCCCGAGCTGGCGCAGGTCAAGCTGGCGGCGGAGGAGCTCATGGCCACCGCCGCCTTCGACGAGGGCGCCCGCTACGCCGATTATCGGGCCGGAGACCCGAAAGCCGCCTATGGACTGGCCGGCCTGGTGGCCGGCGGCGCGGCCGCCGCCCTGGCCAAGAAAGCCGGGATTCTGGGCATCCTTTTCATGATCCTGAAGAAGGGCGGGGTCTTCCTGCTGGCCGGGATCGCGGCGGCGTTCGGCTGGCTCAGATCGTTGCTCGGACGCAGGACGGCGGCCGCCGGTCCGGCGCTGTCCTCGCCCGACCCCCTGACAGACAAGGAGCAGGATCCCGCGCTGGAAACCGCCGATGACCCTCCGCTCGTGGCGGCCGAAGACGGCCCAGCCTGATCAGCCCCGATCAGTCTTCACCCTCCGCTCAGCGGGAGTCGAGTCAGTGCGCAAACCTCGGAAAGAGTCCGCCGTGCGGGCCTCGGTCTGGGCCGCAACCGCCGCCCTGGCCCTGCTGGCCTCGAGCGCCTCGGCTCGGGCGCAGGCGCCGACGCCGCCCGACTACGCTCTGGACAGCGCCTGGATCTGCCGCCCCGGCCGCGACGACGCCTGCACCGTCGATCTGTCGACCGCCGAGGCGGGGCCCCTCCCCTCGCCCCACAGCGACCCGGCGATCGACTGCTTCTACGTCTATCCGACCATCTCGACCGCGCCGGGCGACAGCGCCCCCATCGCCGTGACCGAGGACGAGGCGCGGACGGTGCGGCTGCAGCTGGCGCGGCTGCGCTCGGTCTGCCGCCTCTATGCGCCCCTGTATCGCCAGCTGACCGTCAGCGACATGAAACGCCGTCTGGAGGGCGGCCGGACGCCCGACTTGCCCGCCGCCATGGCCCTGGCCGAAGACGACGTGGCCGCCGCCTGGGCGCGCTATCTGGAGCACGACAACGCGGGACGGGGCGTCGTCCTGATCGGCCACTCGCAAGGCGCCCTGATCCTGCAGGGGCTGATCCGCGACCAGATGGACGGACAGGCGCTGGGCGACCGCCTGGTCTCGGCCATCCTGCCGGGCAGCTTCGTCACCGCTCCGGCGGGGCAGGACGTCGGCGGGACCTTCAAGACCCTTCCCGCCTGCCGCGCGAAGATCCAGACCGGCTGCGTCGTCGCTTTCAACAGCTTCCGCGCCGAGGCCCCGCCGCCCGAGGCCTATGAAGGCGCGCTGGAGGCGGGCGAACGCGCCCTGTGCGTCAATCCCGCCGCGCTCGCGGGCGGGCGAGCGCCGCTGAAAGCCTATTTCGCCGCCGATGGGACGACCATCATTCCGTGGTTCTCGGCGCCGCCACGCGTCGCAGCGCCGGACGCCGCCCCCTTCGTCGCGCCGCGCGGCCTGACCGCCGCCTGCGTCAGGGAAGACGGCGCCGCCTATCTGTCGATCAGTCAGGCGGGCGCCGACGACGACTTTGTCCTGGGCGGCGACTTTCTGTTCCAGGGCGAGCGCGACGAGGCCATGGGCCTGCATCTGATCGACCTCGAGCTGGTGATGGGCGACCTGGTCGAGCTGATCGGCGCGCAAGGCGCGGCCTATCTCGCCCGGCCCTAGACGTCAGGCGAGTTCAGCTTCCAGGTCGGCCAGGCGGGCGGCCTGGTCCTCGGCGATCAGGGCGTTGAGCATGGGGTCGAGGTCGCCCTCGAGGATCTGCGGCAGGCTGTGCAGGGTCAGGCCGATGCGGTGATCGGTCACCCGCCCCTGCGGGAAGTTGTAGGTGCGGATGCGCTCGGAGCGGTCGCCCGAGCCGACCTGCGACTTGCGCGCGTCCGAGCGGGCGGCGTCCTTGGCCTGGCGCTGCATGTCGTAGAGGCGCACGCGCAGGTTCTTCATCGCCTTGTCGCGGTTCACGTGCTGCGACTTCTCGGAGGAGGTGGCGACGATGCCCGTCGGCAGGTGGGTGATGCGCACCGCCGAGTCGGTCTTGTTGACGTGCTGGCCGCCCGCGCCGGACGAGCGGTAGGTGTCGATGCGGATATCCTTGTCGAGGATCTCGATCTCGACGTCCTCGACCTCGGGCAGGACGGCGACCGTGGCCGCCGAAGTGTGGATGCGGCCGCCCGCCTCGGTCGTCGGCACGCGCTGGACGCGGTGGACCCCGCTCTCGAACTTGAGGCGGCCGAACACGCCCTCGCCGCTGACGGTGGCGATGATCTCCTTGAAGCCGCCCGCGTCGCCCTCGGTGGCGCTGTCGATCTCGACCCGCCAGCCGCGCGTCTGGGCGTAGCGGGAATACATGCGGAACAGGTCGCCGGCGAACAGGGCCGCCTCGTCCCCCCGGTGCCGGCGCGCACCTCCAGCACGGCCGAGGCGTTCTCATCGGCGTCGCGCGGGGCCAGCAGAAGCGCGACCTCGCGCTCCAAGCCCGGCAGGCGGTCGTTGAGGGCGTCCAGTTCGTCGGCGGCCAGGGCGGCCATCTCCGGATCGGCGGCCATGGCCTTGAGGTCCTCGACCTCGACGCGGGCGCGGGCCAGGGCCTGGACCGCGTCGGCCACCGGCTTCAGCTCGGCGTGCTCTTTGGACAGGCGCACGATCTCGGCCCCGTCCGAGGCCGCGCCCATGCGCGCCTCCACCTGGTGGAAGCGGTCGAGCACCTGATCGAGCCGGGCCTGGGGCAGTCGCAACGGCTGTCTCCGAGAGGAAAGGGTCGGCTTCTCTACGGCAGAGAACCGACCCAAGTCCATCGTCGATCCTTCAGGGCGCGGCGCGCGGAAAGGCGATCGCAGCGCGGCCGTATCGGCCCTGCTCCAGCGACCGGCCGAGGGCGAAATCCGACATCATGGCGTAGTAGCCCTCGGCCTGGCGGATGTTGGTGCGGGTCCCGTCCGGCGCCTGGACGAACTCGGCCATGCCGTGGTCCGTGTCCGGGAACTCGGCCAGGGTGATGGCCTCGCCCTCGACCTGGAGGGCGCTCAGCAGGGCGCGCGTCGCCTCGGGCGGGGCGTCGCGGTCAGCCCCGGCCAGGATCCACAGCACCGGAACGTCCAGCGCGCGCAGCGGCGGCAGGGGGTCGTGCCGCCAGGGCGTGCCCTTGTCGCGCTTGGGCCCCGCCAGCCGCAGCGCCGCCTCGGGATAGCGGGCGATCTCGCCGGTGAACTCCCCCTTGGCGTGGGGGAACCACGGCTCGCGGCGCCACTGGCGCTTCAAGGCGTTCAGCTCGGCGAAGCCCGAACGGAAGCCCGAGGCGATCACCTCGCCCGCCGCATCGGCCAGCAGGCCCGCCTTGCGCTGGGCCTCGGCGTCGAAGCCGGCCTCGGCCACGCCCAGCACCGTCTGGGCGCGGTTCTCCTCCAGCGGGCTGACGGCCAGGCCGTAGCCGACGATGATGAAGTCCACCGGCGCCTGGGCCGCCGCCAGCGGCGCCACCCAGCCGCCCTGGCTGAGCCCCCGCAGGCCGACCCGGCCCGCTCGGTTTCCGGCCAGGCGGCGCGCCTCGCGCACCGCCGCCGCCGCGTCGGCGGCCAGGACGGCGAAGTCCTGGGTGTAGGTTCCGGTCGAGGCGCCGGTGCCGCGCTTGTCATAGACGAACAGGCCGACGCCCGCCGCCGGGTCCAGGTGCTGCATGGCGTTGAAGTCGAGGGCGCTGTAGTCGCCCGAGCCGTGCACCTCGACCAGGATGGGCGCCGGTCCGTCGCCCGGCGGCAGGATCAGCCGCCCGGCCAGGGCCTCGCCGGCCCCCTGGAAGCGCGTCTCGATGATCTCGAGCTCCACCCGTTCGACCGGCTGGCCGTCGAACGAGGTCAGCCCCTGGGCGCAGTCGCCGAGCGCCAGCGGCGTGGGATCGGGCTCGCCGGTCCAGCCGCGCGTGGCGCGCGTTTCGGCCCCCGTGCCGGTGATCAGGGCGCTGCGTCCGTCCATGGTGCGCCAGCGCAGCTTGCCGCTGGTCGTGCCCCACAGGGAAACGGCGCGCCCGTCCGCCGTCCTCCAGACCCCGGCCCCGCAGGCCTTGTCCGCCGAAGCCGCCGAAGCCGCCGCGCCCCCCGCCAAGGTCAGGGCGCAGGCCAGGCTCAGGCCGCGCAATAAGGCGTTCTTCATGGCGATGATCCTCCCCGCCCCGACTGTAAAAATATCGACGGTCGATAAGTTTGGCTCGTTAATTCCCTGCAATGCGAAGGTGGGATTTTCCGGGCTGTCGCGATTGTGAGCGGATCTAACGATGCCGTCAGGCGGGTTCCTTCCCCTCGCCAAAGCCCCTAGCTCGACCCTGGCTGAAACGAGACAGGAGACAGCGAATGGCCCCTGAGACGGTTCATGAAGACAAGGACGTGGCGCGGCTGTGCGCCCTCTATGACGGGCTGCTGGCGCCCGACGCGCCCGCCCTGCCGCCGGCGGCGGAGCAGGAATTGAAGGCCCTGGCCAAGATCTTCGACCTGGACGCCGAGCGCCCGGCGGCGGAGCTGTGGCCCTATGTCCGCGCCGTGCTGGTGCGTCAGGCGCCGCCGCGCGAAGAGGATGCTCCAGCGGTCGAAGCCGATCCCCTGACGGTGCTGCTGGTCGAGGACGATCCCGACGCGGCCGCCGCCCTGACCGAGGCGCTGGACGCCGCCGGCCACCGCGTGGTCGGGCCCTTCCACAGCGCCGAGACGGCCGAGGCGGCGACGGCCCTGCACCCCGTCGACCTGGCCCTGCTGGACATCAACCTGTCGGGCGAGACCACCGGGGTCGATCTGGCCCGCAGCCTGAAGACGCGCTGGGGCGTGCCGGTCATCTTCCTGTCCGGCGACGTCACGGCGGCGGCGCACAACGCCGAACTGGCCGCCGCCATGGTGATCAAGCCCTACAGCGGCCGCGACGTGCTGGACGCCATCGCCCGCCTGGAACCGGCCGCCTGAACCGCGCGCAACCAAAGCGCGGCCGCGGCCATTGCCACGGGGGCCGCGACCTGCGTCTGATGAGGCCTGGGGGCTGAATGGACACTTTCTTCCTGTTTCTGCTGGTGGGCATCCTGGCCCAGGCGGTCGACGGCGCCCTGGGCATGGCCTACGGGGTGATCTCGTCCTCGGTGCTGCTGGCCCTGGGGGTGCCGCCGGCCACGGCCTCGGCCAGCGTCCACGCGGCCGAGGTCTTCACCACCGCCGCCTCGGCGGGCAGCCACGCCCTGCACCGCAATGTGGAGTGGCGGCTGTTCCTGCCCCTGACCATCGCGGGAGTCATCGGCGGGGTTCTGGGCGCCTATGTCCTGACCGGGCTCGACAGCACGGTGATCAAGCCCTTCGTCGTCGCCTACCTGGCCCTGATCGGGGTGTGGATCCTGTGGCGCGCGGGCCATGACGTGAAGCCGCGCCACCTGCCCGCCTGGATCACCGCCCCCATCGGCGTGGTCGGCGGCTGCCTGGACGCCATCGGCGGCGGCGGCTGGGGGCCGACGGTGTCGTCCACCATGGTCGGCGCCGGACACGACCCGCGCAAGGCCATCGGCACGGTCAACACGGCCGAATTCTTCCTGACCGTGGCCATCTCGGCCACCTTCGTCTGGGCCCTGGTGAGCGGCCACTGGCAAGACGCCGACGCGCTCCAGAACCACGCCGCCGCCGTCGGCGGCCTGGTGGTCGGCGGCCTGATCGCCGCCCCCTTCGCGGGGCTGATCGTCAAGAAGGTGCCGCGCAAGGTCCTGGCCTATGCAGTCGGCGGCCTGCTGGTCCTGCTGGCCGTCTTCCAGGGCGTGCAACTGTTGAGATAACCCCGATCATTGACAGAAGCGCGCGCGGCTGGCCGACTGCGCGTCCGGAGCGAGGCGGCGGGGGGCCGAGGATGCGCGCGTGGGTCTGGACCGTTTCGGCGTCCCTTCTGGCGGGCTGCGCGACGACGCAGACCCTGCCCCCCGTCGTCGAAAGCGTGAACCGCCCCGCCCTGCACGCGGTCGCCGTGGTCGAAGTCGGCGAGGCCGCGCTGGAGACGGGCCGGCAGCGGACCCACGTCGGGCTCGCCCTGGCAAACGAGCTGAGCTGGGGCGACGGGATCCTGTTCCGGAAATTCACCGTCTCGCCCGGCCGCCTGCGGGCGCGGCTGAAGGACGGGCGCTTCACCTATTACTTCTCGGACGCCATGACGGCGCGCGACCCCCTGCTGGGCAGCGCGCCCTACGCCTCGGGCGGCCTTTGCCGGGCCAATGACGGATCAGGCCCCGTGCGCGGCTTCATCGCGCCCGGCCGCTGCGTCCTCAACTGGAGCGCCGAGCCGCAGGTCGCCGACGTCCGCATCGCCGAGCCGGACGCGGCCGGGCGCCGCCAGGAGCTGATCTATCACGGGCGAACGGGCGACAGCGTGCGCTTCCTCTATCGCGAGACCACGGACGACGGCCCGCCGGCGACGCAGGCCGTGGCCTACGACCTCGGCGAAGGCGGGATCATCGGTTTTCGCGGTGCGCGGCTCGAGGTTCTGGAGGCCGACGGCCTGCGGCTGCGCTACCGTCTTCTGGCCGCCTTCGCCGAGGCCCCTGAATAAGGCTCAGGCCGGATAGGTGTCGACGAAGCTGGGGCGCCGCTCAAGCGCGGCCTGGAGCGCCACCAGGTTGGGACGGCCGGTCTTCCAGTCGTAGTCGGGGTGGCGGAAGCCGATCCAGGTCACGGCGACGCCGGCGGTCAGCACCCCCATGTCGAGCCGATCGGCGTCCGGGTCGGCGGCCTCCAGGGCGTCCAGGGCGCGCCCCATGTTGACGGTCCAGCGCTCCATCCACGACGGCGAGCGCTCGGCCTCGGGTCGACGCTTTTCGAGCACCAGCTTGACCCCCATTTCCAGCGCCGCATTGCCCAGGGTCTCCAGGCGACGCACGCGCAAGCGCTCGGCCCCGTCGACGGGCAGCAGGCGCGCGCCCTCGCCCAGGGCGTCCAGATATTCGCAGATGACCGGGCTGTCGGTCACAGCCAGGCCGTCCTCGGCCACCAGGGTCGGGACCTGCACCACCGGATTGGTCGCCAGCAGTTCGGGCGCATTGCCGTAAGGATCGACGACGATCTCCTCGATCCGCTCGGACAGGCCCTTTTCACGCGCGACGATGCGGACCTTGCGCGCGAAGGGCGACGGGGTGGTGATGTAGAGCTTCATGACTACTCGGCGGCTTTAAGAGCGGCGGCCTGAGCGGCGCGGGCGGCGTCCAGCTCGGCGGCCTTGGCTTCGACCTGGGCGACGATCTCGTCGATCATGCCGTCGTTGGCCTGCTTGTGGGCGATCTTGCCGTTCAGATACAGCATGCCCGAGCCCGCCCCGCCGCCGGTGAAGCCGACGTCGGTGTAGAGGGCCTCGCCCGGGCCGTTGACGACGCAGCCGATGATCGACAGCGACATGGCGGTGGAGACGTGGGCCAACTTTTCTTCCAGGATCGCCACCGTCTCGATGACGTTGAAGCCCTGACGCGCGCAGGACGGGCAGGCGATGATGTTCACCCCCCGGTGGCGCAGGCCCAGCGACTTCAGGATGTCGAAGCCGACCTTGATCTCCTCGACCGGATCGGCGGCCAGCGAGACGCGGATGGTGTCGCCGATGCCCGCCCACAGCATGTTGCCCATGCCGATGGCCGACTTGATGGTGCCGGTGCGCAAGGGGCCCGCCTCGGTCACGCCCAGATGCAGCGGGCAGTCGATGGCCTCGGCCAGCTGCTGATAGGCGGCGACCGTCAGGAAGGGGTCGGACGCCTTCACCGAAATCTTGAACTCGTGGAAGTCGAGATCCTGCAGGATGCGGGCGTGGTTCAGCGCGCTCTCCACCATGGCGTCGGGACAGGGCTCGCCGTATTTCTCCAGCAACTCCTTCTCCAGCGACCCAGCGTTGACGCCGATGCGCATGGAGCAGCCGTGGTCGCGGGCGGCCTGAACGACTTCCTTGACCCGCGCGATCGAGCCGATGTTGCCGGGGTTGATGCGCAGGCAGGCGGCGCCCGCCTCGGCCGCCTCGATGCCGCGGCGGTAGTGGAAATGGATGTCGGCCACCAGCGGCACGCGGGCCGCGCGCGCGATGGTCTTGAAGGCCGCCGTCGAGTCTTCATCCGGGCAGGAGACGCGCACGATGTCGGCGCCGGCCTCCTCCAGCTGACGAATCTGCGCCAGCGTGGCCGCCGCGTCGGCGGTCGGCGTATTGGTCATCGACTGGACGCTGATCGGGGCGCCGCCGCCGACAGGAACCGAGCCGACCATGATCTGGCGGCTTTGACGGCGCTCGATGTGGCGCCAGGGACGGATGTGGCCGAGGGCTGAACTATCGCTCATGACGGGCGGAACATAGGGCAGGAAGAGCGGCAAAACCACGACAGGGGGCGCACGAAGCGACGATTCATCGCCCGGTCAGCCCTCGGGCGGCGCGGCGGCAGGGGTCGCCGCGGGCGCGGGAAGAGGCTGGTAGGGCTGCGGTCCCGAGGGCGCGGCCGGGGCGATCGTCGGGGCGCGGGCGCGCGTTTCGGCGGCGACGGCGCGGACCTCGGACTGGCGGGCGGCGGCCTGGGCGCGGCTGTTCAACTGCCCTAGCGGCGTCTGGGGCGCGGTCAGCACCCCGCCGTGCTCGCCGTTCAGATAGATGTCGAACGAGGCCGGATCGGGCGTGTCGACGGTCGCGGCGACGTTCGGCGGCGCCCGCCAGGATTCGCCCGCCGCCAGCTGGCGCGCGAACAGCACCCGGCCGTCGCCCTGGCGGATCACCAGGATGGCGGGCTTGCGCGCCTGCAGGATGACCTGGGAGGCCGTGGCCGAGGCCCCGTAGATGGCCCCGCGCGGGTTGAAGGCGGCCTGCACCGGCGGCGCGGGCGGCGCCGGCGCGTTGGGGTCGTCGGGGTCGACGCCGGTGAGCTCCGCCTCCAGCCCCGGGGTGACGTAGAGGGCGGGCGTGGTCTGGTCCGGCGGCGCAGCCCTGGGGGCGCCCAGGTAGAGAGGGCGGCCCGCCTCGGCATCGGCCTCGGCGGCCCAGTTCCTGGGCACGGCGACGAGATCGGACGGATGCGGCGGCTCGATGCGGTTGAGGCGCTGGAAGACGTTCCAGCCGATCACGGCGACCACCACCGCCCCGGCCACGGCCAGGATCTTGGGCGAGCTGCGCCGCATCTGCTGGAAGGCGGCGCCGGTCGGAGCCTGAAGCGGCACGGCGGCGTCGGGAAATTCCCGCTTGAACCGCTCGACGGCGGTCAGTTCGTCCAGGCCCAGGGCCGCCGCATAGGCCCGCACATAGCCGATGGAGAAGATGCGCGACGGCAGGACGGCGAACTCGCCCTGCTCCAGCGCCGTCAGGAAACGCGGATGCACCCGCGTCAGGGTCGACAGCTGGGCCATGGACAGGCCCGAGGCCAGGCGCGCGGCGCGCAGGGCGGCGCCCAGGGTCTCGTCCTGGGTCTCGTCCAGAGTCCCGTCGCGGGAGTCCTCGAGGGACGGCGCGGCGTGCCGATCCTGTTCCATATGGCCGGGGTTCCGTCAGGCAGGGGCACCCGTGCGCCCGCCCCTTTCGCTTAGACGAGGCTTGGGGCGCGGGCAACGCGGGAAAGACGGCGCCGCTTCAGACGTCGACGTTCAGCTTGCGGGCCAGGGATTCGATCTCGCCGCGCACCGAGCCGGCCGAGGAGCCCAGCAGCACGTTCATGCCGCGTCGGGCCGCGTTCAGGTCGGCCGACAGGATCATCCGCTTGACCGGCCCCACCCCGCCGGCGGGCGCCGACAGCCGGTTGTAGCCCAGGGTGATCAGGGCGAAAGCCTCCAGCGGGCGGCCCGCCAGTTCGCCGCAGACCGAGACGGGCGTGGCGCTGTCGGCGCACTTCTGCTGGATCTCGGCCAGGGCGCGCAGGGCGGGCGGCGACAGGGGGTCGTAGCGGTCCGACACCAGCGGATTGGTCCGGTCGGCGGCGAACATATACTGCATCAGGTCGTTGGTGCCGACCGAGACGAAGTCGGTCAGCGGCAGCAGGGCGTCCAGATGCCACAGCAGGCTGGGGCATTCGATCATGGCCCCGACGCGCAGCAGGGACGGCAGGGGCCGCCCGCGACGCCGCGCCCAATCGCATTCGACATCGACCAGTTCGCGCGCGGCGCGGAACTCGTCCACCGTGGCGATCATGGGGAACATGACGCGCAGCTCGCGCCCGGCGGCGGCGGTCAGCAGGGCGCGCAGCTGCATCCGCAGCAGGGCCGGACGATCGAGGCCCAGCCGGACGGCGCGACGACCCAGGGCGGGGTTCTCCTCGCGCTCGTTCTCCAGATAGGGCAGGACCTTGTCGCCGCCGATGTCCAGGGTGCGGAAGGTGACGGGCCGGTCGCCCGCCGCGTCCAGCACCAGCTTGTAGAGCGCCGTCTGGGCGGTCAGCCGGGGCAGTTCGTCCGAGACCATGAACTGGAACTCGGTGCGGAACAGGCCGATGCCCTCGGCCCCCGTCGCGTCCAGATTCTCCAGGTCCACGGCCAGGCCGGCGTTGGTCAGCAGGGTGATGCGCTGGCCGTCCCGGGTGACGGCCGGGATGTCGCGCAGCTGGTCGAACTCGGCGCGGCGCTGCTCGCGCACGGCCATGCGGCTCTCGACCGCCGCCAGCATATCGGGGCGGGGCCGCAGATAGGCTTCGCCCGTCTCCCCGTCGACGATGACCTGATCGCCCTCGGACAGGCGGTCGCGCAGGCCCTGCAGGCGGCCGACGCAGGGAATCTGCAGGGCGCGGGCGACGATGGCCGCGTGGCTGGCGGCCGAGCCTTCTTCTAGCAGCAGGCCGCGCAGCTTGTGACGCGGATACTCCAACAGGTCGGCCGGACCCAGGTTGCGCGCCACCAGGATGGCGTCGTCGGGCAGGTCGCGCTGGCCCGGATTGTCGCCCGCCAACACCCGCAGCAGGCGGTTGGCCAGGTCCTCGAAGTCGTGCAGCCGCTCGCGGATATAGGGGTCGCGGGCGTTGGCGAAGCGGGCGCGGTGCTCGTTGCGGACGCGGTCGACGGCGGCCTCGGCCGTCAGGCCCGAGCGCACCGCCTCCTCCAGCGACCGGTTCCAGCCCCGGTCGTCGGCGAACATCCGATAGGTCTCGAGCACTTCGTAAGGCGTGCCGCCCAGCTTGCCCTGGCTGCCTTCCAGCAGGGCGTCGATGCTGGAGCGCAGTTCGTCCAGGGCCTGCTGAAGCCGGGCCTCCTCGGCCACGGGGTCGTCGGACAGCAGCTGCTCGGGGGCCAGGGGCGCCTCGTGCAGGACCGCCCGGCCGAAGGACAGGCCCTCGGCGAACTTCTGACCGCGCAGGCGTTCGGGCCGGTGGGGCGCCACCTCGACGTCGCGCAGCTCGGCCTGGGCCAGAAGCTCGCCCGAGGCGACCGTCTCGGCCAGGACCATGGCGATGGTCTGGATGTCCTCGACCTCTTCCTCGTCATAGCGACGGGCGGCGCGGTTCTGGACGACCAGGACGCCGATGGCCCGGCCGCCGCGCAGCAGCGGCGCGCCGAGGAAGGCGTGGAAGGGGTCTTCGCCCGTCTCGGGGCGATAGGAGAAGCTGGGGTGCGACGGGGCGTCGGACAGGCTGATCGGCTGGGCCAGGCGGGCCACCTCGCCGACCAGGCCCTCGCCGGGGCGCAGGCGGGTGTTGTGCACGGCCTCGGGGTTCAGACCCTCGGTGGCGAACAGTTCGAGCTCGCCCGAAGCGCGCCGCAGATAGATGGAGCAGACCTCGGCCACCATGGACCGGGCGATGATGCGGACCACCATGTTCAGGCGATCCTGGGCGGGGACGGCGCCATGGGCGCCGGCCAGGGCCTCGCGGATCTGACGCAGCAGGAGACGCGGCCCCCTCGCCGTCACTACCGCGCCCTTGCCCATCACCGCTCCTGTCCTGCCGCCCCGTTCCGGTTTTTCAGAGGCCAGCCTCCCAGATAGGGCGGCCTCATCGGACATCCTAGTCCGCGTCCAATCCATAGGCGGCGTGCAGCGCCCGCACCGCCAGTTCGGCGTAGTCCGAATCGATCAGCACGCTGATCTTGATCTCCGAGGTGGAGATGGCCTGGAACTTGATGCCCTTGTCGGCCAGGGCGCGGAACATGGTCTGGGCCACGCCGGCGTGGCTGCGCATGCCGACGCCGATGACCGAGACCTTGGCCACGTCGTCGTCGACGCGCAGCTCCTCGAAGCCGATCTCGGCCTTCGCGGCGGTCATCAGGTCCGCGGCGCGGCGCGCGTCGCGGCGGCCCGTGGTGAAGGTCAGGTTGACCGCGCCTTCGGTGCGGGCCTGGCTCTGCACGATCATGTCGACGTTGACCTCCGCCTCGGCCAGGCGGGTGAAGACGTCGGCCGGGGCGTCCGTGCGGTCCGACAGGCCCAGCAGCGTGATCCGGGCTTCGTCCCGGCTCATGGTCACGCCGGAAACGATGCGCTTTTCCACGATCTCATCCTCGTCGCAAATCAGGGTGCCGGCGTGTTGCGGCAGGTTTCCGTTTTCATCCGGCTCGATGAAGCTGGACAGGACGCGCACCGGCACGCGCTTGTGCATGGCCAGCTCGACCGAGCGGGTCTGCAGCACCTTGGCGCCGAGCGACGCCATTTCCAGCATCTCCTCGTAGGAGACGCGCTCCAGCCGCCGTGCGCGGCTCTGGATGCGCGGGTCGGTCGTATAGACGCCGTCCACGTCGGTGTAGATGTCGCACGGCGCGCCGAGCGCCGCGGCGACCGCCACGGCCGAGGTGTCCGAGCCGCCCCGGCCCAGGGTGGTGATGCGCCCGTCGCGGGTCACGCCCTGGAAGCCCGGCACGATGGCGATCTCGCCCGCGTCGACGGCGGCGCCCAGCGCGTCGCCCTGCACGTCCTCGATGCGGGCGCGGCCGTGGGCGTCGTCGGTCAGGATCGGAATCTGCCAGCCCATCCAGCTGCGCGCCTTCAGGCCCATGTTGCGCAGGGTCAGGGCCAGCAGGCCCGAGGTCACCTGCTCGCCCGAGGCGACCACCACGTCATATTCGTCGTCCGACAGGGCGCCGTCGCCGTAGAGGCCCGGCGCGGCGGCGCCGACGCCGTCGGTCCAGGCCACCAGCTCATTGGTCTTGCCCGCCATGGCCGAGACGACCACGGCGACGCCCTTGCCCCTGGCGGCCTCGGCGGCGACGATGCGCGCCGCACGACGGATGCGTTCCAGGTCGGCCATGGAGGTGCCGCCGAACTTCATCACCAACCGGTTCGTGTCGGCCCGCGTCATCCTGGCGTCTGATCCCCTGCTTGCATGGCGGGCGCAGGCGGTCCATGCCTCTGCCCATGCCCGCTTCTACCGACAGCCTCGATCCGCGCAAACCCCAAAGCGAAGAGGGTTTTTCATCCTTTGCTACTGATCGTGCCGAAGGGCCGAGCATTGATCCTGCCGACGTCGCCCGTTTTTCCGCCCAGGCGGCCGAATGGTGGGACCCCAAGGGCCCCTTCGCCCCCCTGCACCGCTTCAATCCCGCGCGGCTGAAATTCGTGCGCGACCGGGCCGCCGAACACTTCGACCGCGACGTGCGCGCGCGGGCGCCCTTCGCCGGGCTCAGCCTGATCGACATCGGCTGCGGCGGCGGGCTGATCGCCGAGCCGATGCGGCGGATGGGCTTCGACGTCACCGCCATCGACGCCTCGTCCGAGAACATCGGCACGGCCCGCGCCCATGCCGACCAGGTCGGGCTGGACATCGCCTATCGCGCCGCCACGGTGGAGCAGATGGTCGAGGCCGGCGCCGGACCGTTCGACGTGGTCCTGACCCTGGAAGTGATCGAGCACGTCGCCGACCCGGAGGCCTTCATCCGCGCCTGCTCGAAGCTGATCAAGCCGGGCGGGATGATGATCGTCGCCACCCTGAACCGCACGCTGAAAGGGCTGCTGCTGGGCAAGGTCGCGGCGGAATACGTGCTGCGCTGGGTGCCCGCCGGGACCCACGACTGGCGCCAGTTCCTCAAGCCCGAGGAACTGCGCGCCATGCTGGATGGCGAGCCCCTGACCGTCACCGGCCCCTATGGCCTGGCCTATGACCCGCTGAACGACCGCTGGAGCGAGGGCGACGACGTGGGCATCAACTATATGATGATGGCGACGCGGGCCGCCTGATCCCTCAGAGCGGCCGGACCATGTAGCGGGCGTCGTCGCCGTAGCTGGCCAGCTTCTCGGCCATGCCGGGCGGGGTCTGGATCTCGAAGCCGTTGCGGCTCCAGAAGGCCGAGGCGTCGTTGACCGCCACCAGGGCGATGGCCGGCCAGCCCGCGGCCCCGGCCTGTTCGGCCAAGCGCTCGATCACAGGCCTGGTGCAGCCGCCGCCGCGCGTGTCCGGGTGCAGGGCCAGGTCGTGCAGATAGAGGACCTCGGCGTCGGCGGGGATGGCGTCGATCAGCACGTTCAGCGGCGGCGCCGCGTTCCGCCGCCACGGATAGGCGACCAGATAGCCCATGACCGGCCCGGCCTCGGCGGCCAGGACGAAGCAGCCCTCGGGATGCAGCGCCAGGCGGTTGGCGAAGCAGGCGCGCTCTTCCGGATGATCGGGGAAGGACAGCTGGGCCACCGCGACCACGCCGTCGAGGTCGTCCGGCGTCATCGGCCGCCAGGTCAATGAGGACAGCGGGCGTTCAGCTCCGCCCTGTTGAATCGCCATTGCGCGCTCCGGTTCTCGTCGTCGGCCGCCCCTTCGATCCGGGCGGTCAGCACATCACCCGCGCGCTCATAGAGGATGCGGCGTGGAAAATCGTGGTCCGGATTGGCGAAGACGACGCGGTTCGGACCGCTGTCGACCAGGCGGAAGACCGTCACGGGCGCCCCGCCGGGTTGGGCGAAATAGGCCAGGCCGCCGTCCGGCAAGGGTCCGATGCGGGCGCTCTCGAAGCCGCTGCGGCCGTTGCGCACCGTCACCGTGTGGCCGACGATCAGACCCGCGCGCGGGTCGCTCCAGGTCTCGGACGCCTCGCGCCCGCCGGAGCAGTCCAGCCAGTAGCCGGCCAGCCAGGACAGGTCGGGGGCCGGAGCTGACGCCGTCTGCAGCGCGGCCGCGGCCAGGGCGATCATCAGGGACATCGGGTCAGTTCGCCTTCTTGGGGTCGGGCGGCAGGCTGGGCAGGGGAGCGCAGGGCACGCCGTCGTCCTTGAGCTTCTTGATCTCGGCGGGGGTGGCCTCGCCGTAGATTTCGCGCTTCTCGCTGCGGCCTTCGTGGATGTCGCGGGCCTCGCGGGCGAAGGCGTCGCCAACGTAGTCGAAATTCCGCTCGACGTGGTCGCGCACCTCGCGCGCGGCCTGCATCATCATGCCCTGCATCCGCGCCATGGCGTCGGGCGAGGGCGCGGTCTTCTTGGTGCCGGAAACGGCCGGGGCCATCACCTGCTTGCGCACGACGGTCGAGCCGCAGAAGGGGCATTCGATCAGGCCGCGCCCCGCCTGGTCGTCGAAGTCGGACGAGGAGGCGAACCAGGCCTCGAAGCCGTGGTCGTGGTCACAGGACAGGGCGTAGCGGATCATGGCGTCGGCAGGTCGAAATCGCGGTCGTGGAGCAGGGACGGCACCGCGCCGCGCGCCCGCTCCACGGCGCTCATGTCCAGCTTTGCGTGGACAAGGCAAGGCTCGTCGTGGTCGGCGCGGGCGATGACCTGGCCCCAGGGGTCGACGACCAGGGAGCGGCCCCAGGTCCGGCGGCCGTCCTCGTGCGTCCCGCCCTGGGCCGGGGCCAGGACGAAGGCCCCCGTCTCGATGGCGCGGGCGCGCAGCAGGGTCTCCCAGTGCGCCTCGCCGGTCGGGCGGGTGAAGGCGGCCGGGACGGCGATCAGCGAGGCCCCCGCCTTGGCCAGGCCGCGATACAGATGCGGGAAGCGCACGTCGTAGCAGATGCTGAGGCCCAGCCGCCCCCAGGGGGTGTCGGCGACCACGGCCGCCTCGCCCGGCCGCACCGCAGCGCTCTCGCGATAGGTCTCGCCGCCCGGCAGGTCGACGTCGAAGACGTGCAGCTTGTCATAGCGGGCGGCGACGGCGCCGGTCGGGTCGAGCAGCAGGGAGCGGTTGGCGGCGCGGGCGTCGCCCTCGACCCCCGAGCGCACCAGGACCGAGCCGACCGCCAGCCAGACGCCCAGCTCGGCGGCCAGGCCCTTCAGCCCAGCGACGGCGGGATCGGCGGCCTCGTCCGCCAGGGCGGCGTCGCGCAAGGCCCGACGCTGCTCCAGGAGGTTGGTCCCCTCGGGCGTCGCGATCAGCTTCGCGCCCTCGGCCGCCGCCCGGCGGATCAGGGGCTCGACATGCACCAGCCCCGCGGCCGCCGTCGCCGGCGTGCGCGTCTGGACCAGGGCGATGTCGAGCGTTTCAGCCATGCGTCGTTCAGGCCGCCAGCAGGGGATCGAGCCCGCCCTTGCGGTCCAGGGCGTGGATGTCGTCCGAGCCGCCGACGTGCTTTCCGTCGATGAAGATCTGCGGGAAGGTGGCCGCGCCGCCCGACCGCTCCACCATCTCGGCCTTCTTGTCGGGATCGTTGGAGGCGACGATCTCGGTGTAGGCCGCGCCCTTGCGGTCCAGCAGGGCCATGGCGCGGACGCAATAGGGGCAGCCGGGCTTGGTGTAGATGACGACTTCAGCCAACGCAGATCTCCTTACGGGGTCGGTTCCCCCTCATTTAGGCGGTTCGCGCGCGGTTCGCACCCTCGCGATCACCGCCAGGTCCACGGCGCGGGCGCCGGCCGCGATCAGCGCCCGCGCGCAGGCCTCGGCCGTGGCCCCGGTCGTCAGCACGTCGTCGACCAGAAGGATCCGCCGCCCCTTGATCCGCCGCCGCCCCGCCTCGGTGACGGAAAAGGCCTGACGCACGTTCAGGCGGCGGCCGCGCGCCGACTTGCCGCCCTGGCTGGCGGTGGGCCGGGCCCGCGCCAGGGCGTCGGGCAGGTAGTCGAGCCGGGCGGCGCGGGCCAGGGGCCGGGCCACCTCGGCGGCCTGGTTGAAGCGGCGGGCCAGCAGGCGCGAGCGATGCAGGGGCACGGGGACCACGGCGTCGGCCGTCTCGATCAGGGGCGCGGCCGAACGGCTGATCCAGCGCGCGAACAGGGGGGCGAACTGCTGCTGGTCGCCGTGCTTGAACTTCAGGATCACAGCGCGCGAGGCCTCGTCATAGACGCAGGCGGCCCGGGCGCGTGCGAAGGCATAGGGGGCGGCCAGGCAGGCGGCGCAGCGCTCGGACGCGAAATCCCCGCCGTCGTATTCAAAGGCCGCGCCACAGCCGTCGCAGACCGGGGCCTCCAGAAAGGCGACCCGGCTCCAGGCGTCGGGCGACAGGCCCGCCGAGGCGGCCGCCGCGCGGCTGTCGTGAGCCAGGGGCGGCAGCAGCAGGTCGAGCAGGACTCGTCCCGCATCGCGCCCGCCGGATGCTAAAGGCGCGATCACGCCTTTTAATCGACCTCGCCAGCCCCCATCCTGAACCGACATGAGCGCCCCCTCCTCCGGTCCCCCGATCCTGTTCGACGCCCGCCGACGCGCCGCCCGCCTGGCGCGCGCCGCGACCCTGTTTCCCCGCGCGGACTTCCTGCACCAGCGCGCGGCAGAGAACGCCGTCGACAGCCTGGCCGTCATCCTGCGCGAGTTTCAGGCGCCCGTCGACCTGTCGCCCCACCCCGGCGTCTTCGCCCGCGCCCTGGCCGACAGCCCGGCGCGCGACCGGGCAGCCGAGGTCCGCGCCGTCGGCTCGACGGCCGAGCGCGCCGCGCCGGGCGCCGGGCCCCTGGCGCTGGAGGACCAGTCGGCCGACCTGATCGTCAATCTGCTGGGCCTGCACTGGGCCAACGACCTGCCCGGCGCCCTGGCGCAGATTCGCCGCGCCCTGAGACCCGACGGCCTGTTCGTGGCCAGCCTGTTCGGCGCGGCGACGCTGAAGGAGCTGCGCGGCGTGCTGACCGAGGCCGAGTTGGAGGTCCGCGGCGGGGCCCAGGCCCGCGTCTCGCCCTTCGCCGACGGCTTCGACGGGGCGGGTCTGCTGCAGCGGGCGGGCTTCGCCCTGCCGGTCAGCGACGTGGATCGGGTCACGGTGCGCTACCCTGACCTGTTCGCCCTGATGCGCGACCTGCGGGCCATGGGCGAGACCAACGTCCTGGCCGGGCCGATCCGACCGCTCAGCCGCCCCGTCCTGGCCCGCGCGGCCCAGCTCTACGCCGAACGCCACGCCGAGGCGGACGGGCGCATCCCCGCGACCTTCGAGATGGTGCACCTGGCGGGATGGGCGCCGCACGAAAGCCAGCAGAAGCCCGCCAAGCGCGGCTCGGCCAAGACTCGGCTGGCAGATGCTCTGGGGGTGCGGGAACAGACCGGCGAAGACGGCTGACCCGGCCGGTCAGACGCCGTCGATGGCGTTGCTGATGGCCGTGCTGACGAGGTCGTACATGGCCGTCGACTTGTCGGCGAAGGCCGTGACGGCGGCGAGAATGACGAGGAAGATCAGGGCGCAGATCAGGCCGTATTCAATGGCCGTGGCGCCGCTGTCGTCGCGATGGAAGCGTCCGATGAATTCTCGCATCCGGCCCCTCCCTCGGCGGCTCGTCCGTCAGAGCAGATCGCGCAGCCAGGCGATCAGCGGTTCGTCGGCCGGAGGCATGGGATAGGCCGACAGCTTGTCCGGCTTGACCCAGGCCAGGCCCGCGTGCTCGCGCGCCTCGACCACGCCGGACCAGCGCCGGCACAGATACAGTGGCATCAACAGGTGAAAGGAATCGTAAGCGTGACTGGTAAACACGAAGGGGGCCAGGCAGGCCTCCTTCACGTCGATTCCCAGTTCTTCCTTCAGCTCGCGGATCAAGGCGGCTTCGGGCCGCTCGCCCGGCTCGACCTTGCCGCCGGGGAATTCCCACAGGCCCGCCAACTGCTTGCCCTCGGGCCGTTTGGCGATCAGCACCCGGCCGTCCGGGTCGATCAGGGCGACGGCGACGACGAGAACGGTGGGGACGGCAGGCGTCTCGCTCACGAGCGATAGTCCCCGTTGATCTCGATGTAGCGTTTGGTCAGGTCGCAGGTCCACACGGTGGCCGAGGCGCGGCCCGAGGCGACGTTCACGGTGATGTCGATCTCGGGGTTCTTCATATAGGCGCTCATGACCGCCTCGTCGTAGTCAGGCGATGGGGCGCCGTCGACCGCCGCGACGTGGGGGCCGAAGCGGATGGCCAGACGGTCGCGGTCGACCGCCTCCTCCGTCTTGCCCACGGCCATGACGATGCGGCCCCAATTGGCGTCCTCGCCGGCGATGGCGGTCTTGACCAGGGGGCTGTCGGCGATCGACTTGGCCAGCTTGCGCGCCGAGGCGGGGCTGGCGGCGCCGTCGACCGTCACCTTGACGAATTTGGTCGCGCCCTCGCCGTCCTTCACCAGCTGGTGGGCCAAGTCGAGCATGACGGCGTCCAGAGCGGCCGAGAAGTCCTTCAGGCGGCGGTCGCCCACCCGGCCGATGCGCGGCGCGCCCGAGGCGCCGGTGGCGAACAGCAGGGCGGTGTCATTGGTCGAGGTGTCCCCGTCGACGGTGACGCTGTTGAAGGTGGTGCGGACGTGCAGGTTCAGCAGGGCCTTCAGCACCGGCGGGGCGATGTCGGCGTCGGTGGCGATGAAGGCCAGCATGGTCGCCATGTCCGGCGCGATCATGCCCGAGCCCTTGGCGATCCCGGCGATCTTCACCTTCACGCCCTCGATCTCGCACTCGGCGTAAGACCCCTTGGGGAAGGTGTCCGTGGTCATGATGCCGAGACCGGCCTTCGCCCAGGCGTCCGCCTTCAACCCCGCCTCGACCTCGGGCAGGCGGGCGGTGATCTTGGTGTCGTCCAGCACCACGCCGATGACCCCGGTCGAGGCCAGCATGACGTCGCGCTGGCGGCAGCCGAAACGCTTGGCCACCTCGGCGGCGGTGCGGCGGGCGGCGTCGGCCCCGGCCTTGCCGGTGAAGGCGTTGGCGCAGCCGGCGTTGACGACCAGGGCCCTGACCCCCTCGCCGCCCTTGTCCGTCTCCAGCTGGCGCTTGCACCAGTCGACCGGGGCCGAGCCGACCTTGTGCCGGGTGAAGACGCCGGCGCAGGACGCGCCCTCGGGGAAGCGGAAGACCACCAGATCGTCGCGCTCGTGCTTGTAGAAACCGGCGCGCGCCGTGGCGATCTCGACCCCGCCGATCGGCGGAATCGTCGGGAAGGGCACGGCCAGCGGCGAGACCATCAGCCCGGGCTTGCCCGGCGCGGCGGCCGGCGTAGAGGCCGGCTGGGTGGCGCGCTTCAGGGCCGAGGCCAGGGGATCCAGCGCCTTTTCGATGGCGGACTCGATCTTCTTGCCGGCCGAGGCGGGCTTGGAGGCGGGGGGCAGGCTCATGAGGCGGTTCCGGCGGCGGAGGGCGGAGCGGGAGGAGTCGGCGCGGCGGCCGCACCAGGCTGGGCGGCGCCGGGCTGGGCGGCGCCGTCCAGGGTGATTTCGACCTTGGCCTTGCCACGCAGCTGCTCCAGCAGTTGGCGCACGCCTTCATAGGTCAGATAGCGGATGATCTGGGGCCGGGCCTGCTCCAGCGTCGGGGGCGTCTCGACGCGGCGATCCTCGACCTTGAGCACGGCCCAGCCGGTCTCGGTCTGGATCGGGCCGACGACCGAGCCGGGCGTCCGGCCCTGCAGGGCGGCGGCATAGGGGCCCGGCAGGACATCGAGCGTCGAATAGCCCAGGTCGCCGCCGGAATAGCGGGTGGCGTCGTCGATCGAGCGCTGGACAGCCACGGCCTCGAAGGCCGCGCCCTGCCCCAGGACGCCCAGGACGGCGTCGGCCTGATCCTTGGTCGGCGACAGAATCAGGCGCACGCGAATCTCCTCGGTGACGCGCGCCAGCCGCTGCTGTTCCTCGTGCAGACGCCGCACGGCCTGTTCCGACACGGCGCCGGCCACCACCTTCTCGACGAGCATGTCGCCGAGAATGCGTTCGCGTACGGCCTGCAGGCGGCGCTGGGCGGCGGGACTGGAATCCAGGCCGCGGCGCTCGGCCTCGCGGGCCAGAAGCTTCTGATCGACGACCTCGTCGAGGACCCGGCGGAACAGTTCGGACGAGACGTCCAGCGGCTCACCCTCGCCGATCAGACCCTGGGCCACCGCCTCGCGTCGCACGTCCGAGGCCCAGACGGAGCGGTCGTGCACCCGCGCCACGACGCGGTCGTGCTTCTCGGGCGCCGTGTCGTCGGCGCCGCGCCCGCAGGCGGCGACGCCGAGGGTCAGGCCCGCGGCGGCGACCAGAATCAGGCTGTGGAGGGGACGCGGCGCTCGCATCGGACGCTCCCAGGGCGAGGGTCAGGGACAGGCCGCCCGGGCGGCCGTTCGCCCTGCGCGGCGCGGCCTTGAACAAGGCCCTCGCGTTGACAGGGATAAGGGCGGTGCTTAAGTCCCGCCTGCGCCCAAGTCGAGGGGTTTTCGATCGTATGCGCCACCCTTCGCGCGCCCTGACTGCAGGGAGGGCCGGGGTCGGCGTCGATCCGGCCGTTCGACAGGGCGAGACCTGACTTTTTCTGAGCCTTCAGCCGCTCGACCGCCTGACCCGGATCGCCCATGCTCGGCTTCGCCAAGAAACTTCTCGGTTCCTCCAACGACCGCAAGGTCAAGGCCTTCATGGGCCAGGTCCAGAAGATCAACGCCCTGGAATCCAAGTTCGAGGCCTTCTCGGACGACGAACTGCGCATGATGACGCAGACGTTCAAGGACCGCATCGAAGCCGGCGAGAGCCTGGACAAGCTGCTGAACGAGGCCTTCGCCGTGGTGCGCGAGGCCTCCAAGCGCGTCCTGGGCCAGCGCCAGTACGACGTACAGATGGCCGGCGGCATGATCCTGCACGAGGGCGGCATCGCCGAGATGCGGACCGGCGAAGGCAAGACCCTGGTGGCCGTGGCCCCGGTCTATCTGAACGCCCTGCTGGGCAAGGGCGTCCACGTCGTCACCGTCAACGACTACCTGGCCCGCCGCGACGCCGACACCATGGGCCGCGTCTATCGCTTCCTGGGCCTGGAGGTCGGGGTCATCGTCAACGGCCTGAGCCAGGGCCAGCGGCAGATGGCCTACAACGCCGACATCACCTACGGCACCAACAACGAATTCGGCTTCGACTACCTGCGCGACAACCTGGTCTATGACCGTCGCGAGATGGTCCAGCGCGGCCACCACTACGCCATCGTCGACGAGGTCGACTCCATCCTGATCGACGAGGCGCGCACGCCCCTGATCATCTCCGGCCCGACCGAGGACCGTTCGGACTTCTACAAGATCGTCGACGGTCTGGTGAAGGAACTGGTCCAGGACAAGGCGACCTTCGACCTGGACGAAAAGCAGCGCCAGGCCCTGCTGACCGAACTGGGCTCGGAGCGCATCGAGGAGATGCTGGAAGCCGGCGGCCACCTGGCCGAGGACACGGCGGGCCTGTACGACCCGGCCAACGTCAGCCTGGTCCACCACGTCAACCAGGCCCTGCGCGCCAACACCCTGTACCAGCGCGACAAGGACTACATCATCAAGGACGGCGAGATCGTCCTGATCGACGAATACACCGGCCGCATGATGACCGGCCGCCGCCTGTCGGAAGGCCTGCACCAGGCCATCGAGGCCAAGGAAGACGTCAAGATCCAGCCCGAGAACCAGACCCTGGCCTCGGTGACGATCCAGAACTATTTCCGCCTCTACGACAAGCTGTCCGGCATGACCGGCACGGCCGCGACCGAGGCCCAGGAATTCCTCGACATCTACAAGATGGACGTCCTGGAGGTGCCGACCAACCGTCCGATCCAGCGCAAGGACTACGACGACGAGGTCTATCGCACCTTCAAGGAGAAGAATGCGGCCATCGCCGCCCAGATCGCCGAGTGCCACGTCAAGGGCCAGCCGATCCTGGTCGGCACCGTCTCGATCGAGAAGTCGGAAGAGCTGTCCGAGGTCCTGAAGACCTACGCCTACAAGGTCGAGACCGCCCGCACGCTCAAGCCCGAATACGTCGGCCGCGAGAAGGATGCGCAGAAGGTCGGCGACGAGGCCTATGACATCACCTACGTCACCGGCCGCGGCATTCCGCACAACGTCCTGAACGCGCGCCAGCACGAGCAGGAAGCCTATATCGTCGCCGACGCCGGCCTGCCGGGCGCCGTGACCATCGCCACCAACATGGCCGGCCGCGGCACCGACATCCAGCTGGGCGGCAACCTGGAGATGCGCGTCCAGCGCTGGACCCAGGAACAGCGCAACATGGCCGTCGAGGTCACGCCCGAGGCCCTGGCCGCCAAGGAGGCCGAGTTCAAGGCCGAGATCGCCGCCGCCAAGGAACAGGCCCTGGCCGCCGGCGGCCTGTTCGTCCTGGGCACGGAACGTCACGAAAGCCGCCGCATCGACAACCAGCTGCGCGGCCGGACCGGCCGCCAAGGCGACCCCGGCACCTCGAAATTCTACCTGTCGTGCGAAGACGACCTGCTGCGCATCTTCGCCGGCGACCGTCTGGACGCGATCATGAAGTCCTTCGGCGTGGCCGAGGGCGAGGCCATCAGCCACCCCTGGCTGAACCGCGCCGTCGAGACGGCCCAGAAGCGCGTCGAAGCCCGCAACTACGACATGCGCAAGAACGTGCTGAAGTACGACGACGTCGTGAACGACCAGCGCAAGGCCGTGTTCGAACAGCGCCAGGAGTTCATGGACTCCGAGGACCTGTCGGAGCTGGTCGCCGACTTCCGCAACGACGCGATCAACGACCTGGTCGAGCGCTACATGCCGCCCAAGGCCTACGCCGAGCAGTGGGACATCGACGGCTTGGACGAGAAGGTGAAGTCGACCCTGGGCCTTGAGCTGCCGCTGAAAGACTGGGCGGCCGAGGAAGGCGTCTCCAACGAGGAGATCGAAGAACGTATCCTGGCCGCTGCCGACGCCCGCGCCGCCGAGCGCCTGGCGCTGATCGGCGCCGACCAGACGCGCGGCCTCGAAAAGCAGTTCATGCTGCAGATGATCGACATGCAGTGGCGCGAGCACCTGGTCCACCTGGACCATCTGCGCGGCGTGATCGGCCTGCGCGGCTACGGCCAGCGCGACCCGCTGAACGAATACAAGACCGAGGCCTTCAACCTGTTCGAGGGCCTGCTGCACGATCTGCGCCACAATGTGACGCGCTGGCTGATGACGGTCGAGTTCCACTTCCAGCCGCCGCCGCAGATGGAGATGCCCGAGTTCCAGGAAATCCACCTGAACCCCGGCACCGGCGAGAACGAGATGCTGAACCCGATGGCCCAGAACCCCGAAGGCATGCTGACCGGCGACGACCGCTCCAGGCTGCCGGTCGAGGCCCTGCCCGTCGGCTGGGAACGCACCAGCCGCAACGGCGACTGCCCCTGCGGCTCGGGCCGCAAGTTCAAGCACTGCCACGGTAGCTTGATCTAAGGCGCTGCCGCGCCGCGCTACGCTCGCTGCTTGAGCGCCGACGAACGGAGAATGAGGCGGGTGTGCACGGCGCGCCCGCCTTTTTCTTTGGCCGCGTCCCTAAAGCCCTCCCCCTCGATGGGGGAGGGTTGGGTGGTGGTGAAGGCAACCCCTCTCATCAAGAAGCGCGGAGACGCCGACGTCTCCCGCCTTTTTCCTGAACCGTCGCGTTCACACCCCCATCCCTGCCCTTCCCCCATCGAGGGGGAAGGGAAGCAGGACCAGCCGCGCGCAAAACCGCCCGGTGACGCCGCCCGCCGCTCGGGTTAGCGTGGCGTCATGACCTTCAAGCCCCTGTTCTCGCGCGCGCTCGGCCTCGATCCCGAGCGGCTGCATTTCGCCGCCCACAGCCACCACCTGTGGCCCGACGCCAGCTTCGACGGCCAGGTCCAGGCCTGGGCCGAGGCCAACCGTTTCGCCGACCGCAAATGGGAGCTGATCTTCGGCGAAGTCATTCCAGAGGCGCAGGGTCATGTGGCCGCAGAACTGGGCCTGCCTTCGCCCGACAGTCTGATCTTCGCCCCCAACACCCATGAGATCCTGCTGCGCATCGTCTCGGCGGCGGACAAGGCGCCCGTGCGCATCCTGGCCACCGACGGCGAGTTCCACTCCTTCCGCCGCCAGTCGGAGCGCTGGGAGGAAGCCGGACAGGCCGTCGTCACCCGCGTGCCCCTGGCGCCGTTCGAGACCTTCGCCGAGCGCTTCGTCGCGGCAGCCCGAGCGGGCGGTCATGACCTCATCTTCGTCAGCCAGGTCTTCTTCCGCACCGGCGGCCTGTTCGACCGCATCGTCGACCTGGCGGCGCTGGCCGATCCGGCCGGGCCGTGGGTGGTGGTCGACGGCTACCACGGCTTCATGGCCACGCCGACCGACCTGTCGGCCGTGGCGGACAGGATCTTCTACCTGGCGGGCGGCTACAAATACGCCATGGCGGGCGAAGGCGCCTGCTTCCTGCACGCCCCGCCCGGCTTCGGCCCGCGCCCGGTCGTGACCGGCTGGTTCGCCGAGTTCGGCCATCTGGAAGGCCCGCCCGGCGGGGTCCAGTACCGCACCGACGGCGGCCGTTTCTGGGGCGCCACCTTCGACGCCAGCGCTCTTTACCGCTTCAACGCCGTGCGCCGGATGCTGGACCGGCAGGGCCTGACCACGGCGACGGTCGCCGACCATGCGCGCGGCCTCCAGGCCCGGTTCCAGGCGGCGGTCCAGGGCGGCCAGGCCGGAACGCTGGCCAGGGCCGAGATTCTCAACCCGGTCGAGGGGACGGCGCCGCGCGCCCGCTTCCTGGCCCTGCGCCACGCCGACGCCCCGCGCTGGAAGGCGGCCCTGCAGGACATGAACGTCATCGCCGACGTGCGCGATGACGTGATCCGCTTCGGCTTCGGCCTGTATCAGAGCGAGGAGGACGTCGATCGCCTGATCCACGCCTGCGCCCGCCTGGACTGAGGCGTCAGAAGAACAGGCTGTCGGCGTCGCGTTGCGCCTGGGGCGGATCGGCGCGGCGCGGCGCGGGCGCACGGCGCGGCGCGGCCGCCGCCCGGGTGGCCGCCACGGCCCCGTCGGACGCTGGATCGCCGGGCAGGCGCGGCGCGGGAGACAAGGCGGGCGCGTCGAACGCCGCGGCGAACGCCGGAACGGGCGCGGCCTCGGCCGGGGGCGGCCCCAGCCGGGGATAGGGCCGACCCGTCTCGGCCTCGCGGGCCGGAATAGCCTCGGCGACGACTGCGTCAGCGGCTGACGCCTCAGGGACCTGCCGCGCCAGCCGCTGACGCGCCTGGGCCCGGGCGCGCGGATGGTCGCATCGGCACAGCATCAGGCCGCCCGCGTCGCGCCAGATCAGCAGGGGACGGCGCGGCGGCTCGGCCCAACGCCGCGCCAGGCCTTCGATCTCGCGGGCCAGGAGCAGGTCCTCGGCGGGAACGAAGCGGAGGTCGCGTCCCTGGGCCGCCAGTTCCGGCGCGATCTGGGCCGTCCAGCCCTCGCCTCGCGAACCCGGCCCGCCGGGGTCATAAACATAGACCGGCGGCAGGCCGACGGCGGCCGGCCCCGCCGCCGCCTCCAGCCGCGCCTCGAACCCTTCGGGCGCGACGAGCCGCTGCGGCTCATGCCGCGCCGCCGCCAGCCACCAGGCGGCCAGGGCCACGCCCAGCATCAGCAGGCCCAGGACGGCGCCGATCAGCGATCCCAGCAGGAGGCGCGGCAGATGGGAAGAGGCGGCGGTCATCGTGCCCCAGGCCTACCACCGCACAGCTTGACGGCAAGCCCCGAGGCTCAGGCCGTCGTCCGCATGGCCTCGGCCGACCAGTGCACCACGACCTTCTCGGTCTGCGTCGCGCCGAGGCGGGCGTAGAAGCGCCGGGCTCCGTGATTGGCCGTCTTGACCTCCCAGCGCCCGCCCAGCCCCTCGACCGCAGCCTCGGCGGCGAAGGCCCGCATCAGGGCCTCGCCGACCCCGGCGCCGCGCGCCGCCTCGGCGACGAACAGGTCGTCGAGGTTGAAGTAATCCCTGCCCCGCCAGATGCCGTAAACCCGCGTCCAGGAGACGTATCCCGCCGCCCGGCCATCGAGTTCCGCCAGCAGGAAGGCGGCGCGCGGCGGCTGGGCCGCCAAGGCCTGCGCCAGGCTGGCGGGCGTGGCCGCCAGATAGGCCGCCTCGCCCTCGTGCTCGGCCAGGGCGCGCATCAAGGCATGGAGGTCCTCGGCGTCCGCCGCCGTGGCGCGGCGCACCGTGAGTTCTGGCGTCATGCGTTCGAAGCCCCCGTTCCCTGTTTGTTTTCCTAACGCGCCGCCGACGGCCCGCCAAGTGGAAAGGATCAGGCCGCCAGGTCGAACAGGGCGTCGCGCGTGATCTCGGCGTGGGTCATGGGGAACAGGTGGCCGCCGCCGGCCACGGTCTCCACGGCGACGCTCGGACGCCGCCGGGACGGCGGGACGGCGCACAGGCTTCCCGTCTCGGCCTTGAGGATACGCACCGCGCCGGGATAGCGGGCCAGGGCGCGCCAGGGGTCGTGCGCCTGGGCGGCGTAGTTGGAGGCCTCCCAGGCCGGGCGGCAGGCCAGCTCCATGCCCCGGTCCGTCTCGACCAGGCCGTCGGCCAGATAGTCGGCCAGGACGCGGTCCGGCCAGCCCTTGAAGGCGCCGCGCCCGCGATAGGCGGCCAGGGCCTGTTCGCGGCTGTCGAACAGGGCGCGCCGCTTCAGCGTGCCGGTGACGATGGGAAAGCGCCGCGACAGCCGCCCGACCAGGGGCAGGTTCAGGGCCGCCGTCATGGGACGCGGCCAGGCGACCGGATCGAGCAGCAGCAGGCGCGACACCCGCTCGGGCCGCTCGGCGGCGGCCAGCAGGCCGCTGGTCCCGCCGATGGAGTGGCCCGCCAGGGCGACAGGCGGGCCGTCGATCGCCGCCAGCAGGGCGATCAGGTCGTCGCGGTGATCCTTCCAGCTGCGCCGGCCCTCGGGCGCGGCGGGCAGGCGCGTGCGGCCGTGGCCGCGCAGATCAGGAGCCCAGATGCGCAGGGCGCCGGACAGGGGCTGGAGGAGAGAGCGGTAGGCGCCCGCGTTGAAGCCGTTGGCGTGGACGAAGACCAGGTCGACCGGGCGGGCGGGATCGCCGAAGTCCAGCACCGCCATCTCGCCCCCGCCCCAGCGGTTGTCGATGGGGACGGTGATCCGGCGCGGCGCGGCCAGGGCCAGATCGTCCATCGGCGTCAGGCCGCCACGCGGCAGGCCGGACAGCGGCCGTGGCCCTCGATGGTGGTGCGCTCGATGGCGTAGCCGGCGCCCGCGGCGGCCTGGGCGAAGGCGTCGCCGCCCTGGACCGCCACCTCCTCGGTGGCGCCGCAGCAGTCGCAGATCAGGAAGGCCGCCGCATGGCCCCGGTCTTCGCCGGTGGCGTCGGCGGTGCAGGCGACATAGGCGCTGATGGAGGCGATGCGGTGGGCCAGGCCGCGCTTCTCCAGGAACTCCAGGGCGCGATAGACGGTCGGCGGCTTGGCGGCCTGGCCGTCGGCGCCGTAGCGGGCGATCAGGTCATAGGCCTTGACCGGCTCGCCGGCCGTCAGCAGCAGCTCCAGCACCCGACGGCGCGGGGCGGTCATGCGCTCGCCCTCGGCGACGCAGCGCGCCTCAACGACGGCCAGGGCGTGCGCCACCTGGACGGCGTCGGGCCGGCTGTCGGCGTGTTCGTGATCGCAGGCGAGACCCATGGACTACAGCTAGGGGCTCGCGACGGACGCTGCAACCACATCCGGCGTCGCACCCGGCCGTCCGACGGCAGAGGTTGGGCGAACGGCGGCGTTTGCGGCGGCTTCGGCCATAGGCTAGAACACCCGACCTTTCTGTTCAGAAGATCCGACCTTCCATGACCGACGCCACCCAAGCGAACAGCCCCCTGTCGGGCAACGTCCTGTTCTATTCCCAGCCGGAGCCCCTGTCGGCCGAGGCCCACGGCAAGCTGGGCGTGACCCCGGCGGACAAGCCCTACGCCTTCGTCGCCCAGACCAATGTGGTGCCGCTGACGGTGACGGAGTTCGCCCCGGCCGCCCTGACCTATCCGATCATCTTCGTCGGCGACGCCAAGCAGCCGGTCGTGGCCATGGGCCTGAACGCCGGCGAGAACCTCTACATCGAGAACGGCGACTTCCGCCCGGACGCCTACATCCCGGCCTACGTCCGCCGCTATCCCTTCGTCTTCGCCAATGACGAGCAGGAAAAGCGCCTGGTGCTGTGCATCGACCGCGGCGCCTCCTTCGTCGTCGAAGGCGGCGAGACCCCCCTGTTCGAGAACGGCCAGCCCAGCGGCTACGTCAACTTCGGCATGGAGTTCTGCAACAACTTCGAGCAGGAGCGCCTGCGCACCGAGTCCTTCGTCAACCTGCTGAAGGAGATGGACCTGTTCGAGACGCGCGAGGCCAACTACACCCCGCGCAACGCCGACGGCTCGGCCGGCGCGCCGCAGAAGATCGCCGAATATTTCGCCGTCTCGGAAGACAAGCTGAAGGCCCTGCCGGCCGAGAAGCTGGCCGAGCTGCGCGACAACGGCGCCCTGGGCCAGATCTACGCCCACCTGGTGTCGCTGCTGGGCTGGGACCGCCTGATCGCCCTGGCCCTGACCCGCGCCGCCAAGCAGCCGGTCGCCGCCAACGCCTGAATTTCCTAGGGGCCTGACGCGCGTTCGCGCGGCTTGAGGCCCTTATGAAGTGATAAAATGGAAACGCCCCGTCGGACCCCGGCGGGGCGTTTTTTCATCCTTCTCCCGCAAGGGGAGAAGGGCGTGGTTTCACCGCCGCGCCACCAGCGCACGCGTCAGGCAGGAGAAGACCAGGCGGCCGGCCTCGTCGAGCAGGTCCTGCTGGGCGATGATCACGCCTTTTTCGTCGCCGACCGGGTCCTTGCCCATGACGGTCAGCCGCCCGCGCAGCAGCTCCCCGGCGGGCGGGTTGCGCAGGAAGCGCAGGCCGTCGACGGCCAGGGTCTTGGCCCCGGCCCAGCCGCTGGTGCGATCGGCGGCCAGGCGGCTCCACAGGGCGTAGACCATGGCCTCGGGCGCGCCGTAGGCGACGTCCCAGCCCGGCAGGAAGCGTTCGGCGAACAGGTCCAGCGCCCCGGCGTCCACGGCGCAGGCGCCCAGGGGGACGACCTGGCCGATCTCGAGGTCCTCGAAATGCACGTGCAGCGGCTCGGTCATTTCCTTCTCGTCCCTAGGTCCGTCCTCGCTCAGGCGGCCGGCTCCTCCGAAACCCGGACCAGCAGCTTGCCGTCATGATCGCCGGTGAACAAGCGGTTCAGCGAGCCGACCGCGCCTTCCAGGCCGTCGTCGACGTGGACCTTCCAGTGAATCTTTCCGTCCGTCAGCCAGGGGCCCATCTCGGCGACCATCTCCTTGGCGCGGTGGGCGTAGTCCAGGACCAGGAAGCCCTTCACCTCCAGCCGGTGGGTGATGAGGCGGGCGAAATTGGGCGAGGGCGGCATGCGGGTGGCGTTGTAGGCCGAGATCAGGCCGCAGACGGCCATGCGGCCATGCACCTTCAGCCGGTTCCAGACGGCGATCATGATGTCGCCGCCGACGTTCTCGAAATTGAGGTCGATTCCGTCCGGCGCCAGGCGGTCGAGGGCCGCGCCGACGTCCTCGTTCTTGTAGTCGACGGCGGCGTCGAAGCCGAGCTCCTCGGTCAGCCAGCGGCACTTGTCCGGGCCGCCGGCGACGCCGATGACGCGGCAGCCGCGCTGCTTGGCCACCTGGCCGGCGATCGAGCCGACCGCCCCCGCCGCCGCCGAGATCACCAGGGTCTCGCCCGCCTGCGCTTTCAGCACGTCGGTGACGCCGAAATAGGCGGTCATCCCCGTCATGCCGAGCACGGACATATTGGCGGTCAGCGGCAGGCCCGGCGCGCGGTGGACCGGCCGCAGGCCCGCCTCGGGCACGACGGCGTAGTCGGCCCAGGCGCCCGACAGGGGCATGACCAGGTCGCCCGCCTTGAACCGCTCGCCGCGCGACTGCTCGACCACGCCCAGCGTCAGGCCGCGCATGACCTCGCCCAGGCCGACCGGCGGCAGATAGCCTTCACTCTCGTTCATCCAGGTGCGGTTGGTCGGGTCAATCGACAGATAGATGGTGCGCACCAGCGCCTCGCCCGGCCGCAGGTCGGGGATCGGCGTCTCGACCAGCTCCAGGTCGCCGTCCTGGACCAGGCCCCGGGGGCGCTGACGCAGGATCCATTGGCGATTGCGCGAGCTCATGACCGTCTCCCTCCGGGTTTTCTTTCTGGACCCATACTGGCGCCCGGCGCGGCGATGTCGAGCCCGCCGCGACCGGACACAAAAAATAGGCGGATCCGGAAGGATCCGCCTAGGTGCGCATCATCGAGAATGAGGCGAGGACGAAAATCGACAAAAAGCCGATCCGGGGGCACGTCCTCGGCAGTCTCATAACGACGTCTGATCAATCCGGTTCCCGTCGCCGGCGAAATTCCAGCGCCGCCGGACAAGGGACGGCGGGGACGACGGACAAGGGGGGAACGGGCCGCTTCGGACAGGCGTTGCCTTCCACAGGTTGAAACAGTGGGACCCCGCCGGAAAGGGAGCGCCATGACCCATCAGGACCCCCATTCGCATTCGGCCGATCCCGTCCAGCACGGCGAGGCGGTCGAGGCCCAGTATGTGCGCCAGGGACGCAGCGGACGGCGCATCCTGGTCATCCTGCTGCTTTCGGCCGGCGCGACCGCCGTCCTGCTGCTCGGCATGTGGGCGATCAGCAACAGCGGCTTCCAGCGTCAAAACAACGCCTCCGAACCAGCGCCGGTCGAGGCGCCGGTCGAAGCGCCGGCGGCGGAGCTGGCGAAACCGGCCACCTAGACACGAAAAAGGCCCCGAGACAGCGCCTCGAGGCCTTTGCGGAACGGTCCGGCGTCCTCGCCCCTACGCGGCCTGCTTCTGGCGCGAGGGGTGGAAGAACAGGGCCTGGCTGATCGCCGCCTTCACCGTCTCCGGCTGGAAGGGCTTGGTGATCAGGAAGGTCGGCTCGGGCCGCTCGCCGGTCAGCAGCCGCTCGGGGAAGGCGGTGATGAAGATGACCGGCACGTCGAAGCGCTTGAGGATGTCCTTGACCGCGTCGATGCCCGACGAACCGTCGGCCAGCTGGATGTCGGCCAGGACCAGGCCGGGGCGATGACGCGACACGGCGTCAACGGCCTCGTCATGGGTGGTGGCCGTGCCCGTGACGCGATGGCCCAGCTCTCGCACCAGGCTTTCGATGTCGGCCGAGATGATGGCCTCGTCCTCGATGATCAGCACGTCGGTGGCCAGTTCGGCGTCGATGTCGGACTGGGCCTCGGCGATCAGCCGTTCGACCGTGCGCGGATCGACGCCCAGAATCTGGGCCGCCTCGGACGGGGTGAAGCCCTCGAGGGCGGTCAGCAGGAAGGCCTGGCGCGATCGCGGCGAAATGCGCATCAGGCGGTGGGCCGCGTCGTCGCCCTCGGCGGCGCCGCCGTCCTCGAGCTGGGCCCCCGTGGCCGACCAGATGGCGTGGAAGACGTGATACAGGGCCACGCGCGGCGTCATGTCCGCCGGCAGTTGGCGCTCCCCCGCCGCGAGGGCTTCAAGCGCCACGCGAACGTAGTTGTCGCCCGTGCTCTGATCGCCAGTCAGCGCGCGGGCGTATCGACGGACATAGGGCAGATGAGGCGCAAGTCTGGCCAAAAGGCTCATGGTGGTTCTTTCCCCGACGTTCTCGGCGCCGCCGTAATTTGGAGGCTCTCGGCTGGTCAACGTATCAAAAGGGCCACGGTTCCCGACGGCGCCTCAAGCTTGAGCATAAAAACGCGGCGGCCTAGGAACTCTATGGCGGAGGCGGCGTTCTCCGCTTCTATGAGCGATTCAAACAGGCTTGGGCGGCGGCCGGACACTCAATGATCAAGACCAAGCATACCCCCGCGCACCCCGACGGGACTCCGTCGCGCGAACGAGGGCTCGAAGAGGTGCGCCTGCGCCAGCAGGCCATCGGCGTGAAACTGCGTCACATGTTCGACGAGGTCGTCAACGAGCCCGTCCCGGACGAATTCCTGGAGATTCTGCGACGCGCCGATCAGGCGTCGTCGGCCAAGGAGGGGCAGTGACCAGCACTCAAACCGCTCCCCGGCCCCCGTCGGCCGACGACGGCGCCTTCAAGGCCGAACTGGTCACCCTGATCCCGCACCTGCGCGCCTTCGCCCGCACCCTGACCGGCGACCCCACCTCGGCGGACGACCTCGCCCAGGAAGCCATGATGAAGGCCTGGGACGCCCGGGCCAGCTATCAGATGGGCACCAATATGAAGGCCTGGACCTTCATGATCCTGCGCAACCAGTTCTATTCGGAAAAGCGCCGCTCGTGGCGCCAGACCCAGTTGGACCAGGAAGCCGCCGAACGCACCCTGATCGCCGTCGACGACCCCGAGGCCCCGGTCGCCCTGGACGAACTGCGCCAGGCGCTGCAGACCCTGCCCGAGGAACAGAGGGAGGCCCTGATCCTGGTCGGCGCTGGGGGCTTCGCCTATGAGGAGGCGGCCGAGATCTGCCAGTGCGCCGTCGGCACGGTCAAGAGCCGGGTGTCGCGCGCCCGCAAGGCGCTGCAGGCCACACTGGAACGCGGCGGCTACGTCCGCGATGGAAAGTCCGCCGGTGACGCGATGCGCTCCATCCTGGCCGACGCCGACCGGCTGAGCGGCGCCGGGCGCGAATAATCATGCTGCGGATCGGCCGGGTTCTGGGCCGAGTCACGGGCCGCTTCATGGGGCGCAAGCTCGGGCGGCCCAGCGTTCAGGGAATCCGCTTCCGTCTCGGCCTGGCCATGGCGGTCGCGCTTCTGCCAATCCTGATGCTGGCCGCCGTCCAGACCGAGGCCGGCTTCCGTCGCCAGGCCGAGCAGCAGCGCATCGACCTTCAGCTCGCCGCCGACCGCAGCGCCGCCGAGGCCAAGGTCAGCATCGACAGCGCCGTGGTGCTGCTGCAGGCCCTCGCGCCCGAGGGCGTCGGCTTCTATTGCGAGCCGCGACTGACCGCCCTGGTGGACCGGCTGGACGGCATCGCCGCCCTGTCCCGCTACAGCGCCACGGGCGAACCGGTCTGCGCCTCCCGTTCGGCCGCGGTCGTGTCGTCCGCCCAGACGCGCGAACAGGCCTGGTACCAGCGGCTGAAGCGCGGCGAGGAGGTGGCCATGGAATGGGCCGCCGGCGAGCCCGGTGCCCTGATCGTGGGCGTGCGCTCAGAGCGTCCCCTGGGCGCCTTCCAGGGCGCGATCGCCGCCGTCCTGCCGCTGACGGCGCTGCAGCCCGACATTCTCGACCCGGCCCTGCCCCTGGGGTCCCAGGCCGCGCTGCTCGACGCCTCCGGGCGCATCCTGACCGCGACCGAGCCCGCCGCCTTCGTCCTCGACGACCCGCGGGCGATCGCGACCTGGGCCGCCAACGCCCAGCGCGGCGACACCGCCCTGTTCGAGGCGCGGGACGCACGGGGCCGCCGCCAAGTCTATGCCGGGGCGCCCCTGTCCGGGCGCGACGTCTTCGTCCTGCTGTCGGCGCCGGCGCCGGGCCTGCTGTCGTGGGCCCGGCTCAATCCCTTCGGCACCCTCCTGCTGCCGCTGGCGGCGTGGCTGGCCACCTTCGCCGCCGTCATGCTGCTGTCGGAGCGGATCGTGGTGCGCTGGCTGGCCTATCTGGAGCGGGTGGCCGCCATCTATGCGCGCGGCCGCTTTTCGGTGCGCCCGGTCCAGGCCGAGCACGCCCCGGCCGAAATCCGCGTTCTGGCGCGCACCCTCGGCTCGCTGGGCGAGACCATCACCCGCCGCGACAGGGCCCTGCTGGAGGCCCTGGACGAGAAGGACGCGCTGATGCGCGAAATCCACCACCGGGTGAAGAACAACCTGCAGATCATCTCCTCCCTGCTGTCGATGCAGCAAAGGGCGGTGAACGATCCCGCCGCGCGCGCGGCCCTGGGCGACACCCGCCAGCGGATCGGCGCCCTGGCTCTGATCTATCGCATCCTCTACCAGAGCGAACCCATCCGCGAGGCCGACTCGGGCACCTTCCTGCGCGAGCTGGTCGGCCAGCTGGTCGCCGGGGCGGCGGTGCGCGGCCCGCTGGTGACCACGACGGTCGAGGCCGATCCCCTGGTCATCGACCCCGACAAGCTGGCGCCCTTGGCCCTGTGGCTGGTCGAGGCGGTGTCCAACGCCCAGAAGCACGCCTTCGCCGAGCGGGGCGGCGACCTGCAGGTCCGCTTCCGCGTGCTGGGCGAGACCAGCGTCCTGGAAGTGCAGGACGACGGGCCCGGCGTGGCCGACCCCGCCTCGGCGGGGGTGGGCCGCACCCTGATGATCGCCTTCGCCAAACAGCTGCGCGGCGAGGCCGAACTCGTCCCCGGTCCGGACGGCGGCTGCATCGCCCGCCTGACCTTCGCCACCCCGCAGGCCCAGGGCCCCGCCCGCATCCACCAGGTCGCCGCCTTCCGCGTCAGCGGAACCCGACCTTGAGGGTGGCGTTCTGAAAGCCAGCGGCCCCGGCTCCGCCAGGCCCAACTCTCTCAGGAGCGTTCCATGCGCAAACTCATCATTCTGGCCCTCGCCGCCACGGCCCTGACCACCGCCGCCTGCAACACCATTCAGGGCGTCGGCAAGGACACCAAGGCAGCCGGCCAGGCCGTCGAGGACGCGGCCAAGGAAGGCAAGAACTGATCGGCGCCTCTCGAAGCGACCCTCTGGACCCCGCCGAACGACTTTCGATCGGCGGGGTTTTATTTTTCACTGGCGCGCGAACATCCGCTTGTTTAGCGTCCGCGCGCCCTGCTGATGGGCCAGGACTCTGGAAGAAACATGCGCGTCGGCTCCCCCCGAGAAATCAAGCCCAATGAACATCGCGTCGGCCTGACCCCGGCCGCCGTGCGCGAATACGTGGCTCACGGCCATGCCGTCTGCATCGAGACGGGCGCCGGGCTCGGCGCGGGCTTTTCCGACGCCGACTACGTCAAGGCGGGCGCCCGCATCGCCCCCGACCCCCGGACTGTCTTCGCCGGCAGCGAGATGATTGTGAAGGTCAAGGAGTTGCAGCCGACCGAGTTCGCCCTGCTGAAACCCGAGCACATCCTCTTCACCTACCTGCACCTGGCGCCCGATCCCGAGCAGACGCAGGCCCTGCTGGCGTCGAAATGCGCCGCCGTCGCCTATGAGACGGTGACCGACAAGAACGGCGGCCTGCCCCTGCTGGCGCCCATGTCCGAGGTGGCGGGGCGCATCGCCGTCTTCTCGGCGGCCGAGACCTTGCTGAAGCACAAGGGCGGCATGGGGCTGCTGTTCTGCGGCGTGCCGGGCGTGGCCCCTGCAAGGGTCCTGGTGCTGGGCGGCGGGGTCGTGGGGCTGAACGCCGCGCGCATGGCCATGGGCCTGGGCGCCGAGGTGGTGGTGCTGGAGCGGTCGATCCCGCGCATGCGCCAGATCGACGAAGTGACCGGCGGACGGGTCATCACCCGCTATTCCTCGATGCACGCCATCGAGGAGGAACTGGTCAAGGCCGACGTGGTCATCGGCGCCGCTCTGGTTCCCGGGGCCGAGGCCCCGACCCTGGTCCGTCATGAACAGCTCAAGACGATGAAGACCGGCAGCGTCCTGATCGACGTCGCCATCGACCAGGGCGGCTGTTTCGAGACCTCGCGCCCGACCACCCACGACGAGCCGACCTATGTGGTCGACGGCGTCATCCACTACTGCGTCGGCAACATGCCCGGCGCCGTGCCGCGCACCAGCTCCGAGGCTCTGAACAACGCCACCCTGCCCTTCGGCCTGGCCCTGGCCGACCAGGGGCTGGAGGCGCTGAAGAAGGACCCCCACCTGGCTCGGGGGCTGAACGTGCTGAACGGCGAGATCACCCACCCGGCCGTGGCCCAGGCCCTGGGCCTGGAGTGGCGCGATCCCTTCGGCGTCTGGGCGCGCGGCTGACGGCCGCTTGCTCCAAGCGGGCGAATCCCAGACTGTCCGCCGGGTTAAATCATCGGGAATTCCCATGCTTCTGATCGCGCTCCTGTCGGCGCTGGCTGCGCAAGAGGTCGGGACGCAGCCGACGGCGCCCCCGTCTCTGCCTGCGGACGAGGCGCCGATACGCTGGGCCAGATCCCCGGGCCTCGAGATGCCCGGCAAGGCGCTTCAGGCCAAGGTGGGCGGCAGCGCGACGCTTCGTTGCGCCTTCACGGCCGGAACGCCGGCGAATTGCGTCATCGTGGCGGAAGCCCCCGTCGGCTACGGCTTCGGCATGGAGGCTCTGCGTTCCATGCGCGCGGCCCGAGCGGAATCGAGCACCAACGGCGATCGAACGTTCAGTTTCGACTTCGAAATTCGCTGATGGAGGGGGCGGCCTGTAATTCGCCGCTCTCTTCGGCCATAAGGCGCCCATGAAGTTCCTCGACCAGGCCAAGATCTACATTCGCTCCGGCAACGGCGGCGCGGGCTCCGTCTCGTTCCGCCGCGAAAAATTCATTCCCAACGGCGGCCCGGACGGCGGCGACGGCGGCAAGGGCGGCGACGTCTGGGTCGAGGCGGCCGAGGGGCTGAACACCCTGATCGACTTCCGCTACCAGCAGCACTTCAAGGCCCAGACCGGCCACCACGGCCAGGGCCGCAACATGCACGGCGCCAAGGGCGAGGACGTGGTCTTGCGCGTGCCCGTCGGCACCCAGGTGCTGGACGAGGACAAGGAGACGGTGCTCGTCGACCTGGACGAGGCGGGCATGAAGGTGAAGCTGCTGTCCGGCGGCAACGGCGGCTGGGGCAACACCCGCTTCAAGGGGCCGGTCAACCAGGCGCCGCGCCACGCCAACCCCGGCCAGGACGGCCAGGAGCGCTGGATCTGGCTGCGGCTGAAGCTGATCGCCGACATCGGCCTGGCGGGCCTGCCCAACGCGGGCAAGTCGACCTTCCTGTCGGCCGTCTCGGCGGCGCGGCCCAAGGTGGCGGACTATCCCTTCACCACCCTGACCCCGAACCTGGGCATGGTGGACCTGAGCCCGTCGGAACGCTTCGTCATCGCCGACATCCCCGGCCTGATCGAGGGCGCCAGCGAGGGCGCAGGGCTCGGCACGCGCTTCCTGGGCCACGTGGAGCGCTCGGCCAGCCTGATCCACCTGATCGACGGCACGCAGGACGATGTGGTCGAGGCCTATCGCATCATCCGCGGCGAGCTGGAGGCCTATGGCGAAGGCCTGGCCGACAAGACCGAGATTCTGGCCCTGAACAAGATCGACGCCCTGACGCCCGAGGCCCGCGAGGAGAAGGCGGCGGCGCTGGAGGCGGTCGCGGGCCGACGCCCCATGCTGGTGTCCGGCGTCTCGGGCGAGGGCGTGACCGAACTGCTGCGCGCCGCCTGGGCCGAGGTGAAGAAGACCCGCGGCGAGGTCTCCGACGAAGGCGAGGACGTCGTCCCCGAAACGCCGGGCGGCTGGCAGCCGTAAGACGGCACCGCCTCTCCTCCCCATTTCATGGGGAGATGGCGCGGGCGCGCAGCGTCCGTGACGGAGGGGCCGCCTGGCTCCGCTGGTTTGGCCCCTCCACCACTTCGTGGTCCCCCTCCCCACACAGTGGGGAGGAAAGTGGAAGCCCGGATGACGCCGCGCCTTCCGCCCCCTATGTTCGCGCCATGACCGACGCGCCCGCCGAATCCGCCGCCCGCCCCCTCACCCAAGACGGGCCGCCGCTGCGGCTGTGGATGATCGACGCCTCGGCCTACATCTTCCGCGCCTACCACGCCCTGCCGCCGCTGACCCGCAAGTCGGACGGCCTGCCCGTGGGCGCGGTGCAGGGCTACTGCAACATGCTGTGGAAGCTGATCCGCGACATGAAGGGCGAGGACGGGCCGACGCACCTGGTCGCCGTCTTCGACCATTCGGAGAAGACCTTCCGCAACGACCTCTACGATCAATACAAGGCCCACCGCCCCCCGGCGCCCGAGGATCTGGTGCCCCAGTTCCCGCTGGTGCGCGAGGCCACCAAGGCCTTCGGCGTCCACTGCGTCGAGATGGCCGGCTATGAGGCCGACGACCTGATCGCCACCTACGCCTGCAAGGCGCGCGACGCGGGCGGCGAGGCGGTGATCGTCAGCTCCGACAAGGATCTGATGCAGCTGATCGGCGGCGGCGTGGTCATGTACGACCCGATGAAGGATCGCCGGCTCGAAGAAGAAGCCGTGTTCGAAAAGTTCGGCGTCGCGCCCGACAAGGTGGTGGAGGTCCAGGCCCTGATCGGCGACAGCGTCGACAACGTGCCTGGCGCTCCCGGCATCGGCCCCAAGACGGCGGCCCAGTTGATCCACGAGTACGGCGACCTCGATACGCTCCTGGCCCGCGCCGGCGAGATCAAGCAGCCCAAGCGCCGTGAGACCCTGATCAACTTCGCCGACCAGATCCGCCTGTCGCGCGAACTGGTCAAGCTGACCTGCGACGCGCCGATTCCCGAACCGATCGACGACTTCGTCATCCGCGACCCGGACCCCGAGACCCTGTCCGCCTTCCTAGAGATGATGGAGTTCCGCTCGCTGGCCCGCCGGGTCGGCGACGGCAAGGCGCCGCAGAAGGAAGGCTCGACCTTCGCGCGCCAGCCAAGCGTCCCGGTGGTTACGCCCCGCTATGGCCAGACCGAAGTCGCCGTCCCGGCCGAGCCCCAGGCGATCGATCATGATCGCTATGAGTGCGTGCAGACGCTGGAAGACCTCGACCGCTGGATCGCGCGGGCGAAGGCGGTGGGCGTGGTCGGCTTCGACACCGAGACGGACGCCCTGTCCTCGACCCACGCCGGGCTGTGCGGGGTGTCGCTGGCCGTGGGCCCCAACGACGCCTGCTACGTCCCCCTGACGCATGAGCATGAGCCGACCGGCGACGGCGGCCTCGACTTCGGCGACGGCGGAGACGCGCGCCCGCCGCTGCAGCAGATCGACAAGCCGACGGCCCTGGCCCGGCTGAAGGCGCTGCTGGAAGACCCGTCGGTGCTGAAGGTCGGCCAGAACATCAAATACGACCTCGCCGTCATGGCCCGGCGCGGCGTGCGCGTCGCCCCCATCGACGACGTGATGCTGATCTCCTACGTGCTGGAAGGCGGTCTGCACGGCCACGGCATGGACGAGCTGGCGCGGCTGCACCTCGGCCACGAGCCGATGACCTTCAAGAGCGTGGCCGGGACCGGCAAGAGCCAGAAGAGCTTCAAGCACGTGGAGATGAAGTCGGCCGTCTGCTACGCCGCCGAGGACGCGGACGTGACCCTGCGCCTCTATCGCCTGCTGAAGCCGCGCCTGGCGGCCGAGGGCCTGTCCACCGTCTATGAGACGCTGGAACGCGGCATGCCCGCCGTCCTGGCCGACATGGAGCGGGCCGGGGTGCGGGTCGATCCGGACCGTCTGCGCTCCCTGTCCTCGACCTTCGGCCAGCGCATGGCCGAGCTGGAGGAGGAGGCGCACAAGCTGGCGGGCCGTCCCTTCAACGTCGGCAGCCCGCGCCAGATCGGCGAGATCCTGTTCGGCGAGATGAACCTGCCCGGCGGCAAGAAGACCGCCAGCGGCCAGTGGGGCACCGACGCCAGCGTGCTGGAGGAGCTGGCTCAGACGCAGGCCCTGCCTCGCACCATCCTGGACTGGCGCCAGCTGTCCAAGCTGAAGGGCACCTATACCGACGCCCTGGTGGCGGCGATGGACCCGCAGACGAACCGGGTCCACACCTCCTATCAGCTGGCGGCGGCGACGACGGGGCGCCTGGCCTCGTCCGATCCGAACCTGCAGAACATCCCGATCCGCACCGAGACCGGCCGGCAGATCCGCCAGGCCTTCATCGCCTCGCCCGGCCATGTGCTGATCAGCGCCGACTACAGCCAGATCGAGCTGCGCCTGCTGGCCCACATCGGCGACATTCCCGAGTTGAAGCGCGCTTTCAAGAACGGTCTCGACATCCACGCCGCCACGGCGTCGGAGATGTTCGGCGTGCCGGTCGAGGGCATGCCCGCCGAGACGCGCCGCCGGGCCAAGGCCATCAACTTCGGCATCATCTACGGCATCAGCGCCTTCGGCCTGGCCGCCCAGCTGGGCATCGACCAGGGCGAGGCCGGGGCCTACATCAAGACCTATTTCGAGCGCTTCCCCGGCATCCGCAATTACATGGATGCGACGAAGGCGCTGGTGAAGGAACAGGGCTTCGTCACCACGGTCTTCGGGCGGCGCATCCACATCCCGGCCATCCACTCCAAATCGGGCGCCGAGCGCCAGTTCGGCGAGCGCGCGGCCATCAACGCCCCGATCCAGGGCGCCGCCGCCGACATCATCCGCCGCGCCATGATCCGCATGCCCGGCGCCCTGGCCGAGGCGGGCCTTCAGGCCCGCATGCTGCTGCAGGTCCACGACGAACTGGTGTTCGAGGCCCCCGAAGCCGAGGCCGAGCGCGCCGTCGCCGTCATCCGCCGCGTCATGGAGGGCGCCGCCCTCCCCGCCGTCGCCCTGACCGTGCCTCTGGACGTCGAGGCCAAGGCGGCCGGAAACTGGGACGACGCGCACTGACCCCTGCCTCCCACCAAGGACCTGACATGAGCCTGGACCCCGACATCCGCGACAACGAAGAGGCCAAGCGCTACGAGCTGACCGTCGACGGCGAGACGGCCGTGATCATCTACAACCCCGTCGCGGGCGGACGGCTGATCACCGAGACCCTGGTGCCGGTCGCGCTGGAGGGTCGTGGGATCGCCAGCCGCATGGCCAGGCACATCCTGGCCGACCTGAAGGCCAAGGGGCTGGTGGTCCTGCCGACCTGCCCCTTCTTCTCGGGCTATCTGAAGAAGCACCCGGAATACGCCGATCAGGTGCATCCGACCTATCGGGCCATGCTGGGCCTGTAAGGCGCCGCTTCGCGCCCTTCCCTGGCCGGGCCGGACCCTGCTAGGGCGGGGCGATGAAGTCTTCAGACATCGACGTCCTGATCGTCGGCGCCGGCGCGGCCGGCATGATGTGCGCCATCGAGGCGGGCAAGCGCGGCCGGCGCGTGCGCGTGATCGACCACGCCCGCGCGCCCGGCGAGAAGATCCGCATCTCGGGCGGCGGCCGCTGCAACTTCACCAATCTGGGGACAAGCGGCGCCAACTTCCTGGGCGAGAACCCGCGCTTCGCCCTGTCGGCCCTGCGGCGCTTCACCCAGCACGACTTCATCAAAATGGTCGACCGCCACGGCATCGCCTGGCATGAAAAGACCCTGGGCCAGCTGTTCTGCGACGACAGCGCCAAGCAGATCATCCGCATGCTGACCGACGAGATGAAGGCGGCGGGCGTCACCCTGTCGCTGGGCGTCGGCGTCAAAACGGTGGAGCGTGCGGGCGAGCGGTTTCAGGTCGATCTGGACGACGGATCGCGCGTGACGGCGGCGTCTCTGGTCGTGGCCAGCGGCGGCAAGTCGATTCCCAAGATGGGGGCCACCGGCTGGGGCTATGAGGTCGCGCGGCGCTTCGGCCTGCGCGTCACCGACACCCGGCCCGCCCTGGTCCCCCTGACCTTCGAGCCGGGCCTGCTGGAGCAGCTCAAGCCGCTGGCCGGGGTGTCGGTGGACGCCGTGGTGCGCCACAAGGCGCCGAAGGAGGCCGGTCCCGGCCGCCCGGCCAAGGAGACCGTCTTCCGCGAAGGCCTGCTGTTCACCCATCGCGGCCTGTCGGGACCGTCGATCCTGCAGATCAGCTCCTACTGGCGCGAGGGCGAGGCGATCACCATCGATCTGGCCCCCGACCGCGACGCGGCGGCCGAACTGCTGGCGGCCAAGAGCGAGAACGGCAAGCAGGCGGTGCATACGGCCCTGGGCCACGTCGTGCCGCGCCGCCTGGCCGAGGCCCTGTGCGCGCGCGAGGGCCTGTCGGGCAAGCTGGCCGAGGTCGGGGACAAGAAGCTTCGCGCCCTGGCCGAGGCGGTCAACGCCTGGACGGTCAAGCCGGTCGGCTCCGAAGGCTACCGCACCGCCGAGGTGACGCTGGGCGGGGTCGACACCGCCGTGCTGGACCAGCAGACGATGGAGGCCAAGAGCGTCCCCGGCCTGTTCTTCGTCGGCGAGGTGGCGGACGTCACCGGCTGGCTGGGCGGCTACAACTTCCAGTGGGCGTGGTCGTCGGGCTGGGCGGCGGGCCAGCACTGCTGACGTTTCGGCGGTGAACGCCCCCTGCGGCGACGCGGCGCGTTGTCGCGCGGAGCGCCCTTCCCTACCTCTTTTCGTCTAGCGGGACGGGCCCCTCTGGCGGCGCTTCGGCGGCGTGATGTCGGACCGCTTTCAACGACGAAAGAGGATGAAGATGCCCCTGCTGATGTGCCCCAACGACAATGCGCCCATGCAGACGCTGGACCGCCACGGCGTCCAGTTCGACATGTGCCCGACGTGTCGCGGCGTCTGGCTGGATCGCGGCGAGCTGGAGAAGCTGATGGCCGCCGCCGCCGACGAGGGCCGTGCCGTCGCGCCTGCCCCCGCCGCCCAGCAGCCCTGGGGAAACCCGTCGACCTATCGCGAGCCGCCGCGCTATCGCGACGACCGCCATGAGCACGACCGCCGCCGCGACGACGACTATCACTACCGCAAGAAGAAGAAGAAGCGGCTGGACATCTTCGACATCTTCGACTGACCGCAGCGCGCGGTCAGGCCGCCAGGCCGACCGCCTGCATCAGGGGCCGCAGGGTCTGCACCGCCTGCGGCTCGACGCTCAGGGCGGCGCGGGTTTCGGGCGCGCGCAGCAGGCGCAGGGCCTCGGCCCGGGCGCGCTCGGCCACGGGGCCGCTGGGGCCGGTCTCGGTCGCCGCCAGCCGCAGCAGGGCGGCCAGCTTCTGCGGCGCCGGGGCGGCGGCACGGGCGAGCTGGGCCGTCAACCGGGCGTCAGCCTCGACCGCGCCCCCGACCACGCCCAGTGCGTCGACGACTGCCTGGGTCTCACGTTCAGGCAGGCCGGCGTTGCGCACCGCTCGCTGCAGGCCGGCCAGGGCGAGCAGGCGCTGCCCCGGCGGCAGGGCCCCCGGTCCCTTGGCCCGCAGCTCGGTCTCGAACCGCAGGGAGGCGACGCAGGCGTCTAGCCAGCGCGCCGCCGCCCGCTTGTTGGCGCCCCCGGTGACGTTCTCGCACAGCCGCGTCAGCCGTTCGGCCTCGGCGAGGACAGTCGGACAGCCCGCGACATAGGCGGCGACGAAATCGGCGGCGACTAGGCTGCGCGAGCGTTCGATGAAGGCGTTCTGGACCTCCTCCAGGGTCAGCAGCCGACCCGCCGTGGCCGTCAGGGCGGTGGCCAGGGCGCGCAGGATGTCGATCTCGCCGACCGCGTCGCCCGGACGCAGCCGGCGCTGGCTCATCAGTTCGCGCAGGACGATGCGGGCCAGGGCGGCGGCGAGCAGGGGAAACTCGCCCGCCGCCAGCCGCTCGCCCAGACGGGCGGGCGGCCCTTCCACCGGCGGCACCAGCAGGGCGATGCGCGCATCATGGGCGACGACGGCCCCGATCTCGCGCGGGGCGACCATGCGCACCACCGCCGCCAGGCTGGAGCCCTGGTCCAGGCCGGGGCCGAGAATCTGGGCCAGGCCGACGCGCGTTCCCAGCAACTCGCACAGGATCTGTTCGACGGGAACGAACACCAGGGCCCGCGGCGGCCCGTCGGCGGGAGCGCGGTCGCAGATGTCCATCAGCCGTTCGAGCCGCGCCCGCGCGCCCGTCACGCCCCGCAAGGCCCCGGCGACGATCCCGCCCATGATGAAGGCGCGTTCGGACGTGCCGCTGAGCCCGTGGGCCAGGTCGGCGACGGAGCGGTCGGCCAGGCTGGGAAAGAGCTTGCGCCGTCCCGCCTGCAGCAGGCGCTCGATCGCCTGTTCGGCCAGGCGCTGATAATGACGCATCAGTTCGTGCACGGACTGGCCGCCGTCGCCTTGCGCCTCGGGCACGGCCACCTTCTGGACGGCGTGCTGCAGCTCGACGCCGGACGCCTCCAGCCGCTCGGCCAGGTCGGGCCGATGCAGCAGTTCGAAGGCCGTGGCGCCCTGGCGGTTCAGCCAGTCCTCGAGAATGCGACCGATGGTTTCGCGCGCATGGGGAGCGTAGAGGTCCTGGACCCCGCGACAGCCGGGGCCGCGCGGCTCGTTCGTCGGCGGCCGCTTGCGCTTCACCTCGGGCGCGCCCCGGTTCAGGATGACGACGCTGGCGAACTCCATGGTCTCGGGGTTCAGCGTCTCCTTGGTCACCCGCACGGCCACGGCGTGGCGATCGCGCAGCAGATCCTCCGCCGTCTCGACGGCGCGCTTGCGGTCCTCCAGAGCCTGCGACAGCGTCCAGTCGGCGGGCGGTGTCCGGCGGATGTAGATTTCGTAGTGAACCGGACCGGCCATGGCGTCCTTCGCGGCAGAAGACCCCCGCATCCTGCCGATCAGGCTTTAAGGCGAGGTTTCGCTTTCCCTGGCGCGGGTTGAAAGGCAGACTCAGGCGAACCATTTTGCGGTGGCCGCAAACTCACCGCGAATGCATAGAACGGTTACGCTTGCCGCGCGTTATCGGATACGGCGATCGGACGATCGTCCGCCCGCACTAAGGAGAAGCCCTTGGCTAACATCACCCTGGTCGACGACGACGAGAACATCGTGGCCTCCGTGTCCCTGGCGCTGGAGAGCCACGGCCACAAGGTGACCGCCTATCACGACGGCGCCTCGGGCCTGGAGGCGCTGGAAACCTCGCCGCCCGACCTGGCGATCCTGGATGTGAAGATGCCCCGCATGGACGGGATGGAAGTGCTGCGCCGCCTGCGCCAGACGTCCAACCTGCCGGTCATCATGCTGACCTCCAAGGACGAGGAGATCGACGAGATCCTCGGCTTCAACCTCGGCGCCGACGACTACATCCACAAGCCCTTCAGCCAGCGCCTGCTGATCGAGCGGGTGAAGGCCCTGCTGCGCCGCTCGGGCGTGGAGGGGATCGAGGCCGTCGACCCGAGCAGCGAAGCCGGCAAGGCGATCAAGCGCGGCAAGCTGTCGATGGACCCGGCGCGCCACGAATCGACCTGGGACGGCAAGCCGGTCAAGCTGACGGTGACCGAATTCCTGCTGCTTCAGGCCCTGGCTCAGCGCCCCGGCTTCGTGAAGAGCCGCGACAACCTGATGGACGCCGCCTATGACGATCAGGTCTATGTCGACGATCGCACAATCGACAGCCATGTGAAACGGATGCGAAAGAAGTTCCGCATGGTCGACCCCGAGTTCGACGCTATCGAGACCCTGTATGGCGTCGGATACCGCTATCGCGAGAGCTGAACCCGAAGACGTCCCGGCGCGGCGCCGATTCCGCTTCGGCGGCTCGCGCCTGGGCGGCTTCATTCTCGCCCTCAACCTGCTCAGTCTGCTGATCCTGTTCGGCGGCGCCCTGCTGCTGAACGAATGGAAGCGCGGCCTGATCGAGGCGCGCCAGGAGTCCCTGAGCGTCCAGGCCGAGCTTCTGGCCAACGTCCTGGGCGAGCTGGGCATCACCCAGGGCGACCCCTACCCCATGCTGGATGATCGCGCCGCCGCCCTGTGGCTGCGCGACAACTTCATTCCGGCGGGCCAGCGGGCGCGTCTGTTCGACATCGACGGCATCGAGGTGTCCGACTCCTTCCGGGTCAGCGACGCCATCCCCGGCGCGCCCCTGCCCCCGGCGCATCCGGCCGGGACCGCCCTGGCGCCGACTGAGGCCTCGCCTCGCGAAAAGGCGCGCCTGGCCCGCGCCAACGCCGAGCTTTCGGCCGAGGTCGAGCGCGCCCTTCAGGGCGTGCCCCAGGCGGGCCTGCGCCGCAACGAGGAGGGCGAGCGGGTCGTCTCGGTCTCCCTGCCGGTGCGCCATGTCCAGCAGGTGCTGGGCGTGCTGACGCTGGAGGCCGGCGACGTCAACAAGACCCTGGCCGCCCAGCGGCGGGCGCTGACGCCCTTCGCCCTGGTGGCCCTGGCGGTGAACCTTCTGGCTTCCCTGGTGCTGCACCTGTTCGTGGCGCGGCCGGTGATGCGGCTGTCGGCGGCGGCGGACCAGGTGCGCCTGCAGCGCGCCCGCGCCATCTCCCTGCCCGACCTGGAGGACCGCAAGGACGAGATCGGCGACCTGGCCCGCGCGCTGGAATCGATGACCGACACCCTGTCGACGCGCATGGACGCCATCGAACGCTTCGCCGCCGACGTCTCGCACGAGATCAAGAACCCCCTGACCTCGATCCGCTCGGCCCTGGAGACCCTGCCCCTGGTCAAGACCGAAGAGCAGCGCGCGCGCCTGACCGGCCTGCTGCAGCAGGACGTGCGACGCCTCGACCGGCTGATCACCGACATCTCCAACGCTTCGCGCCTGGACGCCGAACTGTCGCGCGATCGGCCGCGCGCCATCGACCTGAACGAACTGCTGGGCGACATCATCGGCGTCTATGAGTCGGGCCAGAAGGCGGGCGAGGCCCAGGTGCGCTTCGCCTCGACCGCCGACAACGCCCGGGTCGTGGGCCGCGACATCCCCCTGGGCCAGGTGTTCCGCAACCTGATCGACAACGCCCGCTCCTTCAGCCCGCCGGACGGCGAGGTGCGGGTGCGGCTGGACCGCGACGACAGCCAGCCGGACCTGCCGCTGCGCATCCGCGTCGAGGACGACGGCCCCGGCATCCCGGCCGAGAACCTGGAGACGGTGTTCGAGCGCTTCTACACCTCCCGGCCCAAGGGCACGGCCTTCGGCGCCAACTCGGGCCTGGGCCTGTCGATCGTGCGCCAGATCGTGGACGCCCACGGCGGACGCGTCCACGCCGAGAACCGCAAGGCCCCCGACGGCGCCGTGGTCGGCGCCCGCTTCGAGGTGCGGCTGCCCGCCGCGAGCAAGCGCCCGTGAGCGCGCCGCGCCAGCCCCTGCACGCCACCGTCGCGGCCGTGCGCCTGGGCGGCGCCTGGCGCGGAGCGCTGATCCAGGGACCATCGGGCGTGGGCAAGAGCGACCTGGCCCTGCGGCTGATGCGGAACGGCTGGCGGCTGGTCGGCGACGACTGGGTGCACGCCTTCGCCTGCGGCGGCGCCCTCTACGCCGCCGCGCCCGCGACCATCGCCGGGCGGATGGAGGTGCGGGGCCTGGGCATCATCGACCGGCCCTTCCTGCCCCTGGCGCGGATCGTCCTGTCGCTGCGCCTGACCCATGAGCCGGTCGAACGCCTGCCCGCGGCGGCCCTGGACGTGGTCGAGGGCGTCGTCCTGCCCCGCCTGACCCTGGACCCCCGCCCCGCCTCGGCGCCCCTGGTCGTGGGGGCCGCCATGGCCGACCTGAGCGCGCCGTGTGACGGCGCCCTTTGATCCGGGGGCCGATTGCCCTATGAAGACGGGCTTGTCGCTTGCGGAGGGCGGGCGGGGGCGTATGTCTTTGGTGAAGCCTAAATGATCGGGCTGGTGATCGTCACCCACGGAGGTCTGGCCTCCGAATTCCTGTCGGCGATGGAGCATGTGGTCGGGCCGCAGCGCGGCGTGGCCGCCATCTGCATCGGCCCCGACGACGACATGGAGCGGCGCCGCCGCGACATCGTCGACGCCGCCGCCGCGGTCAACGAGGGCGAGGGCGTCATCCTGCTGACCGACATGTTCGGCGGCACCCCCTCCAACCTGGCCATTTCCGTGATGGAGCAGACCGGCGCCGAGGTCATCGCCGGACTGAACCTGCCCATGCTGATCAAGCTGGCCAGCGTGCGCGGCCGCGAAAGCCTGGAGGCCTGCGTGGCCCATGCCCAGGACGCGGGCCGCAAATACATTTCGGTGGCCTCCTGGGTCCTCGCGGGCGAGAAATGAGCGACGTCGCCCCTTCCGCCCAGGCGGTGCTGAACATCTGCAACCAGCGCGGCCTGCACGCCCGGGCCTCGGCCAAATTCGTCAAGCTGGCCTCTGAGTTCCAGTCCGAGATCGCCGTCACCCGCGACGGGGTCACCGTCGACGCCCGCTCGATCATGGGCCTGCTGATGCTGGGGGCCGGCATCGGCTGCGGCGTCGAGGTGCGGGCCGAGGGTCCCGACGCGGCCGAGGCCGTGGCCGCGCTCAGCGACCTAGTCGCGCGCCGCTTCGACGAAGACCAGTAGCTGGCCTCAACGCCCCGCCGTCAGTCGCATTCGCCTTCAGCCGGGACGCGGGCGCCGCCGGCCGAGGTGCGGTCACGGAACAGGGCCGCGCGCGCCAGGATGATCAGCGTCACCGGCGTGGTGGCCGTAAAGAAGAGGGCGATCAGCAGCTCGCGCGGCATGAACCGCTTCTCCAGGGCGATGAAGAAAACCAGCGACCCCGCCAGCACCAGGGCCATGCCCAGGGTCGCGCCCAGGGTCGGGGCGTGCACCCGCTCATAGAAGGTGCGCAGCCGGATCAGCCCGAGGGCGCCGATCAGGGTTACCGCCGCCCCCGTCACCGACAGCAGGGCGGTCAGGCCCAGGACCCAGGCCGGAAGCTCAGCCGCCGTCATTCGATCACCTCGCCGCGCATGAGGAATTTGGCCATGGCCACGGTCGAGGCGAAGCCCACCATGCCGATGATCAGGGCCGCGTAGAAATAGAGGCTGCTGCCCGTGCGCACCCCGAAGGCGACGATCAGCAGCATCCCCGACTGATACAGGGTGTCCATGCCCAGAATGCGGTCCTGGGCGCGGGGCCCGGTGGCGATGCGCCAGGCGGCCACGCCCATGGCCCCCGCCAGCAGCAGTTGGGTCAGCACCATCCCCCAGTAGAAGACGGCGGCCATCATTCGAAGATCTCCATCAGGCGACGTTCGTAGCGACCCTTGATCACCCCGGCCCAGTCGTCCTCGGGCCGCAGGTTGAGGATGTGCAGCAGCAGGACGCCGCTGGCCTCCTCGTACTCGACCCAGATGGTGCCGGGCGTGCTGGTGATGATGACGGCCAGGATGCCCAGGGCGTGACGGTTGCGCATCTGCAACGGAATGTGGACGAAGCCCGCGACCCGCTTGGCATCCCCTGCCCGTTCGCGCTTCAGGACGATGCGGGCCACCTCCCAGTTGGAGCGCACGACGTCGCGCGCGACCAGCAGGGCCAGCTCCAGGATGACCAGGGGCTTCTTCACCCGCACCGGCTCGACGTCTAGGGCCCGCATGATGTGGGGCGTGGCCAGGGCCGCCAGAGCCGCCAGAGCCAGGGCCGGCGGCGCCGCCGAGGCGCTGAGCAGCAGGGACGCCCCGAACAGGGCGACCGACAGGAAGGGGTGAGGCAGGACGGCCTTGATCATGCGGCGCCTCCGCCCAGGACCGCGCGGACATAGGCGTCGGGCCGCCCCAGCCAGTCCGCCGTGTGCGCCGCATAGGCGAAGGCCGCCTCGCCGAACACCGCCAGCAGGACGCAGGCCCCCAGCAGGCCGGTGATGGCGATCATCTCCGTCGCCCCGATGACCACCGGCGCCTCCTCCTCGTCGCGCGACCACAGGGCCGCCATGCCCAGGCGCGTCAGACCGATCAGGGCGCCCAGGCTGGCCAGGGACAGGGCGATGATGACCAGGATGGCCGCCACGCCCCCGGTGCGCGCCAGGGCCTCGATCATGGCCAGCTTGCCGATGAAGGCCGACAGGGGCGGCAGGCCCGTCAGCATCAGGGTGCAGATCAGGAACAGACCGCCCAGGGCCGCGACGGCGGCGGGGATGACCAGACCGGGCTCGTTGCGCTCCTCGTCGTCGAAGGGGTCGCTGAACTCGTCCTCGAACACGGCCCGACCCGAGCGGGCGCCGGGGTCCTGCCCCCGGTGCAGCACTTCGCCCAGCATGAACAGGGCGCCGCAGGCCAGGGTCGAGCCGACCAGGTAGAAGACCGCCCCGCCCAGGGCGTCGACATCGCCGGTCCCGACCACCGCCAGCACAGTGCCCGACGAGACCATGACGGCGTAGGCCGCCGCGCAGGCCAGGTCGCGCGCCGCGATCAGCCCCGCCACGCCGAAGCCGATGGTGGCCAGCCCCCCGACCAGCAGCCAGACCTCGCCGAAGCCCGCCGACCCGGCCGCCCCCGCCCCGAACAGCAGCAGGCTGAGACGGATGACGACATAGGCGCCGACCTTGGACAGGATGGCGAAGACGGCCGCCGCCGGGGCGCTGGCGGCGGTGTAGGTGGTGGTCAGCCAGAAACCGAGCGGCCACATGGCGCACTTGGTCAGGAAGGCCACGCCCAGCACCGCCGCCGCGACGTGGAACAGGCCACGGTCCTCCGGCGCGATGCCCGGAATCCGCATGGCCAGGTCGGCCATGTTGAGGGTGCCGGTGACGCCGTAGATCAGGCTGACCCCGATCAGGAACAGCATGGAGGCCGTCAGGTTGACCGCGATATAGGCGAGCCCTGCGCGGATGCGCGCCTCGCCCGAGCCGTGCAGGGCCAGGCCGTAGGAGGCCGCCAGCATGATCTCGAAGAAGACGAAGAGGTTGAACAGATCGCCCGTCAGGAAGGCCCCGTTCACCCCCATGACCAGCAGCAGGAACAGGGCGTGGAAACGCGGCCCGGCCCGGTCCCAGCGGGCCAGGGCGAAGATCAGGGAACAGGCCCCCAGCACGCTGGTCAGGGCCACCATCAGGGTCGACAGGCGATCGGCCACCAGGACGATGCCGAACGGCGCCGGCCAGTCGCCCAGGCGATAGACGCGCGCCGTGTCGCCGCCGCCGACGGCGCCGGTCGCGCTCTCGTGCAGCAGGGCCAGGGCCATGACCAGGATGGCGGCCATGGCGAAGAGGCTGAGGCCGCCCTTGAGCAGGCGGCGCCGCTCGTCGAACATCAGCATGGCCGCGGCGATGACCATGGGCAGGACGATGGGGCCGATGATCAGGTGATCTTGCCAGTGGGTCATTCCGCCGGCTCCTGTCCGTCGACGTGGTCGCTGCCGGTCTCCCCGCGCGAGGCGAGCAGCACCACCAGGAAGAGGGCCGTCAGGGCGAAGCTGATGACGATGGCCGTCAGCACCAGGGCCTGAGGCGTGGGATCGGCGTAGAGGGCCGGGTCCTCGGCCCCCTTGGCGGTCACGGGCGCGGCCGCGGTGCGCAGCCGCCCCATGGAGAAGATGAACAGATTGACCGCATAGGAGATCAGCGACAGGCCGATGATGACCTGGAAGGTGCGCGGCCGCAGCAGCAGCCACACCCCCGAGGCGGTCAGCACGCCGATGGCGGCGGCCAGGACGAGCGGCATCATGACGGCTCTCCCGCTTCGGAGCTCTCGACGGCGGCGGCCCCGGCAGCGGCTTCGTCGACCCGGGCCTTGCGCAGCGACTGGTGGGCCAGGGCGACCAGGATCAGCACCGTCGCCCCGACCACGAGGATGACCACCCCCAGGTCGAACAGGACGGCGGTGGCCAGGGGCACGCGACCCAGCAGCGGCAGGTCGGTGTACTGGAAATAGGTCGTCAGGAAGGGATGGCCGAACAGCCAGGACCCGGCGCCGCTGAGCGCCGCCAGCATCAGGCCGACGCCGATCCACAGGATGGGCCGGATCGCCAGCCGCTCCTCGACCCAGCGCGCGCCCGAGACCATGTACTGCAGGATGAAGGCGATCGACAGGGCCACCCCGGCGGCGAAGCCCCCGCCCGGCAGGTCATGGCCGCGCAGGAAGAGGTGCACGGCCAGCAGGATGATGAAGGGGAACATCCAGCGCATGACCACGCCGGGGATCATCATGGTGTCCTTGAGGGTGTCGCCTTCGGTGCGGCCCTCGCGCAGGCGGTCGGATTCGTCCTGCACCCGCTTCTGCATCGGCTGGGTCAGGCTGTCGCTGGCGGGCCGGAAGCGGCGCAGCAGGGCCAGCACCGTCAGCCCCACCACGCCCAGGACGGTGATCTCGCCGAAGGTGTCGAAGGCGCGGAAGTCGACCAGGATGACGTTGACGACGTTGCGGCCGCCCGCATCGCTGTAGGCGCGCTCGACAAAGAAGCGCGACAGGCCCTCGACCGGCGGACGCACCATGACGGTCCAGGACAGCACGGCGACCCCGGCGCCGGCGGCGACGGCGATCAACCGGTCCAGACGGCGGCGCCAACGGGCGCGGCGCTGCTCGCGCTCGGGGACGTTGATCTCCTCCAGCCGCTTGGGCAGCCAGCGCAAGCCGAGCAGCAGCAGCACGGTCGTCACCACCTCGACCACCAGCTGGGTCAGGGCCAGGTCCGGCGCCGACAGCCAGACGAAGGTCAGGCAGCTGGCCAGGCCCGCCCCGCTCATCAGCGCCACGGCCGCCAGGCGATGGTATTTGGCCTGCCAGGCGGCGGCCACGGCGCAGACGCCGCCGACCAGCCACAGGGCGGCGAAGGCCAGGTTGTGCGGCTGGGGCGGGCGGAACTCGGGCCAGACGATGACGAAGCCGGTCGTCGCCGCCGCACCCCCGGCCAGCAGGGCCGTCAGCACGATCACGCGCAGCTGCGGCTGCAGCCGCCGAGTGCCGAGGCGGCTCTGCACCGTCTCTGAGACCCGCAGCAGCAGCGCCATCGACCGCTCGAACAGATAGCCGCCGTTCAGCCGCTTCATGCCCCAGGGGCCGCCGCGCGGATTGGCGTTCAGGGCCCGGCCGAAGACGACGTAGAGGGCGATCCCCCCCGCCATGGCGATCACGCCCAGCAGCAGCGGCAGGTTGAAGCCGTGCCACACCGACAGGCTGTAATAAGGCAGGTCGAAGCCCAGCATGGAGACGGCGGCGCTGCGCAGGAAGGGGCCGACCGTCACGGCCGGGAACACCCCGACCACCAGGCACAGGGCCACCAGCACCTCGACCGGGCGCCGCATCCAGGCGGGCGGCTCGTGCGGAATGCGGTCCAGCTTGGTCGGCGGCGGGCCGAAGAAGGTGTTGTGGATGAAGCGCAGCGAATAGAGGACGCTGAAGGCGCTGGCCAGGGTCGCCAGCACCGGCAGGGCCTGGTTCAGGCTCTTGTTCTGGGCGCTGGCCAGGGCCTCGGCCAGGAACATCTCCTTGGACAGGAAGCCGTTCAGCAACGGCACCCCCGCCATGGCGGCGGCGGCCACCATGGCCAGGGTGGCGGTGATCGGCATGTAGCGGATCAGGCCGCTGAGCTTGCGCATGTCGCGCGACCCGGCTTCGTGGTCGATGATGCCGGCGGCCATGAACAGCGAGGCCTTGAAGGTGGCGTGGTTGACCGTGTGGAAGATGGCGGCGATCGCCCCCAGGTCCGATCCCAGGCCCAGCAGCAGGCAGATCAGCCCCAGGTGGCTGATGGTCGAATAGGCCAGCAGGCCCTTCAGGTCGTGCTGGAAGATGGCGCACCAGGCCCCCAGCAGCAGGGTCGTCAGCCCCGCCCCGCCGACGATGAAATACCACATCTCGGTCTCGCCGAAGATCGGCCAGAAGCGCATCAGCAGGAAGACGCCCGCCTTCACCATGGTGGCCGAGTGCAGATAGGCGCTGACCGGCGTCGGGGCGGCCATGGCGCGCGGCAGCCAGATATGGAACGGGAACTGGGCGCTCTTGGTCAGGGCCGCCGCCAGGATCAGGGCCAGGGCGACCGGATAGAGGGGGTCGGCCAGGATCACGTCGCGCGCGGCGACCACGGCGTCCAGCTCATAGCTGCCGGCGATGCGGCCGATCAGGATCATGCCGACCAGCAGGGCCACCCCGCCCGTGGCGGTGATCGACAGGGCCATGCGCGCGCCGTCGCGCGCCGCCGCGTTCTGATGCCAGTAGCCGATCAGCAGGAAGGAGAAGAGGCTGGTCAGCTCCCAGAAGACCACCATCTGGATCAGGTTGCCCGACAGGACGACCCCCTGCATGGCGCCCATGAAGGCGAGCAGGAAGGAGAAGAAGCGCGGCACCGGGTCCTTGGGCGACATGTAGTAGCGCGCATAGAGGACCACGAGAGCGCCGATCCCCAGGATCAGGGCGCTGAACAGCCAGGACAACCCGTCCAGCCGGATGATCAGATTGACCCCCAGCGAGGGCAGCCAGTCGATCTGCTGCTTCAGCACCTCCCCGTCCTGGAATCGCGGCCATAGGACGGCCAGGCAGGTCACGCTGATCAGGGCCACGATCCAGGACAGCACCGCCGCCGAGGTGCGCGCATGCCGGGGCAGGCCCGCGGCGATCAGCGCCCCGATGAAGGGCAGGACGAGAATGACGATCAGGAGAAGGCTGGCTGGCACGGGCGGGTCGATCGTCTCCGAGATGGATGGGCGGCGTCCGCAAGGAGCGCCTTTGCGCCTCACCGTTCTGCCAGAGTTTTTTCTAAGGGAAATGACGGACTTCGGTCAAAGCGGCGAGTTGGCGCATTTGTGACCGCGCCTGATGCCGTTCAGGACCGCTGGCATCGGCGCCGCGGGTCGTCAGGCTGCCCCGGTTCCAGCCTCGGAACGGGGCGTTTTCGGACGTCAGCCTTCGCCCCTGCCTGGGCCGGGCGAGGCGCCGCTCAGTCCTCGGCGACCCTTTGCAGGCGCGAGAAGGCGGGCGCGGCCAGGACGAAGACCCAGACCACCACGACGAACGGCAGAGTGAGGGCGGGCATGCCGAGCGGCGCCAGGGCGGCCGACAGGGCGGCGTAGGCCACCGTCGCCGCCACCGCCCCCAGGACGGCGTAGGCCAGGGTCGCGACGCCGGGCCGGAAGAAGACGCTCGCCAGGGCGATGGCGGTCAGGGCGGCGTTGAAGCCGAAGGCGCCGGCGCGAATGGCGGGCTCTGCGGCGCCCATGCCCCAGGCCACCATCAGGCCGATCAACGACCCCGCCAGCGCCGCCGCTCCCGCCTGACGCGAACTGACCAGCAGACCGGCCAGGAACAGGCCGCCGGTGATCGGGCTGGCCTGGAAGAAGACCTGGGCCACGCCGCTTAACAGGCCCTCGACCACGGTCGAGCCGGTGACCACGCCCTCGACCGTCACGGCGTGGGGCAGGCCCGCCGTCGGCAGTTGGTCGGTGGACTGAAGCCGGCCGAACCGCGCGGTCGCCAGGAAGACGCACAGGGTGGTGAAGACGAAGGGCGCGGTCAGCACCGGCGCCTTCCAGACCTTCATCAGGGTGAGCATGGCCGCCATCAGCACGCTCGACGCGGCGGCGGCGAAGATCACCACCGCCCAGGTCAGCACGCCGGGCTGCAGGAAATACATCAGGGCGACGGCGACCAGGGCGCCGTTGAAGCCGAACAGACCCGCTCGCAGCTGGGCCGGCTCGGCCGCCAGCAACCGCGCCGTCGCCGTGCTGGTCGCCGCGCCCAGAAGAACCGCCGAGCCGAACAGGGGCGAATTGTAGAAGACGCCCGCCAGAAACAGCAGGCCCGCATAGCTGTTGTTCTGCAGCATGACCTGGCCGACGCCGCGCAGCACCGTGTCGACGAAAGTCACGAACGCCGCCAACGGCCCCTGGCCGTCCGCCGCCAGGCCGGTGCGCGAAAGTCGAATGGTCATGGGTTGAACTCCGCGCCCCGCCGGCGTCCTGTCATCATTCATGCCGCGCCTGCCGCAGACCCGCCGATCCTGTCCAGCGGCGTCGTTCAGCCCGCCGAGTAGCTGGTCTTGGTCTGGGTGTAGAAGGCGGCGGCGGCGAAGCCCTGTTCGCGCGGGCCGTAGGAGGAGGCCTTCGTGCCGCCGAAGGGCACGTGATAGTCGACCCCGGCGGTGGGCAGGTTGACCATGGTCATGCCCGCCCGGGCCCGGCGCTGGAAGTCCCGGGCGTGCTTGAGCGACTGGGTGACGATGCCCGCCGACAGGCCGAACTCGACGCCGTTGGCGATGGCCAGGGCCTCTTCATAGGAGGCGACGCAGATGGTCGAGGCGACCGGGCCGAACACCTCCTCATGGTTGATCCGCGCGTCCGGCAGGGTGTCGGCGATCAGGGTCGGCTGGACGTACCAGCCGGGCTTGTCGAGGCTCAACCGCTCGCCCCCGGCGACGACGCGGCCGCCGCCGTCCCGGGCGATGGCGATGTAGTCATAGGAGACCTGACGCTGGGCCTCGGTCACGGCCGGGCCCATCTGGGTAGCCGGATCGAGCGCGTCGCCGACGCGCAGGGCCTTCACCCTCTCGGCCAGGGCGGCGACGAAGCGGTCGTGGATTCCGTCCTGCACGATCAGGCGGCTGGAGGCGGTGCAGCGCTGGCCGGTGGCGAAGAAGCTGCCGTCGAGAGCGATGGCCACGGCCCGCTCCAGGTCGGCGTCGTCCAGCACTATCAGGGGGTTCTTGCCGCCCATCTCCAGCTGCACCCGGGCCTGACGCTTCATCGCGCCTTCGGCCACGCTCGCGCCCACGGCCTGCGAGCCGGTGAAGCTGACGCCGTCCACACCGGGGTGGGCGACGATGGCGCGGCCCACGTCGCCGTCGCCGATGACCATGTTGACCACCCCGCCCGGCAGGCCCGCCTCATGCAGGATGGCGACCAGGGCCTCGGCCGTGGCCGGGGTCGGGCCGGCGGGCTTGATCACCACCGTATTGCCGAAGGCGACGGCGGGGGCGATCTTCCAGGCCGGAATGGCGATGGGGAAATTCCACGGGGTGATCAGGCCGAAGACGCCGACCGGCTGGCGATAGGTCTGCACCTCCACGCCCGGCCGGGTCGAGGCCAGGTTCTGGCCGTGCAGACGCAGGGCCTCGCCCGCGAAATACTTGAGGATGCGGGCGGCGCGGGCCGTCTCGCCAATGCCTTCGGCCAGGGTCTTGCCCTCCTCGCGCGACAGCAGGCGGCCGACGACCTCGCGCCGCTCCATCAGCAAGGTTCCGGCCCGGTCCAGCACGTCCGAGCGCGCCTCGGGCGAGGCGTCGGCCCAGCCGGGGAAGGCCGCGCGGGCGGCGGCGACGGCCTGGTCGACCTCGGCGGCGCCGCCCAGAGGGGTGCGGGCCACCACCTCGCGGGTGTCGGAAGGATTCCGCCGCTCGCCCGGCCGCTCGGCCCCGACCTTCTCCCCGCCGATCCAGTGCGAGAGTTCAAGCGTGTCGACCATGCCGCATACCTTCCCAAACCGGCGAGCGGCTGCACCCGCCCCGCCTTTCGCCGCAGTGTGAAGGCCAAAGCCGCGATCAGCCAGTCCTCTCTTGCAGCCGCGCAGCGGGAATCCGCGAACCGTCAGGCCAGGAAGCGCCGCCGGCCCTTCTCGACCGCCATCCGGTGCACGCCGGCGACGGCCGTGCCGCGCGCCTTGACCGTCTCCATGAAGATCCATTCGCCGCCGACGCGCTCGGGGGTGATGTCGATCATCATATAGCCGCGCCCGCTGGTCTGGGCCCAAGCCATCTCCGGGTTGGCGGCGACGAAGGAACGGGCGGCGACTGAGGGCGCCACGCCCAGCTGGCGCTCGATGCCGTTGGAGGTCACGGCCTGGCCGGCGAACTCCACCCCGGCGGAGCGTCCGTCCTCGGCCAGGGAATAGGCCCAGGCGTTGTGGCTGTCGCCCGCCAGCATGACCAGGTCGGCGTCCGCCGCCTGCGCCGCCTTGAGGAAGCGCGAGCGCGCCGCCGGATAGCCGTCCCAGCGGTCCATCCACATGGGCAGGCCGACCCGGCCCGCCCGCGCGGCGTTGGCGAAAGAGCGGACGGCGCCTTCGCTGAGGTCTGACCGCAGCCAGCTGACCGCGTCCTGGGGCATGACGGTGCGGCCCATGATGGTTCCCATGCCGACCACCTGCCAGGCCGTGGTCCGGGCGTTGGCCCGCAGTTCGCGCGCCAGCCAGGCCTCCTGCGTCGAGCCCAGCATGGAGGCCGAGGCGTCCTGCCAGGCGCCGTCGCGAAAGGCGGTCAGGGCGGCTTCCGTCCCCTCGCGATAGGCGGCGCCGATGTCGGCCTGGCGCGTGCGGCCGATCAGGCGCGATTCCGTGCGGTAGAGGGTGGCCAGATCGCCGATGGCGTAGGCCTTCCACGGCTCTTCCGAGATCGGCATCCACTCCAGATAGGCCTGGACGGCGGCGGCGCGCCGCGTGCTCCAGTCGCCCTCGGTCGCCGACTGGTGGTTCTGAGCCCCGCCCTCCCAGCTGTCGTTGGTCGATTCATGGTCGTCCCAGACGCAGACCATGGGGGCCGCCGCGTGCAGGGCCTGCAGGTCGGGATCGGCGCGGTAGCAGGCGAAGCGCAGACGGTAGTCGGCCAGGGCGACCATCTCGTGGTCGTGAGCCGGCAGGACCGCGCGCTCGGCGATGCGGTCATCCACGGCGTAGGAGCCCAGGCCGTATTCATAGACATAGTCGCCGACGTGCAGCCACAGGTCGACGTCGTCGCGCGCCGCCGCGTGGGCATAGGCGTTGAACCAGCCCATCGGCAGATTGGAGCAGGAGAACAGGCCGATGCGGAACCGGCCGGTTCGGCCCACCGGCAGGGTCCGCGCCCGCCCCGTCTGCGACCGCGACCCATCCGGGCCGATGAAGCGATACCAGTAGGTCGCGCCGGGGTTCAGCCCGTCCAGGGTGATCTTGACGGTCCAGTCGCGATAGGCGCCGGTGCGCCCCACGCCGCGCGCCGCGATCTGACGGAAATCGCGGTCCGAGGCGATCTCGACGTCCAGGCGGACCTCGTCGGCGCCGCCCGCGGGGACGTAGCGGCTCCACAGCAACAGGGAGTCCGGCCCCGGCTCGCCGCTGGCGACGCCGTGGGTGAAGCCCGAGGCGCCGAGCATCTCGCGCGCCAGGGCCGCCCCGCCCGGCAGGCCCAGCGCGGCCAGGCCCAGGCCGCCGCCCAGCACCAGCCGCCGTCGATCAAGCATCAGAGGCATGACATGTCCTTTGGAAATGCAATCCGGCGGCGGGGCCGCCCGGTCGGCCCAGCCGCGGCCGCGCCGTCGCGAGACGGCGCGGCCGCCGGGCCTTCAGACGTTCAGGGGGATCAGAAGACGCCCTTGACGCCGATGTTCCACATCGAGCCATAGACGGTGTACTGCTGCACCCGATCGCGCTCGTTGGAGTAGATGACATCCGGCGAGTTGAAGATGTTCCGACCGGCCAGCATCAGGTCGAAACGGTCATTGATCTTGTAGTTCACGCTGACGTTCCACAGCTCGCGCGGCGAGTGGTAGAGGATGCCGTTGTTGGCCGTGGTCGGCGTGTTGTTCAGCCCGCTGACGCGGTATTTCGACTGCCAGTTGCCGTTCAGCTGAAAGTCGAAGCGGCCGAAGTTGTAGCGGACGCCCCAGTTGGCTGCCTGCTTGGGCGTGCTCTGGCGCTCGCCGTCCGGGTCCAGATAGGTCATCGAGCCGTGCAGGCCCAGGCCGCGCCAGGCGCCCGGCAGGAAGGTCAGCTGCTGGCTGTATTCCAGCACCACGCCGCGGTTGGTGCTGGTTCCGTCCAGGTTCTGGGCGCTGCGGAAGGTGTAGCCGGCGTACTCGGCCGGATCGAAGCCGACGTCCTCCGGATTCACCGTCATGCCGGTGACCTGCATGTCCTGCATGTCGAGCTGGTAGGCCGACAGGCCGATGATGCCCGCCGGCTCCAGATAGTACTGCAGGCTGGCGTAGTATTTGGTCGAATGCTCCGGCTTCAGCTCGGGGTTCGGCACGGTGACGATCATGGTGTCGTCGTTGACCGACACCACCCCGCCCAGGTTGCCGTAGTCGGGGCGCAGGACCGCCTGACTGAAGGACAGCTGGCCGACCAGCTTGTCGGTGAAGTCGTATTTGACCCCGCCGCTCCAGAACCAGTCGTCGTACTCGCCCTTGCGATCCTGATAGGTCCCGTTGTTGTACTGGTACAGCAGCCCCTCGACGGTGTTGACCGCCAGGCCGGCGTCCGCGACCTCCTTGGCCGGACGGATGACGGCGATACGGGCCGCCGTCTCGGTCTTCTCATAGCGCAGCCCCAGGTCGAAGCGCGCGCGGCCGGCGTCGGCCTGGGCCTCGGCATAGGCGGAGGTGATGTCCTCCTTGACCCGCTTGTCGTTGTCGAGACGGCGCTTCAGGTTGCCGACCGTGTCGGCGACGAAATAGTCGGGATGCTCGCGATAGATGTCGTAGAGCCCGTAGTTGCTGTCGGCGCGCCAGCCCTGGGCGTTCATGTTGCCCGCATCGAAGCCGATCATCTCGAAACGGTACTTCTGGGTCCACGGCACCACCGCCTCGGGCGCGGTCTGGGTCAGGTCGCCGGTCGGACCGACGTACTGGAACTGCTGGAAGGAGCCCTCGTCCGTGCGCCAGTCGTTGCTGCGCGCGCCAAGGCCGCCCATCAAGGTGAAATGGACGTCGCCCAGGCTGACCCGCTTCTTCAGGTCCAGGTTGAGCGAATACATGTCGTTGATCGCGTCGGACTCGGCGGTGCGGACGTTGTTGCCAATGTCGTCGTCGCGGTTGTAGCTCGTCGGGTCGCTCCACGAACGTCCTGCGGTCTGGCGCAGGTTCCAGGCGTTGGAGTCCGGCGCATCGCGATCCATGACGAAGCCGATCCGCGTCACCTGGCTGTCGGTGCGCTGGAAGAAGCCCTTGCTGTTGTCGCGGAAGTTGAACTCCGAGGTCGAATAGCTGCCGCGCAGCGCCGCCTCCCAAGTCTCGCCCTTATACTCGAGCTTGGGCGCGATCAGATAGGAGGGCGTGCCCGCATAGCGGTGCGAATAGCCCGTGCGCAGCCGGGTGTTCACGCCGTTCGGATCGACCACGATGTGAGTCGGCGTCGAGTCCGCCGTGGCGTAGGAGCGCGTCGTCGTGCCGAACGTCAGATAGGTGTACTGGTTGAAATACTCGACGTCATAGAACGAGTAGTTGCTGCGCAGCGAGAAGATCAGGTCCTCGGTGAACTTGTAGTCCACCGCCAGGTTGGCGGCGGATCGGCTGGTCAGCTTCGGCCCCGGGCGCCACATGACCTGGTAGGGGATCACCCGGCCGTCAGCCAGATAGGACCAGTCGGTCTGGATGCGATCCTGCTGCACGTAGTTGGCGTTGTGGCTGGCGCTGACCGCGACGCCCAGGCGGCCGTCCAGGAACACGTCGGCGTAGGAGAACTGGGCCGAGGGGTAGAGGCTGGCGTGCTTCTTGTCGTCGGGCATGTAGTGGCGCGACAGGGCCGAGTCCGAGGTCGCCACCCCGCCTACCTGGAAGCGCAGCTGCCGCCCGGGCAACTGGAAGGCGTACTTGCTGCGCAGGTTGATGCTGCCGCCCGGCGAGTCCGCGTCCATGCTGGCCAGCAGGGTGTGGTTCAGTTCGATCGTCTCGATGCCGGTGATCGACATCTGCTCGAACGAGTTCTGACGGCCCGAGTTGTTGTTCGAGGTGGCCGTGGCCATCCTGGCCCCGTCCATGGTGAAGGTGGAGTATTTGGGCGGCAGGCCGCCGATGCGCACGGCGGTGGCGTCGACCTCGGTGTAGTCGATCGACAGGCCCGGCATGGATTTCATGAACTCGCCGACGTCGCCCATGGTCAGGGCGCCGAAGTTGTCGGCTGGGACGACGTTCTTGGCGTTCATCGAGGCGCGGCGCTCCATCAGCGCCTTGGCCTGACCGCCGCGCGCGGCCGTGACCACGATGTCCTCGACCGAGGCCACATCGGCGGCGGCGGCATAGGACGGCGCCTTCAGTTCGACATCCAGGGCCGTGGTCTGGCCGGCGCTGACGCTGGCGACGGCGCGCGCCTCCCGCAGACCGGCGTAGCGGACCACCAGGACGGCCTCGCCGGCTGGGACTCCGCTCAGGCGGAAGACGCCGCCGTCGCCCGAATAGGCGACCAGGCTCGTGCCCTCGACGCGGACCTCGGCGTTGCGGACGTATTCGCCGGTGGCGGTGTCGAACACCCGGCCGCGCAGGGCGCCGGCGGCGACGGGGGCCTGGGCCGTCGCGGCCTGGGCCAGCGCCGCCTGGGGCGTCGCCGCCGCGAAGGCGGCCGCCATCAGCGGACACAGCAGAAGGGCGCGCGGGCTCACGCCGGCGAGGTGCTGGAGACGAGACTTCATAGGGACTTGCTCAATCTACTTGGGGAGGGAGGGAGAGAAGGACGGGGGTCCGGACGGCGCGCCGGCGCCCCCGTCGGGTTCAGCCAGCGGGGCCGCCTCGTCGGGGCGGGCCAGACCTCACGGCGTCGTGGAAGGCCCGAGGCTCAGCGCCCGCTCGTCGGCGCTGACGGGGACGAAGGGCGTCTGCGGATCCCCGGTCCAGCGCATCAGGGCGATGTCCGCGGTCTGGCGGCCCTTGCCGCCGGAATTGGCCGCCACATAGAAGAGGCCGCGTCCGACCGGCGCCAGGCCCACGTCGGCCTTCCAGCGCCAGCCGCGCAGGCCCGTGGCGGAATCCTTGAGCCCATCCTGAGCGAGAGGCAGGATCAGGCCCTGCTCCCAGCCCCGACCGTCCGCATCGGGCACGCCGATCAGATCGCCCCTGGCGGGCCGGGCAGACGCCTCGACGGCGAACAGCAGATAATTGGGAAAGGTCGGCTTGCGGCCCTGATAGACGCCCATGAACCAGCGCTTGGCTGTGGCGTCGTAGGCGAGGTTCTGCACCCCGTAGGTCGTGTTGCCGGTGCGGACGAAATACTTGCCGTCAACGGCGGCGGGGCCCTCGCGGTGCGGCTCCGCCTCGGACAGCGGACGGGCGTGACGACCCCAGTCGGCGATGTCGTATTGCAGCAGGACCTGATGGTCGTTGTCGGTGCGCGTGACATCGCCATAGACCCCGTAGGCCACGGTCAGCAGCGAGGGTCCGTCGCTGCGCCCGAAGCGCGGGCCAAAGGCCACCCCGTCGATGCCCGAGGCGCCGTAGCGATGGTCGCGCGTCGCGGCCACGTCGCCGTCGAAGCGGCCGTCGCCGTCCATGTCGGCGGCGTAGTCCCTGGCGACCTCGGCCAGGTGGACCGTCTGGAACAGGGCGCTTTCGCCGGCCTCCACGCCGATCCGGTCAAGCCCGGCGACGTCGATCACGGCGATGTAGAAGGCCTGGTCCGCCTTGTACTCCAGCGAGCCGTAAAGCTTGCCGTCGGCCGGGTTGAAGGCCAGGTCGCCCAGGTGGCCGGTCCAGCCGACCAGGGTCCCGACCAGCCGCCCCTCGAGGTCGTATTTGGCCAGCAGGTTGGTGAAGGAGTAATAGACATAGCCGCCCTCGAGATCGACGGCGACGCCCTGCACATGGCCGGAATCCCACGTCCCGCCGTTCTGGCTCAGGGGCAATCCGGCGGAGGCCCGTCCGTCGACCGCCGCCGAGGCCTGAGCCTGAGCCTGAGCCTGAGCCGGACGCACCGCGACCAGGGCCGCCGTCGCCAGCGCCAGACCCGCCATGACCAAGGGGGTGATCGCCCGTGGCGAAATACCGAATCTCATGCCTGCCCGACCCCGCCTGCGACCACGACGGGGTTAGGGCGGCTTCATGATCGTCCGCTCACGCTTCGGCTACATCCGCGCCAATTTTGAGCGACAGGATCTTGGCCATTAGGTCGTCGGCGGAGTTTCCCGCCGCGCTTGGGCTCGACCTCACGCGACCCGGACGGCAAAGGTCGCCGGGCCTCAAGGCGCGGGCCGCAGCAAGATTGCGCGGCCTTCAAAGAAAGCCGAGCACCGCCGCGCAGAATTCGGAAGAGGCCTCGACGTTGGACAGGTGGGCCGCATCCACGACCGCCAGTTGGCCCTGGCGAACCGCATCGGCCAGCCAACGGCCGTCCTCCACCGAAGTGGACGGGTCCTGGCGCCCCGCGATCACCAGCGTCGGCAGGGCGATCAGCGACGCCGTGGGACGCAGATCCATGTCGCGAATGGCGGCGCAGCAACCGGCGTAGCCCGACGGATCGCACCCCAGCAGCATCTCGCGGATCGGCGCCACGGCCTCGGGCTCACGTGACGGGAAGGCCGGGGTGAACCAGCGGGCGATGGAGGCCTCGGCCAGGGGCGTCATGCCGTCCCTCAGCACGCCTTCGATGCGGTTCTGCCATCCGGAGGGCGGCCCCATGTAGGCGGAGGTGTTGGCCAGGATCAGGTTGCCGATCCGCTCGGGCGCGCGCACGCCCAGCCACTGGCCGACCATGCCGCCCTTGGACAGGCCGCAGAAGTCCGCCCGAGCCACGCCGACGGCGTCCAGCAGCAGCACCGCGTCGCGACCCAGCCGATCCATGGAATAGGCGCCGGCGGGCGTGTCGGACTGGCCGTGGCCCCGGCTGTCGTAGCGCAGCACGCGGAAGCGCTGGGTGAAGGTCGCCATCTGCGGCGCCCACATCTCCATCGTCGTGCCCAGCGAGTTGGACAGCAGCAGGACCGGCGCCTCTTCCGGCCCGTCGAAGCGGTAGGCGATGCGGCAGCCGTCGTCGGCGGTGAAATATTGAACCTCAGCCATCAGACCCGCTCCACCGCGACCGCCAGCCCCTGCCCGACTCCGACGCACAGGGTGGCCAGGCCGTACCGCCCGCCGGTCTTCTCCAGCTGATGCACCAGGGTCATCAGGATGCGCGCGCCGGACATGCCCAGCGGGTGGCCCAGGGCGATGGCGCCGCCGTTGGGGTTCACGCGCGAATCGTCGTCGGCCACGCCCAGGCCGCGCAGCACCGCCAGGCCTTGCGAGGCGAAGGCCTCGTTCAGTTCGATGGCGTCGAACTGAACGATGCTCAGGCCGTGGCGAGCCATCAGCTTCTGCGTGGCCGGGATGGGACCGACACCCATGACGCGCGGGGCCACGCCCGCCGAGGCCATGCCGATGATCCGGGCGCGCGGGGTCAGGCCGTGAGCTTTCACGGCCGCCTCGGAGGCGACGATCATGGCGGCGGCGCCGTCGTTGACGCCCGAGGCATTGCCCGCCGTCACCGTGCCGTCGGGGCGAACGATGGGCTTGAGCTTGGCCAGGGTCTCCAGCGTCGTGTCCGGGCGCGGATGCTCGTCCGCCTCGACCACGGTGACCGCGCCCTTCCTGCCGGCGATCTCGACCGGGATGATCTCCTCGGCGAAATAGCCCGAGGCCTGGGCGGCGGCGGCGCGCTGCTGGCTGCGGACGGCGAAGGCGTCCTGGTCGGCGCGGCTGACGCCGTAGTCGTCGGCGACGTTCTCGCCGGTCTCGGGCATGGAATCGACGCCGTGGGCCGCCTTCATCGCCGGATTGACGAAGCGCCAGCCGATGGTGGTGTCGTAAATGTGCGCCGAACGCGAGAAGGCGGTCTCGGCCTTGGGCATGACGAAGGGCGCGCGGCTCATGCTCTCGACCCCGCCGGCCAGCATCAGGTCGGCGTCGCCCGCGCGGATGGCCCGCGCCGCGTCGCCGACGGCCTGCAGGCCCGAGGCGCACAGACGGTTGACGGTGTTGCCGCCGACGCTGTCCGGCAGGCCGGCCAGAAGGGCGGCCATGCGCGCGACGTTGCGGTTGTCCTCGCCCGCCTGATTGGCCGAGCCGAGGATGACGTCGTCGAGCGCGGCCGGGTCCAGCCCGGCATTGCGCGCCAGCAGCGCCTGCAGCGGCAGGGCCGCCAGATCGTCGGCGCGCACCGAGGCCAGGGCGCCGCCGTAGCGGCCGATGGGGGTGCGGATCGCGTCGCAGATGAAAGCGTGGGTCATCTTAGGCTCCTATCGGTCCGGCCGCGGGCCGGACCTGCTTGAGGAGAGTCATGCGAAAGCTCCCGCGTCGAAGGCGGCGCCGGTCTTCTGGCGCACTTCGTCGAGGCTTACGCCCGGCGCCAGCTCCAGCAGGGTCAGGCCGCCCTGCTTCTTGTCGACGGCGAAGACGGCCAGGTCGCTGATGATCAGGTCGACCACCCCCTGCCCCGTCAGCGGCAGGGTGCAGCGCTCCAGGATCTTGGGCTCGCCGTATTTGTTGCAGTGCTCCAGCACCGCCACCACGCGCTTGACCCCCGCGACCAGGTCCATGGCTCCGCCCATGCCCTTCAGCATCTTGCCGGGGATGGTCCAGTTGGCGATGTCGCCGTTGGCGGCCACCTCCATGGCGCCCAGGACGGTCAGGTCGATGTGGCCGCCCCGGATCATGGCGAAGCTGTCGGCCGAGCTGAAGAAGCTGGACGTCGGCAGTTCCGTGATCGTCTGCTTGCCGGCGTTGATCAGGTCGGGATCGACCTCGTCCGGATAAGGAAACGGCCCCATGCCCAGCATGCCGTTCTCGGACTGAAGCGTGACGTGGACGCCCTCGGGGATGTGGTTGGCCACCAGGGTCGGGATGCCGATGCCCAGGTTGACGTAGAAGCCGTCCTTCAGCTCGCGCGCCGCGCGGGCGGCCATTTCATCGCGGGTCCAGCCGTGGTCCTGGGACATCAGCCCGTCTCCCTTTCACGCGTGGTCAGCTTCTCGATGCGCTTCTCGTTGATGGTCGAGAGCACGATGCGGTCTATGAAGATGCCCGGCGTGTGCACCTGGTCCGGGTCAAAGGTCCCGGCCTCGACGATCTCCTCGACCTCGACCACGGTGATCTTGCCCGCCGTGGCCATGTTCGGATTGAAGTTCCGCGCCGTCTTGCGGAACTGCAGGTTGCCCTCGGGGTCGGCGCGCCAGGCCTTGATGATCGACAGGTCGGCGCGCAGCCAGCGCTCGCGCACATAGAGCTCGCCATCGAACTCCTCGACCGGCTTGCCCTCGGCCACCACCGTGCCGACGCCCGTGCGGGTGTAGAAGGCCGGGATGCCGGCCCCGCCCGCGCGGATGCGCTCGGCCAGGGTGCCCTGCGGGTTCAGCTCCAGCTCCAGCTCGCCGGACAGGAACTGGCTCTCGAACAGCTTGTTCTCGCCGACGTAGGACGAGATCATCTTCCGCACCTGGCGGCTTTCCAGCAGCATCCACAGGCCGAAGCCGTCAGCCCCGGCGTTGTTGGAGATGACGGTCAAGTCCTTGACCCCGGCGGCGCGGATCTCGGGGATCAGGCTCTCGGGATTGCCCGACAGGCCGAAGCCGCCCGACATGATGGTCATGCCGTCGAACAGGACCCCCTCCAGCGCCGCCTTGGGCGACGGATAGATTTTGCTGGCCATTCGGAACTCCGGGCTCATCGGGGAACAGGACGGCGAGCGCCCGCGGTCGCGGACGCTCGCCAGATCGCGGGGATCAGGCCGCGGCGCGGGCGCGGTGCGAGGCTTCCTCTTCCGCCTCGACCGTGGTCGGCTGCATCACGAAGTCGAACTCGATGTCGGCGTAGCGGCCTTCCAGCCCGTACTTCTCGGCCGGCTCGCCGCCTTCGCGATGGTTCACGGCGGGGATCAGGTCCTCACGCGTGGCGTAGGCGAAGTCGTCGCGCAGGTAGGGGTCGCCGTCGATGTTGATCTGGGTCGTCAGGTGACGGTGATCATCGGCCGAGGCGAAGAAGTGGATGTGGGCCGGGCGATGGCCGTGGCGTCCCAGGTGCTTGAGGATGCCCTCGGTCGAGCCGCCGGGAGGGCAGGCGTAGCCCGACGGCACGATCGAGCGGAACGCATAGCGGCCGTCGGCGTCGGTGATGATGGTCCGACGCAGGTTGAAGTCGCTCTGCGTCTTGTCGAAGTAGGAGTAGTTGCCCAGCGTGTTGGCGTGCCAGACCTCGACCTTGGCGCCGGCCAGGGCCTTGCCGTTCACGTCGCGGACCTGACCGTGCATGAACAGGGGCTCGCCCTTGTCCGCGCCGTCGTCCAGCCGGGCGTAGCCCTGCTCGACCGGGGCGCCGGCGACGTAAAGCGGGCCTTCGATGGTGCGCGGGGTGCCGCCCACCACGCCGGCGGCGGCGTCGCGCGCGTCGGCGCGGATGTCGAGGAAGCGCTCGACGCCCAGACCCGCGGCCCACAGGCCGAACTCCGGCGCGCCGGCGGCGGCGTAGTTCAGCGCCTGCCAGAACTCGTCGTCCGAGATGTCGAACTCTTCGATCGTGGCGAACAGGTCGCCGACCACGCGGCGGACGATGGCCTTCAGGCGCGGGTCGCCGCTGACGGTGTCGGCGCCGCTCAGCTTGTCGAGCAAGGCCTGGACTTCGGCGGTGTCGATCAGGCGTTCGGTCATTTCATTTCCTCTCTGACTTGTTCTGCGTTTTGGGGAGTTTCCGACGACCTCAACGGTCGTCGTCATGAATCGACGACGGGTGCCGGCACAGCGGCGTGACCTCGATGTCCATGAAGGGGAACAGCGGCAGGGTGCTGACGATGTCGTGCAGTTCCTGCACGTCAGACACGTCGAAGACGCTGAAGTTCGAATACTGGCCGGCGATGCGCCACAGGTGCCGCCACTTGCCCTGACGCTGCAGATCCTGGGCGCGCTCGCGCTCGATCCGCTTCAGTTCGTCGGCGCGGTCGGGGTCGAAGTCGACGGGGATGCGGACATCCATGCGGACGTGAAACAGCATGTTCAGGCTCCGGCGTAGTGGGTCTTGCGAACGGCGTCGCGACGGAAGAAGGCGACCTTGTCGGCGTCCAGGCGGACGCCCAGGCCCGGGCCGTCGGGCACCTTCAGGCCGAAGTCGGCATAGGCCAGCGGCTCCTCCAGGATCTCCTCGGTCAGCAGCAGTGGGCCGAAGAGCTCGGTCTGGAACGACAGGTGGGCGAAGGTCGAGAAGGCATGGGCCGAGGCGGCCGTGCCGACCGGCCCCTCCAGCATGGTGCCGCCGTACAGGGCCACGCCCGCCGCCTCGGCGATGGCGGCCACGGCGCAGGCGGCCTTGGGCCCGCCGGACTGGGCGATCTTGACGGCGAAGACGTCCGCCGCCGCACCGGCCGCGAAGTCGAAGGCGCTGGCCGGGCCGGTCAGGGATTCATCGGCCATGATGGGGATGGTGAAACGCTGCGACAGCCGCGCCATGGCGCCGCGCAGATGGGCGTCGACCGGCTGTTCCACCAGATCGCAGCCGGCGGCCTCCAGCATGGCGACGCCGCGCGTGGCGCTGGCCTCATCCCAGGCGCGGTTGACGTCGACGCGGACGCTGGCGCGGTCCCCCAGGGCCCGCTTGATGGCGGCGACGTGGGCCACGTCGTCGGCCACCGAGCGCTTGCCGATCTTGAGCTTGAAGATGTTGTGGCGACGCTCGGCCAGCATCCGCTCGGCCTCGTCGATGTCCTTGGCCGTGTCGCCGCTGGCCAGGGTCCAGGCGACCGGCAGGCTCTCGCGGCGACGGCCGCCCAGCAGCTCCGACATCGGCAAGCCGACGCGCTGGCCCATGGCGTCCAGCAGGGCCGTCTCAACGGCGCATTTGGAGAAGCGGTTGCCGGCGATGGCGCGGTTCAGCCGATCCATGAGCTCGGCCGGACGCGTCGGGTCAGCGCCCAGGACCAGGGGCGCGAAATAGGTGTCGAGGGCCAGCTTCATGCCCTCGGGGCTTTCCTCGCCGTAGCTCAGGCCGCCGATGGTGGTGGCCTCGCCGACGCCCGTGGTCCCGTCCGAGCAGCGCACGGTGACCAGCACCATGGTCTGCTGCCGCATGGTCGCCACCGACAGGACGTGCGGGCGGATCGTGGGCAGGTCGACCAGACAGGTCTCGAAGGCGTCGATCGTAATGGCCATCAGGCGGGTCCTTGAAGCGGGGATACGGAGGCGCCGCCGAGGGCCGCCTGGCCCTGGCTCTGGGCCTTGTTGGCGGCGGCGAAGGCTTTGACCTGAGCGCGGAAGCGCGCCAGCGTCGCCGAGCGGTTGTCGCGGCGATAGGACAGGCTGAGACGGGTGGTCGGGGCCGGCGGCTGCAGCGGCCGATAGGCCACGCCCAGGCGCTGGGCGCCCTGGACGCTGGCGGGCACCAGCGACACCCCCGCCCCGGCCGCGATCAGGCCCAGCGCCGTCTGCACGTCCATGGTCTCCTGGGCGATGACCGGCGAGAAGCCGCTCTCGGCGCAGTGGCGCAGGATGACGTCGGCGAAGCTGGGGCGCGGGAAGCGCGGGTAGAGGACGAAGGCGTGACGCGCCAGGTCGCTGAGCGCGACCTCGTCCCGGGCGGCCAGGGGATCGACGTCCGGCAGGGCGACCACCAACGGCTCTTCCATCAGCAGTTCGTCGACCACCTCGGGATCGTCGATGCCGGGCCGGGCGAAGGCGACGTCGATGGTGCGCTCGATCAGGGCCTCGCGCAGCTCCGCCGTGTTCATGGCGTGCAGCAGCAGGTCGACGTCGGGATTGTCGGTGCGAAAGGCGTTCAGCACGCGCGGCAGCAGGGAATAGGTGGCCGAGCCGACGAAGCCGACGTTGAGCACGCCGATCGAGCCCTCCGCCGCGCGACGCGCCATCCGCGTCGCCTCCACGATGCTGCCCAGGATCTGACGGGCGCGGGGCAGCAGGGCCTCGCCGGCCACGGTCAGGCGGATCTGGTTGCGGGTGCGGTCGAACAGGGCGGCGCCGATCGCCCCCTCCAGTTCGACCATCTGGCGGCTGAGCGCGGGCTGGGCGATGTTGAGCCGTTCCGACGCCCGCCCGAAATGAAGCTCTTCGGCGATGGCCACGAAATAGCGCAAGCGGCGGACATCGACGCCCGCGGCTTCGGCGAAGGGATCCACCGGGCTCATGGGCGGCCCCCGTCAGGACGGACGGGGTCAACGGCATGACGCATCATGAAGTCGCTCCTTTCGCCAATCCTGTCTCTCACTCGGCGCCACGGCTCGTGCGCCACCTGCAGGAGGTTCGGAGCGGGGAGACGGATTTCCCAATAGCATTTGTCGAAAACCTGATGCCGAAACGGCATGAGTTCGGGATGAGCCATGCCGTCTTCTTCAAGATCAGCAGCGGCGCCCGAGTCCGTCGTCGGGGCTGACGAGCGCCGCTTGCGTCATTCGCGCGAACGCGGACTCAGGTCGCTTCGTTCCGGCCACGGCAGCGCTTTGGAGCTGTCCGCGATCGGTTTCGTTATCGCCTCATGCCGAAGAAATATTGGCCAAGAGCTCCCTCCGTCAAAAAACTGAAAAGAAAAAAGCTCGGAGAGGAGAGCGCCCCATGAAACATTCGCCGTCCCGCCACAGTTGCGTCCTGGCCCTGGCCGTCGCCGCCGCCTCGCTGTCGTCGCAGCACGCCCTGGCGGAAGACGCCGCGGCGGCCACGCCGCCGGAGACCGCCAAGCCGTCGCAGACTGCCCAGCCCGCCCCGACGGCCGCCGCCGTCCTGCCGCCGCAGGCCGGCATGGGGCCGCGCGTCGGCCCCTATTATCTGCTGCGCTTCAACGAGACCTCGGCGCCGACGCGCCCCGCCGGCGCCCCGGCGACGGGCCTCGCCGCGCTGAAATACATGCCGCTGAACGCCAACGGCGACATCAACCTGTCGCTGAGCGGCATGGAGCGCGCCCAGTTCAACAGCTACAGCCATGAATCCCTGGGCGGCCAGAAGTTCAGCGACCAGCAGCTCATGCAGTTCCGCCACATCTACGGCGCGGACCTGCACCTGGGCTCGCACGTCCGGGTCTATGGCGAACTGGCCAGCGGCCAGGTCGGCGGCCACAATATCGGCCCCCAGCCGCCGCGTCAGCGCAACGACCTGGCGCTGCAGCAAGGCTTCGTGGAAGTCAGCGCCCCCGTGGGCGACGGCACGCTCAGCGTGCGCGGCGGGCGTCAGGGCATCTGGCTCGGCAACGGCCTGCTCGTCTCGACCCAGCCCTCGGCCAACATCCCGCTGAGCTTCGACGGCGTCACGGCCCAGTATCGCACCAAGTCGGCGCGCATCGACGTCCTAGCGGTCGAGAACGTCGCCAACACCGAGGACGTCTTCGGCGACTCCAGCAACCCCGGCCGCAAGCTCTGGGGCGTGTACGGCAGCTTCGCCCTGCCCCGCATGGCCGACGACGCCGTGGCCCTGAACCTCGACCCCTTCTACATCGGCTTCAAGTCGACCAAGCTGGCGATGTCCGGCCTGGTCGGCGACGACGAGCGCCACGGCGTCGGCGCCCGCCTGTGGGGCAAGGCCGGGCCGATCCAGCTGGACACCACCGTGGTGCGCCAGGGCGGGACCTTCGCCGGTCAGGACGTGGAGGCCTGGGCCTTCTACGGCGACGCCGGCTATGTGCTCGAATCCTCGCCGCTCAAGCCGCGCTTCGGCTTCCGCTTCGACGCTGTCAGCGGCGGGCGCGACGGCGACAAGATCCAGACCTTCACGCCGCTCTATACGGGCCAGCAATACTACGCCGCCAGCGGCTATCTGGCGGGCAGCAACCTGGTCGAGACCGGCCCGACCCTGGCGCTGAACCTGTCCAAGAACGTGCGCCTGTCGGCCTATAACCGCTGGTACTGGAAGCAGGACCGCGACGACGCCGTCTACGGCCGTGGCTTCGCTCCCTTGCCCGGCACCGCTGATCCGTCGATCGGCTACATCGGCATGCAGCCCGACGTGACGGTCCAGTGGACCATCACCCCCAACCTCTTCCTGACGGTGGAGGGCGCCTATTTCGACGTCTCCGACGGCATGAAACGCGCGGGCGGCCGCGACGTTTTCTACTCGCTCGTCGATCTGACTTTCATGTTCTGAGCCCCCAGAGAAAGAACACGGACCCCGCCATGAAGATCGCGAAACGCCTGCTGCCCGCCCTTCTGGGCGGCGCCTCCCTGCTCTGCCTGGCGCCGGCGGCGCTGCACGCCGAACCCGCCCCGGCCGCTGCCCTCGCGACGGCGCCCGCGCCGCCCGAGCGCGACGCCCGGCCCAACATCGTCCTGATCGTCGTCGACGACATGGGCTATTCGGACCTCAGCGCCTTCGGCAGCGAGATCCGGACCCCCAACCTGGACGCCCTGGCGGCTAGCGGCGTGCAGCTGACCAACTTCCACGCCTCGCCGGCCTGCTCGCCGACGCGCGCCATGCTGCTCAGCGGCGTCGACAACCACATTGCCGGCGTTGGCACCATGGTCGAGGTCATCGCCCCCGAACAGGTCGGCGTGCCCGGCTATGAAGGGGTGCTGAACGACCGGGTCGTCCCCTTCCCGGCCCTGCTGCAGAAGGCCGGCTATCACACCTTCATGGTGGGCAAGTGGCACCTGGGGATGAAGGACGGCCAGAGCCCGCAGGACCGCGGCTTCGACCACTCCTTCGTGCTGCTGAACGGCGGCGCGGACCACTTCACCCAGGGCGGCACCATCTTCGCCGCGCCCAAGGCCAGCTATCGCGACGACGGCGCCCTGGTCGACCTGCCCGAGAATTTCTTCTCGACCGACTTCTACACCGACCGGATTCTGCAGAACATCCAGGGCGTCGATGACCAGAAGCCCTTCTTCGCCTACATCGCCTACACCGCGCCGCACTGGCCGCTGCAGGCGCCGGACGAATACCTGGACCGCTATCGCGGCGTCTATGACGTCGGCTACGAGGAGATCCTCAACCGCCGGATCGAGCGCATGAAGGCCAAGGGCCTGATCGCCGAGGATGTGCAGCCCGCCCCGTCGCCCGGCGTCTGGCCCGAGTGGAGCGAACTCTCGGCCGAGGAGAAGGCCAAGGAAGCGCGGCGCATGGAGATCTACGCCGCCATGATCGCCAACCTGGACGACAACGTCGGCCGCCTGGTCGCCGAACTGAAGCGCACGGGCCAGTACGACAACACCGTCTTCGTCTTCTTCTCCGACAACGGGGCCGAGGGCAGCGATGCCGAGGACATCAGCGAGAAGAACCGCGAGTGGATTCAGGCGACCTTCGACAACAGCCTCGACAACATGGGGCGGCGCAATTCCTTCATCGGCTACGGCCCCAACTGGGCGCGGGTCAGCTCGGCTCCGTTCCGCCTGTTCAAAGCCTTCAGCTATGAGGGCGGCGTCCGCACCCCGGCCTTCGTCGCCGGTCCCGGCGTGCGCCAGAGCGTGAGCGACGCCTATGTCAATGTGAAGGATTGGGCGCCCACCTTCCTGCAGATGGCCCAGACGGTGCATCCGGCCCAGGAGGGCGCCGCCGTTCCGCCCCTGCAGGGCCTGTCCGCCGTGCCCTTCCTGACCGGCCAGAGCGATCAGGTTCACCCCGCCGACGCCACCCACTGCCTGGAGCTGTTCGGCCGCGTCGCGGTGCGTCAGGGCGACTACAAGCTGACCTACAGCAACAGCCCCTGGGGCAGCGGCGACTGGGAGCTGTACAACATGCGCAGCGACCCGACCGAGACCCGCGACCTGAGCCAGGCCGAGCCGGAGCAGCTGGCGGTGATGAAGTCGGCGTGGGAGACCTGCCAGCGAGACAACAACATCCTGTGGACCCCGGCCATCGCGGGCAAGAACGCCTACGGCAACACCAGCGTCCACTTCCCCGAGCGCCAGATCGACTTCCGCACCAAGGAGTGATCCGCCTGTGACCCGGTCCAAAGACCCCGTGACGATGAAGACCCTGGCTGCGGGCGACTTCGTCATGGGGTCGGACCATCACTACGTCGAGGAACGCCCCGCGCACCGCCGCCATGTCGAGGGCTTCGCCATCGACGCCGTGCCGGTGACCAACGCCCGGTTCGCCGCCTTCGTGGCCGACACCGGGCACCGGACCCTGGCGGAGACGCCGGTCAATCCGGCCGACTATCCCGGCGTTCGCCCCGAACTGCTGGCTCCCTCCTCCCTGGTCTTCACGCCTCCGCCCGGCCCCGTGCCCCTGACCGATCCGCGACAGTGGTGGCGGGTGGTGGCGGGGGCGGACTGGCGTCACCCGCTGGGCCCCGGTTCCTCGATCGAGGGGCTGGAGGAGCATCCGGTGGTGCACGTCGGCTTCGCCGACGCCCTGGCCTATGCGCGCTGGGCCGGAAAGACCCTGCCCACGGAGGCGCAGTGGGAATACGCCGCCCGCGCCGGGTCCACGACCGAATATGCCTGGGGCGACGACCTTGAGCCCGAGGGCCGACAGATGGCCAACCTCTGGCAGGGCGCCTTTCCTCACTACAACAGCCTGGCCGACGGCTTCCTGCGCACCTCGCCCGTCGGCTGTTATCCGGCCAACGCCTGGGGCCTGTCCGACATGATCGGCAACGTCTGGGAGTGGACCCTCGACACCTATCAGCGCGACCACTCCGGCCCGCCGGCCAAGAGCTGCTGCGGGGTCAACGCCCGGCCGTCCGCCCATGTCTTCAAGGTGCTGAAGGGCGGCTCGCATCTGTGCACGCCCGACTACTGCCGCCGCTACCGCCCCCCGGCCCGCCTGCAACAGGCCACCGACACCAGCGCCTCGCATATCGGCTTCCGCTGCTGCGTCTGAAGGCTGCAGCGGAAGCCGACGACAACTCCCCCTTCAGTCGCCCGACGCGGCGTCGGCCTCCCAGCCCCAGGCGGCCATCATCACCTCGAACAGGCGGGTGTTGGGGAAATAGCCGCGGACGCGCTCGGCGCCGGCGCCGACGGCCAGGGCGGGAACCTCCTCGGCCGTGTGTGTGCGGTTGACCAGCACCCGGTCCAGACGGACGAGCTTCCCGTCGCCCGGCGCCGACTTCCAGGCGTCATACCCTTCCAGCAAGACCTCGCCGCGCCGGCCGCCGTCCACCTGGACCCCGAACGAGTGGTCGGCGGTGAACAGCAGCAGGGTGTCGTTCAGGTCGACGCGGGCCTGGACCGCCTCGATCAGCTTGTCGAAGTCCACGACGTTCTGCAGGCCCCTGCGCACGTCATCCGTGTGGGCGTCCCATTCAACCATGAGGAAATAGCCCTCGGGCGCCCCTTCCAGCAGGTCGAGCGCGCGCAGCGTGGCCGCATGCACGTCCATCGCATCGGCCACGACCACGGGTCGACCGTTGGACGCCGGCGCTTCTTCCAGGCGGGCGTAGATGGGGCGGTCGTGCGCCCGGCTCAGGGCGTCAAAGCTTGAGCCGACGGCCGCCAGTTGCTCGCCGATCTTCTGCCGACCGACGCCGAACATCACGTCGACCCCGTCGCCGAAGCGGGGCGAGAAGGCCTGCGGGAAGATCTCGCCCCACTTCCCCCGGTCGTTGGCATGGGCGTAGGTCGCCGCCGGCGTCGCGTCGGCGATGGACTGGCTCGAGATCACCCCCGTGCGCAGGCCGCGCTCCTCGGCGTATTCCAGCAGGGTCTTGGTGGGCGCGCCGTCGCTCCGGCCGCGCACGGCCGAGGGCGACTGGCTGATCACGCCGTTGCGCGTCTTCACCCCGGTCATGATCGAGGACATGCCGTTGGCCGAGTCCGACACGAACTGATCGACCGCCGAGGTCTCGCTCAGGCCCAGATGCGGCCACTGCTGGATGTGCAGTTGCAGCGGCTCGCCATAGGCCATCAGACTGGCCGCGTTCAGCGTCGAGACGCCGCCCGCATCGGCCAGGAAGAGGATGACGTTCTTCGCCCGCTGCGTCGGGGGGGCTTCGGCGGCCACAGCGACGGCGGCGCGCGCCGGGGCTTGCGCCATGGCCGGAGACAGCCCCGCCGACAAGGCGGCCGAAAGGACCAGGGCGGAAACCAGAAGGCGGCGGGAAATCGTGGTCATGACCGTTTCCTCAACTTGGAAATGCAAAGGGAGGGCGCGCGGAGCGGCTATTTGGGGCTGCCGACACAGGGGACGCCGTCGGGGCCGACGGCGCCGTCGCACAGCCGCAGGGACGGCAGAGCCTCCGACGGCGCCTCGAGCGACTTGGAGCCGTCGGCCGCGCGGACGATGTCGACGGCGTCATAGAGGGCGCCCGACACGGTGTAGGCGCGATAGCGCAGGCGCCCGGCCTCGACGTCGATGGTCTGATACAGCTGGGTGTCGGCCGCGACGCGGTCGGGCTGGATCAGGGCCCGGTCGTTCAGGCCGTACATCTTAGGTCCGGCGACCGAGACCACATAGACCGGCCCCTGCGGCGCTCCGGCGGCGCGGCGCGCGGCGCCCGCCGCCTGCCCCTCGCCGTCGGTGATGCGGCTGTAGCAGTGGTCGTGGCCCTGTAGGACCATGTCCACGTTGCGCGCCCGATAGATCGGCTCCCAGGCGGCCTTCAGCGCCTTGGTGTCGTCCGGGCGGGCGCAGGTGTAGATGGGTTGGTGCTGGACCACGACGTTCCAGCGCGCGGTGCTGGAGGCCAGGGCGCCGTCCAGCCAGCGGGTCTGGGAGTCGAGGGAGTCGAGCTCCGCAGCGGCCGTGCCGTCCAGAACGATGAAGCGCACGCCCTGATAGTCGACGAAATAGCTGGTCTCGGGCGCCTTGTCCGCGCCGTTTCCGGGCAGGGCGAACTGGGCCGACCACAGGGGGCCGAGGTGTCGGGCGCCCTCGTCGTCGTCGCTGTACTCATGGTTTCCGGCGGCGGGAAGCTGCGGGATCATGGCGAAGCCGTAGCCGCCCGCCGCCGTCCACTCCCCCCACTCCCAGTCATGCGACCGGCCGGTCAGGTCGCCCGCGTGCACCACCACGTCCGGCGAGGTCCGCAGCAGGCCGTTGCGGATGGTGCGCGAACCCTTGGACAGAATGCTGTTCTGGGTGTCCCCGAAATAGAGGATGCGGAAAGGCTCCGACAGGTCGGCGGCCGCGGTGCGGAACGACAGCCACTCCGACCAGCCGTCCGCGCCCCTGACGCGGTAGAGGTAGGTCGTCGCCGGCTTCAGCCCCTCGAACCGCGCGGCGTGGTGGCGACCCTGCCCGCCCAGCGCCGCGCCGTCCGTCGAACGGCCCGCCACGACCTGGGCGCGCTCCTCATAGGCGGGGCCGTCGATCGCCTCGACCAGTTCAGCCAGGGCGGCGACCTGGCGGCCATCCGTGCGCCAGGCCACGGCCATGTCCCGCGCCGCGTCGGCGCCCGGCGTCAGGACGATGCGATCCGGCAAGCCCGTCGGCGCCCAGGGGCGCGGGGCGGATACGGACGGCGCCGTGGGGGCGGAAGCCTGGGCGTGGGCGATGGCCGGCAGGCCGGCGACCAGGGCCGCGCCGGCGATCAGAAGGGTCTTCAGGTGCATGGGTCTCACTCACAGCTGAGGCGACGGGGGGAGCGGGCGGCGAGCGCACCGCGCCGAACTCGGAAAAAGGACGCGGCCATCGCTGCCGGGAGGCGCACAGCGACGGCCGCTTGGGCCGACCTCAGAAGTTGAGGCGCAGGCCGACCATGTAGCGCGCGCCGAACTGCTCGTACTCGGACACGCGATAGGCTTCGCCCTGGTAACGGATGCCCGGCTCGTTCAGCAGGTTGTTGGCGTCGAAGTAGATTTCGGCGTTGTCGTTGAAGGCGTAGCTGGCCTTGAAGTCCAACCGGCCCACCTCGTCCCAATAACCGTCGCCCAGGATGTCGCCGTCGCCGACGCTGTCGAGCCACTCGGTGCGATACTGCCAGCTCAGACGAGTCGAGAAGCCGTAGCGCTCATAGGACAGGGCGGCGTTGTAGATGAGGTCCGACGCCCCCGGCAGCGGCACCTTGCGGCCGTCCGGCGTCTCGGTTTCGGTGGCGTTCAGCGTCAGGTTGCCGCGCACGCCGAAGCCGGCGGCCCAGTCCGGCAGGCCCAGGCGGTCGGCGAAGGGCTCCATCGTCTGGGAGAAGGCGACCTCGACGCCGCGCAGATAGCCGCTGCCGCCGTTGTCGGTGGTGGCGTAGGCGTATTCGGAACGATCGAGCCCCGGCTGGTTCAGCACCTCGCTGCCGAAGCGCGGATGGACCACGCTGAACAGCACGTCGTTGAGATGCTTGTAGTAGGCGCCGACCGAGAAGAAGGCCCCCGAGGGCAGATACCATTCCAGATAGGCGTCCACGCCTACGGCCTTTTCCGGCCCGGCCGACGGATTGCCGCCGCTGACGACCTCGTCCTCGTCGCTGACGCTGTAGTTCGGGCGCAGCAGGCTGAAGTCGGGGCGGGCGGCGCCCGTGTTGGCCGACAGGCGCAGCTTGAGCTGGTCGCTGATGTCCCAGTTCACGTGCGCGCTGGGCAGGACCACGATGTTGTCGTCGGACACGCGGACAGACTCGAAGCCGGCGCCCGTTTTGACCAGAGCTTCGCCTTCGTTCTCGACCCGTTCGGCGCGGACGCCGACCAGGATGTTGCCCCAGTCGAAATAGGTGGTGGCCATGGCGTAGCCGGCCAGGACGCTTTCGGAGACCTCGTAGTTGTTCGTCTCCGAGGTGTTGGCCTGGATGCGGCTGAGACCGCGATCGTGCAGGTCGCGCCACAAGGCCTTGGCGCCGCTTTCGGAGAAGTAGCGGAAGGCGTAGCCCAGCGGCAGGTCGCCCTTGTAGGGGTCGTTGATGGCGAAGTCGGCGGGCGACGGGAAGGGGATCTGCGCCGCCGTCAGGGCCGCCGGGACGATCTCGAGCGTCTGGCGCGTGTCTTCCTTGGTGCGGTCGTCATACTGGCCGCCGAACTGAAGTTCGGTCGAACGGCCGAACAGGGTCAGGTCACGGCTCAGATCCAGGCGGGCGCTGTAGGACCGGCTGTCCTGCAGACGGGTGGTGGAGCGCAGATAGACGAACTCGTAGTCCTGCGGGTCCAGCGAGCGTTTGGACGCCCCGCGCGAGAAGCTGCCGTCCGGATTGACGATGGTCTCGTACAACTGGACGCCGTGCAGTTCGCGATTGGTGAAGTCATAGACCACCGTCGGGCGCAGGCTGTAGTCGACCGCGCCGCCGGGGCGCGGGCTGCGCCAGGCCGAGTTGAACGACGGCCCCGCCTCGGCGCGCGACTGGGTGTAGTTCAGGCGCCAGGACACGTCCCAGTCGCCGAAGCGCTGCTCGCCGCCCAGGGTGTTGGTGAAGATGCTTTCCAGGGTGTGGTTGAGGTTCAGGGTGCTGTCCAGCTCGACGCCGTAGATGGTCCCCTGCAGCGGCGTATTGCCCGTGCGGACGTCGGCGTAGCCGCGCGTGACCGCCGCGCGGTCGGTGCGCACCGCCCCGTCGTCTAGGTCGAACTCATGCGCGTTGCGCATCTCGTCGTCGGTGAACTCGGTATAGAGGCTGGTCAGGAAGAAGCGATGCTCGTTCGACGGACGGAAGTCGAACCGGCCCGCGTAGGCGGTGTTGCTGCGCGTCAGGCGATAGAGCTTGTTCTGATGGGCGTCGGCCCAGGTGCGCGTCTCCGAACCCGGCTCGCGGTCCTCCGAGGCGACTTCCCAGTCCGTCTCGAAATTGTCGGTGATCATGTTGCGCTCATAGCGCGAGGCCGACAGGGCCACCCCGAACCGGCCGTCGGCGAAGGTGTCGGCGATGAAGCCGCCCACGTCATACTGGCTGCGGCCGCCCAGGTCGTTGTAGCCGTAGCCCAGGTTCAGCGAGACCGCCCGTTCGGGGTAGTCGAAGGCGCCGCGCGTGGTGATGTCGATGTTGCCGGCCAGGGTCTCGCCCGACATGGCCGCGGTCACCGCCTTGCGCACGATCACCGACTTGGCGATGGCGGCGGGAATGGTGTCGGTGCGGGCGCTCTTGCCGCCCGGCGCGATGACGTTGACGCCGTCGAAGGAGATGGTGCTCCAGCGCGAGGGCGCGCCGCGCAGGCTGATGGACCGCTCCTGGCCCTGGTCGCGCTCGACGGCGACGCCCGGCAGGCGGCTGAGGGCGGCGGCGATGTTCTGATCGGGGAAGTGGCCGATGGCGTCGGCCGAGACCACGTTCACCAGGGCCGTCGACGAGCGCTGGACCTGCAGGGCGGCGGCTTCCGATTCCGCCTGCGGGCGGCGGCCGACGACCACGACGTCGGCCACAGAGGCGGCGCCGAAGTCGATCGGCAGAGCCACCGAAGCCGAAGCTACGGCGCCGGCGGCGACCTCGACCTGGACCCGCTGGGTCGTACGCCCGACATAGCTGACAATCAGGGTGTGACGGCCGATCGGCGCCCGCTGCAGGGCGAAGCGTCCCTCGCGGTCGCTCACCGCGACCTGGTCGTGCCCCTCGATGCGCACCTCGGCGCCCAGCAGATAGCCGCCGCGATCCGCGTCCGTGATCAACCCGGCGATCTGCCCGGTCTCGGCCAGGGCGACGGCCGAGGCCGCATCGTCGGCCCACGACGCCGACGGCGCCACGACCACGCCCAGGCCGACAAAGGCGGCGCCGCAGAGCAGGGCGGATTTGAGATTAGTGAAGAACAAGGCTTCGTACCCCCGAGAACAAATTGTCTTGCGGGGCAGCCATCTAGCGCCAATCGCGGGTCGTTGGTGTTATTGTTTGGCGTAGATTTTAGACATTTTTTGCTTGATACCGTTCGCTCAGGGACGAAACTCGCCAATCGAGAGCCCGCAACCGCGCCAACGCCGCAAGCGCCGGCTGATCGATTGAACACATCGGTGGGCGGACACCTGCGCCGAGGCGTCAAGCTGCAATCGCGCACTGGCCGCGAGACCGTGCGCCTGAAGCGCCCTGACGGCGCGCTCCTCGCCGCCCCGATCGAGATTGAAAACTTGCGCGCCTGGTCCGGCCCCGACTGGACGCCCATCATCGTGGACGACCAGGACCGCCCGGTCCTGGTCATGCACGCCAAGACGCAGCTCTATGTTCTGGCCGACGCCGATCTGCTGAGCACCCACGGGCTGAAGACGCTGAACGGCGCGCGCACGGCGGTCGCCCTGCTGGACATCGTGCGGTCCGAGGACGCCCCGATCATGTTCGACCTGACGCTGCATGGGATGCAGCGCACCCGCAATCTGCTGCGGCTGATGCTGGAGCCGCCGCTCCTGGGCATGACCCTGGTTCTGGCGACGCTGGAGGTCGCGGCTACGCGGCCCTGATGGTCGGCGTGGCGCCAAAGATGGCGCCATTGGCCTCGAACGGGGCAGGCGGCCAACCACGCCCTCCCCTCCGAACGCCCGAGATGAAGCGGCGCAGGATGTTGCCGGCCCCGTCCATCTCGGCCACCTCGTCCGCGCCTGACCACAGGGCCTCCAAGGTCCAAGCGTAGGCCACCCCCAGGAAGCTGGCCGGAGCGCCGCTGGAGCGAGAACTGGCGGACATCGCGCGCAAGCTGAAGCGCGCGCAGACCATGTGCCTGGAGGCGCGATCGAGACCGATGAACTGAAGACGATCAGCGCGCCATTGAAGATCCGCCGGAGAGAGATCCAGGTCCGATTAGAGGCTCCAGCGTCACCCCGGCGCTGCGGTCGCCTAGCGGCGCTGGCGAAAGGCCTGCATCAGGCAAATGGGCGACGACGGCGAGGGGGCGCGGGTCGAACTTCGCAAACTGATCGAGCGCGTGGAGGGCCTGCGCAACCAGGCCCAGAAAGCAGAAAACCCGTAGCGAGGGCTGCGGGGGTGTGGGATCTTGGGTGCGGGAGCAGGATTTGGTCGAGACCTCACACCTATAATCAGCTTCATGGCGTAGCGGTGCTGGCGATACCTCAAAGCCCGCAATGCGCCATTAGCGGTCATGCGGACCACGCCGTAAACGCGACATTCGGCCTGAGACCCGAAAGGCCGCTTTCGGGTGGGATACCTACTTCGCAAACCGACCCGTTGCCGACGTTCCGTAAGCAGGTGATGGTTCGGTATGGACGACACGCCTCTCCGGGTTCCCAACTTTTTCTCCACGACCTTCGCTACGATGTTGGGTCGCTGGTCGTCACGCTGGCCGTGAAAGGCGATCCTCATTTTGAGGTTCAGTTCGATCCACCTCGAGCCTTCCGTTCCTATGCCGAAAGCGACTTCTGGCAGTATCTGAAAGCCTACAAAGGCGAACCACTCTTGAGCGGTGGCGACGCGGACGTCGGCGTGTTCATGAGCGAGGATGCGTCGAATATCGGAAATACGTGCGCCCTTCGGAACCTGAAACAACCTACTCCTGCCTGATCACGACTGAGCAAGAATGTGTTGAGGTAGTCTGTTTCGAGAAGCCGACGATCCGTTTCCTGTAGGTCCGCTTCCCACCCATAGGTGACAATGACCGGGCCCGCTTTCGGGCCCGGTCGTGAGTCACAGATCGATCTGTTCTGACATCTCCAGGGCGTCGTCCACTTCGATGCCGAGGTATCTGACGGCGCTCTCGAGCTTCCTGTGGCCGAGCAGGAGCTGACAGGCGCGGAGATTGCCGGTCTTCTTGTAAACGAGCGACACCTTCGTCCGCCTGAGGCTGTGGGTCCCGTAGCCCTGCGGTTCCAGGTCGATCATCTGAACCCAGCGATCAACGAGCCGCGCGTACGGGCGGGTGCCAATGTGCTGACCCGGCCGGCTGCGGCTCGGGAACAGCCAGTCATCGTCGCGCTGACCGCGGATCGTCAGCCAAGCGGCGATGGCGTCGCGCGCAGGCTCCGTGATCTCGAAAGGAACAGGTCTTCCGGTCTTCTGCTGGATGACGATCGAGCGCTGGCGAAGCACGCCGCCCGGCGCCACACGCTGACCCGGAGCCGAACCAGGTCACAGGCCCGCAGCTTGGCGTCCAGGGCGCAGTTGAACATCGCAAGGTCGCGCACCCTCCTCGCGACCTTCAACTGCTGTCGAATTGCCCAGATGTGCTTCGGCTTCAGCGGTGCCTTGGGGCCGATAAGACGGCCGGCATTCCACGGGCGCTTGGGCTGAATGAACAGGTCAGACTGGCGCATGGCCAACCTCCATTAAGGTCGCCTCCCTGTCCGTTGCCAGTCTCTACGCTCTCAGCATCTCTTCAGCGCAAGATGCGGACATTCACCAGCGCCGAAACTGGACGGCATGCGACGTCACCCAACATACGGAACTTGGGGAAGACGCCATCTGCTCCCATCCCTCCCGGCTTGCCGGGAAAGTTCGGACCAGCTAAATTATGGATCAGCGGACCGGGCCCCTCTGACGTCTGATGGCAGACGTGATGTCGGACCGCATCGAGTGATCTCGGTGCGCGACTACCCCTTTCTGGTCGATCCCCAAATCGCGCGCCGGGGTCGCTCCTTGAACAAGGGGTGTCCTATGGACCTGATGACTTTCTTCCTGGCCGACTGGCTGGGCAAGCCGGCCTGGATGTGGCTGGCGTTCATGGGCGTGGTCGTGGCGCTGCTGGTGCTCGACCTCGGCGTCCTGCACCGCGACCAGCACGAGATCGGCGTGCGTGAGAGCCTCTTGCTATCCAGCATGTACATCGCCGTCGCGCTCGTTTTCGGCGGCTGGGTCTGGTGGGAGCTGGGCAGCCAGTCGGGCATGGAATACCTGACAGGCTTCGCGATCGAGAAGTCGCTGGCGATGGACAACGTCTTCGTCATCGCCATGATCTTCGGCTACTTCGCCATTCCGAGGGCGCTGCAGCACCGAGTGCTTTTCTGGGGCATCCTGGGCGTAATCGTGCTCAGGGCCATCATGATCGGCGCGGGCGCGGCCCTGGTCAGCCAGTACGGCTGGGTGCTCTACATCTTCGCCGCCTTCCTGATCTTCACCGGAATCAAGATGTTTTTCGCCGGCGACGGACATGCCGACTTAGGCGCCAATCCGCTGGTTAAGTGGATGCGCGGGCATCTGAGAATCACCGACCAACTGCAAGGCCAGAGGTTCTTCGTACGCGAGCCCCACCCGAAGACCGGGCGCATGGTCCTCTGGGCCACGCCGATGTTCCTGGCGCTGGTGATGATCGAGATTGCGGACGTGATCTTCGCTGTGGACTCGGTGCCGGCGATCTTCGCCATCACCACTGACCCCTACATCGTCTACACCTCGAACATCTTCGCCATCCTGGGGCTCAGGGCGCTCTATTTCGCGCTCGCCGCCATCATCCACCGCTTCGCCTATCTCAAACAGGCGCTGGCCGTGCTGCTGGTGTTCATAGGCGGCAAGATCTTTTTGGCCGACCTCTTGGGCTGGGAGAAATTTCCCGCGGAGTGGTCGCTGGCCATCACCGCCTTCATCCTGGCGGCAGGGGTGTTCTGGTCGCTCTGGAAGACGCAGGGTCAGTCCTCTGAGACCTCCTCCTCGTGACGAGACAGGGCCCGCCGATAGTGGCGGGCCCTGAGCCTATTCCCAGGCAGCCCAAATCGGTCGGCGCCCCTACTCGCAGAACCTGCGCAGCGCCAGCAGCGGAAGTTGGGAACTGCGCGCATAGCCGACCTTTGCCGCTTACTAGATGAGCGCTCATCAACCTTTGACTTCGCTAACCATTCCATTATTTTGGAACTATGGAATCAAAAATCGCCATCCTTGCTCTCGCCGCCCTGGCCCAGCCCACGCGGCTCGAGACCTTCCGCCTGCTGGTTCGTCACGAACCCGAGGGTCTGCCTGCCGGCCAGATCGCGGACACGCTGGCTGTGCCGGCCAATACCATGTCGGCGCATCTCGGCGTCCTGTCCCGCGCCGGTCTGATCAGTTCCGAGCGTCGCAGCCGGTCGATCATCTATCGCGCCGACCTGAGCCGCCTTCAGGGGTTGATCGTCTTCCTGCTGAAGGACTGCTGCCAAGGCCGCGCCGAACTGTGCGAGCCGCTGCTGGCCGAACTCTCGCCCTGCCGCGCCTGAGGTCATCATGGACGTCGTCATCTATCACAACCCTGCCTGCGGGACGTCGCGCAACGCCCTGGCCCTGATCCGCCACGTCGGGATCGAGCCGCACGTCATCGAGTATCTGAAGACGCCGCCCAGCCGCGCCATGATCATGGGACTGGTCGAACGCATGGGCGCGCCGCTGCGCAGCCTTCTGCGTGAGAAGGGCACGCCCTTCGCCGAACTGAGCCTTGGCGATCCCGACCTGACAGACGACCAGCTTCTGGACGCCATCGAGGCCCATCCGGTTCTGCTGAACCGTCCAGTCGTGGTGTCCCCGCTCGGGGTGAAGCTGTGTCGGCCGTCCGAGGCGGTTCTCGACCTCCTGCCGTCGGGGAGCCTGAAGCCCTTCACCAAGGAGGACGGCGAAGTCGTCATCGACGCCGACGGCCGGAGGGTCCGCTGATGGTCGACGCCTTGATTACTGAACAGCCGAAGCGCCGCCTGTCCTTCCTCGACCGCTGGCTGACGCTATGGATTTTCGCTGCCATGGGGCTGGGCGTGCTGCTGGGCACGCTTGTGCCGGGCCTGCCCGACTGGATCGACAGCCTGTCGGTCGGGACGACCAACATCCCCATCGCCATCGGCCTGATCCTGATGATGTACCCGCCGCTGGCGCGGGTGAGGTACGAAGAACTGCCGCGCGTCTTCGCCGACAAGCGCGTGCTGCTGCTGTCCCTGTTCCAGAACTGGGTGCTGGGGCCGGTGCTGATGTTCGCTCTGGCGGTGATCTTCCTGCGCGACCAGCCGGAATACATGACCGGCGTCATCCTGATCGGCCTGGCCCGCTGCATCGCCATGGTGCTGGTCTGGAACCAGCTGGCGCGCGGCGACAACCAGTATGTGGCGGGTCTCGTCGCCTTCAACTCGATCTTCCAAATCGCCTTCTTCAGCCTCTACGCCTGGCTGTTCCTGACCGTGCTGCCGCCCCTGTTCGGGCTGGAGGGCAGCGTGGTCGACGTCAGCGTCGGGACCATCGCCGGCGCCGTCCTGGTCTATCTGGGCCTGCCCTTTTTCGGCGGTTTCCTGACCCGGCGCACCCTGATCGCGCGCCGGGGTGCCGACTGGTACGAGACGCGCTTCCTGCCGCGCATCGCGCCGATCACCCTGATCGCCTTGCTTTTCACCATCATCGCCATGTTCAGCCTGAAGGGCGGCGAGGTGACAGCCATGCCGCTGGACGCCCTGCGCATCGCCGTCCCGCTGACGATCTACTTTCTGGTCATGTTCGTGGTCAGCTTCCTGATGGGGCGGCTGATCGAGGCGGACTATCCGCGCACCACGGCCCTGGCCTTCACCGCCGCCTCCAATAATTTCGAACTGGCGATCGCTGTCGCTATCGCCGCCTTCGGGCTGGCCTCGCCGGTCGCCTTCGCGGCGGTCATCGGCCCGCTGGTCGAGGTGCCGGTGCTGATCTTGCTGGTCTCGGTCGCTCTGTGGCTGGGCCGCCGCTACTTCCCTGCGACCGCACCGAGGAAGGACGCCTGCTGATGGCCTTCAAAGCCGTGGAATTGCCCGATCCGACGCCCGCCCTGATCGCCGCGCTGGAGGCCGCAGGCTTGCCCACGGACGACCTGCGCGAACCCGGTCGCCGCTTCTACCGCTTCGAGGATGATGCGGGGCTGATCGGCTACGGCGGGCTGGAGGAGATCGGACAAGACGCCCTGATCCGCTCCATCGTCGTCGTCGACGACCGTCGCGGCGACGGCTTCGGCGCGGCGATCCTGTCCTGGTTGGAAGCCGAGGCGGTAAGACAGCGAGCGACTGGCCTCTACCTGCTCACGACCTCGGCGGCGGCCTTCTTCCGGAAGCACGGTTACGCGATCCTGTCCCGATCAGCCGCGCCGCCCGCTGTCGCCGCCTCCCGGCAGTTCGGCACCCTGTGTCCGGCCTCAGCGGCTTTCATGTTCAAGGAGTTGCGTCCTCAATGACCCGCCTCCGCCACCTGCCCGCGCTCGACCCGGCCTACCTGTCCAGCCAGCCGGCGCTGGACCTCGGCCCGAACGAGCATCCGCCGCGCATCCTGCTGCTCTACGGCTCGCTGAGGGACCGATCCTATTCCCAGCTGTGCGTCGAGGAGGCGGCCCGCCTTCTGCGCTTCATGGGCTGCGAGACGCACATCTTCGATCCCTCCGATCTGCCTCTCACTGACCAGGTCGACTACGACGACCATCCAGCCGTCCACGAACTGCGCGAACACGCCCTGTGGTCCGAAGGCATGGTCTGGAGCAGCCCAGAGCGCCACGGCCAGATTTCCGGGATCATGAAACTCCAGATTGACCACCTGCCGCTGAACATGGGCGGGATGCGCCCGACGCAGGGCCGCACCCTGGCCGTCATGCAGGTCTCAGGCGGCTCGCAGAGTTACAACGCGGTCAACACCCTGCGCCTGCTGGGCCGCCGGATGCGGATGATCACCATTCTGGAGCGTGGTGTTCGCCGCCGGCCTCTCGGGACGGGACGGCCAGCCGCCGTCGCAGTCCGAAATCGACCGCGCCCTGCAAATCATGGTCGAGGCGGTTAACGACGGCGGCTTCGGACGCTTCGCAGCCTATGACGACGCGGGAGCCCCGGTCATTTTCGAGTGAGCCAATCTCCTGGTTGGGCCTGTCTCATGAAGCCCATGGCGGCCCCAGCGCAGCGTTTGGATATTGGCCTGACGCACCGCCCGCGCTCGTGTCCCCGCCGCAAGAGCCGTTGGATTGAATTATTGCCGACAGTTCCAATGTCCGCGCGGAGTCAAGGCAGCGGTGATCGGCTCGTCGGTCACCAGCCACATCAACTCGTCCCGGCTCTCGAGGTCAGCCTCGATCGCAACGAAGTCCGTCAGGTCGCCCCGCAGGTCTTCGATGTCCCCGATCATCTCCATGGCGGTCGGGTTGTTTTCCAGGATGTCGTCGAAGACGGCCTGATCAGAGAGATCTTCCCCGCTCACCACGTCCGCGAGATCCGATCGGTTAGCAGCGATTACCAGTTCGATATTGCGCTGCTGCAAGTCGTCGACCAACCAAAGCAGCAGATTGGTGGTGACGTGCCCCTGAGTTTTCATCCAGCGGCGACCAGAGTCCTTGGGTTAGTTACGCCTCGCAGCGTGGGGTGAGCAACAGGCCGGGCCGCGCAGCTTTCATCCTGCGCAGCGGGTCGGCCTGTTGCGGTCAGACTGGCGGCAAAGGCCTCCGGGGTGAGGTAGCCGATCGACGAGTGCGGCCGGCGCGTGTTGTAGTCCAGCGCCCAGACAGCGACTTTCTGGCGGGCGTGATCCAGACTAAAGAACAGGCTCTCGTTGAGCAGTTCGTCGCGCATCCGGCCGTTGAAGGATTCCACAAACCCGTTCTGGGTCGGCTTGCCGGGCGCGATGTAGTGCCAGTCGACGCCATGATCCTGCGCCCATGCCAGGATGGCCGTGGACGTGAACTCTGTGCCGTTGTCGCTGACGATCATGGCGGGACGACCCCGCCGAGCGATCAGCGCTGTCAGCTCGCGCGCGACGCGGCGTCCCGAGATCGAGGTGTCGGGGATCGCCGCCAGGCACTCGCGGGTGACGTCATCGACCACGTTGAGAATGCGGAAGCGGCGGCCCGTGGCGAACTGGTCGTGCACAAAGTCCAGCGACCAGCGGGCGTTCGGCCGGGCCTCGACCAGGATCGGCGCCCGCGTGCCGATAGCCCGACGACGTGAGCGGCGCTTGCGCACCGTCAGGCCTTCCTCGCGATAGAGCCGGTAGATCCGTCTCTTGCCCGAAGGCTCGCCCTCACGTCGCAGCAGCACGAACAGTCGGCGATTCAGCCGAACCGTCGCCGCTCGACAGCCAGGGCGCGCAGCCGCTCCCGCAGCGCTGTGTCCGGCTGTCGGCAGGAGCGATAGCGCACCGATTTGCGGCCTGCCTTGATGATGGAGCAGGCTCGCCGTGCGCTGATGGGCGACGGCCTGGCGCATCGCCGCGGGCCCTACCACTTTTTTGAAAGCAGATCGTTCAGCGCCGCCTTGTCGAGCATAGCGTCGGCCAGAAGCCGCTTCAGCTTGCCATTCTCGTCTTCCAGGGCCCGCAGGCGCTGGGCGTCCGACACGCTCATCCCGCCGAACTTGGCTTTCCAGGCGTAGATCGTGCCCTCAGACACCCCGTGCTTACGCGCCAGCTCGCCCGCTTTGGCGCCGGCCTCGTTCTCCCGCAGGATCCCGATAATCTGCTCTTCCGTGAATCTCGCTCGTTTCATTCCGTCCGTCCTTTCAAGGGCCGGACTCTAGCTCCGCGTGGAGGAAATTCTCAGGGGCACGTCATGAAGCGCGCGCAGGCCATGTGCCTGGACGGCGCGATCGAGACGGAAGAAGTGAAGACGATCAGCGCGCCGCTGAAGACCCGCCGTGGCGAGATCGAGGCCCGACTGGCGGTCGACGCTGCCCCGTCCGTGATCCAGCTTCACCCCGGCGCCGCGGAGACCTACCGCCGACTGGCGGAGAATCTGCACCACGCCATCGAGGGTGAAGACGGCGAGGAAGTGCGCACGGAACTGCGAAAATTGATCACGCAGGTGGACTTCATCCCCGCGGAAGGCCTGGGCAAGTTCCAGCTGGAAGTGCACGGCAGTCTGGCGGCGCTGCTGACGCTGAGTCAGGCCCAGAAAGCAGAAAACCCCACGGCCAGGAGCCATGGGGTTTCTGTAGATCAAGGCCTCACGTCCGGGTGTGAGGTATCGTTGGGTGCGGGAGCAGGATTTGAACCTGCGACCTTCAGGTTATGAGCCTGACGAGCTACCGGGCTGCTCCATCCCGCGGCAAGGCGGCGTGTAAAGGAAGAAGGGTTCGAGATATTTCAAACGTGTGTGTCGGGTAGACCCGGCGGCGACCTACTCTCCCGCGCCTTAAGACGAAGTACCATCGGCTCTGGAGGGCTTAACGACCGAGTTCGGAATGGGATCGGGTGGGGAACCTCCGACAGAGCCACCAGGTCAACCCGACACACACGAATGAAATGAGAAGATATCGTCTTTTGATTTCGGCAAGTAAAAACCGAATGAGTTTTGCTGAGAAACGATCAAGCCGATCGGATTATTAGTACCAGTAAGCTTCACACGTCACCGCGCTTCCACACCTGGCCTATCAACGTGGTAGTCTTCCACGATCCTCAGCGAAGCCTTGTTTTGAGGTTAGTTTCCCGCTTAGATGCTTTCAGCGGTTATCTATTCCATACTTAGCTACCCTGCTGCGCGGCTGGCGCCACGACAGGTCCACCAGAGGTATGTCCATCCCGGTCCTCTCGTACTAGGGACAGATCCTCTCAAGCTTCGAACACCCACGGCAGATAGGGACCAAACTGTCTCACGACGTTCTGAACCCAGCTCACGTACCACTTTAAACGGCGAACAGCCGTACCCTTGGGACCTGCTCCAGCCCCAGGATGTGATGAGCCGACATCGAGGTGCCAAACTTTGCCGTCGATATGGACTCTTGGGCAAAATCAGCCTGTTATCCCTAGAGTACCTTTTATCCGTTGAGCGATGGCCCTTCCACGCGGGACCACCGGATCACTATGGCCGACTTTCGTCTCTGCTCGACTTGTCAGTCTCGCAGTCAGGCTAGCTTATGCCATTGCACTCGACGACCGATTTCCGACCGGTCTGAGCTAACCATCGCGCGCCTCCGTTACACTTTGGGAGGCGACCGCCCCAGTCAAACTACCCACCACGCCATGTCCCGGGACCGGATAACGGCCCTCGGTTAGACGTCAACGACAGTAAGGGTGGTATTTCAAGGATGGCTCCACCAGAGCTGGCGCCCCGGCTTCATAGCCTCCCACCTATCCTACACATACGGTCGCTAACGCCAAGGCGAAGCTATAGTAAAGGTTCATAGGGTCTTTCCGTCTGACCGCGGGAACCCCGCATCTTCACGGGGAATTCAATTTCACTGAGCCTGTGCTGGAGACAGTGGGGAAGTCGTTA